>JBNMGN010000013.1:0-69849 GCA_050872265.1 Coprococcus sp.
GTCTTACAGAGGGAAAGCATTGCGATGTGTGCGGTGAGGTTCTTGTGGCACAGAAAGAGATCCCTGCAAAAGGACACGAAGAAGTAATAGATGAGGCGGTAGAGCCAACCTGTACCGAGAGTGGACTTACAGAGGGAAAGCAATGTGATGTGTGCGGTGAGGTTCTTGCGGCACAGGAAGAGATTCCTGCAAAAGGACACGAAGAAGTAATAGATGAAGCGGTAGAGCCAACCTGTACCGAGAGTGGACTTACAGAAGGAAAGCACTGTGACGTGTGCGGTGAGGTTCTTGTAGCCCAGGAAGAGATCCCTGCAAATGGTCATTCTTGGGATGAGGGCGTCTACGTGAAGAAGCCTACAGCTAAGGAGGCCGGAAGCAAGCTGTACACCTGCTCAGTCTGTGGTGAGCAGAAGCTTGAGACCGTTGAGGCAGAAGGCGAAACCTTAGAGAAGATAGGCGGAAGCTGGTACTACATAAAGAACGGCAGATACGATACAAGCTCGACTACAGTAGTGAAGTACGGAAGTGCATGGTATTACGTTCATAACGGAGTTGTGGATTTCACAGCAACTACCTTGGCTAAGAGGGGAAATAGCTGGTATTACGTGAACAAAGGAAAGGTAGACTTCACCAAGACTGGATTATTTGCCTATGGAAGAACCTGGTACTATGTGCAGAACGGCAAGGTGGCTTCCACAGCCGTAACATTGGTGAAGCACAATAACATCTGGTACTACGTTAATCATGGAAAGATAGATTTTAAAGCTGCCACTATCGTTAAGTATAACAACGTTTGGTATTACGTAAGAAACGGAAAACTGAATAATGCGACAACCCTGGCGAAATACAATGACAAATGGTATTACGTGAACAAGGGTAAGGCTGATTTCCACTATACAGGAAATGTCACATACAACGGTTCTGTTTATTACGTTAAGAACGGAGTTATGCAGAGGAAGATAGGCAGAGCTTAAAATAAGCAACATAGGAGGAAGATGTATATGAAAAAATCATGTATGGCCATTGCATTAGCATTGTCACTGGGACTCAGCAGCCTTGCACCTGTTGTGACAGTAAATGCAGAAGAAGGATCAAATGAGGTGGGAGTAGCCACTGCTACCAGTGCAGAGAGGGCGGGCAGCAGTGCCGTCCAGGAGACAAATAAGTTATATATCACGGAGGAGAATTTCCCTGATGCAGGATTAAGGAAGGGGATTCTTGATAGCTGGGATATGGAAGGTGAAGGATGGGTAAATCCCGACAATGTGATCTCACTCTTTATGGACGAGATGGACATCAGTTCCCTTGAAGGAATAGAACTGTTCCCTAATCTGACTTTGCTTGAATGTAAGAGCAACAACCTTACCAGTGTGGATGTAAGCAAAAATAAAAATCTTAAATCCCTCAATTTAGAAGATAACCAGCTTACAACCCTTGATGTCAGCAATAATCCGAAGCTTGAACTTTTAGGCTTTAATTCAAATAAGATCAGCAGCATAGATGTCAGCAAGAATGCTAAGCTTTTGTGGCTTCAGTGTGCTGACAATCAGCTTACAGAGATAGACGTAAGCGAAAACAAAGCGTTGCAGGACTTAGGTGTAAGTGGTAATAACATAAGTGAAGTTGATGTAACTAACAATCCGGATCTGCTTTCTTTATATTGCGGTGACAACTCTATCAAGGAGTTGGATATCAGCAAAAATCCACAGCTTAATATACTGGATTGTACAGGCTGCGGGCTGGATAAACTGGACATATCCAAAAATCCTGACCTTCAGTATATATGGGCAGGGGATAACAATATATCTTCAATTGACGTGACGAAGCATACCGGTATTGAGATACTTGAGGTGGACAGAAACAACATAAGCAAGATAGACATAAGCAACTGTCCCGAAATATGGGATTTTTCCTGCTATGATAATAATATCACAGAGCTTGACGTCAGCAAGAATACACATCTGGCATATTTTCTGTGCCAGAACAATGACCTTGGGGAGCTTGATATAAGCAACTGTTCTGAGATGGAGACCCTTATGTGTGACAATACAAGTATTAAGTCACTGGATGTAAGTATGTGTCCGGGACTTTTAACATTGTCATGCTCAGGAAATAAGCTTACCAAGCTGGATCTTAGAAATAACACAGAACTGGTTCAGCTTGATTGCTCCGACAACTACCTTAAAGATGAAGACTTCTCATATCTGGATGAGGACAATATGGATATATTTAATATTTCCCCTCAGAAGGACGCTGAGACCCTTGAGCAGGTAGACGGCAAGTGGTATTACACAAAATATGGTGACAAGGATCTTACAGTGACAAAGCTCTTTAAGTACAATGGAGTTTGGTACTATGTAAAGAACGGTGTGGTTGACTTTAGTGCAACAACTCTTGTTAAGAACGGCGGCACATGGTACTACGTTAAGAACGGTAAGATTGATTTCAAAGCAAGAACCTTATGCAAATACGGCAATACCTACTATTTCGTGCAGAACGGCAAGATGGACACCAAGTCAGTGACTCTCTGCAAGTACGGCAGTAGCTGGTATTATATCAAGAACGGCAAGATCGACAAGTCAAGAACCCTCTGTAAGTACAATAATACCTACTACTTCGTGCAGAACGGCAAGATGGACACCAAGTCAGTGACTATCTGCAAGTACGGCAGCAGCTGGTATTACATAAAGAATGGTAAGATTGACAAGTCGAGGACCCTCTGCAAGTACAACGGCAAATGGTACTACGTGAACAATGGTAAGGTTGATTTCAAGTATACCGGTAATGTTACCTACAATGGTTCCGTTTACTATGTAAAGAACGGAATTATGCAGAAGAAGGTAAAATAAATACTGACGGCTGATCATTTGCAGATCGGAAGACGTATGAATTAAAGAAAATATGGTTGATGTTCAGCAAATGATGGTGGATAATAGAAGCAAGAGTAAGGTCTCAAAAAACCAATGAGGAGGACGAGATTAGGATGAGAAAAAGGCTTATGAGCATGCTTCTTAGTCTGATGCTGATACTGAATAGCATCTGCATAGGTAATAGCATGTATGTAGAGGCAAGTGAGGACGTGGTGATAACAGCAACGGCATCAGACAGTACCACAACCCGTGTTGAATTAAACGAAGAGAATTTCCCGGATGATAAATTCAGAGAGTATTTAAGTTGGCAGTTTGATGGTGAGGGTGACGGATATATTAATCCGGATTTAGTTGAGCAGATTAATGTAGAGGAGATGCAGATATATTCCTTGAAGGGAATAGAGCTGTTCAAAAATCTGGAGTACTTAAATTGTTACAGAAACAGGCTGACATCTCTTGATGTCAGTAAGAATACTAAGCTGGACTGCCTGATATGCAGCAGTAACAAGCTTACTTCATTGAATGTAGGTGATAATCCAAGTCTTCTGACGTTGTATTGTGTCAGGAATCAGCTGACGGAATTGGATGTGAGTGGCTGCCCGGGACTGAAGTATTTCAGCTGCGATTATAACCAGCTGACAGAATTAGATGTAAGGAACAATACCAAGCTGATAGAACTGAGACTGGGGGGCAATAGTATTTCAGAACTGGTTGTCTCCGCCAACACAGCATTGGAGGAATTACAATGCAGCAGTAATAAGCTGACAGAATTAGACATAAGAAATAATCCAAAGCTTTCTATCTTATATTGTGAAAAAAACAATATTGCAGAGCTTAAGACTGATAACAACCCAGAGCTTACCACGTTGTTTTGTGACGATAATAAACTGCAGGAACTTGATGTGAGCAGTAACAAAAAACTGGCATCTCTTTCATGCATTAATAACCAATTGACGGGATTAGACGTTGAAAATAATGCCCTGATTAAAACTCTTTCATGTGATAAGAATAATATTGAAACACTTGACCTGAGCAATAATCCGGAGCTGACAAATCTGCATTGTTCTGAGAACAAACTGGAAGCATTGGATATGAGCTGCAATCCTAAGCTCCAATCAATTGATTGCTCTGACAACAAGCTTAGGATATTGAATTTAAGTGATAATGCAGAACTTACATATGTGAATTGTAGCCGTAACAAGCTTGACAAGCTTGATCTGAGAAAAAGCACGAAGCTTGAATATCTTATATGCTTTCAGAATTATCTTGTTAATGAAGATTTCTCATATCTTGATAAGGATAATATGAGAGGGCTGGATATTGGATCCCAGTATGAAATAGAGGATATCCGGGAAATATACGGAAAGCCGACATACTATACAAAATACGGAGAGGTTGACAGAAATGCCACATTGTTGTTCAAGTATAAGGGAGAATGGTACTATATAAGAAATGGTGAGGTTGATTATACAGCCACAACTATCGTAAAGCAAGGCGGCAGCTGGTACTACGTTAAGAACGGGATAGTCGATCTTACAGCCAGAACCTTATGTAAATACAATGGAACCTGGTATTTTGTAAATGCTGGAAAGCTGGATTCAAAGACAGAGACTCTTGTGAAGTATGGCAGTACCTGGTATTACGTAAAAGGTGGCAGGATCAATAATTCAAGAACCTTATGCAAATATAACGGAACCTGGTACTTTGTAAATGGCGGAAAGCTGGATTCAAAGACAGAGACCCTTGTGAAGTATGGCAGCACTTGGTATTATGTAAAGGGCGGCAGGACCAATAATTCAAGGACACTCTGCAAATATAATGGAAAATGGTACTATGTGAACAACGGTAAGGTTGATTTCAAGTATACGGGAAAAGTTACCTACAATGGTTCCGTTTACTATGTAAAGAATGGAATTATGCAGAAGAAGGTAAAGTAGAAAGCTGTTGGTTGTTGGCATACATTTATTAAAATAAAATAGTTTCGTGAAAGGGCGGGCATAACATTTGCAGTGTAAAAGTTTGGCAGATGTTATGCCTGCTTTTCTATATCCGGTTGAATAAGCTCTAATTTGATGGTAAAATTTCATGGAAATAAAAGGTTTGGTAAATGATAAAAACAGTACATTAAAATTTTTCACAGAGGTTAAAAATAATGCAGAAGAAGATAGCTTTAATAAATGATGTTACCGGTTTTGGGCGTTGCTCCATAGCAGTTATGGCTCCCATAGTTTCAGCCATGAAGATACAGGCTGTTACAGTGCCTACAGCCATACTTTCAGCCCATACCCAGTTCCCTACATTTTATTTTGATGATTATACAGACAAGATGGAGGATTATATACAGACCTACAAGGATCTGAAGCTGGAATTTGATGCCATATCCACAGGCTTCTTAGGTTCGGAACGTCAGGTGGAGATAGTTACGGATTTTATAAAGTACTTTAAGAATGACAGGAACTTTGTAATAGTGGATCCGGTGATGGGAGACTATGGCAAGCTGTATCAGACCTACAATGAAGCTATGTGCCACAGGATGAAGGAGCTGGTGAAGTATGCAGATATAATCACTCCGAACCTTACGGAGCTTACCACTCTGCTTGACCTGCCATATCCTGATCACACAGTTACCGTAGAAGAGCTTAAGGAGATGTGTATTGCTCTGGCTGCCCAGGGACCGAAGCATATAGTGGTTACAGGGATACATTTTAATAAAACCCAGATTGCAAATTTCATCTACAACAAGGATGAGGACTTCCAGATGGTCATGGTGGACAGGATAGGTGGAGACAGAAGCGGCACAGGTGACGTGATCGCGTCTGTAATAGCAGGCATGTATATGAATGGGCACAGCTTTTACGAGTCGGTGAAAAAGGCCGCCGCATATGTGTCAAAGTGCATAAGCTATTGCGAGGAGAATAATGTGCCTGAACACTGGGGCCTGTGCTTTGAGATGTATCTGAAAGACCTTGTGAACGAGTGTTAAAGAAGTCGTGATAAATAGAGAAAATCGGAGGCGTGAGAATGTTTCTTTATACAGTAACCGGAAAGGTTGGCGAGGAAGGCTACCTTGATATAGAAAAGAGCGGTGATCTTACAGGAAAAAATGTCTATGTGAACATGACAAATAAATGTCCATGCAGTTGTGTGTTCTGCCTGAGACAGACTAAGAAGCAGCAGGAAAATAATACCCTGTGGCTTAAGGAAGGGGAGCCTTCTGTGGAAGAGGTATTGGCTCTCTGTGATAAATTCGATCTCAGCGTTATAAATGAGCTGGTGTTCTGCGGGTTTGGCGAGCCACTGGAAAGACTCGATGATGTATGTGCGGTCATAGACGCCTTGAAGAAAAAATATCCGGAGCTTAAGGTGAGACTTAATACCATAGGCCTTGCAAATCTCATATATGGCAGGGATGTGACCCCGGAGCTTGCAGGCAGGATAGATACCGTATCCATATCCTTGAATGCACCGGAGGAGAAGGAGTTCCTTGAACTTACCAGATCACGATTTGGCATAAAGTCCTATGAAGCCATAAAGGAATTTGCAGTTCTTGCGAAGCGATATGTGCCAAATGTAGTCATGACCGTAGTTGAACAGGTTATGCCGGAGGACAAGATCCGGAAGTGCCGCAGCATATGTGAAGAGCTTGGTGTAACCTTGAGGGTAAGGCCCTTTGAGAACTGATCACAGGAACATTTGCAGAGCTTGAGAGGGAGCGAAAAGAATGGTTGAAATAAGCAGAAGATAAAATAAATCAGCCATGCAAATAAAATAGAAAATTTGAAACATAGAAATGCCGATTGTTGCAGGAATTACCTGGCAGCAGTCGGCATTTTTCTGCTTTTCGGAATTTTAAGAATTATTTAGCAAATATTTATACATTTTTATGAGGGGCTTTATATTTATTGTTTATAATCAGAGACAATCAGTGGCAGGGGAGCAGCATAGAGGATGAGACAGTTTGGTATTGCATATGTAAGCAGCAGAAAGGAGAATTGCTATGCAGACAATAGATCACAGGATTTTAGCAGAATTTCTTGAGACGAGATTTGACAAAAATGTTCCCGACATATTTAGAAAAGCATTCATATTTGGTGCGATGGAGCCGGATCTTAATTTCTTCACATACTTCCACGGCTGGAAGCGTGGAATGAAAATGCACGGACACAACTATGAGAACATCCTTCCGGTGATGAAGAGCATGTTCTTGTCATTTGAGAATAAAACAGGCATGGGAATATGGGACTATTACCGCCTGGGCAAGCTGACCCATTATGTGGCAGATTCGTTCACCTACCCTCATAATGAGAATTTCACCGGAAACTTAAGCGGCCACTGTGACTACGAAACAGAGCTTCACAGAAGCTTTGCCCGGATGATGTTTGAAAATCCCGGTGAGAAGTTATTAAAGTCTGACCACAACACCGGAGAGACTGTGAGTGCAGATGACAGGAGCATGGAAAATGTTTGCAGCATAGAAGATTTCAGCGACATAGAGAAAATGCATGACCTGTATATGCAGGAAAACGGAACCGTGGAATGTGACATGGTTTATATATTTCAAGCAGTAAATCTTGTGTTTGAGCATGCGTATTCAGAAGCTGCTGAAAATGTGCTTAATGTATCGTTGTCAGAGGCACAGAGCTGAAGTGCATGAGGCTTATATCAAGACTTAGATTTGTGGAGCTTCCGAAGGATTGCGACAGGCGGGTTGAGGATTTCGTAGATGGCTACAGAGGAGCAGTTGATTTTTTCCTGGTGTTCAGTGCGATTATTGTTATTGCAAATAGACTGAAAAGGCGATACCATATGGATAATACCTGGTGTGGTATAAAAGGGTCAGATGACCTGTGAAATAAGATGACACCCATCACTTGGTGAGACATGTCATAGCGTAAGAGGAGAAAGAACATGACAGAGAAGGAAAAAATGTTGGCTGGGAAGATTTATAATCCCATGGACAAGGAACTGGCGGACAGACGTCTGGCAGCACACAAGCTGTCCCAGAGATATAACAATACATTTGAGGATGAAGAAGAGCAGAGAAAGGTAATTCTTGATGAACTGATCCCGAACAGAGGAAAAGGTACATTTATTCAGGGACCTGTATATTTTGACTATGGTCTATTTGCCACTGTAGGAAAGAATTTCTATGCAAATTTCAACTTTACAGTTTTGGATATATGTCCTGTTAAGATAGGGGACAATGTATTCTTCGGACCGAACTGTACCATAGCCACACCTATGCACCCATTCAGATGGCAGGAGAGAAATATCAAGGCTGTGGAGGATGGGCCGGACTACGACGAGGAATATGGAAGACCTGTGACCATCGGTTCAAACTGCTGGTTTGCCAGTAACGTTGTCATCACCGGAGGCGTGACTATCGGTGAGGGCTGTGTCATCGGAGCGGGAAGTGTTGTGACAAGAGATATCCCACCTAACAGTCTTGCAGTGGGAAATCCATGCCGTGTGATCAGGGAGATCACAGAGAAGGACTCAGTGAAATATCATAAAGAGTTATGGTGATTAAGGAACCACCGGGTATAAGCAATGTGCCCGGTGGTCTTTTTATGGTGGGGGATAAAAAATTTCATTAATAAAATTTTTAGATAAAAATATGAAGATAACTATTGACGTATATAGGCTTTATTGTTAAAATAACAGCGTTACAGTAACGGTGTTATTAAATAAAATACGGAGGTGGGAATGAGACAGGAGACAGCAGGGGTTACGGAAACCCTCTTAGACAGTGCCAGAAAAGAATTTCTGAAATACGGATTTCATGGTGCCAGTCTCAGGCGTATCTCGGCTGACAGCGGTGTCAGCACCAATTCCATATACACAAGATTTAAGGATAAGGCAGGTTTGTTTTCTGCGGTGGTGAAGCCGGCAGCGGACGGACTTATGGAGATGTATATTGGGAGTATAAGTGCTGCGGCCGACAGTGGCGACGCGGATGTGGCAGAGTCTTCCGGTGAACAGGGAACAGAACTGGTACTGAAATATATATATGACCATTTTGATGAATTTCAGTTGATATTCTGTTGTTCCGCAGGTACAGAATATGAGGATTATTTTGATGGGCTTGTGGCTATTGAAGAAAAGTACTACAGGATATTTGTTGATCAGTATTCAAATGTGGACAACAGGGTGAATGATTTCTTTATCCATGTAATGTGTAGCACAGGCTGGCGTTATATTTATGAGGTGATTACTCATAAACTTGAGTATAAGGACGCGGTGGAGCTAATGTCACATATACAGACCTTCAATCAGGCAGGCTGGCGAGCGGTCATTGAAGGTGACAGATAGCAAAATTTATATGTAGACCGTGTATGTGGATCATGAAAATACAATTAATTCAGGGCAGTAGAGATACTGCCTAAAAAATCACAATGCGGTTAGACGAAACTAATCGCGGTGAGGACAGTGTAACTCTAATGCCACCGGACAAATGTGAGGAAACGGTATCAAACAGACAAATTTAAAATGGTCTGATGTTCAAAGATTGTGTCAAGTTTTATATGAAAACTTGACATGTAGCGTCAGCCCTCGCCGTAGGCGATTTATTATGGGCTGATGTTCAAAGAAGGAGGAATAAAAGTGAAAGAGAAAAAACAGGGAGACCTTAGCAGGCTCATGTACTACGCGGGAGGCCATAAGTATTTTACCTATGCGTCCCTGGTGCTGGCAGCGTTAAGTGCGTTGATAGCACTGGTTCCATTTTATTACATATGGAAGATCATGAAAGAAGTTCTTGAGGTAAGACCAAATTACAGTGAGGCTGTCCATATAAAAGAATATGGCTGGATGGCAGTGGTATTTGCCCTGATAGCAATGGTCGTATATATTGCAGCCCTCATGTGCTCCCACAAGGCAGCCTTCAGAGTGCAGGTCAACATGCGTACAGCCATGATGAACCACATAATGAAGCTTCCTCTTGGATATGTGGAGTCAGAGGGGACAGGTAAGATCCGTAAGATCGTTGCTGACTCATCAGCAGCAACAGAAACATACCTTGCACATAACCTTCCGGATAAGGCAGTGTCATTTGCAACACCTGTAGGACTGCTTGCCATGATGATGGTATTCGACTACAGACTGGGACTTATAAGTCTTATACCCGCAGTTATAGCATTTGTTCTTATGGGAACCCTTATGATGGGGCCTAAGATGGCAGAGGATATGAAGCAGTACCAGA
This sequence comes from Coprococcus sp., assembly GCA_050872265.1. Taxonomy (GTDB): domain Bacteria; phylum Bacillota; class Clostridia; order Lachnospirales; family Lachnospiraceae; genus Coprococcus. The sequence continues at coordinate 10,072 of JBNMGN010000013.1, forward strand.
ACGCTCTTGAAACCATGTCGGCAGAAGCTGTTGAATATGTAAGAGGTGTTCCGGTTGTTAAGACCTTCGGACAGACAGTGTTCAGCTTTAAGAGATTTAAGAACGCCATTGATGAGTACGAGAAATGGACTCTGGGATACACCAAAAACATGATGGTTCCGATGGTGGCATTTACCACCTCTGCAAATGGTATATTTGCAGCACTCATCATAGCTGCCTATGTATTCACAGGCCACGGAGTTACAGACAAATTCATTCTTAACCTTATATTCTACATACTTATAACATCAGTGCTCACAGTAACTCTGATGAAGATAGCATTTGCAGGAGAATCACAGCTTATGGTAAGGGACGCCATCAACAGAATGGACGGCATCCTCAGCATGGAGCCGCTTCCTGAACCTGCAAATGGTCAGACACCGAAGGACACTTCTATTGAACTTGACAAGGTAGTGTTCTCATATGCGGACGCAGACAAGAATGCGGTTGATGGTATCAGCCTTAAGATAGCTCCCGGTGAGCATGTGGCATTCGTCGGTCCATCCGGTGGCGGTAAGACAACTCTTGCGTCTCTGATCGCCAGGTTCTGGGATGTGAATAGCGGAGCAGTTAAGATCGGCGGGGTGAATGTAAAGGACATAAACAGTGAGACTCTGATGAATGAGGTTTCCTATGTATTCCAGGATAGCCGTCTTCTTAAGATGAGTATACTTGAGAATATAAGGATGGGCAGACCTGACGCCACCGACGCAGAGGTTATGGAAGCCCTTAAGAATGCCCAGTGCATGGATATAATAGAGAAATTCCCGGATGGAGTGAATACAGTTATCGGTTCAAAGGGTGTATATGTGTCAGGCGGTGAGGCACAGAGATTATCCATCGCCAGAGCATTTTTGAAGAATGCACCGATACTTATCCTTGATGAGGCAACTGCATTTGCAGATCCTGATAATGAGAGACAGGTTCAGAAGGCATTTGAGGCATTGTCCAAGGATAAGACGGTTATCATGATAGCCCACAGATTATCTACAGTTACAGATGCTGACAGGATATATGTTCTTGCTGACGGTAAGATCGCCGAGAGCGGAACTCATGATGAGCTTAACAGTGCAAATGGAATATATACCCACATGTGGAGTGAATATAATAAATCCGTTCAGTGGAAGGTTGGAAAGGCGGGTGCAGTATAAATGATAGAGAAGTTAAAACACAAATACGCATTATCTGAAAAGGGTGCAAAGGGAATGGTGAGAGCATTTATCTCAGTTACCATCTCAAACCTTGTACTTATGCTTCCCGTAGGTCTCTTGTATGAGCTTGCCTCATATCTTCTGGAGGGGGAAGTGCCAAGAGAGAAGCTGTCCTTCTTCATAATAGGAATAGTGGCAGTGCTTGTGCTGATCGCGGCGACAACAGTATTCCAGTACAGATCCACCTTCCTTTCAACTTATATTGAAAGTGGTGTGAGGCGTAGAGCACTGGCTGAGAAGCTCAGAAAGATCCCGCTTTCATTCTTTAGTAAGAAGGATCTGGCAGACCTGACAAATACCATCATGGGGGACTGTGCCATGATAGAGACAGGTTCATCCCACTGGATACCTGAGCTGGTTGGTGCCATTATCTCAACTACTATCATTGTAATAAGTCTGTTCTTCTTTGACTGGAGGATGGCACTGGCAGCAGTATGGGTAATGCCTATTGCCTTCATAATAGTATTAAGCTCAAGAAGTGTCATGGGTAAGCTCCAGAGAAAGGCGTCAGAATACAAGGTGGCATGCCTTGACGGTATACAGGAAGGACTTGAGACCATGAGAGACCTTAAGTCATACAACATGACAGACACCTATATGGAAGGTCTCACCAAGAAGATAAAGGCAGTGGAGAAGCATGCCATTGTTTCGGAATTTGCAAATGCTGCTTTCGTATCAACATCACAGATGATACTTAAGCTTGGTATCGCCACAACAACAGTTGTGGGAAGTGCCCTTCTTATTAAGGGAGATATAACATTACTTACATTCTTCATGTTCCTTCTTGTGGTAACAAGAATGTATGAGCCGCTCCAGATATCACTTCAGAATCTGGCAGCCGTTATCAGTCTTGATGTGAATTGCAAGAGAATGGACGAGATCATCTCACATCCTGAGCAGACAGGTAAAGATGAACTTACAAATGACGGCTATGATATTACATTTGACCATGTGGCATTTGCCTATGACAATGGTGAGCAGGTACTTTCAGACGTAAGCTTCACAGCAAAGCAGGGTGAGGTTACAGCCCTTATAGGTCCATCCGGCGGCGGTAAGACTACAGTTTCAAGACTTGCTGCAAGGTTCTGGGATAACGACAGGGGAACTATCACAGTAGGTGGAATGAATGTTTCAGACATTGATCCTGAGAAGCTGCTTACGTTGTTTTCCATTGTGTTCCAGGATGTTACATTGTTCAACAACACCATCATGGAGAACATAAGGATTGGTAGAAAGGACGCAACGGACGAAGAGGTTATGGCGGCGGCAAGACTTGCCAACTGCGAGGATTTCATTGAACGTATGCCGGACAAATGGAACAGCATGATAGGCGAGAACGGCTCAGAGCTGTCAGGTGGTGAGAGACAGAGGATATCCATAGCAAGAGCTTTCTTAAAGGACGCACCTGTGATACTTATGGATGAAGCCACTGCTTCCCTTGACGTTGATAATGAGTCCCTTATACAGGAGTCGCTGTCCAAGCTGATCAAGGATAAGACGGTACTTATCATTGCCCACAGAATGAGAACCGTAGACGGCGTAGATAAGATCGTGGTATTAAAGGACGGAACAGTGGCAGAGTCAGGAACTCCTGCGGAGCTTAAGGCTGCAAATGGTATCTATCGTCACATGGTGGATACACAGTTACAGTCTGAACAATGGAAATATGCATAAAATATCAAATGAATGAGATAATATTCTCAATAACTCATATGTGATAATACTTATCAATACATAATGTTGACAAAAGGACAGAGTTAGTCTAGTCTAACTCTCGTGATATATCATGATGTTCAATTAAGTGGAGATAGTAATTATGCCAATAAACGAAATACTTGCAGTGAAGTCCAAGCAGGATATAGTCAATAACACAAAGCTGAAGCTGGCTATTAATTGTGCCCCTATTTTAAAGGGAAGCAAGGCTGCTCACATAATAACGGTGTCCCTCCAGGAGTTCAATATAATAAAGGAGCTCTTAAAAGGTACAGGGATATCCTGTTATCTGCTGAGAGGAAAGTACGACTCCTTCAATCTCTATTTATATAGAAGAGATATGATCGAGAAGTACCTGGCAAGAGAAGACGTAAAGGAATTTCTTAAGACCTACGGCTACGAAACCGGAAACTTTCCGCAGATGTTGGTGAGACTGTCTGAGAGGAGTAAGGAATTCTGCAACAATGCAAATGAATTTCCTCACGAAATAGGCGTATTTCTGGAATACCCTCTTGGAGATGTGAAGGGCTTTATAGAGAACAAGGGTAAGAACTCCCTGTATGCCGGATACTGGAAGGTGTACAGGAACCGGGCTGTTACAAGAAAGCTTTTTGAGAGATTTGACGAAGAGCGGGAGCAGGTTGTGAGGCAGATCCTTGACGGAGCAAGTATCCGTGAGGTCATGGTATAGCTTAAATAAGCGACTGAGAAGAAAGGTGGAAGAATAAATGTCAAAAGTAAGTATTATTTACTGGAGTGGAACAGGTAACACAGAGGCTATGGCTTTTTATATTGCAGAGGGTGCAAAGGAAGCAGGAGCAGAGGTTAATATGGTTACTGCAGACAGTGCGTCAGCAGCAGATGTTGCAGATGTGACAGCAGTTGCACTTGGATGTCCTTCAATGGGCGTTGAGGTTCTTGAGGAGACTACTATGGAGCCTCTTATGTGTGAGCTTGACGGAGCGATCTCAGGCAAGAACGTAGCACTTTTCGGTTCATACGGCTGGGGCGATGGCCAGTGGATGAGAGACTGGGAAGGAAGAGTAACAGGCGATGGAGCAACACTTGTAAATGGCGAGGGCGTTATCTGTAACGCAGCACCTGATGACAGTGCAGCAGAGCAGTTAAAGGATCTTGGACGTACTCTGGCAGGTCTGTAAGTTTTAGGCTGTACGAATACCCTGTCAGCAGTATAATTGGTATTGACAGGTAATTATAAACTGATTATACTAATGGTTAGTTAAAACTAATGTTTGTGAGCATATCTTAACAAACAAAGAATATTGATAGGGGTTGCAGTATATGCAGAGTGAAAATATAGGAAAATCAAAAGAGGACTATCTTGAGGCAATACTTATGCAGATAGACAAGAACGGTGCGTGCAGAGTTACTGACGTTGCCAATCAGCTTGGCTTCAGCAAGCCTAGTGTCAGTGTTGCACTCAAGAAGCTTGAAGATGATGGATATGTTGAGAAGCGTGACTGGAGGATCATCCTTACAGAGAAGGGTGAGGTGATAGCCAAAAGAATGCTTGATAAGCATCATACCTTCTACAAGCTGTTCGTACATATGGGAATAGATGACGTGGTGGCTGAGCATGAGGCCTGTCAGGTGGAGCATGTGATCAGTGATGACAGCTTTGCCAAGATAGTGGCTTATCTCACAGAGTCAGCACCGGAGTTATTACAGTAGCAGGCAGATCTAAGGGTTTCTATCCAGGGATTTAAGCTCCGGTGGAAGGGTATTAGTTACTGCTAATAAAAATTAACTTCTTAATTCTGTTTTCATAGTGGTAATATAACTACATAAGCAAATATTAAATATGCCGTCAGGTTATGCCTGGCGGCATAATACATATGAGAAATAACAAATAATAAATAATTAAAACTAAGGAGGACTTTATTATGAAGTGGTCAAAATTAGGATTATTTGCAGGTGGACTTTTATTTGGAACAGCAGGTGTATCAATACTGTCAAGTAAGGATGCCAAGAAGGTATATACAGGTTGTACAGCAGCCGTTTTAAGAGGAAAAGACAGTGTTATGAAGACTGTTACAAAGGTTAAAGAGAACTGTGAAGATATCTACGAGGACGCAGTTGATATCAACGAGGCAAGATATAAGAAGGACGAGGAGCTTGAGTTAGAGAAGGCAAGAGCTATCGTTGAGGCTCATGATAGCCAGGTGGCTGCTGAGGAAGCAGAAGCTGTCGAGGAGTAATCAATACCCGGTGGTTTACAGAAGGATCGTGGAGGAGGGACAACATTTTATGCTGTCCTTCTTCTACTGTAAGGGTATGAAAGATACCTAAGATAACGAAGGAGCAAAAGATTTATGAAATGCATAGTATTACATGAGTCAAGCAGGAAAATGCGTATAAGAATGCCTCAGCTTCGTATGTCACTGGATCAGGCGGATATCGTTGAGTATTATCTGAGAAGCCTTGATGTGGTAAGGGATGTTCATGTGTACGACAGGACCATGGATGTCACAATTACATTTGCAGAGTCGGTCAAGAAGGGCAAAGAGGCTGTAATAGAAGCACTTAAGACATTTGACTATAATGACGAAGACATAAAGGCACTGGTTCCTGAGGAGACCGGACGAAAGATGAACAGGGAGTTCGAGGAGAAGCTGGTAGGCAAGCTCTGCGGAAGACTGTTCAACAAGATATTCCTTCCACCTGTGATCAGGGAAGCAGTATGTATAGTTAAGAGTATCCCATATATCTTCAAGGGCATAAAGTGTCTTGTTAAGTCGGGACTGCAGGTTGAGGTGCTGGACGCTACAGCTATAACCGCGTCAATAATAAGATGTGATTACGATACGGCGTCATCAGTAATGTTCCTGCTTACCATTGGAGAAATGCTTGAGGACTGGACCAGAAAGAAGTCCTTATGCGATCTTGCCAAGTCTATGTGTCTTGATGTGGACAAGGTATGGATCAGGACACCGGGCGGAGACGTTCAGATGGATATAGGAAAGGTTGAGCTTGGAGACCATGTGGTTGTCCGTAACTCAGATATAATACCACTTGATGGTGTGGTGGTTGACGGTGAGATGACCGTGAACCAGTCTACCATGACCGGTGAGTCGGAGCCTGTAGTAAAGAGTGCCGGCGGATATGTGTATGCAGGTACTGTGGTTGAAGAGGGCGAGTGTGTTATTGAGGTCAGGAAGACCTCAGGCCACGGCAAATATGACCAGATAGTCAAGATGATAGAGGAGTCCGAGAGGTTGAAGTCAGGAGCAGAGACCAAGGCGTACAGCCTTGCCGACAGGCTTGTTCCGTACAGCTTCGCAGGTTCACTCATCACATACCTTTTAACAAGAAATGTCAACAAGGCAATGTCATTTATGATGGTGGATTATTCCTGTGCCATGAAGTTATCCATGCCTCTTGCGGTGCTTTCAGCCATGAGACAGGCAAGAGAAAATAAGATATCAGTCAAGGGCGGTAAATTCATGGAGGCAGTTGCCGAGGCGGACACCATAGTATTTGACAAGACCGGAACCCTTACCCATGCAACACCAACGCTTGTGGACGTTGTGACATTTGAGGGCAGAGACAAGGACGAGATGTTAAGGATCGCTGCCTGCCTTGAGGAGCATTATCCTCATTCAGTGGCAAATGCTATCGTGAAGGGAGCAATGGACAAGAACCTCTCCCACGAGGAATTACATTCAAAGGTTAAATATATAGTTGCCCACGGAGTAAGCAGTACCATAGATGACGTGAAGATAGTCATAGGAAGCTATCATTTCGTTATCGAGGATGAGGGCTGTGTTATTCCTGAGGATGAGGCATGGAAGCTTGATGAGATCAATCCGGAATATTCAAGGATATTTATGGGTATAGGCGGCAGGCTTACAGCGGTTCTGTGTATATCAGATCCTGTAAGGGACGATGCGGCATATATAATAGACCAGCTTCACAAGCTTGGTATCAGCAAGATCTGCATGATGACAGGGGATAACAAGAAGACTGCCAAGGCGGTAGCAGCCAAGCTCAATCTTGATGAGTTCTATGCGGAGGTTCTTCCGGAGGACAAGGCGAGATTTGTAAGGGAGCAGAGAGAGGCCGGCAGAAAGGTTATCATGATAGGTGACGGAGTAAATGATACTCCTGCCCTTTCAGAGGCAGATGTAGGAATTGCCATTGCAGATGGTGCAGCCATTGCAAGGGAGATCGCAGATATCACCATAGCCTCAGATGACCTTAAGGAGCTTGTTACTCTCCGTAAGCTGAGTGCGGGACTTATGAACAGGATACATAATAATTATAAGTTTATCCTGACATTTAACACAGCACTTATCGGACTTGGCGTGGCAGGAATACTTCCACCGGCGTCATCAGCAGTTCTCCATAACGGATCAACACTGATCGCAGGACTTAAGAGCATGACAGATATCAAGGAAGACGAATAAATAATGAGTAAAACAAGGAGAAGTCGGTAGTGATTACTGGCTTCTCTTTTGGTTTTATAGTATAATCAGTGAAGCTCACTTGATTGTGCCATGTTTTACAGGCAAATATTTAATGGATTGATGTTCGATGAAAGGAGTATTCAGCATGGAAAATGCATTACAGTACAAATATGAATTTAGGGATATACGAGCAGATGAGACTACCCAGGCAGTTGAAATAGAGCAGATATGCTTCCCTCCAAATGAGGCATGTTCAGAGAAATCTATGACAGAGAGAGTAACGGCTGTGCCGGATCTGTTCCTTGTAGCCATTGATAAGGCTACAGGCAAGATCGCAGGCTTCTTAAATGGTATTGCCACAGATGAGTCAAAGTTCAGGGACGAGTTCTTCACAGATGTAACACTTAACAACCACTATGGCTGCAATGTTATGCTTCTCGGACTGGATGTGCTTCCGGAGTACAGAGGTCAGGGACTTGCCACAGAGATCGTAGCTCAGTATGCCGAAAGAGAGAGACATAATGAGAGAAGAAAGCTCATACTTACCTGCCTTGAGGGAAAGGTTGAGATGTACAAGAAGATGGGCTTTGAGGATAAGGGCATTGCCGACTCCTCCTGGGGCGGAGAAGAATGGCACGAGATGGTACTGAGACTTTAAGAATATAGCGGCATGTTACATATTCTTAAGATTGACAGGAGGATATGGTGGGGAAGGATAAAAAAAGTATCAGATGGGAAACAATGTGCTTTATTATGCTTGTAGGGGGGATACTGCTCAGACTTATATATGCACATGAAGTTCCTTATAATGTTTCAACGCATGATCTGGGGCAGGTTTCTGACTGGAATGAACCGACCTATGGGCACCTGGGGTATATCCAGTATATATATCAATATCGTCGTTTGCCAGATGGATATATTAAGCAGACATATCATCCACCATTGTTCCATGTTATAGGAGCATTTGTGATGGGAATATTTTGTGATGCGAAAGGAAATCCAGAGCTGTCCTTTGAGATGCTGCAATATCTCAATACACTGTTTTCAGGGATTGCCAGCATATATATCTACAGGTGCGCAAAGGAGCTTGGATGTAGTGAAAAGGCTAAGGTTGTGATCACGGCATTTGCAGCTTTTTCACCTACACTTATGTGGCTGGGAACCCAGCTTAACAATGACTGTCTGATGACAATGTTCAGTATCATGGCTATATTTTATACTATAAAATGGGACAGGACAGAGAAGCTTTCAGATATTGTCAAGATAGCTCTTACTGTGGCATTTTCCATGCTGGCAAAGACATCGGGAGGTCTTATTGCAGTGGGGATAGGTCTGGTATTCCTTTTAAAGCTTATAAAAAATATAAGAATACCGGGAAAGGTGATAAGACAGCTGTTTATATTTGTAGTGATATGTATTCCGTTGGGACTTTGTTGGTTGATAAGGTGTAATATATTATATGATATGCCGTTTAACTATGTGTATCGTATGAGCACCGAAAGCTACCAGTACATAAGTGATGTGTCTGTCTTTCACAGACTTGGACTTCCATCATATAGTCAGCTTACATATGTGTCTATAGATCTTCATAACCCGGAATTTCATTCTAATATATGGGCACAGACGGTGAATACCCTGCTTTATGACGAAGGATTACTAAAGAATACGGCAATGGTGTGGGTGTCTGCAGAAAAATTTTTTGATGTGCTGGAGGCGATAACTCTTGTGGCGCTGGCTGGAACCATGATAGGCCTTTGTGCTATGAAGAAGGTGGAGCTTTCTCATAAGCTGCTGCTTGCCGGAGTGACGATTGTGATAACGATAAGCTATGTTTTATTTGCATTCAAGTACCCTTTTGTGTGTACCATGAATGGACGATACCTTTTTACGGGGGTTGCTGCAAGTGTTCTGGCGTATGGGATAGTAAGAGACAGAGTAAGGAATACAAAGATAAAAAGATGCTTATTTAGTATTTTGGATGTATCTATAATTATGGTTAATTTTGCTGTTGCATTGATGTATATAATATAAACATGTGTGATGGCACTCAGACGTGGGAAGGGGTTATATTGTGGAAAAGGTAATAATAGCAGGTGCAGGGCCTGCAGGCCTTACAGCAGCCTATGAGCTGTTAGACAGAACTGATGAGTATGAGGTTTTGGTGTTCGAGGAGAGCTGCGTGATTGGAGGAATATCAAGAACTGTAGAATATAAAGGAAACAGAATGGATATGGGAGGACACCGCTTTTTCTCCAAAGTTCCTGAGGTGAATGACTGGTGGGAGAAGATGATGCCGACCCAGGGGGCAATGCCTAAGGATGATATTATATTGGGCAGAACCAGTGCGGTAAAAGAAGGTGGCCCTGATCCTGAGAAGGAAGACAGGGTGATGCTTAAGAGGAACAGAATTTCACGTATATTTTTTAAGCATCGTTTCTTTGATTATCCTGTTTCACTAAAATGGGATACATTGAAAAATATGGGCTTTGGCACAACTATAGCTGTAGGCTTTAGTTATCTGAAGTCGGTGGTAATAAAAAGAAAAGAAAAATCCCTTGAAGATTTCTATATAAACAGATTTGGAAAGAAACTGTATTCCATGTTTTTTGAGGATTATACAGAAAATCTATGGGGAAGACATCCCAGTGAAATATCTCCTGAATGGGGAGCACAGCGTGTTAAGGGGCTGTCCATAAAAGCAATTCTTAAGGATATGATGGGCAAATTATTTAAGAAAAAGAACCGTATTGTGGAAACATCTCTTATTGAGGAATTTGCATATCCGAAGCTTGGACCGGGACAGCTGTGGGAGCTTACTGCGTCGGATATAAAGAAGCGGGGAGGTTCCATAGTTATGGAAGCAAAGGTTACAGGCGTTGCCAGATCTGAGGATGGAAGTATAACGGAAGTGACCTATATTAAAGACGGAGTTACACATCATGAATCATGTGATTATTTTATATCGTCTATGCCGGTGAAGGATCTTGTCATGGGTATGGAGGGTGTCCCGGATAAATATACAGAGATTGCGAAGGGACTTCCATACAGGGACTATATGACGGTTGGAGTGCTGGTGTATAAACTTAATCTTAAGAACAACACTAAGATAAAAACTGTCGGAAATATAGTACCTGATGACTGGGTATATGTGCATGACAGGTCAGTGAAGATGGGAAGATTCCAGATATATAATAACTGGTCCCCGTATATGGTTAAGGATTTGGAGAACACAATATGGATGGGACTTGAATACTTCTGTAATGAAAGAGATAATATGTGGGCTATGTCCGATGAGGAATTTGCCCATATGGCTATCAGGGAAATGGTTACAATAGGACTCATAGACAGAGAGCAGGATGTTAAGGATTTTCATGTAGAGCGAGTGAAAAAGGCTTATCCTGCATACTTTGATACTTACGAGCACATGGATGAGCTCAGAGACTACCTTAATACCATTCCTAATCTTTTTTGTGTGGGAAGAAACGGGCAGCACAGATACAACAATCTTGACCATTCCATGTGTACATCATTTGAGACTGTGAAGAATATCCTGAATCATGTGGAAACCAAGGATAACATCTGGAATGTCAATACAGAAAAAGAGTATCACGAAAAAGCATGATGTGATACATCTTGCAAAAATAGATTGCTAAAGATACTTGACAGTTAGTCCAGACTAACATAATATGTTAGTGTCGAAAAGCTACAGTGTTTTGACAGAAAATATATAATAAGACCATTTTTTAATAAATATGAAAGGCGATGAATATTATGGTAGAGACAACTGTTAAGATTGATGGCATGATGTGTGGAATGTGTGAGAGTCATATTAATGACTGCATCAGAAATAAATTTAAGGTTTCAAAGGTAAGCTCCTCCCACAAGAAGGGTGAGGCTGTTATCATTTCCGACGCTTCTCTGGATGAAGAACAGCTTAGAAAGGCTATCGGAGATACGGGATACACTGTAGGAGATATTACAGAGAAGCCATACGAGAAGAAGAAGGGGATGTTTGGATGGTTCAGATAATTTTTTCAGGACTTATGATCCCATTTGCAGGAACCGCTCTTGGAGCGGCTCTTGTGCTATTTATGAAGAAAGAACTGGGAGGGTCCACCACGAAAATATTGAGTGGCTTTGCCGCAGGTGTCATGGTGGCAGCTTCCATATGGAGTCTGCTGATACCATCTATAGAGCAGTCTGCGGGAATGGGCAGATTGAGCTTCATACCTGCGGTTGTGGGCTTTGGAGTTGGTATGCTGTTTCTGTTATTCCTTGATACGGTAACACCGCATATGCACCCGGATCAGTCAGTAGAGGGACCGCCCAGCAGGTTCAGCAAGCAGACCATGATGGTGCTTGCCATAACGATACATAACATTCCTGAGGGAATGTCGGTAGGAATATTGTATGCCGGATGGATGACAGGAAATAAATCAATTTCCCTGGCGGCGGCATTTTCCCTTGCCATAGGTATAGCGATACAGAACTTTCCTGAGGGAGCCATTGTTTCGGTGCCCTTACATGGAAATGGATGGTCAAGGAAGAAAGCGTTTGTCTATGGAGTACTGTCAGGCGTTGTGGAGCCGGTTGCCGGAGCCATAACCATAGTGCTGGCGTCCTTCATAATTCCGATAATGCCGTACCTCTTAAGCTTCGCAGCCGGTGCCATGATGTATGTTGTGGTGGATGAGCTTGTGCCTGAGATGTCCGAGGGCGAGCACTCCAACAAGGGAACTATTGCTTTTATGATAGGCTTCTGCCTGATGATGACACTTGATGTGGCATTGGGGTAGGAACAGGCAGACATCTGGTTTTGTATATGGAGAATAAGAAATCCTGCTGTAGAATAAAGTAAAAATCTCAATGAAAAAAGTAGAATTATCTATATTTCCCAAAATAAATAATGATAAAATGGTATATGGAAAGAGCTGGTATTGATATCAGCCAATCAATAGATCGGAATTTATGAATGGAGGCGGCCTATGACTATAGAGCATGTTGCATTGTATGTGAATGATCTGGAGGGGGCCAGGGAGTTTTTCATAAAGTACCTTGGAGCAGCCTCAAATGATATGTATCACAATAAAAAGACAGGTTTCAGATCTTATTTTCTTTCATTTGATGGAGGAGCAAGACTTGAGATCATGAACAAACCGGAGGTAAATGACAACCTTAGAAATCCTGCACAGACAGGATATGCCCACATTGCATTTTCGGTGGGAAGCAGGGAGAAGGTTGACAGTCTTACGGCGGAACTTAAGGCGGATGGCTATGAAGTCGTGAGCGGTCCGAGAACCACCGGAGACGGATATTATGAAAGCTGCATAGTGGCAATAGAAGACAATCAGATAGAGATAACGGTATAAACCGGCTGACGTTCAATATGGACGCGTCAGATAACACATAGAAACATAGAAAAAGAAAGTATGATATGTTGTTATATGGAGGAATGGAAAAATGGGATATACACCGGCAGAAGACAGATATAAGGATAAGCTTGAAAATGGATTTTTCAGGAAGTGCGGAGACAGTGGCTTAATGCTTCCGCCTCTCGCCCTTGGAATGTGGCACAATTTCGGAACACATGATGATTATGAGAATATGAAGAAAATGTGCTTCACAGCATTTGACAATGGTATCACACATTTTGACCTGGCAAATAACTATGGCCCTGAACCGGGTAGTGCCGAGGTCAATACAGGAAAGATAATAAGAGAAGAATTTGGTGCATACCGAGACGAGCTTGTGATCAGTACAAAGGCAGGTTATGAAATGTGGGATGGCCCTTACGGAAACTGGGGCAGCAGAAAGTACCTCATTGCCAGTCTTGACCAGAGCTTAAAGAGAATGGGACTTGACTATGTGGACATTTTCTATCATCATAGAATGGATAAGAACACACCGCTTGAGGAGACCATGGAGGCTCTTTCTCAGATAGTAAAGAGCGGAAAGGCTCTTTATGTGGGCTTGTCAAATTACGATGGAGCAACACTTGTAAAGGCAGAGAGGATCTTAAGAGACCTTCATTGCCCATTTATAATAAATCAGAACAGATACTCGATCCTCGACAGAACAGTTGAGAAGAACGGATTACTTACCACCAGCTACGAGCTGGGCAAGGGCGTTATCTGCTTCTCGCCACTGGCACAGGGAATGCTTACAGACAAATATCTCAAGGATATACCTGCTGACAGCAGAGTAGTCCGTGACGGAAGATTTCTTAAGGCTGACAATGTCCTCAATAACAGAGAGCATCTTATCCAGTTAAATGCTAGTGCAGCAGAGGCAGGACTTAAGCTTTCAGAGATGGCTATATGCTGGCTTCTTAATAAGCCAGAGGTTACAACAGTGCTTATAGGTGCTTCAAGACCTGAACAGATCATTGCAAATATTGAAGCCTACAACAAGCTTCCACTGTTTAAGGAGATCGAGCAGTCCATATAGAAAGTGCCAAATTTTAATGGGGTGACGTTCAATAACAGGAGAAAATAACATGAAGATAAGCATATGCTGTGTAGGTAAGGTAAAAGAGTCGTATTTCCGTGGAGCCATTGAGGAATATTCAAAGAGGCTCGGGAGATACTGCAAATTAGAGATCCTTGAGGTTGCAGACTGCAAGACACCGGACGGTGCCGGTGCTGCCGAAGAGGAAGCTATAAAACAGACAGAGGGCGACAGGCTTCTGTCAAAGATAAAAGACGACGCATATGTGATAGCACTTGCCATTGACGGCAAGAAGCTGGATTCCGTAGAACTGTCAGATAAGATTGCAGGACTTGGAGTAAATGGTGTAAGCCATATCCAGTTTGTCATAGGAGGTTCCCTGGGACTCCATGAGTCAGTGCTTAAGAGAGCAGACTTTAAACTGAGCTTCTCAGATATGACATTTCCTCACCAGCTTATGAGGGTTATCCTGCTTGAACAGATATACAGAAGCTACAGGATAATGAACAACGAACCTTACCATAAATAAGATAAATATCATAAATTAAAATATATCGAACTTAACAACAATTTCTCACAAAAATTAATAAAAGCGAGGGTTCTGTGAATTTCATCAAAGAACTCTCGCTATTATTATATCGTTCATCAAAAGCCTGATATCGTCGTCCGGCAATATGGACATGTCATTTCTCAGTATCAGATAAATGTGCAGATGGCGGTCTGCTTCCACCTCAGATATGGTTTTGTGTGCATTATTTTTATCTATGCGAAGCTCCACGATCTCGTTCAGATCAAGAGCCCTGGCATTGGTCAGGTTCTGATTTTTAGTATAGCTTTCAACAAATCCGGCACTTATGATACCGGTTGGTATAGCCACAGCACCTACTCCCAGGAAGGAAATGATTATAGCCATTGTCTTTCCGAGGATGGTTATAGGATAGATATCGCCGTATCCCACCGTAAGCACTGTACTCACTGACCACCATATTCCGCTGAAAGCATTTGCAAATACTTCCGGCTGTGCCTCATGTTCCGCGCTGTACATACACAGAGAACTTGCCATCATAAGTACAAGTATGATAAATACCGATGAAAGTATCTGGTTCTTCTTTTCCTTTAAGACTCCGGTTATTATGTTGAAGGAGTCATACTGGGCGTTCAGTCTGAACAGATGGAATATTCTCACAACCCTTAACATTCTGAAGGCAATGAAGCCTGTAAGGAAGAATGCCGGAAGGATGGTCAGAAGATCCACAATACCATCAAAGCTCTTAAGGAAGAGCAGTCTTGATTTCACTTTCCCGGCTGTAGGATACAGGTAGTCCGCTGTGGCGATCCTTAAGATATATTCCACACAGAATATTCCTGTAGTCACCAGCTCAATATACCTGAATATTCCAAAATAATCAGACATCTGTGAAAATGTCTGTAGGAACATCACCGTAATATTTGTAACGATAACTATTACAATAAAAAAGTCAAAAGCCCTGCTGGCAAAGTTTGATCTGTCCCCTATCTGGAGTATGTCAAAAAGCCTCTGCCTCCAGGAAATCTCCCCACTATTGTTATTTGATTGTGCAATTTTTGTTTGCTTATTTTCCGATTTCATAAATACAATTCCTGATAAAAATATATATGTGCTTCAAGCTTATTCTGATTTTGATTTTCCGAAAAATATATTTTCACAAAACTCTGGACATAGCTCTAGGATATCATTTCACGTCGTATACTTCAAGTGCTCATAAGGCATATTTCTTTTGCCTGTTTCCAGCCCCGAATAAAACAATACAAATATTCCCAAAATAATGCTATAATAAACTCCACAATAAAAAATCAAGAGGAGGACCTTAATATGGCAGAATTAAAGATTACACAGGCAGATTTTGAAGAGAAAGTTCTTAAAGCAGACAAGCCGGTGCTGGTAGATTTCTGGGCAGCATGGTGTGGACCATGTCAGATGTTAGGCCCGGTCATTTCAGATATAGCAGAGAAATACGACGGACAGGTTGTAGTAGGCAAGGTAAATGTAGATGACGAGATGGCACTTGCTCTTAAATATAATGTAAGCAGTATTCCTATGGTGGCATTGTTCAAGGATGGCAGGCTGGTGGACAGTGCAGTTGGATACCGCCCTGAAAGTGACATCGAGGACATGATAAAGGCAATACTGTAACGGAGGAATACGTCGTTTAGATACATTAGATCAAGAAGTTGTATTTTAATCTTGTTTTAATCTTTCTCATATTTTCTTTTAAAAATGCAGGTGTACTATAACATCATCAGCTGAGGAAATAAAAGATGATCAATAAAGAGGCTTCACAAAGCCCCGCAAGAAAGGTTAATGGTGAATGTTATGGATAAGTTAGAAAAAGTTGAGAAATTAAGAGAAAAGACAGGCGTGACATACGAGGACGCCAAGGCAGCACTTGAGGCATGTGACTATGATATGCTTGACGCGATCATTTATCTTGAGAAATTAGATAAGATCAAGAAGCCGGATGTAGAAAAGTACACTACAGAAAGCAGTGAAACCTATACAACCTCAGAGTTTGACAAGGCTCAGGAGGATTACAGGAAGGATTGCAGCAGGAAGACCCTGGGAAATGCAGTGGATGGATTTATGGGAGTCCTGAAGAAGCTTCTTAAGACATCCATAGATACAAAGTTTGAGGTTATAAGATATGAGGAGCCTATTATAAATGTTCCTGTGCTTGTTCTTGTGATCGCTCTTGTGTTTGCCTTCTGGGTCGTATTACCACTTCTGATTGTGGGAATGTTCTTTGACTGCAAATATCACTTTGTGGGAATAAAAAGTGTCAATGTAAATATAAATGAAATGTGCGACAAGGCAGCAGACGCCTGCACAGACATAAAGAACGACATGAAGAGCAAGTAATCAGGTACACTGACAATTAAAAGACAGAAATTAAGCAAGCAAAATCCATGGGATATTTCCTGTGGATTTTGTGTTATGCAACGAGGATCATAATCAGGGAGGAAGAAATGGCAGATAAGATATTGATAGTTGAGGATGAGGAGAAGATCGCCAGATTTGTTGAACTTGAGCTTATGCATGAGGGATACCAGGTGGATAAGGCATTTGACGGAAGAACCGGTCTTGATAAGGCTCTTACGGGAAACTACAGCCTTATTATTCTGGATATCATGCTCCCAAAGTTAAATGGTCTTGAGGTTTTAAGACGTGTGAGAAAGGAATACCAGACACCGGTTATCATGCTTACTGCCAGGGACGCGGTTATGGATAAGGTGGCAGGTCTTGACGCGGGGGCAGATGATTACCTCACTAAACCATTTGCCATTGAAGAGCTTCTTGCAAGGATAAGGGTGGCATTGAAGCGAAAGAGCGTTGTGGAATTTGAGACTAAGAAGATAACCGTAGGAGATGTAACATTAGATGTGGATCGCCACGAGGTCAGTGTTAAAGGGGAGCAGGTGGAGCTTACCAACAGGGAATTTGAACTGCTCCATGTGCTGATGGAGAATAAGGGCATTGTCATGGATCGGGAGAAGCTCATTAATCAGGTATGCGGATATGATTTTGTAGGCGAGACAAATACTATAGATGTGTACATAAGATATCTCCGTGCCAAGATAGATGACAGGTATGGCATTAAGCTCATAAGCACTGTCCGCGGTGTGGGATATGTTATAAAGGGATAAGCTATGTCAGATAAAAGCAAAACAAAAAACACTCAGGCAAAGCGGATGTCCTCTATTGCGAGGAAGATAAACAGCAGGTTTTTCTTTAAGCGTATGTGGGACTATCTCATGACAGATATATTTATATTTATCGGTGTGAGCCTGAGCATAATATTGTGGTTTGAGAGTACACTTCCGGATACACTTGACGCCATGAGCAGGCAGCTTGGACTGGGAGATGGATTTCCAAGCCTTATTTATATAGTAAAGGATTATTCGGGGGAAGTGTATAGGTATGATCTGGGTCAGGTGTACAGATTTGCAGTGGTGCCATTTGCAATATTGGTGATAGTACAGGTGGTGACCCTCCTGTGCACCATATTTGAGACCGGGGCCATAAGGAGGAAGCTTAAGCCTTTAAATGACCTGGCGGTGAAGGCTGAGCAGGTAAGCCAGATGACCTATGATCCCTCAAAGATGAGAAGTCTTGAGGCGGCTATCAATAATGCTTCTCCGGATAACGATGATGTAAGCATACACACCGGAGACAGGGAGCTTAGAAGCATAGAGATCGCCCTTAACAACCTGTTAAGGGGTATGAAGGAGAGCGAGAGGAGACAGGCGAGATTTGTAGATGACGCCTCCCATGAGCTTAGAACCCCTATTGCGGTCATCCAGGGATATGTTAATATGCTTGACAGGTGGGGCAAGGAGGATCCCGGGATCCTTGATGAATCCATAGAAGCCCTGAAAAATGAGTCACAGCATATGAAGGATCTGGTGGAGCAGCTGCTGTTCCTTGCCAGAGGCGACAATGGACGTAATCACCTGAACCTTATGGAACTTAATATGAATGAAGTGGTGGAAGAGGTTTGTGATGAGTCTGTGATGATAGATAACAAACACAGATACAGCTTCGCCCCTGATCCGAATGGTGATGTTTATATTATGGGAGATATTGCCATGATAAAACAGTCTGTAAGGATACTGGTACAGAATGCTGCCAAATATTCGGAGGAGAACTCGGATATCAGCTTCAAGGTAATCTCAGATGAGAAGACTGTTTCTTATGTCATACAAGACGAAGGACAGGGCATGGGGGCTTCCGATGTTGTCCATATATTTGAGCGTTTCTACAGGTCTGATCAGGCTAGAAACAGCAGCACCGGAGGTTCGGGACTTGGACTTTCCATTGCCAAATGGATAGTGGACGCCCATGGCGGACATATTGAGGTTATAAGCCGTCCGGAGATCGGTACAAGATTTACGGTAAGCTTTGACAGGTACGAGAAAAAATAGTATAGTCTGAATATATAATAACAACTATAGTTGGGGAATTTGACTATGAGAAAGCGATTTTTAATTGTAAATGTTATTGGTTGCCTTGCATTGTCATTTGGAGCAGCAACCCTTTCAGGATGTAATGGTAATAATGCTGATACAGGCAGCGAAACTACAACTGAGGCAGCATCAGAGGATGATGTGGACGACTATGTAGATGAGGATGACTATACGGAGCATGATACTACGGTTTCCGTTACGGAGGTTCCTTCTACCGATACAACAGGAACAGACCAGAACGCGGATGATACAACCGAGGCCACTACTGAGGGCACCGAGGATGTAAATGAAGGTATAGCTACTTTGAGCGATTATCTCAACTCAGATACACCAAGGATCTTCTACATGGAGAAGGATGTGCCTACAGCCGGAAGCTATCCTGAATATATCTATATATTCTACGAGGAGACGGTTTCCTGTTACCGATACACTGCCAATTCAATCCCTTATGGCAAGCTTGCCACCATGAAGGACGGAGATATAAGGACTGCTGTGCTTATGGATGTTATGGCGGAAAATGTTGAGGTCATATACGAGAATTCACCCTACGAGCTTATCCTTATGGAGGATGAGGAAAGCGGAATGGCAGATGAGTATATAATCGCAGACAAGCAGTGTGATGAGGATGGCAATTATATATCCTCAGATGAGAGACTTAAGTATCTGTCAATGCTCTTTATTGAGCAGGAGGTTGATGGAATCATATATGCCGGTATCATAAGAGAGAGTGGCGATGAGAAGCTGGATAATCTGTGGTATCGTCCGGGAGATGTGGAATTTGTTATTCTGGATGATGAATCAGAGGATGGCGTAGAAAAGAACCCTAAGTGGTATGTAGAACAATAAGCGTGTGAAGCTTAGAACGATAAACCTTAGAACGAGAAACGGAGCCATTATATTGGATTTCAATATAATGGCTCCGTTCTGTTATTTTGTGCCGAATATTCTGTCTCCGGCGTCACCGAGACCTGGACAGATGTATGCGTTTTCGTTAAGCTCTCTGTCGATGTTACCAATGTAAAGGGTAATATCGGGATGAGCAGCCATGAGCTTCTCGATACCTACAGGAGCACCGATGATAGCCATGAACTTAATGTTCTTGCCACCACGCTGCTTGATGAAATCTACAGCTGCTATAGCTGAACCGCCTGTTGCAAGCATTGGGTCTGTAACTACAACAAGACGCTCATCAATGTGATCAGGAAGCTTGCAGTAGTACTCGTGTGGCTCGTGGGTTTCCTCATCACGGTAGAGACCGATGTGACCGATCTTAGCTGTAGGAACCAGAGCTGATAAACCATTTACCATACCGAGACCGGCACGAAGGATAGGAACTATTGCAAGGTTCTTTCCTGCGATAACAGGGGCCTGGCACTTCTCGATAGGTGTTTCGATCTCCACATTCTCTGTTGGGAGATCCTTAAGGGCTTCATAGCCCATGAGCATTGCTATTTCTTCTACAAGGGCACGGAACTCTGCAGTACCTGTGTTCTTGTCACGAAGTCTTGATATTTTGTGTTTGATAAGTGGATGGGTCATTTCTATTACGTTGTTCATTTTATACCTCCTTTTGTTCAACCTTATCATATGAAATGATCTTTATGTTACATGAAATGATCTTGGGATCACACGAAAACCAGTTGGATTTTTCGATTACTTGATCTCTGAATTCTGTGGGTTCATGCCAAGTCCACGGCTTACGTCGCCGGTTGGGTTCTCACCGAATACATAGTCGTTACCGGGAAGGATAGCGTTTAATGCGATACCGGCAATGGCTGCGATAGCAAGACCTGTAAGAGTGATGTCTGCACTTCCTACTGTGAATGTGATACCGTCTGAGAAGCCAAGACCACATACCAGGATAACACCTGCGATGATAAGGTTTCTTGACTTGGTGAAGTCTACCTTGTTCTCAACGACATTTCTTACACCTATAGCTGAGATCATACCATAAAGGATGAAGCTGATACCACCTACGATAGAAGCAGGCATTGAACCGATTATCTCAGCAACCTTAGGGAAGAAGCTTAAGATGATCGCAAATAAAGCTGCTATTCTGATGACAAGTGGATCATATACACCTGAGAGCTCAAGAACACCTGTGTTCTCACCATAGGTTGTATTTGCAGGGCCACCGAACATAGCTGAAAGTGATGTTGCAAGACCATCACCTATAAGTGTACGGTGAAGACCCGGATCTTCAATAAAGTTGTTTCCTGTTGTTGCTGATATAGCACTAATATCACCGATATGCTCCATCATGGAAGCTATAGCGATAGGTGCCATTGCAAGGATTGCAGTTATATTGAACTTGGCAAGCTGGAATGGTGGAAGACCAACGATGGCAGCATCCTTGACACCATCAAATACCAGGATGGCTGAGCCGTCTGGGTTTGTGACACCACACTTGTATAATATAAAGGCTACGGCATATGAAATAACTACGCCCATAAGTATAGGAATGATCTTGAACATTCCCTTGCCCCAGATGTTGAATATTATAACAACTGCCAGAGCTATGATAGCAATGAGCCAGTTAGTTGAAGCATTTGAAACTGCTGATGGAGCAAGTCCAAGACCTATACAGATGATGATAGGACCTGTAACAACCGGTGGAAGGAACTTCATAACTCTTCTGACACCAACTAACTTGACGATAAGTGCAAGTACCAGATAGAGTAATCCGGCTACTACGATACCGCCACATGCATATGGGAGCTTCTCGCCCATTGTCATGTTGGCGAATATTCCGGTGTCCAGCTGACTTACTGCTGAGAAGCCACCTAAGAATGCAAATGAGGATCCTAAGAATGCAGGAACCTTAAGCTTTGTACATAAGTGGAAAAATAATGTGCCGAGACCGGCGCAGATAAGAGTTACCTGGATCGAAAGACCTTCGCCTTCAAAATAATTATTTACCAGGATAGGAACAAGGATTGTTGCTCCAAACATGGCAAACATGTGCTGCAGACCGAGAAGCAGGGTCTTTGGAATACCAAGTTCTCTGGCGTCTCTTATGATTTGTTTGCTTTCGTTCATAAAACGTCCCCCTTAAAATTTGTGTAAAAAGTAGGTCTTTGGGCAGACCCTTCTCCATTATATATTCATATAAAAAGCAGGTCAAGGAAAAGGTGGCATTACCGGGAAATACATTGGAGTATATTTTTTATAGCGGTTGAATAAATCCCCTCATGATGATAGAATGTAGATTGTTGAAATCTGACTGATAATATAATGAAAGAGATGGTATATAAATATGGCAATAATCACACCAAGAACACTGTCAGGCTTCATGGAGCTGGCACCAAAGGATCAGATACTTTTCGAGAAGGTTAAGCAGAAGCTTGAGGAAACTTACCAGATGTTCGGTTTCTTCCCAATAGACACTCCTGTGCTTGAGCACAGCAACATCCTTCTTGCCAAGGCAGGCGGCGAGACAGAGAAGCAGATATACAGATTTAACAAGGGCGATACGGATATGACCATGAGATTTGACCTTACTGTACCTCTTGCAAAGTATGTGGCTAAGAATGCGGGAGAGCTTACATTCCCGTTCAAGAGATATCAGATCGGTAAGGTTTATCGTGGCGAGCGTGCACAGCAGGGAAGATTCAGAGAGTTCTACCAGGCTGATATAGACATAATCGGAGATGAGAACTTAAGCATTGCAAATGACGCAGAGGTTCCAAGTATCATGTACAGAGTATTTACAGGTCTTGGACTTAATGATTTCACCATAAGGATCAACAACCGTAAGATCTTAAACGGTTTATTTGCCATGCTGGGACTTTCAGACATTGCAACAGATGTAATGAGAGTGATAGACAAGATCGACAAGATCGGTAAGGACAATGTTGAGGCAGAGCTTGTGGATCTGGGTGTTTCAAAGGAAGCAGCAGACACGATCCTTGAGCTTCTTACATTTAAGGGTACAAATGAAGAGGTTCTTGACAGACTTAAGACATTTGCAGGGAAGAATGAGATGTTAGACTTAGGTGTGTCAGAGCTGTGCGAGGTTATATATTATATAGATAAGTTCGGTGTTCCTGCAGAGAATTACAGAGTTGACCTTTCTATTGCAAGAGGTCTTGATTACTACACAGGAACAGTATATGAGACAACCTTCAACAGACATCCTGAGATAGGAAGTATATGCAGTGGCGGAAGATATGACAACCTTGCCGAGTACTACACCAAGAAGAAGCTTCCGGGGGTGGGCATGTCCATAGGACTTACCCGTCTCTTCTATATACTTAATGAGTTTGATTATTTAAACAGAGATCTGAACACTGTTGCAGACCTTCTTATAATCCCTATGACAGATGATATGGCTTCAGCTGTTGAGATATCAGGTGTCATGAGAGAAGCAGGTATCAGAACCCAGATATATCTTGAGAAGAAGAAGTTCAAGCACAAGATCGGATATGCAGACAAGCTTGGTATTCCATATGCAATGTTCCTTGGTGAGGACGAGATAAATGGTAATGTAGTCACCATCAAGAATATGAAGGCTGCAGAGGGCGATACAGACAAGCAGGTAACTGTGCCTGTTGCCGAGGCTGTTGAATTTATCAAGGCAGGTCTTGCAAAGAACAACAGTGAGAAATGCATAAAGCTTGGTGAGTAATAAAGCCCGGCAGATAAGCAGCAATAAATATCAGGGAGAAAACTGATGGTATTTTCAAGTATGGAGTTTTTGTTCCGGTTCCTTCCTATATTCCTGGTTGCGTATTTCCTGACCAGAAAGGAGTACAGGAACATAACTCTTTTGATAGGAAGCCTGATCTTCTATGCTTACGGGGAGCCTGTGTATGTGCTTCTGATGATCGGTTCCATACTGGTGAACCATTTCATTGCAAGGCGTATACAGAGATTTCACAGCATAGAAAAATCAAGCGGTATAGACTGCTCCTTTGAGAGAAAGGCATGGCTGGTGGCAGCCCTGGTGCTTGACTTCGGACTGTTGTTCCTGTTCAAGTACGTGAATTTCTTCATAGGAGTGGCAAATAATATAGCAGGAAGACAGCTGATAAAGGAGGTAGCCCTTACGTTACCTCTTGGTATCAGCTTTTATACATTCCAGATAACATCATACATAATTGATGTGTACAGAAAAAAAATAGTGGTATTTAAAAGCTCCATATGCTTTGCAACCTATGTGTGTATGTTCCCACAGCTTATAGCGGGACCTATCATAAACTATCCGGAGATAAAGCCGGAAATGCAGGGCATAAGAAAGGCGAACCTTAAGCAGATAGAGTGGGGAGCCACAGAATTTATAGTGGGTCTTGCCTACAAGGTTCTCCTGGCAAATAAGATCGCGTCCCTTTGGAATGATGTGCAGATGGCAGGTGCCTACGGCATAAATACAGCCACCGCATGGCTTGGCTCCTGGGGCTATTCCATGCAGATCCTGTTTGATTTCATGGGTTATTCCCTTATGGCCATGGGACTTGGAGCCATAATGGGCTTCAGATTTCCGGTGAATTTCAGAGACCCGTATTGTGCAGTATCCATGACGGACTTCTGGCGAAGATGGCACATTACCCTCGGAAGATGGTTCAGGGAATATGTCTACATCCCTATGGGCGGCAACAGAAAGGGCTTTGTCCGTATGGTATGGGCAATGTTCGTGGTCTGGGTGCTCACAGGTCTGTGGCACGGTGCAGACTGGAACTTCCTTATATGGGGACTGTTTTTATTTGCAGTGTTATTTGTAGAAAAATTATTCTTAGGTAAGGTGCTTGATAAGGTTAAGATATTGGGACACCTGTATATGCTGTTCATGATACCTTTGTCATGGACTATATTCAATATAAGTAAGCTTGACCAGCTTAAGGTATATCTTAAGAGGATGTTCGGCATGCATATTGATGGCTCTGTGGTCATTGACGGCATGGCGAGATTTAAGGATCTGCTTGGAACCTACTGGTGGCTCCTTCTTATATGTGCAGTGTGCTGTACGCCGCTTCCATATAAATTTATATGCAGATTTTACAGAAATTATATATGCAAGATAATCCTTCTTGTGCTGTTCTGGTATTCCGTATATCAGATCGCCCTTGGGGGAAATAATCCATTCTTGTATTTCAGATTTTAAAAGATTTTAGAGAAAGAGGCAGCAGCCTATGAAGCTTTTAAAAGCCATAGCAAAGTTTCCTTTGTTTGTGGCAATTATAATATCAGGTCTGGGACTTACCGCCTATGGGTATTTCTCAGGAAAATACAACATATCCGTAACCATGGATCACCCTATACTGGCGGCGGTGCTGACTTCAGATTATGTGGCAACTGCCGGGGACGTTTCCAGGGCAACGGCAACAGACGCTCCGGTGGCAACAGATGGTGACGGGGCAGCCGGCAGTACAACCGGTAATGACGGAGCAGCTTCCGGGGATGGCACGAAGGATACCGACGGCACCGGAGACAATCCTGATAACAATGGTGATGGGTCAGGCGATAACACCGGAGACAATGCTGATAACAACGGCAATGGTGCAGGGGATAACACCGATGGCAGCGGCAGCATACAGATCGGACCGGATTACAATAATGGTGTTAAGATAGTCCAGACTGATGAGGCACTGCAGTCCGGTAAGGCTGACAATGTGAAGGCACCTATACCTACAAAGTATCAGTCTATAGCGGCCAGAACCAGCAGAAGTCCCGACAGCTACAATGATGTGAACAAGCTCGCCCTGACAACCGCATATCCATATATTGATGTGGATGAGTCGTACTTTGATGACGCAGTATTTATCGGGGACTCAAGAGTTGAGGGACTGGAGCTTTATTCAGGTCTTAAGAACACCACCTTCTATGCAGTCCAGGGACTTACCATATTCGGACTTATGGGACATGAGTATGCCAAGGTTGGCGGCAGTACAGTGAGCCTCAGGGAGGCTCTGTCCCAGAAGCAGTTTAAGAAGATATACATAATGGTAGGTGTCAACGAGCTTGGAACCTGGACCGATACTTTTACGGACGCTTACAAGGACGCTATAGATGAAATAAGAGAGCTGCAGCCGGGAGCTATAATATTTATCCAGGGTATCATGTATGTAAGTGATGATTATTCCAAGGCTCACGATATAGTAAATAACGATAATATAATAGATAAGAACAATCATATTGCTGCCCTGGCAAATGGCGTGGATATCTTCTACCTTGACATGAATCCTGCCATAACCGATGACAGTGGATATCTGGATCCGGAGCTTACCTGGGATGGTGTCCATCTTCAGGCACAGTATTATTCTCTGTGGGTGGATTTCCTGAAATCCCACGGACTTGACAGCTACATGTTTGAATAAATAAAAGAAATACAGGCGCCGCCTTTCGCACCTGCGGGGAAGGAAGACTCCCCGGCAGGCCGTGACGACGCCCTTTTTATAGTCCGACATCAGGGTAATGCAACATGCATGGATATGATGTCATGGTATTGCTCACACCGAAGTTAAGTCTGCGTGAGTACCCGGTTAGATAGTACCTGTTACAGTTACTGTTGCAATGCCCGGAGTTACAGTGTACTCACCTGTTGTGCTCTGAGTGAAGGTCGCAGCAGGAACAGTGATCTGACCAGGAACAGTCTGGAAGAGACCTGTTGTCTCATCATAGGTGTAGAAGGTTGTTACCGGCACTGTATCACCGTTATAGGTTACAGTGATATTTGAAAGTGCAGGGGTAAATGTGTCTATGATAGTTGCGTTGTCTGCAGCTGTGGCAGCAGTATTTCCCATGTTCTGGATGATAAAGGTGTAAGTGATCTGACCGTTTCCATTGATGGTTGTAGGAGAAAGTGACTTGCTGATGTTCAACATCGGAGTAGCAAGTACTGTTACTGTCTCTGTAGCTGTTACCGGCTCTGTGAGACCTGTGCCTGTTATAGTTACAGTGTTTGTTATTGTGGAATCCGCAACCGGAGGTGCAAAATTATTTGCAGTGGTCTCATATACAATAGTTGTGTTGCCACCGGCAGGTACCGAGATACCTGTAAGTGTAAGCGGGCTTGTGGCACCTATTGTAGGTGCTGCCTGGAGTACACCGTTTATATAATATCTGATTGAATCAGGAGTGTATGTCAGTGGATATACAGTATTTGTGTTGTATGTGTATGCACCAAGGTTATCAGTTACAGTAAGTCCGGTATAATCTGTTGTGCCGGAGTTGACTATGCTTATGACGTAGGTTACATTATCACCGGAAGTATAAGTTGGAACCAGGGCGGTCTTGGTGGCTGTAAGGGAATCCACGATCTCGCCTGTGGTTATATTTGAAGTAGTGGTCCTGTTGTTATAATTCAACGTGGCCTGATTGTAAAAAGTTGCCATATTAATACCTCGTCTTTCTTTTGAATTAAGAGACCGATATGTCTCTGATTTAATATATGCAGAGAGGCGGGGATGGGTAACCCTGCGTATATTATGTGAGGGATTAAAAAGCCGGGAATCATCAGACGGATAAAATGGACTCATGTCCGACAAAACAGTGGCAGAGGAACAAGAATAAACGGAACACATTAATAAAAATTATTTTGGAAAAAGAAAGGAACAGGTGTTGATATGAGAAAGAAATTTGTAATGCTTGGCATAGTGTCAGCGATGATGATGGGATTATTTGCAGGCTGCGGTTCAGATAACAGTAATAAGGAGGGCAATACCGCCACACAGACCGACGCAAACGGAAGCAATGTGGACGTAAACGGCAAGAATGCGGATGAGGAAGATGTGAATGAAGTTAATGTGAGTGAAGATGATCTGAAATCTGCCGGAGCGGTTGTGGCTGATGGTGTCAATTCTACAGGTTATGCCATATTTAAGAACCTGTATGACGGGGGAAATATCTGTATCTCTCCATACAGCATAGAGTCAGCTATGGCGATGATAACAAACGGTGCGGAAAATGATACCTTAAAGGAGCTTATGGAGTCTCTTGGAATAGAGGATCTGGACAGCTTTAATCAGGCAATGAAGACAGTGAACACAGGACTTCAGGGGGATGGAGCTACTGTTGATATTGCCAATTCCCTTTGGAGCAACGGCTCTGTGAAGGATACATTTGCAGAGAGTCTTAAGGATTATTACTCTGCGGAAGTTAAGGATGTGGACTTTTCAGACGATGGAACAGTTGATGAGATAAACAAGTGGGTAAGCAATGCCACTAATGACAAGATAAACAGATTCGTGGACAGGCTTGACAGCGACACAAATGCTGTGATATTAAATGCAGTGTATTTCAATGGTAAGTTTGCAGATCCGTTTCCAAAGAACAACACCATGGAGGGAAGATTTTTCACAGGAGACGGCAGTAATATCAAGGCAGATATGATGGCCATCTACGACGGCAGCTTCCCTTACTATGAGGGTAACGGACTTAAGGCGGTGCGTCTTGACTATGAGGACAGCAACGTGGTGATGGATATCTATATAACCGACAAGAACGGCATGGAGGTTGACGGGGAGAATGCAGTGGATATATACAACTCCCTTACTGATCAGCAGAAACAGGAAATGTATGACGCACTTTCTAACGGTGAGGTGAAGGAGCTTACAGCCCTTTCAATTCCTAAGTTTGAATGGGCCTCTGAGACCATAAGCATAAAGGATGTGCTTATGGAAATGGGAATTAATAAGGCGTTTTCCGAGGACGCGGAATTTGGTAAGATCAGTGATAATACAATGCTTTCAGATGTGCTCCACAAGACCTATATAAAGGTTGATGAGGAAGGAACCGAGGCTGCAGGAGTTACCGCAGGACTGACGAAGGAGACCGCAATGCCGGTTGAGGAAATATATAATTTTGTGGCAGACCAGCCGTTTGTATATGTTATAAGTGACAGCAGTACCGGAGCCATATTGTTCATGGGAGCCATGACAGATGTGAGCCTGGTGGTGGACTGATAATGTGTGGCAGATAAAAACAAATCTGGACATTTAAAAATTTTGTGAGAGGAAGCAGCAATGGGAACTTTATATTTTACAAGACATGGACAGACCATATGGAATGTGGAGAATAAGATCTGTGGAGCTACAGACATAGCCCTTACGGAGACGGGACATGAGCAGGCAGAGGAGACCGGAAGATGGCTTAAGGAAAGGATCGACGCAGGTGAGATCCATATTGATGAGATACTGTACTCGCCGCTTATAAGGGCGGCGGAGACTGCAAGACATATTTCCGAGGCCACAGGCATACCTATGAGACCTGAGCCGAGGATAGTGGAGCAGTGTTTTGGAAGATATGAGGGAACCCCGAGAAACGGCGTGGAATTTAAGGCTGCAAAGGCTCATTTCCTTGACCACTATGGAGACGGAGAGACCATGATGCACCTGTGCCAGAGGGTGTACAACCTTCTTGATGAGGTGACTGCGGATAAGGATAAGACCTATATGCTGGTTGCCCACAATGGCATATCAAGGGTGGTACATTCGTACTTCAACGACATGACAAATGAGGAGTATGCAGCCTTCGGCATAAAGAACTGTGAAGTAAAGGAATATAAATTTTAGTAAGGAAAAAGCATGTGCAATCTGCACATGCCTTTTTCTTACTGTCTACTCTCTTGATTTATCTACCTCTGGGGCTTGCTGCCGATACGTCCGAAGTATGCACCTATGATACCACCTATTATGTGGGTCAGGTGTGAGATATTGTCTGACACGAATATTGCGTCATATACCTGCTCGCCGATGTACAATACGAATACCAGAATGAAGGTCAGCGGTATGCTTCCGTCCTTTATGCTTGTGAAGGAGGCAAGAAGTATCATGGCAAATGCTACTCCGCTGGCACCTAACAGCATTATATGAGGAAAGAATATAAAGTGTACAACACCGGTTATTATGGCTGTTGACAGGATAAGAAAGATCATATCCGCAGAACCATATTTTTCCTCAAGGAGCGGCCCTATAACCAGTATAAGCATTATATTTCCCATGAAGTGGGATACATTTGAATGACCGAATACATGTCCCACGAACCTGACATATGTAAGTGGGTTCAAAAGTGATGAGCGGTACACCGAGAAGAACATCCTGGTGGTGTGCCCGCCAGTAAGCTGACCCAGTATCAGTGCCGCAAGGCATATCGCTGTAAATGTAAGAATGACGGGCGAGTTAAATGATATTCTTAAAGTATAGTGTTTTTTTGAATTCCCTGAAGCCATATAGTGAAAAAACCTCCCCTTAAAATCTCTATATATTGTATCCTAAAAAAAGTGCAAATTCAATATACAGCCCGTAGTGTATACTTAAATCTGAAAAATATCACAGCTTTAAGTGGCAGAAATAATGTTTTGAAAGCGGTGGTATAGCGTATGAAAATATGATAAAATAAAACAAACTACGCAACATTCAAGAGGAATGTGTCAGATGACACAGAGGAAATGAGAGCACGCCACTTAAAAAGGCAAATTTTAAACAGGCTGATGTTCAATAAAAGAGGAGGTTTAATATGAGGAAAAAGTTCTTAAAAGCCATTTCACTGATCGCAGCGTCTGCTATGGTTGTTGGAATGACAGCTGATGTTAATGTATCAGCAAGTCCGGCAGATGACAGCACAGAGGCAGTTACCACTGAGGAAGCAGCAGAGTCCACAGAAGCAGTTACAGAAGACGCTTCAACAGAGGACAATACAGAGGTGACAACTGAGGAGGATACAGAAGTTACCACTGAGGCTTCAGAGGAAACTACAGAGGTTGTTACAGAAGAAGACACAGAGGTCACAACTGAAGAGGAGCAGACTACTACCAGTATTGAATCCGTGTTATATGAGGCAAAGGATTCCAGAGCAGTAGGTGAGCTTATAGGTGAGCACAAGGAAGATATAGATGCGGCTTTTGCTAACAACGCATCAAGATACAGCCTTAAAAGACTTATGCTCTTTACAAGTGAGAAGCTCAGGGATTCATACAACGCAACAGACATAATCCATCTTGGCGATTATGGAGAATATGTGCTTCAGTTTGATACTGAGGAGGATACAGAGGCAGCATACAATGCACTTGTTGACAAGTATGGCAAGGACAGTGTGTTTGTTGACCAGGCTCTTGATGCAGATTCGCTCTTTGGCGACAGCTCACTGTATTCAGATAAGGTTACTGTAAAGTTCACAAATGCTTACAGTCTCAATGATACCGTGCTTAATCAGAATGATATTTCCTACAGCAGCTACAGCCCGATATCCTGGGGGGTAGAAGATATGGGAATGGATAAGCTTAAGAGCGAGTTCAGCAATTATAATTTCACACATAGCGTCAAGGTGGCAGTTGTTGATACAGGACTTGATGACAGCCACTATATATTTAATGGCCGTGTTGATGAGAGCAACAGCTATAATTTCACTGATGGTAACTGGGATTATACAGATGGATATGGTCATGGAACCCACGTTGCAGGAACTATATGCGATGCCACACCAGATAATGTCTATATTCTTGTGTGCAGAGCATTTGATAATAGTGGACATGCAACAGATGCTGCACTTGCAGCAGCAATGCAGTATGCCGTTTCCCAGAAGGCAGATGTTATCAACTGTAGTTTCGGCAAGGAAGACTATGATGCTGAGAGCTTCACATACCTCAATACCGCGATCAATGCAGCATACAAGCAGGGAACTATCATATGTGTAGCATCAGGAAACAGCACCATAAATGTAAAGTACGCATATCCTGCAAATAGTGGAAAGGTCATCACAGTTGCATCTATAGACAGATATCATAATACATCATATTTCTCAAATTATGGTAAGTCAGTAAACTTCAGTGCACCGGGTGAGAATATACGTGCGGCATATCTTAATGGTTATGAGGCTTCCTTAAGCGGTACTTCAATGGCAACACCACATATATCAGCAGCCTGTGCATATATTAAGATGGTAAATAAAAGTGGTAATCTCGGCTATGTCTATAATACTCTTAAGTCATATGCCAAGGATCTCGGACCAAAGGGCTGGGATGAGGATTACGGATATGGATATGTAGATATGTCCAATTGTTTCTTTGATACATTCAGCTATACAAAGCTTAAGAATATTACCCAGACATCAAAGGGTATATATACATACTGGTATCCTGTATCTGGTGCTACAGCATATACTGTATACAGAAAGGTTGACAACGGCTCATGGAAGACATTGAAGAATGTAAGTGCTTCTTCAACCAGCTTCTGTGATACAACCACATCAACACAGCATGTATACTCATATACTGTAAGAGCACATGTAAACGGCAAGTCCGGAAGCTACAATAAGACAGGACTTTCCATCAAGAGAATAGGACAGCCTACAACAAGAACCTATAACTGGTCAAATGGTATCAGTGTTGAATGGGGCAAGGTTGCAGGAGTGACAGATTACAAGATCTACAGAAAGGCCGGCAGCGAGACATCATGGAAGCTTGTAGGTTCAGTAAAGAACACCTCAAGCAGATTTGTAGATGAAAATGTTAAAGAGGGAACCAGCTACAGATATCTTGTTAAGGCAATGAGTGGAAGCTACTCAAGTGGATGTGAGAACAACAAGACCAGTGTTATATACAGACTTAATTACAGATATTCAGGCTCATTTGAAAATACAGACGCAGGAACAGTAGTGGTTAAGTGGGCGAGAACAGCAGCCTGTGACGGCTATGAGGTAATGTATGGCACTAACCAGGGATTTTCAGGAGCTGCAAGCTATACTATAAGTGGCAACAACTACAATGGACTTAGGATCACAAACATGGAAAAGGGAAGAACCTATTATGCCAAGGTACGCTGCTACAAGCAGATAAATGGTGTAACATATTACTCAGCATGGGGAAATGTTGTATCATGCAGAGTGACCAGATAAAAATAAATCGTGCACTATGAACTGTGTACTGTAAAATACAGAATAACCTGTCAGTGATGGCAGGTTATTCTTGCATATACGGGTTTAAGAGTGTAAAGTGTTTCTATAGCCTGAAACAGGCTATACTGAACAGAACATACATATATAAAAGATATAGAATCAGATAGGAAGCATTACATGTCAGACACAAGCAACATTAAGGATTTAGATAACAAGAAGGAATATGACTTCTTTGACAGGGCGGTTGGTGAAATGAACAGGGATATTGCCGATACCGAGGAGAATATCGAGTATCGTAAGCAGACCATCAAGGTCCAGAAGAAGTATGTAAGAGACAGTCATGGAGATATGGACGATCAGGAATTTCTGCAGAACATGAACAGTATCAATACAGATGTAATGTTCATAGACAATGCTCAGAAGAAGCTTGATAAGCTTAAGCATCATGTAGAAAATCCATATTTTGGCAAGATTGGTTTCAGATTCCAGGACGGTGAGGAAATTCCTGTGTATGTAGGAATGAACGGATACTGGTCCAAGGACATAGATGATCAGCTGATATACGATTGGCGAAGTCCTGTGGCATCTATGTATTATGATTATGAAAAGGGGGCAGCGGGCTATGACGCTCCTGACGGACATATAGATGGAGAGATCGTCGAGAAGAAGCAGTTTGATATTAAGAACAGCACCTTAAAGAGCGTGGCTGATACGGACTACAATGTATCGGACAATCTTCTGATACACGCACTGGCTGAGAACAGCGGCACAAGGATGAGATCGGTGGTTGCCACCATACAGAAGGAACAGAACGGCATAATAAGAAATAACAGTGCCTACAACCTTATAGTGGATGGCAAGGCAGGAAGCGGTAAGACAGTAGTTGCCATGCACAGATTGGCGTGGCTCATGTATACCCACAGAAAGACCATTAAGGCTGATAATGTGATGATCATGTCTCCAAACGGAATATTTGGGGATTATATATCCTCAGTGCTTCCTGAGATAGGCGAAGACAATGTTCCGGAGAAGGAATTTGACTCCCTTATGGAGGAGATACTGTTTATAAATGAGCCTTTTGAGAACAAACTGGCTCAGTCAGATGTGATAATTGACAGCAAGTATGACGGAGGAGAGCTGGTATACGATCCTGATACCGTGGGCGGGGAAGCTCCTGCCAACAGGATACTTAATATAAAGCTTAAATCCTCTGTATGGTTCTTCGATAAGCTTAACGAATATATTGAAGAATATATAAATGATTTTAAGTTTAAGGATTTTCATTTTGAGAAGACC
The DNA here is from genome assembly GCA_050872265.1 of Coprococcus sp. Taxonomy (GTDB): domain Bacteria; phylum Bacillota; class Clostridia; order Lachnospirales; family Lachnospiraceae; genus Coprococcus. Next base: position 44,033 of record JBNMGN010000013.1, read on the forward strand.
ACCTTCCCGGAGACGAAGCTTTCAAAGATGTTTAAGGAGAGATTTGCCAGGGATCCTTACTATGAGAGATTTGGCAAGATCGCTTATTTCGTGGCGGAGCAGCTTGAGGATGAGCAGGGCAGAGCATTCAACACATCCAAGAGAGCCAAGGTGGAGAAGCAGATCACCGGTGAGCTGATCCATCAGTACGGAAGATATGATCTGGTGGAGATATACCGGGGATTTCTTGATACCATAAAGGACGAATATCCTTATGTATGCCAGTATACAAATGAATATGGCGAGATAAGGTACGAGGATGTGCTTGTAATATTCTATATGCAGGTATTGTTCTACGGCTGTCATTCCTATGACGAGATAAAGCACCTGGTCATTGATGAAATGCAGGATTACAACATCTTTCAGTATGCTGTCATAAGCCATATATTTAAGTGCAGAAAGACCATACTTGGTGACATATATCAGGTGTTGTTCTATGATCCTGAGGAAACTGTGGTGGATGTGCTGAAGAAGATATTTGCAGGGGAAGGTTATGAGGTGTGTGAGCTTAACACTGCGTACCGTTCCACTAAGGAGATAACGGAATTTTGTGATAAGATCCTGGCGGGAGAAGACTGTGTGAGACCTGAGTCGGGAAAAATGGTGGCACGAAGCGGAAAGGTTCCGGAGGTGTCTGATATAGGGAACATGGACGAGCTTATCATGTATATAACAGACAAGGATCTTGACGCCTATGACAATGTGGCAGTGCTGGTGGATGATGAAGCCCAGGCGTTCCAGGTGTCAAGAGAGCTGGAGGCAGAGGGATTATATGTGACACTGCTTACCCATCAGTCATCGGTATATTCGGGCGGTCTGGTGGTACTTCCGAAATTCCTTGCAAAGGGAATGGAATTTGACGCGGTATTTGTTGTGAACTGTGGTCATGAAAACACCCATTCCTACTATATTTCCTGTACAAGGGCACTGCATGAGCTGTATGTGTGCAACATGACAGGGGAACTGTAAATAAGTTGAGTGAGAAGGAGTATGCTTATGGAGAAGGTTAAGATCAAGAAGAAGGAAACATATATACAGTCTTCAAATGGCTGTAACATGCTGCACGTTGTGGTGTGGGAGCCACAGTGTGAGATAAGGGGAATATTACAGATATCCCACGGAATGGTGGAGGAGATCGACCGATATGACGAGTTTGCCAGATATGTGGCAGGTTACGGATATGTGGTTGCCGGAAATGACCACCTGGGACATGGATTGTCTGTCAGAAGCCCGGAGGAGTACGGATATATCAATGCATTTGCAGGAAGCAGAGCCATGGTGGCGGATCTTCACAGAGTTACGGTCTGTCTTAAGAAAGCGTATGGAAATGTGCCTTTCTTCCTGCTGGGACACAGCATGGGTTCATTCCTTGGCAGAAGATATATCGAAGATTATGGATATACTAAGGTTAAGGGCAGACGCGGAGCCGAGAGGAATATCGACGGCTTTATATGTATGGGTACAGGCAGCAGAACCCAGGCGGAGCTGTCCCTTGGCAAGCTTATAGCAACCATTGAGTCCAAGAGATACGGAGACAAATATAGAAGTCCGCTGTTGAAGAAGCTGGCGTTTCTTGGATACAATTTCGGTATCCCTAAGAAGATCATATACCATGAGGGCGATACCTGGTATATGAGGAGCAGAACTGCAAATGACTGGCTGAACAGGGACACTCACGAGGTGGACAAATACAATGATAATCCTCGCTGCGGCTTTGACTATACGGTTAAGGGATATCAGGTTTTATTTGACACTATAGAGTACTGTCAGGCACCGGAGAACATTGAAAGGATCTCTAAGGAGCTTCCTATACTGATGGTGGCAGGTGACAGAGACCCTAACGGAAGAATGGGCAGGGATATAAAGAAGGTGTATGAGGAATATCTTGAGTATGTAAGCTCAGACGTGGAGATGATCCTGTATGAGGGAGCAAGGCATGAGATACTTCTTGAAACCTCTAAGAAGGAAACCTTTGACGACATTGTATGCTGGCTCATTTCCCATACAAGATACTATTGATCTGAGAGATCAAAGATGTATTGCTTAAATATAAAGACCGGAATTAACGGCTGATAATAAAAACCTCAGGTGAGTAGTGATCCTATCTCATCTGAGGTTTTTGCTATGACAACAAATCAGGTGCAGCATGCTTGCCTGTTTTATCGTTGCGTTATTTGTTGTTCTTAATGTGTTTTTATAAGCTTATATGTTTTGAAAGCAATGTGCCGGAACCGATGAAGCTTCCCACAGCAACAACCAGTGAAGCTATGACGATCGGTACCTGATTCACAGCGGCCTGACCAACAGTCAGCACATATTTTGATGTGTCGTAGATCTCAGGGATCAGTCCCTCCAGGTACAATACCGTAGATATTATGACCATGAAGATAAAGAAGCTTAAGAAGCCCTTTGCCTTGCTGTTCTGCAGTATCGTGGTTGACAGGGAGATGGCAAGGTATGCAACGGTAACTATCATAAAGAAGTTCACCAGCATGGATATTATCTGTACCAGTACCAGCAGAAGCAGTGTACCTAAGGTATAATCAGTACCCAGTGTACGGAGCATTACATTAAATACAGTGGTGAAATCATTGAGGCTGTATTCATTTGCCAGCATGTTGTAGTTGACAGTCAATAACAGGAATATAAGGGCTGCGAAGCCGATCCCTGCAAATAATGTATATAAGAGCTTGGCACCAATGATATGGTAGTAGGATATAGGTGTCATATATACCAGATATCCGGATTTGCTCTTTAACTCGTTATTGTATGTGGATATACCAAGTACAAGGATGAATACATATGATACAACGCTAAGCATTATCAGTAATGCCATGGAGATGACCACGGCGTTTTGGTTATCTGCGACCATTCCGTACAGGAAAACTGCCTCCAGCAATCCGTACACTATCAACAGTATGATTATAGAAGATATGTGCTTCCTAAATTCGTATTTGATCATTTTAAACATTTATTTTCCCTCCAATTTTGGACTTCAGTCATTTGAAATCTGCCTTCAGCCCTTAAGCATAGATCTGTCTGTACATGTCGGTAAGATTCATCTGGTACTGATTTCTCAACTGGTCTGTAGGACCTGTAAGAACGCAGGAACCGTTCTTGATGAAGATCGCCTGATTGACTATCTGTTCCATCTCATCAACCAGATGGCTTGACATTATCACAGAGGTGTTTCCTGTGATGTTTCCTCTTATGGTGCTTATGATCTTGTCCCTTGCGATTATGTCTATACCGTTTAATGGCTCATCAAGCATTATAAGGTAGCTGTTCCTTGAAAGGGTTATGGCGATCTTTAACTTGGCTGCCATACCAGTTGACATCTCACGGCATTTCCTCTTTGGGTCAAGTTCCATCTGCTGAAGGAGATACATGTATTTGTCCATGCTGAAGTCCTCGAAGAAATCCTGATAGTATCTGCCGAACTGTATGCAGTTCATGTAATTGAAGAAATAACTTTCTGTAGGCATGTAGGCAATGTGAGCCTTGTCCTTGTAACTAAGGGGTCTGCCATCTAAGGTTATTTCACCGGAGGTTGGCTTGGTGATACCACCGAGCATTTTCATAAAAGTTGATTTGCCGCTTCCGTTAGGGCCTATAAGTGCGTATATCTGTCCCGGAATGATATCCAGGTTTAAATCATTAACTGCTACTACGTTGGAATAACGCTTCACAAGGTGTTCGCATTTGATCATTTCTGTTCCTCCCTTTTTTGAACATCAGCCCATTTAAAATTTGCCTTCGGCAAAGGGCTGACGCTGCATGTCAAGTTTTCATATAAAACTTGACACAATCTTTGCACATAGCTCATCACCACATGTTAAGCTTTGTTTTCATAGTACTATCTGTCGGGGAGCAGGTCAAGGTAAAACTGTTTAAGAAGAATGTAAGAAATATATTCCAAAGATTGGGTATTGAGTTGCTCTGGGTCTGTATGCTATACTAGGCCTATAATAGAGAACGATTCTTGATAAGGAGGAGCCTATGGCAACAGCTAAGAGAAATACCTGGCAGAAGCAGGTCATATACTCCGTTATGAAGGAGCTTACCTCCCATCCCACTGCAAGTGAGCTTTATGATGAGCTTGTGAAGCGGGGATATGAGATAGGTAAATCCACGGTGTACAGAGTGCTGGCAGACGCAGTTGATGATAAAAAGATGATAAATGTATATTCCACAGACGGAAATGAGCATTTTGACGGGGATACCAGAAGACATTATCACTTAAGGTGTGTGAAGTGCGGAAGGATATACGACAGCCATTTGCAGTATAATCATGAGCTTTCAAAGCTTGGAGAACTGGCGGAACCGGGATTTACCATCCTTGAGCACCATGTGGAATTTCTGTGTATATGTCCGGACTGCTCAATGGTCAAATAGTCATTTCGCACATTTTTAAGCAAAAAAAAGAAAAATGTGGAGAATATTAAGTGAAAATATCCTATAAATTGATATGCAAAAGCAAAAACATCAAAAATATGAAATAACTTTGCATATGAGGGTTGCCTTTTTTAGAAAATGCTCTAAAATAGGTAAAGAGGATTTTACATTATAATTGTTTGAATCTAATAAATGTGAAAGGTACAGGTAGTTAGAATGAGAAAGTACAAGGAAATGACTAGAGATGAATTATTGACATTGAAAGCAGCTCTTCAGGAGGAGTATAAAGAAGAACAGGCAAAAGGTCTTAATTTGAATATGGCCAGAGGAAAGCCTGGATTTTCACAGCTTGCTCTTTCAATGGAGATGTTAGATGAGATAAACAGTTCTTCAGATATGAGAACCTTGCTTGGAAATGATACAAGAAATTACGGAGATCTGGATGGTATCGGTGAGTGCCGTCAGCTTATGGCAGACATGATGGAGGTTAAGAAGGAGAATATCATAGTATATGGTAACTCAAGCCTTAATGTTATGTACGACACAGTATCACGTTCAATGACTCACGGTGTAAATGGTTCAACACCATGGTGCAAGCTTGATAAGGTTAAGTTCCTTTGCCCTGTACCTGGATATGACAGACATTTTAAGATCACAGAATTTTTCGGGATTGAAATGATAAATATACCACTTAACAGTGACGGACCTGACATGGATATGGTTGAGGGATATGTAAATAATGACCCTGCGGTAAAGGGTATCTGGTGTGTTCCTAAGTATTCAAATCCAACGGGTATCGTTTATTCAGACGAGGTGGTTAGGAGATTTGCAGCACTTAATCCGGCAGCAGAGGATTTCAGGATCTTCTGGGATAACGCATACTGTATCCATCATTTATACAAGGATAAGCATGCAGAGATCTTAAATATCCTTGATGAGTGTGAGAAAGCAGGAAATCCTGACATGGTTTACATGTTCGCTTCAACTTCAAAGATCACATTCCCTGGATCAGGAATTGCGGCTCTTGCAACATCAACAAAGAATGTAGAATTTATAAAGAAGCAGCTTACAGTCCAGACTATCGGACATGATAAGATCAACCAGCTTCGTCATACAAGATTTTTCAAGAACATAGATGGCTTAAAGGCACATATGGAGAAGCATGCAGACATATTAAGACCTAAGTTTGAGGCAGTTCTCAATGAGTTCGATAAGGAACTTGAGGGACTTGAGATCGGTACATGGGTTAAGCCTGTAGGCGGATATTTCATTTCCTTTGACGCACTTCCTGGATGTGCCAAGAGGATAGTTGATCTGTGTAAGGAAGCAGGTGTTGTTCTTACAGGTGCAGGCGCAACCTTCCCATATGGTAAGGACCCACAGGACAGCAACATCCGTATTGCCCCATCCTTCCCATCAGTTGAGGAAATGGAAGCAGCGTCTAGGATATTTGTTCTCTGCGTAAAGCTTGCCAGCGTTGAGAAGTATCTGGAGGAGAAGTAAGACGTTCGCCACAAAATAAAAAATGACTCCGCTCAGCATGAGCGGAGTTATTTTTTTGCCTGAATCCTAATCTTCCTCGTCTGGAGCTTCCTCGTTCTCCACGGTGGAGAGTATCTTTGCCTGCTTTATCTGGCTTGCCATTGGATTTTTAATGAAGGTGGCACTTGGGCTGGCAATGACCACATTCTTTCCAAGGATTGAATTTTTATTTCTGAGGGCACGCTTTCTTGCACGTTCTTCCGGTGTGTCATCCTCAGCGTACTCAATATCTTCTTCAGGAGACTCGGCAGCGGCTTCTGAAGACTTGTCAGAGGACTTGCCATCCTCTTTGGCGGTTGATTTGTCTGCGGTCTTTCCTGATGGCGTTGCTGTTGTAGCAGCAGCCTCGGCTGTGGCTTCATCAGGTTCGTCAACGTCCTCGCCAAAGGCACTCATTGAAGGTGGAACTGCTTCCTCATCCTCATCGAATATGTCAAGATCAGATACATCTTCCTCGGTTATTCCCTTCATGGTGTTAGGCATGTTGTCTCTGTCAAGCTTTGTCAGAAGATCATCGATACCTGCTTCTTCATCATCTGCATCAAGAACAGAAGAGTAGTCTGTTGCGATTCTTGCAGCATCATATGCAGGACGATCTTTGTCCTTCTCATCCTCGGCAGGAAGAGGACCTCTGAGACTTCTCTCAAGATACATTTCATCTATATTAAGCTTGAAATCACATTCCACATGACCTACCTCAATGCCGCAGTCATTTATGACTTTTGTGCTGTAGGCGTTCTTTAACTGCTCTATGAGTACAGGATCATCATATTTGATCTGCTCAAGGATATTTGCAATTATAATGCCCTGGAACTCATCACTCCAGCCATCCTCAAGCTTGACCACGATACCAAGCTTTCTGCTCTTTATGCACATGCAGATGATACCCCTTGAGCCGTCCTTCATCATGATATCGGGATTTTTGTTCAGGTAGTAGGATGGAGTGTAGTAGTCGTTTATCTTCTCAGGATATCCGTTGATACATGAGAAGTTGTATTCTATTGCCTCCTGTACCTCCTTAGGCAGGTTCACAGGATCTGCAAGCTTGGCGTAGCAGTGGGCGATATTCCTCATTGGAAGGGCAAATACCGGAACACCGCAGCCGTCGATACCTACAGAGATCTTATATAAAGGTGTCTGGCTGATCATTGATATATATGACAGTATCTTCTTCTGTACAGGTGAGTCAGGCTTCTCGTAGTCATAAGGCTTTCCTGTAAGCTCTCTCTGTAACAGCATAAGGCTTAAGTGCTTTCCTGAACAGCAGTGCTGAAGCTTGCTGCTTCCGGACACAGGGCTTAATTTGCCGCCCTCCCTGAGCTTGGCTGCAAGAGGTCCGGCAGAAGTTGAAGTGATAGGGTTCATGACCATATCCTCTTCAAATAATTCTGTTTTCTTCATTATCTCATTTAACACATAGATGTGATGACTGCTTCCCCAGTGGGAAGAGTTGAACATTGCAACATCCTCGTCTGTAAGATTAAATCTCCTGTGGAGCCCCTTCACAAGTGTAGGAAGAACCTGGACAGGCTTGCTGGCAGAACGCATGTAGGTCTGCTTCTCTATATCCCCGGTATAGGCGATGGTCTCACCGGTTGAGGAGATTATGGCAACAGAACCATAGTGTACATTTTCAACCACATCTCCGCGATATTCTTTAACTAATACTTCCGGCATTTTATTCTCCTTTGCATAACAAAAATATACTCTGAAATTCGACTAAAAATATTATACAGATATTATAATGAAAAAACAACGTAAAGATTATTCCGGATTTATTAAATGTCTTTTTATAATATTGGTTAAAAATGTTAATTTCATCATGCAAAATTTACACTTTATCCGTTAAAATCTTGATTTTATTGTTAAAATGTTGAAAAAATAACCAAAAATCAAAGATTTATAGTAAAAGTGTATAAAAAAATTTGCTTATTTAGAAAAAAATGATATAATGGAGTTAAATTACGCACAAAGGGGTGACTTTATGATTAAAAAGGAAATGATAGCGATGCTCCTTGCAGGAGGACAGGGAAGCCGTCTTGGTGTTCTTACATCAAATCTGGCAAAGCCTGCAGTAGCATTCGGAGGAAAATACAAGATTATCGATTTCCCGTTAAGTAACTGTATAAATTCAGGAATAGATACAGTCGGTGTCCTTACACAGTACAGACCACTGAGACTTAACCAGCACATTGGAATCGGTATTCCTTGGGATCTTGACAGAAATATCGGTGGTGTAACAGTACTTCCACCATATGAGAAGAGTGATAACAGTGAGTGGTATACAGGTACAGCCAATGCCATTTATCAGAACCTTGAGTTCATTGATTACTACAATCCTGATTATGTACTGATCCTTTCAGGAGATCATATCTACAAGATGGATTATGAGCATATGCTGGAATATCACAAGTCCTGTAACGCAGATATCACACTTGCAACATACGAGGTTCCTTGGGAGGAGTCAAGCAGATTCGGCGTAGTTATCGCTGATGATGATGGAGTTATATCAGAATTTGAAGAGAAGCCGGCTAACCCACGAAGCAATAAGGCTTCAATGGGTATATACATATTTAGCTGGAAGGTACTTAGAGAGGCACTTGTAGCACTTAAGGATCAGCCGGAATGTGACTTTGGTAAGCATGTAATTCCATATTGTCACGGAAAGGGCAAGAAAGTATGTGCGTATGACTTTAAGGGTTACTGGAAGGATGTTGGAACACTGGGTTCATACTGGGAGGCTAACATGGAGCTTGTTGATATCGTCCCTGAGTTCAATCTTTACGAGGAATTCTGGAAGATATACACCAAGTCAGACGCTATCCCACCACAGTACATTGACGCTTCAGGCAAGGTGTCAAGATGTATCATAGGTGAGGGAACAGAGATCTACGGAGATGTGGAGAACTCGGTTATCGGTTCCTGTGTAACCATTGGAGAGGGAGCAGTTGTACGAAACTCTATCATAATGAATGGTGTAACCATAGGTGATGGAGCTGTTGTAGATAAGGCGATCATCGCAGAGAATGTTGAGGTGGGTAAGAATGCACACCTTGGCGTAGGCGAAGAGGCAGTCAATGAGATGAAGCCTGCGGTTTATGCATTTGGCCTTGTAACTATTGGTGAGAATTCCGTCATTCCTGATGGAGTTTCGATAGGAAAGAATACTGCAATATACGGTAAGACAGAACCTTCAGATTATCCTGATGGGGCACTTAAGAGCGGTGGCAGTATAATAAAGGCAGGTGAATAGACATGAGAGCATTAGGTATTATTTTAGCAGGCGGAAACAGCAATAAGTTAGGTGATTTGTCAGCAAAGAGAGCCGTTGCTGCAATGCCTATTACTGGTGGCTACAGAGCAATAGATTTTGCACTTTCTAATATGACCAATTCACATATCCAGAAGGTTGCTGTATTCACACAGTATAATACAAGATCATTAAATGAACATCTTAACTCCAGCAAGTGGTGGGATTTCGGTAGAAAGCAGGGAGGATTATACATCTTCACTCCAACCATCACAGCAGCTAACAGCTACTGGTATAAGGGTACAGCGGACGCTTTATATCAGAATATCAACTTCCTTAAAGAGAGCCATGAGCCATATGTTGTTATCGCGTCAGGTGATGGCATATACAAGATGGATTACAACAAGCTTCTTGAGGAGCACATCAGCAAGGGAGCAGATATCACTATCGCATGTAAGGATATTGCTCCGGAAGAGGATGATATAAATCGTTTCGGTGTTCTTAAGATGGACGCAGACGGAAGGGTCATAGACTTCGAGGAGAAGCCGCTTGTAGCAGGAACAAATACAGCTTCAATAGGTGTGTATGTTATCAGAAGAAGACAGCTCATCGAGCTTCTTGAAACCTGTGCAAATGAAGGCAGAAATGATTTCGTAAAGGATATTCTTGTAAGATACAAGAGTGTTAAGAAGATATATGGTTATAAGATCGACACATACTGGAGAAATATCGGAACAGTAGATTCATATTACAAGACTAATATGGACTTCTTAAAGAAGGATGTGAGAAATTACTTCTTCAGACAGCATCCGGATATTTACTCAAAGGTAGAGGATCTTCCACCTGCAAAGTATAACGATGGGGCGGTTGTCAACAACAGTCTTATTGCCAGTGGATGTATTATAAATGGTACAGTTGAGAATTCGGTACTGTTTAAGAAGGTTTATGTGGGAGATAACTGTATAATCAGAAATTCTATCATACTTAACGATGTGCATATCGGAGATAATTCAGTTATTGAGAACTGTATTGTTGAGAGCAGGGATACTCTTCGTGCCAATACAGTTTATCAGGGCACTCCGGATGAGATCAAGATAGTATCTGAGAAGAATTTCAGATATGCATTATAAAACAGCCATATCTTAGTAATGTCAATTGTTCATATAATACAAGATAGGTAGACGTGCGTGAGAACTTATGGGGATTGATGTATTGTGGCAGAAGATAAAGAAATAAGGGGGTTTCACAATGCAGATTACAGATATCAGAGTAAGAACTGTTGATAGCGAAGGTAAGATGCGTGCGGTTGTTTCTATCACCATTGACAGTGTGTTCGTGATCCACGACATAAAAGTCATTGAAGGTGAAAAGGGAATGTTTATCGCCATGCCAAGCCGCAAGGCTGCAGATGGTGAGTATCGCGATATTGCACATCCGATAAACACAGAAACAAGAGAAGAGCTGCAGAAGATGATACTTAACAAGTATTATGAAACAGTTTCGACACAGTAGCTTCAAGGCATAAAGTACGAAGCGTATATTAACCGGTGTACATTATTTTTATGATGTGCACCGGTTTTTTTTTCTACAGAAATGTGATATATTTAAGTGCACAGCCCATTTGCAGAAATAGGGGCAGATTGAACATGAAGAAAGTTGACGCTCCGGTATTTTGCAGGGGCGTAGATCGGTCGATGATTCTAGGAGGAATATAGAATGATAAAGGCAGTCATACTTGCGGCAGGCAAGGGAACAAGAATGAAATCAGACAAACCTAAGGTAGTGCACCAGGTAATGGGCAGACCTATGGTTCATTACTCAATAAAGGCAGCAAAGGACGCAGGAGCAGACAAGGTATGCGTTATAGTTGGATACAAGGCAGATGAGGTTAAGGCAGTTATAGACGAAGAGGTAAGCTATGCCCTTCAGGAGGAACAGCTTGGAACCGGTCATGCGGTTAAGTGTGCGGCAGACTTCATAGGGGACGAAGGGGATGTGATGATCCTCTGCGGAGATACACCGTTAGTTACAGGAGATACACTAAAAAAGGCTCTTTGGGGTCACAGAAAGAATGGCAACGGAGTTACAGTCATATCGGCTATCCTTGATGATCCATTTGGCTACGGAAGGATAATCAGGGACGAGAATGGTCTGTCTAAGATCGTTGAGCAGAAGGACGCAGATGAAGAGGAGCAGAAGGTGTGTGAGGTCAATTCAGGAATGTATGTGTTTAATTGCAGTGCACTTCTTAAGGCTCTTGACATGATATCAAACGACAACGCTCAGGGAGAGTATTATCTTCCTGACGCAATAGAGATAATAAAGAATATGGGAATGAGAGTTGACGCCGTTCCTATGGATAATGCCAATGAGATCCTCGGGGTAAATACCCTTGAGCAGTTAAAGGCTGCTGAGGATATCATGAAGGAAAGATAGAAGGGAAAATGCTGTAATGAAGATAATAGTTGGACTTGGAAATCCGGGAGCAAAGTACGCAGGTACAAGACACAATGTGGGATTTTCGGTTATATTAAAGCTTGCAGACAAATATAATATAAGCCTTACAGAGAAGAAGCATAAGGCTGAATTTGGAAAGGGTATTATTGAAGGTGAGAAGGTCATACTTGCCATGCCTCAGACATATATGAATTTAAGTGGGGAGAGTGTCCGTGAGCTTATGGACTACTATAAGTGTGACTGTTCAGACATCATTGTAATATATGATGATATTGACCTGGCAGTGGGCAGGCTCCGTATAAGAGAGAAGGGCAGTGCCGGCGGACACAACGGAATGAAGAATATAATCCTGCACCTTGGAAGTCAGGAATTTACAAGGATAAGAGTTGGAGTTGGGCAGAAGCCCAAGAACATGGATCTGGCAGACTATGTGCTGTCAAGATTCGGAAGTGACGAGCAGCCTGTCATGAATGAAGGATTTGACAGGGCGTGTGAGGCAGTAGCGGTGGCATTGACAGAGGGAACACCGGCTGCCATGAACAGATTTAACGGTTAAGGAAATATATGAAAGCATTATCAGAGCCTTTGGAACAACTGAATAGTTTTATACAGGTGAAGGAACATTTGCAGGAGGGAAAAGGACCTGTTCATATATCCGGCACAGAGGGCAGCGACAGGGTATTTGTCATGAATGGCTGTGCAGAAGCTGCAAATGTAAGACTTGTGGTGACCTATGATGAGGAGCGTGCCAACAGGTTGTATGAGGATTTTCGTTTTTACGAGAAAAATGTTCTCATATATCCTTCAAAGGACGTGTTGTTCTTCAGTGCAGATATACACGGAAATGCCATAGTAAGAAGACGAATGGAGATCTTTAAGAGCCTTATTGAAGGAGAGAGATGCACCATAGTCCTTACTGTGGACGCTCTTCTTGACAAGATCCCTGAGCTTTCCTACATCAAGAGCAAGATCATTCCTCTTAAGGAGGGAGACATCCTTGATGTGGATGAGTTCAAGAGCAGGCTTGTGGAGCTGGGCTACGAGAAGACAGAGACTGTCGAGGGCGTGGGAGAATTTGCCATAAGAGGCGGTATCATAGATATATTCCCCCTTACAGAGGAGACACCCTACAGAATAGATATGTGGGATGATGAGATAGATACCATCAGAAGCTTTGACGTGGAAAGCCAGCGTTCCATAGAGCGGGTGGAGTCTGTGAATATCTACCCAGCCACAGAGATGGTATTATCCAAGACCAGGATAAATAAGGGTATAAAGGCCATTGAGGCGGAGCTTAAGCCCTATGAGGAGAAGCTTCGCAGGAGCTTCAGGACTGAGGCGGCTCATCGTATAAAGAAAGAGGTGGCTGCCCTTAAGGAACAGCTTACAGAGTTCAATGGGGCTATAGGAGTGGATGGATTTGTAGATTATTTCTACAGCAAGACCATGTCGCTGCTTGACTGTATACCGGAAGATGCCTGCATACTCCTTGATGAGCCAAGGCGTATAAAGGAATGTGCAGACATGTACATGGGGAATTTCAACAGTGCCATGAAGAGCCGTTTAGAGGGAGGCTATATACTTCCGGGACAGATGGAGCTTCTGTATTCCTATGAGAGCATAGCAGAGAAGTTTGCTGCCGGGAGGACAGTATTATTCTCAGCACTGTATTACAAGGATGAGATAATACCTGAGGTGTTCCATGTTGAGATAGAGGCAAAGACTGTCATATCCTACAAGAACAGCTTCGAGGCGTTGGTTGCCGACATAGAAAGATGGAAGAGTAAGGATTACAGGATCATACTCATATCACCATCAGCCACCAGAGGACGAAGGCTTGCGGATAATCTTATGAACGTGCAGGTTTCCTGCTTCTTCTCAGAGGACAGGAAGCGTGTCCTTAAGGACAGGGAAATGATGATAACCACAGGAAGATTAAGAAGTGGTTTTGAGTTCCCGGACATGAAGCTTGCGGTAATAAGCGAGGGAGATATATTTACATCCCGCACAGCAGGCAGGAGCAAGAGCAAAAAGAAGAGCCAGTACAGCGGTGAGGTCATAAAGAGCTACACCGACATAAGTGTTGGCGATTATGTAATACATGAAAAATACGGTATAGGAATATACCGTGGTATAGAGCAGGTTGAGGTAGACAATGTCTACAAGGACTATATAACCATTGAGTACGCCGCAGGAGGTAAGCTGTATGTACTGGCGTCCGAAGTTGACGAGATACAGAAGTACAGCGACAAAGAGGGACGGAGACCTAAGATAAATAAGCTTGGTGGTGGAGAATGGGATAAGACAAGGAAGCGTGTAAAGGGCCATGTGGCTGAGGTCGCCAAGGAGCTTGTTACACTGTATGCCAAGCGTCGTGACGGAAAAGGACATGTGTATCCTGCTGATACAGTATGGCAGAAGGAATTTGAAGAGATGTTTCCTTACGAGGAGACAGAAGATCAGAAGAAGGCCATAAATGACACCAAGAAGGACATGGAGAGCACAAAGATCATGGACAGACTTGTGTGCGGAGACGTGGGCTTCGGCAAGACTGAGGTCGCCATCAGGGCGGCATTTAAGGCAGTTTCCGACAGCAGGCAGGTGGCATATCTGGTGCCTACCACCATACTTGCGGAGCAGCATTACAACACCTTTAAGGAGAGAATGAAGGATTTCCCTATAGAGATAAGGCTTCTGTGCAGATTCTGCACTCCGAAGGAAGTAAGGGAGACCATAAAGGATCTTAAGGCAGGCAGAGTGGATATTGTTATCGGAACCCACAGGCTGCTGTCCAAGGATGTGGAGTTTAAGCAGCTTGGACTGCTGATCATAGATGAGGAACAGCGTTTTGGAGTTACCCACAAGGAAAAGATCAAGCAGATGAAGGTCAATGTGGATGTACTCACACTGACTGCAACGCCTATACCAAGAACTCTCCACATGAGCCTTATAGGTGTCAGGGATATGAGCATACTGGAGGAGCCGCCGGTGGACAGAAGGGCCATACAGACCTATGTGCTTGAGTATGATCCGGAGCTTGTAAGGGAAGCCATAAGAAGAGAGCTGGCAAGAAAAGGACAGGTATTCTATGTGTATAACCGGGTAAATAACATTGATGAGATCACCAGACAGGTAAGCGAGCTGGTGCCTGAGGCGGTGGTGGAGTATGCTCACGGACAGATGAGCGAGCGTGAGCTTGAGGATATAATGCTCAGGTTCATCAAGGGCGAGATAGATGTGTTGGTATCCACAACAATTATTGAAACCGGTCTTGACATTCCTAATGCAAATACTATGATAATCCATGACGCAGAGAATTATGGACTGTCCCAGCTGTACCAGCTCAGAGGGAGAGTCGGACGCTCCGACAGGGCTGCCTATGCCTTCCTCATGTATAAGAAGGATAAGCTCATAAAAGAAACTGCAGAAAAACGACTTAAGGCAATAAGGGAGTTTACAGATCTGGGCTCAGGTATTAAAGTATCTATGAAGGATCTTGAGATCCGTGGAGCCGGAAATCTCCTGGGAGCCGACCAGTCGGGACATATGGAGGCTGTAGGATACGATCTTTACTGCAAGATGTTGAACGACGCCATCAAAAAGGAGCGGGGCGAAGAGGTGGAGGAACACTTCGACACCACAGTCAAGCTTCCGTTTGACGCATTTATACCATCCACATATGTCAGAAATGAGTTCATCAAGCTGGATCTCTACAAGCGTATATCCCAAATAATAGATGGCGGTGATTATGATGATCTTGTGGATGAGATGACGGACAGATTCGGAGATATGCCTAAGGAGGTTGTGAACCTTATGGATGTGTCCCTTCTTAAGAGCAGGGCAAATAAGGCATATATAACCAGCATAGTACTAAACAACGGAGAGCTGTCCTTTGGAATGTATAAGGATGCAAAGATAGATACCGACAAGATAGATCATATGTTAAACGGATATTTTGGCAAGATGAGATTTGTATTTGGCAAGACACCGGCATTTGTTCTTAAGACAGGACTTCTTACGGAGAGTGAGATATGGCACCAGGTGGATCAGGTGGTGTCTGACATAGAAGGGCTTGTGACAGTCTGAAAGGAGATAAGATGAAGAAGATCATTTGTTTGATATGCATATTGTGTATGGCTGTACTCTGTACTGCCTGCGGAAATGAAACAGTTGGTGAAGGGGGAAAGGAGATAGTGTTCCAGTTTAACGATGAGAACATCTATCTTGACGAGGTTTTCATCTATGCCAAGACCACCAAGGAGGAGTACGAGCGGGAGTACGGTACAGATATCTGGGGAAAGACCATAGTTACAGATGACGGAATTGAGACAGACGTTGAGGAGATGGCGAAAAAGGAGGTAATCTCCAATATCGTTACAAATAAGGTGCTTATAGCCCACGCTGCCGACTACGGAATAAGTCTTTCCGTGGAGGAAGAGAATGAGGCGGATTCCAAGGCTGAGGAATTCTACCAGAATCTTACAGAGGATCAGCTGTGTGAAATGCATTTCAATGATAGAGAAACAATAAAAAAGGTGTTAAAGGAAAATGCTCTGGCAGATAAGGTCTATGCCCGTGTCATGAAGGATAATACCTCTGAGGTTTCGGATGAGCAGGCAAGGATGACCACATTCTACGATCTGTTCTTCGAGTGCTATTATGAGGATGAATTTGGAAATATTGTTCCTTACAGTGATGACCAGGTTGCCACCCAGAAGGAAAATGCGGATTCAGCATATAAGACTATTACTGAGGATTCAAACCGTAACGGAGTCAACATTGCCTTCTTCGCTTCAAACTATGATCTTAAATATGCCGGAAGCCATACCATGAGCAGTCAGGAGATAGAGGATACTTACGGTGAGGATGTGAAGAATACTCTGTATGATATGCAGAATGGTGATGTAAGCAAGGTTATAAAGCTTGATGATGGATATCATATATTCCAGATGACCGCATTAACCGACGAGGACGCAACCGCCCAGAACAAGGATCAGATGAACCGCAAAGCAAATCAGGAGTATTTCGATAACATAGTAAGCGGCTGGATCGAGGAGCTTGACTCCGGTTATACCTATAGCAAGCGTGTGAATATGGATGAGTACAATAAGATCTGGTCATACTCATAGCAAGCATGTGAACATGGATGTGTATAACCAGATCAAGTTTAAATGATATTATTTTCTTCCGGTTGAACCGAAGCCGCCTGCACCTCGCTTGGTTTCCTCAAGCTCATCAACTACCTGGAACACGCCTGTGACATAAGGAGTGATGACCATCTGGGCGATACGCTCACCCGGCTCCACGGTGGCAGCAGTGAGGGAGTGGTTGTGAAGTGCCACCATAAATTCACCTCTGTAGTCAGAGTCTACAACGCCTACTTTATTTGCAGGGGCGAGACCCTTCTTTGAAGCAAGCCCGCTTCTGGCATATATGAGACCTGCATATCCCACAGGAATCTCCATTGCAAGTCCTGTGTGTATCATAATTGTTTCTCCCGGTTCGATGGTGACGGGTGCCTCAAGGCAGGCATACAGGTCTGCACCGGCTGCATACTCTGAGCCGTAGGTAGGGAGAATGGCATTTTCGTTAAGCTTCTTTACATTAATGTTGAATGTCATGGTAATGTCCTCTTTCGTTTTATTTTGTTTTGCTTTGTTTTATCTTGGCTTGTTTTGCCTTGCCTTGTTTTTATTTATCTGTGGCTTGACTGTGGTTTAAAAGAAAGCTCCTTTTTCATCCCACAGGACAAGCTCACCTGTGGCAAGAGATTTCTGTACATCTATGATTCTCTGGTTTCTTGAACCTCGGAATTTCAGGTTAAGATCCTTCTCCTCTTCAATGAACCTGCCGTCCACCATAATATCGAAGTAGGAGAGCAGCTCCGGGGTAAATTCCCATTCTTTGCACATCTTAGGAAGTATGTATTCCGTGAAATCATATCCGGTGTAACACCAGATGGTCTTGTCGGGATAAGTTTCCTTGAAGCGGCGTACCAGCGGCAGCAGTCCCATCTGGTTCACATATTCCATAGGCTCACCACCTAAAAGGGAGAGACCGGATATGTATGAGGGCTTGCAGCCTTCTATAATAAAATCTATTTCTTTTTCAGTAAAGGGTTTTCCGTAGGAGAAATCCCAGGTTTCCTGATTGAAACAATTCTTGCAGTGGTGGGTACAACCGGACACGAAGAGTGATACTCTTACACCTGTGCCATTTGCCACATCATAGGATTTGATATCTGCATAATTCATATGGATTATTCCTTTCGCTTTCGTCATCCCCGTTGGGGGAGCTGACATCAAAAAAGTTCCGTAAAATGAAGTATGGCCCGCTTGCCCTCTACGACATGCAGACCATACAAAATTGAAATTATTAATGCACAAATTTAAAAATACGAAATTTAATCTGTTTACGATTAATAATATATCTTATATATGTAAAATATGCAAGATGTTTTTTGAAAATGTTTATTAAAAACTAATTTTACAGGTGAAGTACTCTGGCTCCCAGCTCCTTAGTCTTTCCTACATTCCAGAAGTTCTCTCCAAGGTATCCGCAGGTTCTTCTGGTTACATTCATCTTAGCATGATCCTTGTTGCCGCACTGTGGACATTCCCACTCGCCTTCGTTGTTTATGATTATCTCGCCGTCGTATCCGCATACATGACAGTAGTCAGACTTTGTGTTGAACTCTGCATACTGGATATTGTCGTAGATGTATCTTACAACTTCTGCAAGGGCGTCAAGGTTATTTCTCATATTTGGAATTTCAACATATGAGATAGCACCACCGCTTGATATGTTCTGGAACTGGCTCTCAAACCTGAACTTGCTGAAAGCGTCGATCTTTTCACGAACATCAACATGGTATGAATTAGTGTAGTAACCCTTGTCTGTAACATCCTTGATAGTACCGAAACGCTCCTTGTCGATACGGGCAAATCTGTAACAGAGACTCTCTGCAGGTGTTCCGTATAAGCCGAAGCCAAGACCTGTATCTGCCTTCCATTTGTCACAAGCTGCACGAAGATGTTTCATGACCTTAAGGGCAAATGCTTCACCCTTAGGATCTGTATGGCTTACACCTGTCATGAGCTTTGTCATTTCATATACGCCTATGTATCCAAGGGATATTGTTGAATATCCGTTGTGTAAGAGCGGATCGATGACCTCACCCTTCTTAAGTCTTGCGATAGCACCATACTGCCAGTGGACAGGGCTTACATCTGAGGTTACACCCTCAAGGGCTCTGTGACGGCACATAAGTGCGTCGTAGCAGAGCTGAAGCCTCTCGTCCAACAGGCTCCAGAACTTATCCTCATTGCCCTTTGAAAGAATGGCGATCTGAGGAAGGTTAAGGGATACAACACCCTGGTTGAAACGTCCTTCCCACTTGTAATTACCGTTTTCATCCTTCCATGGAGATAAGAATGAACGGCAGCCCATACATGAGAATACATTTCCCTCGTAGTTCTCACGCATTTTCTTTGCTGAGATATAGTCAGGATACATTCTCTTGGCTGAACACTTGATGGCAAGCTTGGTGAGATAGTCATATTTGCCGCCCTTTAAGCAGTTATGCTCATCAAGAACATAAATAAGCTTAGGGAAAGCAGGTGTTACATACACACCAACCTCATTCTTTATTCCTTCGATACGCTGACGAAGGATCTCCTCTATTATCATGGCATTTTCTTCTACATACTCATCATTCTCATCAAGGTTAAGGAAGAGAGTGACGAAAGGAGACTGACCGTTTGTGGTCATAAGGGTATTTATCTGATACTGGATTGTCTGTACACCTGAACGGAGCTCGTCATTTACACGCTCACGCACAAGGGTATTGATGGTTTCCTGATCGATGGTGTCACCAACGGCAGCAGAAATCTTCTTCTGGTACTTGTCATGGCTCTTTCTGAGATATTTGCCCAGGTGTCTGATGTCCACGCTCTGTCCGCCGTACTGGCTTGAAGCAACAGACGCAATGATCTGTGTCACGATGGTACATGCAACCTGGAAGCTTTTAGGGCTCTCAATTAGCTTGCCGTTCATAACTGTTCCGTTGTCCAACATGTCGCCTATGTTTATAAGGCAGCAGTTAAATATAGGCTGGAGGAAATAATCCGCGTCATGGAAGTGGATAGCACCTTCCTCATGGGCCTTTGATATCTTCTCCGGAAGAAGCATTCTCTTGGTAAGGTCCTTTGAAACCTCGCCGGCAATAAGGTCACGCTGTGTCGAGGCAACAGTTGCGTTCTTATTGGAATTCTCCTCCATTACATCCTTATTTCTGTTCTGGATGAGGCTCAAGATAGAGTCATCGGTGGTGTTTGCCTTTCTGATGAGCTCACGGCTGTAGCGGTAGATTATGTAAGTCTTGGCAAGGACAAATTTGCCGTCCTCCATAAGCTTCTGCTCGATGATATCCTGGATATCTTCAACCAACATTCTCTTTCTGTGCTTGGCCTCTATTCCTTCTACTATTTCTTCAATTTTCTCGTCGCTGATCTTCTCGCATGGCTCAACCTCTGCGTTGGCCTTGCGGATAGCAACCATAATCTTGTTACGGTCGTATGTGACCGCTCTGCCATCTCTTTTGATTACCTGCATGGTCGTTTTTCTCCCCTTGGTTTTAACAAATAATGCCTGTTTTGCGCAAAAAAATAGCGATTTTCAAAATTTGATGTCTCAAAAATCGTTATTAAATCCTAGCGGTCAGATTGCGTAGCTCTGCCGTACAAGTCTGAATTATAGCACCTGCAATAGTATTTGTCTATAAGGAACTACACAAAATATTGAAAAGATAAATTATGTAAACACAACATATGGTATTAGTTTAGAATATGTGATAAATGAAAAATTCAACAAAATTCCTTGGCAAATATGCAGAAAATCACAAATGAACCTTTTCAAATGTGGAAAAAGTATGAATTTATGCCGTAATCACTATACTTTTAATTTGAAATGTGATATAAACCTAAAATAGGTGAAGGCATACCATGTTGTGCCGGATACAGGTTTGATAAGCTTTATATAATGAAAGAAGAGGTATATTTATAATGAGAAAATTTAAGAGAACATTTGCAGTAGCTCTTGCTCTTGCAATGTCAGTTTCAATGTTTTCAGGCTGTGGAGATAAGAAGGACGGCGGCACGATCTCTGACGCAACAGCAACAGACGCCCAGTCAGATTCCACAGAGGAGGCAGCATTACCAACAGATAATATGGATCTTGACGAGTACATTTCATACTATGCAGACAACGTAACTCTCGGAGATTACAAGAATATTGAGTACAGCTATGATGTTGCTGCGGTAAGTGACTCAGATATCCAGAGCAGTGTAGATTCTTTCTTAAGCGAGAACGCTACATATGACGAGGATAAGGAAAGTGAAGCAAAGACAGGTGACACTGTAAATATCGACTTTACAGGAAAGATCGACGGCGTTGAGTTCGACGGCGGATCAGGAACAAATTATGATCTTGTTCTTGGAAGCGGTTCATTTATAGATGATTTCGAGGATCAGATAGTAGGACATAAGGCAGGAGATACCTTCGATGTTGAGGTCACTTTCCCTGATAACTACGGAAATGATGACTTAAACGGTAAGGACGCTGTATTTACAACAACCCTTAACTATGTAAAGATCATTCACACACCTGAGCTTACAGATGAGCTTGTTGCAGCAAATACTGATTTCAGCAATGTAGAGGATTACAAGCAGGATCTTAAGAATAACCTCTACGACAGTAACAAGGAGAATGCTCTTGCTACTGTACAGAATAAGGTTATGACAACAGCTATCGACAACTCAACCATCGAGAACATTCCTGAGGATGAGGTTACACAGACTGCAAATGACATTATCTCAAAGCTTAAGCAGACAGCTTCAAGCTACAATATTGAATTTACAGATTACATCAACTATGCATACGGCTATGATGATGAGGATAAGTTCAACGAGTATGTAACAACCGTATGCCAGGAGACCGTTAAGGAGAAGATGGTAGTATGTGCAGTTGCAAAGGCTGAGAACATTACAGTTACTGACGCAGATGTGGACGCATATGTAAATAAGATGGCTGAGGACTACAGCACAGACGCAAGTACAGTAAGAAGCACATATAAGGAAGCTGACCTCAGATACTATACTCTTGCTGAGAAGGTTATGAATTTCCTTATTGAGAATGGTAAGAATACATCAAACGATATCAATCCTCTTGATGATGAGTCAGAGGCACCTGCTGTAGATGAAACAACAGAGTCAGAGACAACAGAGGAAGATACAGCTGCTACAGAGGAGCCAGAGACAACAACAGCTGAATAAATTTTCTGAGAAAGGTGACAGCCGGGAATATATTACGGTGGACACCACCAAACAGACAGATTTTAATGAGCTGATGTTCAAGGGAGAGAAATAAAAGTATGAAGAAGAGGATTATAGCTGTTACACTTACATGTGTTCTCGGTTTGTCAATGCTTGCATGCTGCGGAAAGACAGTAAGTGACTATGACAAATACAGTGCATGTGCCACTATAGGAAGCTATGAGGGACTTGAGTATGTCCCCGCTTCAAGAGAGCTGGCTGATGACGCGGTACAGAATAAGATAGACCAGTTCTGTAACCAGAACTCAGTTAAGTCTGAGGATAAGGAAAGTGCAATTAAGAGCGGTGACGTGGTAAATATCAACTATGTTAAGACTGTTGACGGAGAAGAAGTCAGCAGTGAAACATCTGATGACGGCTACGAGCTTACAATAGGAAACAACGTGCTCGGAGACGGCTTTGACGATCAGCTTGTGGGTGTTAAGCCGGGAGAGAGCAAGACAGTAACCGTTACATATGCCGAGGACAATGCAGATACAACCCTTGCAGGTAAGACAGCAGAGTTTAAGGTGGATGTTAATTATATTTCAGTTACAACAATACCTGAGTACACAGACGAACTGGTAAATAAGGCTACAGACGGTGAGTATACAACTACTGAGGCGTACACACAGTACCTTACAGAGCAGGCAACAGATGAGAAGAACAGAGAGGCGGACAATGCTGACAGATCTTCAGTGCTTAAGGAACTGATCGCCAATACAACATTTACCAAGTATCCGGAGGACGAGGTTAAGTCCTATATGAACTCTATCGTATCAAATCTTGAGAGTACTGCAAGCCAGTACGGAATAGGTATTGAGACATACGCAGGATACATGGGATACAGCAGCGAGGCTGATTTCCTTGATTACCTCTATACATCTGTTGAGAATGTAATGCAGGAGAAGATCGTTGTTACCATCATTGCAGAAAAGGAAGGACTTAATGCTACGGATGATGATCTGGCAGCATACAAGCAGAGTCTTGCGGATGATTACAGTGTGGAGGTTTCCGATATAGAGACCTATTACTCAGACAGTGATCTCAGATTTTACACAACAGAGAAGAAGGTTCTTGACTATCTTGTGAGCAAGGGCAAACAGGTAGAGAGCACTGAGGAGAGTACAGATACTACAACCGAGGCTTCCTCTAGGGATGAAGCAGCTTCGGAGACAGAAGATACATCAGAAGCAGAAACTACATCAGAAACAGACACTGCTCAGTAGCTTTTATGGGAAATACAGACGTATATATGATTGCGGCAGGCAATGAAACTAAAAAGATGGTTTTGTTGTATAAAAAATCGCAAAATATAGGTTGAAATGGGAAAAGTCATATGATATAATTCTTAAGGCTTGTAGCACACGCTATGGCTTTTGTATCATAAACGCAGTTGTGGCGGAATTGGCATACGCGCATGATTCAGGTTCATGTCCACTTACGTGGGTGTGGGTTCAAGTCCCATCAACTGCATAGAGGATGTAAATAACTACATCCTCTTTTCTTTTAAGTAAGGTAAAGAATTTTTAGGAGGTTATTTTTCATGGCTGAGAAAAAGACAATAGTTACTTATAAAGGTCTCAAGGATATTGAGGAAGAATTACAGGATTTAAAAGTAAACAAACGTAGAGAGATCGCTGCAAAGATCAAGGAAGCCAGAGAACAGGGTGACCTTTCTGAGAATGCTGAGTACGATGCAGCTAAGGACGAGCAGAGAGATATAGAGAGCAGAATTGAACAGTTAGAGGCAATTCTTAAGAATGTTGAAGTAGTTGACGAGGACGAGGTTGACACAGACACAGTTGGTATCGGATGTACAGTTAAGGTATTTGACTATGAGTATGACGAGGAGATCGTATACGATATCGTTGGTTCAACCCAGGCAGATATCATGAAGAACAAGATCTCTGATGAGTCACCTGTAGGTATGGCATTAAAAGGTGCCAAGGTTGGTGAAGAAGTAACAGTTGAAGCTCCGGACGGAGAGTTCAAGTACAGAGTTTTAGAGATCAAGAGACAGGAGATGTAGTACATATCTGATGATGGCGTCAGGTGCTGGTGACGTTTTATGCCGGCTGGCATTTGAGTAGATGCATTATCTGATATGACATATCGATTGATTAATATTTATATAAGGTGAAGAAATGGCAGGACAGAATAACAATAATAAGGAAAAGGCACAGGATTTAAACCAGCTTAGAAAGGTGCGCAGAGAGAAGCTTGCTAACCTCCAGGCTGAGGGAAAGGATCCATTTGCCATTACAAAATATGATGTAGATACACATGCAAATGACTGTAAGGAAAAGTATGACGAGTACGAAGGAAAGACTGTAAGCATTGCAGGTCGTCTTATGGCGAAGCGTGTAATGGGTAAGGCTTCCTTCTGTAACGTACAGGATATATCAGGAAACATCCAGTGCTATGTTGCAAGGGATGAGATCGGCGAGGAGCCATATGCAGGCTTCAAGAAAATGGATATCGGTGATATCGTTGGAATAAAGGGATTTGTGTTCACCACAAAGATGGGAGAGATTTCTATACATGTTAAAGAAATCACACTTCTTTCAAAGAGTCTCCAGATCCTTCCTGAGAAGTTCCACGGCCTTACAGACACAGATATGAGATACAGACAGAGATATGTTGATCTTATTATGAACGAGGAGTCCAAGAAGACATTCATTACCCGTTCAAGGATCATAAGCGAGATCAGAAGATGGTTAGACGGACAGGGCTTCCTTGAGGTTGAGACACCTATGCTTGTGTCAAATGCCGGCGGTGCTGCCGCAAGACCATTTGAGACCCACTACAATGCTCTTGATGAGGACGTTAAGCTTCGTATTTCCCTTGAGTTATATCTCAAGAGACTTATCGTTGGTGGTCTTGAGAAGGTATACGAGATCGGTCGTGTATTCAGAAACGAGGGTGTAGACACAAGACACAATCCTGAGTTCACACTTATGGAGCTCTATCAGGCATACACTGACTACTACGGAATGATGGATCTTACAGAAAATCTCTTCCGTCATCTGGCAGAGACTGTATGCGGAAGCAGCAAGATAAGCTACAATGGCATTGAACTTGATTTCGGCAAGCCATTCGAGAGGATTACAATGAATGACTGTATCAAGAAGTATACAGGCATTGATTTTGATACAGTTAAGAGTGATGAGGAAGCTAAGAAGCTGGCAGACGAGCACCACGTAGAGTATGAGGATCGTCATACAAAGGGCGATATCATCAACCTCTTCTTCGAGGAATTCTGTGAGGAGAAGCTGGTACAGCCTACATTTGTCATGGATCATCCGCTGGCTATCTCGCCACTTACCAAGAAGAAGCCTGAGGATCCTGAGAAGGTTGAGCGTTTCGAGCTCTTCATCAATACATGGGAGATGTGTA
The DNA here is from genome assembly GCA_050872265.1 of Coprococcus sp. GTDB lineage: Bacteria > Bacillota > Clostridia > Lachnospirales > Lachnospiraceae > Coprococcus. The sequence continues at coordinate 69,485 of JBNMGN010000013.1, forward strand.
ATGCATACTCAGAGCTTAATGATCCTATCGATCAGAGAGAGCGTTTCGCAGCTCAGGACGCAGCATTTGCAGCTGGCGATGAGGAAGCAAACCACACAGACGAGGATTTCTTAAATGCTCTTGAGGTTGGTATGCCACCTACAGGCGGTATCGGATATGGTATCGACAGATTGGTAATGCTCCTTACAGACAGTGCAGCGATTCGTGATGTACTTCTCTTCCCTACAATGAAGAGCTTGGATAAAAAAGACCAGTAAAATCAAGGGTTTGCGGTGTTGAGCACAAAAAATGACATCAATTTGACATCAAATTATTATTGTTTGGTGGACTGATATGGACTAAAAAGGTACGTTCTAGCGATTTGA
>JBNMGN010000029.1:0-8738 GCA_050872265.1 Coprococcus sp.
CCTTTGAGTTCTCATCCATAACGATGTACTTATCTTTAGGTGAACGTCCTGTGAACACACCTGTCATAACATTTACAGTATCGAGCTCTGTGTTCTGTCCTACTTCATATCCTTCGTTTGTTGACTTTGTCTCTTCTTCAAATAATAATTCGTAAGAAGGATTGTAAACAATCTCTGTTGTTCCAGAAATGCCATACTTTGTTAAATCAATGTTTGCCATTTTGTGATGTACCTCTTTTCTTTTAATTTGTATAAAAATATCTCTATCTAAATTATAGAAATAGGATATCCGTAATCCTCTAAAAGTGTAATCTATTTTCTGATTTAAGGCAACTATTTTTATAAAAATTTTTGCTTTATTTGGTTTATTTTATCAATAATTTATATTTCCCGAGCTTTATATCTGTTAAATATCCCAAACAAATGTCAATTTGTACTCAAGGAGTTATAGATCGCCTCGCAGGCTTCCGGCATACGTCTTATGTCGATATGGGAGTAGTTCATTATGAAGTAATGCTCCTTGCCGGCGTGGGCGGTGAAATAGTATTCCGACAGTGCCCTGATCTGGATACCTGACTTCTTAAGACGTTTCTCCACTTCTTCGTCTGACAGGTCGGTGTCCAGCTTGATCAGGAAGTGCAGACCGGAATCATTTTCAATTATGGTACACTTATCCTTAAGGCTGCTCTTTTCTATGCAGTCTATGAGTTTCTTACGCTGTCTCTGGTAGTAGAGTCTCATCCTGTTAATGTGCTTTTCAAAATATCCTTCATTTATAAATGCCGCCAGGGTGTACTGCTCAAAGTTTGAGACGGTACAGGAATAAAATGAAAGCCTTGCATAGAACTCATTTGCCAGGTGGGCAGGAAGTATCATGTAGCTTATTCGGATGGTAGGAGTCAGGGACTTGGAAAATGTATTCATATATATTACCTTTTCGCAGGCGTCTATACTGAACAGTGTAGGCAGCGGCTTACCGTTTGGCCTGAACTCGCTGTCATAATCGTCTTCTATTATATAGCGTCCCATTTTCTCATTTGCCCAGGCGAGAACCTCATAACGTCTGTTTGCCGGCATGGTTATGCCCGTTGGGAAATGATGGTTCGGGCTGATATGGGCTATGTCAGCCCCGGATTTCCTCAGCCCTTCTATAGTAATGCCGCTGTCATCCATGTCGGCATAGCGGCAGTTTATATGATACTGGCTGTATATCTGGGAGAGCTTCCTGTAGCCGGGATTTTCAATACAGTACTCCCTGTCATTTCCCAGAAGCTGCACGATAAGTCCGTAGAGATACTCTGTTCCCGCCCCAACCACTATCTGGTTGGGATCCACCAGCATACCGCGGAAGGATTTCAGGTGATCTGCTATGGCCTGCCTGAGCTCGATTATGCCTGCGGACAATGGTGTCTCCATAAGCTCTGCACTCTTTCCCGCCAGAACCTCTCTGGTAAGCTTCGCCCTGATGGAAAATGGAAAGCTGTCCGGAGCTATCTTATTATTTGACAGGTCCATGTCGTATCTTACCGGCTGTTTCGGCAGCCTGATGTCAAGCTTTATGTGGGATTCCGTAGGAACATTTGCAATCCACGCAATATCAGACACGTAATAGCCCTTCTTGGGGATGGTATATATATAGCCCTCGCTTATCAACTGGTCATATGCATTCTGGATCGTAATGGTACTAATTCCATTGTTATTTGCAAATGTCCTTTTAGAGGGAAGCTTCTCTCCCGGTTTCAGGCTTCCTTTTATTATGTCGTTTTTTATGGATTTGTATACCTGCTCATAAAGCGGTACTCCGGCTTCGTTAAAGACGTATGTCAGCATTTTGGCTCCTTTATCTGGCATGTATTTTTTTCTTATTTTGACTATTTTTTTATAACCAAACTTATTATATTATGGTGGGCAGGGAAATACAACTATTTATTGGATTTCCGGGAATTTTATTAACTTTGAGATTGATTTAGGAGGTTTTATAAAATGGAAAAATCACAGTATGAATTAAATAAGGGTCTCGCCCAGATGTTAAAGGGCGGAGTTATCATGGATGTTACTACTCCTGAGCAGGCTAAGATCGCCGAGGCTGCAGGTGCTTGTGCTGTTATGGCACTTGAGAGAATACCTGCCGATATCAGAGCTGCCGGCGGTGTATCACGTATGAGTGATCCTAAGATGATCAAGGGTATCCAGGAGGCCGTAAGTATTCCTGTTATGGCTAAGTGCCGTATCGGTCACTTCGTTGAGGCTCAGATACTTCAGGCTATAGAGATCGACTACATTGACGAGTCAGAGGTTCTTTCACCTGCTGATGATGTATACCACATTGACAAGACACAGTTCAAGGTACCATTTGTATGTGGTGCAAGAGATCTTGGCGAAGCATTAAGAAGAATTAATGAGGGTGCTTCAATGATCAGAACAAAGGGCGAGCCTGGTACAGGTGATGTTGTTCAGGCTGTACGCCACATGAGAAAGATGAACCAGGAGATCAGAAAGATCACTTCAATGAGCAAGGACGAACTCTTCGAGGAGGCTAAGCAGCTTCAGGTTCCTTATGAGCTTGTTTTATATGTACATGAAAATGGCAAGCTTCCTGTTGTAAACTTCGCTGCAGGCGGTGTCGCTACTCCTGCTGACGCTGCTCTCATGATGCAGTTAGGTGCTGAGGGCGTATTCGTTGGTTCAGGTATCTTCAAGTCAGGTGATCCTGCAAAACGTGCTTCAGCTATCGTTCAGGCTGTTACAAACTTCACAGACGCTAAGCTTATTGCTGAGCTTTCAGAGGATCTTGGCGAGGCCATGGTTGGTATCAATGCAAATGAGATCAAAGTAATCATGGAAGAAAGAGGTAAGTAAAATGAGAATCGGTGTACTTGCTGTACAGGGTGCATTTATCGAGCATGAGAAAATGCTTGAGAAGCTTGGTGCCACCTGTGTTGAACTGAGACAGAAATCCGATCTCGTTGATATAGACGGTATCGTCCTTCCTGGCGGTGAAAGTACTGTTCAGGGTCAGCTTTTAAGAAAACTTGACATGTTAGACACTATCAGGGAAATGATAAAGAACGGCACGCCTGTTCTTGCCACCTGTGCAGGTCTTATCCTGCTTGCCGAGAAGCTGGCAGATGATCCTTTAAGCCACATTGCAACTCTTCCTGTCACAGTAAAGAGAAATGCATACGGCAGACAGTTATCAAGCTTCAACGCAGACGCTGACATTAAGAATATCGGAACATACCCTGTTGTATTCATCAGAGCTCCTTATGTTGCGGATATAAGCGACGGAGTTGATGTTCTGGCTACTATTGATGATCATATTGTAGCCGTTGAGTACAAGAACCAGATCGGTCTTGCGTTCCATCCGGAGCTTACAGATGATACCAGGATACACGAATATTTTCTCAGTAAGATAAACAAATAAATGCATGCAGCTGATTTTTATGATCAGCTGCATGTTTTATTGTACATAGCAGGAATAATCTTACCTTTGTATGCATTTATTACTTCCCATCTATAAGAAAATACGTAAATTCTCCTGTATATGTTCTCTCAGTGTCCTGCATCTTTTCCTGGACATCCATCAAATACCTGTGCCCATTATCTCCCGGCAGGGTGTCATAATCCGGCTCCCGGTAGTAGGATTTGAAATTAATATAATTACCGCCAAGTTCCGAATAATCCTGTACTATGATATTAATAGGAATCGGTGTTCCACCTGCCATGGCTGCTTTGGTGGCTTCTGCATTCTCATCATATTCGCGGTCTCTCATATAATTCATAGTAAAATATCCTGTAGTTCCCGCAGGCATATCCAGGGTATCCTCACCCACATAATCACTTAGCATTTTCACACGCAGATCCCTGCCCGATTTATTCTCGGCATAGAATATTGGTCTGGTATTTCTTTCTGCGCCAATAAAGGTTATCCTTACATCATCATTGTCAGCCAGGACCTGCTCTCTGTCATCAGTCACGGTACGCTTGTAAGTCTTATCTGTACCATTTCCATAGAAGTCAAAATCCTCCAGCACATAATCCACCACATCCAGATCTGCTCCATTATCTCCTTCTATGTAAACTATGGCTTCTGTTTTTGCCCACTCTATAGGATCCCTGCCCACATTTATGTCCGTAGGTATTCCATGGTTGTTCATATAACTCACTGCTTTCTGCTCCGGATTGATCAGCCATGTCACAGCCACCTCCCTGTCATAGTCAAAGGCTTCATTATTGCCTGTCATAAACCTGATATCAAGATACACATTTTCGTCTGTCTTGTTCTCTACCTGATATTCGACTATGCAGTCATTTGCACTCCAGTAGTTTTCATCCAATGTCTGATTGTTCAGATTACGGCATTCGTCCGGAATGTAACCCTTGTCGTATATCTTCGTGATAGTCACATTCAGGTACTCGTCATCTACCACCTGAATGTTCACTTCCTTATATCCTCCATCTTTCGATGTGTCTGTATCATTCTTATGGGTCAGAGCTACCACTCCTGCTGCCCCACCAGCCACCACCGCTGCTGTAACTATCCCTGCAGTAACCTTGGCCTTGGTTGTGGCAAATAATACCTTTGCACCGGTTCTGGCTGCAGCTGATGCTCCTGTTCCGGCTGCAGAACTTACTCCTGCTGACGTGCCTGCCGCTGTAGTGGCTGTTCCGGCTGCCGACATTTCTACTGCCCCGGTTGTAGTGGCTACAGAGCTGACTGCTGCCCCTGCTGTGCCGCCGAACATAGTGGCAAATATCTTTGTCAGCACATTTGGAATGACCAGATTCTGAGTCTCCGCATAAAACACAGCAGTAAGTAATGTGATGCCGCCTGCCGAATACAGCTTCTGTCCTGATATGTCCTCATATGCCTGAACCCCCTTCTTTATCCTTCCTCTGGCAGTGCTCAGTCTGTAGGTTACGGTTCCCTCCGGGCACTGCATAAGTTCTGCGATCTCCGACACATTCATGCCGTCAAAATAATAGAGGATGATGGTCTGGTACTGAACCGCCGAAAGCTCTTCCTGCATGATGTTTAAAAGCTGCTTTCTCTTTTCTTCGTTTATGACGTAGCTCTCCGGAAGGAAGTTCTCATTTTCCTCCATAAGCTCGGCCCCTGCCAGCTCATCAGGAAGCTGCTCAGGCTGCTTCTTTCTTAAGTAATCCCTGCACCGATTTACCGCGATCTGGTTAAGCCACGGCACAAGCCTCTCCGGATTCTGCAGCTGCTGCAAATGTGTCAACGCCGTTATGTAAGTGTCCTGCATGACATCATACACGTTCTGCTCGTTCTTTAAGAAGCTCATGCAGGTGTAGTATATCTGCCTGTATGTATTCTGGTAAATGATCTCAAATGCCTGGGTGTCCCCTTTGATCACCCTGTTTACAAGTTCTGTTATCTGGTCCATATCTCTCCCATCCTTATGTGATATATTTGCAAAATGTCTTAAAGGTAATGCTCTCAGGTCTTATTTGTAAATAATCTCCGAATTACATTTTACATATATATAGACGAAAGGGGAAGCAGTTTTATTGGGGTTTGTGTTTAATTATCTGCCCAACATACTCATAAAGGTATCCGTATCAAATTGCTTTCCGGAATTTAAGCCCATTTAAAACTTACATCTGTGCTGTATGGCAATTCCTGTATAATAGTCCGGGTTTTTAACCCTTCTGTTATATATACAAATAAGTCTGGGGAAATGTTGCACGCATTTTATTTTTTTAAAATTTTATAATTTAATGGGTTGACCTTTTTCTTTTACGGGGTTACTCTAAAGGCGATGTAAAACAAATTTACAGAAACTTACGGAGGTGATATACATGGACAGTTGCGATAGTAATGGCAGTTACAGTTACAACAGGCTTGTTCTCTGCGGCAATGCAGATAAACTACACATGACAGTGCAACTCGTCGTATGTATACGCTGATTTGCATTTGTTTTTGTGTTGTCTTTTATTGCTGCCGGGAGTGAGCAATAAAACACATTATATCGACCTTTCACAGAGCGTCGATATCCAAAAAGGAGGGCAACACAATGACAAAAATGCTTAAAAAGATCTTGAATGAAAATAATTTCTTAAATGAAATCCTCACTATTCTCCGTTCAGGAGCAGATTCCAAGACACTTAACGACAGACTTTCCGACTACCATGACAATGATATTGCGGAAGCATTTGAACAATTAAATGAAAATGAGCGTAAGGCACTGTATCCGGTGCTTGGTGCAGAGCGTATATCTGAGATCTTCAGCTACATTGAGGATCCTGACGAGTATCTCCGGGAGCTGGGAATTGATGGTGCTGCCCAGGTTCTTTCACTGATGGACCCTGACGACGCTGTTGACGCCATGGATGATCTGGATTCAACCACCAGGAAACGTCTTGTAGATCTGATGGATGACAATTCGAGCCATGACGTAAAGCTGATCATGTCCTACAGTGATGACGAGATCGGCAGCCTCATGACCACCAACTATATTGTCATAAAGAACACCCTGACCGTAAGACAGGCCATGCAGGAGCTTGTCTCCCAGGCAGGTGAAAATGACAATATTTCCACTGTCTATGTAACAAACAAACACGATAAATTCTTCGGTGCCATTGACCTGAAGGATCTGATCGTTGCAAGAGCTGACACCCCTCTTTCAGACATAATCATGCTGTCATACCCTTATGTATCTGACCATGCAAAAATTGACGAAAGCATTGAACGTCTTAAGGATTATGCAGAGGACTCTATTCCGGTCATTGATGGCTCGAAGAGACTTATAGGTGTCATAACTGCCGAGGATCTCATGGAGGCTTCTGATGAAGAACTGAGCGAGGATTACGCAAAGCTGGGTGGTCTCTCCGAGCAGGAGGATCTGGAAGAATCTACATTTGTCAGTGTAAAGAAGAGACTTCCATGGCTCATAATACTCCTGTTTCTGGGAATAGGTGTTTCCTCTATTGTTGGAATATTCGAAACAGTGGTAGCAATCCTTCCTATAGTTATATGTTTCCAGTCTCTTATCCTTGATATGGCAGGAAATGTAGGAACCCAGTCTCTGGCTGTTACAATCAGAGTCCTGGCAGATGATCAGGTTTCAGGTGCCGAGAAGCTTCGTCTTGTGACCAAGGAAATGCGTATCGGCTTCTTTAACGGCCTGTTCTTAGGTATCATGGCATTTATATTTATCGGTGGATACATCTGTATCTTCAAGCACAATCCTATCCACTACGCATTCCTTATATCAGGCTGCGTTGGGCTGTCCCTGGTGGTTGCCATGGTGATCTCAAGCCTTGTGGGAACTCTTATCCCTATCTTCTTTAACAGGATCAAGATCGACCCGGCAGTGGCTTCAGGTCCCCTTATCACCACTGTAAACGACCTTGTGGCAGTCATCTCCTACTATGGTCTTGTATGGATACTGCTTATTAATGTACTTAATATGGCAGGATGATCATAAGAAAGCTAAGAAGCAGATGTACTAATACAGTTGAATATAATCCTTAAGCTGCCTGGCTGATGGCTTTTGAATTAAAAAAGACCTCACTGGTGTATAGGCAGACACCGGTTGAGATCTTTTTATTTTTAAGTTATTTATTTCATATGGTCTTTCTTTTTCTAAAATACTGGTATCCTAATTATTATATCTTTAATTTTTAATCCAGTATTCTTCCATCAATGGATATGGTAACCACCTGCCATGGGATAAATCTGCCACTGGCCTGCAGTGCATTTCTCGCCGCTGCTTCAAGTCCTCCACAGCACGGCACCTCCATACGGACAATAGTCACGCTCTGTATGTCGTTATTTGCAATTATCTCCGTAAGCTTATTGCTGTAATCCACAGCGTCCAGCTTAGGACACCCTATCAGGGGCACCTTTCCTTTAATAAATTCTCTGTGAAAGGAAGCATATGCATATGCTGTACAATCAGCAGCGATCAACAGCTTCGCCCCATCAAAGTACGGAGCCCGGACAGGGGCAAGTTTAATCTGCACAGGCCAGTTTTGAAGCTCAGACTCATCTTGATGCATCTCTTTATGCTGTCCCTCTTTTTTCTGCTGTTTTGTCTTCATAACTGCTTCCTCATCATATTCCGGTGCTTCACGTTCTTCAAATGTGATGGCACCTGTCGGGCATGCCGGAAGGCAGTCCCCCAGCCCATCGCAGAAATGCTCTCTTACCAGCTTCGCTTTTCCATCTATGATCTCAATGGTGCCCTCGTGACAGGCATCTGCACAAATTCCACAGCCATTGCACTTTTCTTCATCTATTTTGATGATCTTTCTTAACATACTTTCATTTCCTCCAAAAGTTTACTATAAGATTTATTCTCCAGATCATAACCTATATAGGAAATTGCTCTATATATGATCTCCGGTAGTTCCTCTTCCAGTGATACGCTTTTGGTAATTCTCACAATTTCTTCAATTACCTTTTCCTTAAGCAGACTCTCTTCTGTCTGCCACAGAGCAATCTTCTCTGCAGGATAATCAGATGTGTTTCCACAGGGTGTGGTACAGACTGCACAGTTGGGAGCGATCCTGTTTTTTTCCTGGTGGAGTTCAGCAGTCATATCAATCTCATCGCCACTTAGCAGCACCTGGCGGATAAGCCTGTCTGTTTTTTCTGTTTTGCCATTATTACTTACTGCCCCACAAAGGCCGATCAGTGCACACAGGTTATTTTTATTCATTGTGATCTCACCTCAATATCTTATTTACTGGACGGTTATAATATATTATAG
>JBNMGN010000021.1:0-40469 GCA_050872265.1 Coprococcus sp.
CTGTGTAGTGTGACCTCGCAGCATTTTCAAAGTTTGCGGCAGACTTTGTCATGTCGGTGATTGGTCCCAGCATAATTACCCCTTTTACGATCTCAGGTCTTTTTTCTGCCGCATATACAGCCAGATAGCTTCCAAATGAATTACCATTTAATACAATTGCCCGGTTAGGAAACATTCTGTGGATCTCGTCTACAAGATCTACTGTCATTTCAGCAAAAACTTGAACAGTTATGTTATCATCTACATTCCCTGCATAGTTTCTGCCACATCCATACTGGTCCCACCACACAAGTCCGCAGTTCTTATAAAGTACTGGATAATAATTGCGAAAAGCGTGTCCATATATAATCGGCCCCCAAGGTCCGCCATGCAACATAATCATTAAAGGACCTTCATTCGTTCCTTCAAGGCCAATTACCTGAGATATTCCCTGAAGATCAACTATTTTTTCTTCATACATTCCTATTACCCTCCTTCAAAATATTTAGTGTAAGGTACAGACAAATTACGATTTGTAGCTGAGAATAACTCAGCCATCTTCTGGTGATTAGTATACAAAAAAATAACTGTATTCTCAATCAGAATCTATCGAAGTCCTCCTGTGTGGCAAGTTCCGCATATTTGCAGTCATCATTTCTGCTCTCTGCATACATATCATTGATAACCCTAAGAAATGCACTGTTTATAGGCATAAAAAGTGGCAGGCAGCTAAGGATTTAGCCACCTGCCAGTTGATGAATCTTATACTGTTTTCTGTATATTTCTCCTCAAGTTAAAAATTTTCACTCTGTAAATTGGAATGTGGTGCAACTTAATTTCTATCCAATCTGCTTCTTAATTCCAAAATATCATGTCTTATTTGTTCAATAACTGTCTTAAATTCCTCATCACTTTTTCCTGTTGGATCTTCAAGTCCCCAGTTATCATCAAATGGTCTTCCTATAAACGGACATCCTACATTACAGCCCATTGATATTGCAATATCCGGATTTGGAATATCACTGACCAGCTTGCTGTGCTGTCCCTCTGCTTGCATATCTATCCCATATAACTCTTTCATGATACGGACAGCATCCTGATTAATCTGTTGTTTTGTTTCTGTCCCGGCTGAATAACTTTCAAACGTGTCGGAAGCCAGATGCCTTCCAAGTGCCTCTGCAATCTGACTTCGGCATGAATTGTGAACACAAATAAAAGCCACTTTTTTCTTATTCATGAAACGGACACCTCTCTTTTATACATTGATCATTAAGCTCTGTGAATTCACATTTCATTTTTTCATATTGAAGCGTTACTCCATAATGCTCATTCACATAATCAATACCATTCTTAAATGCTATCATGGCATCTCGCTTGCAGCATCTAGGTCCGTTTATAACACCTAATTCTCCGATTGCCTTTGATGTAAACTGCATATGATTTCCCCATGTTCCATCCGTAGATAATGGACCGGTACCGTCAATAATAGCAAGTGCAGCCCCAATAGATGTGATTGCTCCACATATTCCCCATAAACCACATATTGCCCCAGGCATCCGAAGTCCTTCTGCCATCAGCCTGTCTAGTGCCTGGTCTATGTCTATCTCTCCGCCTGCATTTTTGTAAGCTACAAGCAGACTCACACCATCTAGTATATGATGTTCCGGTCCATGAATGCTGACATATTCTTTCTTTGCAATATTCTTAAAAATTTTAATCGGATTTGTTCCCTGTTCTTTCTTTATATCTTTTACAATCAGTTCTGCTTTTTCTCTTACTGTCATAGAAACTTCCCTCTCGTTTTATTTGCAATTCATTATTTTTACTCCTGTCGGGTAATTCAGATGTAATACTGACTGCCTTGTTTAAAACGCCGATCAATAGTTCAAAGCTTTCCATATCCGGGTCAAAATAATAATAATTTTTTGTTGCTTCCCGTCTCATTTTCAATATTCCCGCCTCTTTCAGGACTTGCAAATGATGGGATACTGCTGGTCTGGACAGATGTGTTTTCTCTGTAATCTCATTTACCCGGACTCCGTTACAATCCCTCATTTTCATCATTTCCAAAATCATATGCTGTCTGTTTGCATCTCCCAGTGCAAGCAAGATTTTCTGGCACCGTTCAAAATCTGCCGCCAGCTTATCTATATCTTTCTTTGTATGCATTATTTCACCTCATGCCCAGTTACTGCTTCAAAGTGATATTTGGCAATTCCGAGATCAATCTTAGAATAAAATCCTCCAAGATTTTTTGCTGTAACTTTTCCATTCTTCAATTCAAAAAGAAACTTCTGTTGATTTACAGCAGTAGGTGCAAGACTTACTGCTTCCATACCTCTGTCAAACCATTCTATACTCTGGTCTGCCTTTCCAAGTTCAGCTATACTCTTGCTTTTATGTGGAACTCCCTGTGTTTTTCCATATCCCAAGGAAATAATGATCAACAGTTTTTGGCATCTTTTTATTTCTGCTTTTGATTTACCATGCGTCATTGCTACCCAGCATGTATTAAGACCAAGTTCCTGACATTTCAGAACAATCTTCTCACCATAATATCCTGCTTTTTCCTGATCATTCTTATTTCCAACAATGGCAATATAATTCTTCACATTTTCAAACTTCCCGTAATGAGCCATAAAGGAATTAAAACACTTCGGTTCGTCATAAAAAACCTGAATTGATAATTTACTCTCAGCATTGACATCATTTATCAAGGAGTTGATTTCTTTTCTTTTAGATGGTTCAATAGCCTGATTTTTATACTGTCTTACGCTGTGTCTTTCTTTCATAATTTCTAATATTTCCATTATAATATCCTCTCTTTCGTTCATCTGATTAAACCAAGTATATCATATCTTTTCATAAAAAATTCAATGGTAAAGAAAATCAAGACAATTAAAAATAGATAACCATGTTTCAGGTTATCTAATCTTAATTTCTTTTAACAATTGATTCCAAGCTGATAATCATGACCTACAATCTCCTGCGTTTTCTCCGGTTCCAGCGTCCAGAGATGAAAGGTTTCCGATGGCTTGCCATATGACATACAGCCCACGCAAAGCTGAACTGTATTTCCTAATTTGGTATATCTCATATGAAGCCTCCTGTCGTTATAGAATCTCACCTGTCAATTACTCATGTATATCGGTAGAAGCCGCAAGCTCTGTTTGTGTCTCGTAATCTGCCACACGCTCTTTTAATCTTGTGATTGTGGCATCCAGTGCCTGTGAACCAAGTACCATACGAAGAGGAGCCGGATTCTTATCTACACTCTCAATAATACGTTCTGCCATCTTGACAGGATCTCCAGGTGCAAGTCCTTTGGACGCATCCAGCATATTTAAAAATCCATGACAGCTCTCATATTCCGGCATAAGTTTCGCAACTTTGGCACTTCCGTAACGAAACTCTGTTCTTGCGCCGTCCGGCTCTACCATAGTGACACCTATGTTAAACTGTGCAACCTCCTGTGCCAGTGCTTCACAGAAACCTTCAATTCCAAACTTTGTAGCATGATACATGGAGTTAGCCGGATATGCAACCTGTGCACCATAAGTTGACATCTGAATCATTCTGCCTCCACCCTGTTTTCTCATGTACGGAATGCTCGTCTTTAAGAGTTGGATCGAACCAACCAGATTTGTTGCGATAATATGGTTGATTTCTTCATCTGAAAGCTCCTCAACACATCCAAACAAGCCATATCCGGCATTGCTTACCACAACATCAATCGTTCCATGTTTCTCAAAACTTTCCTTTACTGTCCGCTGGACTGCTGTCACATCTGTAACATCGAGCAGACGGCAGTCAAATGTGTCCGGATACTGCTTTATCAGACCTTCTACTTTTGCAGTATTTCTTACTGTTCCGATAACAGCATCACCTTTCTTTAACAGAATCTTTGTCATCTCATATCCAAATCCACTGGATACCCCTGTAATAAGCCATGTTCTTGCCATAATAAATTCCTCGCTTTCTTGTTTATAAATGTCATCGTAAGGTTCAGAGCCAACCTCCAAAATGCTACGCATTTCGTCGGTGTGGCGTATCCGACAAATAGATTTCCAATCAAAATTGTTCATTCACGCAAGCATGATTCACACATCTGAGTGCATTCAGGCTTCTTGGATAGCCAATATACGGAATACACTGTGAAATTACCTTGATAAGAAATTCCTTATCATTTCCAATCCGCATATTTGCTGACGCATGGGAAGTAAGCTGTGGTTCACAACCTCCCTGTGCTGCAAGGAAGCAGAATGTAATCATTTCACGCTGTCTGTAATCAAGTCCCGTTCTGGTGTAATAGTCTCCAAAGCAGTTATCAGTAAGCCAGTAATTGATATGTCTGCTTTCTTCTGATCCGGATTTATAAAAATCCTTCATTCCATCACCCATAATATCAACCTGTGCCTGTCTTCCTGCTTCCAGGCGTGTATCAGTCATTGTAGTTGCCTGTCCCGCCAGAGGCAGTTTTATTCCCTTCGCTGTAAAGATCTCATTTACTGCCTTTAAAAAAGGAAATACTCTGCCGATGCCAAGGTATGCAACCGCCTGATATACGACTTCTTTTATCTCTACTGGGGATACGCCGAAATTCATCGCTGCCGGAACCAATGCCTTAAACTCATCAATTCCCTGACAGCCAAGCAGCGCTGCAAGAATAGCAAGCCATCTTGTCTTATCGTCTAAATCATCCTGATTTACCACTTCATCAAATGTAAAATTATCAAATCTCTCGATAAACTCCGGATCTGTTTCTAAAAATGAGGATACATATCCCGGAAACATTTTTTCATGATATGCTTTTGATTTTTCTGTAATAGCCATGTTGTTATCTCCTGTTCTTTATAAACTTATTCACCTATATTTTTCTTCGCCCAGTCAGCAATCGCTTTCTCTGCTTCCTCTGAATCAGCCCCATGTACTGCCATACCATTTCCAAAGGCTGCACCTTTGCACATCTTTCTTAGGTCACGCTCGCTGCTTCCAAGTCCGCTTCCTTCATGTGTCATGAGTGCCATTACCTTTTTACCGGTAAAATCAAGTCTCTCAAGCAGAGAGAATACTGACATTGGGAAGGTCCCCCACCAGCATGGTCCGCAGATAAACACGTTATCATAAGCATCTATGTTATCAAGATAATGCTTTAACTCTGGTCGTGCATTTTCCTTTACTTCCTGTGCGGCTTCCTCCGTGCATGTATGGTAATTTTTCGAGTAATCATTTACTGTCTCTACTTCAAACAGATCACCACCGACTGCTTTTTGGATGAATTCCGCACAGATTTCGGTATTGCCTTTCTTCAGATTTTCAATTCGTCCATTTACATAATTCTCACCTTTTCGTGAGTAATAAATAATTAGGTTCTTAGACATTTCTCTTTGCCTCCTTGTCTTAAGTTGCCTTTAGTATAATTCACGTCAAATATTCAATCAAATCTTTATACTTATCATATTGATTAGTTTCACTAATTGATATACAATAAATACGATGTTATATTAGGTTAGCAATTATGAGCACAAGTGGCAACTCACGATTGCCTTCGCATGCTTACGATAAAATTAACAGGAGACTAAACCATGTTATTCAGACAGATTGAATATTTTCAGGCAGTAATTGAAACAGGCAGCTTTTATCAGGCGGCAGAAAAATGCAATGTCTCACAGTCTGCAATCTCACAACAGATCAAAAAACTGGAAGAAGAACTTGATGTAAAGCTTCTTGACAGACATAACAGAACTTTTTCCCTGACACCGGCTGGCGAACACTTTTATAGGAAAAGCCTTGTGATTGTCAGCGATATTGAACAAATGAAACGGGAGACAAAAAGAATTGCGGATCGGGATAATGCCGTTCTTAGAGTTGGTTATTATAAAGGTTACCATGGTAATGAACTCTCAGAAGCGGTAGCAGAGTTTTCTTTAAAATATCCAACAGTAGACGTGAAAATTATGGTTGGAAGCCATGAAGAATTATACAGAGCTATGGAAAATGATAAGGTGGATCTGGTTCTAAACGATCAAAGACGAGCATTTTCTGATATGTACCATAATGAAATTCTCTCGGATAGTCATATGTATATTGAAATTTCTAATCACAATCCACTTAGCAGACTTGATCAGATTGAAATATCAGAGTTAAAGAATACTCCATGTATTTTAGTAATAAATTCAGCCGGTCAGCAGGAAGAACAGACTTATTATGAAGATATTGTTGGAATAAAGGGAGACTTCCTTTTTGCAGATTCCATTCAGGAAGCAAGACTTAAGATCATTACCGGTCAGGGATATATGCCGGTAGATGTGATTGGTAATCAGGCATGGTTCGATTCAACCATAGACAGAATTCCTCTCGTCAGAAATGGCGAGCCTGTCAGAAAGACCTACTGTGCTTTCTGGCGAAAGGATAACTCTGGATATTATATTGAAGATTTTGCTGAAATCTTAAAAGCAATGTTTTAGTTTCTTGCCTTTTTATTTATAAAACGGACAACTTTGTGTTTATTGGCTGTCCGTTTTTTCTTAGTATTATGAATAAAATTCCCATAACAACACCAACTATCAGCCAATACATAATCCCGGTTTCTGACCTGCCACATTGTTCATTAATTGATTTACTGTAAATATATTATGTAAACTTTTTATATTACACAAAACAAATACCCCATAACAAAGAAAAAGGCACTTGCATTAACAAGTGCCTTTTTTCTAACACGATAACACCCAACATGTTCATATCATTTGTTACCATCGTTTTATAATTGTCTTATTTATTATGCTTTCTTACATTGATCATAATTTGTCCATTGCAGATCATTTATTATTTTGTAAGCTCAGCAACTACCTGGTTGATAACCTTGCCGTCAGCCTTGCCCTTTAACTCAGGCATAACAGCCTTCATTATCTGGCCTTTGTTCTTGGTGGCAAGTACATCTGAGAATTTCTCCTGAAGAATTACGGAAACCTCTTCTGCCGAAAGCATTTTAGGGGCAAATTCACTCATGATCTCATAGCGTTTCTTGTACTCCTCAAGAAGCTCTGTACGATCAGCAGGGCATGTATCGATCTGCTCTCTTACTGACTTGATCTCCTTTAATATGGCTTCATTTGCCATTTCGTCAGGAATATCATCACGGCAGCCTGCGTCTATACCTTTTTTCTTAACGGCAGATACAAGATCTGCAATGGAGTCCTTTCTGAATTTATCCTTTGCCTTCATGGCAGCGATCATTGCGTCCTGTAGTTCTTTAAGTTTCATTTTCTATCGTCTCCTCGAATATGATTTATTGAATTTTAGCAGCGTCACAGATCATCTGAACTGTACGTTCCTTACCAAATACACTGGTGTTGATACAGAGGTCATAGCCCTTCATCTCGCCCCAGCGTTTTGATGTATAATAATTATAATACGAAGCTCTCGATTTGTCTTCCTTTTTAATAAGATCTTTTGCCTTTGCCTCAGTTAAATTGTATTTTTCCGAGATCCTCTTTACTCTGTCTTCGATATTTGAATATATAAATACATTAAGTACATTCGGAGTATCCTTCAAAGCATAATCTGCACAACGACCTACAAATACGCATGAGCCGTTGTCATTTGCAAGCTTTTTAATGGTATCAAAGGCTGCAAGGAAAACCTTGTGATTTATAGGCAGCTCCCCATTTGAATTAAATCCCAGTGAATATGGATCCATTACCAGGGAATAAAGAAAGCTGTTTGTAGGCTTCTCATCAAAGCTGTCAAATAACTCCTCACATATTCCGCTTGCCTTGGCTGCTTCCTTAAGAAGCTCCTTGTCATAGAAAGGTACGCCAAGTCTCCTGGATATCTCTTCTCCTATCTCCTTACCACCGCTTCCGAATTGTCTTCCTATTGTAATGATCTTAGTATTGCTCATGATAACTACCTCCTTTTTGGTACATCAGACCGCTTAAATTTGCTTTACCCCATATCTGTGTCATGAATACAATAACCACTATGGTGTGAAGTGGATTTTATTATACACTATGTATAAAATATAATAAAAACTATAGATAAATTATAACATTTCAACAAAAAATAGTAAACATAAAACTTTGTTAAATATTTCCAAAATATCCAAAATCCTACTGCTTTATGCTTACTATTTATTTTATATTTACCAGCTGTTTATTATCTAACGTCCCCTGAGATTGACCAGGAGCTTGTTAAAATATTCCGGAAGCTCCGACTTAAATTCCACATACTCTCCGGTTGTGGGATGGATAAATCCAAGAACACCGGCATGTAAGGTCTGTCCTGTAAGCTTGAAAGGACAGGTGGCAGGCCCATATACATCGTCACCAAGTATAGGATGATGTATTGACGCCATATGCACCCTTATCTGGTGGGTACGCCCGTTCTCAAGCTGACATTCTATAAATGTATATTTATTATTATCAAGTCTTTCAAGAACCCTGTAATGGGTTACGGCGTCTCTTCCGTTTTTGTAATTTACCGCCATTTTCTTACGATCCTTAGGATGTCTTCCTATAGGCAGGTTCACGGTGCCTTCATCCTCATTTATATTATTGCACACAATGGCATAATACTTTCTGGTGATTGAATGAACCTTAAGCTGCTCCGAAAGGGATTTATGAGCCTTGTCGTTCTTGCAGACCACAAGTATACCGGTTGTGTTCATATCGATCCTGTGGACTATGCCCGGTCTGAACTCGCCGTTGATGGATGACAGCCCCTCCTTGCCGAAATGGTACATAAGGGCATTTACAAGGGTTCCGGCAGCATGTCCCGGTGCCGGGTGGACCACCATACCCTTCGGTTTATTCACTATGATTATATCCTCATCCTCATACACTATATCAAGCGGGATATCTTCCGGGATTATATCTGTCTGCTCCACGTCCGGAACCGTTATGTTTATGAGATCTCCAAGACTCACCTTGGCACTTGGTTTTATGGTCCTGCCGTTACAGGTGATCAGATGGTCGTCAAAGAGCTTCCTGACAAATGACCTGGAATATTCCTCGAAATAATCTGAAATGGCTTTATCGGCCCTTTTATCGCTCCAGGAAGCGTCTGCCTCAAGATTATAATACTCCATATATTTTATCCTTATTCTATTTTGATCTGAATTTACATTAATTTGTACTGTTCAGTGTTTATCAATCCATATTTACACTGCTCAGTATTCATACAGATTAATTTTATTTGTTTGGCTTATCATCGGCCTTGCCGTTTTCATCTGCTTTATCGTCTTTTTGGACATCGCCGTTTTTTCTTAAGGCTGCGAAGTCATCATCATTGTACTTAAACAGTACAAGTATCATTCCGATGATAACACTGCAGGTAACATAGATATCAGCCACATTAAATACAGGGAAATGTACCAGTCTGAAATCAAACATATCAACAACATATCCCTTTGTAAATCTGTCTATCATGTTACCGATGGCTCCTGCCGCGAGAAATACCATAAGTACTCTTAACGGCTTGAACATGTCCTTCTTAAGGAAAACAACATATGCTACGATCACAGCCACCAGGATCACGGCTGTTACGGATAACAGCATAGCGGTCTTTCCTGAGAAACTGCTCCAGGCTGCTCCTTCGTTCACAACATATGTGATGTGGAACACGTTCTTTATTACAGGTGTTGTTTCGCCAACTTTATAATTTGAATCAATATACATCTTCACTGCCTGGTCAAGAAAGATCAGCAGAACCATGGAGATAAATGCGATCACTCCATTGATAATTTTTTTAGTATTCTTCATAATCCAGTATCCTTTTTAAATAATACTTTTAAAAATTTACTTTTCAAAATGTTTGTTACTTTGACACAACTTCCTTAAGAGCTGCGATCATATCTTCATCTGACACATTCATATCTATGTACGCATCACCGATACTGTGCAGCAATATGAATTTTATGCTGTTGCCAACCATCTTCTTGTCATTCTTGGTGTATCTGACGATCTCATTTACATCAATGTCTGACGGAAGTGAACCAAAGCCAAAGGACTTAAATGCCTCAACTATTGAATGATACTCGTCCACATCAATACAGTCCTTTTTATAGGAAATGTACGCTGCAAGGATACATCCGATACCTACACAGGCACCGTGGGTCATGGTGAAATTCATGTATTTCTCAATGGCATGTCCAAGGGTGTGGCCGAAGTTAAGGAGTGCTCTCTCTCCCTTCTCGGTAGGGTCGTTTTCAACCACCATCCTCTTTATGTTACAGCTTACCTTTATCATGTGGAGAAGCTTGTCAGGAACACGTTCCTTGATGGCTTCGGCGTTGTTCATCATCCAGTTAAAGTACTCGGCATCCTTTATGAGACCGTGCTTGATGATCTCACCCATGCCTGATATGAACTGGGTGTCGTCCAGAGTCTTGATGGTGGAGATATTGATATACACAAGCTTAGGCATATGGAATGCTCCGACCATATTCTTGTATGAATCAAAGTCAACACCGGTCTTGCCACCGATACTGCTGTCTACCTGTGACAACAGGGTGGTAGGGATCTGGATAAAATCTATACCCCTTAAATAGGTTGCAGCGGCAAATCCTGTTATGTCTCCGGTGACACCGCCACCCAGGGCAACAAGCATATCCTTGCGGTCAAAATGAGCCTTGATAAGCTCCTCATAAATATATTTGACAGTATCAAGATTTTTATTCTCTTCTCCTGCCTTGAATACTATGGATATAAGTTCTTTGCATTTTCCCTCTAACTGTTCCTTAACTGCTTCAAGGTAAATGGGAGCTACAGTGGTTTCTGTAACAATACATACCCTTTTATCAGCAATTCCCTGTCCGGCTAAAAGCTCAGGCAGGGAATTAAAATCATCTGCAAAGACTATATCATATATAGGTTTTTTGTCCATGTGGACTGTCAACTTATCTAACATGACATACTCCTTTATATTTTATTATTTATCAATCGTTATTTGTAAATTTGAATGGATCTACAAATGATCCACCGCCAAGGTTCTTGGTGTATACAGACGAATCACTGGCAACACTTCCGCCACTCATTCCGCCTAATGTGGAATCGCCCATGGCTGAACCGCTGCCGCCACCTAATGAGGACTCCTCACGTCCCTGTGGATCCCCTGCGAAAGCGGCAAATTTATCTTCCGAGCTCATTCCCTTTGCACCGGCAGGTGCTCCGTATGATGAACTGGCATACTCATCACTGTGCTTCAAAACATCGGAGAAATCTACACCCAGCTCCTCATTGATAGGATTTTCTGCCAGGAAACGCAGGTGGGCGTCCATCATGTTCTTAAATGAGGCAGCGTAATCTCTGTACTGCTGCTTAATGGACTCAATGCTTCCTTCGATCCTGTCAAGCTCTTCCTTAGCTTCATGAACAATATTGTTGGCCTTGATCTTTGCGTCATTCTCAATAAGCCTTGCCTTGTCACTGGCATTTTTAGCTGATTCCTCAGCGTTCTTTTCCGCCAGCATGAGAGATTTCTGAAGCTTGGATTCTGTTGTTCTGTAATGAACCAGTGTATCTGTAAGAGTTTTTACCTGATTTGTAAGCTCTGCATTAGACTTATATAAATCTGTGTAGCTGTGGACTACAATATCAAAGAAAGAATCCACATCCTTCTTTGCATAACCCATACCCTGCTTAAATTTCTTCTGCTGTAAATCTACAGGTGTAAGCATTTTAATTCCTCCTCCTGGTATACATGACTCCCCCATGTCTCATGTATTATATGTACAAACTGATCTTAGTAGTATCCACCTACAGATGGAGCGTTAAGTGAAGCAGAAGCCTCATTTAAGATCTCATCTCTTATATCACCTGAAACATCAATGTTGTTTGGTGCTGCGATAAATATACTTCCTGAGATAGCCTGAAGTGTTCCGTCAACTGCGTAACATGCTCCGGCAACGAAATCAATGATCCTCTGGGCGATATTAACCTCAAGACCTTCAACATTAAGGACGATGGTCATATCTTCCTTAAGATGTACTACAACATCCTGTGCGTCATCAAATTCCTCAGGCTTTACAACCTTAACTGTGTGTATTGAATTAACATTTCTTCTGTTATTTATTGAGACAACATTATTACGTGTAACTGTTGGTGCAGACTGTGGTCTCTCAGGCTTTGCCTGTGTCTTCTTAAATGCAGATGTAAATGATGAAGCAGGCTTTGATGTATATGTCTTTGCTGGCTTTACTTCTTCCTCTTCCTCGAAGTCGTCATCATCGTCATAATCCTCGTCAAGGTCATCATCCTCATCGTATTCATCATCTTCGTCAAATAAGTCATCATCATACTCGTCTTCTGTATCGTTTAACTTAAAGAAATCCAGAAAACTCTTCTTACTATGCTTTGCCATTGTTATCTCCTTTATGATAAGTTATAGTTTCTTGCGCCGAATATGCCGGTTCCAACTCTAACAAGTGTTGCACCTTCCTCCACCGCAACAACATAATCATTTGTCATACCCATTGATAAGACACTCATATCGATATTATCAATGTTTTTAGAGGCTATGTCAAGGGATAAATCCCTTAATGTTTTAAAATAAACACGATTATCCTCAGGGTTTTCCACAAATGGGGCGATAGTCATAAGTCCCTTTACCCTTACATGAGGCAGATCCTTTATCTGCTCAATGAGCGGAAGGACTTCTTCACATTTTACACCAAACTTGGTCTCTTCCTCAGCAACATTTACTTCAATAAGTATGTTGGCTGTTACATCTCTCTTGGCTGCTTCCTTCTCAATGGTCTTTGCCAGATTAAAGGAATCTACAGAGTGGATGAGACAAGCCTTGTCAACTATGTATTTAACCTTGTTTGTCTGAAGGTGTCCTATAAGGTGCCAGTTTACAGGCGTTGATACCTTCTCATATTTGTCAACCATTTCCTGGACCTTGTTTTCACCGAAATCACGGGTATCCGTGGTGGCGATAACCTCTTCAATGTCGGATAATGGTTTTGTCTTACTTACTGCAATAAGAGTTACCTCTTCAGGATTTCTTCCTGCCCTTTCACAGGCAAGCTCTATGTTTTTTCTGACAACAGCAATATTGTCTTTTAACATTTTATCATCTCCTTTGGGATTGTTGATTTTCCTGTACAGAGTTATCAGTATATTACCTGATTTTCAACTACTGTCTTGTAATCAAGGACGATCCTGTCGTAGGCTGCTATTCCATGGGTAGTGCCCTCCTCTATTATGGAGTAATCATCACCGTTCACAGTGATCACTATCCTTCTGAAGGCCGCTGTTCCCTGGGTTACGCAGTATACGCCGGGCATGTCATATCTCTGACATGTAGTAACTGCAAATGTATCATTGGTGTCATTTTCTATAAGGACTGCGTCCGTATCCATATCGTCAGGATTTACATAGCAGTAGTCGTCATCTGTATAATATATGGTAGGTGAAATAAGCTTGCTGGTTATTTCGCCGGTATCTGTCATAACCTTCTGGTTAAAGTATATCTCATCAGTATCTCCCTTGCCTGCCGTAAGGTAGCTCTTAGGGATCATATATACCTGCTTGGTAAGTATTGATGAGTTAGGGATCTTAAGACCCTTTGTCTCGCTGAATGAAAAGCTTACATTAACGTATCTGTCAGATACATACTGTGCCAGATATCTTGTCATGTTAAGTACTACAAACTTGCCATTATCATTTGACACCAGATCATAGGAAGCCCTGTATCTCTTTGATGAATCATCTATGGTAAATCTCAATGTATCATTCTCATAGGACTCGATCTTGGAGTACTCCTCATCGGTAAGCTCCACAACGATCTGCCAGTCCTCACCGTCGATGATCTTATACACAGGCTCACCCACACCAATTATCTCACCGGTCTTAAGGGATTTCTTTTCATAGCCTGTCTTATCGAAATTTTCCGAGGTGAGATCGTTCACGGTAGTGTCCTCGAATCCGTCTTCATAATATGTAACAATACCGCTTATATCGGATTTTACCGTAGCAAAAGTACTGTCAAATGAATTATCACTTGACAACTGGGCAAGAGCCATATCCTCATATATCTCAAGCACCTTATTGTCCAGGTTACTCTTAAAGTCATACACGTCAGAGAAGTTTGACTCGGAAAATCCCGCCTTAAACATGGTGATCTGATCTGTTATATCCTTCTTCTCAGTTTCTGAAAGGGAATAGCCGTCTCCGTTCTGGGCTTCATAGAGGGCGTCGTGCATGGAGCCGGTCTCATCTATGGAGTACACATTGGAGTTCTTGGATACCTTCTCACCGTTTCTGATGTAGTAGCATACATAACCTGAGCTTGTACTGCTTTTTATTTTCTCGTTTCTCAATATGATACCGGTCTTCTTAAAGTCGGTGTCATAGGAACTCTCTTCAACCTGGAATACACCTGTGTCAACATTATTAACAGACATGATAATGCGGATCAGCATGTACACGAACATTATTGAAAAGAGGTAAAAGCCGAAACCTATCTGTATAGGCTTCTTTTTACGTTTCTTTCTTCTTATAGGGGCACTCATAATACTCTCCCATTAAAATTCTTGTAAAATATCACACAAACCATATATTACAGGGCTGCAATGATATTTTCTGTATACTTTTCAGGAATTGCAGAAACGTCTGTGGCAAAGCATATAACAAATTCAATCTCATACTTGTCGGAGATCTCCTTAACTCTGTCAAGAGCCTCTTCTACAGTTGTCTTGTCTGAATATACGATAGTTGTGAAATTATCAATATAGATCTTCTCGATATTCTTGTCCTGGGATATTATTCCAAGAATAAATCCGATAAACATATCAAGAGCTTCAATATTATAGTTTGAACAGTTGATCATATTTACACGATTGGATAATTCGTATAAATGCTTATTGTTGTTGTCAATAAATACTACAGAACCTGCAACAACCTTTACATCATTGTTTACCTTCTCAATAAGAACCTTTGTTTTTCCTTTTCCCTTGTCACCAGTAATAATTTCTAACATAGTGTCCTCCTCGTAAGTACTTTTTATTTTGATGTTTTAATTAAGTCTGTAATATGTCCGTACAGTGTGTCTCGATCAACATTTCCGGCACATACTGCGAAAAACTTATCTCCTGTAGAGTTATTTACAAATTCCACGATAAGACAGTGACCTGCCTGCATGGTGGTTCCTGATTTCCATGAACCTATGGAGAAACCTGAAGGGAGCTGATACTCTCCTGTCATAAAGCCGTTTGTAGGCTCAAGCTCCTCGCTGCAACTGTTTCCTGAAGGATCCTTATACTGGAAGGTATAGGATGATGTGGAGTCAATTACATATGCAAGATCGTGGGATGTAAATTCCTTAAATATAAGATAAAGATCATAGGCAGTTGTATAGTGCCCATCATCATGGAGACCATGTGGATTTTTGTAGTGGGTGTTGGTGGCACCAAGCTCCTTGGCCCTGGTATTCATAGCCTCGACAAATGCCGATTCGCTTCCGCTTACAAGCTCGCTTAAGATCACGGCACAGTCATTGTAGGATGATATAAGAAGTCCGTAGAGAAGATCCTTGACGGTTGTCTTGCAGCCTACGGTAAGGGGACTGGCAACAGCACCCCAGTCATCGAAGGTTACGGTACGGTCAAGTGTCACCTCATCATCAAGAGATATGGTTCCTGCTTCAATGCTCTCTATAACAAGAAGACCTGTCATGAGTTTGGTCATGCTGGCAGGGTAGATAAGCTTATGGACATCCTTAACAACCTCCGGAGTATTGGTGGTGTCATTTATAAGTAATGTAGAATATGTATCGCTGTGTTTGCTGTCATTTAACTCTGAATCATACTTCACCACTGCATACTTATCGGACATCATGGTGATGTCTGAGGCAGGCATGTCGTTCTGGACAGACACCTTAAGCTGCTTTGAAGCAGAATAATCAGGTGCTGCACATCCGCTGAAGCATAAAACAGCAGCTAAAAATATTGAAATTATCTTGGATGTATTCTTCATAACAAGTACTCTCCGGGTATATTATTTATAAAACTCACGCCAGTCAAGGTCACCTCTGTCCAGAGCAAGGATAAGAAGCTCTGCAGTGGCAAGGTTGGTGGCAAGGGGTATATTATGCGTATCACATAATGTGAAGATATTATTTATGTCAGGCTCATGCATCTTCGGATGAAGAGGATCCCTTAAGAATATGACCATATCAATGTCATTGTTCTCTATCTGGGCCCCAAGCTGTTTCTCTCCCCCAAGATGACCTGCTATATATTTATGGACGGTAAGGTTTGTAACCTCCTCTATAAGACGTCCTGTTGTTCCTGTGGCATACAATTCATTTTTGCTAAGAATACCTTTATATGCTATACAAAAGTTCTGCATAAGTTTTTTCTTGGCATCATGTGCAATTAAACCAATATTCATAGGTACCTCCTCATTCTCTGTGTATCTTCAAGCAACCTGCTGTATATCAATAAGTCTTTTTCTGTAGATTAACATTCATTACCAGCCCGATTCCTATACAGATACTAAGCAGTGAACTGAGTCCGTAGCTGATAAACGGAAGCGGTATACCGGTATTTGGAAGTAATGCAGTTGCAACACCGATATTGATAAATGTCTGGAAGGCAAGCAGTGACGCTATACCTGTTGCAATGTACATTCCCTTCTGATTGCTGGCACGCCTGGCAACCCTTATACATTGTAACACTATAAGCAATAAAATTGCAATAATAATAACACTTCCCACGAAACCAACCTCTTCTCCTATGGCAGAGAATATGAAGTCAGTCTGCTGCTCTGAAATAAGATTTGTATCCTTAACTGTGGCGGCGTCGGTATTGTTGAAGCCCTTACCGGTAAGCTGCCCCGAACCTATGGCCATTACCGAGTTATCCTGCTGGTCTGTGGATGAACCGTATTCACTTCCGTACAGATGTCCGAGGATACGGTTGATCATGTAGTCATTAAGGAACTGAGGCAGGTTATCCTGCTGGATATACCACAAAAATCCTGCCAGGGAAGGAACCAGTATCAGCACCATGATACCTATAAGCTTAAGGCTTAAGCCTCCTACAAATATAACTATAAACAGTGTAAACAGAAGACACAATGTGGTTGAAAGGTCAGGCTCGATAAATATCAGGGCTGCCGGAACCGCAATAAATGCCACAAGCTTCATAAGGCATTTAAAGGTATTCAGCTCGTCGTGATGTTTGTCAAGGAACACCGCAACACAGACTATCATAATGATCTTTGAGAACTCTGATGGCTGCAGGGTCAGACCTCCGATATATATCCATCTGCTGGCACCGTAGGATGTATCTGCACCAAAGCCTATGAGCTTAACCAGTATGAGCAGTACCAGGTTGATGCCGTAGAGGATCATATAATATTTGCATATAAAATTATAATCAATAAGGGAGACAACTATAAGTGCTGTCATACATAAGCCAACACCTACAAGCTGTTTGGTCATGTATGTCATATCTACACTTAATATCGTAAGGGTGCCTAAGGATATGGCAGCCATTACAAGAAAAAGCAGCTTAAAATTATAATTCTTAAGCATGTACTTTCTGTCTTCCATATATTTTTCTTCTCTTCTGTTATGTATAAATTTCATTGTTATGCATTCTTCCTTCGAAATAATCTGAAAAACGGGTTGCGTCTTGAGGCAAGATAATAATCATCAAATGCTATGGACTCTCCCATTATCCTTTTTGCTATATTCATAAATTCTATACCTGAGAAATTGGACTGTCCCACTATAGGCTCTCCGGCATTGGTGGATATGACGATCTGGTCATCATCAGGCAGGACTCCGATAAGGTTTAGGGCAAGTATGGAAGCCACATCATCAACTGTCATCATGTCTCCGTGCTCTATCATATCGAAATGCACCCTGTTCACCACCAGGTCTATACGGGATATCTCGTATGCCTCAAGCAATCCCACCACACGGTCTGCGTCTCTTATTGCGGATACCGAAGGGGTTGTTACCACTATGGCTCTGTCTGCCGGTGCTATGGCATTCTTAAAGCCCTGCTCTATACCCGCCGGGCAGTCAAGGATTATATAGTCAAATTCATTTCTCAGATTGTCAACAAATTTTACAAGCTGCTCAGGCATTATGCTTGTCTTGTCCTTGGTCTGGGCACAGGGCAGTAAAAAAAGATCGGGTATGTACCTGTCCTTTATCAAGGCCTGCTTATAACGGCAGTTTCCTTCAATGACATCCACCAGGTTGTATACAACCCTGTTCTCAAGCCCCATTACCACATCCAGATTTCTAAGCCCTATGTCTGTGTCAATGAGCAAAACTTTGTTTCGCAGCATGGCAAGACCGGTTCCGATATTTGCCGTGGTGGTGGTCTTTCCTACACCGCCCTTTCCGGAGGTTACAACTATTACTTCACACATATTATTTCACCCTTTCAAATACATTAGTCTTATTTTCAATCCTTAATGATCTTATCAGGTGTATAATGCTCTAAATAATATTTTATCGTTTTTAAGTACCGCAACGGCGGCTCTGTCCCAGGGATCGTAGAGTCCGTCCCCGTATCTTCTGTACCTTCCGATCTGGACTATCTCAGGCCTCATACTTAAGGCTGCGATATATCTGTCTCTTTTTTTGTCAAGACCTGCTATGGCAAGCCCCTTAAGCTCCCCCACAACAATTATGTTCTTCAGGGTCGTGATCCTTGCACCGGCTTCAACATTTCCTATGAGCACAACGGATTTGTGGGTTTCAAGCACATCTCCCTCCGACATATTCCCATGAAAGTAAAGGACATCCTTTCTTTCTGTTACAAACGGAACCGAAGGTGCTGTATCCTTTCTGATCTCCGGAAGCTTGTCCTCTGCAGGTACAGGTTCTTTTTTTGACTTGTATTGTATAAAATGTGTATTTATACAATCTAATGAATTTATTGAATCAATAAGCCAGGTTTTCTGAAGTTCATTCAGGTCTGCTCCAACAAACCTTATACTTATGTTTCCACATTTTGAAAATAGCTCAGCTGACATGGTAAATCGTTTGACGGTAAGTCTGTATATCCGGAGAAAATCCATTTTCTCCGGGAGCTGTACTATAAGTCCATTGGTATCAGCTTTTATTTTTACTGGATTATCCACTGGTATCTGCTCCTATAAAATATTCTTTCTTTCCTTAAGAAAGCTTATCATAAGTAGCCTTGTGGTATTGGACTTATTAGTCAGACATCTGGTTGTTACCTGTAACGGTCATGTTCTCAAGAGCGTCAGGATCATACATGTAAGCATAGACCATGGCGGCAAGCTCCTCTGCATTACCTGATGAGTATCCGTTAGGTATTACGGCTGTAACGCATACCTTAGGATTGCTGTATGGTGCGAAGGATATGAACAGGGCGTGGTTTGGTCTTGTTTTATCCTCCTGTGCAGTACCGGTCTTACCGGCAACCTCAACATTTATCTTGTTAATAAGTGCGTCCTTATCTGTATGGACAGATACAACCTGTCTCATACCCTGTTTTACTGTCTTCCAGTCAGAGGCCGGAATATCTATCTGGTTATATACTGTATGCTCATCCTTATATACAGAGTTGCCATCAGTATCCTTTATTTCAGATACAAGGCTTAGGTTGTATACTGTACCTTCATTTGCAACGGCAGTCACATACCTTGCGATCTGGGTTGCGGTATAGTTGTGGTTACCCTGTCCGATGGCTGAACGTATAGCGTCAGAATCTGAAATATGGGGATCACTTTCAGGAAGCTCAATTCCTGAGGTGGTATTAAGTCCGAACATTTCAGCATACTTCTGTATTATCTTGATACCGGTGGTATTCTTGAAGGTTCCTGTGTCTGAGGTTCCCATTCTGTAGCCCATTTCATAGAAATAGTAGTTACAGGATTCCTCTATGGCCTTGGCCATGGCAATATCTCCGTGAGCCATAGGATATATCCAGCATTTTGCAGGGTCCTCGGTCTTCTCGAATATACCTGTTGCATGTACTGTCTCATCTGCTGTCACAAGATTTTCCTCAAGGACTGCAACAGAGGTGATTATCTTAAAGGTGGAACCCGGTGCAGTCTTCTGCATGGTTGCCCTGTTGTACATAGGTGTTGTCTTGTCATTTGTGACCTTGGCATAGTAATCAGGATCTATGGTGTTGGTAAGCAGATTATTGTCATAGCTTGGATAACTTACCATGGCTCTGATCTCACCGGTTGCAGGATCGGTCACAACTATTGATCCTGAACATGGATCCAGTGCCAGCATGGCAGGGGTGATCTCAAGATTTTTGATCTTGTTGTACATGAAATCATAGCTTCCCACAAGGCCGCTCTTGAAATTGGCATAATCTGTATCGCCATTTTCTGTCAGTATACCCTGATCATACAGCAGATTGATAACATCAGCTCCTGTAATCTGACCAGATAATAACATGTATTTGAATATTAGTTTGTCGAAATCAGTATCATCCTTAAATTCTTCCAGAACATAGTCTGCAAGAACATCGTATATCTCATCTGTGTCATAGTAGTTACTGCTGGTGGATATGCTTGAGATATCTACAGCACCCTTACTTATACAGTACTTGAGATAATCATAGGCTGATATAAGCTCATCCGCATAATTCATGTATGTTCTGTCTGTGGATGGGATCACGGTGTTGTCATATATTCCCTTGCTCTTTAACATCACGAATATATATTCCATGTAATCCTTGTACTCGTCTGTAAGACCGTTTACAGGGGTATGATTTACCTTAAGGATACTGTCAAGCTGATTTAATATGTTGGATTTTGCAGTGCTGAAGGCCTGGTACACACTTTTCTCCAGGTCACTGGCGTCTGCGGCAGACAGGTTCTTAATGCTTATTATGTTGTTGTCAAAAAGTGCCGCATATACATCCATGATGGTTATATCGTCATCACTTACTGCAAATGTCTCATTTCTCAGATGGGAAAGCAGGATACTTGAGATCTCCTGTTCAAGAGCGTTATAGCAGTACTTCTGAAGATCTGAGTCAATGGTAAGGTATATGTCATTTCCCGCTACCGCGTCGGTGGAGTCGATAACCTCAAGGATCTTACCCATGTTGTCAACATACATTTTCTGGGAGCCTGTGGTTCCTCTGAGCTGGGATTCAAATTCCTTCTCTATACCCATCTTTCCCACCACATCACTCATATCGTATTTGTCATTGTCATCAAGGTTCTTGTTATACTCATCCATTTCCTCTGATGAGATATTTCCAATATACCCGATAATATGAGCAAAGTAGATGGCGTCGTTGTACACCCTGTGGGATTCGATATTTACATTCATTCCGTAGAGCTCGTCCTTGCTCTCAAGTATTGCCGCATAGGTCTCCTTGCTTACATCTGTGGCAATATCAACGGACATGTACTGCTGGTATCTGTTTAACCAGATCTCATATCTTACTGCCAGGATCTTAAGTACATACTCAGGAGAATATACATCATCAACGTCAAATAACTTTGAGCTGCGCATGTAATCATATACATCCTTTGCAGTTGAATTCTTCTGGGCGTCCGTAAGGGAATCAACGGAGCTTGCACCATATACGTTCATAAGGAATGTATTAAGAGTTGTTCCCGATATGGAGAAGTACAGGCTGCCGTCGTCGTTAAGCTTGATAGGAAGATCAACGGACAGAGAGTCACCGTTCTGCTCAAGTATCAGGATAGTCTTATACACTATCTGGTTTCTTAACTGGTTCACTGTCATATCCATCTTCTTGGCGGTACTGGTAAGGTCTGTGTCGCTGACATATGAAACAGCATAGGATGACTCATTGTAGGCAATGAGTTTTCCGTTACAATCATAAATATTTCCCCTTGAAGGCTCCACCGTTACGGTCTTTACCGACTTGTAGGTGAAGTTATCCTGGTACTTCTCTCCGTTCTTGATCTGGAGATTAAAGAGTTTCAGCACAAGAACTGAAAATAACACGATAAACAGCAAGCTTACGAAGAATAATCTGTGCTTAACGTGTTCAAGTATACTTTCTTTTATATAAATAAGAATTTCTTTGATCATATTCCACACCATCCTGTAAGGATGAAGTCTGAATTACTCCATGCCTTTTTCAAATTTTTTAAGAGTTTTGTTGACAAATACAAAAAACTTAAACACAACAACAGTAAGTATAGCGGTATAAAACATATCAGGTATGATGATATGCTTAAGGTATTTAACAAAATCCAGCCTGTTCCTCATAAGGAAGAAAATAAGATATGTGGAGAAATTAAACAGGAAATCGTCAAATATCATTATTATTACCGGAAGAAGTATGTCATCAACCTGGTACAGCCTGTGAAAGAAGCCGTTGCAGTAGCCTATCAGCATATAGATGAGCATATAAGGTCCGATAATAAAACCGAAGTAGATATCATATAAAAAACCGCAGAAAAAACCCACAAACATTCCTTCCATTCTTCCTCGCATAAGTCCGAAGGATACTGTCAGTATAAGCAGCAGGTTCGGATTTATATTGGCTATTTCTATTAAAGGAAGAAGGGATGTCTGCAGGACAAAACATATAATTATCAATATTCCAAGAACAATTATCCTCTTCAATGATACACCTTCTAATCAGCAAATTTATTAATCGGTAACATTCTTTTTAGTCTGTAGCACAACCAGAACCTCTTCTATATTGGAGAAGTCTGTGGCAGGAATGATATAAGCCTTCTTTGTGAGATTGTTGGAGTCGTACTCAATCTTTGAGATATAGCCTATGGTGAAGCCTGCAAGATACTTGCTTGACACATATGAGGTTACAACCTCGTCACCCTCTTCTATCTCAGCGTCCTTGTCGATGTTCTCTGCAATAAGATAGCCGTCCTCGTAATTTGTAAGGCTTCCTGATACATCACATATAGCCTCAGCCGGAAGTACCATTGCATTTACATTTGAAGTGTCATCGATTATGGCTCTTATCTGGGCATAATCTGTCCCCGCGTCTGTTACGATACCGCAGAGACCATTGCCAAATAATACATTACAACCCACAACTACTCCGTCATCGGTTCCCTTATCTATATAGAACACATCAAACCAGTTGCCGGAATCCTTGGCTATGACTCTGGCAACAGTCTTCTTGTAATCAGGATACTTTGAGTCAAGCTCATACAGGTTCTTAAGACGGTTTAATTCGTAGGAATCCTGCTGATACTGCTTTATCTCTGACTGGTATGACTGGAGCTGTTCCTTAAGGTCGTTGTTCTCAGCCACCACGTCCTCGTAATTCCTGAAAGCGTCAACCTTCTTCTCAACATAGGTTCCTATGCTGTTGACACCCTTTTGCATAGGCGTGATTATAGCACCTGTAATTCCCTTAAGGGAGGATGAAAGTCCGTCAAAAAACAACGAAACAACCATCAGTATAATACATAAAATCGTAAGTGCCAGAAGTATATATTTCGGTGGCACATCTATAGGCTTTTTTCTACGTCTCATTTAATATATCCCCGTTCAGCTAAACTTACATAACATCTGTTTCCAAGGATTATATGGTCAGACAGCTTAATGTCAAGCAGACAGCCTGCCTGCTCTATCCTGTCTGTCACATCCAGATCGGCAGCACTTGGCTCCGGATCCCCGGATGGATGATTATGTAATAAAACAATATATACAGCCTTATATTTCAAGGCCTCGATATACACATCCCTTGAGGACACCAGCGACTGGTTCACCGTCCCCTCGGAAAGTGTTATTTCCTTTATCAATCTGTGTTTACTGTCAAATAATAGCAGATACACATACTCCTTCTCAAGATATCTGGTACTCTCCATAAAATAATCGGCAATGGTAGCCGGTGAGTCAAATACCATAAAGGGCTTGAGATTGGCTCTGCTCATTCTCTTCGACATCTCTGCAATGCACATTATCTGGACAGCCTTAACAGGACCTATCCCCGGTATAGCCACAAGAAGGTTATAATCCAGGTAATTAAGACCTGCTATACCCTTGTGTACAGGGTGGGCATTAAGAAGCCGTTCGCATAACTGCACCACATTGTGTTCCCTGCTGCCTGTCCTTAAAAAGATCGCAAGCAGCTCTGCGTCAGAGAGGGTCTCCACACCGTGATCCCGGCACTTCTCATAAGGCCTCTCCTCTGAATACATGTCATGAATTGTTAATTTATCCATATGATACCTTTCCGCACGTCTTCTCCAGGCAGGGGTATAACGGATATTTCAAAGAATTAATTTACCATACAATAAGGTTTTTTTCTACCATTTTTTGTAAAGACACGATTATTCCATATTTCGCATGCTGGTAGGTAAGACCGCCCTGGAAATATACGGCATAAGGCTCTCTTATAGGTGCGTCGGCACTTAACTCGATGGACGAGCCTGAGACAAATGCTCCTGCTGCCATGATCACCGGTGAATCATATCCCGGCATATCCCATGGAACCGGAGTTACATAGCTGTCCACCGGAGCTGCTGCCTGTATGCCCTCACAGAAGGCACATACCCTATCTTCATTTCCAAGCTCAACAGCCTGGATTATGTCATAACGTGGTTCTGTGCTGTTTGGAACGGACTTAAAGCCAAGTCCCTCGTAGCAGTTTGCTGCAAATATGGCACCCTTTAATGCATTTGCAGTAACAGAAGGTGACAGGAACAATCCTTGGGCAAATGCTCTTGTGTTGTTAAGGGAAGCACCTACCTCCTTGCCAAGTCCCGGAGTTGTAAGTCTGTATGAAGCATTCTCCACATACTCCTTCTTTCCACAGATATATCCGCCTATAGGGGCAAGTCCGCCTCCCGGATTTTTAATAAGGGAGCCCACCACCATATCCGCACCGAAGTCGGAAGGCTCTACAGTCTGGACAAATTCGCCGTAGCAGTTATCTACCATGCAGATAATGTCAGGATTGATACTCTTCACAAAGGAAATAAGCTCACCGATCTTCTCACAGGAGAAGGTAGGTCTTACGGCATAACCCTTTGAACGCTGTATTTCCACAAGCTTTGTCTTATCATTTATGGCTTTTCTGATATTGTCATAGTCGAAGCTTCCGTCAGGAAGAAGGTCAACCTGTCTGTAGGTAACCCCATACTCAGCAAGGGAACCTCTGGCAGGAGTTATCCCGATGATACTGTCTAAGGTGTCATAGGGCTTGCCTGCCGGTGCAAGGATCTCATCTCCCGGTCTTAAGTTGCCAAACAAGGCAGTGGCAAGGGCGTGGGTTCCGCACACGATCTGGGAACGTACCAGTGCGTCCTCTGTATGGAATACGTCAGCATATATTGCTTCCAGTGCGTCCCTCCCCTCATCAGTGTAGCCGTAGCCTGTTGAACCTGCAAAATGAGCCTCGTTAAGTCTGTTATCCTGCATTGCCTTTATGACCTTGATCTGGTTGATCTCACACACCTTATCAATATCCCTGAAGCGTTCCGTCAGTCTTTCCTCTATGCTATCACAGTATTCAAGTACTTTTTTGTCAATATTCATACTTGTATAAAAATCAAATAATTCTTTATTCATTATAAATCTTCCTTTTTATCTTATGATCTGCCGTGTCAATAATACATCATCCATGTATGAAAGTATAGCATTGTCATCGGCAAATTCATTTTTATTTACCCATATAACATCTCTCTCCCGCTTAAACCAGGTGATCTGTCTCTTGGCAAAATGCCTGGTGTCCCTCTTTAAGATGTATACCGCTTCATCATAACTGATATCCCCCGACAGGTAATCTATGATCTCCTTATAACCAAGTCCCTGCATGGAAACCATATCTCTTGTATAGCCCTGATCCATGAGGGATTTAACCTCATCCACCAGACCGTTTTCCAGCATGATATCCACACGTCTGTCTATCCTGTCATAGAGCACATCCCTGCTGTTATTAAGGACAAAATATGCGAAATTGTAAGGAGACGTTTTCGCCCGCTCCTCTTCGTTGTGCTTTGATATCTGTTTTCCTGTCTTTTTATAAAACTCCAGGGCACGTATCACACGCTTTACGTTATTTTCGTGAATGGCGGCAGCAGAATCCGGATCCACAGCCTTAAGCATATCATGGAGCTTTGATACCCCCTGCTCTGCAGCCATTTCTTCAAGCTCATGCCTGTAGGACATGTCTCCGTCATTTTCATCGAAATTAATGTCATATAACAGTGCCTGGATATAAAAGCCTGTACCACCTGTGATTATTGGAATATGGTTTCTTGAATATATCTCATCCATGGCAGCAAGGGCATATTTCTTAAACAGCACCACATTAAAGTCCTCGGATGGGTCAAGGATGTCTATAAGATGATGTCTTACTCCATCCATTTCCTCCGGCATGATCTTTGCTGTTCCTATATCCATTTTTCTGTATACCTGCATGGAATCCGCAGAAATTATCTCACCGTTTACTTTTTTCGCAAGCAAAAGGGAAAGGTCGGTCTTGCCCACTGCGGTAGGTCCCGTAAGTATGATCAAAGGCTTTTTATCATTCATATTATACGATCCTCTTGAATTTCTTCTCAAGCTCTGTCTCTGTCATGGAGATAAGTGTAGGTCTTCCGTGAGGACAGGTGTATGGATTTTCAAGCTTAAGAAGCTGGTCTATAAGCACGTCGGCTTCCTTGAAGGAAATCTCGGTATTTCCCTTTATGGCTGCCTTACATGCCATGGTTGACAGCTTTGCGATAAAAGCTGTTATTGTGGAATTTTTATTATTCTCGCTTAATTCTCCGATAAACTCCAGGAACAGCTCTCTGCCGTCTATGCCGAACAGGTTGGCAGGAACCGATGAAAGCTTGTACTCTCTTCCCCCAAAGCTCTCAATGGTGTATCCAAGGTTTTCGAAAAATTCCATATTGTCATTTAAGAAGGTGATCTCGTCTGCTGTAAGAGTAACTATTGCCGGTGGCATAAGGTACTGAGGGATAGCCTTCTTATTCTTGTAATTGTTCATGAGCTCCTCGAACTTGACCTTTTCGTGGGCTGCATGCTGATCCATGATAAATAATTTCTTATCATATTCAATAAGCCAGAAGGTCTTGAACACCTGACCGATAAGCCTGTGTTTAGGTCTTGCCTCCTCAGACAACATTTTTGTGCCGAACATGTCAAGCTGGCTGTATTTTTCCTCTTTTTCAGGAACCAGTGGTTTAGCCTCTGAGGTCTCCGCAGGGGCAGTTATCTGTGGCTGAGTTACAGCGTTTTCACCTGCCTGTGTATAGGTGGCAGTGATCTCACCTGCGGCACGGCTCGCATTGACAGAATTATCTTTATCTGTAATGTTATCTGTATTTGTGGCGACTGGCTGTGAAGCTTGTTCGACCTGTTCAGTCTGGGCAATATCTCTGCCCGAGTTTTCTTTCATCTGCTGTGGTGCCGGCTGGGACTGGGACATTGGATGAGTCTGTGCCGGTTGTGACACCTGCGACTGCTGTGGTTTCTCTGCCGGAACCCGGTTAAGTATCCTTGCATAAGGATTGTTCTCAGGCTTTATTATAGGCTGGCTGTTGTAAACTCTCTCTGGCTCCTTTACGGCAGCAGGCTTTATCCCTATCTGTTCACGACGCTGCTTCTCGAAAGGCTCCGGTGCGGCACCTGTATTTCTGTGGTTTAGGGTTTCCGCCGGCTTCTGCTTACCCGGTGTCACCTCCGGGATCAGTTCCCTGTGAAGCAGTGCTTCCCTGATGGTGTCGTAGGTATAGTTATATATATCCGACTCGTTCATGAACTTCATTTCCCTTTTGGCAGGATGGATGTTCACGTCGATCTGTGCCGGATCAATCTTGAAGTTTAATACTGTAAATGGGAACTTGTGTATCATTACAAATGTCCTGAAGGCGTCCTCTATGGCCTTGGTTATAACAGGATTTTTAACATATCTGTTATTCACATAGTAATCCTCAAAGGAACGGTTTCCTCTGGATACCGCAGGCTTTGCAATGTAACCTGATATCTCAAGGGTATTGAATTTCCTGTCTACCTCTATAAGGTTTGAGGTAATGTCTCTTCCGTATATGTGATATATAATGTCCTTAAGCTTTCCGTTTCCGGAGGTGAAGAGCTTATTGGTATTATTTGCAGTGAACTTAAAAGAAATCTCAGGATGGGACATACTTATACGACAGATAAGGTCATATATGTATGACATCTCCGTGGTGGGACTCTTCATGAACTTCTTTCTGGCAGGGGTGTTGTAGAACAGATTTCTGACTATGATGGTAGTACCGTCCGGACATCCGATCTCCTCATAGGAAACCTCCTTGCCTCCGTGTATCTGATATCTTATTCCGCACACGCTATCCTTTTCCTTGGTTATAAGCTCCACCTGTCCAACAGAAGCAATAGAGGACAATGCCTCACCTCGAAATCCCAGAGATGACAGCTCAAGGAGATCTTCAACCTTTATGAGCTTACTGGTGGCATGCCTTAAGAAGGCGGTCCTTACCTCATCCCTGTTTATTCCCGAGCCGTTGTCGGTTATCCTGATAAATGACATTCCGCCGTCCTTTATCTCTATGGTTATGGCAGTGGCTCCCGAGTCAATGGAATTTTCAACTAATTCCTTTACTACAGAGCTTGGTCTTTCTATTACTTCGCCGGCTGCAATCTTGTCAATGGTTATCTGGTCAAGAACATTTATCATTTATTTAGCCTTTCCTGTAATTCATTGAGATAAAGCAGAGCCTTCATAGGTGTCATGTTTCCAAGATCTGCAGTTTTTATCTCCTGTATTATTGCACTTTCGTTAAAATCTGCAAATAATGACATCTGTCCGTCTGCTTTATTATTTTTCTTACTCTTACTGTCAGAAAAATCATTTCTGACCTTTATATCCTTTATCTTTGTATTTATATCTGCGTCAATAAGGGTGTTGCAGATCTCATTTGCACGCTTTATTACAATATCCGGAACTCCCGCCAGCTTGGCAACCTGTATACCGTAGCTTCTGTCGGCACCGCCCTTGATTATCTTCCTTAAGAATACTATGTCATCTCCATCCTCCTTGACGGCGATACAGTAGTTGTTCACGGAAGAAAGCTTGCCCTCAAGCTCTGTAAGCTCGTGGTAATGGGTGGCAAATAAGGTCTTTGCACCTAAAAGCTCACTGTTGCTTATGTACTCAACAACTGCCCAGGCAATACTTAATCCGTCATAAGTACTGGTTCCACGGCCTATCTCATCAAGGATAAGGAGACTGTTCCTGGTGGCGTTCCTTAGGATATTTGCCACCTCGCTCATCTCCACCATGAAGGTACTCTGACCGGAGGCCAGATCGTCTGAGGCACCTACTCTTGTAAATATCCTGTCACATATGCCTATATGGGCATGGCTTGCAGGGACAAATGAGCCTATCTGTGCCATAAGCACAATAAGTGCCGTCTGCCTCATGTAGGTGGATTTACCTGCCATGTTAGGACCTGTGATTATTGATATCCTGCTTTCAAGGTTGTTGAGGTAGGTGTCATTTGCAATGAACATGTCATTGGCGGTCATCTTCTCAACTACAGGATGTCTTCCGTCCTTAATGTCGATAACCCCATCGGTGGATATCTCCGGACGTATGTAATTGTTGGCAACTGCCACATACGACAGGGACGCCATGACGTCAAGGACTGCGATACAGTGGGCTGTCTTCTGGACTCTCACCAGCTCCCCTGCCAGTCTGTCCCTGAGCTTCACATACTCCTGATACTCAAGGGCTGTAAGCTTGTCCTCGGAGCCTATGATGGTTCCTGCCAGCTCGTCAAGCTCCTTGGAGGTATATCTCTCGGCATTTGCCAGGGTCTGCTTTCTTATGAAGTACTCCGGCACAAGGGATTTAAAGGAGTTGGTAACTTCAAAATAATATCCGAATACCTTGTTGTACTTTACCTTAAGGTTCTTGATACCTGTCTTCTCACGCTCCCTTGCCTCAAGGTCTGCCAGCCAGGTCTTTCCGTCGGTCTTGGCATTCTTGAGAACATCTATATCGTTAAGATATCCGTCCTTGAATATGCCGCCCTCCCTTATAAGTATTGGAGGTTCCTCGTTGATGGCTGACTCAAGAAGCTCATAGAGGTCTGTCAGTTCATCAAGATCCTCATACATCTTCTTAAACAATGTGGTGTCAAAGGCTGCCACAAGTCTCTTTATGAAAGGAAGCAGCTTTAAGGATGACTTAAAGGCAATAAGATCCCTTGGATTTGCCGTTCTTAAGGAGATACGGGTCATAAGTCTTTCCATGTCATATATGGGATTTAAGTATTCCCTGATCTCGTCTCGGGTTATGACATCATTGTTAAATGCCTCAATGGCGTCGAGTCTGTTATTGATCTCATCCTCCATAATAAGAGGCTGCTCTATGTAATTTCTTAAGAGACGGGCACCCATGGCCGTCTTTGTCTTATCAAGCACCCATAAAAGTGAGCCTTTTTTGTTCTTGTCCCTTAAGGTTTCCGTAAGCTCCAGGTTTCTTCTGGTGGAGCTGTCGATTATCATGTAATCATCTATGGAATATATCTCCAGCCTGTTTATATGCTCCAGAGAATTTTTCTGGGTTTCATGGAGATACTGGAGCAGAGCTCCTGTGGAATATATGGATTCAGGCATGTCAGAAAGTCCAAGGCCTGCCATATTGTTGGTGCCAAGCTGTCTTGAGATAACATCCTCACAGATACTCTGGTTGAAATAGTGATCCGGTGTCTTCGATATGGCTATCTTCTGACGATCCTTCATATACTCAAAGTCTAATGGGGCATTAAGGAAATCCTCGTTGCCGATTATCTCTGACGGAGAATATTTGTTTATCTCATCTGTAAGCTTTGCTATGGATGAGATACGGCAGGTTTTAAATTCACCTGTAGTTATGTCAACTACTGATACTCCCGACATATTCTTTGACAGATATATGCTCATGAGATAATTGTTGGTATTTTCATCAAGGATAGCCTGGGACATATTTGTACCCGGTGTGACAACACGGATAACATCACGCTTAACAAGTCCCTTGGCAAGCTTCGGATCCTCCACCTGTTCACAGATAGCCACCTTGAAGCCATTTTCAATAAGCTTATTGAGATAAACGTCACAGGCATGGTAAGGAACGCCGCACATAGGTGCCCTTTCCTCCTGACCGCAATCCTTTCCGGTAAGGGTTATCTCAAGTACCTTTGAGGCGGTTATGGCGTCCTCAAAGAACATTTCATAGAAATCACCTATCCTGTAGAAAAGTATACAGTCCTTATATTTCTCTTTTACCTCCACATATTGTTGCATCATCGGTGTTAATGCTGCCATTATTTATATCCTCTCTTCTGATTTATACGCTTAGATAACAGCTTCGCCCATGTAATAAAAGCCCTTGCTCTCCACAAGCTTCACATCTATTATCTTTCCTATAAGGGATTCACATCCCTCAAAATGTACAAGGGTGTTGTTTGAAAGTCTTCCTGTAAGAAGGCTTCCGTTCTCCTCGCTCTTTCCTTCAACCAGCACAGGGAGAACCTGTCCGGTAAGTCCTTTTATCTTCTCGGCACTTATCTCCTGTACCCTCTTTATAAGTCTCTGGTATCTTTCATTTATCACAGCCTTGTCATTTGTATCTGTCATGGCAGCCGCCGGTGTTCCGGTCCTCCTTGAATAGATAAATGTAAATGCTGCGTCATACCTGACACGTTCCACCATATCCATGGTATCCTTAAAGTCCTCCTCGGTCTCTCCCGGGAAGCCTACGATAATGTCGGTGGTAAGTGCTATATCAGGTATCTTATTTCTGATCTTGTCCACAAGGTTAAGGTACTGCTCCCTGGTATAGCTTCGGTTCATCTGCTTTAATATACGGCTTGATCCTGACTGTACAGGAAGATGAAGATGTCTGCACACCTTGTCTGAGGAAGCCATAACCTCTATAAGCTCATCTGACAGATCCTTAGGATGGGACGTCATGAACCTGACTCTCTTTATCTTGTCTATCTCAGTAACCCTCTTAAGTAACTGTGCAAATGTTATATCCTCCTTAAGTCCCTTGCCGTAGGAATTAACATTCTGACCCAGGAGCATGATCTCCACAACTCCGTCATCTGCAAGTCTTTTTATCTCGTTTATGATATCCTCAGGCTCCCTGCTGCGTTCTCTTCCTCTTACATATGGAACGATACAGTAGGTACAGAAATTATTACAGCCGAACATGATATTTACACCGGACTTAAAGCTGCTGTCCCTTGTGGTTGGAAGATCCTCCACAATAAGGTTTGTGTCCTTCCATATGTCGATGACTGTACCCTTTGCCTGAAAGCTGTTGCAGTATAATTCTGCAAGCTTATATACATTGTGGGTTCCGAAGACTATATCAACGAATTTGTACTTTTCACTGATGGTCTGTACCACCTGAGGCTCCTGCATCATACATCCGCACAGGGCGATCATCATGTGGGGATTTGACTCCTTCTCATGCTTCATGATACCCAGATGGCCATATACCTTACGGTTGGCATTCTCCCTTACGGTACAGGTGTTGTATATTACAAAATCCGCTTCTTCACTGTCGGATCTCTTATAGCCTATGGTTTCAAGTATTCCTGCAAGCTTCTCTGAGTCCCTTACGTTCATCTGACAGCCAAAGGTCTTTATGGTGCAGGTAAGGTCTCTTCCTGCCTCTTCCCTTTTAAGCTTATAGATCTCTTTGGCCTTTTTTATGAAGTAATACTGTCTCTCCGGCTCATTTGCAGGAACCGGCTCCGTCATGTGGATCTTATCTAAACTGTTTATAATTTCCTTACTGGTCATATCTGTTAATTATCCTTTATATTTTTGAGTGATATTTACTTATCGTATTTGCTTATCATGTCTGTCAGGTTCTTCATGTTATCTGAAACCCGGTCACTTATATCCATGTAACGGAACTTCGCCTTTATCTCATTTATGTCGTTCTGCTCAAGCAAAGGGAGCTGCTCCCTGTAGCATGGGTCATCGGTGAAATATAATTTCAGTGCTCTTAAGGCGTCCCTGTAGCCAAGCTCCATCCTGAAGAGTATATCTTTCCTGGAGAAATTCAGTGTGCCTTCAATAAGGTCTCCCAGATACACACTCGGATATATCTCTATGAAGTCCGCGTCCTTATAGCCGGACAGATCCTTGGCGTTCTTCCTGCCGCAGCCTACCACGATAATGTGTCTGTAGCCATTGTCGTATAATAT
Source organism: Coprococcus sp. (assembly GCA_050872265.1). GTDB lineage: Bacteria > Bacillota > Clostridia > Lachnospirales > Lachnospiraceae > Coprococcus. The sequence goes on from JBNMGN010000021.1 coordinate 33,114, forward strand.
CTCCACAGGGATATTGTTTGAAAGACCTCCGTCAGCCATCTCCTGGTTCTCATAGGTTACCGATTCATAGATAAAGGGCAGAGCTGAGGCTGCACATAAAAGGTCTATGATCTTATCCTTAGGAAGATCATTAAGCTTATAATAATTCTCTTTCTTTGCCCCATCAGACACCACTGTGGTGTTTATGTATGTACTGATATTTCCTCCATAGAATTTGTCGAAATCAATATATCTGTTAAGGATATCCACAAGCCCCTTCCGGTTAAAAAATCCCGGCTTATCATTAAACATAAGGGACGGATCTGCTTCAAATACTGTTTCAAACTTTATATCCTTCCATACCTTCTCAGTAAGCTCAGGATCCTGCATGTTATAGAGCATGGAATTTAATGCACCTATGGAAGCTCCCGATACGGCTTTTATGCGTTTAAACATATCGTACTCAGCAAGTGCCTTTATAACACCTGCTTCATAGGCACCCTTTCCGCCACCGCCGCCGAAGCATACGGCGAAACCTCCTTCCGGTACGGCAGCAGTACTCTTACTGTGCTCCATACCGCACATGGAGGCCTTTACCTTTTCATCCAGTTCCTTTAATTTTGCCTGAAGCTCGTTATTATCCATATTTACCACCTCAAAATGGCACCATATACTCCTGGTGCCATAAGCTTGTTGACAGACTACATGTTTCTGCTATTCTCTAATCTGGCCGTTGCCATATATTATATATTTTGTGGATGTGAGAGCTAAAAGTCCCATAGGTCCCCTTGCATGAAGCTTCTGGGTGCTTATGCCTATCTCAGCTCCGAATCCGAACATAAATCCATCTGTAAAACGTGTCGACGCGTTGACATATACACAGGCAGAATCGATCTCATCAAGAAATCTCTGGGCACTGTTGTAATCCTCCGTGATTATAGCCTCGGAATGACCTGTACTGCAGTTGTTTATGTGCTCCACAGCCTCATCAAAGCTGTCAACGATCTTGGCTGATATGATCTTTGCAAGATACTCTGTCTTGAAATCATCCTCTGTGGCTTCCTTTATGTAACTGTCTATGGCCATTGCAGCCTTATCCCCACGTATCTCACAGTCATTTTCCTTAAGATCTGCAACAATAAGAGGAATTGCAAGATCGGCAATGTCCTTGTGGATTACCAGTGACTCGCAGGCGTTACATACACCTAAACGCTGAAGCTTGGCATTGTGGATTATCGGTATGGCCTTGTTAAGATCTGCGTATTTATCGATGTAAATGTGGCAGTTGCCTGTACCTGTTTCAATTACAGGAACCGTTGCGTTCTCAATCACATTCTTTATAAGTCCCGCACCGCCTCTCGGTATGAGCAGATCAACATATTTATTAAGCTTAAGAAGCTCATTTACAACGGCACGGTCGGTGTTTTCTATAAGGATTATGGCGTCCCCTGTAATGCCGCTTGAGGCAAGGGACTCCCTTATAACATTTACAAGGGCAATGTTCGAATTGATACAGTCACTTCCCCCACGGAGTATTACCGCATTGCTGGTCTTAAAGGTAAGGGCAAATGCGTCAACAGTCACATTAGGTCTTGATTCATAGATTATTCCGATAACCCCCATAGGCACACGCTTCTTACCGATAAGAAGCCCGTTAGGTCTCTTCTTCATATCAATAACCTCACCTATAGGATCCTCAAGGTCTGCCACCTGTCTTAATCCTTCTACTATGCCTTCAAATCTGGAATCTGTAAGCATAAGTCTGTCTACCATGGCCTCCGGCATGTGGTTCTTTCTTCCGTTTGCCACGTCGATCTCATTTGCACTGATTATCTCAGCCTTGTGGGCAAGAAGATCCTCTGCCACCTTAAGAAGTGCGTTGTTCTTTTCTGTCTGGCCAAGTCTTGCCATTATCCTTGAAGCCTTCTTGGCTCTTGCTCCAATATCCTCTAAATACATGTTATGCTCCACCTCCGGTTATGATCTGCGTCTCTGTACATAAAGCAGATACTCCAATATCAAATTCTTCTGTGTCTATGTGGTCTATCACCTGAAAATCATAGGCGAGACCAATGGTCTTAAGATCATGATGTTCCATGAAATAACGGTCGTAATAACCGCCGCCGAAGCCTACGCGGTTAAGCTCCCTGTCAAATACTATCCCCGGCACCAGCATTACATCCGACTGCTTCGGCACCACTATATCATCAGATACAGGCTCCAGGATATTAAAGCTTCCGGGCTCCAGCTGGGAAAAATCCGTGATCCCAACAAAATCCATCTCCTTACCCCGTACTCTTGGAACGCATACCTTTATGCCCTGCTCAAGGCAGAATTTTATGATGTTTACGGTATCTACCTCTTTATATGCACTGACATAGGTAAATATCCGGCTGATATCATCAAACACACCGAAATCTCTCAGATTGTTAAATATCAGTGCCGAATGTAAGCCTATATAGTCATTGGTCAATGCTCTTCTTTTTTCCTTGATAGTATTTCTTGCCTGATCTTTATCCATATTAAAATTAAACTCTCTTTTTACTGATCAAAATTAAACCCATTTTGTTTTAATTAAGATCAGACTTTCTTTGTCTTGTCAAATTTGCTCAGATCTGTGATACTGCCATCCTTTTCCTTAATACTTATGTTGTTAAGGGTATTTCTCAGGTCATTCTTTATTGCCCACACATACTCCTGCCTGAGAGCCTTCTGCTCTTCCTTTTCAGCCTCCGTAAGTCCTGAGGTCTTTGACTTGTGATACAGTTCATTTATTCTGGCTATCTTCTTATCATCCATAATTTCCTACTCCAGATATTCTTTGCTTAATATAAATTTCTCCACATTGAAGTCCTTTTCCTTATGGGAAAGGAACAATGTACCTATGTCCTCGCCGTGTAAAAGCCTGTTTATATTATTCAAGTCCGCTCCCGACACGATTGCCATATCAGTGTTTGAATTGGTGGCTATCCTTGCAGCGGCGATCTTGGTGGACATGCCACCGGTGCCGTAGCTGCTCATGGCTCCCTTCGCCATGGATTTAATGTTATCATCTATCTCCTCTACCACATGGATAAGCTTGGCGTCTGCATGGGTATGAGGATCATCTGTATAGAGACCGTCTATATCCGTAAGGATTATAAGCAGGTCTGCATGGATCATTGAAGCAACTATGGCTGACAATGTATCGTTATCTCCAAAGGTAACGCTGTCATCAAGCTCATCTATCCCTACCGTATCATTTTCATTTACAACGGGAACCACATCAAGCTGGAGAAGCTCGTTAAATGTGTTTATGGCATTGTGACGTCTCTCGTCTGAGGACACCACGTCAAATGTAAGAAGAACCTGTGCTGCTGTCTTGTGATACTCAAAGAAAAGCTTCTGGTAGATCATCATAAGCTGTCCCTGGCCTACTGCGGCACACGCCTGTTTTAAGGACACAGTCTTTGGCTTTCTCAGTAATCCGAGAGCCTTGACACCTACGCCTATGGCACCTGATGAAACGAGGACTACCTCCTTGCCCTGATTTTTCAGATCACATATTATCCTTACCAGCTTCTCAAGCTTATCATAGTCAAGGCCGCCGGTCTCCTCATGTATAAGGGATGAGGAACCTATCTTTATGACTATCCTGTTTTTATTTTTCAAATATTTTTCTTTATCCATTATATATAATCCTGTCACTTTCCTGTGTTGTGTATCTTAATTTTATTCTTGTGTATTTTTATATCTTGATATTACAGCCTCCGCCGCCTTTATTCCGTCCACTGCCGCAGAGGTTATGCCGCCGGCATATCCCGCACCTTCGCCACAGGGGTATATCAGTCCGTGATATGAGGTCATTTCTTCATTTCTCGTTATCCTTACAGGCGATGATGTCCTTGCCTCGATCCCGCTTATTACTGCGTCATCACAGGCATAGCCCGGCATATATCTGTCGAAGGCCAAAACTCCTTCTATTATAGCATTCTTTATATACTTAGGCAAACAGTCTTTAAGGCTTGCCAGGCGGTACTTTCCCTTGATACAGGGCTGTATATCCCCAAGATGAGATATTTTTTCATCTGTTTTAAAGCCCTTAAAAGTAGTTACCGGAATGTCTCCGTTTCCTGCCTTATACGCCATCTCCTCGTAGTGCTCCTGCATGTACATTCCTGCCAGAGGATGATCTGAACCGAAATCCTCGGGAGTGACATTTACCACCACGGCACTGTTTGAATTGTCTGCCATTCTGTCGCTGTAGCTCATGCCGTTTACACATAATCTTCCGGGCTCCGATGAGGAATTTACCACATATCCTCCGGGGCACATACAGAAGGAATACACGGATCTTCCGTTCTCACAGCTATGGGCGAACTTGTAATCCGCTGTAGGCAGAAGCTTCTCATACTCCGGCTTGTCTCCGTACTTTCCACGGTTGATAAACTCCCTTTTATGTTCGATCCTGACTCCCATGGCAAATGGCTTCTGTTCCACCTTAAGCCCCCTGTCATACAGAAGCTTGAAGGTATCCCTGGCACTGTGACCTATGGCAAGGATGAGCACCTCCGTATTGTAGGTTGTCACCTGTCCGTCCTTAAGTATGGATATGTTAAGTGTCCCATCATCATTTACAGCAAAATCCGTAAGCTTTGATGAGAAATTCACCTGACCTCCAAGCCTTATGATATCCTGACGCATATTCTTGACCACCTTAGCCAGAACATCTGTGCCTATATGGGGCTTGTTTGATATGAGTATCTCCGGATCCGCTCCATACTCTACAAATGTCTTTAACACAAAGGTTCTTCTTCCCGACTTATCCTTTATGACCGAGTTTAGCTTGCCGTCAGAGAAGGTTCCTGCCCCGCCCTCACCAAACAACACATTCGATTCAGGGTTAATGGGTGTGTCTCCATTCCAGAAATCATTCACACATTTTGTTCTGCTGTCCACATCCATTCCACGCTCAAACACTATAGGCTTAAATCCCAGTCTTGCAAGCATTAACGCTGCAAATAATCCTGAGGGACCCATTCCCACCACCACCGGAGGAGCCTTGATGATCTTTTCTCCTGTCACCTGTGGGTTGTATTTAACAAGCGTAGTTGACATAATATTTTTATTGTTTACTCGCTTTAATATACTCTTTTCATTGACATTAAGGATGTCGCAGGAAATGACGATCTTCACATCATTTCTCTTTCTATCATCAATGGACAGCTTGGATATCCTGTACTCAGGCACAGTCTTAAGCTTAAGCTGTCTCTTTATCTCAGCCTCAAGGTCTCCCTTTGTATATCCTGGTTTAAGTTTTATATTGTTAATCCTTATCATATATGTATTCCTTCTCCGGCTGCCATTCCGGTTATCACAGCCCATGTTATATTGTAGCCTCCGCATATTCCGTCCACGTCAATTGCCTCACCTGTTACAAAGAGTCCCTCTGAAAGCTTTGACTCCATTGTTACGGGACTGAAATATGATGTGTCAGCACCACCGCTTACAACCTGTGCCTCACTGTAATCTCCATGGCCGGTAATATCAAATTCCAGATTTTTAATGGCATGGGCAAGGTCTGCTGCTTCTTTATCAGTTATCTCTTTCACAGGCTTATTCCCTATACCTGCAATATCCATGACATATTGCACAGCCCTTTCATTTAACATGCCATTAAGACATGCAAATACTGTTCTGTCGCCATTTGCAGATACGGAATTTACGATGATATTTTCTATCTCTTCTTCTGTAAGCTCGGGAACCAGAGAGATATACACCTTCACCCTGTGCCCTTCATTAAGACACCTTACTGCCTGGGAGCTCAGGTTAAATATCATTATTCCTGACAGATATTCACCGCTTATCTGAAGCTCCCCCTGTTCATGTCCGTATTCTATGTCATCAACTGTAAGCCTTGCTTCAGCAGCAGTACGCAGTCCGTTCATTCCCGATATGTCCCGGCTGCACCTCAGCTTACACAATGCAGGATATACAGGGATCATCCTGTGACCTGTGGCTTCAAGGAGCTTATAGCCTGTGTCACTTCCACCGAGACTTTCGTAGGAACAGCCTCCGGTGCTAATAATAAGATTTCTGCACTGGTAGGTGCCCTTATCTGTTGTTACTTTAAAAAGATTTTCTCCATCCCTTGAAACATTCTTTATACCGGTTATCCCTGTAACCTCTTCCTTAAGCCTCACTTCAATACCCAGGCTTTTTATCCTGTCCGAAAGGCTCCATACCACCGTGGAAGCCTGCAGGGACATGGGGTAGAAATATCCGTTGTTGTCAGTTGAAGGAACTCCAAGCTCAAGGAAGAAATCATTTACCCGCCTGTAGCTGTCACTGTTTATGATCTCATAAGGAAAAAATTCCTGACTGCTGTTATAGCAGGATATGTCAAAGTGTGCGTTTGATATGTTACATCTTCCGTTACCTGTGGCATATAATTTCCTGCCAAGCTTCTTGTTCTTATCTATTATCAGAACACCGGGCGCCTCCTTTTCCTGCTTCCCTGATGTATTCTGTTCTATTTTTTCCGCAGCCTTAATGGCAGCCACCATTCCTGAGGCTCCACCGCCTGCTATGATCGCATTATATATCATCTGTTCTCCCTGATCTTACCGGCACACTCCGGCATGTATTTCTATTCATGTGTCACCTACATGACCTGACAGATAAAATCTCTAGTTTCACAGGTTAGATTTTAACATTTTCACTCATATGATTCAAGAAATGAAAATAATTCGTATAAGGAATTGAAATGCATACCATAGTGTATCCTCACCCTGTCATTTAAAGGGAAAGCGGTCGTCTGTATGTCAGTGCACATATAAAGGTTTTTATCTCCTGTAAGTACGGCGGCAGTTCCGTCAAGCTCCATAAGATAATAACCATCCACAGTACCTACCTTATCATCGTTAAGGATCGTTGTGATATTCTTCATATCATCCACGTCGTCACCTATGATCCCGGCAGTCTCTCTGTCCTTATCCTCCGCAAGGTTCATCCTCATATAAGGAGTAATGTCCATATCACTTACCTTATGGACCTCACTTACGTCAGTACCGCTTACCCCGGGCATAAAAAATTTAAGGGCAAATCCCATCACAGTAAACATTAATGTAATTACGGCACCTGTAAGTATCAGCTTTCTCACCATACATATCCTCTCTTTGTATCCGGATGTCTTGAAAACCTTTTCAAAAAACATATTTTTATCACAATAAGGACAAAGAAAATTCACAAATATATATTATATTATCAACATGAATATTAAATATATTCATTTTATTTCAGTCCTTAATGGGCTGATACAATTTTCATATTTGTGACATCGGATATAGAAAATCCTACTCCCCATATCCGATGTCAACCTCCCTCTTAAAATATATA
>JBNMGN010000001.1:0-270086 GCA_050872265.1 Coprococcus sp.
CTATTTACAAGCATCAAAAAAGGACTTTCCGCAAGACTTCATACACCTTTTAACGATAGCCACTGAGAAAGTCCTTTATCTGCTACACTCTATTTACTTGTCAGGGTTCACCTTTGACATCAAAACTACCGTCTCCACATGAACAGTATTCACAAACTGATCCACAGCACACGCCTTCACTACCCTATAACCTCTTTCCTGCAGGGTCACGAGATCTCTGGCAAGGGAGGTTGGCTTACAGCTTATATACACAAGCTCGTCAACGCCGTAGGCAATGATCTTCTCCAGTGCCTTTGGATTTATTCCGTCACGAGGTGGATCAAGGACAATTATATCCGGCTTATCAGTTATGGAATCTATGACCTTAAGCACATCTCCGGCTATGAACTCGCAGTTATCAAGACCGTTCAGTTCGGCATTTGCCCTAGCTGCATCCACTGCCTCGGAGACTATTTCAACGCCCACAACCTTCCTTGCTACAGCAGACAACATCTGGGCGATGGTTCCGGTTCCGCTGTAGAGGTCAAATATCACCTTGTCCCTGGTATCCCCCACATACTCCCTCGCTTTGCTGTAGAGTCGTTCCGCACTGGCGGTATTTGTCTGGAAGAATGAAAATGGTGATATCTTGAACTTGAGCCCAAGCAGTTCCTCATAAATAAATTCCGTACCGTAAAGCACATCCATCTTCTGGCAAATGACCGCGTCCGCCATGGAGTCATTTGTAGTATGGAGTATCCCGGCAATTTCACCTGTAAGCCTGCCTGACGTTTCAAGCTCAAGGAGTCCCGAAACATATCCGTTCAGATCCATGTCCTCGATATTCTGCGAACTGGTCACAAGATTGATAAGCAATTCCTTCGAGGTGTATGACTGCCTGATGACCAGATGTCTGAGCAGCCCTGTGTGCTGTATTTTCTTATAATATGGCAAATTATTTTCTTTGCAGAACTTCACTGTATAACCAACGATTGCATTGTAATCAGGGCTTACAATATCACAGTCTTCCATTTGGACAATATCGTACATGCTGTTCTTCTTATGAAGTCCAAGGGCAAGCGGTCCATCCTTGTATTCATCTCCAAATGAATATTCCATCTTATTTCTATAACCAGATGTCACAGGAGAGCCAATTATCCCTTCCCATTCATACGGGTTTTCTTCTGTATTTATCACACCATCTAAAAGCTTCTTCACCATATCCGCTTTCAGCTTCAACTGGTTTTCATAGCTCATGGTCTGATAGCTGCAACCTCCACACTGACCGAAATGTGAACACACCGGTTTACTATCTTCAAGAGGCGATGGCTTGAGGACTTCCAAAGTTCTTGCTTCTGCCCGACCGCTTTTTAATTTTATTACCTGTGCACTTACCTCCTGTCCGGGAAGTGCCCCTTTTATTGTAACCTTTCTATCACCACACATGAAGCTTCCCTTGTTTGGGAAATCATATTCCGCGATTGTTCCTGTTATTATGTCACGCTTCTTCAATCCTGTATCCTCCATATACTGTAATCCTGACTTATTTTCCCCTTACACTAATTTAAGTCATCTTTTTATTCTGGTTTTATTGACCCATATTGAAATTATTAATTTTTCAGTCAATGTTTTAGTTCAATTTTCTTGACTCTTTTTTCTGTAATTCTATTTTAGGGCATTATTTCATTCTTATTTCCTTGACTTATATTTTCATTTCCTAATTTCAAGGCATTTTCATCCCTATTCTTCCTTGACCTATATTTTCATTTCCCAATTTCAAGGCATTTTTGCCCACATTCTTCCTTGACTTGAATATGAATTACCCAAATACAAGTCAAAATACAAGTCAAATCCTAAGTCATAATATAAATCATAATATAAATCATGATCTAAGTCACAACTTGTATCTACCTCCAACAAAGGGGCAGCTTACTGGGCTGCCCCTTACTTTCTACTAAATACTCTCTCTTTAAAAGAACCAGTCGGTGTAGGATCTGTACTCTCTCTTTAATGAATTTTCTGCGAAGAATGGTGTGCCGTTCTGGTCAAATTCCAGAAGGATGAATTTGCCCTCTGCGCCATCCCGCGGAAGTGCCAGCGAACCGGGATTTGCAATGTATATTCCGTTGCGATTCTCCACCTTCTGCACATGGGTATGTCCATACAATACTATGTCATAGCCATTCTTCACCGCAAGCTCATAGAGATCGTCAGTTCCAAAGCCCACCCTGTGCAAATGTCCGTGAGTTATGAATACCTTCTTTCCCTCGATCTCAAGTTCTTCCTCCTGCGGAAGTCCACACATAAAATCATTATTTCCTGCGATCATGTGGATCTCGCAATCAAACATTTCCTCCACATAATCAAGATCTCCTGCAATGTCTCCAAGATGGATCACCATGTCCACCTCGCCGACCTTCTCAGCAACCTTTACAATGCTGCTTCGTCTTCCATGAGTATCACTAATTATCAGAATTTTCATCGATTACTTCCTTTATCAATCTAAGTGCATTTCCCCTGTGGCTTATCTCGTTCTTCTCCTCAGGTGACAGCTCTGCTGTTGACACGCCTCTGTCCGGCAGGAAGAAGATAGGATCATATCCAAATCCATTCTCGCCACGCTCCTCATATCCTATTATTCCCTCTATGGTTCCCCGTCTTGTTATCGTCCTGCCATCCGGAAATGCTGCCGCAATGGCACATACGAACCTGGCTGTCCTCTCGCTGTCAGGAACTCCCTCAAGCTTGTCTATGATAGCTTTGTTCTTAATCCTGTAGGAAGTATCCTCCCCCATAAATCTTGCTGAATATATTCCCGGTGCCTTGTCCAGATAGTCAACCTCAAGACCGGAATCGTCTGCCAGCACAAGACAATTTGCCACATTTCTGATAGCCTCAGCCTTGATTATGGCATTTTCTTCAAATGTCTTTCCGTCCTCAACTATATCTATGTCTATTCCCGCTTCCTTCATGGACTGTATCTCATAGCCACAGTCCGCAAGGATCATGCGGATCTCTTTCATCTTATTTTCATTTCCTGTTGCAAATATAAGCTTCTTCATACGCTTCTCCTTTTTACACCAACACAAACATCATCCATAATACGTCTATCACACATCCTCGTGTCATGATCTTCTCGGTGGCTTCGGTCCCATAAACTGATAGAAATAGGACTTTATCATTCCGTTGTATATCTTCCTGTTCTTGTCGGCTTTTCTGCCTATATATTTCTCTGCGTCCTTGTAGGAGGTGATCAGGAACATGGACCAGCTATCCAGATTTCTGTAAGCTTCACCAATGGTTCTGTACAATTCCGGAAGGGCTTCCTTCTCCTCAAGTCTCTCACCGTAAGGTGGATTGGTCATTACAAAGCCGTACTTCTTAGGATTGCTGAGATCCTTAACATCCCTCTGCTGAAAATGAATATGCTTGTCCACGCCTGCACATCTGGCATTTTCCATGGCACACTTTACTATGTCACCGTCCAGATCGTAGCCCTGGATATTCATCTTCACATCATTGTCTATCATGTCATGAGCCTCATCTATGGTCTCATACCACATCTTTTTATTTCCGATCTTCACCCACTCCGCTGCGGTGAAGTCCCTGTCCATTCCCGGTGCGATATTTGCCCCGATCATGGCAGCCTCTATTGGAAATGTTCCGCTTCCGCAGAAAGGATCCACCAGCACTCTGTCCTTGTGCCATGGGGTCAGCATGATAAGTGCAGCCGCCAGAGTCTCTGAGATCGGTGCTTTACCTACCAGTCTTCTGTAGCCTCTCTTGTGAAGAGATATTCCCGAGGTGTCTATCGCCAGGGTAACTATGTCCTTGAAGATAAATACGCGGACAGGATAGGCTGCACCCTCCTCTGTGAACCAGTTCACATGGTAGGTCTGCTTCATCCTCTCAACCATCGCTTTCTTCACGATCGACTGGATATCTGACGGTGAAAATAATGCACTCTTGTTGGAGGTTGCCTTTGAAACCCAGAACTTCGCGTCTCTGGTAAGCACATTCTCCCAGGGTATTGCCTTGGTTCCCTCAAAGAGCTCGTCAAATGTGGTCGCCTTGAAGCTTCCGCACTTAAGCATGATCCTCTCTGCGGTCCTTATGAATACATTTGCCCTGGCTATTGCTTCCACATCCCCTGCAAATGTAATACGACCATCCTCCACAGCCACGATCTCATATCCAAGATCCAGTATTTCCTTCTTCAGTACTGACTCCAGACCAAAATGGCAGGGAGCAATAAGCTCCACTCTGTCTAAATTATCTATCATCCTGTATCTTCTCCTGATCTTCCACTATCAATTATCTACTCCCGATTTTTTACTATCAATTAATTAGTTTTTCTAACAAACCCACACAAAAAATCCCGGCACTATAAACTCCAGGCTCCACATTCCTTATACATGAACAGATCACATAGACATACAATGTGAAGCCCGGTCTTTCTTATCTGCAGTCAGCCTTTCGATTCGGATCATACAAATATATCAATCTACGACCTGCTGAGTGCTCCCTTGTACTGCTTCAATCCGCCCACGGCATTGACAACATCATAGCCGTCATCAAACAACCGCTTGGCAGCCACAGCACTGCTGCCTCCATGCATACAATACACCAGCAGGGTCTTGCTTCTCGGCAGCCTGTAATTCTTTGACTTTATTGTATCTAAAGGAACATTCAGGGCAAGAGGTATATGCCCTGAATCAAATTCCGCTTTGGTCCGAACATCAATTATGATACCACCTGTATTCATGGCCTCAGATATGATGTTCCTTATGGGAATATTTCTGAATCTCATAACATCAAGAACCTCTCAGTCAACGTGATTTCCTATTATACGGGGTGCATGATATTATAATATTCCCGGAAAAATGTAATGTGCTTACATCTTAAGCCCAAACACTCTGTGTTTCCTGCATTTTTAATATGCTTACATCGCAAGCCAACGTATCTATGTTCCCTGCGATTTTTATATACTTACATAAGCTGTGAAAGTCTCTCTTCAACCTGTGTCTTCATCTCTGTGTACTTTGCAAGCTTAGCTCTCTCTTCCTCGACCTTTGCTGCAGGAGCCTTGTCTACGAACTTCGGATTTGCAAGCATGCCTGAAGCTCTCTTTATCTCGCCCTCAAGCTTCTTAACCTCGCCCTTGAGTCTCTCGATCTCCTTGTCGATATCAACAAGCTCTGCAAGAGGAATGTAAAGCACTGCGTCATGAATAACTGTTGATACAGCATTTTCATCTATTCCTGTCTTATCCTCCTGAACATATACGGCATTTGCATATCCAAGAGTTGCGAAGAAGTTCTTTGAAGCCTCGAATATATCTCTTATCTCTGACTTCTCTGACACTACATAAACTGAAGCCTTCTTGCTTGGTGGCACATTCATTCCTGTACGGAGATTTCTGATGGCACGAACTGCTGCCTTAATGGTATCAACAGCCTCCTCGTCTGCCTTAAAGCTCCACTCTTCCTTATACTCAGGCCACTTGGAGATCATGATAGACTCTTCCTCGTCCTGGATATTGCAGAAGATCTCCTCTGTGATGAATGGCATGTATGGGTGCAGAAGCTTCAATGCATTTATAAGGACTGTCTTGAGAGTCCAGAGAGCTGCCGCCTTTGTGGTGTCATCATCATTGTAGAGTCTTGGCTTAACCATCTCTATATACCAGTCACAGAATTCCTCCCAGATGAAGTCATAAACCTTCTGAACAGCAATACCCAGCTCGTACTTGTCAAGGTTCTCTGTTACAGCTACCGCAAGGTCATTTACCTTTGAAAGTATCCATCTGTCTGCGATAGTAAGGTCACTTAACTTAACCTGTGAGAAGTCTGCCTTCTCCATATTCATCATTATGAAACGAGTTGCGTTCCATATCTTATTTGCAAAGTTTCTTGAGTTCTCAACACGCTCCCAGTAGAAACGCATATCATTTCCGGGTGCATTACCTGTGATAAGTGTAAGACGGAGTGCGTCTGCACCGTACTTGTCGATAACCTCAAGAGGGTCGATACCATTTCCAAGGGACTTACTCATCTTACGTCCCTGATCATCACGGACAAGACCGTGGATAAGCACATGCTTGAATGGGCTCTTTCCTGTCTGCTCCAGTGCTGAGAATACCATACGGATTACCCAGAAGAAGATGATATCATATCCTGTTACAAGCACGCTTGTAGGATAGAAGTAATCATATTCCGGAGTCTTGTCAGGCCAGCCGAGAGTTGAAAATGGCCACAATGCTGATGAGAACCATGTATCAAGAGTATCCTCATCCTGTGTTATATTTGCACTTCCACACTTGCTGCACTTGCAAGGTGTCCGTCTGCTTACTGTTGTTGCACCACAGTCTGCACAGTACCATGCAGGTATTCTGTGTCCCCACCAGAGCTGTCTTGATATACACCAGTCTCTGATATTCTCCAGCCAGTGGATATATGTCTTGTCAAACTGCTCAGGCACAAATGAAAGTTCATCTGTCTTAACTACCTTGAGGGCAGCCTCACCCATTTCCTTCATACGGACGAACCACTGAGGCTTGATCATTGGCTCAACAGTTGTCTTACATCTGTCATGGGTACCTACGTTGTGGCTGTGTGGAACAACCTTAACCAGAAGTCCCAGAGCGTCAAGATCTGCAACCATCTGCTTTCTTGCCTCATAACGATCCATTCCGGCATATTTGCCACCCAGCTCGTTTATGGTGGCGTCATCATTTAAAATATTGATCTCTTCAAGATTATGACGCTTTCCCACCTCGAAGTCGTTAGGATCATGGGCAGGTGTAATCTTAACACAGCCTGTTCCGAACTCCTTGTCAACATACGGATCCGCAATAACAGGGATCTGTCTGTCAGTAAGAGGAAGCTCCAACATCTTTCCTACTATATCCTTATATCTCTCATCATCAGGATTTACAGCTACTGCTGTATCACCGAGAAGTGTCTCAGGACGGGTTGTAGCGATCTCTACAAATCTTCCCGGCTCTCCAACTACAGGATAGTTGATATGCCAGAAATGTCCTTCCTGCTCCTCATGTATAACCTCAGCGTCTGAGATAGATGTCTTACATACAGGACACCAGTTTATGATCCTTGAACCCTTGTAGATATAGCCCTTCTCATAGAGATTACAGAACACCTCTGTAACTGCCTTTGAGCAGCCCTCATCCATGGTAAATCTCTCACGATCCCAGTCGGCTGATGAACCCATCTTCTTAAGCTGGCTGACGATACGGTTGCCGTACTCTTCCTTCCATGCCCATGCATGCTTTAAGAAGGCCTCACGTCCGATCTCCTTCTTATCTATTCCCTCAGCCTTAAGCTTCTCTGTAACCTTAACCTCTGTTGCTATTGCGGCATGGTCGGTTCCCGGCTGCCACAGTGCTGAGTATCCCTGCATTCTCTTAAATCTGATGAGGATATCCTGCATTGTATTGTCAAGGGCGTGTCCCATGTGAAGCTGTCCTGTAACATTTGGAGGTGGCATTACTATTGTAAATGGCTTCTTGCTCCTGTCTACCTCTGCATGGAAATACTTCTTCTCTTCCCATTTCTTGTACAGTCTGTCTTCAATCTCCGCCGGATTGTAGGTTTTTTCTAGTTCTTTCATAATCTGCATCCTTTCTATCTAATGGCACTGCTCACGAAGTTATGGCGTGCTTTTCTTTGTAATGATGTCTGTGACACTCTCTTTATTATTTATGCATATTGCATTATAAAGCTATATTTGCAAATTGTCACTATGCCAGCTGTTTTCTGAAATCGTCCTTAAGCTCCGTAAGGACGCTGTCCACTCGTCTGTCATAGTCGGAGATATTTCCATGAAGCTTATTGTATACCGCCTTCTGGACTTTATTATATATGGTCATCTCTGCCACGTCATCCTTGCAGTCGGCGATCTCCATCATAACATCGTCGAAGAAGCTCTCCGGCATACCGTGTCTCTTGATCTCCCTCTTTAATGTGGCAGAATCCACGGTGACGGCTGTCACATAAAGGTACTCTATCAGTGACTCCTCATTGTGGTTAAGCTTATATGCCTTAAGGAAGCACTGTCTCGCCTCCTCCTTCTGGAGATTTCCGGACAATACCACAGCCTTGTTGTGGTAGACATTTCCAAGGAACACCTCCGTGCCCTGGGATTCAGGGAAATTCTTTATTATCTCATCATACATGGCTCCCGCCTTTATATAATGCTTATAGCGGTAGTAGCCGTCAGCCTTTGCCTTTAAAAGCTCATACTTTGAGTATCCTCTTATCTTCTGGCACTCCTTCATGAAGGCACGTATCTCGTCTGTTCCATAATAATTGCCGGCGGTGATTATTTCAATAAGAATATCCTGGGTAAATGCCTCCTTCTCCATGAGACTTTCAAGCCTGCCCGCAAGCTCCGGCATATCCAGTTCCTTCCTTATCCACATGGCAAGCCTCTCTGTCACATCATCCCTGCCGATCAGCACCATGTTGTTGTATATATAGTAACACAGCTCTTCATAGGAATAGACCGACACCTTAGTGTTTAGGAACATATAAGGATCATCTGCAGTTTTAGTCTTGCATACTATTATCTTCCCCATGCAAATCGAATTCCTTCCTGTATATCTTATTCGTGGTAGGATAGAGCATGCCAAAGCCCTCATCCCTTATTATTATGGCTCCGCTTTCGCTGTCATAAAACTCCACCTCAAGTGATATCTTCGTAGTCTTCGGCGGTCTCTTAGGCAGACCTGCGATCTGCATACTCTGAACCGTTTTATCTCCTGTCAGCATATTTCTGAATACTATATCAAGTCTGTCTGTATCGTCTAAGAAAATACTGATCTTATTTCTTGTATTGAACCATTCCCTGCCTGCTTCCGAAATGATATACAGGGAATTGGCATTGTCCATAAGGTTGATACCCACATCATACATCACCACCGTATCTGAACAGATGATGTAATTGTCCAGCACATCTCTCTTCTCATGTACTGCAAATGCTCTGTAACAGGCACCCTTCACATACATGTTCTGCCCTGCAAATACCCTTCTGCCCTGGCACAGGAAATTGATGGATCTCTCCATCCAGTCCCCATCAAAGCCCACACCGGTAAGATACACAGAGGAAATGTTCTCCAGTGTGACAGTCTCCTTCGCCACCTCTAAAAAGAGATCGTCAAGATCCTCCTTGTCGGCAGCCTGGCCATCCGTGGTCATCTTGTCTGAGAAATCAGCCTCGCTTATCTCTATTCTGTATGGAGATTTGTTTCTCTGCTGGCTTAAGCTGTAGTAAAGCAATCCTTTTTTACTGTAGTCAAATAATGCAACGCTGTTGTTCCTAAGGACCTCAGGCTGATGGAATATATAATACACGGCACTTCTCTCGTGTCCCTGTATCTCAAACTGTTCCTCATCAAGCTTAAGCTCTATCCTAAGTCTTTTTAAAGCGTCTATTATGTAAGGATCTGTATCTGCAACCGTGACCACCAGCTTCTCAATGGTATATTCATCAAAGCTCTTAAGGAACTCCTCCAGATGGAGCCTTACCATCTTGACAAATAAATCCCTGGCTCTGTATTTCTTGTCATTTATCCATACATCATCATTTAACATGACGCGGTTGTATATATCATCCACCAGCATACCCGAGCCATCTATACCATGTCTCACCGCCTGGCTTCCCACATACCATTTTCTGTGGTCGTCTCCCTCTGTCTGTTCGGTCTTTGTTGCCACATACAGGGTATTAGGCAGGAGATAGGAAGCTTCATCTGCAGTATCACTTACAGATTCAGGTTCTCTCTTCTGTATATTGTAATAACTAAGCTGTGTATGATCCGGCTCTATGTCCATGCCGAGATACAATGAAAATTCCGCCATTTATCTATCTCCCGCAAATTTCTGTTCACTAAAATATTTATATCACGCTATCTTTATGAGTTCATAACATTTCCTATAATATGATCAGGTTCTCCTCGAAGAAATGTATATTGTTAAGGTATGTCTCCATAGCCTCCATAAGCTCCTGGTCATCTCTTGTTTCCTGACTTATAAGCATGTGGTTTATAAGCTCAAATCTGTTGCTGCTTCCCTTGTCGAGAGGCTTATGCTTCAAGGCCTCGCTCTCAACAATGGAGCTTCTGCCGCTCTCGTCACAATCTATTGAATACACAAGATTTTCTCCATGGAATACAACCACTTCCTTAACGTACACTCCCGGTATTATCTCGTTCATCCTTTCGGATCTGTACTTCGCCATATTAACGCTTTCATTTCCGAAGCTGTAGCTGATCCATACCGACATGTTCTTCTCACCCTTGAATATTATGTAGGTCTTGAAGTCTGTGTCTCCCGGCAGAGTCACGAAGCTTTCAAAGGCACGGAGGAACGGAAGTATCTTTCCGGCACTTACAAATGTCTTCACATTTTTTCTTATCCATTCCTTCTGCTCCCTGTTGTAATGCCCTCCGCAGCTGCTGAAGAAATACAGCAGTGCCATTCTGGATATCTCGTCTGTAATGTTCATTTTCTCTATCTCACAGTACAGGCACTCCATGACATTTGCAGGGATCTTCTGCTCCTTTATAAGGTACTGGTGGGCACAATATCTAAGGAAGGCCTTTATGACCATACCTCTGCTCCTGCCCTTGTAGTACACGTCAAATATATCGTATATGGATTCTGTATATCCATTTGCAAACATACTCTGGGCGAGGATATTCTCTGCCAGCATATCTATATCCCGGTAGGTATTGCTCACATTCTTAAAGAGCTCTGCCATATCCTCAATGGAACCGTTGAAGTTATTTCCAAGGAAAGAAAGGATATTCTTCGTTGCGTAGCCTCTCTTGTAGAGATATACGCACACGGAGATCAGCTCCCTGGTATCCTCATACTTCTTGCTGCCTATACCATACTCCGCAAGCTTCACCAAGGGCTCAACTGCCACATCTATATAGCCGAACTTCATCACCATGTCAAATGCCATGTCCATAAGATCAAGCTCTACCATATACTCTGTAAGCTCCGTGGCGTCATAAGGCTTAACATAGTCAGGATCCAGCTTCAGCATGTATTTCGCCAGTATCTCACCATCATAATTCTCATGATAGTAGCCGATCATCTGTCTTACCGCCTGCTGCTTGATCTTGTCTGAAAGCTCAGGACAGGCAATTATATTTCTGGCGATATTTATATGCTCTGAATCTTTATTGTTAAAGCTGTCAATGTTGTTGTATGCACATAACAGATACCTGTAATCCTTGAAATTATATTCCTTGCAGATATCCATGTAGCTCTTCTCGTCCACGATCCTCTCAAGCCTGTATCCCACAGATCCGGCATACCTGCCGCCCCTGCCGTCGAGGAGTGTGAGCACCACATCCTTTGATACGATCTCCACATAGGCCTCGCCGTTTTTAACATTTACCACCTGGGTATCCTTAAGATCCCCATGGCTTACGATCACTGTCTTTATGTTTTTATTCCTGCATACAAATTTTCTTCTGAATATTATATTTATCAGGGTCGGGGCAAATTCTTCGCTGACGGTCTCCGGCTCTAAGAATTCATCATAGATAACCGTGAGATCATCGCTCACCTCCCCCTTAACTATCATCTTCTCCATGAAAGCAGTCATGGATGGTGTATATTCATTATACACACTGCCATTCGCTTCCTTGTTCATGATTATGTTGGCATAAAGATATGCCAGTTCCTTCTCATCAAGGGTGTTCTTGTATAAGAAATATCTGAGTATCGCCTCAGGTATAAGGTCATATCTGGACTTGTCCATGCTCTTAAGGAAGCACTCGTTAAGCCCGATATACTTAAGATTATCTTCTAACGCTTTACTGTAATACTCATGATATGCCATGTCATACCTGTGGTTTCTTATGAGGATACCGCAGATCACATTAAGAGCCTCAGGGAACTTATGAACCTCATAAATCTCCTGAAGGAGCTTAAAGGCGTGTTCATCAAAATTCTTAAGTCTTCCACATGCCTTGATGTACTCCATCAACACATCTTCGGAAATAAAATCATGCCTCATGCCCCATCTTATGGCCGATATCTCAAGAAGCCCTGCCTGCTTACACATAAGGGGCTGCTTGTTGAACATGTCGCATATCTCAAAATATATAACGGGGCTGTTGATCCCCATGTTGTACAGAGTCCGTATGTCCTCATATAAGGTCCATTTGTCCTCTGTGTATCTTATATCTATAAAGAGAAGTATCCAGAAATAAAACAGCTTATCCTTTTCTCTTCTGAAACACTCTCTGGTCATTGCCGCAGTCTCTTCAATGACAGCCTCATCCCTGGTAACCAGTGCCTTAAGGTAGCTGTAATAGCACCTCTCCATGTCTCCGTCTTTTCTCTCGGGATTTTCACTGTCTATCCTCTCAAACTCATGCTTTGCATACTCGAGCCTTCCCTCAAGGATGTTCATATGGAGCAGCCCCAGCCTGTATAACTTCATCTCAGGTCTGAACTTGAGAAGCTCTACGAGACATATCTTGGTGGTATCTATGTACTTTGGAAGATCTATCCTGTCAGTCCTGAAATCTATATACGCCCGGACTATTGCTTCTTCGTCCCTCTTCACAGTCAGGTTCATCTCTTTGACCTTCGGAGCCATCTTCTCTGTATCAGGAAGCTTTATGCCTATCTTGATACAGATGGTCTGATATGGATTCTCGATGTAGATATTGCCGGTATTTACCCCGTCCTTGATCCTGTCAGGGTTAATAAGGAATGTGAGCTTACAGTTGTTGCCTGTGAAGCTGTCACGATCAATCTCCTTCATCTCAGGCATAAGGAAGTCACAATCGCTCCTTACGGCAGCCTTCACATAGCCCCAGGTATTCTTGCTTATATTGATACCGGCTCTCACAAGCTCAGTAGGCATTTCAATAAGGATCTCCTTCTCTGCCGCCTGCAGTGTCAGTGCTCTCTTCTTATGGGTGTACACAAGGAAATCTTCCATTGCCTGTTCCATGTTCACGCATTTTCTCAGGCTGTGGTATGCTCTCGCCTCCATGTCCTTATCCCTTAAGAATACTCTCTTAAAGTCATCATCAAGGAACACAGTAAGGGCTTCGCCCGGTGTCTCCTCTGCAAATGCCGCAAATTGGAACAGATCTTTTATCTTCTTATCTCCCACGGTTATCATCGGTTCAATCACCTCAATATTATAAGGTATCCTGAACTCACCGCCGTCTGAGACCACATTTATATTTCCCACAAATGTCTTTCCCGGTTCAATATTTTCCGCATTAAAAGAAAAGGCAATCTCATTCTTCCTGCCCACAAAGGTATGACTCTTGAAATCTATAAGGTATCTGCTGTCAAATACCATAAGCTTTATATTCATGTCATTTGCAGATTTAATTGTAAATGAACCCCGGTACAGGGTCCCCGACTCTACCTCAAGAGCCAGCCTTGCCACGGATATCTCTACCTCAGGTCTCTTAACCTCGAACTCGCCCCTGGCATATTCTTCTACAATCGCCTTCATCTCAAAATCTCCTGAACCAACATTTGATACACTAAAACAGGTCTTAGACTTGTTTTTAAACCTCACAATCTGTATAATTACATACAGACGTATAAAGTGATTATAACAAAAGAAGGTAATTTTTTAAACATTATAATTAGAAATGTATCAACTTTTCTCACATGGAAATGTGATACATTGCAGAAAGAGGGTTTTTTATGGTTAAGGGTACACCAAATCTGTCTACAGAAAATCTTATTGCAAGCTATGAAACCGTGAGATACGATCTGAACATGAATCCTTTGGGGATTCCGGATTCTGTGAGGAATGTTGTAAGTGCTCATGTTGACGCACTGTCTGAATATCCCGACAACAATTACACTGAGCTTAAGGACAGCATTTCTTCTTACGTGGGTGCTCCTGCCGGAAATATTATCGTCGGCAGCAGTTCCTATGAATTTATCAAGCTGCTTATTGAATTTAATTCGCCTAAAAAGGCATTGCTCATCACTCCCGGCTCTCACAATTATGAGAAGCTGCTTAAGTTAAACGGATGTGAGATAATTTACTATGAGACCAAGGCAGAGGATGATTTCGTCCTTGATATAGCCGACCTTATATCTAACTTAAGTGAGGAGCTTGATATGGTCTTCATCTCCAATCCAAACGGAACCACATCAAAGCTTATTGACAGGGAGTCAATGAACTTCATTTGCAAGATCTGCACCGGAAATGATATCTTCCTGGTGGTTGACGAGGAATACATGGACTTCTGTGCCAACTGGCAGGATGAGACAGCCGTTCCACTGGCAAATGAATACGACAACATGATCGTCCTGAGAAACACTACCAAGTTCTTCGCCGTGCCGGGGCTCCGCCTTGCATATGCCATCACTTCGAATACGGTATTTAAGAAGACTCTGGAGATCGCAGGATTTCCTTATTCCATCAACAGATTTGCCGAGTTGGCGGGCATTGATATGTTCAAGGACGCTTCCTACATATCCCGCTCTGCAGAAGTGATAACCACCGAGCGTAACCTGGTGTGCTCAGCTCTCTCTGCAAGGAAATCCATCAGGCTCATAAGGCCTGCGGCGAACTTTATGCTTGTGGAGCTGCTTAGAACTGACATCACCGCAGCAGATGTAGTAAGTCATTGTGTAAACCGGGGCTTGTACATACGAAGCTGTGCCGACATGACCGGTCTTGGCAACAAGTACATCCGCTTCTGCTTCATGAATCCTAAGCAGAATGACCTTCTGGTAAATACAATCCTTGAGATTGTGTAATATAAAAAAAGAAAAGGGGTAAATAACATGCAATACGAACCAATCAAAGTTACATCATCTTATAACAATTCATTAGACATCAAGGTTGTAAATGGCCACTTCGCCACCAACCACTCACATATCAATCAGTACATTGATATGACAACCATTAAGGTCAGAAGAAAGATGGCTCTGGCTGCTGCCCGTGCAATGGCAACAGAATATATTTCATCTACAATAGTTGATACTATTGTATGTATGGATGGCACAGAGGTTATAGGTGCATATCTTGCCGATGCCCTCACTGCAAATGGCATTGTTTCAATGAACCAGCACCAGACTATATACATTGTTACTCCTGAGGTTCACAGCTCAGGCCAGCTCATCTTCCGTGACAATCTCCAGCCTATGATCAAGGGCAAGAATGTTCTTCTTCTCCTTGCTTCAGCTACAACAGGTAAGACTATAAAGAAGAGCCTTGAGTGTATTGAGTATTACGGCGGTACTATTTCAGGTATTTCAGCGATCTTCTCAGCTACATCTGAGGTAGACGGACATCCTGTTCATTCACTGTTCAACTCAAAGGATCTTCCTGATTACAAGACATATCCTCATGAGGAGTGCCCTATGTGTAAGGCAGGCCAGAAGATCGAGGCTATTGTCAACAGTTATGGATATTCGGTGCTGTAAGGAAATAAGAGTTTCAATAGACTAATATACTTGACAACAAACAGGGAGATATAGCCCTGGTGACACGTATTCACTATGGTCACTGCGGGTTATATCTCCCTGTTTGTCTGTATACGTTTTACGCGTATTTTCTATTTACTTATGAGCATTCTTAGCCTTAGTCTTGTATATTGCTTTCTGGAATGCAATTACATTATCCATTCCGTAGAGCTTTACCTTTAAAGCTATCTTGCCACCTGCATATTCAACAAAGAGGTACTTATTCTTTGTGATGAAAAATCCAATGATATATGCCAATGGTATCATTATTGCCAGTGCCAGTATCACACCACTCATACTCTTAGGAACTGCTGATCTGATAGTGAGTCCGATTATAAATATCACCACCGCACTGATCAAAAGTCCAACACGGCTTGTATTTGCAATCTTGGTTCCTGTAATATCATCTACATTCACACATTCTCTTGAAGCGGAAGTATCGATAATCCCTTTTTTGTGATTGTAATACAATCTCTTATCCGACAGCACTACCTGATCTTTCTTAATGCCCTGACCTGTCACCATATTCTTGACATAGCTGTTATCAAGTGTAGCAACTACGCTCTCTGTCTCCTCCACAAATACATCCTTAAAGACATCCTTTGATGGCTGTGTGCCTGAATATCCACCATCCTGTGTTGTGCTGTTGTTATATGTTGCACCTGTATATGATGTGTTCTGATATCCGTAGCCCTGATAATCGCCGGCGGCATATCCGGTATTTGCATATCCTGTATTCTGATACTGACTGTTCTGGTACATTGTACTCGGTCTAGGCATAGAACCGTATGTACCGGATACTCCCTGTTCGTTTGTATTGTTTGAATTGTTAATGTCGTTAATACTCATTTCATTTATCCTCCCATAACTTTTTTATGAACTTTTTCTTGATTATACGGTTATGGGGTGGTGAAAAATTTGCACTTTTTGTCTACCACTATCATTTTTATTTTAGTTGCATGCATATCGCTCTTAATACTTCCTCATCTGCATTTTCTTCCTCACAATAGCAGCTGCTATCAACACTACCACCGCCCCTGCAAATATCCATATGCCTACAGGCACATCCTTGATATTGTAGCAACGCACGTCGATCCACATCTGGTTGATGTCGGCGGCGGCGTCATCATCGAAGCACAGCATGATGGCACTGTGGGAGATATCCTCTGCCGAAGGATACTGGGCTGTGAGCTGTCTGTTCATCTGCTCCATTGGTGCAGTCACGATGTAATCCTCGGAATTTTCATCCCCTGCGAAGAAGTAGCCGAGATTATAGTCAAATGTATCCTCCTCGTCTTCCTCTGCACCGAAATTGTAATCCACATAATCAATTATCGTATCGTCATCCCCACCGGCTATTACTGAGGTGTAACCGATGTAGTACATGTTCCTCACTGCATTGTCAGGCCTTGACACATAATTGACAAATGCCTCAGCCGCCTGCTGCTTTCTTGGATCCTCAGAGAGGCCTGATTTAAGCATTACCCAGCCGTCAAACCAGAGATTTGTACATTCCTCAGGTATTGCGAAGTCAAGGCTTACGCCGTCCTCCTCTGCCTGATCCATAGCATATACTGCGTCTCCTGACCACTGATAGTTGGCAACGATCTTTCCTGACACAATATCAGCCTTACCGCTGTCCGTCTCAAATGCATACACATTATCTCTTACATCCTGGAGAAGATCTCCCACATCATCAATGGTATCCTCACTTACATCGTTCATTTCCTCAAGAAGTCTGTCGCTGTAATCAGGTGCATTTACAAATTCATCACTTGTAAGAAGATCATGCTTGTAAGCACCAAGGGCTGCGAAATATGTGTCTCTCACATTATCCTTAACCGTAACCTGACGGCTGAACTTTGGATTATTTATGATTGCCCATGTGGACGCCTCATCATATGAAACATATTCAGGATTATAGAGTATTCCTGTAAGTCCCCACATGTATCCGGCAGCATATTTGCTCCAGCTTTCACCATTTATCTCGTTCTCATCAAATACATTTCTGATATAAGGAGACACGCCCTTAACGTAGTAATTGTCTTCCTTACTTTCATCAAAGAACTCATCTGAGAAAGTCACTACCGCCTCCTCCTTCATAAGCTTCATTATAAGGTAATCGGAAGGACATACAAGATCATACTTGTCACCAAGGGTGAGCATACTGTAGAGCTCCTCATTTGTACCGAAGCAGGAGTACTCCACCTTAACCTTTACGCCGTAGTTCTCATAATACCAGTCCTCAAATTCCTGATATATTGGCCTGTCGCCATATATGGTCTGTCCATTCTCAAGCTCCATTGCCTCGTCTTCGTCCCAGTCGCCAAGGTCAATATACTCTTCCCAGTTGCAGACTCTAAGGGTTACAACGTCATCTTTCTTTCCAGTGGAAGCATCACCAGAAGATGTATTATCCGCAGCTGAAGCAGAACTGTCCGCATCGGCAGCAGCATTTGCATTCTGGCTTGTCACACCACGATCAGTGTCTGTTATGCCATCTGCATACACCTGAAATCCTGAGCTAAACATAGTCGCTGCAAGCACAGCAGCCATGACTCTCTTAACAATCACATTTTTTCTCATTATTTTGCCGCCCCCTTTTCCAGTCTCTGCCTGCGTACCTTCTGTGGGTGGGCATTTTCTTTATTTTTGTCGCCGTCCTTGCCTGCTATGTTCATGATAACAACCACGATTATAACTATCAGGAAGATCACTGTAGACAGTGCCCAGAGGGCTGTCTTGGTCTCTGTCTGGGAGCCCTTGGTAGCATTTACAACATAAGTGCTTATGGTGTCAAAGGTGGCAGGCTTGGTGTAGGTTGCTATGAAATAATCATCCAGTGACAGAGTTATTGCAAGGGCAAATCCTGACACGATACCCGGCACGATCTGTGGAAGCACAACCTTAAACAACGCGTATGCAGGTGAAGCTCCAAGATCCAGGGCTGCCTCATAGAGGCTGCTGTCCATCTGCTTAAGCTTTGGCACTACTGAGAGATACACAAATGGTGCAGATAATACCACATGTCCGATAACCAGCGGCACGAAGCTCTCCTTGTTCATTCCAAACACAACAATAAGAAGTATACAGATTGAAAATCCTGTTACAACGTCCGCATTTACAACAGGGATCTGGTTCATGGCACCGATTGCTCCTGCTGAGAATTTCTTTGAATAATACGCTCCTACGGCACCTATGGTTCCAAGTATCGTAGCGATCACCGCCGAGCCCACTGCCAGAAGAACAGTTCCTATTATCATGGATCTGAGCTCGCCCTTCGTGAACAAGGTCACATAGTTGTCCATGGAAAATCCATGTATGGTACCGATATTTGCAGAGGTGGTAAAGCTGTACACCGCCAGCACCAGTATAGGTGTGTAGAGTAACAGCAGCATTATGATTATAAATATAGTTCCGCCAAATTTCTTCATTATAACAACGCACCTCCTCTGTTCTTGGCGTCATCATCCTCAAATCTATTGGTACACAATGTGAAGATAAGTATGATGACCAGAAGTATAAGGGCTATCATTGATCCGCCATGCCAGTTATAAGCTGAGAAATAGCTTCCGATAAGACTACCCATGATGTATGTGCTGTTATAAAGCATGTCAAGAACAACATAGTTGGTCATGGACGGAAGGAATACCATTACAACTCCGCTTATTATGCCCGGTATGGTAAGTGGCAGTGTTACCTTGAAGAAGGTCTGAACTGCATTTGCCCCGAGATCATTGGCTGCCTCCAGGAGACTGTTATCAAGCTTAAGCATTGTTGTGTACAATGGCAGTATCATGAATGGAAGGAAATCGTAGGTCATACCGATCACGGAATTTAAAAATGGATGGTATGCCAGATTGCCCTCGATCATTGTTAATATTTCCTTTAAGGCTGTTATCCTCAGGGTGAAATTTATCCACATAGGAAGGACAAATATCATGACGATAACGCCCTTTTTCTTGAGATTACTCTTCGCAAGTATGTATCCGATGGGATACGCCAGAAGCAGGCACACACAGGTGGTGACAACCGCCAGAGCGAAGCTGTAGCAAAGAGTTCCAAGGGTATTGGGATTTGTGAAAAATCCTGTAAAGTTGGCGAGAGTAAACTTTCCCTCACCATTTGTAAATGCATAATATATGATCACAAACAGTGGCGCTACCACAAAGCAGATAAGAAATAATGCATAGGGTATTCCAAGCTGTTTTCTTGAAAAACGTAATCCTTTCATGATTTCCTCCGCTTTATTTCTTTACTGAATATTTGATCTTGTCCTGTGGTATTATAAGGCTGACTCTGTCGTCCATATTCCAGAGATCCTCATCGTCAACGATAAAGTCCTCCTCATCATCCGTTCTGACAACATAGCTGTAGTGATCACCCTTGTAGATAAGGTTGATGATATGTCCGTTTACAATACCTGCGTCCTCTTCGTCGCTCATCTCGATATCCTCAGGAAGAACTGAAAGGATTATCTTAAGCTTGTCCGGATCTATTTCATTTCCGCTGGCGTCCACAAGCACATCATCCACAAGCTTTGAGCCTGCAAATACATCTGTTATATTGAAATCCAGCTCACCGTCAAATATGTCAAGCTCATATGACTTGTTAAGTCCTGCCTCAATGTGGTTCATGGCTGTCTCCGATACCATGATATGGATTCCGTCAGGCTCTATATTAAGGCCTACTTCCTCCCCTGTTTTGGCTGACTTGGTTGACTGGATGACTATCTCATTCTTTCCTGACTGGACAGTGATCTCATAATGTATTCCCTTAAATATCACTGATGTGACAACACCCTTTATGGCACCATTGTCAGGTGTGGTTATCACAACGTCCTCAGGTCTTACAACTGCGTCTACCTTAGTTCCTTCTGCAACATCATCAAGACACTCAAATTCCGCACCGCAGAAACGCACCTTAAGCTTACCTGTCATTATTCCGTTGAAGATGTTACTCTCACCGATAAAGTCCGCTACAAATGCATTCTTCGGCTCATTATATATATCCTCAGGAGTTCCGATCTGCTGTATCTTACCCTCTGACATAACAACGATCTTATCAGACATGGTAAGAGCTTCCTCCTGGTCATGGGTCACATAGATAAATGTAATACCAAGCTTCTCGTGCATATTCTTAAGCTCAAGCTGCATTTCTTTTCTCATCTTAAGGTCAAGAGCACCAAGAGGCTCGTCAAGAAGAAGTATCTCCGGCTCATTTACCAGGGCACGGGCTATGGCTATACGCTGCTGCTGTCCACCTGACAGAGTTGAAACCTTACGCTTCTCAAATCCCTCAAGGTCAACCATTTCCAGTACTCTCTTAACCTTTTTTACGATCTCCTGGTTAGGAAGCTTCTTAAGCTTTAAGCCAAATGCAATGTTGTCGAAAATATTCAGGTGTGGAAAAAGGGCATACCTCTGGAAGACCGTATTAATAGGTCTCTTGTTTGGTGGCAGCTTGCTTATCTCTCTGCCGTCTAATAAAATTTCACCTGATGTTGGGATTTCAAACCCTGCGATCATTCTGAGTGTGGTGGTCTTACCACATCCCGAAGGGCCTAAGAAGGTTACGAATTCACCTTTTTTTACTTCCAGGTTGAATCCGTCAACCGCTGCAAATCCATCTTCAAATACTCGTGAGATGTTCTTCAGCTCAATGATGTTGTTGGAATTGTTTTTTTCCATTTTTTATTTCCTCCTCTTTAGAACATCAGCCTTTGTGATCTGCACCGGCAGATACCGCTGACGCCATATGCCAGGATCATTTGCAATTCTGACATATATGATATGACTCTTCATCAATCCGGGGAGCAAATAACGGAGAATTTTATCTGTGCTTCTCCTTGCACCTGTTGCTTTATAATACTCGGCAGACAGGGAAACATGCAATAACCCTGCTCCATCATCCAACAGGTACTATGGGGGGGAAATCAAATACTTTACTGATATATTTGAAGAAAAACCCCAGTTTATAGCCAGACTGATGACATGACAGTCGGTTAGTACCTTGCCAGTCCATATCTGGGCAGATCCGCAGTTTTCTCTGCAAATGTGTCGCCATCCTGTCAAGTAGAGTACGGAAACAGACTTCCGTCTCATCCCTCCTGTCACAAGCTGATCTGCCCATTGGACAAATCGTCTTATTCTAACATAAAATTCCCATTTATTGAAGAATTATTTCAATAAATGGGAATTAAATATGTCTGACTATATTATTTTAAATATTTGGGTATGTGGTACCCTTACTGAACTCACTGAAATAGTCGTCGTACTTGCCCTTAAGCCTGTCCATATCGTCCTGATACTTAAAAGTCTCCACATTGTCAAGCTTGTGTTTGAAGCCCTGATATTCCAGAAACCTGTAGGCTATCATATATGTAACCCTGTTAAATGAGGCGAAGTACTTTTCATTTATGATCCTTATCTTCTCATCCAGTGACATGTCTTCAAGGGAATCACCGTAGTTAAATATCTCCTGGAATGTGGAGGTTACTATCCTGTGCTGTTCCTCAAAATCAGGGGATACATCCTGGATACTCAGTACATACAGATATGCACGGAGCCATCTGGTATCCGACTCAAGCCACTCATACACATTCTCGTATTTCTGGTTCATGGCAGTAAGCTCCGTCTTCCAGCCAGCGGACATATAAGAGGCGTCAACTATGCACTGAACCTGATTATCTGTAAGATTAAGTCCGTACTCCTCATTGAACTTATTCACAACTCGCCTTCTCTTACCGGCATTTCTTGATACTTTCTTTATAGGCTTACCATCATGACCATACTCTACCCTTTTCTCATATCCACCCATTGTGCCTTCCGGCACTGTATTTCTCCTGGGATCCCACCTGTTGTCATCAGTCTGCCATCCGTAGTCCTTTGCTCTTTTATTATGTGTTCCACCCTTAAGTGCTTTTATGATTATGTATGACATTATTCCAAGTGTAACAAGTACCGAAAATCCATCATTTACAGTAAACGATAATATCATCAATGCAATTATAGGAAATGCCGACACCTTTGCCACATCACTCTTTCTTGTATCCTTCTTCCTAAACAAATAAATTATTATCGCTATCGCCACAATATTCATATTATCTAATCTCCCTCATCCTGTACTTATTCTCTTGCCATCATATTTTCGCGCTGTCACACAGCCTTCGCATCGCCACTCCGAATATCATCCATTATACCACATTACCAATACCGGACATATATACATTATTCACCTGTTAATCCCTTTAATATGTACCGATCGACACATTACCATTATACCTGGAACATATACTGGTTTCAATTAAAATCACATTAAAAAAGCAGGCGTGCCGTCTACCTCCACTCTGGTATATGGCACGCCTGCATAAAACCGATCATCTGGATTCATGATCAGCTGTTGGCATGTTCAAATTGATGCTCCTTGTAATGATGGGCATCTTCAAGCATCATATCCTTGACCTTCATAAGTCGTACCTGGGTACTTCTTTCATTCTCGTCAAGCTTCATGCTTATATACTTTATACCTTCCTTTGTCTCCGGAATTATTACATGCTCCAGAGCATTAACTCTACGTCTTGTCTTCTCTATCTCTGCGGCAAGAAGCTGACATGATTTCTCTATCTCAGCAAGCTTTAACATATCCGGAAGGATATCCGACAGAGACTTCACCGCGTCATCCAGATCACCGGATGTAAATGCAAAACCGTAGGAATAAATATCGCTTTCGTCTGCACTCTTGGTCCTGTAGTCAAATACCGGAATA
Organism: Coprococcus sp.; assembly: GCA_050872265.1. Taxonomy (GTDB): domain Bacteria; phylum Bacillota; class Clostridia; order Lachnospirales; family Lachnospiraceae; genus Coprococcus. Next base: position 23,241 of record JBNMGN010000001.1, read on the forward strand.
TCAACACTCATTACATTCCTGTCGCTTACCTCAAGCTTGACCTCCTGCTTCGGAGCCATCAGTGCAGTATGAAGAGTCTGCTCACTCATGCCTGCCTTGGCAATTACGAAGTTGGTATTTGCCGCCTTTATCCCTGCTTCAACCTTAAGTCTCAGCTCCATATTTTCCCTTGCCAGATCAAGGAACTGACGCATGAGCTCATCTCTTTTATCCTTTAAGAGCTTATGTCCCCTGGAAGCTGTCACAAGCTTTTTCTTAAGTCTTGTAAGCTCCATTCGCGTAGGGTTCACAACTACATTCGCCATGCTTCTCCTCCTTTCCTATAATGCTACAGCCTAGTCGTTCAATTATAAGTCTTTGTTGATGTATTTATTACTCTGGATCTTAGAATTTTCCATAATACATATCAAGCCACTTATCATCAATACGCTTAAGCTCTGCTCTAGGAAGGATTGAAAGAAGCTTCCAGCCAATGTTCAGTGTCTCCTCAATATCTCTGTCCGTATCATAGCCCTGGGATACATATTCCTTCTCAAAAGCTTCTGCGAACTTGGCATAAAGGATATCAATATCTGAGAGAGCCGACTCACCGAGAATAGTCATGAGCTCCTTGGCGTCCTTTCCTCGTGAGTACGCTGCAAATAACTGGTTCATCGTACTTGCATGATCTCCTCTTGTCTTTCCTTCACCTGTACCCTTATCCTTAAGACGTGAAAGTGACGGAAGAACATCTATAGGTGGTGTAACACCCTTTCTGTATAACTCTCTTGAAAGAATTATCTGTCCCTCTGTAATATATCCTGTAAGGTCAGGAATTGGATGAGTCTTATCATCCTCAGGCATAGTAAGAATTGGTATCATTGTGATAGAACCGTTCTTGCCCTTCTGTCTTCCTGCTCTTTCATATAATGTTGCAAGGTCTGTGTACATGTATCCAGGATATCCACGACGTCCCGGAACTTCCTTTCTTGCGGCAGACACCTCTCTGAGTGCATCTGCATAGTTTGTAATATCTGTAAGGATGACCAGTACGTGCATGTCCTTTTCAAATGCAAGATATTCTGCTGCAGTAAGTGCCATACGTGGGGTGGCGATACGCTCAACAGCAGGGTCATTTGCAAGGTTGATGAACAGGACTGTTCTGTCTATGGCACCTGTCTCCTTGAAGCTCTCTGTGAAGAAGTTTGCCTCCTCAAATGTTATACCCATAGCAGCAAATACTACGGCGAACTGCTCGTCTGTTCCGCGAACCTTTGCCTGTCTTGCTATCTGGGCTGCCAGATTACTGTGTGGAAGACCTGAAGCTGAGAAAATAGGAAGCTTCTGACCCCTTACCAGTGTGTTAAGTCCGTCAATGGCAGATATACCTGTCTGAATGAACTCTGAAGGGTAGTTTCTTGCTGCCGGGTTCATAGGAAGTCCGTTGATATCCCTTCTCTCATCCGGAAGTATCTCCGGACCGTTATCTATAGGACGTCCGAGGCCGTCAAATACTCGACCAAGCATATCTTCCGATACACCAAGCTCCATGCTCCTGCCTAAAAATCTCACCTTACTGTTTGAAAGGTTGATACCTGTTGAGTTCTCGAATAACTGTACCAGGGCGTCCTCGCCGTTGATCTCAAGAACCTTACATCTTCTTACCTCTCCACTTGCAAGCTCGATCTCACCAAGCTCATCATAAGTTACATTCTCTACACCGTGAACCAGCATAAGAGGACCTGCAACTTCCTGTATTGTTTTATATTCCTTTGGCATTTCTTAGTCCTCCTTTCCCTTGATACTCTCAAGTTCCTGTGCCAGTGATTTCTGGATATTTTCATATTCGGTATCTACATTCTCCGGAAGCACATATTTGAAACGTCCGATCTTCTCACGGACATCCATGTTAAGAATGTGCTTTATTGTAGCCCCCTGCTTGAGAGCCTCTGCTGACTGCTCATAAAAAGCGATAACAAGCTCCATCATAAGGAACTGCTTATGAAGCGGAGTATAGGTATCTACCTCATGGAAGGAGTTCTGATGAAGGAAGTCCTCACGGATAGATCTTGCAGCTTCCATCTTGAGACGGTCGCCTGCTGAAAGGGCGTCCATACCAACCATCTTTACGATCTCATCAAGCTCTGCCTCTTCCTGAAGCAGTGTCATCATCTTCTGACGGTCTGTCATGAACTTCTCATCTACATTTTCCTCAAACCATTTTCCCATATTGTCAACATACAGTGAGTATGATGTAAGCCAGTTAATGGCAGGGAAATGTCTCTTGTATGCAAGAGCTGAATCAAGTCCCCAGAATACCTTTACGATACGAAGAGTTGCCTGGGATACCGGCTCCGAAATATCACCACCAGGAGGTGATACGGCACCGATAACTGAAAGTGCTCCTGTTCTTCCCTCTGAGCCAAGGGTCTTTACCATACCTGCACGCTCGTAGAACTGTGCAAGTCTTGAACCAAGATATGCAGGATAACCTTCCTCACCCGGCATTTCCTGAAGACGTCCTGACATCTCTCTTAAAGCCTCTGCCCATCTTGATGTGGAGTCGGCCATAAGGGCTACTGAATATCCCATATCTCTGAAGTACTCCGCTATTGTTATACCTGTGTAGATAGAAGCCTCTCTGGCAGCAACCGGCATATCTGATGTATTTGCAATAAGAACTGTTCTCTGCATGAGGGAATGTCCTGTCTTAGGATCCTTAAGCTCAGGGAACTCGTTCAGAACGTCTGTCATCTCGTTTCCACGCTCTCCACATCCGATATATACAACTATGTCCGCCTCTGCCCACTTGGCAAGCTGGTGCTGGATAACTGTCTTACCGCTTCCGAAAGGTCCCGGAACTGCGGCAACACCACCCTTTGCAATAGGGAAGAAGGTATCTACTACTCTCTGTCCTGTAATAAGAGGCATTACAGGTGGAATCTTCTCTACATATGGACGGCCTCTACGAACCGGCCATTTCTGCATAAGGGTAAGCTCTCTGTCACCCTTATCTGTGGCAACTATACATACAACCTCGTCAACGGTGAAATCTCCTGCCTTGATCTCCTTAACAGTTCCCTCTACACCGTAAGGCACCATGATCTTCTGGGTAACAACCACAGTCTCCTGAACTGTACCTATCACGTCTCCGGCTGTGACCCTATCGCCAACCTTGGCAACAGGGACAAATGTCCACTTGATATCTCTCTTTAATGATGGAACCTCAACACCTCTTGCAAGGTTATTTCCACAGATTTTCATAATGTCATCCAGAGGTCTCTGGATACCATCATAGATACTGCTTATAAGTCCGGGTCCAAGTTCTACCGAAAGAGGCATTCCTGTTGATTCAACAGGTTCACCGGGACCCAGTCCTGATGTCTCCTCATATACCTGAACAGAAGCTTCATCACCATGCATTTCTATAATCTCACCGATCAATCGGCTGTCACTAACTCTTACAACGTCGAACATGTTTGCGTCTCTCATGCCCTCTGCTATAACAAGAGGTCCTGCGACCTTCTTTATCTTTCCTATAGCCACGGAAAACTCACTCTCCTTTACTATTAATTTCCACTGAACAGTATGTCTGAACCTACTGCCTGTTCTACTGATTTCTTTACTCCGCTCACGCCTGATCCTGTGTTACCCGAAACACCCGGAATAACGATTATGGCCGGAGTTATACTGGTTTTATACCTGGAAATCTCCTTCTCAAGTCCTGCCGCCAGTGCCTCTGTTATATATATAACTCCGTAGGCACCTTCTGCCAGTCTCCTGAGCATTGCTGCGCCATCCTCGGGATCTGATACCGGGAATGTCTCAAGGCCTAATGTTGCAAATCCATATATGCTGTCATAATCGCCTAAAACTGCTATTCTATACATACATTTCCCTTACCCTTTCCCGGATGGCACTATCAGGAAGTCCGTTAAGTTTTCCTGAAAGTATTATCCTTACTGTCTTTATTTCATTTAACCTGCCCAGAACATATGCCACCAGTGGTCCCACTGTAAATGCATTGAACTTCTGTGGTCTTATGGTCTCTATTATCCTGTTGTCACACCAGCACTCAAATACTGATGAGCTGTCATTAAGTGCCTCGGCTCCGCCTGAATATGGAGTTTCCGAAAGATACTTCACTATATCCTCCATACCCGAAAGGGCTGCCTTAGCCAGTCTGTCCGTATTGATGGTCTCACAAGGAACCATTGCTCTCTTCATGAAATCCATATTCTTAGCGGTTTTACATGATCTTACCGCGATCTTAATGTCCGCCACTGCCACCTGGGTCTCAGCGTATTCCCTCAGGATATCACATTTGCTGTCCCCTGCTGCCGCCAGTATTGCCTTAAGGGTTCCGTTATCTATTATAACGTCACACATCTGTCCGTCTCCTGTATGTGCCATGCACTCATATGCCTCCTCGGCACACTGCTGCATATACTCAGGAAGAGCCTTGAAGTTGCGGTCCTTTATTATCTTCACCATTTCATCGCCCTTTATAGGTACGTTGTCATAGAAGATATCCGCCTCCACCTCACCGGCAATAACCGTCTTGATAGCAGCCTTGAGATTATGGAAGAAATCCGGAAGGATAAGCACATCAAATACTGACATGTCATCCACCATTTCCTTTATAACCTCCCAGGTCTTCTCGGTTTCTCTGTTTAAGATCACATCACTGTCATTTAAGCCTGTATCTCCGTCTCCCCAGCCATGCTCCACAAGGAATGAAACTGCTTCCTTGTAGGTCTTGGCAGCCAGAAGCTGTTCTATTGTAGCCTGAGAGAAAAGAGACATTTCCAATGCACGGATACGGGCAACCGCATATATATATTTGTCTGCCATTTTTTACCTCCTGTGGGAAGAACAGACTATGCAAACAAAAATGAATTTACCTTGTCTGCAAGCCGCTCCTTTTCCGCATTAAACATTGCTTTAAATGAACAATTTTCTTCTATTCCGCCATATATAAGTACAAATCCGCCCTCTATATCGCAGGTGTCCTCTGAAACCTTAAGGCTTCCGCCATGGGCTTCTGCGATCCTCGCCACGGTATCTGCATATCCCTGTGGCAGTCTTGCCTTATCCTTATCTGAAAATACTATGCTTCCAGCCTTAGGCAGTGCATACTTCTCAAGCATTTTTGTGACCATTGCAAAATACTCATTATCCGGCAGTGCAAGAATGTCTGCATAAGCCTTGTCCATGATCTCACCTATGATCTCCTGCTTTGCCTTAAGTATCGCCTGTCTCTTCTTAAGCTCTGAAGAAGATTTCGCACGGGACTTTCCGCCGGTCTTCTCATGCTGGATCCTGCTGTCTGAAGAAGTCTTGACCTTTTCTGCTTCCTTTTCGGCTCCGGCTATTATGTCCTCAGACTGTATCTTTGCTTTATTTAAGATTTCAGCAGACTGGTCACGAGCTTCGTTAAGAATCTGTTCTACGATTGTATCTAATCCTGTCATACTTAAAATCTCTCCTTGATATATTCTCTATATTAGTTCACAGGTACACCGTTTACTGCAAGGATCGATACAAGAAGAGCAAGAATAGCGTAAGTCTCAACCATTGCAGGGAAAAGCATTGCCTTACCGAACTGATCAGGCTTCTTTACGACGATACCGATAGCTGAAACTGCTGTCTTACCCTGGTGCATACCTGAAACAAGACCTACAACACCGATAGGAAGACATGCAGCAAGGATCATAAGACCTGTGTTCAGGCTTAACTCTGCAGGCGAACCTGAAAGAAGTCCGATCTTTGAAAGAGCAATGAAGCCTACCAGAAGTCCGTAGATACCCTGTGTACCAGGAAGAAGCTGCATAATAAGAACCTTTGCAAATTTACTTGGATCCTCACTTACTACTCCTGAAGCTGCCTGACCTGCAACACCTACACCGTAAGCAGAACCCATACCTGCTAATATTACTGCTAAAGCAGCACCTGTTAATGCTAATACTGTACCCATTGTCATGATAATTTTCCTCCTTATATTAAACTTATCATCTTTTTTGTTTTATTCTTTATTTCTGATCTACAATGTCAACGTACTTTGTCTTCTCCCTGAAAGGATTAAAGGCAATGCCTCCTCCTTCATAGAATTTGCCGAAGAACTCTACATACTGGAGACGGCAGGTATGAACATAGGCACCCAGCATATTGATAGCCAGGTTAAATGTATGTCCTATGATGAATACCAGGATAAACACGATAACACCGAACACTGAATCTCCTACCATACTTCCCATCTGGTTTACAACCTGAGCAATAACTCCCGTTGCAAGTCCAAGGGCAAGAAGTCTTGAGTAGGACAGTAAATCTGACAGCCATCCTGTCAGGTTGTATATGTCATATAAACCAAGGGCAAGCCTTAATGCAGGATTCTTGTGTGACCTTCCGGACATGACAACTATCACTGCGGCTCCCACTATAGCCATGGCATAGCTTGTAGTCTTAAGCCATCCCGGGAAGTTAAAGCTTGTCTGTGCTATAGAGGCAAATAACTCTGTAGGCATGAGCATGAGCACCAGGCCGCCTATAAGCAGGAACCATGGTATAACGTCTGCGAAAAATCCCACAAAATCTTTCTTCTTAAGACACATATATCCCTTAAGGGCAAGACCACCGAACAAATGAATAAGACCAAACAACAATGAGAACACTAACAGTCTCATCGGGTCATCAAGTGGTGCAAACCATAATGGCTTTATTGTTACTTCGTGATGGAAGAACACTCTGGACACTACCGTTATAAGATCTCCGAAGTAGCCCCCAAATAATACTCCCCATACCAGTGTGGATATACCACAATACATGAACAGTCTGATGGACTTCGCCAATGCCTCATCCATCTTAGGGAATTTCTTAAGTATGATGGCACATGCCAGGAATATTATAAGTCCGTAGGCTGCGTCTGACAGCATAAGACCGAACAGGAAGATGTAGAACAGACTCATTGGAGCTGTGGGATCCATCTCTCCCTTTCCAGGCAGACCAAAGGAATTAAGTACTCCCTCTGCCGATGCAAATACCTTCTTGTTATGGAGCTTCACCGGAGCCGTCTCCTCCTCGGGAACGTCTGTGATCTCCACCATGAGAGAAAATCTCTCGTTTAAAATCTTTTCAACCTTAGCAGAATCCTGCTCAAGTATATATCCGGTTATGACAAATGTACTCTTTGACTGGAGCAATTCGCCTAACACCTGATATTTATCTGCTCTGATCCTATAATAATCTGACAGCAGCTTTATATCCTCTCTGTTGTCAGCATATGAAGAGATCTCATCGCTTAATGACTGGATATTCTGCTTATATTCACTTATTTCTCTGCGATATTTTTCTATCTTGTCCTTTGGGGTGCGTTTTGAAAAATACGACATCCTGGTAAAGCCCTCTGAACGTAATGCTTCTTCAACCTTACCGGACACATTTTTAAGTGCAATGACAAATATACATGTCTGATCCTTATCTGTTGATATGACCTTCACGTCGTAGCCCTGTATATCAGGCTGCCTTGAGCTTATCATTTCACATATCATGTCTTCTGTAAGTCCCGGTGCCATGGAACCAAGTATCACGTCGGTATGCTTTGTGCCCGATGTGTTTATAGGTATATCCATATCAACCCACGGCCTGAGACTCTCTATAGAAAGTTCACTCTTGGAGATAGCTGAATTGAGATTAGATATTTCTTTGTCCTTATCTATGATATTTTTAACTATTCCGTTATATCTGCGTCTGTCTTCCACAAGATGGACATAGTTGATGTTCTTTACTTCTCTTCTGCCCTTTAGGGAATCAAGCATTGAAGTACTTTCCGGTGCATACTGCTGAAGTATCTCTAAGGCTCTGTCAGCATTTGCCACACGCTTCTCATACTTTCCACGCTGGGTTGCCGTATTCATCTTCTTGAACACATCATCCTCAACGCCGTCAGTCTGTATCTCCACTGCCCCCAGTGACTGAAGCTCTTCAAGAACTGCTTTCCTGTCCTTCTTCATGGCACAGATATTTATCTTTTTCATAGATAAAACTGCCATACTATTACCTCCTTTCCACTCATTTATTTTTAATGTTTTTTAGACTAATTCCCTGATGATAAGATCGACAGCCTCCTGCTGCTTCTTCCGGGCATTCTCCCTTAACCCGGCTATCTCATCATCGGCAGACTTAAGTGCTTCCTTAGTCATTGTATCTTCTTCCGCCTTTATGCTTTCCCTGGCAGTCTTCATATCCGCCTTGGTCTTAACACCTGCGTCAGCAATGATCTTCTCTGCGTCCTGCTTAGCCTTCGCAACAATAGCGTCTGCTTCTTCTCTGGCTTTTTTGAGCATATCATCCGCCTGAGTCTCCGCAGCCTCTACAGTTTTCATTGTTTCCTGTAGCATTAACACTTCCTCCTCCATTATTTGTAATTTTTTAACAAATTACCATTAACATTTTATCTAAATTTATATCATTTTTCAAGCAACAGAAAGCCTTATTTGTGTATTTTATGTTTTTTTTACATCCTTATACTGACATGTTTGTGATATTTGTTTATTAACCCTCAAAAAAAAGCGGGTATGTACATTATACGATACCCGCTTCTTCTGATCTTTCAGGGATTTTAGTGTTATTTCCCTGACACTTTATAAATTTTTAATTTTTACTTTGTCTTTACAGATAATATATTAGTCTACCTTTGGAAGCTTTTCTCTGTACTTTGCAAGCTCCTCATCTGATGGAGATGGTGTGATCCGCGCTCATCACCTCTCTTCTGACCGGCTTCCGCTGGTGTTATTTCCCTCGAGCTTATAGCAGACAGGATATTACTAATTCTCAATATCCTCGATGGTGATCTTACTGTTGTGGGGGATCGGCTTCCACTCCACCTTAACAAACAGTGCTATGTACTTCACCCAGCGTTCTATGACATCGTAAAGTGGCCAGGTTATGCAATAGAGTATCTTCTTGCCAAGACTGATCTTCTGGATACGCTTTCGCTCAATAATGAACACATATACGGCGTAAAGTATGGTCTTGAGGTAGACCCCCAGATGATAGAAGAACCTGACGCAGATCACTATGCCCACGCATTTGAAGTAGGATTCCCAGCCCGGTTCTAAATGTATGAGCCAGTCCCAGTGCATGAAATGCATGAACTTTCCTATTATGCCGCTGCCGAAGAACTGCATATCACCGCCGCACTCGTATATGGTGAACGGGAACAGGAACAGGTTCCAGAACAGCCACTTAAAACCTGTTACGATCTGTCTGGGAAGAAGCTGCGAGAAGGTATCCAGGGACATAAATCTGTGTCTTATGGTCCGCAACGTATAGCTGTACCATTTGTCTCCCGGCTCATGCTTCGTATTCCTGTCTACGAATATATTCTTGAACAGTCCCCATCCGGACTCGGCAAATGCCTGCAGATGTCCCTTTGCCCATCTCAATCTCTGTCTCAGGGCAACCTTAAGATTTGTAGGCTGTTCATCATAAAATATAGCGTCATTGTTGTAGGATATCTCATATCCGTTTACCACGCAGTCGGCAGTAAGTGCCCTGTCCTCGGTAAGGCTCGTGTACTTCCATCCGTCCTTCACGATCTCATTTGCAAATAAAAATCCGGTTCCCTGGATATTGGTTGCAAGGTGAAGGAATGATCTCGGTCTGTGCTTGAACCTGATGGATCCCAGCCAGTGCACGGCATAAAGGGACGCCACCCAGCCCTCGGTAAGGTTCTTGGTGCTTCGGTAGGAGGTGATTATCTTCTCTCCCGCGTCAAAGGAATCATTCATCCTTGATATGTAATCCTTCTTTAACAGATTATCTGCGTCGAAGATAAAATATCCCTCAAAGCTTTCTATTCCATAGTCCTTTTCTATCTGTTCAAACAGGTATTTTAAGGCAAAGCCCTTTGTCCTCTCGTCAGGATTAAAGTGCTCATAGCAGATGGCACCATTATCCCTGGCAACCTTTGCGGTATTGTCAGTACAGTTATCCGCACACACGAATATGGTAAGATATTCCTGAGGATAATCCTGCTTTTTTATACTGTTTATGAGATTTGCAATAACCGGTTCCTCATTACGTCCCGGTATCAATATGGCATACTTATGGTAATTCTTCGCCGGCTTGTATTTTCTGGTAAAGAACAGACCAAGTATCATATATGGGGTATTGTAGAATGACAGGCAGCTCAAAAGCACACCTATAACTACAAACACCAGCATACTCGGCATGTAAATATGACTTAAAAACAAGCCGATCCTGTCAAATAATGACGTGGCTGACACTGTCATTTTTATTCTCCTTTTTATTTCACGGCACGGCATGGCGTGCTTTCATCTCTTATGTGTCATCTGACACTTTCTACATCCTGGCACGGCATGGCGTGCTTTCATCTTTAATGTCTGAAATAATCGTATTTTAATATAAGGTCATTTTTTCTTATGAGGTCATTTACCCTCTGCTGTGTAGCTTTCACCTCTGCGTCGGAGATATTTCCGCTTCCCGAAGTGATCTTTCCGTTCTCCACATACACCTGTCCGTTGTACCAGGAATAATCCGAGAAATATGCCAATCCCTCATAGTCCGGAGCAAGGATATCCGTGCCCAGATACTCTGTAGGATTGTAGGTTATGCCAAACAGATTAAGCACTGTCGGCAGGATATTCATCTGCATATTCACCACATTTACCTCTTCATAAGAACCATCGCTGCTCCATATAAAGAAAGGTGTATGATTTATGAGATTATTATCGGTTTCCTTGTATTTGTCAAGTATGGATTTGTCCCTTATGGTGTAGAGATAATGATCCGCATAGGCAACGATCACTGTATTGTCATAGAGATCATTGTCCTTTAATGCCTGTATGAGGAGCCCCACCATGTAATCGGTCTCCGCAGCCTCAAGCTTCACAACATCCTCTTCTGTAAGACCGGAAGGAACATTGCCCTTACCGTATTTCATCTCTGCCACCAGCTTGCCTACTCCATCCTCAGTCTCAAACGGAGTGTGAGGTGTGTAGGTGATTATATAATCCACAAACGGTCCATCCTGCTTGAACATGAGATCATAGAAATCCTTATTAAGTATAAGCTCCCTGTCGAGCTCCTCCTCGTCGTTCTTGTAATCTGCAATATCCACAAGACCATAGTAATTGTCAAAGCCCCAGCTTCTGTAGTTTATACCTCTGCTGTAGAAATCCGAGCTGTTCATGTGAAAAGCATTTACCGAGTAACCCTGTTCCTTAAAGAGCTTCGCCATTGTGTGGTCAAAGGTGTGGTCATTTAAGGTGTATACATTCTGGGTATAGCTTACAGGAGTGGTAAATCCTGTATTTACGGCAAACTCCGAATTAAACGTAGAACCGCCTCCGGTGTACAGGGAATAATGCTCAGTAAAATCCATGGACTCGTTTTTCAGCTTATAAAGGTTCGGAGTTGTCTCCTCACTTAACAGCCAGCTATCCATTCCCTCAAGCTGGAGGAATATAACATTCTTTCCTGCAAATTTCCCTGTGTACTGATTTTCTTCATTTGCAGCGTCGGGATCATATTGGGTCTTAAGGAAAGCCTCATCCTCTTCACTAAGCTTCTCCTCAGGCTTTAAAAAGGTCATGTACAGATTTCTCACAGTGTACTCATATAGTCCCGAAAGCTTCATGCTCTTATTTGCGTCGCTGTAGTTCTCATATATGTTCCTTGCCTTCTTGAAGCTGTTCCACTTAAGCTCTGAGTTGCCACCCATGAAAAGCGGCATGGCAGTGTGCACCACAAGAAATGCCACTACAGCCACCAACAGCCTCTTTCCTCTGAATTTCCCGCCCTTTGGGAATTTCACAATGGCAGATATACCCATGGCAAGAACCACCGCCATAAGAATGTAATACCCTGCCGGTGTTCCTGTAATGGTCTCCCATATATATGAACTTCCCTCGTCCATCATCTGGGTAAGGTGAAAATCAAAATAAAATCCCGTCAGATTATAATATATGATATTAGTGGCAAACATAACAAAATACGGTATAAAGAATATACCGTATATTATCTTTCCTGCCTTTCCCTTAACTGAGGACGCAATGCCCATAAAAAGCATTACATATATCAGGGTAAAAAGGTTAGGGATAGGCATGTATGCCGGATAGTAGTCTATCTTATATCCCAGTATCCTTATTACCAGATCCATTGCCCAGAAGGGAATGGTAAGAAGCATTAGTTTTCTGTTTGCATATAAAAAGTCCCTTACATGTTTAATTGCCGACATCTTACTCAATCATTCCTATTCTTCTTATATGTCTCTCATCATTTGAAAATGGTGTATCTAAGAAAATATCAACTATCTTTAATGCAAGACCCGGTCCTATAACTCTCGCACCCATGGCAAGCATATTTGCGTCGTTATGCTGTCTTGTTGCCTCTGCTGAGAAGCAGTCGTGGCATAATGCAGCTCTTATTCCCGGAACCTTATTTGCAGCTATTGAGATACCGATACCTGTTCCGCAGATCAGTATTCCCTTCTCGCACTCTCCTGATGCAACTGCATTTGCAGCAGCCTTGGCATATACAGGGTAGTCCACTGACTCCTCGCTGTAGCAGCCGTAATTCCTGTACTCAAGACCTCTGTCCTCAAGGTGCTTGATAACCTCCTGCATTAAACCATATCCGCCGTGATCACAACCTAAAGCTATCATAATTAATTCTCCTTTTTGCTTATATTCTTTATTATTTATATTTTACGCCTCTATTATCCTGTGTCCTGCCGCCTTGATAAGCCTGTTCATTATGGCATATCCCATGTCTCCCTCTGCAAATGACTCTGTGTATATATAATCTGCACCTATATCATCGCAGGTTCTGAGCAGGCTGTATAATGCTGCCGAAACGGTTATCTCATTCTTCCTGCTGCCGGCGTCAAGAACGTGCTCGCAATTATATCTGCCCACATTTTCCGTGTCACAGATAACTGCTGTCTTAAAGCCCTGTTCCTTCTTCTCCTGCACCAGTTCATTTATCTTGCTTATGACATTTTCTATATCATCACTCTCAACTATGGACAACTCTCCCTTAGGTGCGTAATGGGTGTATTTCATGCCCGGAGCCTTTGGTCTTATGCCTGCTCCCACACTCTCAAGAGCCGGGTCCATGATACAATCGCCCACCACGTCCTTTATCATTTTTCCAGATATATAACCGGGTCTCAGGATAGTAGGTCTGTCCCCTGTCATATCAACGATAGTAGACTCTATGCCTATTCCTACCGGACCGCCGTCAAGAACCATGTCTATCCTGCCGTTCATATCCTCCATAACATGTGCCGCTGTGGTAGGTGATGGTCTTCCTGACAGATTAGCACTTGGAGCCGCGATAAATACTCCTGAATCTTTTATAAGCTTCAATGCTCCCGGATGAGATGGCATACGGATTGCCACTGTGTTAAGTCCGCCGGTGGTGGTATCCGGCACAACTGATTTCTTCTTAAATATTATGGTAAGAGGTCCCGGCCAGAAGGCCTCCATCAACAGCTTCGCTCCCTCAGGTACATACTCCGCCAGCTCGCAGACACTGTTTGTATCTGCTATATGCACGATCAATGGGTTGTCTGAAGGTCTGCCCTTGGCACTATATATCTTACCCGCTGCCTCGCTGTTTAATGCGTCTCCTCCAAGACCATACACTGTCTCTGTAGGAAATGCCACGAGTCCGCCTGCCTTAAGGATATCTCCCGCCATGGCAAATGTTTCCTCGTCATTTATATCTGCTTTTCTAAGAATGGTTTCCATTCTATGTCACCTCTTTTGGTATTTATTTACTGCAATACTGTTCCTATCATGTACCAGGCCCCATTTATGTAAGCTACATATATGGACTCGTCAAATGAGTAGGATTGAAGAGAACCTTTGCAGGTCTCATGAAGGTTAGCTATAACCGCACGGTCTATGTTAACAGTCCCTCCATATGTAGTCTGCACATGAGCTTCAAGGCCGGCTATCGTTGATGGGTCACATTCATCCACCGACTTTATCTCTGCACTTATGACGAAATCACTTCCATATCCATTCTCCATTACCTGCCAGTAATCATCCATGGAATTTGCCCCGGAAACTGAGCTGTACATGTCCTTCTCCATAGAGTCTCTGATACAGTCAAGATAACAGAGCTTCATCCCTTCTGCGTCCTCATTTGAATAGTAATAGAAGTAATCCTCTATAACTATCTCATAGCCTGTATCGCTGGCAATGTTATTATCTGATGTTTCTGTATCATTGTATGAAGTATCCTCTGTATCATCCTGATATGAGTAATCTTCTGTGGTAGAATTGCCGCCTGATGATGAGCTTGGCTTGTCCTTGAAAAAAACATTATACAATACAATTACGATTATAATGATCGCAGGTATTCCTGCACCGATCAAAGCGTATTTAATAAAATTCTTCTTATTATTGTTGGTCTTTGGAGCAGCATTTGAAGGTGCCTGTGGTCTGGCAGCATTGTTTATATTGTTCTGCTGTCTGTAGCCTGCACCATTGTTTATATTATTCTGCTGTCTGTAGCCTGCACCATTGTTTATATTGTTCTGCTGTCTGTAGCCTGCACCATTGTTTATATTATTCTGCTGACCATAACCATTGTTCTGGTAGCCTGCAGAACCTGCATAGCCCCCCTGAGGGTTATTGTTCATTCTATAGGTACCGCTCTGGGAAAATGTAACTGTTTCGTCATCATAATTATTTCCCTGGTTATAATCTCTTCTCACCTGGGAAGCCCTTGTAAGGTTCCACTCAAGGTTTCTTCTTACGGACTCGCCTATTCCGTCAGGACTTGAGGTAGGAGTTATATTCGCCATGGCACTTGCTATGGCACTTCTTAAGAGCCCCTCTGCCTGAGCCAGGTCATTGACATTTGCAACCATATACTGGTAATCCTGCTTAAGCTGATTTTCCAGCATATTTCTTGCTTCCTGATTTCCCCGCTGTATTTCTTTTACAACCTCTGTATATTTATCCATTTATTCCTCCCACATACCAAACATCATATTTATACGCATACTTATCTGCATTTTATATCTAATATAGTTGCTGTGTCAAATATAAAAGGTGGGCATATCCCTGTCAATTTCTTCCTGAGTGATCCCGGTTCTGGCAGACAGCTCCTTTTGCGTAATATTTTGGCTGATCCTTGCGTCTATCATGGCCTGTATAATGTCATATTTTCAATTTCTACCTAATATAATTTCTACAAATATTTCCTGCCATGGTGATCATCTATGAAGAAAAAGCTTACTATCATTGCCGCATGTGCCGCCATGCTGATAACTCTTGGTATATCGGTTTTTACATGGACTGAAAACAAGTCAACTTCCTTAACCGGTAATTCAGGTGGAATAAATCCGCAAAATTTTACAGGTTCCGGTGGCAGCCACGAAAACAATTCAAATACCGGCAGCAATAACGGCGAGTCCAACAGCAATAGTGAAATCAGCGACTCGTCAGACACGTCAGGAAAAAAAGATTTCATAATCACAATAGATCCGGGGCACGGCGGATACGATCCCGGCAAAGTGGGTGTGAACAACATACAGGAAAAGGATGTCAATCTCGCTATTTCCCTTATACTCCGGGATATCCTTACAGACTCCGGCTTCACAGTTTATCTTACCCGTGACAGCGATGTATCCCTGGACACTCCCGGTGCCCCATCGAAGAAAAACTCAGACTTGCACAATCGTATAGAAATGATACGCAACAACCAGTCTGACATATCCGTCAGCATACACCAAAACAGTTTCTCCGACAGCAGTGTCCATGGTGCCCAGGTGTTCTACTATTTCTCCTCTGACAAGGGCAGCTCCCTGGCAAATTGTATTGAGGAAGGTATCAGCACTACCATTTCCCCTGATACTGCCAGAAAATCCAAGGCAAATGACAACTATGTACTCCTTAAGAGCAATCCCTGCCCTGCGGTTATTGTTGAGTGCGGCTTCCTGACAAATGAAAGTGAAGGAACGAACCTTTCGGGAACTGAATACCAGACAATCATTGCAAAGGCTATCGCTCAGGGAATTAATTCTTACTACGAAGATTATTTCCTAAATCGATAGTTTTATTACATATCAGCCACTTGCTTTACAATATTGAAGAACCGCCACTTATATGGTGGCGGCTCCCCGGCGTGCGTTTGATCATCCTGTTGCAATAAGCTCACAGGCTCATTAATTTTCATTATTTACAGTAGTTTTCACTTGTCCCATATCACCTCCCCATAACTTTGTACAACTCCGACGGACAAAATATATGATGTGTTAATTCATTTTCCTGAAAGACCTGAAAATATCTTTATGTTTACGCTTCTTTCTTGGTTATTAAATTTACCGCAACCTTTAAATCATTATCTGTATCTTATATCTGGGAATATCTTCATCCGACAGAATCGCCCCTTAAGAACCTCCGCACTTGACATGGTGTCTTTTATGTCCGTAGCTTTAATCCTTGTTAATGCCTAATATATACTATTCCGTTTCATTTACAATAGGTTTTGCCCTAACTTAAGGAAGTTTAGAAAAAGCTTATAAAATGACTATAATACTGTGCAAAACATAACAAAACAATCACAAAGTTGGTTATCGTCGCCAGAAATTACGCATACTGTATATTATACGATTTTGAAAATAAGAGTATTTACAGGGCAGGAGATTTCACAAAAAAGTTATATTTTGCCGGGCAATAAAGTATTTACATGTAAAATAATTGTGGTAAACTATAGTAACAAAAAGTTAAGCAAAAGGGGATGATTTTATTGAAGATTGAACGCTTAAGTGAAAACCAAATACGATGTATACTTTCAAAGGCTGACCTTGCCGAGAAACAGTTGAAGCTATCCGAGCTGGCTTATGGTTCCCCGAAAGCAAAGGCCCTGTTCAGAGAGATGATGCTCCAGGCGTCTGACGAACTTGGGTTTGAGATTGACAATGTCCCTTTAATGATCGAAGCGGTGCCAATGACCCCCGACTCATTAGTCCTGATCGTTACCAAGGTGGAGGATCCTGAAGAACTTGATACAAGGTTCTCAAGATTTTCGAAGAATGACGACATAGAGGATGACGATGATGTGGAGGAAGATATAGATTTCTCTGACGATGACGATGATGATTACTACAATGATGGATTTACAGCGTCCCTTGAGACCAACATCCCATTGTCCGGCAAAGCTCCCGAGGTTCTTGAGACCCTTGGCAACATCATCAGCAGTCTGGCAAACCTTCCAAATACCATGGATGGAGTAAGCTTTGACACTCCTGAGGCAGAAAGTACCAAGAAGGCTGACGGAGCCACAGGTGATACCGGGGCAGATAATGCTGAAGCCCCTGCTCCTTCAAAGAGCAAGGCATACACCATCTTCGTATTCGATTCATTAAATACAGTGATAAAGGTATCGAAGCAGCTTAAGGGCTTCTATAACAGTACAAATACTCTTTATAAAAATCCTTCTGACAACAGATTTTATCTTATAGCTCAGAGTGATGAAAACAGTGACGGAGAATTTAAGAGAGCCTGTGGTATATTTGCAGAGTTTGGTTCATATTATAAATCAAATTACGCTTTCAGATATCATATGGCAGAGCACTTCAAGGTCATAGTAAAGGAAAATGCAGTGCAGACACTTGCTACACTGTGATCATAAGCAGCGTATTTATAACCCTTCAAATTTAAACAAGGGCTCTAAAATCCAAAACAGGAAAGCTAAAAAAGCTGGTATCGTTTGATACCAGCTTTTTTCATATACAATGTTCTGATCACAGGTCTGCGTTCACACTGTTCACACAAATCTGCATTTGAAAATATATTATCTCTATATTATCTCTACATCGTCATTTTCAATTATGGCCATAGGATTAATATACAGAACCTCGTTCATATAGTCGAAGCCGCATTTGCGTTCAATGTATTCCGCACACTCCTTCATAAGAGGTGCCTTGTCGTCACAATCGTGGGCGTCTGTGGCAATGAAATGAACCATCTCGTTCTTCACCAGCTTTCTGGCAAAGTTTCGGATGTCATGACCATTTTCCCCTGTTACCGAACCGGAATCCACCTGAATATACGCACCAAGCTTTATAAGATCCTCAACCATGTCCTCATCCTCGTCAAGACAACTGTAGGTCTCAACATGGGACACTATAGGGATGTAACCATCCATGGAAATGTCTCTTATAGCCTCTGCTATTGTTTCGTAATCTATATCAACCGGAAATTCAAGCATTACATATCTGCTCTTGGCAAGTGAAGATATCTCGCCTGACACGATCTTCTCGTGGGCGTCGTTATCGTAAAAGATCTCCCTGCCGAAATAAAGCCTGAGATCAGGACTTATCTTGGCAGCCTCATTCTTCACCCTCTCAAACACAGCCTTAAGCTTATCCATATCGGTTTCCTTATACTGGCGTCTGTAATCAGGTGTTGCGATTATTGTTCTTATGCCTTCCTCGTATGCAATCTTTAACATTCCTATTGAAGTTCTTAAATCTGTAGCTCCATCATCCAAACCCGGCAGAATGTGGCAGTTAATATCTACATAACCACTACTTCGCCCGGGAGGATTAGCTCCTTCGTTAATCATATGTTCCTCCATATTTATTTCTACTGTATTTATGGTAATCCTGTTACAGATTACTCACCCTTCTTCTCAAGGTAATCATTTATCTCGTCCTCAAGCTCCTTAGGATCGAGTCCGTGAACTGCTGCTGCCTCCTCAAGAGTCTCTCCTGCTGCTGCCATGCAGTTGACACAGTGCATGCCTGCTGCCATAAGGATCGCTGCATTGCCCGGATCGATTGAAATAATATCATTTATAAGCATATCGCTGCTTATCTTCTTAGCCATTTTTTATTCCTCCTGTAATGTGTATTGTCATTTAATACATATCTATTATGTGTACCATTTGCAGGTCTATGCGTAAGACCGCACATGAACCGCGAAACCTCACCATAAACACCCCAATATTATATTATAGAAATGCCCCAATGTCCAGCCATTAATGTGACATTGGGGCTTATTATGCCTTTTGATCATATTGTCTCAGGTTACTTTAGAGCATACCCTCTTTTATGATGTCATGATCTCTCAGCACCTTCTCTATAACCGTGCCCTGGATCTTCTTAAGTATCGGCTTCTTAAGCTTATTTAAAGGTCCAAGGTTTATCTCAAGAGGTGACTTGCCGTCCATAAGCTTCACGCTGCTGTCAAGCAGTTCTCTTATATCATAAACGCTGCCCCATACCTCAGGCACACCTCTGTCTACTCCCAGAAGTCCGTACACAGCCTCCATGGCGGTTCTTACGGAATATTCTGTGGTAAATACTGTATCGCGAGGTGTATCTGCAAATTGCCCAAGGAATGCGAAGTTAGTACATCCGTCAGGTATTACATCCGGTCTGTCTCCCTTGGCTCTTGGCATGAAGAATGCTGTGATATAAGGCATCATTGTAGGAACACATACTGCACTGTTTGTTGCAAGCTCCTCGATCTGATCCTCCGGTACTCCAAGATGATACAGCCACTCCTCTGTGATCTCCTTACCTGTACAATCCTTCATAGGCTTCTTGATATAATCTCCCGGAACATCTGTGAAGAGACCATAAACCCATACACAGACCTTATCCTTGTCCTGCTTCTTGAATTGTCCCTGTCTGTTTATTGTCCAGCTGAGAAGCCAGCTTGAATCCTGACAGCTTACTATACCGCCGGTAACAACCTTGCCTGTTCTCGGATCACGTTTGCAGATATCTACTATATATGGGATAATCTTGTCATCCAGTGTTGTAACTGTTGCAGACTCCCAATTGGTCTTCGAAACGTCTGAGCAGAATTTCTCAGGATGTCCGAATGAAGGATCCTGGACAGCAATATTCTTCCACAGGCTCCAACATCCACTGGTCCTTACCTCTGCGTCGCCATTTGGTGCGTGGTTCTGATCACCGTAGATAGTACCCTCTGTGCAGCTTCCGTTGGTGACAAATACAAGGTCATTCTCTGTAAGAGATATGCCCTTCTCAACACCATTTACCTTACACTCTATAGTCTTGGCGATCTTCTTGCCGTCTTTAATATCAAAAATAACATTTGTTACCTCTGTATTATACTGGAAAGTCACTCCGGCAGCCTCAAGATACTTAACCATAGGAAGAATCAGTGACTCGTACTGATTATACTTGGTAAACTTAAGAGCTGAGAAATCAGGAAGTCCTGCAATATGATGTATGAACCTCTGGAAATAAAGCTTCATCTCAAGAGCACTGTGCCAGTTCTCAAATGCAAACATTGTCCGCCAGTACAGCCAGAAGGTAGAATTGAATACCTCATCATCAAATACATCCTCTATGGTCTTGTCGTAAAGGTCTTCATCCTTTGTCATGAACAGCTTCATGATCTCCATGCAGCCCTTCTGGCTCAGGTTGAACTTTCCATCTGTGTGGGCATCCTCACCACGATTTACAGTTGCCCTGCACAGTGAGTAGTTAGGATCCTCCTTGTTCAGCCAGTAGTATTCATCAGGCACCGAAACTCCCGGAGTCTCTATTGATGGTATGCTTCTGAAGAGATCCCACAGACATTCGAAATGGTTCTCCATCTCACGTCCGCCTCTCATGATATATCCCCTTGTAGGGTCAAATATTCCATCACATGCACCACCGGCTATATCCATTGCCTCAAGGATATGGATATGTGATCCGGGCATTTGACCATCACGGACAAGGAAACAGGCTGCTGCAAGTGAGGCAAGTCCGCTTCCTACGATATATGCATGTTTGTCATCTACACCCTCAGGCTTTCTCGGCCTTGCAAATGCTTCGTAGTTACCGTTGGTGTAGTATATTCCTTTGCTGTTCTTCTCATGCTTTCCACGTTCTGTATTTCTGTATTCCTTCTTTTCTGCTGCCTGCTTTTCCTTCTGTTCCTTAACCTTCTTCTGGTTCTTTGCCGCAAGTGCTGTCACACCTGCTCCTGCTGCAGCAACTGCTGCTATCTTTAATCCTAAATTTTTCTTTGCCATAATGATCTGCCCCTTTCGTTTATTTTTATCATACCCATATATTATCTTGCCCAATTTTATTTGTATATTTACAGAAAAAGCGGAATGATAAAATTTTTATCATCCCGCCTGTTTTGTAAAGTTTCTATATATGATCTTTCTTTGTAAATATATTCTATTATGATAATTCTGTAAGATATTCCTTTACTGTTCCTCAAAGTTCCTTATGGAATTTGCTATATTTCCACGAAGGGTCTTGCTAAGCTGTTCAACTATACGCTGATAGTCCTCCTTCATGCCCCTGTCTATCCAGTTTAGCATGATCCCAACAAAGCCGTATTTGTAGAAGTCCGCAATAAACTGTTTGTCCTCCTCAGGAATATTATCACCAACACACTTCTCCTCAACCACATCGGCAATAAGCTGATATGACAGCTTATACAGGTAATTCTCAATCTTCTCCTTGCTGACAGAATGGTAGATGTTCATGATAAAGGGCTTATTCTCAATGACCGCCTCAAACACCTGGGTCATGCCCTCCTGCCATGTATCATAGGTCTTCTTGTCCTTTAATGCCTGCTTTCCATCCTCTATGCACACCCACTCAGCCAGATCATATATATCCTGAAAATGGTAATAAAATGCCATCCTGCTTATGCCGCAATCCTCTGTGAGATCCGCTATGGTTATCTTGTCAAAGGGCTTCTCCTTAAGGAGCTTTTTGAGAGAGTTCTCAAGAGCCTTCTTGGTCATGTTTGCCATTTTATCACCTCCGTTTATTTGCACTATCTACTTCTTATTTTATCTTAAAATGCTGTATTTACGCAACTTTCTTCTAAGCCTCTTTCTCTTTTTGCCATCCCCGAAGTAGCTGCCGAGCTTCTCAACCACCAGCGTAAGATATCTGAAAAATGATTCCGCTGCAAATGCAAATACCACCATCAGCAGGAAACATATATTGGATATTGACTCTATGGCAAATAACTTTCCAAGGAATATTCCACAGAACAAAAGTCCCGCCACATTTATAGCCAGTATGCCGTATCTGAGCTTGTTAAACGGATGGCTCAGCTTGATTATGATCATAAATCCCACAACCGCAAGAAGCATGGTACAGGCTGTGGCAATATCTTCACTTGGCAGTGAGAATACCCTGCCGCATATAACCAGTGCACCCACCGAAAGGACATCCGTAAGTCCCGCCGGAAGTGCCCGGAGCATGACATTTACCATGAAATTGCCCTCGATACGGTTTTTGTTAGGCTCAAGTGCCAGCAAAAATCCCGGAAAACCTATGGTGAACATGCTTATCAGGGATATCTGTGACGGCTCAAGGGGATATGTAATTGCAAATATCGCCGAGAAGATAGCCATGCACAGTGAGAAGATATTCTTCACAAGGAAAAGGCTGGCTGATCTCTGGATATTATTTACAACCTGCCTTCCTTCAAATACCACATAAGGCATACGTCCGAAATCCGAGTCAAGAAGCACCGTCTGGGCTGCCTGGGCTGCCGCCTCACTGCCTGACGCCATGGCAATACTGCAATCAGCGTCCTTCATGGCAAGGATATCATTTACACCATCTCCTGTCATTGCAACCGTATGCTTCTTCCTCTGAAGAGCCCTTACTATAAGCTGCTTCTGCTTCGGGGTAACTCGTCCGAATACCGTGTACTTGTCCACAGCCTCCCTGATATCATCCTCCGACTCCAGAGTGGAAGCGTCCACATAGGTCTCCGCTCCGTCTATACCGGCTCTTCTTGCCACCTCCGAAACAGTGGCAGGATTATCTCCCGATATAACCTTAATGGCAACACCCTGCTCCTTGAAATACCTGAAGGTGCTCACAGCATTTTCCCTGATAGGGTTTGAAAGCACAATATAGCCTAAAGGCGTAACAGCCTTATCTGCAGCTTCGCCGGCGTCCTTATTTTCCTGTTTTGCAGAATTTCTCTCTGCCAGAAGGAGGACTCTGTAGCCCTTTTTCTGGTACGCCTCGATTTCATCCGATATACTGTCATATTCATCCTTCATGACAAATTCCGGCGCCCCCAGCATGTAGTCTCCCTCAAGGAAGGAAACCTTACTGTATTTATTTGCCGAGGTAAATGGCTCTGTGGCAACCATAGTCCTGCCGCTCTTATCTATCTTATTTTCCTTTATATAATCCCTGATGGCCTCCATGGTGGCGTTATTGTCGGCAATAACCGCGGAATAATCCGCAAACAGCCTGCCAAAGGTATCCACAGTCATCTTATCATCGGGACATCTGCCGCTGATCACCAGCTCCGTCACCTGCATACCTGGTTCTGTTATGGTTCCGGTCTTATCAACGCACAGCACATCAACTCTCGCGAGAGTCTCGATACTCTTCATGTCGTGAAGGAGCACCTGCTTCTTGGCAAGCCTGATGGTGCTCAGTGCCAGGGCAACCGTAGTCAGAAGGTAAAGTCCCTCCGGTATCATTCCAAGCACAGCCGCAACCATTGACACCACACTCTTGGCAAATGTCTCATGATTCACCCAGTACGCCTGCCAGAACAATATGACGCCCACCGGGATTATGATTATTCCAACCCATTTTACCAGCTTGTTGATGTACCTTATCATCTCCGACTGCTCGCCGTCGCCCATTGCCTTCGCCTGGGCAGTAAGCTTTGATATGTAGGAGTCATTTCCCACCTTGTCAAGTCTGGCATAGCACTGTCCCGAAACCACAAAGCTTCCGGACATGAGCTTGTCTCCCTTCTCCTTTTTTATCTCATCAGCCTCACCGGTAAGAAGAGATTCATTTACAGATATGCTGCCACCTATAACTGTAGCGTCGGCACAGATCTGATTTCCGGCACTTAATATCACCACATCATCCTTGACCAGTGTCTCGGAATCTATTCGGCTCTGCTTTCCCGCTCTCACCACAACCGAATGTGGGGCGTTAAGCATGTTCATCTTATCAAGGGTCTTCTTCGCCCGAAGCTCCTGATATATTCCGATAACTGTATTTCCTATGATTATTGGCAGAAACGTCAGATTTCTGTAGGAGCCCACTATACAGAGAAGCACCGCCAGTATGAGAAATATCAGGTTGAAATATGTAAATACATTCGACTTGATGATCTGACCCACTGTCTTCTCTGTTGTTATATCTGTATGATTGGTAAGCCCTGCCTCCGTCCGTTCACGAACCTCCGCCATGGTAAGCCCCGCGGGGGCAGACTGCATATCTATATTATCCAAATTAAACACCTCTTCCTGCGTAATACACATGCAAACTTTATATGAAATATTACCACGCACTCTGCAAATTTTTTATGCGGATAACATTAAATTTTTATCCCTATGTCATATCTGCCTTTCATTATAGATACAGGTGGCGGACATATTCAAGGCGGTTCGGTCACATTTCACAATTCTTTTATAAAGCTTTAGGTTTTCTTAAGGTATTTGCCGCAATATGTTTATATTCCTGGTTTTGTAAAAGGTTACATTTGCCTCTTCGTCTGTAAGTGGTATGTTGATCCTGCCGGCGTAAGACGGGTTCTGCCTGCCCCAGTAATCCGTGGTGAAGCAGGGCAGCGAGGACGCCTTTACCAGCTCGTCGAATACCATATTGTCCGTCTGCACCAGGAACTTAGAGGCCGGCATTTTCTCCCGGCACAGTGTATCCCAAAAGCCAAGCTCTGTGCGGAGCAGAAAGTTAAATCCATTTATATCTGCAAATGTCAGTGTCTCATGGGCTGCCAGTTCATGGTCTTTCGGCACGCATACGAAAAGCTGCTCGTGCATATATTCGCTGCTGCCCTCAGTGGCAAATGGCAAAATTCCTATATCACAGGAGCCATCCTCCAGTGCCTCCAGCACCTCATCATTCTGGCAGATCACCGAGGATATCATCATGCCGGACTGCTCTGTGTTCAACTCCCTGATAAGCTCCCATAAAGGTGCCGGAGCACAGGATTTAATCACTATAGTCCTTCTCCTCTGATCAAATGCTTTCACCTGTGACACCACCTGTTCCTCATCCTGCAGGAGCTTCCTGCCACACTCCACTGCAAGCTTTCCTGTTTCATTTAACTCTATCTTATTCTTTCCCCGGACAAACAGAGTAACCCCGAAGCTCTCCTCCAGATGTTGCATGGATCTTGTAATGGATGGCGTTGATATGTGGAACTCTTCCGCCACCCTGGACAAGGTTCCGTATTCTGCAAATGCTATAAGCTGTTTTAATTCATACAGGTCTAACATGGGCTGTGCCTCCTTTTATCTTGTATTTCATTATTTTTATATTTTATTGTTTCTATCATGTAACTTATCTTTCATGTAACTTATCTTTGTTTCATCATATAACTTACTTTTTATAAATCTGGTGTGGTTCTTATGTTATTTTCTGTTTTTTGCATCAATCCACGTTTCATTTTCTGAAAAGCAGGTTACGATATAAATAGTGTACTTCTCCCTGGGAGTATTGTAAAGTTTAATTACAGTGAATAATAATTGCAAAGCAAAAAGGAGGAAAAACAATGGAATATGTAACTTTAAATAACGGAATTAAAATGCCTAAGCTTGGATATGGTGTATATCAGACTCCGCCTGCCGATACAAAAAAATGCGTACTTGACGCCATCGAAGTGGGTTACAGAAGCATAGATACAGCTCAGGCTTATTATAACGAGGAAGGTGTAGGTGCAGCCATTGCAGAAAGCGGACTGCCAAGAGAGGAATTTTTCCTGACAACCAAGGTGTGGATCACAAATGCCGGCTATGAGAAGGCTAAGTCTTCCATCAAGGAGTCAATGGAGAAATTACAGACAGATTACCTTGATCTTCTGCTCATCCACCAGCCATTTGGCGACTACTACGGAACTTATCGTGCCATGGAAGAGCTGTACAAGGAAGGAAAGCTCCGTGCCATCGGTATCTCAAACTTCGGTCCTGACCGTTATCTTGATATCGAGCATTTCTCAACTGTTAAGCCTGCTGTAAATCAGATCGAGACCCACGTATTCCAGCAGCAGAAGACATCCAGGAAGTATCTTGAGAAATACGGCTGCCAGATTGAGTCCTGGGGACCATTTGCCGAGGGAAGAAGCGACATGTTCACAAACCCGGTACTGACAGAGATCGGCAAGCATTACGGTAAGACCGCTGCCCAGACAGCCCTCCGTTTCCTTATCCAGAGCAATGTTGTGGTAATTCCAAAGACCGTACACAAGGATCGTATGAAGCAGAACTTTGAGATCTTTGACTTCACTCTTTCACCGGAAGACATGGCAGCAATCGAAGCCCTTGATGGTGGCGAGAGCTTATTCTTCTCCCATTACTCACCGGAAACTGTCGAGTGGTTTATGTCGATCTTATAGTATATTGTTGAAGAATTTTTCAAGCAAAATTAGTATACTTGAGCAAAGTAATTTACACTTAGTATTTGCATACATCCTATGGTTAATGGGAGCAGCTTTCCACAATCTTAATTCTACCGGATTTTCTCGGTTTGCTGTGGGGCTGCTCCCCTTTTATATGTCCAAGGATCACAAATCCCTGACATGCATATCCCTCAGGCACATTCCATTCCTTCATAAGCTTATGTCCTTCCTCCGAGTCAAAGGTCTCCCTGCCTCTGGAAATAATACATGAAGCAATTCCAAGCTCCGTAGCCTGAAGAACCATATTTTCCATCATGCAGAAGGCGTCCGCAGTCTTAAACAGGAAATTATCCTGACAGAATACACACACAACTGTAGGTGCCCCATAAAATCCATTTCTTATGGTTGGATCATCTATCGTGCTCGGCTGCTCCTTTGAAACATAGCTTCCTGCCAGATTTCTCCTGTCAAATCCAGCCATGTTCATGAGTCCTATATGTGTTGTAAGTTCTCTGTCATGTATGGCAACCATCATGCTCCGCTGACCTCCACCGGCATTAGGGGCATAATTTCCCGCCTCCAGTATCTTCTCCAGCTCTTCTATTGATATCTGTTCATCTGTGTACTTTCTTATTGAGTGTCTTGACTTGATCAGTTCCATTAATTCCATAATGTTCCTCCTTATTATTGAACATCAGCCCATTTAAAATTTTACCTTTTTAAGTATTGCCCCCTCATTTCATTCGGCGGCATATCGTCGGTACCATTTTATATGCATCTACGATGCATGGGTACCTCCTCTGGCAAAGGGCTGAAGCTACATGCTCGTCATTTCCATCTACCATTTATGCCTTTGATTTATTTTCAGCTCTATTTATTTTTCAATCCCGTTTCTTTTTCATTTATTAGCATACTTATTTTTACCGGCTTTAGATAGTACGCACATTTTTATTACCTGGTTACCTTTATATAACCGAGTTGACTTATTTTTCACTTTCTAATTTTCAGGTCATTCTCTCGGCTGAATTTTCTTGACTCTTTTTATACTTTTCGGTTTTCGGGTCATTTTCTCGGCTGAATTTTCTTGACTCTTTTTATACTTTTCGGTTTTCGGGTCATTTTCTCGGCTGAATTTCCTTGACTCTTTTTATACTTTTCGGTTTTCGGGTCATTTTCTCGGCTGAATTTCCTTGACCTGTTTTTTTCTTTCCATTTTCAGGTCATTTCCCTGTTCAAAAGCCCGTGACTTTTATGTACATTTTCGCAATCCAAGTCAAGACTTAAGAGCTTTTCATCTGATTTTCTAATTTCCCCTCTTGACTATATCCGAAATCGGATATACTATAGATGACGTTGACACAAGATACCATTAATTGTGCTATTGCCCAAATGACACTTGACATTGGGGCTGATGTTCCAAGGAGGAAAATTTATGTTCAATATAGATAACGATCTGAAAATGCAGATACGCGACTTCAACAGGATATGGAAGGAGCAGGATGACCTGTGGCGTGAAGCAGCGAAAAAGGCTAACCTTCCGGAAACCTCATTCTGGATATTGTATATTCTGGTGGTTGAGGAAAATCCTGATATGACCCAGACTCTTCTCTGCGACGACTGGCATATAACCAGGCAGACCTGCAATTCCGCAATAAAAAGGCTTGAGCATGAGGGTCTGCTGTCACTAAACACCAAAAAGGGTGCCGGAAATGTAAAATATGTGTCCCTGACTGAGCAGGGGCACAAGCTTGCAGACAAGATCATAATGCCACTTATAAAGGCAGACATGGACTCTTTCCGAAGTTTCACGGAGGATGAACGCCGATTGATCATCTCGCTGACTGAAAGACAGCTTGAATACCTGAAAAGGGAAGCCAAACATATATTGTGATCAAACTTTCATATATAACTTGCCGCCCTCGTAAATAGGGAACATTAAAAGCAAGCTGCAAATATATCACCACACACCGAGGAGAAAAAACATGCAGATTAAAATTTCAGACACATTCACATACAAAAAGCTTATATCCTATGTTCTGCCATGTATTGCCATGATGATCATGACTTCCATATACAGCATTGTGGATGGATACTTCGTATCCAATATGATAGGCAAGAACCCATTTGCAGCGGTAAATCTGGTTATGCCGGTACTGATGGGAATATCCGCAATAGGCTTCATGATCGGAACCGGAGGAAGTGCACTGGTTGCCTATTTCCTGGGACTTAAAAAAAAGAAAAAGGCAAATGAAGTCTTCTCCATGCTCGTATGGCTCATCATCATTGCTTCAACTATCCTGGCAATCATAGGATTTATCTTCATGCCACAGATAGTAGATCTTCTTGGTGCTACCGATCTGATCAGAAGTGACGCCATACTATACGGCAGGATCCTGATACTTGCCGAACCGTTCTTTATGTTGCAGAACAGCTTCCAGAGTTTCCTTGCCACCACAGAAAAGCAGCGTATGGGACTTGGAATATCCGTCCTTGCCGGAATAACTAACATGCTGTTGGATTACCTCCTTATGGGACCTCTCAAGCTTGGAATAGCCGGTGCCGCCATAGCAACCATGACCGGACAGATCATCGGAAGTATCGTTCCTCTGGTTTATTTCATCAGGAACAAAAACGGTCTGTTGAAACTTGGATTTGCAAAGTTTGACTGGAAATGCATCGTAAAGGCATGCGGAAACGGTTCTTCCGAAATGCTCACCAACCTGTCCACATCAATCGTATCCGTTGTATATAATTTTCAGCTTATGAAGATTGCAAAGGAAAACGGAATAGCGGCATACGGAGTAATAATGTATGTTTCATTTATATTTATGGCAATATTCTTCGGATATGCAGTAGGTATAAATCCGGTTATCGGCTACAATTATGGTGCCGGAAATAAAGCACAGCTTCACAGTCTCCTTAAGAAGAGCCTGACCATCACAGCCATAACCGCTGTTGCCATGACTCTTTCTTCAGAGCTTTTGGCACTACCTATTGCAAAGATATTTGTAGGTTACGATGAAACACTGTGCCATGTGACCCAGACAGGTATGATGCTTTACTCAATTTCCTTCCTGTTCTGCGGATTTAATATATTTGCCTCAAGCTTCTTCACAGGATTGAACAACGGCGTAGTATCTGCCGCCATCTCGTTCCTCAGGACATTTGTAATACAGCTTGCCGCCCTTATGCTGCTGCCTGTATTTTTTGGCATAAACGGAATATGGAGTGCCATTACGGTTGCGGAGATAATAACCCTTATCATAACCATCGCATTCCTGTTAAAGAATAAAAGGCGTTACGGCTATTGATATTAAGAGATATTTTTCATTTATGGCAAATGTTGGTACAAATATAATATTTTAATGAAAAATATTATTATTACTTGAATAGTATCCGGTTTTGTTTTAAAATACACATATGATTAATAATTACTTTACAAGGAGGACACTAGTATGGCATTCGTTATTGGCGATTCATGTATCGGCTGCGGTTCATGCGCAGGTTCATGTCCAGTAGGCGCTATCTCAGAGAATGGTGGAGTATTCGTTATAGATGGTTCACAGTGCATCTCATGTGGTGCTTGTGCAGGTTCATGCCCAGTAGGCACAATCTCAGAGGAGTAATATTGGCGTATCAAGTTGATATACTTACAGAAAAAAGAAGTGCATCCGCACTTCTTTTTTTATAGCAGCGAGTCATGTGCAGCATGCTTGCATGATTGCATTTGACGACTGCTAAACAACAGATGATCCATCCCAATCATGAAACACTTTATACTACAGACTTTCTATTGCAACAAGACAGACACGGCATGTTTATACTACCATGTCTCTCTTAATTAATACTGCACATATGTGTACAGCACATTATTTCCAAGGCTCATCTTAGACTCATAAGCCTTTCTGCTTACCTTAACCTCATCATTTATAACAGGGTCATAATATCTTATGGCTTCATCATTGTAGCTTACCACAAGAACATATCTTCCGTCATCGATCTTACTTATGACCGGTATGCCGTCACTGACATATCCCACAAGAAGCTTAAGGCTCAGTCCTGTGATATCTACGCCTGAGGATTTGCCCAGGGTTGTGAGAGCCTCCACCGGATCGGTGTAGTCAGCCAGTTCATCATAGGTAATGTCAACGCCCTGATAATTAAGTACCATGTACAGGCAATCCTGAAGGGACGCCGCAACGGAACCTGAACTGTAATGGAATATTGCCGATGCAATGGTATTGTATTCCTTGGCGTCAGACTGTCTGTATATGATGGAGCCGTCATTTTCAACCACTATTCCACTGTTGTCTATAGCGTAATTGATGGCGTCTCCCGCCACATCAAATTCTCCCGATACACCTGACCCTGTAAATACCGTGTACATGGATTTATTTTCAAACTGGGTGTTCATATAAATCCCATCGTCATTCTTCTTGTTCTTGGTAATAAGAAGCTTCGGTACATATGACAGGTAAATATTTGCAGGTGGGGTGAAATATATCTTGTCCACGCCCTCTGCAGAAGTCTGCAATACAGTTGAAACAGACTGCTTAAGCTCATCATTCTTATAGGTAATGAAGTCGTCATCATACTGTACGAACTCACTGCCGATCTTCTGGGCACGTATAAGGTATATAAGGTCTGTCTCGATCAGGACATTTGCAATGTAATAGCCCTTGTTATAATCCTTAAGCTGCCTGCCGTCCCTGTCCACAATGGATATGGACTTTGAAGGTATGCTCTTTCTTGCGGCATAGTCAAGGGAAGTACTGTCAAATGAGGATGTCTTGATGGTATATGAGCTGTCGGACACATCACTGGTTCCATAGATAAAATCCGTGTCCTTAAAGCCATAGCCTATGAGACATTCACCGCTTCCTGCATTTTCTGTAACAGTTGTCTCAGTGTCAAGTCTTGCAATATTTATCATGTCATTGTCCACCTGATCGTCTGCACCGCAATATGCGATAACGCTCATATCATCCGCCACATACACCTTGTCCATGGAAATTCCCGACACATATGTTGACGCCTTCTTGTCATTTACATCTATACAGTTGACCTGATCACCCAGCATATAATAAAATCTCTGTCCGTTGAAATAAGTAAGCCTTGAGGTCTGAAGTTTCATGGAGCTGTAAGGCACATTTGTCTCCACAAATACCAGCTCACTAAGCTCCTGCTCTGCTGCCGTATAACTATAAAGGGCAACACCAAGCTTTCCTTCATGCTTTCCACGGTTCATATATCCGTACACTGAAAAATACATATTGCCGTCATCATCGAGGGATATGATATTTATATCATGGTTATCATAAGTATTTCTGGTGTTCTCCACATCATCAAGCCAGAATCCGAATACATGGGTGATCTGGTTCTCCCTGTAATTGTAGTACCAGAGCTGCTGATTTCTGACAAATGCCACCTTCCTGCTCTCGTCACCGGACTTGTATTTCACCTTACCTGAGGACACAACTCCGATCTCATAGAGATTGTTCTTGGCGTCCACATCCGCCCTGTCGAATATCTCATCCACATATCTGTCGAAATTAAGCATGGTGATCTCGCCGTCAGCATAGCTTAAGGTGTAATCCTCCTCAACAGAATAATAGTTGTGGCTGTCACCTACTATATCGGCTATGGTGTACTTAAACTGCACCACCGCGTAATTATTTGCAATCTCCTTGATAGTCGGGTAGATGGTGGATACCTTTGTAGGATCCAGGCCATACCAGGTAAGCTGTGAGTATGATGACGCAAGGGTAGAATGGGCAAATGATCCCTCATCCAGCTTCTTATTCTTATTCCTTGACTTGTAATATGCCGAGTAGGTATTTATCACAGAGTCATCCTCGTAAGCTGTGAAATCAAAGCTTGCGTCGTTGAAATCTCTGGCTGCATGGAGCATAGCGTCCACATGATAATCTGTACCAAGGACTATCCTTGTATAATATCTGGCGTAATTATCATCATCAGCCATTGCCTTGACAATGAGCATATACTCCACATCTGCCTTAAGGTCCATCCTGATATCTATCTGAAGATCGTTGAAGCCCCTCTCATCAGTCTGATACTCCAGATCTCCGTTCTCCACCAGGGAGCTGCCGTCGAGAGTCCTTACTTCATAGGAATACTTCTTCGCATATCCTGTATCATCCTGGACTATAAGATTTATCTGCTTATTTTCATCTATAGGAGTAATGGAATCCCTGAGGAGTGTTGTATCCACATCGCAGGTATATCCATGCATGACATTTATGTTCTGATCTCCGTAATTTATATATATTAATGGCAGTGTGGAATCTTCCATCTCTATGGCAAGATTGCTGTATGCCCTGTTTTCGTATTTATTTACAAAGAACATAGTTATGACCACTATAACGATCATAACTATTGCTTTAATAATTATATTTTTTATCGTATTCAATTAGTAAAACCTTCTTCTCCTGTTTCTATATCTTTCACGTCTGCAATAAAATTCGTTGCACAAAAGTGCTTCTATTATCTGTCTCAAAGGACAGTCAACACAACCTCTGCGTCTTCTTACATATGGGGGATCGTTGTACTCAGGATATCTTGGATAGCCACCCGGATACCCCGGCTTTCTGCCATGTTGCCACGCCGCCGAAGCCTCCACATCATAATCAGGATCAGCCGCCATATCGCTTGAAACATCTGCACCGGAATCCGCCATGCTCTCTGACTGTGACGGGGCTCTATCTGAGTATGCCCAGTCATCGTCATTTACATCAAGCTTATTGTAGATGTCCCTAGCTATACCCCGCACTACTTCTCTGTCAGGGTACTCAGCGAACATAGGACTTCCCTCATACTCCAGCCTGTCGCACTCGTCCTCGATATATCCGTTTATCTCGCTTATCCTCTGGGGATACAGCTCCTTAAGGTACTTTCTGTCCCTTTCATTTTCAAGGAGACCGTCATCGATCCCCGCCGGAAGCAGAAGTCCAGACAGTCCCTGTCTCATCTTATATATATTTCCACTATTTATCAAGTCCTTAATCTCACTGTTTTGAGATTCAAAGGACAAATACTTAAATTCTTCGCTCATACAAATCTCCCTATCTGCACCTTTATTATCTATATATGCAAATAGGGAGATCCATGTGAAATATTCTTATACTACTTATCTCCAAATGAAATGCCTAAGGTTCTTGCCTCTGCAATTATATCATCATCCGGTGAAACGTACTTTAACTTGCCTGCTGACTCTGAAAGAGGAATGGCTGTAACCTGATTACCCTTGTATACAACAAGCTTGCCATAATCCTTATCCTTGATGAGCTGTGCAGCCTTTGCACCAAATCTTGAAGAGATAACTCTGTCGTAAGCGTCCGGGCTTCCACCTCTCTGAGTATGTCCCGGTATTGCTATCCTGATATCCTGATCTGTAAATGCCTTGAGCTTGTCCGCCAGCTCGTAAGCAACAGATGGATACGGTGAATTAGCTATAGCTTCCTTACGCTTCTTCTTAGGCAGCTCTGCAACTTCCTTTGATATTGCTCCCTCTGCCACTGCAAGAATTGTAAAGCCCTTCTTATTCTTTGTTCTCTTATCTATAGCCTCATATACCTTCTTGATATCGTAAGGTATCTCAGGAATAAGGATGACATCAGCTCCGCCTGCAATACCGGCATGGAGAGTGATCCAGCCTACCTTATGTCCCATAACCTCTACTATGAATATTCTGTTATGAGACGCTGCAGTTGTGTGGATACAGTCAATGGTCTGGGTTGCCACGTCTACCGCACTCTGGAAGCCAAATGTCATATCTGTGCCCCACAGATCATTGTCTATGGTTTTTGGAAGACCGATGACATTAAGCCCTTCCTCGCTTAAAAGATTTGCTGTCTTCTGGGAACCATTTCCACCAAGAACACAAAGACAATCAAGCTTCAACTTCTTGTAGGTAGCCTTCATTGCCTTTACCTTATCAAGACCGTCCTCTGTAGGCTCACCCATTAATTTGAATGGCTGTCTTGAGCTTCCGAGGATAGTACCACCCTTTGTGATGATACCTGAGAAATCCACCGGCTTCATCTTGATATAGTTCTCTCTCATGAGGCCCTTGTAGCCCTCAAGGAAACCATAGATCTCAACCTCGTCAAATAACTCATAAAGTCCTTTGGCAACACCCCTCATAGTTGCATTAAGTGCCTGGCAATCTCCACCACTTGTTAAAAATCCAACTCTCAACATTCAAAACACCTCTTTCTCTCTTTTTATTTTATAGATATACTCTTCCTTCAAGTGCCCGAAGTAAAGTAACCTCATCTATACATTCCAGATCCCCGCCTACAGGAACACCGCTGGCTATACGACTTACCTTAATGCCTGCCGGCTTCACCAATTTGGATATGTACATGGCAGTAGCCTCTCCTTCCGGTCCTGAACCTGTAGCTATGATCAGCTCATCAACATCCCCCTGCAGTCTCTTCATGAGCTCTGCGATCTTTATGTCTCCGGGACCGATACCAAGTGCCGGATTGATAACTCCGTGAAGCACATGGTATATACCATCATACTGTCCTGTCCTTTCATATGCCGCCATGTCCCTCGGTGTCTCCACCACCATTATGGTTCTGTGGTTTCTTCCCGGTGCTCTGCATATAGGACACAGGTCACTGTCTGTTATGGTGTAACAGCAGGAACAGTATTTTATCTTCTTCTTGGCATTGACTATGGCTGACGCCAGAGCCTCCGCCCTCTCCTCCGGCATACTTATGATATGAAACGCCAGTCTCTGGGCAGTTTTGGAGCCAACTCCCGGCAGATGTGAAAGCTCTGATATAAGCTTATTTACTTCTCCACCATATATGTTCATTAGAAAGGTAATCCTCCCAATCCTACGCCGCCTGAAATCTTGGCCATGCTGTCATTGTAATCCTTATCCTGCTGTCTCAGTGCTTCATTTACCGCTGAGATAACCAGATCCTCAAGAGTCTCAACATCATCAGGATCAACAGCCTCAGGATCGATCTTGATCTCGAGAAGCTCCTTTCTTCCTGAAACCTTAGCTGTTACAACTCCGCCACCTACTGATGACTCATAAACCTTATCCTCAAGCTCCTTTGTGGTCTCCTCCATCTGCTTCTGCATTCTCTGAGCCTGCTTCATAAGATTGTTCATATTTCCAGGCATCATACCTGCGCCAAATCCGCCTCTCTTAGCCATTTGTTCTAATTCCTCCTTGAAAATTATTAATATATATTTTTATATAATATCTATATCAAAATTGATCTTGCCGAGATCATTCTCCTCGGTCTCTCTTCTTGTCTCAGGATTATCATCCACAACTACGAACTCCACCGGGAATGTACGGCCTGTGATCTCTGCTATCCTCTCCTTGAATGCCTTCACCTTATCCTTGTCCGTGAAGTATCTGATAGCCGATCTGAACTCATCCTTCTTGAAAAATGTGATCCTTAAGCCCTTATTGTCCGAGGTGAGTCCCACAGTTCCCTGTCTCAGAAAATCCGCAGTGAGTCTTCCCTGTTTATCAAGAACCATGTCCCACAGATCTATTATCTGTTTAAGATCATATCTGTCAGCCTCGGGCAGGTTGTTGATCCTGTCCACAAGCTTTTCCTTTCCTGAAGTCCCGGCTCCGACACCTGATGTTCCGGCTGTGACATGGACATCTGCTCCATTTCCTCCTGCCGGAGCAGCTGCTACGCTGCCGCTCTTCAACGCCTCTGCCAGATCTGCTGGAAGCACCGCTCCTGATTCCACCTTCTTCTCAAGGATCCTCAGTCTGTCTATAAGAGCGTCGTAATTTGTCTCCATCTCAGGCTTACACAGCTTTATGACAGCAAGCTCTAAAACAACCCTTTTCTGGGTGGCATTCTTGATATTTGCCGATGCCCCTGCAAATATATTGATATACCTTATAAGTGTCTGCTCATCTATCTGCTCTGCCAGCTCTTCTACTCTTGCAATATTCTCTGCGGTCATGTCTAACTTCTTATCACCATCCACAGAAACCTTTATGAGCAGTACATTTCTCAAAAACCATGTGAAATCACTGACAAATCTCGACAGCTCCCTGCCCTGCCATACTGTCTCGTCAACTATATCAAGGGCTGCCGACACGTCAAGATCTATTATGGACTGGAGCAGCTTGGCAAATATATCTATATCCACCGCACCTACAGTCTCAAGCACCTTATCATAAGTAAGTCTCTGTCCCAGATTAAATGATATACACTGATCCAGGATACTGAGACCGTCTCGCATGGAGCCGTCCGCTGCCTTGGCAATGTAATCCACTGCTTTCCTGTCAGCCTCTATGTTCTCCCTTGACAGCAGATCCATAAGTCTGTCAGAAATGGTATCAACGGAAATCCTTCTGAAATCATATTTCTGACAACGGGATGAAATAGTGATAGGTATCTTGTGGGCTTCTGTTGTAGCAAGGATAAATATTACATATGATGGTGGCTCCTCAAGAGTCTTAAGCAGTGCATTGAAGGCTCCTATAGAAAGCATATGCACCTCATCGAT
Organism: Coprococcus sp.; assembly: GCA_050872265.1. Classification (GTDB taxonomy): domain Bacteria; phylum Bacillota; class Clostridia; order Lachnospirales; family Lachnospiraceae; genus Coprococcus. The sequence continues at coordinate 60,131 of JBNMGN010000001.1, forward strand.
AATATAAACCTTGTACTTACCCTCTGTTGGAGGATACTGCACCTCTTCCTTGATCTGTCTGATATTGTCAACGCCGTTGTTTGACGCCGCGTCTATCTCTATGACATTCATAGCTGTTCCTGCGGCTATTGCCTTACAGCTTGCACACTCGTTACAAGGACTTCCGTCCACAGGGTGCTCACAGTTCACCGCCTTGGCATACAGCTTGGCTATGGTAGTCTTACCTGTGCCTCTGGTTCCGCAAAACAAATATGCATGGCCTATCCTGTCATTGACTATCTGGTTCTTGAGGGTCCTTACAATATGATCCTGCCCCTTTACCTCGTCAAATTCTCCAGGTCTCCATTTTCTGTACAATGCCATGTACGACATATCTATCTTCCTCCAAACATTACATAAATGTAATTGCCTCTTACTGTATAATCTGCAACGACACTACTCCAATTATACTTTAAATATGATTTCTAATCAATGAAATACAACTAATTTGGACAAATTTAATCTTATATATGGGCATCCATGCTGTAACATATGCCCAGGTTTATGAGTACATTTTTTTGTTTTATTCCCACTCCGCCTTGTGTTTCCCGGCTTTTTACTTTATAATCCAGTATGGGAATTTATTTGTCACGAAAAATGTGGTGTTCGTTGACATTAGAGACTTATATTTTCCGGTTTACAGACATTTTTCAATAATAAGTCACAGGAGGAGAGAAAAAATGTTAGAAACTATCAACACAATTCTCGGAAAGATTGACGATTATGTCTGGGGAATTCCACTTATAGTATTAATTCTTGCAGCTGGAATATTCCTTACGATCCGTCTCAAGGGAATTCAGATCACAAAGCTTGGCAAGAGCTTCAAGCTCATGTTCGCCAAGGGAGAGCACGATGAACACGGAGAGATAAGCAGCTTTGGTGCATTATGTACAGCCCTTTCTGCTACCATCGGAACAGGAAATATCGTAGGTGTTGCCACCGCCATCGTTACAGGTGGTCCCGGTGCACTTTTCTGGATGTGGATCGCAGCCCTCTTCGGAACAGCAACCAAGTTCTCAGAGTGTATGCTGGCAGTAAAGTACAGAACTATTGCTGAGGATGGACACGTCGTAGGTGGTCCTCTCTACTATATCGAAAACGGTATGGGTAAGAACTGGAAATGGCTTGCAAAGCTGTTTGCATTCTTTGGAGTATGTGTAGGTCTCTTTGGTATCGGTACATTTACACAGGTAAATGGTATCTCCAGTGCCGTTAAGAACTTCTTTGATCCTGATACAAAGCATGTTGCTTTTACATTATTTGACATTGATTATTCATGGGCTATCGTTATCTCAGGCATAATCCTCACTATATGTGTTGGTCTTGTTATCATCGGTGGTCTTAAGAGAATAACAAATGTTGCTCAGGTTGTAGTTCCTTTCATGGCTATTCTCTATGTTGTAACCGCACTGCTTATAATAATATTCAATATCACCAAGGTACCTGGTGCATTCAAGGAGATAATCGAGGGTGCCTTCGGTCTCAAGGCTGCTGCAGGTGGTACTCTTGGTGCCATCATCGTAGCTATGCAGAAGGGTATAGCCCGGGGTATCTTCTCTAATGAAGCTGGTCTTGGTAGTGCACCTATAGCTGCTGCTGCAGCAAAGACAAAGGAGCCTGTTGAGCAGGGGCTTGTATCAATGCTTGGAACATTTATAGATACTATCGTCATCTGTACACTTACAGGTCTTACTATTGTTATCGCCGGTTCATGGGATATAGGTCTTGAAGGTGTTGCCGTTACTACACACGCTTTCCAGTCGGGTCTTCCATTCCCTTCTGTTGTAGCTTCACTGCTGCTTATGATCTGCCTTGTATTCTTCGCTTTCACAACGATCCTGGGCTGGGATTACTACAGTGAGAAGTGTCTTGAGTACCTTACAAATGGCAAGATGAAGGTTGTTAAGGTTTATCGTTGGTTATACATAGCATGTATATTCATCGGGCCTTACATGACTGTCAAGGCTGTATGGACTATCGCCGATATCTTCAATGGTCTTATGGCTCTGCCAAATATCATTGCGCTGTTTGCGTTAAATGGTGTTGTTGTTGCCGAGGTTAAGAGCTACATAGATAGGAAGAAACAGGGACAGTTTCTGAATAATTAAGCCAATCCGGATATTGAAACTTTATGTCCTAAAATACAAAAGACAGCTCGCCAAGTCTTTGAATCTGGTGAGCTGTTTTTTTAGTTTTCTTATTTGAGTCAGATCTATTTTTTTGAGAGTACGGTTCTTAATTTTGGTTGATCTACGTAGTCGTGGATAAGCAGGTTGCAGAGTCCCGTATTCCTTAGAAGATTTTCATCGGAGTCTCCATATATTCCAACTATCACCGCTACATTCGCTGAAGATGCTGCCTTTACCCCCGAAGGACCATCTTCTATTACAATTGTTTCTTCCGGTGCTGCACCAATTCTTTCCATGGCTTTTATATACATATCCGGTGCGGGTTTTGCAGCCATGGTTCCATCGTCGTAGGCTGCCTTTGACTTATCAAACCAGCGGTCAAGCTTAAACTGTTCAAAGTAAAAGTCAAGATTTGTAAGGTTTGAGCCTGTGGCGATATTTATGTTTATGCCTTTTTCTTTTATATAGTCAAGATATTCTTCAAGTCCGTCCACCAGCTTGAAATTCTCAGTGTCCTTTATATAAAGCTCCCGATAGGCAGCCTCCTTCTCTTCTGTCAGCTCAAGTATACGCTCATCGGAAAGTGTGCCCTTGCCCATAAGATATTCCAGAATATCCCTGTTGGTATGCCCCAGCACATGATGCTGAAACTCCTCTGTTGTAAGTATCCTTCCTGCCAGCCTGTCTGAATATTCCTTCCAGGCAATTTCATGATATCTTCCATCAAATATCATGGTTCCATTAAGATCAAATATAATATTCTTTATCATTTTTGTTCCTTTATCTTTTCATGGTATATTTTTATACAATACCTGTCTTCATAAGTATGATAGCCGGTATTGCCAGTAAAATAAATATTATTCCCAGCACCAGTGACAGCTTATTTCCCTTTCTGCTGTTCTCATCTATAAATTCCTGTGGATTTAATGGATTGATCTTTATGTAATAGTACTCTCCCACTTTAAGATTGTTTAAATTAGTATAAACACCATTACTTACATTCATCTCTCTTCCACTATGCATAATACTATACACTGGCATGTATACCCAGTCACCTCTGCTGTTTCGAGTTCCCTTTGACCATTCTCTCTCTACGCTGATACATTTTGCCTGAATCTTGTACGTACACACCCTCTTCAGGTAGTTTTGTCTTACAACAGTATCTGCTACCAGGATCACTCCAATAACCGGAAACAGCCAGACTGCCAGATATGGCACTGCATTGCCAAGCATCTCAAGCAGATGTTCTGAACCCATATAAAGACTTAAACCCCATACGATCAATGCAGAACCTGCCAGAGGAAATAGTATGATTATGATGGGGAATGGTTTTTTCTTTATATTCCCGGCTATACCAATAATCCCGAACACAAGAAAAAACTGTCCCAGTATTACCAGCATAAGTCCCGCACCGCCATCCACCTGCGAACATACATACATTCCTATCATTGAAGCGATAAACCACAATAAAAATATGCCACCTAAGATCACTTTACCCACACTTGTTCCATTTTCCTTTTGCCCCATAACTTTACCTCCCGTTATTGAACTTCAGCCTGAAAAATTCTTTAATATTCTATGCCCTTTCTCGCCTGTATACCATCGTCAAATGGATGCCGCAGCTTCTTCATCTCTGTAATATAGTCTGCATTATCGACAATGAGCTGGTCCGGCTGCCGTCCTGTAAGCACCAGTTCCATCTGAGGTATACCTGGCTTATATATATTACCTATGCCATTCTCGTCTCTGCAATTCATATTTCTGTGCTGATCTGTCTCTTTTATCCTGTTCACCAGCCCTTCGAATAAACTGGCATCAACAAGCCCCCAGTTTAATGGATATGTTATCTCATCAAGAACCATCATCAGGCTTTCTGCCTGTCCGGTCATCTTCTCTCTTTCTTCATTCCAGGCATCATAAATCCTTATCAGATTGCCTATGAGTTCATTATGAATATCCGTAATTTCCTTCCTGTCCTTGTCCGTCATGGCATTGTAGAAAGGAAACTCTCTCTCGCACCTGTATATCTGAACCTGTGGCAGTCTCGCTAATATCTCCAGTTCTCCGGACTCCCCACCCTTCATGAACTGGCAGAATATAACTCTGTAGCCTGCTCCTGCAGCTCTTATGGCCTGACCTACAGCTGCTGTGGTCTTTCCCTTTCCGTCACCTGTATATAACTGTATCATATCTCTCCTTTCTGTATCCAACAATCAGCCATCAAAAGGCTTCGCCAGTGAATTTTTACACTATCTGTTATCCCCAGGCATCTTAAACACCTGACTGATGCCATAGGAACCACCAGCCGTTCCCATGTTTTTGGAAATACCGCTCTGATCTTTTATGCTGCGTAGTCCATTTATTATTTTCTGTATATCTGCATCTCTTTTTCTGTTATTCTCTGGATCTTCCCTGAACATACAACTAACATTCCCACAATTTGTGCATACATTACATGCTCCTGTCTTCTGTTCCTGATCTGATACGGGAAGCAGAAAAAGCACGCTCTTTAGTGGCGTAAGCATCATCTCAGCATTTACCGTGACTCCTGTTTCCGGAAAATCCTTCATAAGGTCTGACATCATATTCACAGGATAATCATCACCTAGAAAATCAAATCTGGTACCCCACTTCTTATATTTTATCTGAATATGCTTAACCAGCTGTTCATAACTCTGGGTCATGAATTCAAGCCCTATACAGTCAAGCATGTAAGCCTCCATAAGACAGTTATTCTCTGAATACAGATCCACCATTCTGTCAAAGCCTGTGCCAAGTGTCACAAGGCATACTGCATATTCGTCATATTGGATTTCCCTATAAGCACCTGCGTCATCGCCGTGACATTTCCACACATAATATGCCGCTGCAGTAATAAGTGGCATAGCCGCAGAACTCAGCACCATTATCTTATCTCTGTACTCTGCACCAAAATGATATTTCCTAACTATTTTATCTGCAAATTCCCTGTCTGACTTTAACTTAGGTATAAATCTTTCCATGATTACCTCCCCACGCCTTTGGAATACCCTCCATACAAATTTTGCCTTGCGGCATGGTTTTTATCTACATACTCTCCAGTATTGTCACCTGTTTTTTTAACTTAGTCAATATGTTTTTCTGACTTAATTAATATGCTTTTCCGTCACTATCTATATTATTTTCAGACATTTACATTTTCCCTTTTCTTCCAGCATATAAAACCATACATATCATTTAAGAAAAAAATAGCAAAATTAACTGCCACCGGAATGTAAGCCGTATCCTCCATGGACGCCATAATCCATAACACTATAAGAATAATGTCATTTGAGGCGTATCCCAGTGCATAGTAAGAGGACCGAAGCATTGTAAGGGTTGCAGCCAGAAAGCTTGTGGTAATGGATATGGTACTGAACAGTATATTTGGTGTGCGTAACTGTCTTAATATCAGATAAAAAATCCACGTTATCAGCGCCCCAAAACATATAATTCCTATAATATGCTTAGGCTTCAATTTCTGAATGGCAACCTCTTTTCCATTTGCCGCCGGATTTTTTATCCAGGTAAATGTTGACCATATCGCCATGGGCATGGTCATTCCCAGATATGTTATCATCTCTCCCCAATAATGAAATCTCCAGGAAATCACTCCATACATAATGCTGAACAATATCATTAAAATCTGTGCCCAGACATTTCCCTTGGCTGCGAAGACCAATGAAGTGACTCCCACACAGGCTGCAAGCATAGTAAATATATCAATACCTCCTGACATTATATTGGAAATAGCTACAACAAGCAGAGATCCAAGCCACAGAAACCATTCTTTTGTTGTTAAAGTCTTTATTGGATTGTTCATTTTATACTGTACTCCTTATTAATTAATCTCAGTCTGTTAAAAATCTGCCCAGACTCAAAAAAAAACGCCAGGATTTCTATCTTCTAAGACCTAACGATAGAGATCATGGCGCTTAACTTTCCTACCCGGTGGCAGGAAGAGTATCGTGTTCTGTATTTGATTTAAAATTGCTGTCTAGCTAAGCAGACTCTTATTCTCAAAATAATCAATCTTCATGGAATGTTTTACTTCCTCCAGAGTCTTCGCTGCAACTGCTTTGGCCTTCAGACTCCCTTCATATAAAATATCATATACCTCTGGCAGTCTCTGCTCCCATGCCTGCCGGCGTTCTCTTATTGGCTGCAATTCCTCCTGTATAACATTATTAAGAAATTTTTTGACAGTCACATCCCCAAGACCTCCACGCATATAATGTGCCTTAAGCTCATCCAGATTCTTATAATCCGGCAGAAATTCCTCAAAATATGAAACCATTATAAAAGTCCCCGGTGCTGCTGTCAACTTATGCCGCAATCCGGGGACGCAACATGTGATCGTACTATATTATGAATAATGCATTATCTTACAACACCATTTACTATCTTATAATTTCTTGTACCGATCTTTACTGTTCCTGTATATTTATTTGCCCACGCTCCAGTCTTTACATAGTACTGGGTGCTGCCTGTACCATCTGCCTTCTTGGCTATACAGGTATCCTTGGTGTATGTACCATTCTTCACATAATACCATACTGATCCTGTACCATCTGCCTTCTTTGCTATACCTGTCGCCTTGGTAAATACACCATTTTTAACGTAGAACCAGGTTGCACTTGAGCCGTCAGCCTTTTTGGTTATACCTGATGCCTTTGTATATACTCCGTTCTTCACATAGTACCATACATTACTTGAACCATCAGCTTTCTTAGCTATACCATCTGTTCTTGTAAGCACACCATTCTTTACATAGTACCAGTTGCCTTTTCCTGTAACCTGCTTTGTAATTCCTGATGCTTTAGTGAACTTTCCTGCTTTTACATAATACCAGTCAGACTTACCATCGATCACACCCTTAACTACACCCGTGTAGGCTGTGACAAGCTTCTGATCCTTGTAGAAGCCCCACTGTCCATTGACTCTGGCAAATCCATCAGCGATATCTCCACATACGCATACACCATCTTTATAGTCATGCTCTACAGTCACTGTAACCTCAATATCTGTAACTATCTCGTATCTGTCTGTGTCTGCCGGTGTATATGTAAGTACTATCCTGCTCTCACCCGGAGCAAGCTCAAGCTCTGGCTCATTTACACTGAAGCCTTCTGGGAGAGCAAGATCTGTAAGACTCTGTCCACAGTGGAGTACCAGATTTTCCGGAACCTCGTATTCTGGAATTTCCTTTTCTGTCTTAACCTCTTCAAGTGAAATATCATCAATGCATACCTCATGCTGATCATTTATCTCCCTGTCTACCTTGCCTAAGCATATACTTAAGAAGGCTGCCTCGTCAGTATCGGCATTCATTGTAAATACGTCCTCTATCTCTGTGTATTCATCTGTAAGTGATACAACATTGTCGCTTGAATATACTGGCCAGCCCAGCTTCTCACCACCCTGCATTACCACACGGATATCACGGTCAACAGAGGATTTTGCCTTTAGCTTAAGTCTGTAGGTCTTACCTGCCTCAAGCTTAACATCCTCCTGCTTAACCTGAACCTTCCAGTCTGCATCGCCTGTCTTGTCTATCGTAAGACTCAATGCATTGTCTTCCTTTATACTGTCTACCACATGGCTTGCCTTAGCTGATGAATCAACATATATGGTATATCCTGTTTCACCATCATTAAATGAACCATTCTTGATCATGGCATTCTCAACCATCTTTACATTATCAAGATAGTATGTTCCCGCTCCATCAAAGGTGAATGACACAGCCTTGTCACTAAACTCTGTTGTTGATGGTATTTCAAATCTGTAGGTCTTCTTCTCTCCCTTGACAGCCTGTGCCTCACACTCTACACCTGCGATAACTGCCTTTACAGTTGCATCTGTATCTGTCTCAAGATCAAAACTGAAGAGATAAGGTGTTCCCTCATTAAATGTCATATCGTCCTGTGAAAGGAATACATACTCTGATGTGCCCTCAGGAATAACTGTTTTAAATCTTCTTCCGTCCTTGTAATCTGTAACACTTACATCTGCCCCATCTGACTTTGTCACGTCCCAATATCCCAGATGACTGGTACCCTCCTGGAAACTACCATTATAAATATAATTACCATTTGCAAGGACTGTCTTCTCTTCCTTCTCATTAGGATCCGGATCTGCTATCTTCTCAATGCGTACGTTCTTAAGCTTTATCTGTGCATTTGATCCTGTTGCACCCATGTTGTACTCAAGACGTCCATTTGCATCAGAGTCGGACTTCATCTTAAACTCATATTCATAGTGATTATATTCTGTGTCAAGAGAAGCCTCAGCTCCTGTTCCGTTCATGTAGTTAATATATCCATGATCCGGTGCCTTCACATCTACATGCATTGTTCTTGCTTCTGCTGCACATGCATCAAATGAAACCTTATATGTTGCACCCTTAAGAAGTGGTACTCCTGCCTGTACAAGCTGTACACTGTAATCAACAGTTCCATAATCTGCAGTGTCAATTGTCATCTCACCATCAGCAATTGAAGCTGCAGCATCGCCACCAAGGGCTGTAAGGAACTTCCAGTCTGTATCATCTGTAAGATCCTCTTCCACCTGAAAATCGCCATTGTTAATGTAATTTCCTGTTTCATCCGGATCACGAAGCTCCACATTATTCTCAGGCTTCTGTACGTTCTCATCATAGCTGTCCTTCTGGTAAACTCTTACATAATCGATCACATAAGGATTGTTGTCAAAGCTTGTTGTTTCGTCAGGATTTCCAACCCAGCTTCCACCTACTGCAAGATTTAAGATTATGTAGAATGGCTGGTCAAATGGTGCCGGATATGTAAGTGTTCCCTGTCCGACAGTGGTTGAATACCAGTTGCTTTCTGTGTGATACAGCTTGCCATCTACATACCAGTTTATCTTTCCCGGAAGCCACTCGCAGGCAAATGTATGGAATTCATCTGCAAATGATGCTCCGTCTTCTATCTCATATGTTCCCTGGCTCTCGGCATGAGGATTACCATAGTGGATAGTGCCATAAAGCTTATCAGGATTCTGTCCCATAACCTCCATACAGTCAATCTCACCACATCTTGGCCACTGACCATATACATTCTCATCATTTGCCATAAGCCAGAATGCAGGAAGATATCCCTGACCTGCAGGAACCTTTGCCCGGCACTCAAAGAGGCCATAAGTGAAGGTCTGCTTGTTCTGGGTGCTTATACGTCCTGAAGTATAGCTAACCACATCCTCTCCCTCGCCATCGTCTGACAGATCTGTGAATGTAACATCTGTAATTGTAATATCCGAAGCAGGTGTCTCAACATCAGCGATCTTTCCTAATGAGAAATATAATGTTGCCGCATCGTCGTCCGTCTCCATGGTAAATTCATACTCTACAGGTGTTGTCACTCCAGCTTCAAGAACAGGATCTGCTCCACCATACCAGGTATATGCCGCACTTTGTACTCCTGACTTTATCTGTCTTGACTCAGTTGAGATTACGTTATATGTAACCTTGTATGTATGACCTGCCTTAAGACTTACATTATCCTGCTTTAACTGCACATGCCAGTCTTCATCTCCAGGGTCACTGATAGAATATCTGATTCCATTTTCCACAACTGTGCCTGATGCATCTGTATGATATGGATCCCCCCAGTTTGCTATAGTTTCTACCCAATTATCCTTACCTGCTGCAAAATCTGCATTCTGTATGAGTGCAGGTGACTCGCTGCTATGCTCCACCTGCTTAACCGGATTGATATTCAGGTATCCATCTTTTACCTGCAGAACCTCATCGTTGTCCACATATGCCTGAAGCTCTGAATTTACCCAGCCCTTTTCATGAGTTTCAACATTCCACACGTCCCTGTTTAATTCGGTTCCGTCAAATTCATCGCCCCACACTTCCTCATAGCCTTCATAGCTGAGATCTGTTGATGGATCCTCTACTGCCTCACTCTTTACTGTAGTCACAGGATTGCCGCCTATGATTCCTGTCGCATGTGTAGTTCCTGATGGTATAGCTGTTATAACCAGCCCTGCAGCAAGGAACAATGCCAGATACTTCTTTCCTTTTGCCATACTTACTCTCCTCTCTTTCTTGAACACCAGCTCACTATAGCTATCCGGTGCCAGCTCTGTATACTCATTGTAATGCTGACTCCTCATGAGCATGTTTTAACCCTATGAACTATTTATATCAAAGAGATTATTATTAATATGGTATTTACTTGATTTTTTTATGGTGTTTTTTACTTATTTGTGCTTTTTTACTCTTAATAGGTCTTTTTGCATTTCATTTTTGTGCAATTAAAACATATATATTATCCTGGTATTGACTAACATATGATTGCTTTCGTATTATATTTCAAGACAGTTTTAGAAATGTGCGAACATTTTTAATGCTGCCACCTGTGATATGCTTTATATAAATATCTGTGTATAGAAATGGAGAATGACATGAAATTACAGAAGCTTTTATCTTATACAAGAAGAGCAATAGATGATTACAATATGATAGACGAAGGAGATACCATCGCAGTAGGCATCTCCGGCGGAAAGGACAGCCTCACCCTGCTGTACGCACTGGCGAAGCTCCAGAAATTCTATCCGAAAAAGTTCTCTCTTTATGCAATAACCGTAGACCTTGGTTTCAAGGACTTTGATACCTCAGGACTTGAAAAATACTGCAACATGCTGGAGGTTCCGTATTTTGTGGAGCACACCCAGATCGGCGAGATCGTATTTGACCACAGAAAGGAACCTAATCCATGCTCACTGTGTTCAAGAATGAGAAAGGGAGCCTTTAACCAGGCCGCCATAAGACTTGGCTGCAATAAAATAGCCTACGCACACCATAAGGATGATGTGGTAGACAGCTTCTTAATGTCATTGTTATATGAAGGAAGAGTACATACATTCTCCCCGGTAACTCACCTTGAGAAGTCTCAGCTCACTCTGATCCGCCCTCTTATATATGCTTACGAAGGTGAAGTAAGATCATTTGCAGTCAAGAACGAGCTTCCTGTGTGCAAGAATCCATGTCCTGCAGATGGTGTCACCAAAAGGCAGGAAAGCAAGGATATCATTGACCAGCTCCGGGCAACAGTTCCGGAGGTCAAGGAGCGTATATTCTCAGCTATAGAGGGAGCAGACATTGACGGGTGGACCAGACACTGATCCTGCTACTGATCTAACCCCGTTCTTCAGTCTCCCTTCCCATCTCAATCTCCCGCAGATGCATAGACTGATACTTTTTGGGAGTCACTCCCATATATTTATGAAACAGCTCTGTGAAATAGCTCTGATCGGAAAATGCAAGTATGGAGGCTATCTCTGTTGATGTGTAATCAGAATATATGAGCATATTTGCCGCTGTTTCAAGCTTTGTTCTCATGATGTAATCACTGATGGTACTTCCTGTCTCCCTCTTGAACAGACGTGACAGATATGAGGGATTCAGATCTACGTGAGCAGCCAATTCCGAAAGGGTGATCTTACAGTGCAGATGGTCTGCTATATAATCTATGCACCTTGCCACCGGTCTTGATGTTATCTTCTTGCTTCTGAGCTTTTTCATTCTCTGCGCATAATCAACACAGGCGTTTGTATGAAGCTCATCTATCTCTGCAGTACTCTTTGCTTTGTCTGCTTTCATAATATAGAAATCACTTACCGAAAATGCTGTCGAGATATCCAGTCCACCATCTATGCAGTATCTTGCCAGCATAGCAATGGTTATCACAAAATGATACTTAATATTCTGCAGAAAATTTTCTGACAGCTTGCCAAGTCCCTGTTTGTCTGCAAATGACACTCTGCACAATTCTCTGGTTTTTTCAACATTCCCCGATTTTATTACAGAATAAAATTCCAGCTCCGGATTGTATGGTGCCCGGAGAATGTTTTCTTCTCTTCTGATATATTCCTGGTATACAAATTCCTTTTTTAACATTTTATCCCCTGTCTACTTACATTTAACGCAGCCTGTACTATCTCTATTTTAGATAAAAAATATAATTATTACAACAAAAACTAAGCCATATAGCTCTATGAGATATATAGTTTTTTTGCTATAATGATCCTGTAGCATACCTGTTTATTTTTTAAATTCTGTAATTTGTGGGGGGATCACATGCAAAAGAAAAAAGGCAGCCACAAGCTTCTTATAATTATTTTTTCTATTCTTCTTATATCGTCAGTCTCGACAGGCGCATTACTTGCACTGAAGGGTGATCAGAGTACCGGTTCTTCAGGGACAGATACCGGATCAGGCAGACTGCCAATATCTACAGAAATCACGGAAGCTGCTTCTGCAGATGACAGTGCCTCAGACAGGCTCACATTTCTGGATAATAAAAAAAACATCGGCTCAAACTCCAATGCCTGGTATGTGGATAATGAGGCCATTAACTCCATGACTTATCCCGACATCATAGTTGTCGGAGATTACCTGGTTGCATACTATATCCAATACACCTGTGAAGATAGCGGCTTCATAGATATAAATGTCATAAGTCTTGTTGATGGGTCAGTTACTGCGAGTAAACAAATACCATGCAGCTCATATATCAGGCTACAGACTGGCAGCTCACAGATAGCACTATGCGACATTAATTACAGCCAGATCACTATATACGATACATCACTCAACATAACCAAGCAATATACCATCACAGATGATTACTCAGACTACTGCCTGAGTACTGATATGACCATGCTCTATGGTATAGATTACTCAGATAATATTAATTGCACTGTTCTTTCAACAGGAGAAGCTGTGCCATTTAACCTGGATGGGATGAATATTTATTTTTCTGATATAACTGATTCTTCTGCCCTTTTATGCTATGTGGACAAAACCACCCAGCTTAACTGCAACAGATTACTGGATCTCACCACCGGAGAGCTGTCAGAGCTTCCTGTAAGCAACGTCTACTACTGCAGATATGCGAGTGGCAGCTGGCTAACAGCTAAAGACTCATCATTTGGCTACTACATATATACCTTCACTGACAGCAATAATAAAAGCTCTGTCATTGAGTGGGATGGCAACTCTTTTAATTTCTCACATGATGGGTCAGGCTTTATCGGAACTGATACAGACAACCACTCCCTGTATCTCTACAACACAGCCGGCAGCTTCATGTCCGGAGTCAGCATGCCTGATTCTGCGCACATAGGAAGTCAGGTTGTATGGAGTGATATGTGGAATGGATATTTCTTTATTTCCTATGACTCAGATGACTCTGAAACCGGAAGGCTGTCTTTCTGGGATCCTTCTGTTACTGTCAGTGGTACAGACCTTAATATGAAAGAGACAGAGTCTGCTGATTACAGTAAGGATAGCAGTGGCCTGTATGAAAAAGCAAAAAGCATCGGCGATAAATACGATGTGGATATACGTATAATGGATCAATGTCAGCTGGATTACGGAATATACTATTCTTCTGATATATACACTGATCCTGATGGTATAAGTGCTTTTCTGGATATGCTTGACATGACCCTTTCCAAATATCCTGACGGCTTCTTTAGGCAGCTTCGTTACGGAAGCATCCAACAGATACAGATAGAGCTGGTGCAAAATCTGGTTCCTAAGGATGGCAGTGGTGTGGGCAGCACTGCAGCCGCCTTTACCCAGGAGCAGTCTGACTACTATCTTATGGTATGCGATGCGGATTTTGTCGGTCCTTCGGTCATATATCATGAAACAACCCATATAATAGACAATCGTCTTGCATGGGATACATCAATTAGAGATGACGCATTATTTAATGAAGACACCTGGGCTTCCCTTAATCCTGCGGGTGACACATACTCTTATTCATATGACGACTGGGCTTCAAATACTATCGGCTCCTCGTCTGTTGGATACTATATATATGAATACAGCCTCACCTTCCCGACAGAGGATCGTGCCACGATGATGGAATATGCCATGTCCGGCGAATTAAATGACAGAGAATACTGGTCAGGTATTCTCAAAAAGCTTGAATATTACAGTAATTGCATAAGGGACTGCTTTGACACAGACGGATGGCCAGAAAAAACAGCCTGGGAGATATATTAACTCCCAGGCTGTCTGCGTCATTGTGTCATAATGTATATCCGGCTGATATATCATCAGCCCTCATTTGTTATGTTTTTCTTTTTATTTCCCGCAAATGCTATTCCGAACACTCCAAGTAGGAATAATGCTGCTATACACATCCAGAACGCCAGCACCTTTGTACCCTTAGGGGCAAATAAATCGTAGTAGCCCTTAACATATATGACCACAATAAGAAGCGGCACTATACATGTCATATACCACTTAAGTCCCTTTGGAAATGTGATACCTTCTCCGGTATTTACCTCGTTCATGAAGTTATCGTATCCCCAGCCGTTCTTTCTTACACAGAACAGAATGGCAATAAGAGAACCCAGCGGAAGCAGATTGTATGAAACAAGGAAATCCTCAAGATCCATTATGGTACTTCCGTCGCCGAGAGGCTTTATTCCTGAAAGCACATTGTATCCAAGGATCGCAGGCATTGAAAGAACTGCCACGCCGATCATATTTGCAGCAACGGCCTTCTTACGCTCCCATTCCTTTGCGTCAATGGTCATCTTAACTATATTTTCAAATACCGCAATGACCGTTGATATAGCGGCAAATGTCATAAACACGAAGAAGCATGTTCCCCACAGTCTTCCTCCTGCCATATGGTTAAATACGCTTGGCAGAGTTATGAAAAGAAGTGGTGGACCTGCGTCCGGCTCAACATTATAGGCAAAACATGACGGAACAATAATAAGTCCCGCTGTTATAGCTACAAATGTATCCAACAGCGTTACACTTATGGCTTCTCCGGTAAGTCTCCTCTCCTTTGAAAGGTAGCTTCCGAATATCTCCATGGAGCCGATACCGACACTTAACGTGAAGAACGCATGGGTAAGTGCTGCAAATATAACATTTCCCAGACCTCTCTCATGAAGCTTATTAAAGTCAGGAACCAGATAAAACCTGAGTCCCTTTGAAGCTCCCGGAAGTGTTACCGAACGGACTGCCATTACTATCATAAGAACTATCAGCAGTAGCATTATCACCTTGGTAACCTTCTCCACACCATTTTCAAGACCCAGGGCACATACACCAAACGCCAGCACTATAACTAATAAGGTCCAGAATATCATGGTCCCCGGATTTCCCAGCATGTTGTTGAATATTCCTTTAACTGTGTCCGTATCCGCACCTACGAATTCGCCCCTGGCGGTCTTGTAGGCATAATACATCATCCAGCCTGCCACCATTGTGTAGAACATCATGAGGACATAATTGCCCACGAAGCTGGCTGCACTGGATCTGTGCCAGTGAGTTCCCTCAGGCTCAAGATTTCTGTAAGCCTTCATAAGACTGTATCCGCTTCCACGTCCTATGGAATACTCACATATAAGTATGGGAAGTCCTATCAAAAAGAGACATATGAGGTATATAAGGATAAATACCGCACCACCATTTTCACCACATATGTATGGAAACTCCCATACATTTCCAAGCCCTATGGCACATCCCGCAGAAACCAGGATAAAACCAAGTCTTGAACTAAACTGTTCATTTTTCATAAAATAAATGCTCCCTTAAGGTATTTTCAGCTTTTATTGTATATGGTCCTTTCGCCGCCGATATATTTTGCCCTGGTCCTTGCACATATTACATTTGCATTTCCGATGTGCTTCTGCTTCAGACGCACAGGAACTGCCACCCTCTTAAGGTGCATGCCTATGAGTGTCTCGCCGATATCCATGCCTGCGTCTGCCTTGATCTCCTCAAGCACCACAGGATCCTTCAAAGACTTGTAACATGCAGTTGCAAATGATCCGCCTGCCTTAGGCTGTGGAACTGCATTTACATATTCTGCAAATGGTACTGCCTCACGGGCAATAACTATAGCTCTGTTCAAATGTTCACAGCACTGGGCTGCAAGATATATGCCAAGAGGCTCAAGTACACTGTTGATACCATCGTAGATAGCCTGTCCCACCTCAGGAACCGACCAGCTTCCGATCTGCTCACCAAGAGTCTCACTGGTACTGCAGCCAACAACCAATATCTGACCTTTTTTAAGACCCGCTGCCTCCACAAGCTCTTTAGTTGCGGCTACAGCGTCACTTTTAATCGCCATAACAATATTCTTGTCATCAATCTCATGTGTTATTCCTGCCATAATAAAATCATCCTTCTTTCATTAACTATCAGCCAACACATTTGTTAATACAATACTGTGTATTCTACCATATTCCTTCCTCATATGGAAGTATTTCAGTGAGAAATCCCTCGTTCCGGAGAGCCTCCTCTATCTCATCAAGAGTTTTCTCATCATCTGCACTTATCTGGTGAAAATGGTATCCTGATGTGATATTCATAAGAGGACTGGATTTTCCCGTCTCAATATCCTTAATGAAGTTCTTTATGTCTTTTCTGCTCTTTATATTAAGGGGTGCTGTCATCTTGCCGTAAACCCTGTGATTTACCCTGACATCCACTACAGTTCCACCATTATCAACAATTATCTCGAGCTCCTTCTCAGTATCCTCCAGGCTGTGATGAGCCTTGATGATCCTGGTGACTCCATTATCTCCCGACAGCATATAGCCCTTTGGAGTAGATATTATATTGTAGCCTGCTGTACGAAGCAGGGCTATATCCTGCACCACTACCTGCCTTGAAACTCCTGCAAGCTTCCCTAGAGCAGTTCCCGAGATTGGTACACTGCTGTTCCTGAACTGTTCTATTTCAAATTGTCTTCTTGAGACACCGTCTGTCATTCGCTTCCCTCTTTTCTATGTCCCATTTCTTTAAGCATCAGCCATTGGAATATCAGTTAATCTGAAATCTGATCCAACCCCAACATCTGAATTAGTCAATAACCTTAAGATGTTTCAGGCTAAGATCCATGATAGGTGCTGAATGTGTAAGAGCACCGCTTGACACATAATCAATACCTATGTTCTTTATCTTCTCAATATTTTCCTTTGTGATATTTCCTGAGCACTCTGTCTCAGCTCTGCCATCTATGTACTTCACTGCCTCTTCCATCTGCTCAGGGCTCATGTTGTCTAACATGATTATGTCGGCACCTGCCTCCACAGCTTCCTTCACCATGTCAAAGTTCTCGGTCTCCACCTCGATCTTTCTGACAAATGGTGCATATTCCCTTGCAGCCATTATCGCTTCCTTTACACCGCCTGCTGCGTCAATGTGGTTATCCTTAAGGAGTACTCCGTCTGAAAGGTTGTATCTGTGGTTATTTCCACCGCCTACCTTTACTGCATACTTCTCAAATATCCTCATGCAAGGTCCTGTCTTTCTTGTATCAAGAAGCTTGATACCTGTTCCCTCAAGAAGTGCGGCAACCCTATTTGTATATGTGGCAATTCCGCTCATTCTCTGGAGATAGTTAAGAGCTGTTCTCTCACCTGAAAGAAGAACCCTGATGTCTCCTGTAACAACTGCAAGGAGCTGTCCATTTGTCACCTTATCACCATCCTTGACAGGGCTGCCGTTGTACTCTGCATACTTCACTTCTGTGGCAGGATCAAGCATTGTAAATACTCTCTCAAATACTGAAAGCCCGGCGATTATTCCGTCTTCCTTACATATAAGCTGCACCTCGCCCTTCTTATAGTCAGGCATTACAGAATTTGTTGTAACATCCTCAGAACTGATATCCTCCTCAAGGGCAAGTTTTATGAATTTATCTGCATTTAAAAGCATTGTTATTCTGTCCATTTTTTCTCCTTTTCCGCAAATCATTCGTATTTCAGATCATCTCTGACTTTAATTTGTATCCGACTTTTATTTATTTTTATATTCACGCCAGCGGCTTGACTGATTTATATCTTCTCATATTTACAGGGCTGCTTCGCTGTTTATCTTCCTTGCTGCCCTTGCTGCAAATACAAGGCTTTCAAGCAGACTGTTGCTGGCAAGTCTGTTCTTTCCGTGAACTCCGTTGCAGCTTGTCTCCCCCACTGCATAAAGATGTGGCAGTGTTGTCTCTGAGCTGCTGTCCACATGTATTCCGCCCATGAAATAATGCTGGGCGGGAACTATAGGAACAGGCTCCTTGAATATATCATAACCGTCCTCAAGACAGGTCTCACATATATGAGGGAAATGCTTTCTTATTACCTCGTCAGGCACATTTTCAAATGAAAGGAACTCGTACTCAACGCCCTCTTTCTCCATTTCCTTCCTGATGGCTTCTGTGACAACATCCCTTGGAAGGAGCTCATCAACAAATCTTTCTCCCTTATGATTTAATATTATAGCACCTTCTCCTCTTGCCGACTCGGAAATAAGGAAATTACGTCCTTTCTTCTTTCTGTACAGACAAGTAGGGTGTATCTGGACATAATCCATATGCTCCAGCTCTGCCCCATGGTCACTGGCGATCCGGCAGCCATCTCCGGTCAAGATCCTGTAGTTTGTGGAATATGCATACTGACCGCCTATTCCTCCTGTGGCAAATATCACGTCATCTGCATATATCTCTATCCTGCTGTCATCTTTTTCTGCCAGCACTCCGCATATCCTTCCAGTCTCATCCTCCAGAAGATCTGTCATGCAGGTGTATTCCATAATAGATACATTATCAAGTTTTCTGACATTTGCAAGTAGTTTTGTGGTGATCTCCTTGCCTGTTATATCTTCATGAAAACAAATTCTCGGGATGGAGTGTGCTCCCTCCTTAGTATAGGTAAGCTCTCCCTTCTCGTCACGCTCAAATTCCACGCCCTTTGAGATAAGGTCGTTTATAACGTCACGACTGGAACGGATCATTATGTCAACACTCTCCTGGCGGTTCTCGTAGTGACCGGCTCTTAAGGTATCCTCAAAGAAAGCGTCGTAATCGCCCTCATCATGAAGGACGCATATACCGCCCTGGGCAAGCATTGAGTCGCATATATCCACTGCGTCCTTTGAAAGCATAAGGATTTTTTTACCGGGGTCAAGATTAAGTGCAGAATACAGGCCGCCAACGCCGCAGCCCACTATGACCACATCACAATCCAGTCTGCTCTGAGGTTTATCTGCAATTTTTTTATTGTTTATGTTTTTCTCTTTATCCATAAAATGTCTCTTTTCCCAAAATGCGCATTGAAACTTGAAGCAATCTCTTATCCATTCAGGTTTGCAGTCAATGCCATCATTTTGAATTTATTTTAATATGCCCTGCCAGATTTTTTATTTATTATATTTTCTGTTTCTGGCGGGGATCTTGTTCATTATCACTTTGCATATTCAAGCATACGTTCCAACGTGAGCTTTGCTTTTTCGTTTATGTCCTTAGGTGGAAGCATGACTTCTTTGTCTTCATTAAGCAGCACATCCCTTAATTTCTCAAGGGTGATCTTCGCCATATTCACACATATAGGCTCCGTCTTAGGGAAATAAAATTCTGCGTCAGGGCGTCTGTCCTCAAGCTCATATATAACCCCCTTAACTGTGCCTATAATGAATTTCTTATTCTTGCTCTCGGCAGCATAATTTATTATGCCGCTGGTGGAACCCACATAATCTGCCAGCTTGATTATATCCGCGTTGCACTCAGGATGAACAAGCACCTCAGCGTCCGGATGTTCTGCCTTAAGCTCTGCGATCTCCTGGGCATTCATAAACTCGTGTCTTGGGCAATAGCCATCATTGTATATGAAATTTTTCTCCGGAGCATTTGCCGCTACGAAATGAGCAAGGTTCTTGTCCGGGATAAATAATATATTTTTCTGAGGAAGCTTTTTCACGATCTTAACTGCATTTGCAGAGGTTACGCACACATCTGACCAGGATTTTATCTCAGCAGTGGAATTTACATAGCATACAACTGCCAGGTCATCATATTTCGTCCTTGCCTCATCAACTATCTCCTTTGTGACCATATGTGCCATAGGGCAGTCCGCTGTCAGATCCGGCATAAGGACCTTCTTGTCAGGATTCAGCATCTTGGCACTCTCTCCCATGAACTCCACACCACAGAACACAATGATCTTCTCCTTGAGTTCTACGGCCTTCTTACTTAAAAAGAAGGAATCGCCGATGTAATCTGCCATTTCCTGCACCTCTGGCGCCACATAATAGTGGGCGAGGATCACTGCGTCCTTCTCCTTCTTTAACCTGAGTATTTCTTCCTGAATCATCTTATCCTCCGTTTTCACTCCATGTATTTTTTGCGTAAATAAAACCTTTTTACGCTGTACACTCTTTAATTGTTTTAATGCTTTCTGTGCTATCTCCGCCTGAGCATTACAGGCATTATAGCACTTGAGTTTACAGGTGACAAGACACATTTACAGAAAACTTTAACAGGATAATACAATCATGCAGGCATGTTGCACCTGACTCGCTGCCTTAACAAAAAAGCACCGGCAGATGCCAGACATGATCCTGTCTGACATCTGCCGGTGCATGATATCCATTCAAATATATATATTTTACTGCTGGCGGTGGTCGAATACTCTCTTGGTCTTCTTCTCACTTCTAGGAAGGGTTCCCACAGGAACAACTGTAATCTTAGGGGTAACGCCGATCCTTGACTTGAACGCCTCCTTTATGGTGACGGCAGTCTTATCGAAGCTCACTCTTCCCTCTGCCTCTGCCGTAACAAGAATAACATCTCTGTTCTTCTCATCATCATGGGCAAGATTGATATTGTACTCGCTGGACACACCATCTATGCTTCCAAGGATCTCCTCAACCTGGCTTGGGAACATATTTACCCCATGGATCTTGAACATATCATCACTTCTGCCCTGGATGATATCAAGTCTTGGGTGCTTTCTTCCGCATGGACACTCACCCGGGATTATCCTTGATATATCATGGGTACGGAAACGGATAAGGGGTGCTCCTTCCTTTACAAGAGTTGTTATGACGATCTCGCCCTCTTCTCCGTCAGGTACAGGCTCACCGGTAACAGGATTGATTATCTCTATGTAGATGTAATCATCCCAGTAATGCATACCCTGCTGCTTATCACAATTTATTCCGATACCGGGACCATATATCTCGGTAAGTCCGTAAATATCGTAAAGCTCGATTCCGAGATTTTCCTTTATGGTGTTACGCATTTTATCGCTCCAACGCTCTGAACCGATGACACCCTTCTTAAGCTTTATCTTGTCCTTTATTCCACGCTTATTGATCTCCTCTGAAAGAAGTAACGCATATGATGATGTGGCACAGATTACTGTTGACTCAAGATCCATCATCATCTGAAGCTGCTTATCTGTGTTGCCGGGACCCATTGGTATTGCCATGGCACCAAGCTTCTCACAGCCTGCCTGGAAACCAATACCTGCTGTCCAGAGACCATAGCCCGGAGTTATCTGGATACGATCCTTCTTGGTTATACCTGCTGTCTCATAACATCTTGCAAACATAGTTGCCCAGTCATCCACATCCTTTGCTGTATAAGGTATGATAACCGGCTTTCCTGTGGTTCCTGAGGATGAGTGTATCCTTACAACCTCCTCATCAGGAACTGCCTGAATACCCAGAGGATATGCATTTCTCAGGTCTGCCTTACTGGAAAATGGTATTTTCTGAAAATCTTCATTGTTTGAAACACCTGTAATTCCCATCTCCCTGTACATCTTTCCATAATAGCTGTCTGTCTTTACAAGTCGTTTGATCTGAGCATCAACCTGCTCAAGCTGTGTGTTGTTTAACTGCATTTTTCCCGTCCTTTCAGTCATTATATTTATATTTTCTTCCAGTCTCAGCTCCTATAAGGAATGCCTTTTCATTGGTTTCTACAAATTTCTGTGGCACTCTCTTTTTTATCTCTTCAAAAACCAGATCTGCCTGAAGCCCCAGACCTCCACAGCCTACAGCCACACCCAGGATCGCCACATTAAAATACCTTGAAGAGCCCAGTGAACTGCACAGCTCTTCAGCATTTACAACTACGCATTTCTTACATCTGCTATTAAGATACGCTATCATTTCAGTTCCGTCGTAGCCTGTATCATTTAATGATTCAGTGGTAGGCTTGACCGGCACACTGTTTACTATCACAACTCCGTCCTGCTTCAGGTATGTGAGATTTCTCACTGCCTCAGAAGGTTCAAATGCCATTATCATGTCAGCACCACCCAGAGGTATAAGTGGGGAATAAGCCTGATCTCCTATCCTTACATGGCTTGTTACCGAGCCGCCACGCTGAGCCATTCCTATGGTCTCTGCTGAATGGACCTTATTTCCAGCCTCCATAGCCGCTGCTGCAAGAAGCTTTGACGCCAGGACAGTTCCCTGTCCGCCTACACCACATATTAAGACATCCTTATTCATTTGCCGCACCTCCTGACACCTTATTAGCTTCCTTACCAGACTGGACAGCCTTGCCCGTCACGGAACTGCCGTCGCAGGAAATTGCTGAAACCGGACATATATGACTGCACAGTCCACATCCTGTACACAGTGACCTGTCTATGGCCACCTTGCCATCATTTATAATAAGTGCCGGGCAGCCGATCTCCCTGATACACTTCTTACACTGGATACATTTGTCACTTATAACTGCTCTGCCCTGTGGCTTGGTTATGGCAACACATGGGGACTTAAATATTATCGCCTTAACTCCCTTCATGTCCGCACACTCCTTAACGGCTGCCACAGCCTTAGGGAGATCAAGGGGATCAACTGTTACGATCTTCTTAACACCTACACCCTCAAGAACCTTCTGTATGCTTACCTTATCCACGAAGCTTCCCATAAGATTTATTCCTGTACCCGGATGAGGCTGGTGTCCTGTCATGGCTGTTGTGGAATTATCAAGAACACACAATATCATGTCCGCGTCGTTATAGACTGCATTTACAACACCGGTTATACCTGAGGCGAAGAATGTGGAGTCACCGATAAATGCAAAGCAGGTTCCCTCTTCGTCTACCCAGTGGAAACCCTGTGCCATTGTAACTCCGGCACCCATACAGAGACAGGTGTCAACCATATCAAGGGGCATTGCATTTCCCAGAGTATAGCAGCCTATATCTCCACAGAAATAACTCTTTCTGCCCTTCATGGCAGCCTTAACTGCATAGAATGAAGCCCTGTGGGGGCATCCGGCACAGAGCACCGGCGGTCTAACAGGAAGAGCAGGAGCACCCGCTGTGTCCATTCCTGCTTTCATACCATCAAGTCCAAGGAAGCCCGCAAGAACTGCCGCCACACTGTTTGAATTGTTCTCTCCGCTGGCAGCCACATGACCTGTAAGCTTTCCGTACACAGTCACGTTAAGCTTGTGCTTTCCTATAAGCTTAAGAAGTGCTTCCTCCACATACGGGCTCAGCTCTTCTATACACATTACCTCCTCAACTCCCTCAAGTGCCTTTAATGCGAAGCTTTCAGGGAATGGATGTGGAGTTCCTATCTTAACCAGTCTCACCTCCGGGTGATCCTTCAGGTATTCCATGGCGTATGCATAGCTTACTCCCGAGGCAAATACCGCCTTTTTTCCGGTATTTCCTCCCTGCATTATATTAAATCTGTATGTGGAGAAATCCTCTCCCATCTCAGGGTTACGCTTTTCTATCATTGCATGATTTGCAAATGACAATCTTGGGAATATTACCCACTTCTTTGAATCCTTCACGAAGCCCTCATATTTCTTAGGCTGCATTTCCTCCGGCACCTGAATGGACGCATATGCGTGGCAGACTCTGGTGGTTGGTCTGAACAGTACCGGCGTGTGATATTTCTCCGAATAGTCAAATGCGTCCTGTATCATCTCGTATGCTTCCTCCGGTGATGAAGGGTCAAATACAGGTATCCTGCAGAACTCGGCAAATTTTCTTGTGTCCTGCTCAGTCTGTGATGAGATAGGACCCGGATCGTCTGCGGATACAACTACCATTCCGCCTTTAACACCTACATATGCCAGGGACATTATAGGATCTGCTGCCACATTAAGTCCCACCTGCTTCATTGTAACAAGTGTTCTCGCTCCTGAATATGCTGCACTGGCAGCCACCTCCATGGCAGCCTTCTCATTTACCGACCACTCCACATGAAGATTTTCATGAGGGTGTTTTGCTATTGTTTCAATGATCTCCGATGATGGAGTTCCGGGATAACCGGCAACCACATTTACCCCTGCCGCGAGGGCTCCCAGGGCTATGGCACCATTTCCCATTATGTATTCCTGCTTCATCTATAAATTACTCCTTACTAATCCTTTTATATATCGTTCCGTATTATGCTCTCTTCTATGAGCTGTATCTGTCTCTTCAGAGTGAAGTGGTTAAATACTGCTATAACTCTTCCCACTCCTATCATTGCTATTATGGTTCCTATTCCTATGCCTACAAGCTTTCCCTTAAGTACAAGACCTATGATCACCGAGAACACAACACACGTTATATCCACACAGTTCTTGACGAATCCGGTTCCCTTGCCGGCACAATCTGCTATGGTCTGCACTATGCCATCTCCCGGATTCGGTATCAGCCTCATATTTAGGGAAAGTGCCGCACCTATTCCTGTGAGCACTACCGCCAGTATAAGAAACAGTATCCTTACTGCCATCAGATTAAGAGCACTGCCCGCCGGCTGCTCTCCCATTACCGGTATGACCGCATTAAACAGATTGAGAAATCTTGTAAATACAAGGCTCAATATAACCTGTGCGATATCCTTTGGTATCCTTCCGATCTCACGCCTTATATAATGTATTATCACTTCTATGAGAACGAAGACTGCATACAAAACAAATGTGACATTTCCAAAATTCAGACTGAATATATCTGCTATACTGTATGACACGGATATTATTGGCGATACTCCAAGACAGGTTCTGGTGTTAAGGCTTATACCAAGTGCCAGCACCACAAGGCCGCCTATGTATAACAGCCATCTTATGATCATACTCTGCGTGTTCTTTTTTACTTTTGACATTTTCAAGCCTTCCCGCTGATCAGCCATCAGCTTTCATATATGTGTACATTTTCCGACTGATCTGTTACACCATATAATCAAGACAGCTTCTTATGGCTGTGTAAGGTCTCACCTTGCCATCTGCCACTGCAACATGCTCAGGGTGGACTGCGTAGCCCTTAAGACTTGCCTCATCTTCAAATGTTGAGTCCAGCATAAGATCAGCATTTGAGCTGGCAAGACCATCTATATTTACCTTAATGTCCACAAGTCCCGGGATCTTGCCTTTAAGTCCCTCAAGGCCTGCTTTAATGTCATTTTTTATTTTCTTTTTCTGCTCATCGCTGTATTCATCTTTTAATGTCCATAAAATTACATGCTTTACCATGATCTGCCTCCTGAATATTTTTTCTCAACTAAGTATTTTATCACATTAAAGCGTCAGTAACAACCATTTGAAATTACCTGTAACTATGTCAAAGACATCATTACAGTAAAAAGGACGGATGAGCCGCAAAACACATCCGTCCTTTTACTTTAATCTTTTATTTATCTGTCAAGCTTTGCTATGTTATCCATTACCTGACCATAGGCTTCTTCAACCTTCTTAAGAAGCTCTTCATTTACAGGCTCCGTAAGTGGTCTCAGGTTCTCAGTCAGATCACAACACGCCTTGTACAACTTTGTATAAGCCATGTTACCCGACACACCCTTAAGTGTATGGATCGCTCTGAATGCTTCACCCATGTCATTACGTTCAAGAGCACTCTTTAAATCCCCGAAGCTCTTGTCATTTGCAAATTTCAGTGAGAACTTAAGGATCAGCCCCTCGTTCATCATCCTGTCCTTTGCCTCGTTGTAGTTACCTTCTATCGCCTGATAAAATTCCTTAACAGTCATCTCTTTCTCCCTCGTATCCTGTGCTTCTATAATAAATGTCAATCTCACATATCACCTGTCTGTGCAGTTGATCAACAATGTCATAAATCCATTTATCCTACTAAGTAGTATTATAATTTAGGGAGTTGTTTTTAACAACTGTTTTTTTAGAATAGTGCTGTTTTCCGTCATTTATTTCATACAATGGTTAAAATAATCATTTAACAAAGTCGGCAAGAGTATGCTCATCAAGATACTGATTTACCACATCATCAAGCCCCTTCCAGAAATCCAGGGTAATGCATGTACCTGCTCTGTCACATGAAGGTGCCCCTTCTGCGAGACATGCTACGGAAGAAAGTCCGCCTTCTGTAAGTCTCAGTATCTCACCTACAGTGTACTCCTCAGGCTTCCTCGACAGCCTGTAACCGCCACCTTTTCCGTGTACCGCCTCTACCAGTTTGTTCTTAGTAAGAACAGGCAGTATCTGTTCAAGATACTTGGTGGATATTCCCTGTCTTGCCGCAACGTCTTTCATAGGGATATATCCCCTGCCCTGGTTCTGTGCCAGATCTATCATAAATCTCAGACCATACCTGCCTCTTGTCGATATCATTTTCATGCCTCCACATAATCCTTCTTGCTGATATACCCGTGAAGATATACTGTTTACATGCTATCATTAATCGGCAGGGAATTCAACCTTCCGGTTGTAACTTAGTCCTGTAAGGAAACCGCCAGCCTAATGGCAGGCTGGCGATGATCCTAATTCCCTTATTATGTTATTTCTTTCTTATATTATGATCTTCTTAGACTGCCTTGAATGCCTGATCAAGATCTTCGATTATATCATCGATATGCTCTGTACCGATTGAAAGTCTTATTGTGCTCTGTGAGATACCCTGATCTGCAAGCTCCTCATCATTAAGCTGTGAATGAGTTGTTGAAGCCGGATGGATAACAAGGCTCTTAACATCTGCAACATTTGCAAGGATTGAGAAGATCTTAAGGCTGTCGATGAACTTGTATGCAGCTTCCTTGCCACCCTTGATCTCGAATGTGAAGATACTTCCACCACCGTTAGGGAAATACTTCTTGTAAAGCTCATGATCCGGATGATCCTCAAGTGATGGATGATTTACCTTCTCTACAAGTGGGTTGCTCTTAAGGTACTCAATAACCTTCTTTGTGTTCTCTGCATGTCTGTCAAGTCTCAGTGGCAGAGTCTCAATTCCCTGAAGTAATAAGAATGCGTTAAATGGTGAAATTGTTGCACCTGTATCTCTTAAGAGAATTGCTCTGATGAATGTTACGAATGCTGCTGGAGCAGTTGCGTCTGCAAATGAAATTCCGTGGTAGCTTGGGTTTGGATCAGCTATTGCAGGATATTTGCCGCTTGCCTTCCAATCATATGTTCCTGCCTCAACGATGATACCACCAAGTGTTGTACCATGTCCACCGAAGAACTTTGTTGCTGAATGTACTACGATATCTGCACCGTGCTCGATAGGTCTTACCCAGTAAGCTGCACCGAATGTGTTATCTACTACAAGTGGAAGTCCGTGCTTGTGAGCGATCTCTGCGATGGCATCAATGTTTGGAATATCACTGTTTGGATTTCCGAGAGTCTCAAGGTAGATAGCTCTTGTATTGTCCTTGATAGCTCCCTCAACCTCTGCAAGGTCATGAGCGTCAACAAATGTTGTCTCTACTCCGTACTGTGGAAGTGTGTGCTCAAGAAGGTTGTAGCTTCCGCCGTAGATTGTCTTCTGTGCTACGATATGTCCGCCATTTGCAGCTAATGCCTGGATCGTATATGTAATTGCTGCTGCACCTGACGCTACTGCAAGGGCTGCTGAACCACCTTCAAGGGCTGCAACTCTCTTCTCAAGAACGTCCTGTGTTGAGTTTGTAAGTCTTCCGTAGATGTTACCTGCGTCAGCAAGTCCAAATCTGTCTGCTGCATGCTGTGAATTTCTGAATACATAGCTTGTTGTCTGGTAAATTGGTACTGCTCTTGAATCTGTTGCCGGGTCCGGCTGTTCCTGTCCTACATGAAGTGCTAATGTCTCAAATCTATAATTACTCATAATCTTAATCTCCTTTTATTCGTTAAATTTTTTAATATGTTATTTTTGTTTAATCTTGTTTATTTTAATCATCGTTTTGACTGATATCTTTGCTTTGACTTACATTCTTCCATCACACATGCGACAACATCGCATTCGACCAAATTTAATGTTATGTCTTACGAAAAGTACTAATTTCTTTGCCATATCCATTACCTACCTTTTTAGTATGTTAGTATGCTATCATTAATAACCTACTAAGTCAATAGGTTTAACTATTCAGGTTTTCTATTGGCGGTTATAGGTTAAGGCTATAACCGCTCATCTTTGAACATCATTCATTTTCAAATAAATATTGGTACTTACGCATTTGCTGAAATATTATGGTTCGCACTCTGTCCTTTATTTCATCAGAATATATGTCTGCATTTTTTATAAGTTCATTTACATCATCTTTGTCAAAGGTGAATTTCAACCGGATCCCATACAACTGCTCTGCTGTATCTACTGCCTCCTCAAAGCTTGTGCAAATAGTTTTGCCCTTGACTTCCTTCATCATCTCCAGAGGAGCTTCTCCCAGTGGATAATCCATGGTAGTATCCGCCATAAGTCCTGCCCCCTGATCGAAGAACGGACACAGTTTAAACTCTCCCTGTCCATTCATGAGGACAGCAATGTTATGCATATGCCTGTCTTCATTCAGGAAAAATGCGTCAATAGTCAGGAGCTTACACATATACCTTCCCACATCCTTCAATCCTGTAATGCCTTCAATCTGTTCAACAAGGAATTTCAATCTGTCCACTGTTTCAGGTATATGCCAGACGTCTTCAATAAGTCTCCGATTATATTTTGTCCTGTACAGTCGTTCAAGAGTTATGATCTGCCAGTCATCCTTTAGAAAGTCACAGCTTTTAACCCCATTAAACGTCTGCCTTTTATACTTTATCTGCTCCAGGTCATACAGGACAAATTCACTCTCATCCAAAGTTGACCTTCTTAATAATTGTGATATGACATACTCTGCCAATCCCTCATACCCGGTATAATCAGCCTTATACCAGATACCATCCTTCTCCCACTTGAGCTGGTTTCCCTTTGAAGAATGTCTGTCAAATAATTTCATATCATCCTCATGTAATTCAACCATGATATCACCCCGATCTTATACTGTACTTACTCCTGCAAATGGCTATTTCTCCACCAGTATCCAGAAATCGTCCTCTGCCATTTTTCCTTTTGTTTTCTCGATTATCAGCATTGGATCATAAAAGGGAAGTTCCAGTGCCTCTAACTGTATCTTTATCTTGTCCCTGGTCTCAGGAAAGCACCTGGACTTAAGGAACTCCTTGTATTCCTCGTATGTGGGATCTTCATTTGCACCAAAAGCCCTGAACATAATGTTGCTCACATAATTCTTCACGGACACTCTCTGTCCAATATCATCCACATCTATAAGGGTACATTTTTTGTCCTTGTACATATACCATAATCTCAAAGGATACCTACATTCCGGAACCCTTCGGGCTTCCAGCCATTCGCCATGCTCTGACAACATATCCACCAGCATGACAACAGGTCCGGTTATTTTTTTCTCACTATTTTCCCATCGCTCAACAGTCGGCTTCGATACTCCCAGAAGCTCTGCAAATTCCTTCTGGGTCATCCCTGTATCCTTTCGAAACTTTTTCAGTTTGTCTGATGTTATATATTCCAAAACATTGTAATCTTTCATAATGCTACTCCAATCCAATATTTTCCCATATAATAAATTATAACCATCAATTTGATGACTTGTAAATATATTTTTGTCATCATTTTGATGGTTTAATCATTTTTTCTAATCCAATACCTTTTCCTTGTACTTGGATAATTCTTCTATATATTTCTGTCCCAGCTCACTGATTATGGAGTTCTTTCTTGAGATGTAACCTATGGTCATCTTCTCATCTGTCTTGAGTCTGATGGCACAGTAATCGGTTCCGTTTAAGTCCTCACAGATAATACCGGAGCAAAGGGTGTATCCGTTTATTCCCACCATGAGATTTAAAAGGGTAGCTCTGTCATTTGCCCTGATACGTCTCTTGTACTCGTAGGTGCTTAAGACTTCCTCGGCGAAGTACACGGAATTGTGATCTCCCTGGGCAAATGCAAGACATGGATACTCGTCAAGCTCCTCTATGGCGATCTCCTTCTTTCCCGACAGGGGATTGCTCTTGCTCATGTAAACATATATTCCACATTCAAATAACGGCGTGAACACCAGCCCCGCCTCCGTAAGGATCCTGGTAAGGACATTCTGGTTATAATCATTCATATAGAGAACACCGATCTCGCTCTTTTGGTTCTTTACATTCTCTATGACCTCGTAGGTCTTGGTCTCGTGAACCTCAAATTCGTACTCATCCATTCCGTACTGCTTGATCAGCTCCACAAATGCATTTACTGCAAATGTATAATGCTGCATGGAAACCTGGAAGCTTCTCTTGACATTTGTCTTTGAAATATACCTGGCGTCTAATATGTCGTACTGCTCCACCACCGACCTGGCATAGCCCAGAAATTCAATTCCCTTTGTGGTAAGGGAGATTCCGCTCTTTGATCTGATAAAGATATCAAAACCCAGCTCCTCCTCAAGAGAATGAACTGCTGCCGAAAGACTTGGCTGTGAGATGAACAGCTTCTTCGCCGCATCATTTAATGAATTTTCCTTTGATATTGCAATAACATATTTCAACTGATTTAAAGTCATCCCTTATGTCCTCCAAACCCCTTTTATATTTTACTTCCTGTATGGATCATCAATAAAGCTTGTCACTCCGCTCTTTCCTGTCTCAAGGCAATACAGCTCTAAAAGCATGACGATCATTCCTGCCGCTCCGGTGAAATATCCTGCCGGTCTCGTAAGCTTATCCGGTGCCGTCCTGTCAAAGGCGATCTCCCAAGCAAACTTCCCACTCCTGTTATCATCAGAAAACGTATCACTTATATTTTCCGCAGCTCCACTTTCACCAGAAACTGTGCCGCTCACACTTCCGCTTCCAACCAGCACCTCGCCTACCCTGTGGGCAAGCTCCTTCCATTTGTCCTCGCCGGTCTCCCTGTACATGGCTATGAACAGAGGCATATATCCTGCCGGTCCGCAGCACACACAGGTGGTGTTCCAGAAGCCCCATGACATTGCAAATGGTGCCCCAAGGCTTTCCGCTCCGTCTATGAGCTCTCTCACTTCCTGTAACCACTCCGGATTTTTCGTAATAGAGTACAGCTCATAAAACAGCTTCGCAGTTCCTACCGGGCCGTGACAGTTTCCAAGATAGAATCTGTCATCATATCTGCCAAGCTTATAGGGTATAAGATATCCTTTTTTCTGTTTTACTGCAATACTTTTTATATAATTTGCAGCGGCAAATGCAGCCTCAAGGTACTTCCTGTCCCCTGTCAACACATAAACCTGTGCCATAAGATAACCTACACCCGCCGTTCCAAACTCGAAGTTTGGTTCCTTATGCTTGAAATCCACATTGAGCCGGTCAAATTCCAAGGCTCCCTCCCCATGCTTTATGGCATGAGCCAGTATATAGTCCGCCGCCCCGGTTATATAAGACCGCAGCTTATCACCTATACTTCCGTAGGTATAATAGCTGTCCATCAAGAACAATGCTATACCACCGTCAAAGAATACAGGGCAGTTCCCACTCCAGTATATCCCCTCGTCGGACTTTACGGCATGTTTGAAGTAATAATCTATGATCTGTCCGGCTCCGTGACGGGCATTTTCATCCTTGTAAAGTCTGTACACCTCATTAAGGGCAAGGCCTATGCCCCCTATACCACTGTAGAACGCCTCAGCCATTCCCGGCACAAATTCACCGTCACGCTTCGCTGCCTCCACGCCGTCAAACACATGCCTGTCCAGATATCTGGCGATCTCCGTTATCTTTGTTTTATATTCCTCATTATCTGTCACCTGATACAATTCCACATACATATGGAGAATCCCGGCAGTACCTACATAGAGGTTATGCCGGGACGCACCTGTAAGTTCATCAGAATACATACCGTCACTATCTTCCTTAAGAAAAGACGCCACATACTCCTCTGCCCTTAATCCATACTGTAGAAATTCATTTGCACCAGTAATTGTTGTAGTTTTGAATTTCATATTATTTTCCTTATTTGTACATATTTGTTGAAAGATATTTCATTCCATCATCAGGAAGGATGATCACGATCTTCTTGCCCGCATTTTCAGGACGCTCTGCGATCTTCTTAGCTGCCAGTACTGCTGCCGCCGCAGAAGCCCCCAGGAAAATTCCGTCGCTTTCAGCCAGCTCCCTTGCTGTAGCATAGGTCTCTGTTCCGTCCACATCTATAACCTCATCATAATGGAAATTGTTCTTTAATATAAATGGATGTCCCACCTGTCCATTATTGTCAAAATGTACTACACCGTCAATAGTGTCTCTGTCCTCACCCGGCTTGTACATGGATTCAAGGTTAGGCTGTACGCCTACGATCTTGATCCCCTTAATGTGCTCCTGAAGGTATAAGCCCACACCTGTAAGTGTTCCTGCCGTACCTGCAAGCATTACCGCGTAATCCACATCTCCGTCAGTGTCCTCAACGATCTCAGGGCCTGTTGACTTGATGTGCGCCTGCCAGTTAGCGTCATTTGTCAACTGGCTTGTATAATAGTAGCCGTTGTCATCAGCGAATTTCTTGATGGCTGCAATGATCCTCTCCTTGTCAAAGCCATACTTCGCCATGATCTCGTTAAATCCCGGGATATCCTGATAATACTGCACTGTTGCACCATAAGCCTTTAATATCTGGACTCTCTCAGGTGTGCAGCCAGGCTCCATGAATATATGAAGATGATATCCCTTTGCCGCTGCAAATGCTGCAAGAGATATACCTGTATTTCCGCTTGTACTCTCAAGTATTGTTCCACCCGGCTTAAGCTTTCCCTCTGCCTCGCCTTTTTCGATCATGTTAAGGGCTGCACGGTCCTTAACGCTTCCTGTCGGGTTAAGGTACTCAAGCTTTCCTATAAGCTTCGCCTTAAGGTTGTTGTTCTTCTCGTAATTCTTAAGCTCCACCAATGGTGTATGTCCTACTAATTCTGTTATTGATCCATATATCTTTGCCATTATTTTTCTCCTCCGTATCTTTTCATTCATCTAAAATTCTCTAATTACAGGATATGCCACCGTCAACCACCAATGTGGCTCCGTTTACGAACCTGGCTCTTTCTCCTGCCAGAAACAATACCGCCTCTGCAATGTCTCCGGTCTCTCCGAATACAAACTGGGGATCCATTCCGGACATTATCCTCTGTCTGCCAAATTCACTCTCAAGCTCAGGCTTGCTGGTCATTCCTGTCCGTATGGCACCGGGACACACAATGTTGCTTCTTATTCCCTGGTGCATGTATGCATATGCCGTGTGCTCACAAAGTCCCACAAGTCCATGCTTCGCCACGCTGTATGCCACGCTGGAACGGCAGCCCTTTATGCCTGCCACAGAAGCTATGGTAACTATACTTCCGCCATTTGACTGATCTGACATTTTCCTTACTGCTGCCCTTATTGCATACATGGGGCCGTTCAGGTTCACTTCCATTATCCTGTTCCAGTCCTCGTTGCTGGTCTCCGTAATAGGCTCACTATGTCCTGCAATTCCTGCATTATTTACAAGAACATCTATGCTTCCTGTTGCCTCCACAGCCCTGTCTATCATGGCTTCATTTGTCTCCTGCTTTGAGATATCCCCTGCAAATGGAACAAATCTGTCAACCACTTCTGTACTATATTCCTCCTGCAGTTCTTCTCTCATCTTATCAAGAGCACCCTTATTGATATCTACAGCAATAACTGTCGCTCCCTGCTTCAGAAACCCAATGGTTATCTCTCTTCCCATTCCTGCTCCTGCACCGGTGACAACTACGCTTTTCCCTTCAAATTCAGCTCCTGTAGCACTTATGTTACTCACTGCCTCTACTCCTCTCAGGAAAATCCCTTTGTATTTCTTTTATCCTACTAAAATAGTAGGTTGCTCTGTTAATGTATTCTAGCACCGGGGAGATTTATTGTATAATTGATGTTTCTTATGGCTGGTTATAGGTAAAAGCTATAACAGTGATCATGCAACCATTCAAAATTGCCTACGGCAAGGGTTGCTGCAACGTAACGATGTCTCCGACATCATTACAATAAATAGAGCAGCAACCATTCAAAATTGCCTACGGCAAGGGTTGCTGCAACGTAACGATGTCTCCGACATCATTACAATAAATATAAAGGCACTAACTGATGAACAGTTAATGCCTTTTTCCTACTACAGCCACCGGGTGCCGTTCTATTTTATTTTAATTACTGTCTTATGGTCTCTGACCAAGAGCTCCCTCAAGGGTAATGGTCTCACCGGACATGTACTTGAAGTCAGGAGAAGCAAGCTGTACGCATACTCTTCCTATCTCCTTCTCTGCGTCACCAAAATGTCCCATTGGCGGTGTATGTACATTTGCCTTGAAAGCGTCCGGATATGCCTGCTCGAACTGCTCCAACTGTGAAGTCCATGCAAGAGGACATACTACATTTACATTGATACCGTCCTTTGCCCACTCAGTTGCGGCAACTCGGCTTAAGCCTCTGATACCTTCCTTGGCTGCTGCATAAGCACACTGACCATAATTTCCAAATAATCCTGCTCCAGAAGCAAAGTTTATTACCGATCCCTTAGCCTCCTTAAGATATGGATAGCACTCCTTCATATAATAGAAGGCTGCATATAATCCTGAATACATGGCAAGGTTAAACTGATCTGTTGTATGATCTGCAAGAGTAACACCTGAAGCTGACGCCTGGGCATTGTTTATGAGCACATCAATACTTCCGAATGTATCAATGGCCTGTTTCACAACATTTGCAACTACTGCCTCATTGTCTGAACCTGCCGACACATCTGCCTGAACTGCCAGAACCTTGATCCCATATAATCTTTCAAGCTCCTCTTTGGCGTCCTCGAGCTTCTTAACATTTCTTCCTGTAATAACAAGATTCGCCCCCTCTTTGGCATATGCAGCTGCGATTCCGTACCCAATGGAACCACATCTGCCGTCCTTAAGAACTGCTCTTCCACCACCTGTTATGATCGCTGTTTTTCCTGTTAAAAATCCCATTTCAAATACCTCCTTTTAAAGCAAAAACATTACATAAAATATTATAACACCTACGCCTTTTCTACGGTACTGTCAAATTGAAAAATTCTCTCAGATCAAGGGGCTGCTGAACTCTACCTGAGCTTTTCCTGATTTGCCCTGTAGATGTCAGCCACTTCATTTACAGTAATATATGCCATAGGGTCGATCTCATGAACTATGGTCTTCATCTTGCCCACCTGAAACCTGTTGATAACAAAATACACCACATATGATGGTGTGTGGGAATATCCGCCCACGGCGTCTATGATCGTGGAGCCGCTCTCGAAGGTCTCAGAAAGCGCCCTGCTTATCTCCTTTGGCTTGTGGGTGACGATCATCGCAGCCTTGGCTCTGTCAAGACCATCAACTATAAAGTCCACAGTCTTAAGTGCCGCCATATATGTAACTATGGAATATAAAGGAAGTACCCAGCTATTGATGATGAAGCCGCACACTATATAGAGCAGCACGTTGTATGCCATGACAAATGTTCCAACGGTAAGCCCCAGCCTCTTGGCAAATATCACCGCCATAACCTCTATGCCATCCATGGCTCCACCAAACCTTATGGCAAGACCGCTTCCTATACCAGAGATTATCCCCCCAAACAGTGCACACAGAAACAGATCATTTCCCGCAAGGGGTGAGGCAATGCTCACATCTATAGGGATCACATCCGTAATAAGCCATGCGGATATGGAGTAAATCGCAACCGCATATATAGCGTAAAAGGTGAAGAGCCCTCCCTGTTTCTTCGTTCCGTAGAGGAACAGGGGGATGTTAAGTACAATAAGCACAAGAGAAAGGGAAATGCTCTTTGGCGTACATTGAGATATCAGCATTGAGGTTCCCGATATGCCACTGTCAAATAACTTCACAGGACTTAAGAACAACACAACACCAATGGCATTTATTACCCCCGCCAGTGTAAGCATTAACAAGTTAAAAAACCTTATCTGTCTGATCCTCATACCAAAACTCATACGCACTTCCTCCTGAACTCAATAATATTTTATTCTGCGTTTTCCATTTCCGCTACTATATCATCCTCGGACTCAGCCATTGCCTTAAGTGTAAGAGTTAATAATTTTTCCAGATCCCAGCCAAGCTGTCCGGCTCCACGCTCGATAACCTCACGGGAACAGCCTGCGGCAAATCCTTTACTCTTGTATTTCTTCTTAAGAGACTTAAGCTCCATGTCCTTGGTGCTCTTTGAAGGCCTCATAAGTGCCGCTGCCCAAATAAGTCCCGTAAGCTCGTCCGCGGCAAATAAAACCTTCTCCATCTCATGCTCCGGTGCCACATCAAGTGTCACTCCGCAGCCGATGGTTATACCATATCCGTGGGACACAACTCCATGTATAATGTCCTCGCCCACACCGGCTTCCCTTAAAAGCTCCGGTGCCTTAAGGCAGTGCTCCTCAGGATACAGTTCAAAATCAATATCATGCAGAAGACCGACTATTCCCCAGTATTCTGCGTCATCACCATAACCCAGTTCATTTGCATACCACTTCATAACGGCCTCCACCGTAAGAGCATGCTGTATATGAAAATGATCCTTATTATATTTCTTTAAAAGCTCAAAGGCTTCTTCTCTTGAAATGTGACTCATTGCTTCTTCCTCCTGTTTAAAGCCTTAACCTTCAAGGCTTATTTTAATACGATCAAGGGCTTCTTTCAA
This sequence comes from Coprococcus sp., assembly GCA_050872265.1. GTDB lineage: Bacteria > Bacillota > Clostridia > Lachnospirales > Lachnospiraceae > Coprococcus. The sequence continues at coordinate 97,041 of JBNMGN010000001.1, forward strand.
TGTGGATCTAGGACATGCCACATTTATCCTCTGGAATCCCTCGCCCACCTTGCCGAATATCCTGCCGCTGTCTAACCATAATTTCGCCTTATTTATGATGAGATCATCCAACTCCTTGGCAGTAAGTCCGGTCTCTCTGAAATCCAGCCAGATAAGGTATGTTCCCTCAATATCAATAAGCTTGACATTCTTAAGGTTGTCTCTGATATATTCCCGGGCAAATCCAACATTTGCCTTCACATAGGAAAGCATTGCCTGGTACCACTCTTCGCCGTGCTCATAGGCAGCCCTGGTTGCCTCAAGTCCCAGGATACCAAGCTGGCTTATGCCTGCCGCTTCAAGCTGTCTTCTGAACTTTCTTCTTAAAGCTTCGTTTGGTATGAATATGTTGGATATCATCATGCTGGCAATATTGAAGGTCTTGCTGGCTGATGTACATGTTACGGTTATATCTGCATATCTCTCATCAACCCCTGCAAATACATGATGTTCGCCCTTCAATATGAAATCATTATGGATCTCATCGCTGACAACAGTGACACCATGCTCCAGACATATATCGCCTATACGCTTAAGCTCCTCAAGAGTCCACACTCTTCCCACAGGATTGTGAGGATTACACAGGAAGAAAAGCTTTATTTTATTTTCAACTATCTTCTTCTCAAAATCATCAAAATCAATATGATATCTGCCATCCTCTGAAAGTACCAGGTCATTGCTGACAACCTTTCTGCCGTTATCCCTGATAACCTCTGAAAATGGATAATAAACCGGAAGCTGGATAAGCACGCTGTCCCCAGGTTCTGTATATGCCTTAACTGACATTGCCAGGGCAAATACCACTCCCGGTGTCTTCACAAGCCACTTTTCCTCCACATCCCAGTTGTGATGTTTCTTCATCCAGTTCTTAACTGCATTGAAATAATCCTCGCCTACCTCACTGTAGCCGAATATTCCATGCCTCGTTCTCTCTATCACCGCGTCCTCTATATAGGATGAGGTCTTAAAATCCATGTCGGCAACCCACAACGGAAGTACATCCGCAGGCATACCACGTTTCACTGCAAAGTCATACTTAAGACAGTCTGTATTTTTTCTGTTTACAACTTTATCAAAATCAAGATTTCTTTCAGCCATTATTTTCTCCTCCTTGGTGCCGGAATTTAATATCATGTGTCGGGATAGCTCCCAACATTTGCAGAGTCCTTATATCTGTCATGCAGGGCTTAAATGCTCTTAAACACTGCTTCAAGTTCTGCTATAAGATCCTTGCTGTCTTCAATTCCCACTGAAAGTCTGAGGGTGCTGTCTGTGATACCATTTTTCTCTCTGATCTCCACAGGCACATCTGCGTGGGTCTGGGTGGCAGGATATGTGATAAGGGTCTCCACGCCTCCAAGACTCTCGGCGAATTTTATCATACGCACCTTCTCAAGTAAAGCAAGGGCACGCTCCTTGGTATCAAGATCAAAGGTTATCATTGCACCGAAGCCTCTCGCCTGCTTCTTCATGATCTCATGGCCCGGGTGCTCCGGAAGTCCCGGATATATGACCTTGGTCACAACTTCCTGCTTCTTCAGCCATTCTGCCAGGGCAAATGCATTCTCCTGGGCTCTTTCCATTCTTATGCCCAGAGTCTTTATGCCCCTTTCAAGTAAGAAGCTGTCAAATGGTGACAGTCCCGCCCCAGTGGTCTTAATGAGAAATCTCAGCCTCTCGCTTATCTCCTCATTATTTGTCACTATAAAGCCCGCAAGGGTATCATTGTGTCCTCCCAGATATTTCGTACCGCTGTGGATAACGATATCTGCTCCCAGCTTAAGAGGATTTTGAAAATAAGGAGAGAGGAATGTATTATCCACTATAAGTAACAATCCATGCTTCCTGGCTATATGGGCAAGTGCTCCTATATCCGTAACATTCATCATAGGATTTGTAGGAGTTTCAATGTATATAGCCTTTGTATTGTCCTTGACATAGGACTCCACATCTTCCTCGGAACAGGCTACCCTTGAAAATTCTATACCATTTTTCTCTGAAACATTGTCAAATAATCTTATACTGCCACCATACAGATCTGACTCAACAATAAGATGGTCTCCCGGCTTGAAAAGCTCCATCATAAGAGTGATGGCAGCCATTCCGGTTGAAAGTGCCAGTGCGTCTATACCGCCCTCAAGGCTTGCAACCACCTTCTCCAGATGTTCCCTGGTAGGGTTCTGAAGTCTGCTGTAATCATATCCTGTGCTCTGTCCCACTGCAGGATGAGCATATGTAGCTGTCTGATATATAGGGAAAGTCAGTGCTCCGTAATTATCTGTCTTTCCTTCAGTTTCTTCTAAGTGTAAACATCGAGTGTTAATTCCTCTCTCCATAGTAATCTACCTCCAAAGCTGTCTTTTTTACCTAGTATATCAGTAGGTTACTATTTTGAATAATTCAGTTTTTCTTTAATATGTTATAGGTTTTTCCTATCATCAACTACTGTTGTTGCTGCCTTCTCATCCGTATCGTCGGTTTCCGGCTTCGCCTCCTTATCATCCTTTAAAGATCTGCCGCTTTCAAACCACCAACCAAGGAAACCTGCCACTAAAGCTGCCACTGCCATTAAACCTACAAAAATATTCTGTCCCATATAAACCTCCATATTAAGCATACAGAATTTTTCGTACACGAAACACACATACAGTTTCTGTATGCTTCCATGATCAATTATTATTTAATTTACTGCACTTGTTAAAATTGGAAATTTTATGAAATTCGTTTCTTTCCATCCGAATTGTGAATATAATCAGAAATCTTTTCACTATGACAATCATATGTGGTCTGTTCCACATGATCGTAGTCTGATACAGATACAGCCTCCATAGAAATGCCTGCAAAGCACAGTATATCTGCAAGCTCATCGTTCCTGCCGGTCTTGGCATACTTTACAGTAAGCTCAGACAGATCCAGCCTGATCCCAAGCATTTCGGAGGTACATGCCTCAGTGTCCGTAAGCACGCTCTCTACTCCATGTATAGACGGAGCTGCAGCTACAGGGGACTCTTTTAAGGACATGGCGTCTACTCTGGCATTACCGAAATATATGCCTGAAACGAGTATAAGTATTGAAAGCATTGCACATAAAAATCTCTTGCTCTTTATCATTGCATTTCTTCTAATCTTTTCTGCCATAGAGTCCACCCCCTTTACTAATGTCAGCCCATCACTGCCTGCTTTTAGATTTTATCATAAACTTCATACTTTGTAACTTCTTATTTCCATTTTCGGGAATATTTTACCGGGCTTCCCTGATAACCCGTACCACCTGGATCACCAATGTAGGGACAAATGCAAGCCCAACGATCCACATTAACTGAGCAACTGTAAGCTCCGCCACCATAAACAGTCCGTGCATTGCAGGTATTAATATAACCGCCGCCAGCAGTACCACTCCCGCGGCAAATGCCCTGTTGCTCCACTTGTTGCTCTTTAATCCAAGCCTGAATATTGACTTCTCACCTCTGCATGTAAAACCATGGAACAGCCTTGCAAGAGTCAGAGTTGCAAAAGCCATTGTGCTTGCCGCTTCCCCACGTCCTATATAAAACGCAGTCTGTGTAGCAATGGCAATAAGCATGCCATACAAAACCAGCCTTCCGCAAAATCTTCCATTTAAAATACCTTTCTTAGGATTTCTCGGCTTGTTCTTAAGCAGATTTCTGTCTGATGGTTCCATGCCAATGGCAAGTGCCGGAAGCGAGTCCGTAAGCAGATTGATAAACAGCAAATGCACCGGTTCAAATGGTGTAGGAAGTGCCATAAATGAACAAAACAGCACTACAAATATGGCTGCAAGATTTCCCGATAACAGGAAAAGTATCGCGTTCATAATATTCCTGTAGACATTCCGTCCGTTTAACACTGCCTTTATTATAGTTGCGAAATTATCATCCGAAAGTATCATGGCAGAAGCATCCTTGGAAACCTCCGTTCCTGTAATCCCCATGGCAACTCCAATATCAGCTTTCTTTAACGCTGGAGCGTCATTAACTCCGTCACCGGTCATAGCCACAACCTTGCCCTTCCGCTGCCATGCGTCAACTATCCTGATCTTATCTGACGGAGACACCCTGGCATATACAGATATGTGGGCAAGCTTACTATCCAGCTCATCATCCGACATATAACTAAGCTCCTGTCCTGTAACTGCCACATCCCCATCTCTATATATGCCTATCTGCTTCGCTATGGCAGTAGCCGTAACCTTGTGGTCTCCGGTTATCATCACCGGCTTTATCCCGGCACCGATAGCAGTTGCCACGGCCTCTACCGCTTCATCCCTTGGGGGATCTATCATTGCCACAAGCCCTGTAAATGTGTATCCATATTCGCTGTCCATGCACAGCTTCTCACCTTCGCTACATTCCTTATATGCAAATGCAAGAACCCTCATGCCATTTTCAGAAAAAGCTCTGTTCTGCTTCTTTATGGCCTCTCTGTCATCATCTGTGACAGGTCTCACTCCCTGACCATCCATGATATTCTCCACTCTGCCTAAGAGCACATCAACCGCTCCCTTGGTAAATACAGTAGGTGTTCCTTCTATAATATACTTGCTGCTCATAAGCTTCCTGTCAGAGTCAAAGGGCATCTCCTCAAGCCGCGGGATCATTTTTCTTATATCTTCCTCCGGATTTTCTCCATGTTTCCCACAGGAAATATCTGTTTTTCTTGCCATGTGGAGTAAGCAGGTCTCCGTTGGATCTCCCACATCCTCACCACTGCATATGCCGGAATCATTGTTAAGTACGGCATTATATAACAGATATCTGTGTGTCCTTGTTCCGGCATTTATCTCCTCCGGCTTAATACACTGTCCGGCAATATACACATCTTTCACTGTCATCCTGTTCTGGGTCAGGGTTCCTGTCTTATCCGAGCAGATAACAGACACGCAGCCAAGACTCTCCACCGCCTTAAGCTCCTTGATTATGGCATTGTCCTCAGCCATCTTCCTTGTACCCATAGCCTGAACAATGGTCACTATGGAACCCAGTGCCTCAGGAATTGCCGCCACAGCCAGTGCCACAGCAAACATAAGAGAAGCAAGTATTGTCTCTCCCTGCCATATCCTCAGGGCAAATACCACGCCACTGATCACCATTATAAGTATGGCAAGATTCTTGCTGAAATTATCAAGGCTCACCTGAAGCGGAGTCCTTCTGTCCTCTGTATCATTCATTAGAGAGGCTATGCGTCCCATCTCCGTCGCCATTCCCGTGGCAGTCACCAGCACCTCAGCTCTTCCGTAGGTGACAAGGCTTCCTGAAAATACCATATTTACCCGGTCTCCAAGGGGAACCTCTTCTGATATAACTCCCTCAAGCTTATCAACATTTGTGGATTCTCCAGTCAGGGAGCTCTCATTTACCTGTAGGGAATGATTGCTTATTATCCTGCCGTCTGCCGCCACCATGTCTCCCGCTTCCAGAAGCAATATGTCCCCCGGCACCACCTCCGAAGCCGGGATCTCCTGCTTCATTCCGTCACGTATGACCCTGGCATGGGGTGCCGACAGGTTCTTAAGTGCCGCCAGCGACTTCTCCGCCTTAACATACTGGATAGTTCCAAGCACTGCATTCATTATAAGAACTGCAAATATTACTATGGTGCTCTCCACATTTCCCGAAAACATGGACACTACTGCTGCCGCCACAAGGATGACCACCAAGAGGTCAGCAAATTGTCCGAGAAATATGCTGAATATATTTTTCTTTTTCTTCTCCCTTAACAAGTTCTCACCATATTTCTCAAGTAATTCCTGTGCCCTCCTTGTAGTTAATCCTCCCGGATCCCCATATTCCTCAAATAATTCCCCTTTTGTCTGCTGATAAATTTCTTTCATAGACTTCTCCTTTCCGGCTTGTTTTTATGTGAAGGAAGCAGCTGCCAAATGCAAGCATGATTTCTGCATGAAGGCTTATTGCACTTGACTCGTTGCCATAAAAAAAAACAAGACCTTTTGTGCACAATAAATGTACACAAAAAGTCTTGTTTAACAGATCTATCGCTATCTGATCCCCGGTCTGAATAACAGCTATAGGCACTGTCCGATCAGACGTCCTGACGAAAACCAGAACACACACCACAGGTGTATGCAACTACTCCCTTTTTGATAATCTACTAATATCATATTACATATTATATGTCAACGCCTTATGAATTATTACTGCCAAAGAAATTACATACATTTCTTGCACGGCACATAGCCCTGATTTAACAAGTCATCAAGGGAACCTGTGTAACTCCTTTTATTTAACTCCTTCATCTGCTTCACACTGGAACATACTAGAAGGCTGCCTTATATATATCAAGCACCTGCTCTTCCGTAAGCGGCAGATAATTGTTCTTAAGAAGTCTCTGCTGAGTTCCGATCACATCATGTGCGAATACCGGAAGGTCACTTTCCTTAACTCCGAAATTCTTTAAAGGCTCACACTTTAACACCTTATCCATAAGGGTGTACAAAGCCTCCAGTGCCTCCTCCGGTTTTACCTGAAGAGTATCTCCTATGACCTTCTCCAGATCATTTATCCTTCCTACCGGTTTCAGCTCCTTGTACTTCTTCATAACAGAAGCGAACATCAACTGATTGCTCTGTCCATGTGGAATATGATATACAGAGCCAAGAGGATATGCACAGGCATGTACCGCAGCACAGCCCGCATAGCCAAATCCAAGTCCTGCCCAGTTTGAAGCCTTTAAGAAATCAGCAGCATAAGTCTTCCATGCATCCCCGCCGCCGGCAGCTACTGCCTTGCTCCAGCAGGTGATTATGGTCTTTAATGCCTCTGTGGAGAATATCCTTGATATGCTGCAGCCATTTGGACTTAAGAAGGACTCAACACTGTGCACCATTGCGTCTATTGAAGATGTGGCAAATACCTTGTATGGCATGGACTCCAGCATATTTGTGATCATTATTGCCTTGTCCGCATACATAGCGTCCGCCGCAAGTCCCATCTTCACGCCCTTGCTCACACGATTTATAACTGAAATATTTGTAACTTCACTTCCCGTACCACAGGTGGTAGGAACAATGATAAGTGGATGATACTTCTTTAGGGAAGCCACATTATCATACAGATCATCAACCTTATCCTCAGGTCCTGCCACAGCCACAGCCTTGGCTATATCTATAACAGTTCCACCGCCTACAGCGATTATCCTGTTAAATTTCTTAGTCCTTAAGGCGTCTATTATGGCGTCAACCGCAGCGTCTGTAGGCTCGCCGGTACCGTATTTCTCCCTGAACAGGGTCTGCACACCGGTACCAAGCGGTGCTATATATCTGTCGTAGGTATGCTCTCCGCACAACACCAGATCCTCCGGGGAAAGACCGGCTTCATTTGCAAATTCTGCAAATGTATCATACTCTTCTATCTCTGTCTTTATTGAAAATCCCTTCATTACAGGTTATGCCTCCTTCTTAAGAGCTTCTTCATCTATATCGTATTTGCGTTCTACAAGGTCGATTATCACATCGGCTGTCTTGTCCCAGCCAAGGAGACTGCTGTTAAGCAGGATATCTCTTGTATGTCTGTCGCCACGCTTCTTGCCTGTAATGTATGCATGTCTTGCGTGCTGTGATTTCTCTACATACTCCCACTCTTCTCTTGCCTTGTGCTCGCTCATGCCCTTTTCCTTCATTACCGCTGCAACCTCGTCCTCCTCAGGTGCATAGATGAATACATTTAACACGTCATCTCTGTCCTTCAGGATGTAATCACTGCTTCGTCCTACGATAACGCATGAGGACTTGTCTGCGAAATCATGTATTGCCTGGAACTGAGCGTCTATAACTCGGTTTGAAAGATTTGCATATCTTACACCATATGAAGTGTCAAATGCATATCTTACACCGATCTTGGTATCTGCCTCCTCTACAAGGCCCTTGTCAACACCGATCTGTTCAACGACCTTATCTACCAGATCTCTATTATAATACGCAACTCCGAAATGGTCAGCAACCATTTTCGCGATCTCCGGACCGCCGCTTCCGTACTCACAACCAACTGTAACCACAAAGTGTCTTCCTATATGCTTCTCGTCGTATACTGAGCTGTCACCTGTATATGCATCCTCAGTCTTTGTCTCATCCACAATAAATATGTCACGTCCAAATTCATCACCATATTTGCTCTTTGAGTAGAAGAAGAAGAATACACCAAGCACAAGCCATATACCTACAACTATCCACTCCTGCCATATAAGAGCTGCTGAAAATGACGCAGGCACGATATAGAGAAGTGTCATGAAGCCAGCCATGATAACTGCCATCACACCTACGAACTTACCTGCTTTTACCTTGTAAGGTCTGTCCATGTCAGGTCTCTTCTTACGAAGGATACAGAATGAAATTGATACGAACATGTAAGCGATAACACAGCCAAATGACGCTGCGTCAACCAGCCATACCAGTACGCCTCTTCCAAAGAATGGAGCTGCACAGCAGGCTATACCACATAATATGATGGCTGCAACAGGTGTCTTGTTCTTTCCAAGCTTACCGAAGAGCTTAGGTATCATAAGGGACTCACCCATTGAGTAAAGTGCACGGCTACCACCCATGAGGAATGAATTCCAGGATGTGATTATTCCGCACAGACCACCGATTATAAGCACCTTGCCCATAAGTGGGGAGTTAAATGCAAGCTCTATTGCCTTAACTGATACAAGTCCGTTCTGGGACGCCATCTCTTCTGCTATGGCACTCTGTGGCATTATATAACAAACTGCAAATATTATAAGGAGATACCACGCAACTGCCAGAATGATTGACAGTAACATGATCTTACCGACTTTCTTATATGGAACATTTATCTCTTCTGCTGCCTGTGGGATTACATCAAATCCTATGAACAGGAACGGAGTCATACACGCAACCTTGAACACACTTCCCAAGGTATTTCCTGTGCCTGCCTCCCAGATCTGTCCACTGATATTGCCGCCATCACCATTTACAGCAGAGCCTACAACAAGTAATATACCTGCAAGGGCGATTATTGCCGTAAGTATTGTCTGGAGCATGGCTGCAGTCTTGGCTCCCTTGATATTTACCAATGTGATAAGTACCGCAACACCTACACCTAAGATGATCGTTGTAAGGTAGATATCCTTTCCTGCAATGGTATAAAGATATACCTGATTGAAATCAGGAAACAGATATGTGATAACTGTCGGAAGGGCTGTTGCCTCAAATGCTGAAGTAGCCACATATCCAAGCACGATCATCCATGTACATATAAATGAACCTGTAGGACCCATTGCCCTGTAGCTGAATACATGCTCACCGCCGCACTGTGGCATTGCTGATGTAAGCTCTGCGTATGTCAGTCCTACAAAGAATACCATTAAACCACCTATCAGCATTGCAATTATGGATCCCATGAATCCCGCTGTGGTGATCCAGTCACCGGAGTTTATTACCCAGCCCCATCCGATCATGGCACCGAAGGCGATGACCAGGATGTCCCAGGCTCCCATTACTTTGTCAAACTTTGATTTCTGCTCCATAGTCGTTCCTCCTGTCCTTACGCTTCAAGTGCTTCCTTGATGGACTCCTCGAATATCTCAAGACCTCTCTCCATCTGCTCATCTGTCATGGTAAGCGGTGCAAGAAATCTTATGGTATTGCTTGCTGTACCACAGCTCTCAAGAAGAAGTCCCTTCTGCATAGCATTATGAATGATATCTGCCACAAGCTTTGTAGCAGGCTCCTTTGTCTCTCTGTCAGTAACGAACTCTATTCCGATCATTGCTCCAAGACCTCTTACATCACCGATAACAGGATATTTCTCCTGAAGCTCCTTATAACGCTTTGTGACAACCTCACCGATATGCCTTGCCTTACCTGCATAGTCATCTCTCTTCATAACCTTCATAACTGCAAGGGCTGACGCACAAGCAAGTGGATTTCCACAGAATGTACCACCGATAGTACCTGCCGGAGCAGCGTCCATGACTTCTGCTCTTGCTGTGATAGCTGAGATTGGAAGACCACCGCCAACTGACTTGGCTGTCGTGATGATATCAGGAGCACATCCTGCTTCCTTCCAATATTCTGAAGCGTAATACTTTCCTGTTCTGCAGTTACCGCACTGAACCTCATCAGCGATCATCAGTATTCCGTTGTCATCACAGATCTTACGGACTGCCTTTACCCATTCGATAGGTGCAGGAATAAATCCACCCTCGCCCTGTAATGGTTCAAGGATCATACATGCGATCTCACTGGCAGGAGCACCTTCGTCAAATACTCTGTTTAATTCGTCAAGGTAATACTTGATCGCCTCTTCCTCTGTATATCCCTTTGGTGCTCTGTAGAGATATGGATATGGTGCTCTGTATATTCCTGCAGGGAATGGCCCCATGCCCACTGCATATACCTTCTTGGCTGTAAGTGCCATTGTAAGATTTGTCCTGCCGTGGAATGCACCGGTGAAGCAGATAACACCGCTTCTCTTGGTGTATGCCTTGGCGATCTTGATGGCATTCTCATCACACTCTGCACCGGAATTTGCAAAGTATGTTTTCTTCACATCTCCCTTACAAGGGATCAGTTCATTGAGCTTTTCTGCCAGCTCAACATAGCCCTCATGAACATATACATTAAATATTGTATGGAAATATTTCTCTGCCTGCTCCTTTACTGCTTCTACTACCTCAGGATGTGAATAGCCGATATTTAAAACGCCTACGCCGCCTACCCAGTCAAGGATCTTATTTCCATCAAGATCCTCAAACATTGCACCTGCGCCCTGCTTGATACATATTGGATAGGTCTTGCCGCACAATGCCTGTGGGATTGCTGCGTCCCTTCTGTCAAGAAGTGCCTTTGACTTTGGTCCCGGAACCTGCTCTGTGATTATCTCTGGTAATGCTGTTGCTAATTCTGCTGCTGTACTCATATCTTTCGTCCTCCTTATAAAACAAGAAAAAAGACGCCGGATAATATTAACTATATCCAACGCCTTTGTCGTTTGCTTTTCTTTAATTTGTGTCTATTATACCAACTGTGATGGCAAAATCAATGTTTTTCGGGAACTATATTTTTTGTGCACGGTGCACAATTCGCCTTTCTGTCATCCAGTCTTTGTCATTTGACCCTTGTTATCTGCACCTTATACATGCAAAATCTGCAGATACTGCCTGATCATGCTCTATCTATCGGGTCTCCGTAAATTTTCTGTAGTTTCTTATCATGAATGCCATCTTAAGCTTCATGCAGGTATCCAGATCGTCAAGGTCTGTCTCCAGGATCTCCCGGATCTTATTAAGCCTGTAATTAAGCGTGTTCCTGTGAAGGTACATGTACTCCGCGGTGCTCTTGGAATTGCAGTTGCAATTAAGGTATTTCTCCAGTGTCTCGCAGAGATTTCCGTTATTTACCTGATCTGCATTTATCAGTCTGCCCAGGTTATCCTCCACAAATTTATCCAGAAATCTGCTGTCAGGAATATGGGAGATAAGTGTATAAAGTCCCAGTTCATCGTAAAATACCACATGTTCCGGTGAGTCTGATGCCCGGGCGATCTTAATTGCTGCCGCCGCCTGGTTTCTGCTTAGCTTCACGTCCTCAAGATATCCGGTGGCATTACCAACACCGGCTATCAGCTCGGTTCCGCACTCCCGCTCTGCCCTGTCAACGATACGATTAAGTATCTCCTTCATCTGACTTTCATCCACATGCTCAACAGGTATAAGTGTGATCATGGAGCCGGTCTGTAGCATTACCATTACATTTGTCCCGGTATGACTGGCAAATTCCCCTGTGGTTATACTTCTAAGTCTCTGTCCCGCTGCCAGGTAGTCACGATCTGCTTCATTTGCCTGGAGAAATGCAAATTCCACCACAGTGAAGCTTCCGGCAAGGTCGATATTAAGCACCCTGGCCTGTGCAAATACCTTGTCTCTGTCCAGATATTCTGCGTCCAGTATAGAGGACAAAAGCTGCTCGGCTGAGTTCCTGTCATTTTCCTCAAGCACCAGCCTCTGGCACATTATCTGGCTCAGATCAATAAGAGGAAAACGCTCCGGAAGCTCAAATAATGGAAGATCATGCTCCCCGCAATAGATCATGAGCTTGTCCGATATCTGGCCTTCATTTATCCCCAGTGCCGCTATGTCATACTCTCTCATGCGGTCGATAAGGTTCATGAGACTTTTGCTGTCATCTGTGAGACTTCTGTTTGTCAGCACCACAAATTCTCCACCATGTATATAATCCTCGATATGGTATTCGTTCTTCACGCACTGAAGGCAGTCGGCAAAATATATCCATCTTATAGAATGCTTAAGTCCAGCTTCCCCTGCCTTAAGATTGAGCACATTATTCAGTTCAGGCATCTCCATCATATCTTCACAGGTCATATGTTTTGTTCTCCCTTTGGCTGCTTGAAAATTTCCATGCAGATTATCATATATCATTATGAATATATGTGACTTACTATCGTATTATATCATATCATCCATATACAGGGTATCTTTATCAGGTACTTATCGTAATTACATTTGTTTTCCGATCATTTAGTCACTTACTGTAATTCCTTTTTCCTTGGCAATGTGTTTCATAATGAAAGCTGATATGACAGCCGTCAAAGCTTCTGCAGCCGGAAATGCATAAACCACTCCTTCTGCTCCCCATATACGGGACAATATCCATGCTGCCGGAATGATGATCACCACATATCTCGACAGGGATATCATAAGAGAAGCCATGCCCTGTTCCAGTGCTTCAAGAGCTCCCGAACAGGTGACAGACACGGCAGATACCACAAAGCCGAAGCTTATTATATGAAGTGCCTTTATTCCTATATTGATGGTGTTTATGTTCTCGGTGAACAAACCGATCATTTGTCCCGGTATCAGCAGTGACAGTATCCATCCCACAGCCATAACGCCGGCAGTCAGACAAAGTGATACCTTGAAGGTCTGCCTGACTCTCTTCTTCTCGCCGGCTCCGTAGTTGAAGCTGATGATAGGACGTATGCCCTGAATGATACCATTTGCAGAAAGATAGATAAATGTCTGAAGCTTGTAGTAGGCTCCAAGCACCAGCACATAGCTCTCGGAAAATGCTGCCAGTATGCCGTTCAACGCTGATATGAGCAATGACGGAAGTGCCATGTTAAGGGACGCGGGTATTCCCACCGCATAAAGTCTCTTGAGCAAATTGCCTCCGAAATAAATGTTCTTTCGGTTGAATTTAACCGGCAGTGGGCTGAATATGCAGAACATGATGTATACAAGCAAAGTTATGGTCTGACCTATGCCTGTGGCATAGGCTGCACCTGCCATGCCCATTTTCGGAAATGGACCTATTCCGAAGATCATAAGGGGATCCAGCACGATATTTGCAATAAAACCACACATCATGCTTATCATGGACACCTTCATACGTCCTACGGACTGGAATATCTTCTCCAGAGATATACCAAGCATTATGATGATGGAGAATGCAAATGCTCTGTTGGCATATTCGAGCCCCATGTTTAGGATCTCCTGGTTGTCGGTGTATAGTGACAGGAACCACGGCATACCGAGGGTACATACCACCATAAGTATCACACCGTGAATGAAGCTTAAGAGCATGCCCGTTGTGGCTGCCTGGTCTGCCTGCCTCTCATCGCCAGCTCCAAGACAGAATGCGATCCTGGCATTCATGCCGATACCAAAGCCTACCGCAATGGAGGTTATGAGGTTCTGCACCGGATACACCAGCGACAATGCTGTCATTGCCTCCTCACTTATCTTCGCAACAAAATAACTATCCACTATATTATACAGGGAATTTACCGCCATGGAGATCACCATAGGCAGCGACATGGAAATAACCAGTTGCAGTATATTTTTCTCCTTCATGAAATTCTGATCCATAAATCTTCTCGCTCCTTATGTTATTTTTTTGCATTAAAAATGCCACACAGTAAAAATACTGTGTGGCGAAAAAAGATCTCTCTTGAAAAATCCACTCCCATACGGGTTTTATGCAGTTAATTTAGCACAACTTGCATGGGCTGTCAAATGGCAGTTGGGAAAGTCACTTCTACCGCACCTTATTATCAATCTTCTTAAAATCCAGCCTGTAAAATGGTGTTGCAGGATCCACATATACCTCATACACATGGAGTTTCTTTTTCTTTGCGATCCGGCACAGCTCAAGCTTCATGTCATGGTCGATATCTGCTCCTACAAGTACCGCCTCAGGCTTCACAGACATATACGCCGTCACATCAGGAAGGTTAATATCATCCGGGAAACTGCACAGTCTCCACTCCTTCTCCGAAGTCCGGCTCTTATTTCTGGTTGTAAGCATTTGCAGTAATACCGGCTTAAGTCCGGTCTTTATATCGTCGTGGCTTTTCTGGGACAAAAGCTTAAAAAGCTCAGCACCGAAATCATGCCGTGCCTCCCTGTAGTTCACCTTACCAAAGCTTGCTTTCTTAAGCAGTTCCCGATCTCCCGGATCATAAAGTACACCCTTTTCAAGCTTTGCCTTATCATACATAAGTGCAAATCCTCTATAATGGTCACCATGCTCCATCCACACATTATCCGACAGGTAATCCTCGTAAAAATCTGCCATCCTGCCATTTGCCCCAAGCTTTCCTGTAATATCGCCGATGGCAAGACGAACCTTCTCCTCAAAAGCTTTCCTGCCTTCAGAGGTTCCGGAAGTCTTCGTGAAAAATTCCCTGTTAAAAGGTGTGATCATCTGAAAGCTGTCCTTATTCTTACCACCCAGATAATCTCTCTCGTAATGCTCCAACTCATAGGAAACCAACTCCCACGCCCTGTAAAAATCCACATACATGCTCTTCTCAAATGATCCATTAAATACATCAGGGGCAGAAAAATAAAGTCTGTCATCTGCAAATGCCTGAATATTTTCTTCATTGGCACCTCCATATCTAAAAACTTTACTTCCTACCCCTTGTAACATTATCCTGTGTTCACCTTTCGTTGTTCCAACATATAAAACTGCATCATATACTGCCATGATAACACAGTCAGTAATATTATGCAACGTGGAAGCGGGATTTATGTTTGATTTTATTTTATAGTCTATATTTTTATTTTACTGTTCGCCCTGACAATGTGTACGATTAGATATGCACTGATAAATATATACTACTCACTCTTCCAGCTTAGCTTTCCTATTCATTCTGATATAATAGATAACATTCAGGACAATTCCGAATACAGTGGCTACTGGTGCTGCAAGTCCGATCATCGTAAGACTGGCATCCGGCTGTATACTCATATAATATGCCAGTGGGAGTCTCACAAGCAGAGTCTGTACCAGTCCCTGAATCATAACCCACAGGGTCTTATTATGTCCATTGAAGTATCCGATCATGGAGAATAGTATTGCTGTCACTATGGTCTCCGGTGCAAATCCTTTAAGATAATCATATCCATTCTGTATTACTGCCTTCTCCGTAGTGAATATTGACGCCAGCAGGTCTCCCTTGAATACGACAAGTGCAAATACCATACAGCCTATCACAAGTCCCACACAAATACCTGTAAACATGGCCTTCTTAGCCCGTTTCTCATTTCCTGCTCCCACGTTCTGGGCTATAAACGAAGCCAGAGACTGCATAAGGGCACTTGGGATAAGCATTGCGAAGTTTACTAATTTGCAGGCTACTCCGTATCCTGACGATGCCTCAAGTCCCAATTTATTTACAAATGCACAAAGTGCCAGGAATGAAACCTGTGTAAGGAACTCCTGAAGTGCCAAGGGAAGCCCTGTCTGAAGGGCAATCCTGCACTGGCTGTTTATCCTAAAATCCTTCTTTGTTATCTTAAAGCCCTTGTCCTTCTTAACAAGCATCACAAGTGCACATACTACACTCATTGCCTGGGCAAATACCGTTGCAATGGCAGCTCCTGCAGCATCCATTTTAAAACCAGCAACCAGAACCAGATCACCTACAATATTGACTGCACATGCCACAGCCACGAATATCAACGGAGATTTGCTGTCGCCAAGTCCCCTGAATATTGCTGCCAGCACGTTATATGCCACTATGAAGAATATTCCTCCACCACAGATACGCACATAAACAGAGGTCAGTGTCAACGCACTCTCGGGTGCCTGCATGAGTGTGGATATGCCTCTGGAGAATATCATCATAACAAAGAACAATACCACAGATATGGCTGCAAAAAATATAGTTGTTCCACCTATTACCGCTCCGATCTGTTCCTCCCTCTTCTCGCCTATGTACCTTGCGATCAGCACGGTTATACCCATGGCCAGCTGAGTTATGACAAATGTGACCAGATTCAGTACCTGGCTGCCTGTCGAAACTGCCGACAGCCCCTCTGTAGTTCCAAATCTTCCTACTACCAGCAGATCAACTGCACCATATGCCGCCTGAAGCACCAGTGCTCCAAGAACCGGAAGCATAAATTGTATTAATTTGCCAAGTATATTCCCCTGAGTAAAATCAGTCTTTTCGTTATCCAAAATATATCATCCTCTTTCGTTTTTATATTATTTTCATATTGATTATTAACTTCATGCATTATATTCGATTAACATTACACTGATATTAATTTATCATTGAATTAACTTCACATGTTGTATTCAATTAATTTCATATTTATTATTAGTTGATTGCATTATCTTTCAATATTTTAGTTCAATCACTTTATCTCAAGCTTTACTTCGCTCATGACCCTGTAAAACTTGTGAATAGTATTGATCATACAATCTGCCTCCTCTTCGGAGATGTCGCCAAGGTACTGTCTCAGCCGCTCATAATAATTCTTGTCGTATTTTTCTGAAAGCTCTTCTCCCTTTTCAGTAACGGTGATATATGTGATCCTGCCATCCTCACTGGATGCCTCTTTCCTCAGATATCCTCCTGCTTCCATTTCCTTAACTGTTCTTGTAACCCCAGGTCTTGGCAGATTCAGATAATCACTTATATCTGAAATCTTTATATTTTCCCTTGTATCCTGCAGCTTATGTATCACATCAATATACTGCACATAAGCTGGTGTTACGCCCTCAGGCAGTGGTGGAAGCAGTTCTCTTATACGTTTTGCCTCATAGCAGGCATCTAACATTCTTTTTATCTTTTCCGGCTGCATATTTTTCCCTTCTTATTTGCAAACTTTTCCGTTAGCGGGTGATGATTTTTTCATTGACATTTATCCCATTTAGTTACTTATGGTAATTACCATTGTTAAGTATTATAATTGGCATGCATAGAAATGTCAAATAATTCTTATATAAATTGCAGGATAGGCATACAGAATTTGGGCAAAATTTATTTTCTTATCCATCTTGACGATGTGGTTAGATGGTGTTTAAATATATTCTGCTCTTAATCGGAGCCGTATTTACTACAAGTAAAATTTAAAATGAGCTGATGTTTATAAGGGTCTATTATGATAGCCAATTACTTTTTCATTGACATTTACAAACACTGACGGCTCAGATATTTCTAAATAAATTAAGGATAAACACATGAAAACACTCAAGTCAAAAGAAATGGATATGTTAAATGGAGGATTAGCCGGCAAGCTCATTCTTTTTTCACTGCCTCTTGCATTCAGCAGCATCCTGCAGCAGTTATTCAACTCTGCCGATGTGGCTGTAGTAGGCCGTTTTGCCGGGGACAATGCCCTTGCAGCTGTCGGAAGCTGTGTAGCTCTGGTTGGTATATTTGTCAATCTGATAGTGGGTCTGTCAGTCGGACCGAATGCTGTTCTTGCCAATCTGATTGGTCAGAAACAGCGAGACAAGATCAATGATATGTTACATACTATCCTGACATTCGGAACCGTCCTGGGCATAGGTCTGATGTTCCTTGGCTTTCTGACTGCCAGAGTGATCCTTGAATTGTCCGGAACACCTGCAGGTGTACTTTCAGAAGCACTTTTGTATATACGGATCTATTTTCTGAGCATTCCATTTATGACAGTCTACAACTTCGGTGCTGCCATTCTGCGTAGCTTCGGAGATACCAGACGTCCAATGTTTTACCTTATCACCTCCGGTGTTGTGAATGTAATTCTAAATCTGGTACTGGTGATCTGCTTTCACCTGGGAGTGGCAGGTGTTGCTATTTCCACTGTCATTTCCAACATTCTCAGCGCAGTTATGGTCATTATATATCTGTATCGAAGAAATGATGAATTTTCATTCCATTTTCATCAGATGAAGATCATAGGTCCATATCTGAAGAAAATCCTTCAGATCGGTATTCCATCCGGCATCCAGGGAGCTATCTTCTCAATCTCAAACGTATTCATCCAGAGTGGTATAAATTCATTTGGGGAAAACGCCATCGCCGGTTCATCACTTGCACTGAATTTTGAATATTTCACCTATGACATTGCAAATGCATTTGCCCAGGCAACTGTTACCTTCACCAGCCAGAACTATGGTGCAGGAAATATCAGCAGATGCAAAAAAGTGTTCTGGTTAAATATGCTGTTCGGCATTGGATTCACAGAGATACTGGCAATCATATTCATAGTATGGAGCGACTTTTTTGTTGGCATCTACACTACAAGCTCTGCCGTAGCTGCTTATGCTTTGATCCGTATGTATCATGTATGCTCTCTTGAAGGCCTGACCACCACCTATGAGGTTGAAAGTGCCGCTCTTCGTGGCATGGGCAAATCCCTGGAGCCTGCTATATTCACTATTTTAGGAACAGTGGTATTCCGTCTTATATGGCTTGGCACCGTCTTTCGTGCCCAGCCATCCTACGGCTGGCTGATGAATGTTTATGTGGCATCATGGATATTCACCGGTTGTGCACTGTTTGTAGTATATATAAGACACATGCGAAAAGCAGCTACAAGCTTCGCCGTCAAGTAACACATAAACACAATCCTCATAGTTGACCACAAAACAAAATCCTCATCGATTGTCAGCATACATCTTTTTGACATTCGAAGAGGATTCTGTTTTTCAATATCAATAACTTTCCTGTCTAAGCAAGCTTTATTCTCTCAGCAGCATCCTTCGTGATTGCAAGTCGTCTGCCCTTTGCCTTTATGAGTACATTTCCAAAATATGACGATATCACCTGTACTTCATCTCCAGTATCGAGCTGGCAATCGCCAAATATTTCTCTGTCGGCACAATTCCATGCAATCTGACCTGAGAAACCACTCGCTGCGTCCGATAATGATTTCATTATAATCACCCCCACTATAGAACTCCAGCCATGCTAAATCTGCCTTTGCCAAATGACCGGAGGCAAATTAGCTGAAGTGCATATCATGTTTTCATAGAAAACTTGATATATTTATCATTATAACCCTTTCGGGGGAATGCTAGTCAATTCTAATTGTAGGTATATGCAGCTAATGTTATTTGTCAGAAGCTAACTGATATGCTAAAGATCAATAGATAAAGGCAAGCAACGCATTCCCAGACTTAAGAATGTCAAAAAATATATACATAATTCTTCTGTGTCTCCATATGATCATCACTGAACGTGCACCTGGTGCCGATAACTGCTTTATCAGATAAATTCATATGACACTTATCTATATAGTAATTTCAAAAATTATTGTCATTTGATTGTCACGCAACCCAAAGCGAGCCAAGAAACGCCGTAAATTCGGCACTTCTTGGCTCATGTACCTTATTCAAACTCAATCGTTCCAGGTGGTTTACTGGTCAGGTCATACATTACCCTGTTGACACCCTTCACTTCGTTTATAATTCTTGTCATTACCTTCTGGAGAACTTCAAAAGGTATGTCGGAGCAGTCGGCGGTCATGAAATCGCTGGTATTTACTGCCCTTAAGGCTACTGCGTAATCGTAGGTTCTGAAATCACCCATAACGCCTACGGAACGCATGTTGGTGAGAGCTGCAAAGTACTGGCCGAGCTTTCTGCCAAGGCCTGCCTTTGCGATCTCCTCGCGATAGATGAAGTCAGCGTCCTGGACGATCTTGACCTTCTCCTCTGTAACCTCACCGATTATTCTTATTCCAAGTCCCGGACCCGGGAATGGCTGACGGAATACAAGATAATCAGGAATACCAAGTTCAAGACCGGCACGTCTTACCTCGTCCTTAAAGAGCAGGCGGAGAGGCTCAACGATTTCCTTGAAATCAACATGATCAGGAAGTCCGCCTACGTTGTGGTGGCTCTTGATGACTGCTGATTTGCCAAGACCCGATTCGATAACATCCGGGTAAATGGTTCCCTGTACTAGGAAGTCTACGGCTCCGATCTTCTTTGCCTCTTCCTCGAATACACGAATAAATTCCTCACCGATGATCTTTCTCTTTGCCTCAGGCTCTGTCACGCCCTTTAATTTGTCATAATATCTCTGCTGTGCATTTACGCGGATGAAGTTGAGCTCGTAAGGACCGTCCGGACCGAATACTGCCTCAACCTCGTCTCCCTCGTTCTTACGGAGAAGACCGTGGTCTACGAATACACAGGTAAGCTGCTTTCCTACTGCCTTTGAAAGAAGTACTGCGGCTACTGATGAATCAACACCGCCTGACAGGGCACATAATACCTTGCCATTGCCGATCTTCTCTCTGAGGCTCTTTATTGTATCCTGAACAAATGTGTCCATCTTCCAGTCTGCCTTGCAGCCGCACACATCAATGACAAATGCATGCAACATTTTCATTCCTTCTTCTGTGTGCATGACCTCAGGATGGAACTGGGTTGCGTACAGTTTCTTCTCAACATTTTCCATTGCTGCAACAGGACATACCGGTGTATGGGCTGTAACCTTGAAGCCCTCAGGCGCCTCCGCGATGTAGTCCGTATGGCTCATCCAGCATATTGAAGTCTCCTTCACATCTGCAAATAATACAGAGCTCTTGTCTACACTGACCTCTGTTCTGCCATACTCGCTGACAGGAGCGGTCTCAACCCTTCCGCCCATCATGTGTGCTATAAGCTGTGAACCATAGCAGATACCCAGTATAGGGATACCAAGCTCGAATATCTCAGGATCACACAGAATAGCTTCGTCACCATACACGCTGTTAGGTCCGCCTGTGAAAATAATCCCCTTAGGATTCATTTCCTTTATCTTCTCAACAGGAAGGGTATAAGGATGTACCTCCGCATACACGTTGCACTCTCTTACACGCCTTGCAATGAGCTGATTATACTGGCCACCAAAATCAAGCACTATAACCAATTCTTTGTTCATTGTTGTCTCCTTAACACATAGTTTTCTTTAATGTAAATATAAAAATAATATAAACCATTATCAATCCGTAGTCCACACAATTATTTCATTTGTATTAATTTGCAAATAATTATTTTTCCGGTCACAGATCTGTCAATGCCTATACTAATTATTTTATTTCTTCCTTTATAACTTCCACAGCCTTGTTGAACTGTGTATCCTTATCACCCATGTAATCATCTGAGGTGTAGTCATCCGGAAGGCTCACTTCCACATCAGGAGCAATTCCCTTCTTGTGGATATCATTTCCATTTGGAGTGAAATACTTGGCTGTTGTAAGCTTAACTGCTGAACCGTCCTGAAGAGGGATCACGCTCTGCACTATACCCTTGCCAAATGTATTTTCGCCTACGATAGCAGCCACGCCGTGATCCTTCATCGCACCTGTGAACACCTCTGAAGCACTGGCACTCTCGCCATTTACAATGACAACCATAGGCTTATCAAGGAATTTGTCGTCAGTTGCCTCATATGATGAGATAACCTTTCCGTTCTTATCCTCTTCGTATACGATCTTGCCGCTGGCAAGTATATCATCGCACATGCTCACAACCACATTGAGAAGTCCACCCGGATTAGATCTGAGATCAACGATAAGTCCCTTCATGCCCTGGGAATCAAGATCATCAAGCGCCTCCTCGAACATATCTCCTGTATTTCCCACAAACTGTGTAACACGTATGTAGCCGATGTTGTCCTCAAGCATTTGATATTCTACTGTTCTGTTCTCCACCTGGCGTCTTGTGATGGTAACATCATGAGTCTTCATGTCTGAAGACCTGTACACTGTAAGTGTTACATCTGTTCCCACCTCACCGCGGATCATTGTTACAAGATAATCAAGATCATCCTCGGTAGTGATCTCGTAATCACCAATCTTTGTAATGTAGTCACCAGGCTTTATATCAACATCCTCCGCAGGAGCTCCCGGAAGGATATTTACAACTACAACTGCACCGGAGTCTGTATCCTGTCGCACTGTAACGCCTATTCCTGCATACTCACCTGAAGTGTCCTCCTGGAGCTTTGCATACTCTTCCTTGGTGTAGTACTTTGAATAAGGATCATCAAGGGCTTCAACCATGCCCTTATATATTCCCTCTTCAATGGCGTCATCCTCAGCCCCAAAGTAAAATGAAGAGTCGATAACCGCCTCGATCTTGGCAGCCTTTCCCAAAGTATTGTTATCAATGACTGAACCATTGTACTCAAGGTTGGTGCTTCCGCCATCAGCTACAGTACCACGCTTCACATTGCTGGATTCACAGGCTGTGAGACCTGTCATTCCTATTATGCACACTCCTGCTAACAGTATGCCCGTCTTTAATTTATGCATGTCATATCTCCTTTTTATTTCATATGAAAATATCTTCAAAACCGCCAGCTATCATTATACCACAGCCAATCAGCATTTCAATCAATTTAATATACACCGGCACCACTCAATCATATATCACCCCTTATTAACAATAAAAGAACAGTCCCACAGTCATGCCCACCGGCATGTAACCGCAAACTGTTCTTTTATTTATCATCCTGCCGGATCTGTTTCAATTCATCCGGATGTATTCTGATTTATAAGAAGTTGACAGGATTTACATATTCGCCGTTAAGCTTAACACCAAAGTGGCAGTGTGGACCTGTTGAGTATCCTGTACTACCTGCCTTGGCAATTACCTGTCCCTTTGATACCTGCTGACCTACGCTTACACAGAGCTGTGAGTTATGCATATACACTGTCATAAGACCATTGCCATGGTTGATCATTATGTAATTACCAGCAGATGAACTATAGGTAGAGATAAGTACTGTTCCAGACTCGGCTGCAACAATATCTGAACCTGATGGGCAAGGAATATCAATTCCCTTGTGGAATGTACTTGCTCCTGCTACAGGTGCACTTCTCTGTCCAAATGGAGATGAGATACGAGTTCCCTGTGTTGCAGGCCACATGAGACGTCCTGCATATGCTGATGGATCATACTGACCGCCTGAACCGCCGCCGCTGTATCCGCCGCCTGAGCCTGAACCGCCACCGTTATTTGCAGCAGCCTGTCTTGCAGCTTCCTCATACTTGGCGATGAGTGCTTCTGCGTCTTCCATTTCCTTGGCGTACTTGGCAACTATAGCCTCCTGAGTGCTGGCGTCGTCCTTGTACTTGTTCATCTCTGTCTGCTTCTGGTCTATGAGATCGTTAAGTGTTGTCTCCTGAACCTCAAGCTCAGTCTGGGCAACCTCAACTTCCTTAAGATCCTTCTCGAGAGTAGCCTCGTAAGTCTCTATGTTCTTTCTTGTGTTGATAAGATCATCAAGCTGTGTCTGGTCGTAATCTGAAAGCTGCTCAACATATTCTGACTTGTTAAGCATATCTGAGAATGATGATGATGACATAAGGGTATCAAGATACTCTACCTCACCATTTTCATAGAGGAACTGTATTCTGACCTTCATGGCCTCGTACTGCTTCTCCTCATTTGCCTTTGCCTCGTCGAGCTTGACATTTGTCTCGTCGATCTCTGTATTTAAGGCGTCACATTCCTTCTGCTTCTCTGTTATCTTTGTCTGTACATCAGTAACCTGTGCGTCTAATTCCTCAATGGCTGAATTAACTTCATCTATCTTGTCGTTGATGGAATCCAGCACATCCTGTGCGTTATCCTTGTTGTTCTCTGCCTCTTCCTTCTGCTTCTTGGCGTCATCGATGTTATCGGCTCTGCTGACAAATGAAGATGTATAAACCGTTGAACATGATAATACCGCAACCAATGCCATGCCTAAGGCAACTCTTGGCATTTTTCTGATAAATCTGAGTTTCATTGTATCCCTCCTAATAATGTTGAACATTACCTGTGTAACCCTGCTATATCTTTAAATGCTTCCTTGTGGTAAGCAAACTACCTATGAGACCAACTCCCACGCCCAGGACAAGTCCTACCGGAAGGAGATACTTGAATAATTCCTGTCTGCTTACGAAAGCAAATATACTGGTTATAACTCCAAATCTTCCTGCTACATACTCAAGGACTCTTCCATATATTTCATAGAAAAGTACCAGAGGTACTGCAGAACCTACAAGTCCTACGATAATACCTTCTATAACGAATGGTGCCCTTACGAAGAAGTTTGTTGCACCAATAAGCTTCATTATTGAAATCTCTTCTTTTCTTACGGTTATACCGATGGTGATGGTGTTGCTGATAAGGAATATGGATACCAACATCAGGATGACGATTATTCCCACTGAAGCATATCCCAACAGTGATGAAAGAGTTGTAATGCTGTCCGCTGTAACGTCTGAGCTCTTAACCTTTCTTACGCCATCTAATCCCTTTGCAAATGCTACAAATTCTGCCTGCTTTGATACATCCTTAAGTGTAACCTCGTAGGAAGCTGCATTCTTAAGAGGATTGTCATCGCCGTAGGCTGCCTTGGCAGCTTCAGGATTGTCGTAATTCTGTTTACAGAATGTATCCCATGCCTCGTCCGCAGATATGTAATCCATAGTCTCCACATAGTCAACTACTCGTATCTGCTCACCTATCAGATCTATTGTCTCCTGAGACGCGTCCTCGTTAAAGAAAACTGAAATAGTAACCTTACTCTCAATCTCCTTCATACCTGACTGGAAGTTCATAACTACTGCAAATACTACAGAGAACAGGAACAGACAGGAAATGATAGTACCGATAGATGCAAGTGAAAACAAAATATTTCTCTTAATATTTGAAAATCCCTGTTTCAGGATGTAAAAGAACGTACTAATCTTCATCTATGTAACCACCTACTTTTTCGTCGCTTATTACGACGCCCTTCTTAAGTGTTATTACTCGTTTCTGCATCTCATTAACGATCTCTTTATTATGTGTAACAACCACAACGGTTGTTCCTCTCTTATTGATATCATTTAAAAGGTTCATGATATCCATAGAGTTCTTAGGATCAAGATTTCCTGTAGGCTCATCTGCCAGGATTATGTCAGGATTGTTCACCAGGGCTCTTGCCATGGCAACTCTCTGCTGCTCACCGCCTGAAAGCTCTCTTGGATATGACTTGAACTTATCTGCAAGACCTACAAGTGTAAGCATTGCGGGAACTCTTCTTCTGATGTATCGTCCAGGAGTCTGGATTACTCTCTGGGCAAATGCAACATTTTCATATATTGTTCTGTCCTTAAGAAGTCTGAAGTTCTGGAATACAACTCCGATCCTTCTGCGGACCTTAGGGATATCTCTTCTCTTTATCTTATTATAATTATATCCCGCCACGCTGATACTTCCCTTTGTAGCGTCAAGTTCCTTTAAGAGCAGCTTGATAAGTGTAGTCTTACCTGAACCACTGCTTCCAACTATGAAGACAAACTCGCCTTTCTCGATGTTGATATTAACATCCTTGAGAGCTGTCATGCCACCGGGATATGTCATAGTGACGTTTTCTAACTCTATCATGATCTGATTGTTCCTTTCAAATGTGTATCGTACACTCTCTCGTGGTAGTACACCTTATACTACAGGTACTAATATAATTCAAATTTGTGTAATGTTTGTGAAAAAACTGAACAAATTACTACAATTAAGTGCATTGTAACATTTATGTAACATTTCGTCAACCTATTCTTGTTTACAACTATTTTACATCTGTACCGGTTTTATCCACTGATCATCAGCCGCCCAATGTGACCATGCATGCCTGTGGCATTTTTCTCGTTGTCATAACAAAAAAAATCCCAGATCTACACTACAGTCCTCCAATGAACAATATCATAAGAGAAAAGCTGCGGCAAAGCTCCGGAATTTTTTCTTTGTGCGATCATTTGCATGATCCTTTGGATATTTTATGTACTATTTAGTAATCCAATGACTCCATGTACTTCATGTACTTAACTACCATGAGGGCGATCTTAAATGTGATGGCGTCCTCGAACACTCTCAGGTCAAGGCCTGTGCTCTTCTGGAGCTTGTCAAGACGGTACACAAGAGTATTTCTGTGGATGTACAGTTGTCTTGAAGTCTCTGATACATTAAGGCTGTTCTCGAAGAACTTGTTAATGGTTGTAAGTGTCTCCTCGTCGAACTCGTCAGGTGACTTGCCGTCGAAGATCTCCTTAATGAACATCTTACACAGCGGAAGCGGAAGCTGGTAAATAAGTCTTCCTATACCAAGGTTGCTGTAAGCAATGATATCTGTGTTCTCGTAGAAGATCTTTCCTACATCCAGAGCCATCTTAGCTTCCTTATATGAACGGGATACTTCCTTTATCTCATTTACTATCGTTCCAAATGAAACTCTTACAGATGACATAGCCTCTGTGTTAAGCATATCAACGATAACCCTTGATATCTTGATCATGTCATCATAGGTCTCACCCTGCTTTACTTCCTTAACAAGGATTATATTCTTCTCATCTACTGCTGTGATGAAATCCTTTGTCTTTGTTGAGAAAATATTTCTCACTGTCTCAAGGGCATTTGTATCCTTCTCTGTCTTTGTCTCAATGATAAATACTATACGTCTTACATCTGTATCAATATGAAGCTTCTTTGCTCTGTTGTAAATGTCCACCAGAAGAAGGTTATCCAGAAGAAGGTTCTTAATGAAGTTGTCCTTGTCAAATCTTTCCTTGTAAGCCACAAGAAGATTTTGTATCTGGAACGCTGCGATCTTTCCTACCATATAATTATCATCCGTCTCACCCTTGACCATAAGAATGTGCTCCAGCTGATTATCGTCAAATACTTTGAAGAACTGATAGCCCCTTACAACCTGGCTGTCGGCAGGTGAATCCACAAATGCAAATACTGCGTCCTCACAATCCTCTATATCATTAAAGGTTGACGCCAGCAGCTTGCCCTCTGTATCCATAACACACAGATCTGTTCGTGTTATGTTTTTTAATCCGTCTATTGTATCCTGAAGAATCTGGTTAGATATCATATTTTTCTCTCCTTTTTACTGGCACGGCTCACGAAGTGATGGCGTGCTTTCCTTTTTATGTGTCGTTTGACACTTTCTTTCCAAGTATAAATTCACCTACCTGTTTATTTTATAGCAAATTGTGCAAAAAAAAAAGAGAAAATGTATAAATTTATACATTTTCTCCTTTTTTTACTTATAGAAAATTTTCTATATTGTATATTTTGTCCTTTCTCCCTTGAGAGAAGAACATTTTTTATATTACGAAGAAATTAGCTAACTAAGATTTCCTCTGTCTCCTTATCGAAGATATGTATCTTGCTTAAGTCAAATGCGAACTGTACTGTATCGCCAGGTCTGGCTGTTGTACGAGCATTAACTCTAGCTGTGATATCGAACTGATCGATTGTGAAGTATAAGTAAACCTCAGCACCAAGCATTTCGTAAATATTGATTCTAGCATCGATAACGCTTTCTGGTGATGACTCGATGAAGAGCTGCTCATCATGGATATCCTCTGGACGGATACCAAGAACAACTTCCTTATCAATAGCGTCAAGAGCGATAAGTCTCTCAGCCTTGCTGTCCGGAACCTTGATTGAGTGTGAACCAAACATTAATAATACGTCAGCGCCTGACTTAACAACCTTACAATCAATGAAGTTCATAGGTGGCATACCCATGAATCCGGCAACGAATAAGTTGCATGGCTTGTCGTATAAGTTCTGTGGTGTATCTACCTGCTGTACGATACCATCCTTCATAACTACGATTCTTGTACCAAGTGTCATAGCCTCTGTCTGGTCATGTGTAACGTAGATGATAGTTGTCTGAAGTCTCTGATGAAGCTTTGAGATCTCAACACGCATCTGTACACGAAGCTTAGCATCAAGGTTTGAAAGAGGCTCATCCATAAGGAATACCTTAGGCTCACGGACAATAGCACGTCCCATAGCAACTCTCTGTCTCTGACCACCTGATAAAGCCTTTGGCTTACGATCAAGAAGGTGCTCGATATCAAGGATCTTAGCTGCCTCATGAACAGCCTTGTCGATCTTCTCTGCAGGAACCTTTCTTAACTTAAGACCGAATGCCATGTTGTCATATACTGACATATGTGGATAAAGAGCATAGTTCTGGAATACCATCGCGATATCTCTGTCCTTAGGCTCTACATCATTTACAAGTCTGTCTCCGATCCATAACTCACCTGAGCTGATATCCTCAAGTCCTGCGATCATTCTAAGTGTTGTTGACTTACCACATCCTGAAGGTCCAACGAAAATGATGAACTCCTTGTCCTCGATCTCAAGGTTGAAGTCCTTAACAGCATTAAATCCGTTAGGGTATACCTTATAAATGTTCTTAAGTGATAAACTTGCCATTAGTAATTACCTCCGTAATTTATATACTTTGTTTTGTTTCTGTCCTTAAACATAATGTCATTTTACATCAATTAATATTTTCTAGCCATATTACTTATGCTCAAAAAAATTTTGAATCTTTTGGTAATTTTGTATATAGATACAAAAAATTGAACAATATGACGATTTTAGCCCCTGTTTCCCCTTTGGTCATGTGGCTTTTTTGTGAAACCTTCACCAAAATAATAAAATAAATCGACTCTCAAACCTCGAAAAGCGGCACTATTTGTCATTTTGCACATACCCATTTTTCTCCTTTTGACCACTTGACAAATGGTATTTTCCCATAACAAAAACCGCTTTACCGGCAATATTTTGTAACTATGGGCAATATTGCATAAGTTTAATATACAATATGTACAAAGAGCCGGATTTTAAAGACAAATAATAAAATCATGCAAGTACCGTGCACTTGACTCGTTGTCAAAAATAGGGCAGCAGCCATTGGAAATTGCCTACGGCAATGGGGTTGCTGCGACGTAACGATGTCGCAGACATCATTACAAAAAAACGAAGCCACAATAGTATCATGCGGCTTCGTTTCTCTGTAATATTTCATTTTTCTGTATATTATGCATTTTTATTTTACATCATCTGTTCCTATAAGGATGATAATATCATAGCTGCTGATATCTGACGCGTCTGTCATTGTATCAGACACCTGATCTGTTGTTGACATTTCTGCTCCAGAAAACAGTCCTGCCAGATCTGCTCCGTCATAGCTTCCTGAAACGCATATAGTTGTCTTTGTAAGGTTTCTTGCATTATATGTAGCTGTATCAACTGATGAATAGCCCTCCGACTCAAGACTGGTCTTCCAGTTTCCTGCCACTCCGTTGACGCCGGTAGCATTTACAACTAAGATCTTAGCGTCCTTAGAGCTTACCGTCTGCTCTGTATCCTCTGAGCTCGCTTCCTCTGTATTCTCATAGAATGTAGGGTCTGTAGTATCTGTCTCTTCTGTTGACACGTCTGTGTTGACCTCTGTATTGGCTTCCTTCTTCGCCTTATTGTCGTTATTCTTCTTTATTGTAATTCCAAGCAGTATACTCATGGCAATAATGCCGATACCCAGTATGATAACTGCTGCTCTGAGGAGTGTCTCCCAAAATAATTTTGCAACTGAATTCTTCATCTTTTTCTCCAATTCCTGTACGCCGGGCGGATAGACCCGGACATACACAATTCGTATCATTTAAAACAAATATGAGTATAGCAAAGGAATTTATTATTTTCAACATATTTTTATATGATATAATCAGTAATATGCCGGTTGTGGCTGTATTTCCAGTCCATGCCGGACAATAAAACCAAAAGGAGTCTGCAAATATGTCTATTGCCATAGTTACCGGTGCTTCAAGGGGTATCGGAAGAGAATGTGCCATAAAACTTGCTTCACATTACGATAAGATTGCCATTACGTGCCTTAAAAATAAAGAAATGCTTGAGGATACCGGAAATATCATCCTGTCAAAGGGATGTGACTGCTACGCAGAAACTGGTGATATCAACGATCACGATTTTGCGGAAAGCTTCATTAATAATGTGGTATCACGATTTGGAAATGATATTTCCCTGTTGGTAAACAACAGCGGGATCTCCTATGTAGGTCTCCTCACTGACATGGATATAAATGACTGGAATACCACCATGAACACCAATGTGACCTCCGTGTTCAACACCTGCAGTGCGGTAGTCCCGCATATGGTACACAATAAGTCCGGACGGATAATCAACATTTCATCAGTGTGGGGTATCACAGGAGCTTCCATGGAGGTTGCCTACTCAGCCTCAAAGGGTGCGGTAAATGCATTTTCAAAGGCCCTGGCAAAGGAGCTTGCCCCGAGTAATATATCTGTAAACGCCATTGCTTTCGGAGCAATAGATACCACCATGAACAACCACTTAAGTGACGCGGAAAAGCAGCTTCTCTGTGACGAGATTCCCTATGGCCGTATGGCAACCCCTGCCGAAGCCGGAGATTTTATATGTAAGATTGCCACAGCTTCGGAATATCTCACAGGTCAGATTATAACTTTTGACGGTGGCTGGATATAATATTTACAGCACATTTAATAAATTTAAAGATATTTTTTATAAACATTACCTACTTAATTATTGAAAATTATCAAAATATGAATTAGAATAGAAGGGTAGTTTTATTGGAGGGCAGGTAATTATCAATGGGGAAGTTTTTTGGGAACAAAAAGAAAAATACCGGCAATTCTGTAGGCAATGTAAAGACTGAAACCATTATAGACCAAAATGGTGATATATCTATTGTCTCCAAGAATTTCACAATTACGACTAATCAGGCAAAAAAGGAGACATCTTCCACTGTAAGCCCATCATGGACTTGTTGGGGTTGCGGACGGGTAACAACCGAGGATCCTTGTCCTGTATGTGGAAAGAAAAGGATAAGATAGCGTAAGCTATCTTATCCTTTTTCTTTTCATGTAAAATATCCTGTTCCATCTCTTTTTCATATAATGAACATTGCCTCACTCCAACTGCATATGTGCTTAATTGATACATATACATTCTTAATCTTTAACGATCATATATCTCTCATTTCAGCATCATCTTATACATGCATTGCTTCTTTACCTTCATCTCAGTACCATCTTATGCTTGCATTGTCTACATGTCTGTCATAAATTCTGTAGCGTGTTTTCTCATCCATACAGGAAAATGGCTTCTCTGGCACTCAGGATTTTTCCTTTGTTCTATGGCTATAGCCTTAAAGAAGGTACGCCACATATCCGTGTATTCATCCTCCTGCAGCTCAGTATTCTTAAGTGTTTCAAACTCTTCATCGGTGATCCTCCGAAGATATGTGTCCTCATCCATGGGATGTATCACTGCCAGGCGTCTCCTGTCATCTATTATCATCCAGTATTCCGAGGGCATTCTGTCTGCGAAATGCTGCCCCACCATATACGCCACATCATTCTTCGGCTCTATATGGCACACATACAGCTTATTGTCTATGGATGTGAACCTGGCAAATTCCCTGAAATAATGGATCTCATTTCCAACATTCCTTCTAAGCTCCATCATATTCATCACATCCGGATCGTTAAGTCTTTTAATTATTGACGCTCCCACCTTAAAGCCTTTCCGTAAGAAACGGAATATCTTATTAAGAGCGTCCGGATCTGCGGACAGACACGCGTAATACACATACATATATGCAGTGTCAGATATACTGTTCCTTATGGATCTTACTACTTTTATATAGTGGTCTTCATCATATTCCACATGTATATATTCGTCAAACAGTGTAGGCTCTATGACCGGTCCGACCATCATGCTAACCTTGTCATAGCCCACTTTAAGAGCACACTCCCATGCCGTATATATGCAGCACAGCTTTGTCTCCACTTGGTCATCACACGTAAATATCTTCACTATGGCTCTCCTAATCAATTTCTGGCACGGCTTACGAAGTGATAGCGTGCTATATGTAATGATGTCTGCCACATCGTTACACTGCAGCAGCCATTGCCATTCTCTTCTCACATGTTATTTAACACTATCTAAGTGAGATCGAAATCATCAAACAACGACATCTGATGATACTTCTCATTCTGATGTTCTATCTTCCAGTTATCCTTGTAATTGTCCTCTACCAGATGTCTTGTTATATAGCCCTCTTCTATAGGTGTATTGAACATCATCCTGCCGTTACAGGTAATGAAGTAATGGGCACGCTTCAGGACTACTCCCATCTTCTTAAGGCTCTCATAGGTAAGTGATCCGTATCTCCTGGCTGACATGATCCTTCTGGCTGATTTCGGTCCTATCCCAGGGATCCTTAACAGCTTATCATAGGGTGCTGTCTGAACCTCCACCGGGAAATCCCCCAGATTGCGGAGTGCCCAGTCACACTTCGGATCCACCTTTTCATTAAAGTTAGGACGAGCCTCTGAAAGAAGCTCATTTGCCTGAAAGCCATAATACCTGAGAAGCCAGTCCGCCTGATACAGCCTGTGTTCCCTTAACAGGGGCGGTGCCGTATCCAGTGCAGGCAATACCGCGTCCTCATTTAAAGGAACATACGCTGAATAGAACACTCTCTTCAGATCATAGTTCTGGTACAGGGTCTGACTGGTCCTTATAAGAGTATAATCTGTCTCCTCCGTCGCCCCAATGATCATCTGGGTGCTCTGCCCCGCCGGAGCAAAGGCTCTCTTGAAGCTGTTATCTCCGTATTTCATAGGAAGAAAGTCATTGTCGTATCTCAGAATATTTCCCCGCACATTCTTTGCTCTGCCTGAACCACCATATGGCTTCCGTTGATCTTCCACGTAATTACTGCTGTTGAATATGCTGCCCGGCAGATACCTGTTGATGGTACTCCTCTCCATCCTTGAGTCCTTGCCTATGGCGATCCTGTGAGCCGCAATGGTATCCGTCACCTTGCCCATAGGGTCAAGTATGGTCTTGAAGCTTTTATTGGGTGCCAGCTTCTCAAGACTCTCTGCTGTGGGAAGCTCCAGATTAACACTTATCCTGTCTGCAAGGTATCCCGCAACAGCCAACAGTTCATCCGGTGCACCGGGAATAGTCTTCACATGTATATATCCGTTAAAATGATATTTGTTTCTGAGGAGTGACAGTATAATGCACATCCTCTCCATGGTATATGCAGGAGTTTTAAGGACTCCGGAACTTAAGAGCAATCCCTCAATGTAATTTCTCTTGTAAAATTCCATAACAAGCTTACACAGCTCTTCCGGTTTAAATTCCGCTCTCGGAACGTCATTTGACACTCTGTTGGCACAATACTTGCAATCGTATATGCAGTGATTGGTCATGAGTACCTTAAGGAGAGAGATACATCTTCCATCAGCCCCAAAGCTATGGCATATTCCACACGCCGCACTGTTGCCAAGGAATCCTTTCTTTCCCCTTCTGTCTACACCGCTTGACGTGCATGCCACATCATACTTGGCTGCGTCAGCCAATATCTTAAGCTTTTCATTTGTAGTTAAACCTTCTTCGGCATCGCTCATCTCGAACATACGTTCATTATACTATTTACCGTGTCATTTGCCAAGTGTTTTTTATTTCCAATTTATTCCTGTTAGTTCATGATAGAATCAATGGACTCTATACATGCGTTTCTAAAGCCTGCCTTTTCAAGGGCTGTGACGCCCTTAATGGTAGAGCCTCCCGGTGAGCATACATTGTCCTTAAGCACTGCCGGGTGCTCTCCTGTCTCAAGCATGAGCTTCGCTGAACCGAGCACCAGCTGACCTACCAGCTTATATGCCACGTCTCTCTTAACGCCATATTTTACCGCTGCGTCAGCATATGCTTCCATCATAAGATCTACAAATGCAGGTCCGCAGCCGGTCACTGCTCCGCCTATGCCCATAAGCTCAGAGGACATTTCCTCCACCAGTCCCACAGAAGCAAATAACTTCATTATCTCTTCTCTCTCCTCCGGAAGAAGTGAGTTTTTATCTTCAAATAAAAGTACTCCCGCTCCCACCATGGCAGGTGTGTTCGGCATCACGAACTGCAATCTCACATCTGCGTCTATGAGATTGTCCAGCTTGTCATAATTCCAGCCCAGGGCAATGGATATGATCGCCTTATGCTGAACCGCGTCCCCAAGCTTCTTTATAACTCCTTCTATCTGATATGGCTTGCAGGCAAGTATTATGGTGTCACATTCCTTTACCATATCCACAAGGCTTCTCTTTGGAATAAAACCATATTTCTCTGCATTTTTCTTTAATTTATCAAAATGAGGTGCATAGCCGTACACATCTTCTCCCGATATCAATCCGCTTTTTATAAAACCGGAGCAAAGTGCTGTTGCCATGTTGCCCATTCCTACAAAACCTAATTTATTCATGCTTCTCCTCCTTTTTATTGAACTCCAGCTCATTTAAAATTTGCCTCTTTAAGTATTGCCCCCTCATTTCATTCAGCGGCATATCGTCGGCACCATTTTATATGCATCTACGATGCATGGGTACCTCCTCTTTAAGTATTGCCCCCTCATTTCATTCGGCGGCATATCGTCGGTACCATTTTATATGCATCTACGATGCATGTCATGTTTCATACAAAGCCTGACGCAATTTATATTATTATAAAAAATCGCCGGCTATAATTCAACAGCATATATTACGAAAAAGACCCGGCCGTGAAATCCACGACCGGGTCTTTTTATCTTTATATTAAAAGGATATGTCCGTTGTTAATTAGCAAACGCCCTGTGCAAGCATAGCGTCAACAACCTTCTCGAAGCCGGCGATGTTAGCACCTGCAACGTAGTCTGCATTTCCGCCAACTGTCATGTTGTATCTTGCTGCTGCGTCTGAAATGTTAGCATAGATTGTCTCCATGATTCCCTTGAGCTTACCGTCAACCTCTTCGAATGTCCATGAAAGTCTCTCGCTGTTCTGGCTCATCTCAAGAGCTGATGTAGCAACACCACCTGCATTTGCAGCCTTACCACCAACGAAGAGTACACCCTGCTCCTGAAGATACTTAGTAGCTTCAAGTGTTGTAGGCATGTTAGCACCCTCTGTTACTGAGATAACGCCATTTGCAACAAGCATCTTAGCGTCGTCAAGGTTAAGCTCGTTCTGTGTAGCACATGGAAGAGCAAGATCACACTTGATTGACCATACGCCGTGATCGTTAGCGTCCTTCTTTACATGATACTCAGCTGATGGTCTTGCAGCAGCATAAGCATCAAGACGTGCTCTCTTAACTTCCTTAACGTCCTTAAGAAGTTCAACATCGATTCCTTCTGGATCGTAGATCCATCCTGTTGAATCTGAACATGTTACACACTTAGCACCTAACTGCTGTGCCTTCTCTATAGCGTAGATTGCAACATTACCAGCACCTGATACTGCACATACCTTTCCAGCGATGTCAATGTTATGATCCTTAAGAAGTGCGTTTGTAAGGTAAAGTAATCCGTAACCTGTAGCCTGTGTACGAGCAAGTGATCCACCATATGTAAGTCCCTTACCTGTAAGAACTCCCTCGAATGATCCACGGATTCTCTTGTACTGACCGAACATGAAGCCGATCTCTCTTGCGCCTGTTCCGATATCGCCTGCTGGAACATCAACATCTGCGCCGATATATTTTGAAAGCTCTGTCATGAAGCTCTGGCAGAATGCCATGATCTCTCTGTCTGACTTACCCTTAGGGTCGAAGTCTGAACCACCCTTACCACCACCGATAGGAAGTGTTGTAAGTGAGTTCTTGAAGATCTGCTCGAAACCAAGGAACTTGATGATACCAAGGTTTACTGAAGGATGAAGTCTGAGACCTCCCTTGTATGGTCCAATGGCATTGTTGAACTGTACACGGAAACCTCTGTTTACCTGTACCTGTCCGTTGTCATCAACCCATGGTACTCTGAACATAATCTGTCTATCCGGCTCTGTGATTCTCTCAAGGATAGCATTCTTTCTGTATACTTCCTCATTTGCCTCGATACAAGGTCTGAGTGAGTCAAGAACCTCTGTAACTGCCTGTAAGAACTCAGGCTGATCTGCATTCTTTTTCTTTACTACTTCAAGTACTTCATCAACGTATGACATTTTTATATCCTCCTAAAGCTTTATTTTATTGATTGTTTCCCAACCACTAGGCACATTATATTACAGTACATTAATAATGTAAAGTGAAAACTTAAAAAATCCAAGTAAAAAGTTGTTTTCACTTGGATTTTATCATATTGCATATGTGATTTTGTGGATTTTTTAGGTTTTTCTACAGTAAAACCTTATTTTTTAAATTTTACTGCTTATCATTTGCAGTGTTGCTCCTTATCTCATTGTCAGCTCTCCAGTATCTGCACCTGTGCTTTACGCAGGTTGAGAACACAATCTGTGTCTTGGTCTTGCCAAATCTCTGAAGTTCTCCTACAAAATGATCCAGATCTGCCGTGGTCTTAAATCTCACCTCAATGAGCATTGAGTAATCTCCGGTAACACAGTTACACTCAACTACATTAAGCACGCTGTCTATATATGGATAGAACTCTTCCTTCTGGTCAGGTGACACCTCAAGGTTGATAAATGCCTTTATATAGTGACCCATTGACTCAGGATTAAGCTTGGTGGTGAAGCCCTCAAGGACTCCCTCCTCCAACATTCTGTCTATACGGGTTCCCACTGCTGTAGGTGACATTGATACTGCCGCAGCCATATCCTTAAGAGACGCTCTTGCATTCTCCTGGAGCATTGCCAATATCTTGCAGTCCACCTCATCAAGTTTATAATATACCAGCTCTCGCTTCTCCATTTCTCTTCTCCTTATTATCCCGAACATCAGCCATTTGACACGATCTCCGATTTCTTATAGTCGATTATACACCCTGTGCTTAAGAAAATAAAGAAAAAGCAGAAAAACTCTGAAAATAATCCACTTCCAGAGTTTCTCTTACTTAATAATTTATTATCTTGTTAGTTCTTGCTCTTAATGTACTCGTCAATACCCTTGGCTGCTGCCTTTCCTGCACCCATGGCAAGGATAACTGTGGCTGCACCTGTAACTGCGTCACCACCGGCATATACACCTTCCTTAGTTGTCTTTCCATCAGCCTCGTCAGCTACAAGGCACTTCCACTTATTTGTATCAAGTCCCTTTGTTGTTGATGAGATAAGTGGGTTTGGTGAAGTACCAAGTGACATGATAACTGCGTCCACATCCATAACGAACTCTGAACCAGGGATCACAACAGGTCTTCTTCTTCCTGAAGCGTCAGGCTCACCAAGCTCCATCTTTACGCACTTTATTCCGCATACCCAGCCGTTCTCGTCAGCAAGGATCTCTGTAGGATTTGTAAGAAGGTCAAATATAATGCCCTCTTCCTTAGCATGATGTACTTCCTCAACTCTTGCAGGAAGCTCCTCCTCTGAACGTCTGTATACGATATGTGTCTCTGCACCGAGACGTAATGCTGTTCTTGCTGCGTCCATGGCAACATTACCACCACCTACAACCGCTACCTTCTTGGCATGCATGATAGGTGTATTTGAATTCTCGTCAAATGCCTTCATAAGGTTACTTCTTGTAAGGTACTCATTTGCAGAGAATACTCCGTTTGAGTTCTCACCAGGGATACCCATGAACTTAGGAAGACCGGCACCTGAACCTACGAATACTGCGTCAAAGCCCTCGTCCTCAAGAAGTGAGTCGATGGTAACCGACTTTCCTACTACTACATTTGTCTCGATCTTAACGCCAAGACTCTTTATGTTCTCGATCTCTTTCTTAACTACCTTTTCCTTAGGGAGACGGAATTCAGGGATACCATATACAAGAACTCCACCAGGCTCATGAAGTGCCTCAAATATTGTTACATCATAGCCCATCTTCGCAAGATCTCCGGCACATGTAACACCTGAAGGACCCGAACCGATAACAGCAACCTTCTTGCCGTTCTTCTCCTTGGCAAGCTCAGGCTTGATACCATTCTCTCTTGCCCAGTCTGCAACAAATCTCTCAAGCTTACCGATAGATACGGCCTCGCCCTTTATTCCTCTGATACATCTGTGCTCACACTGTGTCTCCTGTGGACATACACGACCGCATACAGCAGGGAGAGCAGATGACTCACTGATGATCTGGAACGCCTCAGCGAAGTTTCCTTCCTTAACCTTAGCGATAAATCCAGGGATATTTATTGATACAGGACATCCCCCCATACATGGTGCGTTCTTACATCCTATACATCTTGACGCCTCAGCCATTGCCTCCTCAGCGTTGTATCCGTAACAAACCTCTTCAAAATTATGAGCACGCTCACTGGCGTCCTGCTCACGAACAGGAACTCTCTTAAATACATCTACATCTATAGCCATTATTTGTCACCTCCGCAATTTCCACAGCCGCCATGGTGTGTATCTCCTTCTTTAGCCGCAAGATACGCTCTTCCTTCTGCTGTCTTATATATCTGCTGACGCTTCATAGCCTCATCGAAGTCTACAAGATGTCCGTCAAACTCAGGTCCATCTACGCAGGCAAACTTAACTTCACCGCCAACTGTAACTCTACATGCACCGCACATACCTGTTCCGTCTACCATGATAGGGTTCAGGCTGACGATAGTATGGATTCCAAGCTCCTTTGTGAGCTTACATACGAACTTCATCATTATCATTGGTCCGATGGCTATACATACGTCATATTTATTCCCTGCGTCAACCAGCTTCTGGATCTCGTTTGTAACAACACCCTTGCTTCCGTAGGAGCCGTCATCTGTTGTTATGTACAGATTGCCGGCAACAGCTCTCATCTGATCCTCAAGGATGATAAGTGACTTGTTTCTTCCGCCGATGATAACATCTGCGTCAACACCATTTTCATGGAGCCACTTAACCTGTGGATATACAGGAGCAGTACCAACACCACCTGCAACAAATAATATCTTCTTATTCTTAAGATCGTCTATGTTCTCATCGCATAACTCTGAATGGCAGCCAAGTGGTCCAACAAAATCTGCAAATGCGTCTCCGACCTTATAATTTCTCATCATCTCAGTAGCAGCACCTACTACCTGGAATACTATGGTAACTGTGCCTTCTTCTCTGTTGTAATCACAGATCGTAAGAGGTATTCTCTCTCCGTCATCTGATCCTCTGACTATAATAAACTGTCCCGGGAGACAATTCTTTGCTGCTCTTGGAGCTTTTACTTCCATGAGATAAATTGTGTCTGTTAACTGTTCTGTTTTAACAATACTATACACGCGATCTTCTTCCTTTCTCTGTCCGGCAGATATTATTTTCTTAACTAAAATACTCTTCTACCTGTTTTTCTTAACTGACAAGCACAATAGACTAAATAATTTTTATCAATAAAGCAATCCGATTGTACCACACTGATGTGCAAATAACAAGTAATATACATAAAAAACCGGTCATCACACCGGGAATTCCGATCCGCAGTGCAACAACCGGTATATTAGCTTAATAATAATAAAATCTCAGGCTCTTTTCTTCTTAGCCTTGGCTAAAAGCTCTTCCTTATGTCTCTTCTCATTCTCCAGATACATAAGCCTCTTCATGTTATCGAACTTCTTCTGTTCTGTCCTGATATCCTCCAGTTTCTTGTTGGTCTCCTCCTGCAATCCGTCGCTCTCAAAAGCAAGAAACTTGTCAAATACTCCCGGATAGGCAAATATCTTCTCAATATTCTGGCACTCAAAAACTACCTTAATATGAACTCCGTCACACTCTATGACATTTCCCTGACCAAATTTTACGTGTCTCACTTTTTCATTTTCAAACATTCAAATCTTCCTTCCAAATACAAAACACATTCATGAGATATTACCGTGAAACTATTTCATAACTCAATCCAACTCATTTTTTCGTCCACATCTATAATATCAAATTTTCACGCTCAAAATCCATAGTAAATCGACACGAAAATCAATTTCGTTACTTTATCCACATAAGATGGCAATATTTGTAAATTATCACAACTTGACTTTTTATAATCTGTGCAAATACCTTCTAAATATCAGGGCTTCATTGTGGCTTTTTCTGAAACGTTTCAGCCTTCACCAACCGGGTCATAGGATTATCTCACGCTTGACTTAAGAAGTTCCATGACCTCCTTCTCTGTGGCAAGGGATAATGCCTTCTCTGCCAGAAGATCTGCTTCTTCCTTTGTCCACTTGTTGA
Source organism: Coprococcus sp. (assembly GCA_050872265.1). Taxonomy (GTDB): domain Bacteria; phylum Bacillota; class Clostridia; order Lachnospirales; family Lachnospiraceae; genus Coprococcus. The sequence goes on from JBNMGN010000001.1 coordinate 137,304, forward strand.
TGGCCGCCCTGGTTGCCAGTACGGAAGTGGCACTTACAGAGAACTCATTAAGTCCGAAGGAGATAAGCAGCGGTATCAGCAGCGGATCTGCTGCCGCCTCGCCGCACATTCCAACTATTATGCCTGCTTTATTTGCAGATTCGATAATATACTTCATTGAACGGAGCACTGCCGGGTTATATGCCGAATACAGATATGCAACCTTGGCATTTCCTCTGTCTACAGCCATCGTATACTGTGTAAGGTCATTTGTACCTATACTGAAGAAGTCTGCCTCCTTAGCAAGAAGGTCTGCAATAAGTGCAGCGGCAGGGGTCTCTATCATAACACCGATCTGGATATCCTTGTCATAAGGGATACCGGCAGCGTCAAATTCCTTCTTTATAACCTCAACCATTGTCTTAACGGCTCTGATCTCATCCACACAGGTTACAAGGGGCACCATTATCTTAATGTGTCCGTAGGCACTGGCACGGAGCAGTGCACGAAGCTGTACTCTGTATGAAGCCTCATTTGCAAGGCAGTATCTTACAGCCCTGAAGCCCAGGAAAGGATTGTCCTCCTTGGCAAGTCCAAGATATGGGATATCCTTGTCACCGCCCACATCCAGGGTTCTGATTATGACCTCCTTGCCCTCCATGATCTCGGCAGCCTTCCTGTATGCCTCAAACTGCTGATCCTCACTTGGAAGCTGTGACGCACCCATGAACAGGAACTCTGTACGGAACAGGCCTACACCCTCTCCGTCACAGCTCTTAACCTGCTCTGCGTCCTCAGGCTTGCCGATATTGCCATAGAGGCTTACAGCCTTACCATCTGCGGTGACTGTCTCCTTGCCCATGAACACCTTAAGGGTCTCCTTCTGGACAAGCCATTCCTTCTTCTTGCCTACATACTCGGCGATCTCCTCAACTGTAGGATCAACTATACATATTCCATTATTGCCATCAACGGCTATGTTCATTCCGTCTGTTACCTTATCAACTATTCCGTCTATGCTCAATACCGCAGGGATCTCCAGTGCTCTGGCAAGGATCGCTGAGTGGGAGGTCTTACCACCAACCTCTGTTATGATACCCTCAACATTTTCCTTTATTATGCCTGCTGTCATGGATGGTGTAAGGTCTCTCGCTACAAGTATTGTACCTGCAGGTACATCAGCAACATTTGTATCGGGAACCCCTGTAAGGATTTTAAGCATACGAAGCTTTATATCTGCCACATCTGTTGCTCTCTGCTTTGTAAGCTCGTCATCCGCCATCATGAACATTGATGAGAACATATCACATGCTGACTCAAGAGCTGACTCTGCACATGTACCTCCGGATATGGTTCCCTTTATTATCTCTTCCATTCCCGGATCATTTAACAATAATATATGTCCCTCAAGGATCTCAGCATTATGCTCTCCGACTCTTTCCTTCATTGCGTCTGCCATTCTCCGGGTCTTCTCAGTGAATACTGCAACCGCGTCTTCATATCTCTTTATCTCTGCGTCTGTATCTGTTATTGTCCTTACCACATATTCAGGCTTAACATCTGATATAACAACAGCCTTGCCCACACCATATCCGGCAGAACCACCTATTCCTCTATACATATTAGCCTCCTTACTACCCATCTGTTTACCGGTACTCCAGATCTCCATCATCTGTATAAAACTTCCAGATAATACACAACCGGTGCCTGACGCCTGTCATGACATCAGACACCGGCTGTTTAGATCACTCAATATTACTCGCCGAATCCTGACTCGATAAGTTCTACTGCCTTTGCAAGAGCTTCCTTCTCATCCTCGCCCTCGCACTCTACTGTTACTTCTGCGCCGAACTTGATACATGCTGCGATAATGAGCATTACGCTCTTGGCATTGATCTTCTTGCCTGCTGTCTCGAGAGTTATTGCTGACTTGAACTTTGTCATTTCCTTTGCCAATACTCCTGCCGGTCTCATGTGAAGTCCCTGTGCGTTAATTACTTTTACTGTCTGTGATACCATAATCTTAATCTCCCTTTTTCGTTATATTTTTTATTGATTTTATTTTCAGACCATCCATCAGGACAGGTCTTTGATCTTTAGTTTTGTCTATCTGTGATTTATTTCTTATATTTATTGCTTATCTTACTCTTCAACAGGTCTCTTGATGATCCCAAGCATTACTGCTGTTATCACTGAACCCACAAGCCATGAAACAATGTAAAGTAATGGATTTCCAACTGTTGCAAATACGAACACTCCGCCATGAGGTGCCATCAGTGTACACTTGAATGCTGCTGCCATGGCTCCCGCTACTGCTGCACCAACGAAGGTACATGGGATAACATGGAGTGGATCTGCAGCTGCAAATGGGATAGCTCCCTCTGTAATGAAACCGCAGCCCATTACAATATTCGAAACTGTTGAAGCTCTCTCTGCCTTTGTGAACTTCTTAGGGAAGAAGATACATGCAAGAGCGATTCCAAGTGGTGGAACCATACCACCTACCATAACTGCTGCCATTGATATATAGCACGCCTGAACTCCAGGATCTGTTATAGCCATTCCGTTTGAAGTCATCTCTGCGGCTGTTGCCAACATCATTGAACCGTATACATAAGCTGCCTTGTTGATAGGACCACCCATGTCTATTGCCATCATTCCGCCAAGGATAAGTCCAAGGACTACCAGAAGGTTCTTATTTGCAAGGGATGTGAGCATGTTGCTGAGGCCTGTATTCACAACACCGATAAGCGGGTTGAAGATGAAGATCATCAGCACTGCCACAAGGAACATTCCCACTACAGGGTAGATAAGTGTAGGCTTGATACCCTCAAGTGACTGTGGGAACTTAGAACACAGCTTTCGAAGGAGCAATACCAGATATCCAGCCAGGAAACCTGCTACTATACCACCAAGGAAGCCTGATACCGTGTTACCTGATGAAGGACCTGCAAATCCGAACTTTGCAACGAAGTTCTGGAAACCTGAGAGACCTTCCATATTTGAGAACAGGTAATTTGCCTTTTCACCTGCAAATAGCGCTGCATTTCCCGAGGAGGCAAGTATACCGCCAAGGAAACCAACTGCAAGACCCGGCCGGTCTGCTATGGATTCTGCTATGAAGCCTGCAAGGACAGGAACCATAAGTCCCATGGCAAGTCCGCCTGCGTATTTAAAGAATGCAGAAAGTGGTGTACATGAACCGAAGTTTGAACCACCGGTTGAACCGTATCCGCATATTGTATCAATAAGGAACGCCAGTGCTGTAAGGATACCGCCACCGATTACAAACGGAAGCATGTGTGATACGCCGTTCATAAGGTGCTTGTAGATCCTGCTTCCCACACTGCCTGAAGCTTTTTCCTCTTTCTTTGCTCCTGCCTCATGATGTACAGGAACCTCACCGGAAACAACCTTCTCTATAAGCTCCTCCGGCTTATGGATACCATCGGCGACCTTGGTAAATAATACCGGCTTGCCGTCAAATCTGGCTGTCTCAACATTCTTATCTGCCGCAACGATTATTCCGTCACAGGCTGCGATCTCTTCGTCTGTAAGTCTGTTCTTCACACCACCTGAACCATTTGTCTCAGCCTTAAGGGGATATCCAAGCTTCTCGCCTGCCTTCTCCAGTGCCTCGGCTGCCATGTATGTGTGGGCGATACCTGTAGGACACGCTGTAACCGCAAGAACTCTGTAGCCTGTCTTTACTTCCTCAGGTGCCTTCTCCTCTTCTGCTGTTTCCTCAGGGAACTTCTCAGCCTCGTACTTGTCGCACACTGCAAGGAAATCCTCTGTGGTCTTTGCCGCAAGAAGCTCTGCTCTGAAATTCTCATCCATAAGAAGCATTGAAAGTCTTGAGAGAACCTCAAGATGTACATCTGCTCCGTTCTCAGGAGCTGCTATCATAAAGAAAAGATTTGAAGGCGCACCGTCAAGGGAATCGTAATCAACACCCTCAGGTACTGTCATTGCTGCAAGTCCCGGCTTCTTAACGGCACTGTTCTTGGAATGAGGTATCGCTATTCCCTCGCCTATGGCTGTGGAACCATCTGCCTCTCTCTTAAGTATCCCTTTCTTAAATTCTTCCTTGTCAGAAATATTTCCCGACTCATAATGCAGATTAACCAGATAATCAATAGCTGCATCTTTGGAATCGACCTTTACCCCTAAGGCCACGCTCTGTTTTGATAATAACTCTGTAATCTTCATATGCCGCTTCTCCTTTTCTCTTATTTTTATATTTTTGTTACAGTTTTGAATACAGCTCATGTACCAGATCAGCCTCTGCCAGTCCCTCTGAAAACGCTGTTGCACTTCCTGTTGCTGTACCGAACTTCAAGGCCTCAAGGTAATCATGATCCTTGAAGTAGCTTGCTATGAAACCTGCCACCATGGAATCTCCGGCACCTACGGAATTTACAACCTTGCCCTTAGGAACCCCCATTCTGAAGACTTCTCTGCTTTCCGTAACAAGGATAGCTCCGTCTCCCGCCATGGATATAAGTACATTTCTGGCACCCATATCAAGAAGCTTCATTGCATATTCTGTTATCTCTTCGTCGGTTTTAAGTTCAACTCCGAATATCTCCCCAAGCTCGTGATTATTTGGCTTGATGAGAAATGGATGATACTTAAGTACATTTAACAGAAGATCCTTTGTGGCGTCCACCACGATATCAATATCCTTATCCATCAGTCTTGACATTATCGTTTCATATATATCTGACGGAAGTGATGAAGGAATGGTTCCTGCCAGTACCAGGCAGTCACCGGCTGTGAGCTTATCAAGCTGGGCAAATAACTTTTCAATGTCAGCCTCAGGAATATCCGGTCCCTGACCGTTTATCTCTGTTTCTTCCTCAGCCTTAAGCTTCACATTTATTCTGCTCATTCCCTTATCAAGGGTAATGAAATCTGTGTCAACTCCAAGTGCCTTTACTCCGTTCTCGATCTCTCTTCCTGTAAATCCTGCCACAAATCCGAGAGCCACCGAATCAACACCTATGTTCTTTAATACAGTGGAAACATTTATTCCCTTGCCACCATAGAAAACTGCTTCGGCATTGCTTCTGTTTACTTCTCCAAGCTTAAGGTTCTCAACTCTTACTACATAGTCCAGTGCAGGATTAAATGTAACTGTGTATATCATTTCAAAACCTCCTTTATTATCGTTAAATCTACATATCTATCATTTGCAAGTCTGTCAGTTATAATGCAGGCTCTTTTGATATCTGCAAATGTAACTGCCGTAACCTTGTCAAACTTACTGTGATCTGCCAGAACCACTGCTGCGTAGGATCTGTTCACCGCCTCCTGCTTAACCAGGGCTTCTTCCACATCTACTGTGGAAAATCCATATTCAGGATGGATACCGTTGGTTCCCAGGAAGCATTTTGTGAAATTAAATTTCTTCATTCCGTTTACTGCTTCTCCGCCTATGACCGCCTCGGTGCCTGCCTTGACCAGTCCCCCGAGGATATATGTCTTTATTCCCTTGGCAATAAGCTTCTTTGCATGGGCTATACCGTTTGTAACTATTGTTGCCTTAGTATTTTCAATGTATTCAACCAGCCACTCTGTAGATGTTCCGGCGTCTATAAATATGAAGTCATCGTCATTTATCATGTTGACTGCGTACTTTCCGATGGCACGCTTCTCGTCAACGCTCTGCTGTTCTCTCACAGACACGGAAGCTTCGTCTGATACATATTCATGATCCAGAACTGTCGCTCCGCCGTGCACCCTCTTAAGTCTGCCCATTTCATCAAGAGTTATGATATCTCTTCTGGCAGTGGACTCTGAGGTTCCTGTGATCTCTGCACATTCCGGTATAGTTATGATCTTCTTTGCCTTAAGCTCGTCCAATATTATTCTGAATCTTTCCTCTGTGATCATTCATCTTCTCCTGTTCTGTATGTCAGGTCTCCATGTAAAACCTGATACATTTTTTGTTTCCTGTCTGTATTTTTAATATTTGTCGCTTACTTTTTATGTTTTACGTTTTATTTATTCTTCTATATGTTATCCCTCATTTTTAAACATCGGGAGTGCCCGCCGTCTTTTGTGACGGGCACTCCCAAAATTAGGGAGGGGGGAAGTTATCAATTTTATACAGATTTAAAAGCTTTGTTATTTTTCTTTCAAATTCTGTCAATTTCTTTCATCTATGGTTGTATACTACCATTTTGTTTCAAATATGTCAACAGTTTCTTGAAATATTTTGAAATTTTTTGGATTATTTTTCTTATAGGCATGCTTATTTTGAATTTGTTTGGGAGTTTTCATGACTTTTATGGCAGAATATATGGTTTTTGGAAATTTTTGAAAGAAATATAATATTTTCCATGCAGGTATGATCTCTGCATGTAGGCTTATTGTCCAGTGATATAATATGTAAAACTGATAACAAATAAAGAACCGGCCTGTGGCAGCCAGCTCTTATGTCTGACTATCAGAGGTCGGTTCATATCTTATAAGTATCACGGATACTTTTCCCGGGTTGCTTCTTATACACCCTTTTTATCATCATTCTGTTTTCTTACACAATTCTGTTCCCACAGCTTAAGCTTCTTCATAAGGCCTGACACCTGATATGATCTTCCAAGCCTTAAGACTAAAGTACTTGGTTCCTTCTTCTCATCCAGGAATTTAAACTCCACAATGCCCTCTTCATCCTTAAGGGTCATTTCTCCGAAGCTGTTCTCATCTATGGAAATATCTACTTCTTTTATCTCCCCGGTCTGTCCTTCCCGTATGCGGAAGTTCATCTCAAGTCTCGTGTCCCCCACAAATTTCATGGACAGCCTGCTGTCTACAAATGCATGCCTAAGATATATCCTGGCTCCGATAAACAGAGCAAGTATACCGCACACCGCAAGGAGGGCATACAGATCATCCACATGACTTCTCTTCACCAGCACATACATCATTCCAAGAAGTATGATGGTGGTCAGTGAAACCAGTATGTTTAACAGATTGTAAGGTTCTGATTTCTTTGATATCTTGATCTTATTTTTCATATTAACCTCTCATGAGCAGAATTTCATCGGTTCCCAATCTGCCCGGGTATTAGGGTATTATGAACGGTAGTCTCCGTTGATCTTGACATAATCATATGTCAGGTCACAGCCCCATGCCTTTGCTGTCACATCACCAATACCAAGATCTATATTGATAAATATCTCATCGCTTGAGAGTATCTTCGCTGCAATCTCCTCTGAGAAAGGAACTCCGGCACCATTACGGCATACAGGAATTGTTCCGTATTCAGAGCTTAAGTCTACGGCAACCTTGTCTATGTCAAAATCTGCCTCGGCATAACCTATGGCACAGAGTATCCTGCCCCAGTTGGCGTCCTCACCGAACATTGCACACTTTGTAAGCGGGGAACGGATAACGCTCTTGGCAACGATAATGGCTGTATCAAGATCAGGTGCTCCCGCAACTGTGCACTCAAGCATTTTTGTTGCACCCTCACCATCAGAAGCCAACATCATTGTAAGGCACTCCATAACAATATAAAGCGCTTTCTTGAAGATCTCATAATCCTCCCCCTCTTCTGTTACAGGTGTATTGCCTGCAAGACCATTTGCCATAACAGTAAGAGTATCATTTGTGGAGGTATCTCCGTCTATTGAAAGGCAGTTATAAGTCACCTTTACTATTTCGTTTAAAGCCTTCTGCATAAGCTCTGATGTGATATCCACATCTGTTGTAAGGAAGTTAAGGGTTGTTGCCATGTTTGGATGGATCATTCCGCTTCCCTTTGCCATACCGCCGAGACGGCAGGTCTTTCCGCCCAGCTCAAACTCAACAGCCACCTGCTTGTCAACAGTATCTGTGGTCATAATGGCATTTGCAGCCTTATCGTTTCCATCTGCTGAGAGACCATCAGCCAGCTCCTTCATGTGCTCCTCAAACGGCTCTATAGGGATTATCTGTCCTATAACTCCTGTGGAAGCATTGATGACCAGGTTCGTGTCAATGCCCAGGGCGTCGGCACAGAGGCTGCTGATCCTCTCAGCCTTTTCTATTCCGTCGGCATTACAGGTATTTGCATTTTTGGAATTAACTATTATTGCCTGAGCCTTGTTTCCTGTAGCCTTAAGATGTTCCTTTGTAACTGTTATAGGGGCACCCTTTACTTTATTTGTGGTGTATACTGCTGCCGCATTGCAGACCTTCTCTGAATATACCATGCCCAGATCATTCTTAGTCTTCTCAGGATTCAGTCCACAGTTGATACCATTTGCCCGGTATCCCTTAGCTGCACACACACCGCCGTCAACATATTTATATCCTTCGTATACTTTCTTATTCATTGCAATCATCCTTTCCGTGAAATCCCCGTCATAGGAGGCGGAGCTCCGCATGAATATAAGTCATTTTCAAATCCTAGTTAAGAGATTCAAGAAATCTGTCAAGTCTTGCTGCTGTTCTGTCGGCACCGATAACATTCATAATGGTAAAGAGATCCGGTGAATTCTTCCTTCCTGTTACCGCTACTCTGACTATTGTGCACACATCTGTGATAGAGCCCTTGTAGCCCTCAGGGTCAGCCTTGTATTCCTTCACATTAGGGCAGTAGCCAAGTCCTGCTCCCATGGTCTTCATATCCTCAAACCAGTTCTCGGAGTCAAGGAACATATCCTTCTTGTACTCAGTGATAACCTCACGGAGCTGCTCCTTTGTGTATTTCTCATCGATCTCATAGTCGAATACCAGCTCGTCATCAGGCACATATATATATGAGAACAGAGCCTTAAGGTCTGACCACTTGCCCACATCCTTACGAGCCTTCCTGCCTGCTGCCTTCCAGAGGTTGATGGTCTTCATGAAGCCTTCCTTGTCTGATGTGGCGAAGTCATATATCTGGCTGTCATACTCCTTTGACCATGCAACGATCTTGTCGTAGCACTTCTCAGGGGTAAATGTTGAGATCATTTCCTTACTTACGTCATTTAACTTGACCATGTCAAATAATGCTCCGGATACCGGCATTTTCTTAAGTGACAGGGTGAAGTCATCTATGGTCTTATCTGTGTGCTTTGCATGCCACTCCTCGTAATTGGAGTTTGCTATAGTCATAAGGTACTCAAGTACACTCTCTGATGGGTAGCCCTGCTCCTGATAAAAGCCTACTGCTGCCTCAGGATCCTTACGCTTTGAAAGCTTTCTCTTGCCTGTTCCCTCTGCCTTCATGATAGGTGAGATATGAACATATGCAGGCTGCTCAAAGCCGCAGAGGTCAAAGAGCTGCTTGTGTAAAGGCCATGAAGCCAGCCACTCGTCACCTCTTATTACTGTTGTGGTCCTCATGAAATGATCATCTACCGCATGGGCAAAATGATATGTCGGGATACCGTCAGACTTTAAAAGTACCACATCCATAATGTTCTCAGGCATTTGGATGGCACCTCTTATAGGGTCTGTATATCTTACGTGATTTCCCGGAACTCCAGGGGACTTAAGTCTTACAACGTAAGGTATTCCCGCATTTATCTTCTCTTCTATCTCTTCATAAGTATAGTTTCTTGCCACTGCATACTCGCCATAGTAGCCTATATCCACCTTAAGCTCCTCCTGCTTCGCCCTGATGGCATCAAGCTCCTCGGCAGTTGCGAAGCATGGGTATGCAAGTCCCTTCTTCATAAGCTCCTTAACGCAGATCTGATAGATCTCCTTTCTCTCACTCTGCTTGTATGGTCCGTATATATTCTCGCCGCCCTCAAATGGTCCCTCATCAAAGGTAAGATCAAATTTCTTAAGGGAATTGATGATCTCATTTACACCATCCTCAAGCTCTCTCTTCTTATCTGTATCCTCTATTCTAAGGTAGAATACACCGTCTGACTGCTTTGCGATCTTTCTTGAGATCATTGCCGCATAAAGTCCGCCGATGTGCATATAACCTGTAGGGCTAGGGGCAAATCTTGTTACCTTTGCACCCTCCGGAAGATCTCTCTTGGGAAATCTCTCCTCAAGCTCCTCTACTGTTCCTGTAATATCTTTAAAAATCAACTCTGCAAGTTTATTGTAATCCATCTCTGTTCCTCCGATCTGTCTGTTACATGACCGATTATAGTTGTATAACTCCCTCTCGTCAAATGATTTTATGGGCATAGAACTTGTTTTTATTAAATTATTTCAAAAAAATGCTTGCATTATTATGTTTTTATGTGTATACTTTGAAAGTACTAGCACGCTTCACCGCGTTGAAGCGTCAAAGATTTATATTTTAAGAAATATTTTTACAAGGAGGAAACGAAAATGATAGGCGGAGATATGATCACCTACAGACCTGATATTCAGGTGCTTGACGCAACAATAAGAGACGGAGGACTGGTAAATGACTTTTATTTCAGTGACGAATTTGTAAAAGCACTTTATGAAAGCAACATCAGAGCTGGTGTGGATTATATGGAATTCGGCTACAAGGCCTCCAAGGAAATGTTTGACGTGAATAAATTCGGCAAATGGAAGTTCTGTAACGAGGAGGACATAAGAGCCATCGTTGGAGAGAACAACACAGATCTCAAGATCTCTGTTATGGCAGATGTAGGAAGATGTGACTTCAAGAAGGATATCATCCCTAAGTCAGAGAGTGTTATCGACCTGGTAAGAGTCGCAACATACATCAACACCATGCCTGCTGCCATTGAAATGATAGAGGACGCCCACGCAAAGGGCTATGAAACTACCTGTAACATCATGGCCATCTCAAAGGATCAGGAAAGCGACATCGACCTGGCACTTGAGCTTCTCGGTCAGTCAAATGTTGACGGTATCTACATTGTGGACAGCTACGGTTCACTGTACCCTGAACAGATAAAGAAACTTACAGAGAAATATGTGGCTGTAGGAGAAAAGTACAACAAGAAGATAGGTATCCATGCCCACGACAATCTCAAGCTTGCATATGCCAACACCGTAGAGTCCATGAGAAGCGGTGCCAGTATGCTTGACGCAACCGTAAGCTGTATGGGAAGAGGTGCAGGAAACTGTGCACTGGAATTACTTCTGGGCTTCTTAAGAAATCCAAAGTATAATCTGTACCATACACTTAAATTCATAGAGAAGTACATGGTTCCTTTAAAGGAAAAGGGAGACGCCGTATGGGGCTTTGATGTTCCATACCTCCTGACAGGAATGTTAAACCAGCACCCAAGAGAAGCTATTGATTTCATCAAGAACAAGCGTCACGATTACGCTGAGATGTACAGCTTCCTTCAGTACAGAGACTAAACCTTCGGGCAATTTAATAAGCTTTCACATTTTTAAAGGGTGACATCATCTTGAAGTGGTGTCACCCTTTCTTATATCATATCCTACAGAACCTTCAACGCCCCGGTATTTGCCAGGAACACATCCAGTGCCCTTTTAAGCTCTTCGTCAGAAACCTTTAAGCTTCCGGCTACGGAGCTGTTACTCATGCTGCCGTACCTGCCCACAAAGGTTTTGAATTTCGTTGACGGCTCGTACTCGTAGCAATCATACAATGAACCTCTGTCCATTCCTATGGTGTCGCAGAACTTAAGAAGATGGTTTCTGGTGATCTTATTTTCAAAGAAGGTCTTGATGTTGGTGTCCATGCCAAAGTGTCTTACGGAAACCGTATCCAGATAAACGTCCATGGTACAAAGGATATTTCTCGAGCTGTTTCCTATCATTATGGTGTACACACCCTCTTCGCTGACAAAGCTCTTATAGTCCTCGTCAAAGTAAGTGAAATCAGAAAGGCTCAGCCTGAACTCCACCCGCTTTGTCTCGCCGTATTCAAGTCTCACCTTCTTAAAGGCCTTAAGCTCCTTCACCGGCTTGTGGATGGTACTGTATTTGTCACCTATATAAAGCTGCACCACCTCTGAGGCTGTTCCACGATCCGCCGGTCCGCAGTTCTTCACGTCCACGGAGATCCTTATCTCATCAGTGAATACAGGAAGCTTCATGTTGCTGATATTTCCCTTTCTGTCCACAACGTCCACAGAGGATACCGGCATGTCGCACTTCATATTATCCATGTTGAAATCGCAGTAGGACAGTCCATGTCCAAATGGATACAACGGCTCAACCTCACGCTTGTCATAATATCTGTAGCCCACATATATACCCTCGCCGTAACAGGTTCTGTAGCCGTCCCCCGGGAAGTTAAGATATGCAGGAGTGTCCTTATATCTCTTAGGGAATGTAAGTGGCAGCTTGCCGGAAGGTGACACCCTTCCACAGAGTATGTCCGCCATGGCATTTCCCCCTTCCATGCCCGGAAGGAACATCATGAACAGACCATCCAGTTCATCTATCCAGCCCATAAGGTTCACAGGGCCGCAGGTGTTCAGTATAAGTCCTATCTTAAGTCCCGGATTGCGTTTCTTAAGTATCACCATACGGTCAAGAAGTACCTCATCCTCAGGACGCAGCCTCATATTCTCCCTGTCATTTCCCTCCATACCGGGAAATCCTGCCACACAGAGTATGGTGGAGCAGTCCTTAACATTGTCCGGTGTAGGAAACTGCAGGGTGACGTTCACGCCGTTTTCCCTTAAGGAATCGTACACATCGCTGGTTCTGTCGGTGGTTATTCCGGCACTTCCCGTACCGCAGTCTATGGTGTGCTCCGCACTGCTTCCGCACAGGGATACGAACTTCTCTCTTCCTGCCGCCGGGGCAAATACTGAGTCTCCGTAGCATCCATTTACATCCAACGGGAATATCCCATTGTCGTTCTTTAACATTACTATGCCTTCACAGGCTGCGTCATATGCCGCCTTGTCAGACTTCTTGGCTATCCACTGGGTTGTCTCCTCATAGACGTCAGGCTTTGCATAATTAACCAGTACCGATACGACTCTGGCAGCATTTTTTGTAAGCTCCTCTTCCGTAAGTTCTCCTGAATTAACAGCATTTATCACTTCATCAGTGGCTACCGGTCCCGGCATATTCACATCATTTCCCGCCTTAAGTGCAGGTATCTGGTTGTAGACAGCTCCCCAGTCGGAAACAACCATACCGTCAAAGCCCCATTCCTTTCTCAGCACATCATCAAGAAGCCACTTATTCTCTGTACATGCCACACCGTTTATCTTGTTGTAGGCTGACATGAAGGTGGCAGGCTTTGCCTTCTTAACGCAGGCCTCAAAGCCCTTAAAGTATATCTCCCTTAAGGCACGCTCAGATATCATCTCATCTATTCCCTGACGGTTGGTCTCCTGATTATTTGCCGCGAAATGCTTTATGTTGGAAGCAACACCCTCTGCCTCGACACCCATGGAAAGCTCCGGTGCCAGCTCCGATATGAGGCATGGATCCTCGGAAAATCCCTCAAAGAGTCTTCCGTTTAACACATCCCTGTGGATATTGATATTAGGTGTTCCAAGGAGCATATTGATACCGTGGGCTCTTGCCTCTCTTCCAAGGGCATGTCCCACCTCCGATACTACCTTCGGGTTCCAGGTTGCTCCAAGGAGCATGCCTGTAGGAAAGCAGCCGGGAGCCATGGTCTCCCCATGTTTATTTGCCGTGTTTTCTGCAAATCTTCCGTCCAGCTCTTCCTTTGCTATCTCCCTGAACTTCATCTCCCGGACAGTGAGCCTCTCCGGGTGGAAATAATTATTTATCACATTCTTAAGCTCTGTGGTGGTCATGGTATTCACCATATCAAGGGTCTCCTGATCGGCACCCATGTTCTTTATCATGGAGAAAATGTCACCTATAAGCTGCTCGTAATTCATTCCTGTTCCGCCATCAAGAACATTAAGATGGGGAATGTCATATCTCGGTATACCGGCTATTCCAAAGAAGGTCTCGCCGCACACCAGCCTTGCCTTTTCTTCTATTGAAAGTGAATTAACAATACTTTCTACGATCTGTTCCATACATTGTCCTCTTTTTTATTTCTTATACCTGCGTGAGAACTCTCTTCACAGAGCTTCTCCAGCCGGTAAGTAATGTCTCCCTGTCCCTGTCACCTATCTCCGGGGCAAATTCCCTGGCAATGCTCTGATTGTCCACAAGCTCCGCCTTATCCTTATAAAAGCCTACTGCAAGACCTGCCAGATAGGCAGCACCAAGGGCTGTAGTCTCGGTTACGGCAGGTCTCTTGATGGTGGCATTTAATATATCTGCCTGGAACTGCATAAGGAAGTTGTTGTTGCTGGCTCCTCCGTCCACCTTAAGGGTTCCAAGCTTCATATCCGCGTCCTCTTCCATGGCATTTATAACATCATGGGACTGGTACGCCAGTGACTCAACCGCAGCCCTTACAAAATGGGCTGCCGTAGTTCCTCTGGTAAGCCCGAACACTGCACCTCTGGCATAGGCGTCCCAATATGGGGCACCAAGACCTGTAAATGCGGGAACCACATACACGCCGTTGCTGTCGGGAACCGACAGGGCGATCTTCTCTGTATCCTCTGCCTTTTCTATAAGCTTCATCTCGTCCCTGAGCCACTTTATGGCTGCACCTGCTACGAACACGCTTCCCTCAAGGGCATACTGCACCTTGCCGTCAATTCCTATGGCTATGGTAGTGAGAAGTCCGTTCTTTGACACAACACGCTTGCTTCCTGTGTTCATAAGAAGGAAGCAGCCTGTACCGTATGTATTCTTGGCGTCCCCCTCGTTAAAGCAGCACTGTCCGAACAAAGCAGCCTGCTGGTCTCCGGCAACTCCTGCTATAGGAACCTCCGCACCGAATATCTTCTCGTCGGTATAGCCGTATATCTCACTGGAATTCTTCACCTCCGGAAGCATTGAGGCAGGTATGTTAAATAGCTTTAACAGTTCTTCATCCCACTTTAAGGTATTTATATTAAAGAGCATTGTCCTTGAGGCATTGGTGTAATCCGTTGCATGAACTCTGCCTCCTGTGAGCTTATATATAAGCCATGCGTCCACAGTTCCGAATAACAGCTCTCCTGCCTCAGCCTTTTCTCTGGCTCCCGGCACATTGTTCAGTATCCACTCTATCTTGGTGGCTGAGAAATAAGGATCCGCAATAAGTCCTGTCTTCTCAAGGATCATATCTCCGTATCCCGCTGCCTTAAGCTCCTCTATCCTGTCGGCCGTCCTTCTGCACTGCCACACGATAGCCCTGTATATGGGCTCTCCCGTGTTCTTGTCCCACACAATGGTAGTCTCACGCTGGTTTGTTATTCCTATTGCCGCTATGTTGTCTCCGGATATCTGGCTCATGGCCTTCACCTCAGACATGACCGCCACCTCAGACGCCCATATCTCCAAAGGATCCTGCTCCACCATGCCATTTGCAGGAAAATACTGTGTAAATTCCTTCTGTGCCACCGACACTATATCCCCTTTTCTGTCAAATATTATCGCTCTGGAACTGGTGGTTCCCTGATCCAGTGCCATTAAATACTCCGCCATTACTTCCCTTTCTCCTTCATATATTCTTTCTTACTCCGTGATCCAGCCTTCCCGGATCTCCTTCTGTGCCCGCTCTATCTCTTCCTTTAAGCCCCTTGCGGACATCCTTAAGGCTCCCTGCCCCATTATTATAAGCTGCTCAAGTCCGTCGGAGGTAGCCACCGTCACCTTGTTCTTACGCCCAAGCCTGTGGGTGGTCTTCTCAATGTACATATCCGCAGTCTCCGCCTCCTTGGTGTACACCACATGGATATTGTGGTACATGGACACCTCTCTCTGCTGTCCCTTAACCTTGTATGCGTCAAATACCAGTATCAGCTCGCAGCCCTTGTAACCCTGGTAATTACAAAGGGTATCCATGAGAGAACTTCTTGCAGCGTCAAGGTTTATCTTAGACAATTCCTTAAGCTCGTCCCATGCAAATATTATATTATATCCGTCCACCAAAAGATATTCTTTTCCGTCAGTATTCTTCTTAAATGCTCCAGATTTTCCTATACCTGTATCCGCAGGTCTTCTTCCGGCATTTCCGTTCCTTTTACCGGCAAATGTTTTATCTCCGCCGGTTTCTGCGGCTCCCGATTCCTGTCCGCCGGATTCCTCCGTCAGTCTGCTGTGCCAGTCATAGCCTGAATCGGTGCGGTTTCTCGCCTTTGCCCCGGTCCTTATGTCCGTTGTCTGGTACGACCTGGCAAATATCTCCATGATCTCATCCTCTGTTATGGTGGCGTCATAGGACTTCCTCTTTGCCTCAGGAATGTATTTCTCAGGATTTTTAAGAGCTTCCGGATTGTTAAACATGTCCTCACCGCTCTCATCATATTCGGAAAGTCCCACAAGGATAAAGCCCTTATCCTCCTTAACGTGCATATTCTCATATACCTGCTGCCACGGAACTATATATCCGCTGCCGTGGGCACAAAATACAGAGGATGAAGGATCCCTGCTGTCAAGCTCCGGATCGTATCCGATCTTCGCCACCACCTCGTCCTGGTTGTGACATGGCATATAGCCCCCAAGGCTTACGCTAAGCCTCCCCAGTCCATGAGTGTAGGCAATAACCTCCTTGTGGTATTCCCGCATGGTCTCCACAGGACATTTGCCGGTTATAAGGCTCACGCCGTCCCTCACCATCCCCGGCTGGCAAAACTCTCCGCTCATTCTGGTTATGTCTGCCATGGCACGGCCTATCTGGGCGTCCGGTACCTCTAGCTTAAAATCATAGTAAGGCTCAAGAAGTATGCTGTCTGCCATCATAAGTCCCTGTCTTACAGCCCTGTACACAGCCTGCCTGAAATCACCGCCCTCAGTGTGCTTGTTGTGGGCTCTTCCGGCAGTAAGGGTAAATCTTATGCCTGTAACCTCAGATCTGGTAAGAACTCCCCTGTATTTCCTCTCCTTAAGATGGGTAAGGATCAGCCTCTGCCAGTTCTTGTCAAGAACATCCTCACTGCAGACGCTGTCAAATTCATTTTCCATTCCGGGGATAGGCTCCATAAGGATATGAACCTCCGCATAATGCCTTAAAGGTTCAAAATGTCCCACACCCATAACCGGAGCGGCTATGGTCTCCTTGTAGGTTATCCTGCCCTGACCGAAGCTTACATATATGCCGTATCTCTTCTTTATTGTATCCTTCAACACCTCAAGCTGGATGTCTCCCATGACCTTGATATGGATCTCCTTACCCGCCTCATTCCAGAGCACCGCAAGGGTAGGATCCTCCTCCTCCAGCTTCTTTATATTGTCAAGGAGCACATAGGGATCCGTGCCCTCAGGGTATATCATCTTATAGGAAAGCACAGGCACCAGCTTCTTGTCTTCATGTCCCGGTTCACATCCCAGTCCCTGGCCAGCATAGGTTCCGGCAAAGCCTGTAACGGCACACACCATTCCGGCACTTACCTGTTCCACGGTTCTGAACTTCTCTCCGGAATATATCCTTATCTGGTTCACCTTCTCGTCGCTGTCAGGATACAGGGTATCCCTGATGGCAAGGCTTCCTCCGGTGATCTTCATATGGGTAAGCCTGTTGCCCTTCTCATCTCTGGTTATCTTAAATACCTGAGCACCGAATGTCTCCGGATACTCTCTTGGAAGCATATATCTGTCAAGGAGCTTTATAAGATAGTCCACCCCCGTAACCTTAAGTGCGGAACCGAAGCAGCAAGGAAATACCTTCCTGTCTGCAATAAGCTTTCTTATCACATCCTCATCAACCGTTCCTGTGTCCAGATAGCTGTTTAACACGTCCTCATCTGTCATGGCGATCTCTTCATCCCTGTCAGCTGCCTCCTCAGAGAAATCAATACAGCCTCCGGACAGTCTTTTTCTTATGTCCTTCATAAGCTCTTCCCTGGTAAGTCCTGACATATCCATTTTATTGACAAATAAAAACACAGGAACATTATAGTCCTGAAGCAGACTCCATAATGTCTCTGTGTGGCTCTGAACTCCCTCCATACCATTAACCACCAAAACTGCATAGTCAAGGATGGAAAGCACTCTTTCCATTTCTGCAGAAAAATCTATATGTCCCGGAGTATCAAGGAGCGTAACCTCATTTTCCCCGATGACGCACTCAGCCTGCTTGGAGAAAATGGTTATTCCCCTTTCTCTCTCCCTGTCATCGGTGTCAAGGTAAGCGTCCTGATGATCAACTCTTCCTAACTTCTTTATCCGTCCTGTTTTATAAAGCATTGCCTCAAGTAATGTTGTCTTTCCCGAATCAACATGGGCAACCACTCCTAATACCTGTCTGTTCATGTATATATTTTGCCTTTCTACTCATCTGTGTCCATATCAAGTTCAAGCTCCAGATCCAGCTCATCCTTTTCCCTGCTCATCTCTGCGAACATTTCCGGATACAATTTCTGCTTCCGTCTTCTGATCCTCCTGAAGAATATGGCAACTATAGTTCCCACAAGGAATGGAAATACAAAGGTTGCAAATCTGTAAAGCAGTGACATTGCCGCAGCGTCGGTGCTGCCTACAATTCCTGAGAAAATGGCAATAAGCACAAATTCACTGGACGCGATACCGCCCGGTATAGGAATAACCCCTGCCAGCATGATACAGATAGCTGTTATGCCGATGGTCCTGAAGAGATATATGCCCGGCTCTCCCCTTAATATAATGTAAGGGATAGCAAACCACAGGGCAGACTTCACCACATTAAGCACCAGCACTCCCGCAATAACTCCCGGCTTCTTAAGTACGACCCTTGCGCCGTCCTCCATAACCTGACACTGGGTCTTAAGCTTGTCGAAGGCTCTGGTGAATTTACCATGAAAATTTATCTTGTCCATTATGAAGTAAAGACACTTGTGGAATTTTGTTGATCCTGCAAATAACACCAGCACCACTGTGATCACCACTGTGGCAACAACACCCAGCAGCAGGTAATCCTTGTATTCTCCGCACACCCCCATAACATAAGCAAAGTCCAGACATATGGCAACAACACCTATTACCGCTATGGATATCTTGTGTATGGCGTACTGCACAACATACATGCCAAAGCCCTCGGAATTTTTAAGTCCGCAGGTCTTAAGGTAGAGAAATGCCGCAACAATAACACCACTGCCAAGGGTGGTAACCCTGTAGAATGAAATAAAATATGTCATAAAATTAGCATCAAGAAATGTTAATTTTGAATTGTTGTACTGGCTTACAAGGATATAGGAAATAATACTTTCCACAAATTCATATGCCATTGAAGCAAGAAGGATCATAACAAGCATCTGGGGGCTTGTTTCCTTTATCTCTCTGTATATAGGTACCGCAGAATCCCTGAATGCGTATACCACCACGCACACCAGGAGCACCACAAATGCCCATTTCAATATATTCTTCTGTTTATTTGTTATCTTACTCATAAATAATGCACCATAACCTTTATTTCTAGTACGACAATAGTACTATATAATCCCGGCAGAAAATTTGCAATAAATTTAATCATTTTTTACATAATATACCAAAAACAAAGGCCCTATACAGATCCGGCAGAGGTGGGGAACCACCCATATAGAAGTGTAAGGGCCAATGCAAAGGGCTATATTTTATTTATTTTTCAAAATGATCTTTTATTAAGTGTTACTTTAGCCAAAGAGTGGTGTTGAGTAGTATCTGTCTCCACTGTCAGGAAGAAGAACTACGATAGTCTTACCCTTGTTCTCAGGACGCTTAGCTAACTCCTTAGCTGCAAGGTATGCTGCACCTGATGAGATACCTACCAAGATACCCTCTGCTGCTGCGATCTCTTTAGCACCTGCAAATGCGTCTTCATTTCCAATGGTGATGATCTCGTCATAAACCTTTGTATTTAATGTGTCAGGAACGAAGCCTGCACCGATACCCTGGATCTTATGTGGTCCTGCTGCACCCTTTGAAAGAACAGGTGATGTTGTAGGCTCAACTGCAACAACCTTAACATCAGGGTTCTTGCTCTTAAGGTACTCACCTACACCTGTAACGGTTCCGCCTGTACCTACACCGGCTACGAAGTAGTCAACCTTTCCTTCTGTATCTTCCCAGATCTCAGGACCTGTAGTCTTTCTGTGAGCCTCAGGATTTGCAGGGTTTACGAACTGGCCTGCTACAAAGCTTCCCTCTATTGTCTTTGAAAGCTCCTCAGCCTTGGCAATGGCACCTGACATACCCTTACTTCCCTCTGTAAGAACGATCTCTGCGCCGTAAGCCTTGATGATGTTTCTTCTCTCAACACTCATGGTCTCAGGCATAACGATTATTGCCTTGTATCCCTTAGCTGTTGCGATCGAAGCAAGACCGATACCTGTGTTACCACTTGTAGGCTCGATGATAGTTGCACCCGGCTTAAGAACTCCTCTGTTCTCTGCGTCCTCGATCATTTCCTTGGCAATTCTGTCCTTTACGCTTCCTGCCGGATTGAAGTACTCAACCTTTGCAAGGATTGTTGCCTCCAGATTTTCCTTCTTCTCAATATTTGAAAGCTCAAGTAAAGGTGTGTTACCGATAAGTTCTGCTGCGCTCTTGTAAATCTTTCCCATAGTTTCTGTCCATCCTTTCATAAATAAATAATTTTAAAATAATGTTTTTGTTAAACTTAAGTATTCCTATCTGTTTACTATGAATTAGTATATAAGTATAATATATGCATTAACCTACTTTGTCAATAGGTAAATGCATATATTTTTAACTTTTTATATTCTAATGCTATATTCTCTACTCAAATACCTCTTTTATACTTGAATAGTGAAGAAATTCTCCTGCCCTGCCAAGCTCAGCTACCTCATTTAAAGACGCCAGCTTAAATCCATCAGTCTCTGCCTCCTGAGGCTTCACATCTGCCTCGGTAAACTGACCCTTAAATCTGTACACATCAACGAAATAGTTGTCCTTCTCCTCTGGATTTACCCTCTTATATGTGAACTTATATCCACCTTCAAAGCCTGACACATCTATTCCGGTCTCCTCAAGGATCTCCCTCTTTACCGCCTCAAGGGATTCCTCCCCTGCCTGAGCAGCACCGCCGGATATCTCCCAGGCTCCCGGTGCCCATGCCTTTGTCATAACTCTCTTGGTAATGAGAAATCTGCCCTGCATATCCTCTACCACACCAAGAACTGTAAGATGAAAATCTCCCGGCTTCATATTCCAGTCATTTCTCTTCATGGTTCTGCCGGTCCTCTCTTTATTTTCATCGTAAATATCCCATATTTCTGCCTTTTCTGCCATTACTATTTTTCTCCTTCATAAAGCTGCAGGTAATTATACAGTGCACCGATGAGATTTGAATCATTTCCAAATGCACACAAGCCCACCTTCATCTTGTCAAATATAATAGAAAGCTTTGAGATCCTGTCCACATATCTCTGTATACCCTCTATGAACTTAGGCTGTGCACTTATTCCACCACCTATAAGAATAATGTCCGGTGCCAGGATAACATGTATGTTACAGCAGTTCTTGGCTGTATTGAAATACAGATCCTCAAGAAGCTCGTGTATCTCAGGATCTCCCTGCTCGTCAAGCTCATATATGCGTTCGCCTGTCATTTCCTCATAATCTACACCCTTAAGGGCTGACGCCTTCTGTCTGAGGGTATGGACTGAACCTTTCATAGTCCATATTATATCCGGCGGAAGTTTTCTTCCCTCATTATTCTTGAGGCCATCCTCAATGAGGAATATTCCGTCTAACTTGTCCCTTGTGATGTCCTCCAGGCAGAATGAAAATTCTCCTGCGGACATGCCTGCTCCGTGAAGCACCTTACGGTCTATTATGACACCGCCGCCTACACCTGTACCGAATACTACCACAACCGCATTGTTGCAATCCCTGGCATTTCCAAGCCATATCTCGGAAAGTGCGGCACACTTGCCGTCATTTTCCAGGGCAACCTTAAGTCCGTCACACCTTTTGCTGATTATATCCCCAAGAGGTGAGCCGTCCAGATAGGGAAGTGCTCCGCCGCCATGGGGTATGCCATGTTCCACATCCACCTGTCCCGGAAGTCCCATGGCAATGCCTTCTATATCATGTTCCTTCTTATAATCCTCGTACACTCCGACTATTATATCGACAAATGTCTCCAGTCCCTTCGGAACAAAACGGAGACCTGCCCCAAGGGTAAATGGTGTCTTAACCTTGCCCTTAGTCACTATACTGCCGTCTCTATTCATCATGGCGTGCTTTATATATGTTCCGCCAACGTCAAATACTAAGTACATCATTTCCTCCTTGTCTATACATCATTATAACAAAACCCGGCAGTCATCACCGGGTTTTATTAAAATATATATTTGCCTGTATGACCGGAAAAGTCCGGTTCATATTATGGTTCTATATTATCTTAGAGGTTTTCCTTTATCTTGGCTGCAATGCCCTCTGCGTCAAGTCCGAATACATGGAGAAGCTCCTTTGCAGGGCCTGAACATCCGTAGGTATCATTTACACCTATTCTTGTTACCTTTGTAGGACACTTCTCTGAAAGTACTTCCATAACTGCACTTCCGAGACCACCGATTATAGAATGTTCCTCTACTGTGAAGATACGTCCGGTCTTCTTTGCTGCATTTATTATAATGTCCTCATCAATAGGCTTGATGGTATGGATGTTGATAACCTGAGCGTCTACGCCTGCTTCCTTCAACATCTCTGCTGCCTTAAGGGACTCTGATACGCATAAGCCTGTGGCGATGATTGTTATATCCTTTCCACTTCTAAGCTCAACACCCTTTCCAAGCTCGAACTTGTATGTTTCAGGATCATTTATAACAGGCAGGGCAAGACGTCCGAATCTCATATATACAGGACCTACATGCTCGTATGCAGCCTTTACTGCTGCCTTTGCCTCTGTGTCGTCACATGGATTGATGACAACCATGCCAGGAATCTCTCTCATAAGAGCGATATCCTCGTTACACTGATGGGTTGCACCATCCTCACCTACTGATATACCGGCGTGGGTTGCACCGATCTTAACATTTAAGTGGGGATAACCGATACTGTTTCTGATCTGTTCAAAGGCTCTTCCTGCTACGAACATTGCAAATGAACTCATGAACGGAACATATCCACAGGTTGAAAGACCTGCTGCAATGCCTGCCATATTCGCCTCGGCAATACCGCAGTCAATATGTCTCTCAGGGAATACCTTCTTAAAGGTTGCTGTCTTGGTTGCCGCAGCAAGATCTGCGTCTAAAACAACCAGATTGTCATGTTCTTTTCCTAATTCAACCAGAGCATTTCCATAGCTGTCTCTGGTTGCTATACTCTTATTCTCTATCACAGTGCTGCACCCTCCTTCTCAAGCTCTTCAATAGCTATAGCATGTTCTTCCTCGCTAGGAGCCTTTCCATGCCATCCCACATTGTTCTCCATGAAGGATACACCCTTACCCTTAACGGTATGGGCGATTATTGCTGTAGGCATGCCCTTTGTTGCCTTTGCCTCCCTGAAGGCTGCGTCTATCTCACCAAAATCATTTCCGTTTATATTGATAACATGGAAATTAAATGCCTCAAACTTCTTATCTATAGGATATGGTGAGCACACTTCCTCAACAGTTCCGTCGATCTGGAGATTGTTGTTATCAACGATCACCAGAAGGTTGTCAAGCTTTCTTGCGCCTGCGAACATGGCAGCCTCCCAGATCTGTCCCTCCTGGATCTCGCCGTCACCACAGAGACAGTAGGTACGATAATCCTTTCCTGAAAGCTTTGCTGCCAGAGCCATTCCAACTGCTGTTGAAAGTCCCTGTCCCAGTGAACCTGATGACATATCCACGCCCGGGATGTGCTTCATATCAGGATGTCCCTGAAGGTATGAGCCCACATGTCTTAAGGTCTTAAGATCTTCTACAGGGAAATAACCACGATTTGCCAGTGCTGCATAGTAACCTGGTGCCGTATGTCCCTTTGAAAGTACGAAACGATCTCTGTTCTCGTTCTTTGGATCTTTCGGATCGATATTTAACTCCTCAAAATAAAGATAAGTAAATAAATCCGCTGCTGATAATGATCCACCCGGATGTCCTGACTTGGCACTAAATACCGCGTCAACTATATCCTTACGGATCTTCACAGCTTTTTTCTGAAGCTCTAGCTTGTTCATGGTGCATCTCCTTTACACATTTCAGTATATATCATTTCCGTGGGGGCTATATGAACCCACACATAATCATTATAACATTTTTTTCCTTGCTGTCATCATTTTTCGACAAATATATATATATATTTATCTATCTACAGATTTACCACGTTTCTGTTGTCACCCTTTATGAATGACTTTATATTCTCGGCAACCTCAGCTATAAGACGTATCCTGGCCTCTGTGCTTGCCCATGCCATGTGTGGTGTGATAACCAGCCTGTTGCTGTCCTTTATCTTCGAAAGAGGATTTTCTGCCTTTAAAGGCTCTGTCTCAAGCACATCAAGACCTGCCGCTGCGATCTCGCCGTCCACCAGTGCCCGGTACAGGTCGGAATTGTTCACGATCGGTCCCCTTGCCACATTTAACAGCACTGCTGATCTCTTCATCTTCTTCATGGCGTCAAGGTCTATAAGATCTCTTGTAAGGTCTGAAAGTGGGCAGTGGACAGATATAAAATCCGACTGCCTTAATAAAGTGTCAAAGTCCACCCTCTCATAGTCCTCACAGCTATTCTTTCCTGTTACGGAATAATACATTACCTTACAGCCGAAGCCCTCGGCTATCCTTGCGGTCTTCTTTCCGATATTTCCAAGACCTATTATTCCCCAGGTCTTGCCGTCAAGCTCTGCAAATGGCTTATCAAAGTAAGAGAAGGCTCCACTGGCGGTATACTCGCCGCTCTTCACGTACTCATCATAGTCCCTCATATGCTCAACCAGATAAAGCGCCATGGCAAATGTATGCTGTGCCACTGCATTTGTAGAGTAATTGGTTACATTACACACCTTTATGCCCCGTCTTCTGCAATATTCAATATCCACATTGTCAAAGCCCGTGGCAAATTCACACACAAGCTTTACGTTCTTACAGTCACCTATGGTAGCTTCATTTATCTTAGCCTTATTTAATATGATGACATCTGCGTCCCCTACCTGGGCTGTGATCTCATCATACTGGGTTGTGGGGTAGTACTTCACTTCTCCAAGCTCTTCAAAGCAGCTTACGTCCACGTCTGTTCCCACACTGTTTCTCTCTAAAACTGCAATATTCATCTTTACTGTCCTCTCACAAAACGTATTGATCTCACTTAAATACCGCCAGGTTCATGATACACACAAACCCGTGTATCAGATCATACAAAATCTTCGAACTCTATCTCCGAAGGAAGTCTCAGGTCACCTCTTGGGCTTACGGATACACTGCCTACCTTCACACCGTCAGGCATACAGTTTCTCTTGAACTGCTGACGGAAAAATCTTGTGTAGAATACCTTAAGCCATTTGTCTATTTCCTCGTCGCTGAACTTATACTCGTCGCTCTGCCTTACTGCCTCTCTGGTAAGCTCTCTTATCTCATCCGGCTCCATTCCGTATCTTAAGGTGTAATACAGGAAAAAGTCGTGGAGCACATAGGAACCCACAGTGTCCTCTGTCTTCTGGGCAATGGTTCCGTCCGGGTTCGGAGGAAGCAGCTCAGGGCTTACAGGGGTATCGATTATATCTTCTATAACCGGCGCCAGACCTGCGAATCCATTTTCATCCATATCGTGGCCTATCATATCCACAAGAGTTCTTACAAGGGTCTTAGGTATACTGGTATTTACCGCATACATGCTCATGTGGTCTCCGTTGTAGGTACACCAGCCCAGTGCCAGCTCTGACAGGTCTCCTGTTCCGATCACGAATCCCCCGGATTTATTTGCCACGTCCATAAGGATCTGGGTACGCTCCCTTGCCTGGCAGTTCTCATAGGTTACATCCTTTATCTCCTCATCATGGCCTATATCGGCAAAATGCTGTCTCACCGAATCCACAATGCTTATCTCTCTTATATCACAGCCCAGAAGCTCCATGAGCTTGTGGGAATTTCCCTTTGTCCTGCCTGTGGTTCCAAAGCCCGGCATGGTTATTCCTATAAGTGTCTTTGAAGGCAGTCCCAGGTTCTTCACTGCCTGGGCAGATACCAGAAGTGCCAGGGTGGAATCAAGTCCTCCGGACACACCCACAACTATACAAGCCGCGTGGGTTGCCTCAAGTCTTCTCTCAAGTCCTGCCACCTGCATTCTGAATATGGATTTTGCTCTTTCAAGTCTGTTATGTCCCGGTACAAATGGTGTGATGGACACCCTTGCAAGGATATCCTCCCTCTCCGGGAAGTTCCGCTCACACTTCACAGTTAAATATCTGTGGTCTGCCACCCACTGCTTTTTGCTGGCGGCAAAGCTTTTATTTGCAATTCTGTCGTGTCTTATCTTGGCAAGATTAATGTCCCTTAAAAGGCTGCCATCCTCAAAGGGCTTCACCTCACCTAAAAGCTTGCCGTTCTCATAGATAAGGCTGTGTCCCGAAAATACTATATCCGAGGTTGACTCGTACTTTCCTGCGGATACATACACATAGCCGCAGATACATGAGGCAGACACGCCGCTTATAAGATTTCTTCTGTACTGTTCCTTTCCAATGACCTCATTTGAGGCGGAGAGATTAAGGATAATCTCTGCCCCGTTCATGGCAAGAAGTCTTGATGGTGAAAGAGGGGTCCACACGTCCTCGCACACCTCTATGCCAAGCTTTACGCTCTTGCCGGAATTTCCGTAATCGATCACAATATCATTTCCGAATGCTGTGCTGCTGCCGTCAGGAAGTGTCAGCTCCCGGTTCTTCACAAAACCCTCTGAGAACCATCTCTTCTCGTAGAACTCTCCATAATTAGGGAGAAATACCTTTGGAACCAGGGCAAGCACCTGCCCATTTGCAAGGAAGGCTGCACAGTTGTACAGGTCTCCGTCGATCTCATAGGGAACTCCCACCACCAGGGCTGCCGGTTCTGTATCGCTCTGTCTGTACACTCCGTCGCCTATAAGCTCCTGTCCTGTGGTAAGGGCTGCCAGCTCAAGAAGTCCCTCCTTCGCCCTGTTAAGAAGCCTTCTGTTGCAGAACAGATCGCCGCAGGTATATCCTGTAAGGGAAAGCTCAGGAGTCACCACCACGTCAGCCTTATATCTGTACTCTTTATATAATTTTCCGATCTCGTCCACATTAGCTGTCACGTCCCCTATATGCACCCGGGGTACAACTGTGGCAGTTCTGAATAAATTTTTCATTTCCATCCTCCTGTTATCTGATTTATTCCTACCGTCTCCTAGTTATCCGACTGCTCTGCTGCATTGTCTGAACCACCTGTAACATCTGACTCACTGTTCATCTCTTCAGTGCTTATTTCTTCACTGCTTGTCTCTTCGCTGCTCATCTCCTCAGTGGTTGTCACTTCTGTTGATACCTCAGTGGAGCCGCTGTCACCACCCTTGTTCCCCACAAAGCCCCTTATTATAAAGCAGGCAATGACAAATATCAGAAATGCAGTTCCAACTATGGTATTGGTTCTGCTGCTCCAGCCCTTTAATGGTTTTGTATATAATCCTGTCTGGCCTGGGGCTTCCTTCTGACCGGCATTCTTTTTATCTTTTTTCTTTTTGTTATCTTTTTTATCGTATTCCTTTTCCATATTTATCCAAACACCCTTCTTATCACCGGAATTTTCCTTACAATAAATACTATCAGCAATGCTGAAAAATAAATTACAAATGGCATACCATATCTCCAGGTTTCTGACGTCATATCTATGTCAAGATTTTTCTCTGCGTAATACATAAGTATCTTATGTATAAGGTACACACCAAAGCTGCAGCCTGAAATAGCTGATATGATCTTTACCCCTGCGCCCCTTATAAACCTGTCCCATGGTATATACTTGATCAGGACAAATACTGCCACTGCAAGAAAGACATTGTAGAACAAGGCACAACTCTTAAGGGATGTATCAAATTTGCCTGTCTCTGCAGATTTTATAATTGTATATATATATCTGAATAAGAAGCCTGCGATTCCCAGGACATAGCAGATCAGTCTCTGCCACACCTTAAGGTCAGTAGTTGCAATAAGGTATCCAAGAAGAACAAATATCATAAGTCCTCCGGATATCGGAACTGATATTCCAATATTTAAGCCAAACAGTGTTTTTAATGCCGGAGTTACTGACACAAAGAAGAAGTTCACTGCTACAGCATACCATAACAACTTTCTGTTATCCGCTGCCAGTGAGAATATAGGCATTGCAAGATAACATCCAAACAAGGGCAGGAAATACCAGAATATAGCCTGTGCCTTGTAATTAAATATCATATTAAATATATCCACCGGCGCCTGGGATTCCAGCACCATCTGTTCAGTCTGCACCTTCCAAACCAGATACACGGTGCTCCATATAAAGAACGGTACTACCGTCCTCATAAATCTCTTCTTAAGAAACTCGGCAGTACTGTATTTCTTCCTGTAATTCAAGAGATTTGCACCACTTAGCATGACGAATACAGGCACAACCCAATACAGTCCACATTCTATCACAAGACTTTTCTTCCACAGGGCTGTGTCAGAATATTTCATTACAAGAGTATTATTATGATGTATTGCCACCACACAGAAGCATGCCAGTATATTCAATATATCCATGTACAGATATCTGCCTTTTTTGCTCTTGGTCACTGTATTCCCGGTTATTTTATTATCAGTTAATTTGCTCTCAGCCACTGTATTCCCAGCCGTCCTGTTCTCTGTCACCCTGTTCTCTGTCACTTCATTTTCCTCCTTGACCTCTAATGAACATAATTATGTATATTTACGCTACCCATGACTTTTCCCGCGCTCTTAACAATAAGTCTTGTGTCACCCTCTTTAACCGGCTTCACCGTCATGGAAAGCAGATCAAAGCTGCATATACTTTCATCCTCCACCAGTATCTCTACATCCTTACTGCAGTAAAATGGTGTGATATAAGGAACCACAACCTTGCCCTTTTCTTCGCTTATGTAAATATCCTCCACGATCTTTCCTGTACGATCCCTGAACACCGCAGTCTCCGCGGAACCGGTATCCCCTTCAATGATCCTGTACATGCTCTTTACCGCATTTATTCCATTTTCATTATGCCCAAGCTGGGTATAGTGCTTGTCTGCCCTGACATCCTCTATGCAGTCCGGTATGCCTGTAACTGTATTATCCGGCCTCAGGTTATATGTAAGTTCACCTTCAGGATATGCATTTGCAAAATATTCCTTTACCTTGTCATCCCTGATCCAGTCAATGTTCTCATCGGATACAATATACACATTATCGTAATCATTGCTGTAAGCGAGATAATACTGGGCGATTCTTGGACCTGTCATATATATATCTATAGGGGAAAGGGCACTTGCAATGCCTGCCCTCTCAGGTATTATGCCCCAGTATTCTATTCCGTAATTCTCGTCAAAGGCTTCCCTTACATCCTTATAAAAGCCAATGTATGCCTCACTGTCACGCTTCCTGTCGGCGGATCCCTGCTGCCACAGCATTATAATATGACCTCTGGTATAGTGGCCGGCCTCTATCTCAGCATTGTAGACCTTATAACACTGCTCCATTATCTTTGAAGCCCTGTTATACTCCCACTGACCTACGGACCAGGTAAACATGGAGGTTCCGCTGCAGGCAACATTTGCAAGCCACACCTTATCACCAGTGAGCCTGTTCCACTCATATGCTGCGGCTCCATCCATTCCATGCTTGCCGGCGCCATCCACATTAAGGGTGTTTACCGGGTACTTAAGCTCCGTACCTGCTATGGATGTGTTACCTATAAGATTTCCCGGTACAAATGTCTCCACATTATCCTCGGTACATTCTGTCATCTCAATACCTGTAAGACGCTTCGCCACCTTTATATCCTTTGGGAAATAAGAAGCGTAGCTCTGTCCCTCAGGGACTGCCACCGTATTGTTTAGGTTATAGTCACTGCCTGCACTGCATATACCCTCAGCGTTACTCTGGCCACCAATATATATCTGGGTAAGAACAGCCGGCTCCACATCTACATACACAAGAACTGCCTGACATCCCTTAACAATCTCCTTAAGACTCCTGTCAGCACTGCCCCTTGTCAGACCTGCAAAATAATCCCTTATCTTATCCACATCTTCCGATGGAGAAAGGACTACCACTGCCTTTCCGGTTCCCACAGCCTTTATCTTATCAGAGTCAACAGTCACATTTTTCTCATCATAAACGTCCTGTACTATGCCTGCCTTAACCTGCTTTGATGTGGAAGCCCCATTTATTACAAATGCCGCTTCATACGCTAAAGAAGTGCTCTCTCCTGTTGCTTCATCATACATAAGGTCATTTGCACTTACTATATCTCCATATTTTAGAACCACATGCCCGGTTTCCGATATATCAATATCATCTTTTACAGCCTTTGGAAGGAGCTTCTCAAATTCATTTTTGTCGTATCCGTCCCCGCTGTTCCTGTAACGCAGAAAATACCAGCCTGCGCCTGCCACGCAGAAGGCACACAATAACAATATGATGATCAACAGGATCACCTTTACTCTGCCGTGGTCATCACTATATTTCCTCTTTAAATCTCTTATCATCCCATTGCCTTTCTTTATGTACGTTCTACTCTGAATTATACATATTTGAGAATATATTGCAACTTTTAAGAAATCCCTGTAGTAATGGACTATGGGATTTGCTATACTTTACATGGTGGTGTCTGCCACACACTTATATAACTATACAAAGGATATTATCACTATGTATTTTGGATTTCTGATATTTTGTTATTATCTTATATGCTACTATTTTCTATTCAGATTTATCACCTGGGTCAACAAGGTACTTCCCCATACGACCAAAGAGCTTGCCCGGGGAGATCACATGCGTCTCATTGAACGTCGCAAGCGTACCCTGTCCAGAAAAAAGCTGATCATCCTTATAGTAGTATGGTTTATCATAGTTTCAATTAACATGATCGCCTTTTTCATGCCTGTTGGCAACAAGGCGGAGATCTACTTCCATAACTTTGCAAATACTCTCTTTGGTGCAACTCTCATAATGCTGTTTGTGGTTGTTATCATCGACCTGTTCAGACTGGTGATAAGGATCGCATTAAGAAAAGAAAAGCGATATAAAGCCATACTTGGCAGCCGACGTTTTATATGGGGATGTGCTGTGGTGACATTTGCCCTTGGAGCCATAGGCTCTGTGTATGGGCTTATCCATGCCCACTATATAAAGGATACATATTATGATGTGACCATCTATAAAGATGTGGAACTTAAGGAAACTGTGTCGGGAAAAACTGACGAGCTTAAGATCGTACTGGTTGCGGACCAGCACCTGGGTACCATAATGGGTGCTGACGATATTGAGGAAATGGTTGAACATATCAACGCCATGAATCCTGATGTGGTGTGCTTCGCCGGAGATTTCTTCGATAACCATTTCGAAGATGTTGACGATCCCGACAGGATAATCGCCGCCATGAACACCATCACAGCACCTTACGGCTGCTATGCATGTATGGGCAACCACGATGTAGATGAGCGTCTGCTGTCAGGCTTTTCTGCCTACTCCTATACCCACGCACTGCAGGATCCGAGATTTGTCAAGTTTCTTGAGGATTGTGGTGTGACTGTGCTCCAGGATGAAGCATATCTTATTGATGACTCCTTCTATATAATCGGGCAGAAGGATTACGAGAAACCGGGAGACGGTACAAAGAACCGTGCCGGTATAGAATATCTTACGGAATACCTGGATCAGTCCCTTCCTATAATCGACCTGGACCATGAGCCAAGAGAGCTCACAAGAACTGCAAATGCAGGTGTTGATCTTCACTTAAGCGGTCACACCCACAACGGCCAGTTCATCCCCCTTTCCCTTGGTATAAAGCTTGTATGGGAAAATCCCTTCGGTGTAAAGGAAGTCACCCCCGGCAGATACAGTATCGTAACCTCCGGAGTAGATGTATATGGTCCTGCTTTCAGGATCGGAACCGACGCAGAGGTTGTGTGCATAACCGTCCACTTTAAGTCAGCCGGAACGGAGATAAATAACTGCCAAGACCATTAACCGATAAACAATCCTTAACCATTCATTAATTTATTCAGCAAAAGGCCGGCTAAAAAGCCGGTCTTTATTGATATACTTTTCATGCCTTGATCGCCCAGCGAAGCTTGGTGGATCTGGCTCTTCCGTTGTTCCTGCACTCCTCAGCACCGGGTCTTATCACATCCGTTGCGATATCACTGAACAATCCAAGCTGCCTGTATGCCTTGAAGGCTTTCTTCACCAGTCTGTCCTCCCCTGAATGGAATGTGAGTATTGCAATCCTTCCGCCGGGATTCATAATATCCGGAAGACTGTTAAGGAATGACTCCAACACCTCAAATTCACTGTTCACATCTATACGAAGTGCCTGAAATACTCTCTGGCAGGTCTTCTTAAGTATATCCTTCTTCTCCTTATTGTCAGGAAGAAACTCCAGAGCCTTTTCTATGGTTTCCCTGAGCTCTGTTGTGGTGGATATCCTTTTATCTTTTCTTATTTTCTTTACGATCTCTGCAGCTATCTCAGAAGCATATGGCTCGTCAGAATTTTCCACCAGCATACCCTCGATCTCATCCTGGCTTAGCTCAAGCAGTCTGTCCGCAGCAGAGATACCCGCCTGAGGATTAAGCCTCAGATCCAGCGGACCGTCAAGCTTGTATGAAAATCCTCTCTCCGGATTATCTATCTGCATTGACGAAACACCCAGGTCTGCCAGACAGAAGTCAAAGCAGCCATACTGCTCTGCTATCTTTGCCACATTTGCAAAGTTTTCTGATACAGGGGTAAATATATCCTCTCCGTAACCTGCGTTCCGTAACCTATCGGTGGTCTTAACGATCTCTATAGGATCCACGTCAAGACCGTATATGTGTCCCTTGCCCTGAAGCTCATCCAACATCTTTCTGGTGTGTCCGCCGTAGCCTAAGGTTGCGTCCACGCCCTGCTCTCCCGGCTGTATCTTAAGGATCTCCAGGATCTCCTTTACCATTATGGATATATGCATGCCGGCAGGGGTGCTGCCCTTGCTTATGACCTTCGCCACGGTATCTGCATACTTTTCAGGATTAAGCTCCTTGTATTTTTCTTCAAATCTCCTTGGATGAGTACCCTTATATCTGACTCTCCGCTTATGCTGTTCTTCCAATCCTAAAAATCTCCTGTTTCCTGTATTTCCTACTGCTCAGATCCGTTGTCATCCTGTGAGGCTGCCAGTGCCGCCGGCTCAGTGTTCTGAGGCTCTGCAGGTGTTACACTGCCCTGCACGTTCTGTCCAAATCCCTGCATATTCTGATTAAAGCCATTTGGCTGCATGCCTCCCATGTTATTCTGGTTAAAACCCTGTGGATTTGACTGCATGCTTCCCATGTTATTCTGGTTGAAGCCCTGTGGATTTGACTGCATGCCTCCCGTGTTGTTCTGGTTGAAGCCCTGCTGCATATTCGGCTGGGCATACTGCTGGTTACCGCCCTGGTTCATGGCAGCTTCCATGGATTCGATCCTTGCTATCTCCTGATTATGGCTGTATATGGCGTCCATGGATCTCTTGGCATTATCGTAGAACTGTGCCACCTCAGGATCAGGGTTATTTACATATTTGTTGAAGTAATATCTTCCGATTTCTGTATACTGTCTCTCGATATTATTCTCCTCTGACTTGATATTGCTTCTGAGCTTAGTCTTCTGGGCAGCATATCTTGTACTGTCTACTGCCTGATTTGCGAACATCTTTGCACTTTCAAAAAATCCCATTTTTTCTTCCTCCTTATATAACAATATCCATGGCAGTCATCTCACCGATCAACCATGGATATTATGATTTTTTTCTATGTATGGTCCGTATTAATCCTCTATGTACTTGTTGAGGGTCTCTACAACATCATTTAAGTTATATGGCTTCGCAATGTAGTCATCAAGCTTGTTCTCAAGGATTCTCTCCTTATCACCGAACATTGCTCTTGCTGTGACTGCAATGATAGGAAGTCTCTTTCTCTTCTCCTTAAGCTCGATCTCACGGATCTCCTGAGTTGCTGCGATACCATCCATTACAGGCGTCTGAACATCAAACAATGCTGCGTCGTATACCTTCTGCTTGAAGAGCTCAACAGCCTTCTTACCGTTATCCGCTATATCGTATGAGAAGCCTGCCATACCGAGAAGCTTACCTATAACCTGCTGATTAACAGGCTCATCCTCTGCCACAAGGATCCTTGCCTTGCTGTGGGCATTTATTGAGAATACTGCCGGTGACTCTTCCTTCTTCAGGAACTCATCAACTGCGTCATCTGCCGGCTTAACTATCTTCATAGGAACTTCAACTATGAAGGTTGAACCTATATCTTCCTTACTCTGTACCTGGATCTCTCCACCCATAAGCTCTACGATCTGCTTTGTGATGACAAGTCCGAGACCTGATCCGCCGTATCTTCTTGTATCTGATGAATCCACCTGGCTGAATCTTATGAAGAGCTTGCTCATGTTAGCCTCTGATATACCGATACCGGTGTCGGCAACAGCCATACGGATCTTAACCTTATCTGAATCACCCATGTCCATGGATGTGATCTTTACTCTTACGCTTCCGTCAGCAGTAAACTTGATGGCATTTGAAAGAAGACAGTTAAGTACCTGCTGTATTCTCTGTCCGTCGCCCTTAACAAGCTTAGGAATGTTGTTGGAGAATGAACAGTCAAGCTGCAGTCCCTTGTTTGTTGCGATAGGAACCTGTGCTGCAACTGTTTCCTCAACAGCCTGCTTAATGTCAAATATCTCTTCCTTGATCTTGTACTTTCCTGCTTCAAGCTTACTGATATCAAGGATATCGTTGATAAGTCTCAGCAGTGTGTCTGCACAATTCTTTGCTGTAATAAGGTTATCTCTGTAATCTGCCTGAAGATCCTCAGCCATAAGTGTAAGCTGGAGCATACCGAGTATTCCGTTTATAGGGGTTCTTATCTCATGGCTCATATTTGCAAGGAATTCAGCCTGGGTCTTGTATGCGGCGTTAGCGTCCACAATGGCCTTGCTGAGCTTGTTCTCTGTTTCCTTCTGCTCTGTCACATCGATTACAACCATATTAATGTAATCTGCCTCAGACTTATACATAACGGTATTAAATACCTTCTGAAGGGATTCCATTGTGATCTCAACATCCATGAGGTCTCCCTCTTTTGTGCCTGAAGTGTTGTATGCGTTGAACCATGCATTGATATCCTGAAGTACCTCTATCTTGCTCTCGCTTAAGTTCTTGTCTGTGTAATCTGACACATCAAGCTTGAAGTACTCACCGAAGATTTCATTTGCATCAACGATCTGAAAGCTTGTTCCCGACGAACTCTCGATTATCTTAGCCTGTGCAAATCCTATAGGCAGGTTCATGAACAGCTTCTTATACTTGTCGCCGCCGGCTCTTGTCCCTTTAGGATCACCGCATAACACGAAAAATCCACCAAACACTGCCACAGCAGCCAGCACACCAAAGATGATGGCAGGAACGCCCTTTCCTGCAACGCCTAAAATTCCTGCAAGTAATGCAAGAACAGCGGAAACACCGGCTACCGGTTTCCATCCCAATTCCTTAATCTTATCCATTGCTACACCTCTGTCATAATATATTTTAGCCCCCGTCGTGAAACCACGACACATACTACTTTTATTATAATATAATCCATCATCAAGGTCAATGACAGCATATTTTAATTATCGCCTTTTTCAGACATTTTCTTTCTGCCCGGAAGCCACAATAATACACCAAGGATCACCAGTGCCAGTGCACTTATCATAAGTCCTGTCTTAAGTCCCGGTGGGAAATACTTAAATTCCACCGTATGGGTTCCCGCAGGTACATCTATTGCTATAAATGCTCCACGGATAGTCTGTACAGCATACTCTTCTCCGTCTACATATGCCTTCCAGCCTGCGTCATAAGGTATTGATGTGAACATCAGCCCGTCCTCATCCGTTGTGATGGTACCCTTCACATGATCCTCTTCAAATACCGACACATCCAGCATTTCTGACGAGAGGATGTCATATGCCTTCTGCCATGTGTCACGGTTGAACTGTCTTAGGATCAGCTTTACCGTACCGCCAGAGGCTGCGTCATCCCTGAAGCAGTACTGGACAGTAACCTTGGTTCCCCGGTTAAGATGGCCCAGATGATATATCTGATACTGGAGTCTGTCGTAATTCACCTCCTGATCGTCAATGAATATCCTGATCTTTGATATTCCGTTGGCATTTGCCATCATATAGAGATCTGTGGTCTCCTCCTTAACCTCAAAGGACAGCCTTACATCATTTGTAGTGCCCTCAAGCCTTGCATAATTGTAATTTATATCGTTCTTTGAACGTCTTGTAACCTCGCAGTTTCCTCCGTCGGAGTATACATCTGCGTCGTAATACTCGAATACATTGTCTACGCCTGTTGCCTTTGTAACAAAGTCGTTAAGGCTGTAGAACATATTTGCCCCGCTGCCATCCCAGCTGTGGAGCTCCCTGTTCACCATAAAGCCTGTGCTTAACCTGTATGGATTTTCATATATCTCTATTCCCGACACGGTGGTCACAGGGCTTACGTCAAATGAATTGTAATCATCCGGTCTCTTAAGGAGATATCTGAGATTGAGTATGGCACTGTTCACAGGGTTTGAGCCGTCAAACAGGTATTCATTTGCACCGGTATAATAACCGAGACTGTGCATGGCGTTGACCAGATCGGCAGACACTGTAGAGCCGAACAAAGTCATATTCTTTATGCTGTAATATGTAGGCTCATCCACCACAGTCCTTCCCATCAGCTCAACTCTGTAGCTTTCATCATCAGGATCTATGAAATCTATGGCGTCCTGCATGGCAGACTCATCTGAGAAATAGTGGCTTATATCTACATATCCGTTATTGTCATATCCAAAGGCTGCATTTAAGATGGTCTCGCTTAAGCATATGACTAACACCACCCATGCAAGGATCTTCCGTATCTTTTCATTTGTGAGCTTCGTGGCAAATATGATCATGATGTAGATCACAAGTAACATGGAAGTTGCAAATACAGTCTTCTTGTCAAGTATCGTGTTGGAATTTGCCAGGTAGAAGAAGCCGTAGCCAAGCAACGCCCCTGCAATGATCCACGGAAGCTTCATCCGGTCAAGCTTTTTCAAAGCCTCGTATCCCATGTCAAGGAGCACGAATATGAACAGGAATGAAAATCTGTTAGGTATTCCGTACTGGTTATGGAAACCGTGCCATATGTAATTAAGGAGCTCGTTGTTGAAGCTCACCATGAGAAATACCAGCAGCAGAATATTCCTTATCTTGTCATAGAGCTTTACGTTGCCGTTTAATATGTACAGGAACACCAGCACGAAGCAGATGGTTCCGCAGTACAGATTGACACCGCCGTCAAAGGGCTGGCTCTTTATAGGCTTGGTAAATACGAACATCTGCTTTATCATTTCCCAGATACTTCCGTACCATGAGGATTTCGGAAATACTCTGGTTGCAGACGCTGTGGTGTTTATGCTCACATATGCCGGAACCAGTATAAAGGCACTGAGCCCCGCTCCAAGAAGAGAGCATCCGGCAAATTTCAATCCATCCATGAAGAATTTCTTCACATTCTTATGACCTGTCAGGAAGAAATACATCACAAGGAAGATACATATCATAAAAGCAATGTAATAGTTACACAGCAGTGCATAGAAGAGTGAAAAGGTATAGAGCTTATAATCTCCCTCCTCCATAAGTCTGTGATATCCTGCCATGATAAGCGGAAGTATCATGATACAATCCATCCACATTACATTCCAGGAGTATCCTATCACATAGTTTGAAAGGGCATATGCCGTTGAGAATATGAGTATGAGGCAGTTCTTCTTATCCTTGAACCTGTCGCCTAAGTAATATGCAAATGTAAATCCTGACATTGCGATCTTAAAGCTGATAAGAAGGGACATTGCCGCGTAAAGATTTTCCCTTTTGAATAAAACGATTATAAAGTTAAGCGGGCATGACAGATAATAGGATATTATAGCCAGGAAGTTGCTTCCAAGACCCACATTCCAGCTATAGAATATACTCTTTTCCCCGGTAAGCTTGTCATGGTAATCCGCAAAGAACGGAAGGTACTGATGGAGACTGTCAACCATAGTAAGGCTGTTTCCTCCGAATATTCCGATCTTCTCAGCGATCCATACTCCAAGCATGAACAATGCAGGAATGGCAAAGCTTAATATGAGTATATGATCATCACGCCAGATCTCGGCAAGTGGCTTCTTGTCCTTCTTGAACACAAAGCATTTGCCCAGTATATAATTCACCACTACTACCACGAACTGGACCAGTATCTTTGAGAACATTTCATTGAGGTTGAAGGAATCGCACAGAAGGTTGGTTCCTATAACCTCGATTATCATTGAAAAAAGTCTGGCTCCTACATGGGATATGAACTCCCTGAGCATAAGTAATGGTGCATGACTCCCACCGGTAAACACGCAGAATTTATTTGCAAAGAAGGCAAAGATCATAGCACAGATAATTGCTATGACATTTGCCATACTTCTTGACATGTCCGTAAGAAGTCTCAGCAGTGAAAATGTCACCAGATTCACTGCTGTAGTACAACCTCCAACTATCACATATCTTACTATTTCTTTTTTTAGTAATCTTTTAATAGTGTCCATATTTACTTCCTGTTATTTAAGGGAACCCATAAGATAAATAAGTGGTGAGTTCCAATATATTGTTATCTCATTTAATGAATATGCCTGTGAGTTATCAACATAGCACTTGGCAGGAGCATATCCTGTAAGAACAGCCTTTGAGTATGACTCGTTAAGTCCGCTGTTTGGTCCGCCTACCAGCATACCCGGCATTGTCTCCTCAAGAACCTGTGAAGGTCTGTGGTGTGTCTGGGTTGGTGATACTGCACCGTAGCCTGTTACGAAGCAATAGCTTACGGCATTTCTACCTAAGAGGTAGTCAAGCTGATACTGGGCGTATGTTGTGTACTTCTCGTCCGGTGAAAGCTTATTTGCCATGAGAAGGAGCATACCTGCATCAGCAACATTCATGTTACTTCCCCAAGGGAACTCCTTAATGGCAACGCCTACGCCGCTCTTGTTTATGATGCTCTCAAGGGCATCTGCCTTTGAGATGAGCTTTGCCTTGGCCTCCTCTGACGGTGTGTCACATCTTGCATAATCATAGAGTGCATATATACCGACATCTGCCCAGCCCAGATCATAGCCTACAGGAGAAGAACCTGTAATGATATCGTCTGCTGCTGTCTTGTACTGTTCATCACCTGTTGCCACATACAGCTCAACTGCTGCCCAGAGATACTCATCTGTGTCGCTTGAGTCATCATATTCACCTGTAACGATATCCTCAGGATTTTTAAATCCAGGATCTCCCTGATGGGCACTTAAGTACTCCCATGCTTTTTCTGCTGCCGCAAGGCACTTGTCAGCAAATTCCTTATCTATATCACCATATACCACATAAGCCTTAGCCATAACAGCTGCGAAATCTCCGGTTGCTGTATTTGAAATTGGTGAAAGGATAAGCTGGTCTGTCTCATCAACTGCATTTACGGTTTCAGGGAAGTTGGCACATGTAACCTTGTGATATACACCGCCTGTTGATGCATCCTGCATCTTGAGCATCCACTCAAGTTCGTATCTTGCCTCGTCTAACAGATCTGATACTCCGTTTCCGCTTTCAGGTATTCCCAGATCATCAAGGGAAGCTCCGTCTGTATCCTCATATGAAAGAAGGAGATCGGCAACCGTCTTGGCACCTGATACCACATATCTTCCATAGTCACCGGCATCATGCCAGCCGCCGCTTACATCAACCTTTGTATCTGTTCCGTATACCACAGCCTCACCTGTGTGACATGCTGCATGGGCGAAATCTCCGGCAATGCTCTCATCAAGATCGCTTCCGCATCTCTGCTTGTAAAGCATCAGGACAACATCCTTGTAAATGTCATCATATACTCCGTCTTCTATCTTGAACTCGTAGGACTCTTCTCCGTCATCAGCCACTACCTTGTATGTACCCGGTGTCTTAAACTCTGTGAAGTCTCCGATTCTTGCCATCTCAGATGCAGATGAATCGAAGATAACATCCCCAAGCTTTCCTGAGTATACTGTCTCTCCGCTTGCAGCGTCTACAATATCAAAGTTCTCTGCACCCTTGCTGTTTACTGTAACTGTCTTGACTGAATCAGGCTTATAGCCTATCTGGTTTACCTTTACCTCAAGAGGTGTTGGAACAGCCTCGATCTTCTGGGCATTTGAAGCGTCTGTTGCCTCAAGGAGGATATTATCGAAATATATGTTGTGCTCTCCGGCAGACTCATCTATATCGTCAAATTTACCCATGTTAAATACCAGTCTCGGTGCAGGATCTGATGCCTCATCCATTGTGAACTCTGCCTCTATGGTCTTCTTCTCAGGTCCTATAACATCCTTTCCAGATACATATGGATGATAGTCTCCGCCGTTTATCTGAAGTCTCCACTCAATAGTCCTCTCCACATCACAGCTTACTTCAAAGGAATACTTGTATACGCAGCCCTCATAAAGTCTGAAGCCGTCATAGTAGATCTGATTTGCATAGTCAAGCTTTCCAAGCTTCTGGATAGTTACACATAACTGTCCGTCTACATTTGATATCTCTTCCTGTCCGCCATTTGTATAGGTCAGGAAGTTTCCTGTATCACTGTCAAACTGAATATCCACTACCTTGTCTCCTGTTGCAACTCCGAGAGCCTCTTCTGTAGCTTCCTCTGTTGCTGCTTCCGTTGTCTCCTGCTCCTCTGTTGCCACCTCAGTCGCCTCTGTGGACGCCGCTGTTGTGGTGTCTGTCTTACTTCCGCATCCGGCTATAAGACCTGTTGCCATGGTAGCTGCCAGGGCAACCGCCACTACCTTCTTAAACCTTCTCATCTTTCTCCTCCTTGATAACTTCCGGCACGTCCCTAAAAATCATGGCATGCCTTTTGATACTTCTCCTATAAACTCTTCACATAGTTTACTACATCCCTGTAACTCATACTGCCCCCGAATATGTCAAGGGCACTTCCTATGGTCACGTCTATCCTGCCTCTGCCCAGGGTGTTAAGCTTCTCTATATCGCTAAAGCCTGCGACACCGCCTGCGTAGGTCATGGGAAGCCTGCCCCATTCACCTAACAGTGCTGCCACATCTTCCTCGATACCGGAAGCATGTCCCTCAACATCCACAGCATGGATAAGGTATTCGTCACAATACTCCGAAAGAAAATCCATGGTCTCCATGTTCACCGGTACATTGGTGAACTTCTGCCAGCGGTCGGTTACGATATAGTATCCGTCAGCCTTACGCCTGCAGCTCAGATCCAGCACCAGATGCTCCTTTGACACCGTAGATACCAGTGCCTTAAGATTATCCATATTTATCTCCCCATTCTTAAACACACAGGAGGTAACTATCACATGGGAGGCCCCCATGTCTATGAACCTCTCCGCATTGCCCGGAGTAACTCCGCCGCCGATCTGCAGACCACCCTTATAGGCTGTAAGTGCCAGCTCTGCCTGTCTCAGGTCTGCCTCATAATATTCACTTTCCACAGGATTTAAGATAATGATATGTCCACCCTTAAGACCGTCTGCTCTGTACATATCGGCATAGTAGCCTCCGTCATAGCCCGACACGAAGTTCTCCCTTGCGGAATTGCCCTCATCCTTAAGGCTTCCGCCCACTATCTGCTTCACTCTTCCGTTGTGGATATCTATACATGGTCGAAAGTGCATTTCCCGGCTCCTTTCATAAGCTGCTGCATATCCTTCGATGATTATGCTTTTTGCCATATTCTATCACAACAGGACATAAAGTTCTATATAAAAAAGTTTATAAAACTATTATAAAGATATACTTTGTTTATTTGACAATAAATGTTTCTATATATAGAATAATGAAATAGGAGAAAATTACGAAGAAATACAAAACAGAATCGAGGATGTAACATTGAGCGAAATATTTACCACCGACAACATAGCCATAAGGATACTTAACAGAATAGGCGATATTCTCATACTTCATTTTCTGTGGCTTTTATGCTCCCTGCCTATAGTCACCATAGGAGCATCAACAACAGCCTTATACTACACGGCAATGAAAGCAGTCAAATACGAGGACGGCTACGTTGCAAGGCGATTTTTCAAGAGTTTTAAGGAGAACTTCAAGCAGTCAACAATAATCTGGCTTATCATGTTATTTGCAGGCTTCTTATGTGGTTGGTACTTAAGCTACTCCATTGAGACACACAAAAGTGTGCTTACCATGTTTTCTACAATTTTGACATGTGTGTATGTGTTCATACTGATCTACGTGTTCCCGCTCCAGTCAAAATTCGACAACAAGATAACCGTAACCATAAGAAATGCGTTCTTACTGTCCGTCAAGAACTTCCCATGGACACTGCTTATGATCATTGCCCTGGGACTTATAGGACTCTTCTCATACTTCTACACCATTGTACTTTTCATAGTTGTAATATGTGGTGCAGGTGTGTACGGATATCTTACAGCATTTATCTTCAACAGGGTTTTCCTGCCGTATCTGCCTGATGAACCGGGGTTTGAGAAGCTGAAGTTCAACACAGCCACCGGCGACGCTGACGAAGAGGAACAGGATGCGGAGACTGATGAGGCTGCTGATGAAGATGATAATATCAGTGAAGACGGAACTTCTGAAACAAGCACTGATAAAAACACAAGTGCTGATACAACATCAAAACCAACAGATAATTCTGAAAAAGCCAAAACAACAGTGGCAAAAGAAACTTCCGGCAGAAGGCTCAGCCTTTCAGAAAGAGCCAACAGTGTTGCCTCTTACGCCGAGAAGGAAGATAACACAGAGGATTGATCAAAGACCTGCCGGGCGGGTCAAATGTAAAATGATATAAACGAGCCGGAGCTCTATGGGGATGGAGGAGAAAATGAATTATTCATTAAAAGCTGAAATAGATAATTGTTTTATGTATGCGGACGCTGTAGATAATGAGGGCTATGGTGCAGGAACTGCAAAGGGTATAAGGATGAGGGAAATGTTCAGATTTGACCTTATCCAGTTTCTGGCATACCTGTCCTCATCCGACAACGATGAGGTTACTATGGAGATAAAGTTCATACGGGAATATGCCAATTACCAGTTCACCTCTGACAAACTCCGGGACTTCAAGTACGAGCGTACAGAGAACAAGGACTTCCCTCTGACTCCACCACGCTCCCTTACATATTTCGTGGCAGCGGATCTGGGACGACAAAAGGGCAATCCGAACCTGCCAAAGCGTTCAAGAGACTACCTCAGATGCTTCAAGCTTACAGGTCTTGAATTTATCGCCCTTAACAGCGACAAGTCCGAAGAAGAAGTAAGACGTCTTACCGGCTACTGCATAATGCTTGACAATTATCTCAAGTCCCTTAACCTGTATGCAAATGATCCAAGTCCTCTTTTAGAGAAATACAACGCATTAAAGCCTGTGGCACCAACATCAAATGCCGTAACGGAGACCGACACCGTAAAGGATGTGGACGAGCTTCTTGAGGAATTAAATTCCATGACAGGCTTAAGATCAGTTAAACAGGATATTGCCAATCTGGTAAATCTCCTTAAGATAAGAAAGCTCCGTGAGGAAAATGGCATGAAGCAGCCGTCAGTATCCCTTCACCTGGTATTCTCGGGAAATCCCGGAACAGGTAAGACCACAGTGGCAAGACTTCTGGCGTCCATCTACAGACAGTTAGGTGTCCTTAAGAAGGGACAGCTTGTGGAGGTAGACCGTGGCGGCCTTGTGGTGGGTTACATCGGCCAGACTGCCATTAAGACCACCGAGGTGATCAATTCGGCGCTTGGCGGAATATTATTTATAGATGAGGCCTACACCCTTACCGCAGGAAAGGGCGACAACGACTTCGGCCAGGAAGCGGTTGACACCCTTCTTAAGGCAATGGAGGATCACCGGGATGATCTGGTGGTCATCGTAGCCGGCTATCCTGAGCTTATGGAGGAGTTCTTAACCTCCAATCCGGGACTCCGTTCAAGATTTAACAAGTTCATCACCTTCGAGGATTACACCGGTGACGAGCTTATGGATATATTTAAGAGCATGTGTAAGAAGCAGGATTACGTGCTTTCAAAAGATGCAGAGGAATACGCCAGAGAATATTTCAAGCTCCGCTCCGAAAGCCACGATGAGAACTTTGCAAATGCCCGTGAGGTAAGAAACTTCATGGAGACAGCCATATCAAGACAGGCCACAAGAGTTGTAACCTGCAATCAGGAGATCACCAAGGAGCTTCTTGAAACCCTTACAAAGGATGATCTTGTCCATGAAGAAAACTAAAGCTTAAACTTTTCAACAGCCAGAACAACACAGGATATA
This sequence comes from Coprococcus sp., assembly GCA_050872265.1. Taxonomy (GTDB): domain Bacteria; phylum Bacillota; class Clostridia; order Lachnospirales; family Lachnospiraceae; genus Coprococcus. The sequence continues at coordinate 181,664 of JBNMGN010000001.1, forward strand.
CGCATACATATCCCACGTTCAAAGTCAAAAAAGACGAAATGCATATACCCATTTCGTCTTTTTTAATCATAAATCATAGTTCCCCTGTTCACAGGTCTGTCATGTCACGCAACTCCAATACACACAACCGCTCCGTATACTGCCTCAGCCCCCATTTCCATGAGTATCCCTGCACAGGTATCCATGGTAGCTCCGGTTGTATATATGTCATCTATTATCATTATCCTTCTGTATTCACTGTGGACTTTTCCAGCTCCAAAGGCATTCTGCATATTATTTGCCCTTTGGAGGTTATCAAGCTCCTTCTGGGGTCTGGTATCCTCAAGTCTCACCAGCATATCCGTACAAACCGGTATGCCCAGATGTCTCCCTGTGATCTCTGCCAGAACCTGTGCCTGATTGTAGCCTCTGGTCTTAAGCTTATGCCTGTGTACCGGTACCGGCACAAGAACATCTATCCCATCTCTTTTTACGGTCTCACATAGCCTTTCCGCCATTGCCCCTCCGTAGTAATCACAGTACTCCCTGCGATTCTTGTACTTCACTGCCAGTATGCTGCTCCTTACCGGTTCCACGTAATTAAACAGTGGATAGCACCGCTTAAAGGTTTTGGGATATTTTTCACAGTCATCGCAATACTCCCGGGTATCGGACTCTATCTCCTTGCCGCACTTCATGCACCTGACCTTCCCCACAAAGGGAAGCTCATCATGTCCGGCACATATCAGCTCCCGGCTGCCATTCCATTCATCAACATTCCCAAGAACCCTGTCACATATAGGGCACCGTCTTGGAAATATCAGATCAAGCAACGTCTCCTTTATCAACCGCTGCCTTCCTCCTTTATACTACATGATCTCATCCGCATATCCATCACCTCTGATCTCTTTAAGCCTCAGTGCCAGAGTGGTGTATCTCTTCTGCTCCTGGTTATTCTTTATCATAGTGTCAACCATTCCAAGATTTCCCACCAGTACAACTCCCTGCTTGGCACGGCTTACGGCGGTGTACAAAAGGTTCCTGCTAAGAAGCTTAGGCGGTCCGTAGAACAATGGTATTATCACCACAGGGTACTCACTTCCCTGGGATTTGTGGATAGTGATGGCATAGGCATGTTCCAGCTCGTCAAGCTGTCCGTAGGTATACTGCACCTCCCTGCAATCATCAAACTCCACTGTGACTATCTGGTCAAAATCATTTATGTCAGTAATGAAACCCACGTCACCGTTAAACACTCCCACGCCCTCTTCCTTCACATAGGATCCGTTCTTTATCTTCCATTCAAGCTTATAGTTATTCTTTATCTGCATAACCTTATCACCCTGTCTGAAGATAACTCCGTCCCTCTCCTTTTCCGGAAGATTTCCACGCTTCGGATTAAGGATATCCTGCAGCTTCTTGTTAAGATTTTCCACACCAAGCTCAGACTTCCTCATAGGAGTAAGTATCTGTATGTTCATGGGGTCAAGCTTGAAGAACTTAGGCAGGTTCCTGGTAATAAGCACTTCCAGCTCGTCGATTATATTCCTTGCGTTATTTCTCGGAATATAGAAGAAATCCCTGCTGGTGTTCTTTATCTCAAGGCTTATCCCCTTATTTATCTTATGGGCATTGGTGATGATATCACTGCCCTCTCCCTGCCGGAATATCTTGTCAAGCTCTGTCACTGCAAATGTCCCGGAGGCAATGATATCCCTCAGGACATTTCCCGGTCCCACAGACGGAAGCTGATTGGCGTCTCCTACCAGCACCAGCCTTGTTCCCGGCATGATGGCCTTAAGGAGATTGTAGAATATCATGTTGTCAACCATGGACATCTCATCAATTATTATCACATCTGTCTCAAGAGGATTGGAGGCATTTCTGCCAAACTGATAAGAGGAAAATCCCTCCTCGTCCGTGCCGCCCCCTGTAAGCTCAAGCATACGGTGTATGGTCTGGGCTGTATAGCCTGACGCCTCGGTTATACGCTTCGCCGCACGTCCTGTAGGTGCTCCGAGCATTATATTTACCTGGGACATTTCAAATACCTTTATGAGGGCATTTATGGTGGTGGTCTTACCGGTTCCGGGGCCACCTGTCACAACAGACACGCCGTGGGTAACTGCACTCTCAATGGCCTCTATCTGCTTCTCATCAAGGCTGATGTGTTCCTGCTCCTGTATAAGCTTCAGATTATCCATAACATCAGAGCCCATAAACGAGAAGTCCACATCCAGGTCTGTAAGCATTCTGGCAGTATTAAGCTCCATGTAGTAATTTGCAGAGCTGTATACGGCAGAAACCACCGTATCCTCACCATCTTTTTCCTGCAAATGTATCTGCTTCACAACTATCTTCCCATCGATCTGGAGCAATACTATCTGGCGGTTGATGTGCTCCGCCAGCTCCTCACTGTAGGGCGTGGTATCGTCCACCAGCAGACTGTAGGTTCTCTTCACCAGCATATCCTGGGGCAGATACATATGTCCAAGTCCCGTAACAGCCGTAAGGGTATAGAGCACCGCAGCCCTTATCCTGAAATCAGAATCCTCCTGTATGCCCATCCTCATGGCTATCTCATCGGCAGTCTTAAAGCCTACTCCGGTAATATCCTCCGCTATCTTGTAAGGATTTGTCCTTACAACATCATACAGGTCAGAGCCGTATTCATTGTAGATCTTCACTGCAAGATTTATTGATATGGCATATCCTGTAAGGAAGATGATAGCGTCCTGCATATCCTTCTTCTCGCTGTAGGACACAGCAATATTCCTTGCCATTCTGGTGGAGATACCCTTGATCTCCGCAAGTCTCTCCGGTTCTTCTTCAATTATCCTCAGGGAATCCATCTTGAATTTCTTGACTATCCTTTTTGCAAGGGCAGGACCTACGCCCTTTATTATTCCAGAGCCCAGATACTTCTCTACGCTTAAAGTATCATCAGGCATTTTGATCTTATAAGATGTAAATTTAAACTGAAGGTCATACTGGGGATGTTCCACATACTCCCCCTCTGCCTCTATATACATGCCTTCATTTATCTCATGAAGGGTTCCTACAAAAACATCTTCGCCGTCTTCACCTGATACAGTGAAAACGGCGTAGCCATTATCATCATTTTTATATATGACCTTCTCTATATAGCCTTCCTTAACCACTATATATCTCCTATCAGTCTTTCCTGCTGCTTAACAGTTCTATGTACTTTCCTGTACCTATGGCAACTGCACGCAGCGGATCCTCTGCTGTCATTGTAGTAATTCCTGTCTTCTCCTCAAGAAGCTCCTCAAGTCCGTGGAGCAGGGCACCACCGCCGGTAAGGACTATACCTCTGTCGGCAATATCTGCTGCCAGCTCAGGCGGAGTTCTCTCAAGTACTGAATGTACAGCCTCACAGATCTGTGAAGCAGGCTCTCTTAAAGCTTCCTCTGTCTCATCTGAGGTTACGGTTACTGTCTTAGGAAGACCTGTAACAAGGTTTCTTCCTCTGATATCCAGAGTGATGTTCTCCGGTCGTCTGTAGCATGTACCTATCTTTATCTTGATCTCCTCGGCGGTTCTCTCACCGATAAGAAGATTGTGCTTCTTTCTCATGAACCTTACAATAGCCTCATCGAAGTCATCACCTGCCACCTTTATGGAAGCACTGACAACAGGGCCACCCAGGGAAATAACTGCTATATCCGCAGTACCTCCACCTATATCAACTATCATATTGCCACATGGTCTGTAGATATCTATGCCCGCACCTATGGCAGCAGCCACAGGCTCCTCAATGATAGAAACCTCCCTTGCACCTGCCGCATATGTAGCGTCCTCAACAGCCTTCTTCTCAACCTCTGTTACCTGGGACGGTACGCACACGCTGATCCTTGGTCTTCTTCCAAAATAACTTCTTCCTACAGCCTTCTGTATGAAGTACTTAAGCATTTTCTCAGTAATGGTATAGTTAGAGATAACTCCCTGCCTAAGAGGTCTTACGGCGACGATATTGCCGGGAGTCCTTCCAAGCATAAGCCTTGCCTCTTCGCCTATCGCCATTATCTTATCTGTATCTTTGTCATATGCCACTACCGACGGTTCCTTGAGTACAACTCCCTTTCCTTTTACATACACAAGTATGCTGGCTGTTCCCAAATCTATTCCTATGTCTGAACTTGCCATTGTGTTTTCCTTTCTAAGTATCTATATCAACAAATATTTATCGCATTATCTATGTTCCTGCGCATCTTTTAATATTACTAGAGAAGCCTTCCTTCCGTCAACCCATTTCATGTCAACTTCTGTCAGATCCATGATCCTGTCGAGAGCCTTAATGTAACTCCTCCAGTTCACCTTATCCCTCTTGCTGAGGAATGAGCCTGATCCCATGTTCATTCCACGGAATTTGTCCTTCAGATCCTCCACAAGGATCCTGCTGTTCTTTCCTGTGAAATTGTATCCCAGTCTCTTGTTCAACGGCTCGTTGGAGAAAAGCACCTCACCTGTTTCAGCGTCCTTTATGAATATACCAACCTTAATGTAGTTGTATGTGTCAATGAGTATGCTGTTTATGTTTCGGATGTTGCCGTCTCCCTCAAGTCTGAACAATATTCCCTGGATTACGTTTCTTATATCCTTGGCGAACTCTATATCGTCCTCAGTCCATATCTTTCTTGTATCTGACGTTGCAAATACTATACATCCGTTATGGACGTTATTTACCTCTGTAAGCAGTGCCACAAAGCTGTTTATATCTGCGTCCTCAACATCATTCTGTATGGAGCCTATCCTGTTGTTCTCATCATACAGGATGTAGTCGTAACCCTCGTTCCTTGAAAATGGCACGATCCTGTTTCCCTTATGCCACATATCAATGTATTCATCCGCAGACATGTACTCGTCTCTTGCCCAGAAGTTTGTGCAGAAATAGTCTTCATTTTCATCAACCTTGTAAAGGGTGATAACATCTACTCCCAGATACTCTCCTGCCTGCTTCATGATGGTGTTGATGGTGGCATTGCTGTCATCATCCATGGCATTTAATGCGTCTGTTATGATCCGCTGACGCTTCATCTTCTCCTCAAGCTGAAGCTCGATGGACTTGCTTCTCTTGGCCTCTCTTGCCACAACCTTTGAGTTATATACATAATCTGAGAATACAGCACACAGATCCCAGTGATATCTGTATATATCTCTCATCCTTGCCACGTCATCCGTATCATAAGCACAGACGATCCAGGTTCCCAGATGTTTGTCTCCAACCATGATAGGTGCACCGCATATACGGCTCTCATTGTAGCCGTCATCCATCTCCATGATACATGGAACATTGTTCTTGAATATGGCCTCGTTAAGCTTGGCATATATATCCTTGTACTGAGGCTTCTCAAACATATCATAGAACTTGCCGAAATGCTCCTGAGGTCCTGCCGGCTCCACAAGCTGCCTTCCCTCCGGATCGATGATCGTAGAATACAACTGGCTTATCTCTGAAAATGCCTTTACAAGCCTGTTCCATCTGTCTCTGTCCAGATACTTATCATTTCCCTCGTCCATTGGAAGCTGTTCATTCATAATGTAGGAAAGCTTATCCTCGTAATCCTTCTTAACCTTATCAACGCTGCTCTCAAGGTTCTTGTTTTCTGTTATATCTGTAATAAGGTACTCAACAGTATAAGACCTCTTATTGGCCTCTGTGATACTGTTCTGAGCCTTTACCCACTTTACCTTGCCCAGGTCATCAACTATTCTGTACTCCTCTGTATAGTCCTTCCTGTCAGTGGCAAGAGCCCTCTTTGAATTTCTGATGACCCTGTCCCTGTCTCCCGGATGGACATAATCAAGCATAAGCTTGTTGCCTGCCACAATGGCGTCAACATTTATGCCAAGCATTTTTGCATTAGGAGTTATATATTTAACGTGGTTTGTACCGTTATGATCGTACTGTATCACCACTGCAATAGTCTTTATCTTATTCAGAACGGACATCATAAATCCGTTATTTTCCTCTGAAATATGATCCTCTCTGTCCCCTATGAACAGGAACTCTATTCCGTCCAGAACATCATCAGCAGTCCTTACCATATGGCACTTGAGGGTGGTCTTCATAACAGAGCTGTCCCCAAGGATAAGACGGGCTTTCATCTCAAAATCTGATGTGCGGGCATTCTCCGCCTTATAGATATTGCCGATAAGTATGTCATAATCATCCTTGACAAATAACTCCCTAAGATCAACTGTTCCCTTATAGAAGTCCCCTTCCTTGTATCCAAGCTCTGTAATGTTCTTTGAAACATATCTTGTCTGCCATATGCCGTCCGGTCTGTACAGATAAAGTGCCACAACGCCTATGTGGTTTATGATCCTTTCAAGGCTGACACTTCCTATGGCAACATCTGAACGAAGTTCAAACAGAACTATATATGCGGTCCTGTCATCATACACTGTCTTATTGACAAATCCGCTCACTATATATTTGTCCTTCTTATTTACCTTGAGCATAAGCCTGTGCCATATGATGGCACCTGTCTTCTCAAGGGTAGGCCAGAACTCGTCGCTGGACATGAATTTATCCGGTTCCATGGAAATATTCGTAATGTTATTTCCTATGATATTCACTGCCGCTTTATTAACACTGAGCACCTCTCCGTCAGCGCAGAACACAACTGCCGGGTACTGCACATTGCTCAGGAAATCCATATAATTCTTTGCTTTACTTATCTCCATATGTACATCTTCCTTTTATCCTTAACCCCAAACCAATTACAATAAATATTGTAACGATGTCTACGACATCATTACAATATTCGAGCAGCAGCCATTCGTAATTGCCTGCGGCAAGGTTGCTGCAACGTAACGATGTCTCCGACATCATTACAATAAATAGATAAAACTTTTCTATGACTTTACGAAATAGAAAAGTTTTATGCTACAACGGAAAATATAACTCTGTCTTACATCTTCCCCTTATTAATTTTCCTCTGATGTTCCGGCAGCATCGCCAACCATGTCGGCAGCCTCACTCTTAAGACCTGTGAATGCCTTGTCTGCAACATCCTTTGTTGCACAGCATGCGTCAACAACTCCATCAAGTGATGAAAGGAGCTGCTGCATATACTTGCTTACGCTCTCGCACTCCTTCTTGACATTTGAACGAAGCATATATGCTTCTGTCTGTGCCTGGTTCTTAACGCTCTCTGCTTCCTTCTCAGCATTCTCAAGCTGAACCTTGCACTCGTAATCTGTCTTGGCCTTAAGTGCCTGTGCGTCCTCATGAGCACTGTTTCTCAGTCTCTCGCTCTCTGAGTATGCCTGTTCCTTCATGGCATTGCAGCTGCTCTCTGTCTTGGCGTACATCGCCTTGCACTTGCTGTCTGTATCTGCTTCAATGCTTCTGCACTTCTCTGCGGTCTCACGATCAAGTGCTTCACATCTTGCTGTTGTCTCTGCTTCCATATCCTCGCACTTCTTCTGAGTCTGGGCAACCAGGGTATCTGCACTCTCTCTTGCCTCAAGAAGTGTTCTTGAAATGGACTCATATCTCTTGGCTGAATCGAACTCTCTCTGCTTGTATGCGTCAACCTGTTCCTTAAGGGACTCCATCTCCGCCTCAAGCTCTGCATTCTTCTCCTTGAGAGTATCTATTGTCTTTCCTGACTCTGATATGTTCAGCTCTCTCATATTCTTAAGACTGAGCACTGCCTCTGAAAGCTTGTTGACATTCGCCTTAAGCTCTTCAACCTCTTTCTCATGAGAAGCCTTAAGATCTTCTATATAATAATCAACGGAAGCCTTATCGTAGCCTCCAAACTTCACTGTCTTAAATGTCTCCACAGCTCCTGCGTTCTCTTCATCGTAATTCTTTGCCATCTCTAAATTACCTCCGTGTATAGACTGATTATTTACACTCCACTGTAATGCACATTATATCACAACCTATATGCTTTTGCACTTCATTTTTGTTTTTTAGTTGCAAAAAAAAGAATTTATGCTATATTGTAACTTGACTACGTTTTTAGGTAAATATTGCAGATAAATTTTCTCAAGAATTGTACACTTTGACGTACAGCCCGGGAGGTACGAATATATATGAAAAAAGTCATTAAAAACATCCTTGTCCCTGTGCTCATGCTGTCCATGGTATTCTCCATGTGCGGCTGCAGAAGCCTCAGGAAAAAGGTGGCATACAAGGAATACGTCGAGAACATAATGGATGTGAATTTCAAAGGAAGCTTCAACAAATACATAAAGGATGACGACGGGAATGAATCCGACGCATTAAGCATGTATGAGGATTGTGCTTCAACCCTCGGCTCACAGCTCTTAAGCCACTATTCAGCGTCCAATGTTTCCTCAGTCACCGTATCGGAAAGGTTCACATCCCTTTCAAAGGAAATATACAAGCACAGCAAATACACCGTTTCGGAAGCCTATGCCGACGGCGACAAATATTATGTCGATGTGGAGATAACCCCTATGGATATACTCAATCAGGCTCACGATGACGTTGTTGAGTATATTAGTAAGTTTAACGAAGACGTTGAAAATGGCGTGTATAACAACTCCACCACCACAGAGTACGAAGAGGCATTTGCCCTGGGACTTGCAGACATCCTTGAGTCCTATGCGGCAGACATGAAATACGGTGATCCCGTAAAGTTAAAGGTTCTTATAGAGGATGACGGAAAGTATTACTCCATATCATCAGACAGTATGGTGGATATAGAAAATTCAATGTTTGTGTTGGAAAACGGTTCTGAAGAAACCGACACAGAAGCAGATACTTCATCCGAGACTGATACAACGGCAGATACAGGCAGCGACGAAGTACAATAAAAAAGCACTAATCAAAAAGAGACATGTAAGATTTACATGCCTCTTTTTTAATACCATATCTTATTGTGTTAAATGCCTGTCAGAGCTTACTTCTCCTTAAAGGTGAACTCCTCATTTGCAAGCTTAAATCTGCTTCCGTCAATAAGCATCATATCTGTACCGCTGTTTATGATCTTACCACCAAGGTATGTATGGTTGGTAGACTTATTATCTCTCAGGTAGTACACACCATTTACATTTATTATGTATGCATGTCTTCTACTTACTGAGTTGTTGTCAGTAACCTGATAATCAACTCCCTGTGCAGACTTTCCTATACAGAATATAGGCTTGTCGATCCTTATCCTCTCACCTGTTCTTGTTCTCACGATAACAGGTCCTGACTTCTTGCCGGAAGCACTTGTAAGAACTGTAGTGGATGTTACATCTGAGTCATCATCCATTCCAAATCCAATGTCATTCATTGAATAATCCTTAACTTCCTTGGCAAGCTTGAAGGATGGCTGTGAAGCCTGGTGCTCTGCTGCTGCCTTAAGGTCAGCCTCATACTGCTCTACTGCCAATGGGCTCTTGCCTTCCTGCAGGAATGTCTCCTCAACAACAGAATGTGCAGAAGCATTATTTCTGATCTCGACAACATACTTGTAGAAATCAGACAGATAGAATATCTTGTTGTGATCAAAGTATTTTATGATCTCATAAGCGCAGTCTGATGCTTCTTTATTGGCAAATGTAAGTCTGCCAACAAAGTCTCTTACAAATTTGTCCATGTTACACTTATCCATTGCCTTGTCGATAGGCAGGTAAATAAGCTGTACGCTCATATCATCAAGATTAAGGTACATGTAACCAATGCTCAGAATAACCTTACCGATAGGCAGGTCATTTGCCTTAATATACATAAGCTGATCAACAATACTGAAGAATATTGCCACAAGCTCATCTCTGTGAATCTTCTTTGTAATAAACTGTTCCATGGTAAGCATGGCAGGTATAGAATATTTAAGTGTCTTTTGACCATCTATGTATTCCTGATGACAGAAACAATTATTACCCACAAATGATGAATTATATATCTCCATTTCATTTCTGAGGATATCAATGTCATCCTCGATCTTGAAATAAAGCTTGTATTCATCACACAAATATGCCTTTTCCGCGCTCATAAGTATCCTCCCAATTTGCTCTATCGTCGCAGAAATCTATTCTACGGTTACGGATTTCGCAAGGTTACGCGGCTTATCCACGTCAAGCCCCTTTGCGTCCGATGTGTAATACGCAATAAGCTGAAGTATTACCGCAGTGGCAAATACTGAGAACAGATTATCCTGCTTTGGTATCCTTATGTGCTTATCACATACTGTCTTGTCGTCAACCTTATCATCCATGCTGATAAGAATGACATACGCCCCTCTGGCCTTAACCTCTCTGATATTGGAAATCATCTTTCCATATACAGCCTCCTGTGTAGCCAAGGCTATAACCGGAACATTCTCTGTAATAAGAGCTATAGTTCCGTGTTTAAGCTCACCTGCGGCATAAGCCTCAGCGTGAACATATGAAATCTCTTTAAGCTTCAATGCACCCTCAAGTGAAAGTGTGTAGTCAATTCCCCTTCCAATGAAGAAAGCGTCCGGTGCCATCTTTATGTAGTTGGCTATCTCCTTAACTCCATCAGCCTGCTTAAGTGTCTCCTCAATAACCGGAATGGTATTCAGAAGAGATGTAACAAACTGTCTTGCTCTCTCCTCAGTGTATATACCCTTAACAAGACCAAGCCTGCAGCCTATGAGATACATGGCAGCCATCTGTACTGAATAAGCCTTTGTACTTGCAACTGCGATCTCAGGACCTGCATGGGTATAAAGAACATAATCGCTCTCTCTTGCAATGGTAGATCCCTTTACATTGACCACCGACAGAACCTTTGATCCACATCTCTTGGCAAGCCTTAATGCCTCAAGGGTATCAATGGTCTCACCTGACTGTGATGTAACGATCACCAGTGTCTTGCCATCGATCAACGGTTCCTTATATCTGAACTCTGACGCGATCTCCACATTTACCGGTATCTTAAGCTCAGCCTCTATCATCGCCTTGCCCACGATACCCGCATGCATCGCCGTACCACACGCCACTACTGTGATGTTGGTACAATTCTTAAATACTTCGTCGTCTATTCCATCCTCGGTAAAATCAGGCAGTCCGTCCACAACTCTAGGAGTTATGGTGTTTCTGAGTGAATCAGGCTGTTCGTAGATCTCCTTGAGCATGTAATGAGGGAAACCACCCTTCTGGGCAGCCTCAATGTCCCATGTGATCTCTAACATCTGTGGCTTGACCACATTGCCCTTCATGTCTTCGACTTTAATGCCTTCCTCTGTCATGGTGAGTATATGGTACTCAGGCACAACAAAGTATTCCTTTGAAAATGAAATTATAGCTGTGAGATCGGAAGCTATTATAGATCCCTTCTCACTTGACGCAGCCACCATAGGGCTTACGTTTCTCACTGCGTATATCTTTCCAGGATGATCTGCGAACATTATGCACAATGCAAACGATCCTGATATGATATTCACAGCTTTTCTTATGGCCTTTATAGGATCTCCGTCGTACAGCTTATCAAGAAGTGCTGCAACAACCTCTGTATCTGTCTCGGATACAAGCATATCTGCAAGACCATATTCTCTGATTATATCGTAGTAATTCTCGATTATTCCGTTATGGATTATCGCTACTTTTCCGCACTTATGTGGGTGGGCATTAAGATCAGTCACTCCTCCGTGAGTAGCCCATCTTGTATGTCCGATACCGCAGGTAGAGGTATACTCCCCGTCGCTGCACATTGCTCTGAGTTCGTCAACCCTTCCTGCCTTTTTTCTTATGGTGAGAGTATCATCATCATTTAAGAGTGCTATACCCGCACTGTCATAGCCCCTGTACTCAAGTCTTGCCAGACCATCAATAAGGATATCCTTAGCCGGAAGACTTCCTGTAAAGCCTATGATTCCACACATATATTATTCTCCCTTCGGAAACCTGGATTTTAGTATCAAACCTTAACATGTACCTGCCAAAGCAGTGTCCCGCAGATACATACAGATACATATATACTACCATATCCCCGGTTTTAAATCAATTAATATAAACAACAAACCTTAGCTGATAAATGATCCGCCCGGGAGATTTTTCTCTGTGGTCAGAAGTGAAAGGTTGCCCTCTGTATCCTCTGCACACAGTAACATTCCCTCTGAGATAACACCTGCAAGCTTGCAAGGCTTAAGGTTCACAACGGCAACAACTTTCTTGCCTACCATTTCCTCAGGACTGTAGAAGCCCTTTATTCCTGAAACGATCTGCTTGTAATTGTTCTCGCCGAACTTAACTCTTGAGCAGAGAAGCTTTCTTGAGTTAGGAACCTCATCACACTCAACGATCTCGCCGATCATAAGCTGCATCTTCTGGAATTCTTCTATAGAGATTTCTGTCTTATCCATAACAGAAGGATCGTTCTTAAGGGCTGCAACCTTAGCCTCAGCCATCTGGACCTTCTTATGCTCGGCAGAGTTCTTCTTCTCTTCCTTCTTCTCTCTTGCTTCCTCGTAGAAGTTCTTCTCAACCTTTGGTGCGAACTTCTCCACCTCAGCCATAAGCTCCTTAACATCTATTCTTGCAAATAAGATCTCAGGCTTCTCTGTAACCTTATTTTCTGATGGATAAAGACCAAATTCACCAAGCTCTGTAACCTTACGCTTTGTGGCATTTAACTGGTTAAGGATCTTCACTGATGTATCAGGCATGAACGGCTCAAGGAGTGAAGCACCGATAACAATGCTCTCCACAAGATTGTATAAAACAGTGTTAAGTCTGTCTGCCTTGTCCTCTTCCTTTGCAAGAGCCCATGGCATTGTCTCATCTATATATTTGTTACATCTCTTAAATAATGTGAATATCTCTGAGATCGCGTCGGCAACCTTAAGCTTGTCCATGCACTCTGCAACCTTAAGTCTGCAGTCAAGGACAACCTTCTTGAGATCATCATCAACAGGCTCATTTACCTTTGTATTTGTCACAACTCCGTCAAAGTATTTATTTGACATGGAGATAGTTCTGTTTACAAGGTTTCCGAGAGTATTTGCAAGTTCTGAATTAACACGCTCGGCAACAAGCTCCCATGAGATAACTCCGTCATTGTCAAATGGCATTTCGTGAAGCACGAAAAATCTTACGGCGTCAACTCCGAAGAGTCTTACCATGTCATCTGCATACATAACATTTCCCTTTGACTTACTCATCTTGCCATCGCTCTGGATAAGCCATGGATGTCCGAATATCTGCTTTGGAAGCGGAAGATCAAGTGCCATGAGCATGATAGGCCAGTAGATAGTATGGAATCTTAAAATATCCTTACCTATAAGATGAAGGTCAGCAGGCCAGTATCTTTCAAACTTGGCGTCATTGTGTCCGTCAACGTCATAGCCAAGACCGGTTATATAGTTTGAAAGGGCATCTATCCATACATACACAACATGCTTAGGATCGAAGTCAACCGGGATACCCCACTTGAATGATGTTCTTGAAACACAGAGGTCCTGAAGACCCGGCTTTAAGAAGTTATTTACCATCTCATTCTTTCTTGACTCAGGCTGGATAAATTCAGGGTGCTGCTCAATATGCTTAAGGAGCTTATCCTGATATTTGCTCATCTTGAAGAAATATGCTTCCTCCTTTGCCTTCTCAACGGGTCTGCCACAGTCAGGGCACTTACCGTCAACCAGCTGGCTCTCTGTGAAGAATGACTCACATGGTGTACAGTAAAGTCCTTCGTACTCACTCTTGTATATATCACCCTTATCGTAAAGCTTCTTGAATATCTTCTGAACCTGAAGCTCATGATCAGGATCAGTTGTTCTGATGAACTTATCGTAAGAAGTGTTCATAAGATCCCAGATATCCTTGATCTGTCCCGCAACATCATCTACGAACTGCTTTGGTGTCTGCATGTTCTCAAATGCCTTGTTCTCGATCTTCTGACCATGCTCGTCAGTACCTGTCTGAAATCTTACATCATATCCTGTAAATCTTTTGTATCTTGCGATGCTGTCTGCCAACACGATCTCGTATGTGTTTCCTATATGAGGCTTACCTGATGCATAAGCAATCGCAGTAGTAATATAATACGGTTTTTTTGCCATTACAAAAACCCTCCTTCAATAAACTACAAACACTAATGAAATGTTTGCGTACATACAAGATAGTATATTACTTTCCCCGATAACCGTCAATGAAAAACAACCATCCCGGACATGCCAATACTTATAATACTTATTGTGAAATATGCTGTATAACCATACAATTATGACGGTTCACCAAAAAAATTGTACCACACTTATTGATATATGCTATAATAGGATTAACTATGGCATTTCATATCACTATTTTTTAAAAGGAAGGCGAACTACAATGTACACTATCGATTTTAACAATCCAATAAGAGTACATTTTATTGGAATAGGCGGAATCAGCATGAGCGGTCTCGCAGAAATATTAATTAAGGAGGGCTTCAAAGTCACAGGCTCAGACATGAAGGCGTCCGAGATAACAAATGAATTATCCGAAATGGGTGCACTGATCAACATAGGCCAGTACGCCAGCAACATCAACGACAATATAGATCTTGTTATATATACAGCAGCCATCAGGGAGGACAACGAGGAATTTCAGGCAGCAAAGAATGCCGGTATCCCAATGCTCACCAGAGCACAGCTCCTTGGTCAGATCATGGCAAATTACAAATACTCCGTTGCAGTCAGCGGAACCCACGGCAAGACAACAACCACCTCAATGCTCTCTCTCATCATGATGGAAGGAGACACAGATCCTACTATATCAGTAGGCGGTATGATAGACGCCATCGGTGGAAATATCCGTGTAGGCTCATCAGAATACTTTGTCACTGAAGCATGTGAATACACCAACAGCTTCCATGCCTTCAATCCGTACATAAGCCTTATACTTAATGTGGACGCAGATCACCTGGATTTCTTCAGCGGAATAGATGAGATCGCAGAATCCTTCCATACATTTGCAACCAAGACTCCAAAGGAAGGTCTTGTGATAGTAAACGGCGACATGAAGTACTACGACACTGTTGTCCGTGATCTTTCATGTCGTGTGCTGACCTTCGGCGAAAGCGAGAAGAATAATTACACTGCAAGGAACATAACCTTCGACAGCTTCGGACATCCTACATATACTCTTGTTAAGGACGGCGTTGAGATCACAGAGATCAAGCTTAAGGTATTCGGCAAGCACAATGTATACAATTCTTTGGCTGCCATTGCCGCAGCAGAGGAGCTGGGGATTTCCATGGACGCCATCAAGGCGGGACTTCTTGCCTGTGTAGGCGCCAAGAGAAGATTTCAGTATAAAGGCACTATTCTTGACGATGTTAAGGTAATGGACGATTATGCCCATCACCCAACAGAGATAGCAGCTACCATCTCAGCAGCCAAGATGACAGACTACAATGAACTGTGGGTTGTATTCCAGCCACACACCTACACCAGGACCTACGCCCTGTTAGATGACTTCGCCGCTGCCCTTAAGGAGTGCGATCACGTTATAGTGGCTGACATATATGCCGCCCGTGAAAAGGATACAGGTCTTGTGTCATCATCAGAGCTGGCAGACAAGATCGCAGCATACGGAACCGATGCTTTCTATCTCCCTACATTTGTGGACATAGAAAACTACCTTCTGAAAAATTTGAAAAAAAATGATCTGTTGATAACCATGGGGGCCGGAAATGTTGATTCTATCGGCAATGACCTCATAAAAAAATAATTATCAACACTTTCCACATAGCCGGGTCGAAGAAATATCTTCCCCGGCTTTTTCATTTGTGTTTACATAATATTTTACCCAAATTTTACAAAACCCCACAAAATCAATGTTATCAGGACATTTATATTCTTAATGTTTATTATGTTGACCCTTTACCCACATTATCAACATTTTCCACATCTTGTCCTCTTTTCCCAACCAATCAGTTGTTCGGTTTGCATTTTAAAAAACTCGTGATATAATTCATTTGCACTTGAGGTAAGTGCTCTCAAAATCGTGTATTTGAGGAGTATTTTTAAGGAGTTTTTAAAATGGGATATATAACAATTTCAGCAAAAAATAGAGAAACATATTCCTCAATATCCAATTTCTTTATTGACTATTACATGACCAACGCCAACGGGGATTTCGTAAAGATATACCTGTATCTTGTGAGGCTCATGTCTTCATCGGGACCTGTGGCGGTTTCAGATATAGCAGATCATTTTAATTTCACTGAGAAGGATATATGCCGTGCCATAAAGTACTGGATATCAAAGGGCGTTATGGAACTTATCTACGCCCCCTCCGGAGAGCCTACGGGTATAAACCTGCTGCCCTTAAGGGAGCCTGATACAGGTATCTCTTCTGAATTTGACGGAGATGTGGATTTCCTCGTGTCAATTCCTGAACCGGAAAGTACAACAACAGCTTCGGGAAACAGCGTGGCAGCCCCAGGAAATCCGATCCCGGTATCGTCAGCTATGACCGATGCCGGCGAAACAGCAGTTTCAAGGGAGCTTCCTGTAAAGAAGACCTTCTCACCTGAGCTTGCCGCCAAGGCAGAGGAAGACTCAGCCTTTAATGATATCCTCTTCTTCACAGAGACATACCTGGGCAAGACTCTTTCCTCAAGGGAGATAGAATCCCTCATATACATACATGACCAGTTGGGATTTTCCGCTGAGGTCATCCAGTTCTTAGAGGAGCACCTGGTCAGCAAGAATATAAAGAACATACAATACTTTGAAGAGGTAGCCATCACCTGGTACAATGAGAATGTAAAGACTCTGGAGGACGCCAAGAGATCAGCCACAAAGCACGATCCTCTTTACAAGGCAGTCTTCAATGAGCTGGGCATAAGAAACAGATATCCGGGTTCCGCGGAGATAGCATTTATGGATTCATGGCAGTCAGAGCTTCATTTTGACATTACCATAATAAAGGAAGCCTGTAAGCGTTGCGTCCTTAATAAACCTACATCAATAAACTTCTCATACATAGACGGAACACTTCGCAACTGGTACAAGGACGGAGTACAGAGCCTCAAGGATATAGAAGAATTAGACCGGAAACACAAGGCGAGAACAATAAGTAACGGTGCAAATGACTACAAGGTCAAGGCAAATTCCTTCAACACCTTCTCCAAGAGGGACACTTCAAAGGATGACATCGACGAGCTTGAAGAGCTGTTCCTTAAGGAAGTAAATTCGTAAGACATTTTGCAGGATCGGGGATTTATTTTGAAGAACGTGAATTATGACAATATACTCTCCTACTATCAGAGGAAGAGAATGGACAATATGAATGAGACAGACAGACGCAGGACCGAGGTTTATGCTGCCATCCCAAGGATCAGGGAGATAGATGAAGCGATCGCTTCTTCAAGCCTTTCCCTTGCCAGGAAGCGTATACTCTCAAAGAGCAGCTCTGACTCAGACAAGGACGATGTACATCGTCACAACAAAGAGCTTCTGGCAGAAAAGAAGGTCCTTTTAAAAAATTCAGCTTTCGGAGAGGACTATCTTGATCCTATATATGAATGTAAGCTGTGTCATGATACAGGCTATGTTGACAACCGTCCATGCTCCTGTATGAGACAAAAAATCATCAACGAACAGTACGAACAATCCACTATTGGTAAAATTTTATCTAAAGAAAACTTTGACACATTCTCTCTGGAATATTATAGTAATGAGGGTGACGGTATTCATTCCAACACTCCATACGAAAATGCATCCAATATTCTGAAGAAATGTAAGAGTATTGTAGATAATTTTGACACACGCAAGAACGGTATCCTGATATACGGCAACACAGGCACGGGAAAAACCTTCCTGTCAAACTGTATGGCGAAGGCTCTCTTAGATAAGGGCTACACGGTTCTTTACCTGTCATCAATAGAATTATTTGACAATACCCTCTCAGAAGTTATCATAAACAACAATCGAAGTTCTGAGAACAGAGACAGATATAATTATATTTTCAACTGCGATTTCTTAATAATTGACGACCTTGGCACCGAGTGTACCAACTCATTTGTCCAGTCCCAGTTATTTGAAATAATAAAAAACAGATACAACAAAGGTCTGTCAACAATGATATCTACCAATCTGACCATAAGGCAGATGCAGGAAAGATACACCGACAGGATCCTGTCCAGGATCGTAGACAGCTTTTCAGTATTCAATCTCTATGGAGATGATATCAGACACATCAAGAGAAAAAATCTCGTGTGATCTCATATCAGACCAGCAAATTCATAATACGGAGGATTATATCATGCCAGACGACAGCAAATTAGAAACCATACCTGTGGGAAGCCTTGGAATTGTAGCACACAAGAGCTGCACAAAGCTTGGTGAGAAAGTTGACCATTACCTGGTCAAGTGGAGAGCAAACAGAAAGAACGAAAACAAATCCACTATAGTATTTCATGGCTACGAGAAGGATACCTATCTTATCGACACCGTATGTCCAAGATTTGGTTCAGGCGAAGCCAAGGGTGTTATAAATGAATCTGTCAGAGGAAAAGATATCTACGTTATGGTAGATGTAGGTAACTATAGCTGCACATACCAGATGGCAGGCCAGACCCAGAGAATGTCTCCTGACGATCACTATGCAGATCTCAAGAGAATACTTTCTGCAATGACTGACAAGCCAAGGAAGATCACAGTTATCATGCCATTCCTTTATGAAAGCCGCCAGCACAAGAGATCTTCAAGAGAATCTCTCGACTGTGCAGTAATGCTTCAGGAGCTTAAGCAGTATGGTGTTGATAACATCATCACTTTTGATGCCCATGACCCAAGAGTAGTCAATGCTATTCCTAGATCAGGCTTTGAGAATGTGAAGCCAACCTACCAGTTCATCAAGACTCTCTTAAGAACCACTCCGGATCTTGAGATAGATAATGACCACATGATGATCATTTCACCTGATGAGGGTGCAATGCACAGAGCTATCTACTTCGCTAACCTCTTAGGCGTTGATGTAGGTATGTTCTACAAGAGAAGAGACTACACCAAGGTCGTAGATGGCAGAAACCCTATTGTTGCCCACGAGTTCCTGGGTGACTCTGTTGAAGGCAAGGATGTAATTATTATAGATGACATGATTGCTTCAGGCGAGAGCATGATCGATGTTGCAAGACAGCTTAAGGAGAGAAAGGCAAGACGTGTATTTGCCGTTGCTACCTTTGGTCTGTTCACTAAGGGACTTGAAGTATTTGACAAGTGCTATGAAGATGGTCTCATTGACAAGGTTATCACAACTAACCTTACTTACCAGCTTCCTGAGTTATTCGAGAAGAAGTGGTATGAGTCAGCAGATATGAGCAAGTACATCGCCCTTATCATTGACCACCTTAATCATGACGCTTCTCTTTCAGATCTTCTTGATCCTGCCGAGAGAATAAATGCACGTATTGCGGAGTACAAGACCCGCCATACTATTTCAGATAATTACGAGTATTAAAAATCAAGCAGGTATCGTGTATCAGAAACGTATCCCATACGCTTCCGGTACGGGGTTCCTGCTTTTTCGTTTTAAAACGGACATCATTACAATAAAATAATGGGATGAGAAAGGACTCATCATTGCTGACATCTCTTTGCCATGTCTTTCAAATTCCCACTTTCTTGCAGATATCTGCGAGGCAGCATCTGTCGCAGTAGGGTTTGGTGCGGGCGGTACATACTGCTCTGCCGTGGTATACCAGACGGTGGCAGAAATCACTGCCCTCCTCCGGCGGTATTATCTTCCAGAGTGCCATCTCAACCTTCTTAGGTTCTTTGATGTTATCTACCAGTCCCATACGGTTGCACAGTCTTATACAATGGGTGTCTGTCACTATGGCCGGCTTGCCGTACACATCCCCCATTATAAGGTTGGCACTTTTTCTTCCAACTCCGGGAAGCTTAAGAAGCTCCTCCATCGTATCCGGCACATGACAGTCATAGCTGTCACGCAGCATTTTCATACACGCACTTATATCTCTTGCCTTGCCGGCACCAAGTCCGCAGGGCTTGACTATCTTCTCTATCTCTTCTACCGGTGCCTCCGCCAGGGAACTTACATCCGGGTATTTCTCATAGAGTGCAGGCACGATCTTATTTACCCTTTCATCTGTACACTGGGCAGCAAGTCTCACGCTGACCAACAGCTTCCAGGCGTCCTCGTAATCAAGAGTACAGCCTGCGTCCGGATATTCTTCTTTCAGTCTCTTTATTATCTCTAAAGCTCTCTGCTTTTTGGTCATTTCTCTGCCCTCTTAAAGGATTGCCCCATCTTAATATGCATCTGCGATGCACAGATACTTCCTTATATTTTTAGCGTCTCCTCAAAAACTATAATATATAACCTGCTCTTCTTTCTCAAGGAGCAGTTCCAGTAAGGCGTCTGCAAATGGTGTTCCGAATCTGCCTCCGCGGTCTGTAATGACAACCGGCATTTTCTCCTTTATCACTGCACCGGAGCAGGCAAGCTTTACTGCCACGCACACCATAAGCTTATCCCTGTTGTTAAGCCTGTCGTAATCCTTAACAACGCCACCGCCGTCAACCACAAGAACTCCGTCTGCCATAGCACCGACACTTCCTGTAATACCTGCGGAAGCTTCTTTTGCGTATCTTCCTGTAAAATGTATCTCTCTCAGGCTGCCACCGGAAAGTCTGCTTAATATTGCCCACATGTCCGCATATATCTTATCCGATACCTCACTCTCAATAGAAGAAGAAATTGCTGTTATCTTCTCTATGGCCTGATCTATTGCCTTCTTTTCTGTATCATATTCCTGATACTTCTTTAAGAGCTCATCCCTTCTTGTCTTAAGCTCGTTATATTCGTCTCTCTTCTTAACAAGCACCGCCTCTGCCTCTTTAAGCTCTGCAATCTTGTTGTCGTGATCATCCTGGAATTTCTTGTCTATCTCTATCCTTACGGTACGGGACTCTGTGGTTCTTCCAAGCTCGTAAACCACCTTCTCGAAGTCCTCCTCGTCAGGAGTATCCTCTCCCTCAAGGAAGCCCTTTCTCACCATGCCGTCGATTATCGTAACTGCCACAAATACGATACTGCATATAATGAACAACTGTCTTATGCTGTTCTGGAAGCCAAGTATTATTGAGAACAATGTTACTATGGCAACAACCGCAATACCTGCACCGATTATGACAAATGGATTATTCTGGATCTTATCCTTCTCGGAAACCTCATCAGGTATAGCCTCGACCTCCAGGAATATTCTTTCTCTCTCCCTGTCCTCATCCTCATCAGGTATGACCGCATTCTTCTCATTTACAAGGTTTCTTGCTTCTCTCTTTAGTCTGGCGATCTCCATGTTGTATGACTGAAGTTCGTTTATCCTTTCATTTCTCACGGATTCCAGATCATACTCCACATCCCCGTATCTGTTCATCTCTGCCTGGAGCTTTTTGATCTCAATGCCCATGCTGCTGTTGTCAAAATCCTGTCTCCGTTCCTTAAGACTGTCAACCGCCTTATCCACAGAGATACGGGCACCGGCACTTCTTGAGATCCTGTCGGTACGCTCTGCCAGCTGGGCACCGCTTTCCGGTGTATGATCAAGGTCTATACTCTTAAGCTCATTAAAGCTGTTCCTGTCGGTATCAAACAGGATTCCCTTAAAGGAATTAGGATAGTTAAGATTTTTTCCAATGCCGTCCTTTGCAGATACAATATTTGCAGCCTTGTTATTCCTTGCAAATTCTCTTTCGATCAGATACTTTTCTCCGTCAGTGGTAACATACGCCTTTCCTGCCGGCTCGGTGTATCCGTCTCTGCTGTATCTTCTGTACGCCTCCGGAGTCTCTGCAAATCCACGCTTCTTATCCATGCCGTAAAGTATGCCGGTGGTGAAGTCCTTAAGTGTATCCACCTCTTCTTCATCCGCACACTTCACAAGATTGACACCTGTATCAAGCTGAATATCCTTATTATTAAATTTGCCAAATTGTTTAAGAGATAATTTGTTTATATACATTTACTTTTCTCCAGTTGAAATCAATGCTTCTACACCATACATCAGTGCTTTTCCCGCAATGCTGTCCTTGTTTTTGTTAAAGCTCTCAATATATCTGCCCAAAAGATTGTTGCTGTTATCCGTATAAAGCTTAGTAAGGTCATACTCCGGCATTGTCCTGTCGGCGATCTCACTGATATGATACTTCGCCTTTAACTGTGAATAATCCGGTGAAGTGTCCTCCATGGTCTCTCCCTGAAGCTCTATACGATAGATATTATCTGTTCCAAGCTCAAAAAGACGCTCGTCAAGAAAATCCACAATGGCGCTGCCGCCGTAATTTGCCTTAACCGGCACAACTACATTTACAAAATCCACAGACTTCACAGTCTGAAACCTTATCTTCACACCTGTCTCGTCCGCTTCACCATATATATATCCATGCTTGTAGTTTTCTCTGTGATCCCAAGGTACAAGGGCACCTGAATATGCCATCCTATTCTTTATCATATGATGGCTCTTGTGCATGTAACCAAGAGCAACATAATCAAAGCCCGCTCCCGCCAGCTTCTTGTAATCTACAGGCATGTGGTTTGAGTCACCGCCATGGGCGAGAAGTATATTGATAACTCCCTGATGTTGCGGCTCCATGGACGAAAGAACGTCCGATGTGCAGCTTTCACTGCTGTAGCTCATGCCTGTAACACAGGTATTTATGTCCTCAAGATATGCATTGCTCATCTCCCCTGCCGGAAGAATCGCGGTATTCGACCGGAACATATAGCCGGCCGCCGGGGAATTTTCATCCATATGATCCCTAGAGCCTGCAACTATTATGGTCCTGGTATTCTTAAGTTCCATAAGCTGTGCGTCAAGCCACTTAAGCTCCTTTTTCGTAGGAACATGTCCGAACAGATTTCCTGCCACAAGGAACAGGTCAACCTGCCGCTCATTTATAACATTGAGAAGCGACTTAAATGCTGCATTTACCCGATCCTGATAATACTTCTCAGTCTCGGTGGCCTTCTCATCATATAATCCTATATTTGAATCTGATATGTGTACAAATCTCATAACCTATCCTCGTCTTTGAACATCAGCCCATTTAAAATTTGCCTTCGGCAAAGGGCTGACGCTGCATGTCAAGTTTTCATATAAAACTTGACACAATCATAACCTGTATTTTCCTAAACATCTTTATATTATACCTCACCCTCTACATTGTTGCAATTGCCATTATTTCACTTCAATGTTATACTGTTTTGTGTTTACAAATGTAAGGAGGCAGTATCAATGGGGGCAGTAGAAACCAGACGTCAGAGTATCCTTGAGGATCTTCACAACATGGATTTCTGTACATATGAATTTCTTCAGAGCAAATATCATATAAAGGAACGCTCAATGCAGGCAGACATAAAGGCATTGATAAATCAGGGCTATAGGATCAAGGGCAAGAAAGCACTTAAGGGATATTTTCTTGACAAGGAATCCGCACCGGACAACTACTACGTTGCCTCAGGAAAGGAAACCATCCGCAGACTGTATATAACACTGATACTGCAGAAAAGCAGCGGCATGACAAGAAGACAGCTTGCCGAGGAGCTGTCCAGATACTACAGCACCGACAAGCTTATAGATCTCAGATCGAAAGCCGGTCAGGGCGAGGGTGGTGCACCTGCCGTTACCGGTGACAGCAAGACCCTTGCAACAGACCTTGAGGTGCTTATGAAGGAACACCTTATAACCGAGTCGGCACCGGGAGTCTACTGTGTTTCAGAATTTTCACCAATACAGCTTACCCTTACAAATGATGATGCCATAAACATATTAAACAGCATTGACCTGTACGGACCGGGACATCATTTCCAGTCCATACTCGCGGACATAAGAAGCAAGCTGGTTCTTGCACTGTTTAACGACGTGGAGAATGATTTCCGGGCAAATGACAACTATGTGGTATACAACAAAAGCTTCCTCACCTCATCAAGGCTTGATGAATTGCTGAAAAAGCTTGAGGCATACCCATACGAGACAAAAACTCTCCACATTACATATAAGATCAAAAACAACAATACAAGATCCGTGGATTTCAACGTCGGGAATGTCATGTACTCCGTAGATAAGGATATACTTTATCTCCTGGGTGAGACCATTGAGGGAACGAAAACCATAATAAACTGCAGCTCTGTTATGGAGATATCCGTGCTGGATCAGGCAAACGATATATACCACAATGAATTTTTCACAAGGATCATAGGTACCATGTTCTCCATATCACTGGACGAACCGGAGCACGTACTTGTAAGATTTGACAATATAAACCAGATAAAGAACAAGCTTGAACGTGTCATCTCAAACCGGCCTAAGACCGCCTCCTTAAAGGTAGAAGGTGATCATCTGATCTACGAGGATACCATCAGCGGCATAGCAGACTTCGCCAATTATCTGAGAAGATACGGCAGATCCTGTATTGCCATAGAGCCTGAAAGTCTGGTTGAGCTTATGAGAAATTCTGCCAAACGTACTCTTGAGAATTACGAAAAGTACTGCGGCGACACCCTGAGCAGCCAATGATAACCCAAGCAGCATATAACACACCCAGAAATATATAAGGAAGAAAATTATGGACACAAATAATTTCACAATTCCAATATACAGAATAAATACCATCCTTTCCCTGTTCCAGAACATGGACGCCAGCTATTCCGTAAAGGAGCTGGCTGAGCTTATGAATGTTCCCATAAATGTAATAAGGGAGGATCTTTATACCATTTGCAACAATAAGGATTACGACACTGTCATATATCCACCTGATATGGAGGAGGACGAGGACAGCGACAATGACTATGCCAACTTCTCGGAGGAACTAAAAAAAGGACTACACGATGATGTGCCCCTTGTGGCAGAGACATCATTTCACAGTGATGTATTTCTGTCCATAACTCCCCTTGAGTTAAACTGTCTGAACGATTTCCTTGACGAGGCAGTTGTCTCCAAGGATCACTCAGTGCACAATTACGTGACAAAGGCAATGTACAACAAGTCAAATTCCAAAATGCAGGTTAAGGGTCAGGAGATCCAGAGGATAATAGACAACGGCCAGACCATAAAGGTCATCTATAAGCCATTTAAGGGTGATCTCATCACCTCTGTGATACGTCCTCTCAAGCTGGTTCATAACGCCATGGACGATTACTATTATGTTGTGACCATTGCAAATGACAATCTTCTGGCATTAAGACTTGACAGGATCAGACACTATTCCGTCACCACCGACTCTGTTGACATACCGGATCTGTCTCCCCTTGATATCCTGCCAAAGGTATGGGGCATGGAGCTTGGCACATCCGAACATCCCGCCGCCCCCGTTCACGTAAAGGTCCGCTTCCTTAACGAGGGAAATGTGGTAAGAAAGGCCACCAGAGACCTGGCTTCAAGAACCTGCGGCACCATAACCATCCTGCCGGAGGACGGCTCCCTTATATACGAGGATGATGTGGTAGGCATGGGAAGCTTCAAGAGCTTTCTCTATGGCTACGGAAGCTCCGCCATTGTACTGGAGCCTGAAGACTTAAGAAATGAAATAATAAAAAGTGCCAGAACACGTCTGGCACATTATGATAAACAATAATATTATTCCTGCTCTGCACGCTGCAGCTCTTCAATCCTTATGACTATGGCTGTGTTGTTGTCCTGGGGATCTCTTTCCTCCGCCAGGACTCCGCTCCTTATAAGCTCTGCTGCGATATCCGGTCTTTCCGCACCGTATCCCAGTATCAGCTCATCATCAAGGGTGTTGAACACTCCGTCTGACATAAGGATTATGGAGTCTCCTTCCTTAAGCTCAACAGGCTCATCCGGACTGTCGATCTCCTTCAGTTCCTCTATGCCGATGTAGGATGTAAGAGCCGACTTGCCTGTTGCTGCCTCATAATCCTCATCACTTAACACGCCGGCACTCACTAGTCTCTTTAACTTGACATCGTAGGTATGCTCGTGGGTCAGCAGCTTAAGTTCCCCATCTCTTATCATGTATATACGGCTGTCACCAACAGATATATAATCCATTCTGCCATCCTTTATATACACTCCCACCATGGTGGAGCCTACTCCATCCTCATTCTTTTCCTCTGCAAATGTATTTACCGCTTCATTTGCACTTACTGCAATATCCCTTAAGATCTGGGCACCGCTCTCTTCCTGCTCCATGTCCTCATATGCCATGGCTCCGCAGTCTGCCACCATGCGGGCAGCAACCTCTCCGTATTCCATGCCGCCCATACCGTCTGCCACGATTCCAAGAAAGCCTTTATTTCCTTCCGTATCTCCAAGGCACAGCAGGCAGTCCTCCTGATTTTCCCTGCTTCCCACCTCCTGATAGGAGTCAAATGAAAGCAGTGTACAGCCTGCCGGTATACATCCCTTTTCTCTTCTCTGCTTCTGTTTATTTCTTAACTTATCTAATAACATCCTTCACCTTATCCTTTGATATCTTCTCTATATATCTTCAACATGCTTATCCGACGAACGATATTTCTCCCTTGTGGCCATGCCGCCCCTTATGTGCCTCTCTGCCTTATTGAAATCCAGCACGATCCTTGTTCTGGCTGCCAGAAACGGATTAACCTTCACCAGCCGCTCCGTAATATCCTTATGTACTGTGGATTTTGATACTCCAAATCTTCCTGCGGTCTGTCTGACAGTTGCCCCGCTTTCCACAATATATCTTCCGATCTCTTCTGCACGTTCTTCGATATATTCCCTCAACTATACAAACCCCTATTTGACTGTTTGTACAGTTTATGCCGCAGGTTAAAAAAATAAAACAACAAAATCCATCCGCCATAAGGTTATACTTTATGGTCTTTCCTTCTGTCTTCCGTTAATCCTCGTAATCCTCAATGGTAATTCTCCTTCCTATCATGCCGTACCTGAACCTTGCCAGCTCATTTTTCTCAAGCACATCCTTCTCATCCCCTCTGTACTGGCAGCGGAGACAGTAATATTCATTCTTTTCCTTATCATAGAACATATCAATGTCTATATCCCTCATAAAGCATGAAGGGCACCTGTAATTCAATCTGCCTTTTCCAGCCTGAGCCATGTAGACATCACCTCCCCGCATTTAAGTTCCTTAGTAAAGCCTAAGGTGAACATAGGTGAAAATGCATATCCTTCCCTGATATATCCGGTTGCCTTGCCGGTATCTTCACCTGCCAAAAGCTTAGTCTCTATGGCAGGTATAACCGCAGAGGCACTTGCCGCACCGGGGAGACTTTCCTCTCTGCACCTGTATTCATAGTCAATGTCCCGGTGTTCTGACGGATTTGCCACCTGTAGCTTTATTCCTGTCATATCCTCCGGATATTCCGTTGTTCCGTAGCAAGCCACCACGTATTCATTTACAGTTATGGCTGCGTCCTCCCTGCTCATTTCCAGGATCTCCCTGTCATACCTGATGGTTGACGATCCCTCTTCAAAATATATCTTAGTCTGTAATTTCACTGTCATATCTGCAAATTCTATCTCCACAGGATCCAGCGTCAGCACCACAGTCCTGTCATTTCTTGAGAAATGTGCCTTGGTCCTGCACAGGCAGAGATCCACCTCCTCACCATTGTAGCAGAGCCTGGCACTTTTAATGGTGCCCTCTCCTGCATAGTGGGTGAAGTATCCCGCCCTGTATTTCTCCTGTATCAGGAATGGATATGAAGCGTCCTGAACATGCCTTGTGCCTATTCCCACAGGCCAGTACAGCTTCGCCGCATAGGGTCTTAAGTCCACCAGTGCACCGCCCTGATCCATGTTGATCTGTGCTCTCATATAGGGATCAAGATACCAGAATATCTGCTTGTCCGATCCGTACAGTATATCCTTCCACAGGGCACACTCCGGTTCAGAATATGTCTTATGCTCCCTGTAGAAATCTGCAAATTCCGCCATGGTCATATCCACACATCTGCCCTGTTTCTTAAGATCGCCATAATATCTGCAGCCATCTTCATAGCTCTTCTTAAGCAGCTCATAAGGTGCCTCCCAGCGTCCCATCTTGTTGAGCCAGCCGGGACCCACAAACATCATATTATAAGAATAGCCCTTATTGTAGGCAGCCAGATGTCTGTACTGATCCACCAGGTTAAAGAAATATGGGAATTCCCAGGTCTTTGTATCATATATCATTCCCCTTAACACGTTCTGGGGATGGGTACCGAAATTACTGCCATTTCCATCGTAGCAGGCAAGAAGATCCCTGGACAAATGAGGTATCGCAACGATTCCGCTGTCCTCGGCTTCATTTGCAGCAGGGGCATGGCTGTTCTGCTTTGATGGTATCCACGGGTTCCACGGGCCGCCGTCAAGCAGTGTATACCAGGAATTATTGCAGGTATGGTATGCCTTAGGTCCCTCCTCGAAGCAGGTGGCAACCGCACACTTCACCGAAGGGTATCTGCTCTTTATGTAATTAATCAGGTCCGCGTCCATGTAATACGAACCGGTAGACTGGGGATAAAATCCGAAAATATCATGAAACTTGCCAAACACGTCATCTACGATGTTC
The DNA here is from genome assembly GCA_050872265.1 of Coprococcus sp. Taxonomy (GTDB): domain Bacteria; phylum Bacillota; class Clostridia; order Lachnospirales; family Lachnospiraceae; genus Coprococcus. The sequence goes on from JBNMGN010000001.1 coordinate 210,115, forward strand.
TTCTTGTCTTCCATGGAGAACATCCAGATACAAAAATCCTTTGTCCTGTATTTATCTCTGAACTCATTGCAGGGAAGTCCTAACAGAGACAGTGCGATCTCATCTCCGTACACCTCATGATCGTGTTTTGCTATGGATACAGCCTCCTCATTAAAGAGACTGGCGTAGGTCATCTGAATAGTGACCTTGAGACCGTTCTTGTGGGCTGTTTCCTGCTGGAACTTAAATATATCCAGGGACTCTGTAAGCAGGGATTTCCTGCCTATATCCTCTTCCTGTCCCTGGCCTGTTATCTTCTCAGCGTACTCAGGTGCCATCTCAGGTCTGTGAATTATATTTACAACAAAAGTATTGTCCATTGAAATCCTCCCCGAAGAAATCATCATTGTGCAAATGGTGAAAATACCGCTTCTGCCGGGCATTTTCCCATTAAATCCGCTAAGTATAAACTATCATAATAACCGGGAGGCATGCAAGAATAAAAATAACAAAAAGCACCGTTCGGGGGGAGGGGTGTGAACGGTGCCGATTAAAAAGGGAGGGATTTGTGTCAAGTTTTTATAAAAAACTTGACATGTAGCGTCAGCCCTTTGCCGTAGGCAAATTTTTAATGGGCTGATGTTCGAGTGAATTTGTGAATAACATATTACTTGGTCGATTCACGGAGGAGAAGCTCATAGCCAAGCCTTGTTCGGGCATTGACCTTATTTCCCTCGATGGAATCGATCAAAGTCTTACAAGCCACCATTCCAAGCTGCCTTGGATCAAACTTTAGGGAAGTGATGGATGGCTGGTAATATTTGAACAGGTCGCTGTCATAAAATGAAGCGACTCTGATATCACCTGGAACCTGTATTTTTTTCTTCTTCAGAATATTGATGACATTGCAGCATATTCCGTCGTCCATGCAGAGTATACACTCCACATTATGTCTGAGGGCTTCATCAACAGCTCTCTCACACATTACAGTTCCGTCTATATCAAAATAAATTAAATTGTTGTCTATGATCTTTCCTGACTCATTCATGGCGTCAACAAAACCCTTGTAACGGTTCTGTGTCACCACATGATTTTTATTTCCGCCTATCAAAGCTATCTTACTGGCACCTCTTGCCAGAACGATAGAAGTCAGCTCCTTGCAGGCGCTCCGGTGATCGTGATCTATCTGGACGACATCTGTATCCTCGCTGCTCCCAATGGCAACGAAGGGGATTTTCTTACTTTTAAGATACTCGGTCGTCCTATCCTTCACCAGAGTTCTTCCTATTATGACGCCATCCACCTTGTGATTTTCAACTATCCTCTCAAGCTGGCTTATATCGTCAGGGGATATCATCGATATAAGAACGTCATAATCCATCAGCATACCCATCTCTATGATACCCATGAGACACTTCTGAAAGAAGGGGAGGTTTCCTACAGAGTAATCACTGGGCATAGCCCAACAGATATTATAGGACTTGGACTGAGCCAGGCCTTTGGCTATTACACTGGGCTTATAGTTGTGCTCCTCTATGTACTCCAGAACCCTTGCCCGGGTCTCTGCACCTATCCTGCCTTTTCCCGATATCGCTCTTGAAACCGTTGTCTTGGAAATTCCCAACGCTTCCGCAACATCTGTTATTGTAATTCTGCCCTGCTGTTCCTGTTTACTGCTGTCCATGTGGTCTCCTGATATGCATTACATAAACAACCTTTTGCCTGTATTTCCTTGTGTGCAACCGGTTGTTCCATGAGCACATCATATATTTTTGCAGATGGAATGTCAACACCTTTTTTGAAATTTTTCAGGATTTTATATATTTTTTATTATCAGGGGAATGATCTATTCCCAGAGCTTCAACAATGCAGTCCTCATATATTCCATATCAGGCTGGGGCATACGCCTGTCTATCTTCTTCTCAACGGAACTCACCAAATAAACTCTGGCTCCAAATACAGCAATATCCCTCCTTTCTTTTACCGGCAGATTAGCATATAACAGCATAAAGTCTATGAGGGCACGGGTATCGCCCTGCCACACTGCAAATATCCACTTTATCTTATCCAGTGTGTCTCTGTCCCAGCTGCACAATTCCTGAAGAAACCATTCATCATCCACATTTCCCTTTTCTTCCTTATAGGTATGCCAGTGTATGAGCCTGGTTTCCGACATATTAAATGCCTTGGCAATGGCTGTAAGCTGCATGACTGTAGGTGTCCGCTCTTCATTTTCCCATTTGTAGTATAAGCCTTCTGAGATTTCTTTTCCTTCGGGGAGATAGCTGTTTATGATACTAACGATATATTTAACGCTGTATATGTCCGGCATACGGCTTTTTCGGATTTCCTTCATATTATGTCCTATGCTTTCGTACATCTGCATTATATTTCCTCCTTAGTATACTATCATTTGTCCGGTGACGTATTGGAGAGTCGGCGTGTTTTAGGGGCTCCTATACGTTCCAGAATTTCTACTGATAGTCTAATTGCCATCCTGCTTTTTCCTACTACGGATCAGCGGTTTATGTTATATACTATCTACATCCAATAATTTAACACTATCCAATTAATGTTAATACCCCTTTTTCCAAAATCCCCTCGACGTTTTTCCCCACTATACGATATCAGATACTTTACAATACTATTAAATAAAGGAGGAAGAAATGGACTCAGTGGAAGGAACACCAATAATAGAAAGAAAGGAAAATGAAGCATTTGAAAACACAGACGGGCAGCAGGATGAATATATGAATGAGCTCAGCCGGGAGATCAACGAGCTATTCTCCCCTTTGGACAGATTGCTGTCCTATGAACCCGCAGACTTTGAATTCAGCAAAAACTTTGACAGGGATACTGCTGTGCGTATCCTCTCGGAGATCTGCTCCAGGGATGATTTTTTTATAGACTCCATGGAGTATTATGAACCTGATCATTACGGCTGTGATACCTCAGTGATGGATTTTGAGGCAATGGACAACAGGACTCTGTTCGCCCTGCTGCTTTGGTTGAAATGGTATGTAAATAAACGATGTATCGCCATAAGTGAGCTGCACTGCTATATGCTGCGTATTACTGCCGCAGGCTATCGCAATATAGCCCACAAAGGTTATCTTTTGTCCTCTCCCCTTACCTATAATTTTCCTGATGAGATCGTCATGACCCCTTACAGACTTCTGGTACAGAGAGACTTCATCCTGCCGGAGACTATCTTCTTCGCCAAGGGTAACAGTATCCTTACTTTGAACACGCTTCTTAATCTCATGTCAATGTATTCTGACAAGACCGGCTTACTGGATCCCCTCATAGACAGTGATGTGCTGACTATCGTCCCCAAGCTTAACCGGGTGCTGTCAAACCGGTATTTCTCCACGCCCGGCAAGACTATTGTGGTAAAGATCAAGCAGTCCATAGACAATATAGTTTCCTACATTCCCGATCACAAGGATGATTTTGACTACCCGGACCGTTCCCGGTCAGAACTGATCATGACCTCCACGTTTCTTACGGCATTTATTTCCATGATGTGAATAAAGAACCATCTTACTGGCTAATGACTCACTAACATAAATCGAGTAGGCTTCTCCTACTCGATTTATGCAATATATACTATCTCGCCTGACGGCTCGATGAACATCGGCCTTCATATAGAAATTCATGCAGGCATGATTTCTGCATGAAGGCTTATTGCACAAAAAGCCACTCTGTATAAAATACAGAATGGCTTTTGGGAAATTGGGGGGGAGAGGAGGACTCCTTATTTTTGGGGTTATGGGGTTACATTACATCGTATAAAGGGATTTCTACGAAATTCGTGCGTTGGGAATCCTCCATGTATTCAAAATTTAAAGTAATTGTCTTCTTTATATTAATTGAGCAACCGTTTTCACAACTTTCGCTGACTTCAATCACTCAATCAACTTATGGTTAGATATTACCATCCATTGATCATATTGTAAAGATGTCATATTTTATAAAATTTATGACAGTTTTTGTGCGTTTTTGACAAAATGCACAATTTTCACAAATTAAAAGTGTCCAGCACAATTTTACTGACCCTTTTCAGAATCCTCTTCTATCGTGCCGGACACCTTGTACACTATAATATGTATTTTGTATATTGTCAACAATTTTTTTAAATTTTATATTTAACAAACCTAATAGCCTATGTGCACATTTACCATATGGCGAGTTTTCAGGTCCTCTTCTGGCTCAGTTCAGGTTCGCCTCGTCCGCCATCTGCCATAGTCAGTACCGCCTCTTTCCTTCCTCCTGTCATATGTGCAAAATTACCAACTTCTTCCATTTTTTCATATGGATATGACATACAGGCAGCTGCTTTTGAAAAAAATATTTCCGCTTCAGCAATTCACAGGCAGCCATTAAAATTGTATAATATCTGCATTGACCATACGTCTCTGAAAGGAGAGATAACATGCTTGAAGCAAGAATAAGAGATCTGGCACAGAGATCCTACAATCAGAATATATATACCTACACCAATTTCCTCAATGCCGCCGACATGGAGGTTTTCTACAACATGAGAACTGAGCTTTCGGGAATACCTTACGAAATCTTCGGCGGACTGCCTAACTCCGAGAGAGTCATGGTGGGATTCGGTTCAGAGGAAATGCTCGGCTACCCGGGACATTTCCCCATATCAGTGATCAAGGTACAGCCCTTAATAGACAAATTCTCAGATGAGCTGTCCCACAGGGATTTCCTGGGTGCCCTCATGAACCTGGGCATTGAGAGGGAAATGATCGGTGACATACTGGTAAAGGGCTCAGACAAAAGCGGAAGAAAGAACACCGCCTTTGTGTGTGCAGCAGACACCATGGCGGACTATATAGTGGATAATCTCATAAAGGTCAAGCACACAAACGTCAGATGTGCCATTGTGGACGCCTCCGCCTGCCCGGAGCTTGAGGTAACCCTGGTACCCATGTCGGTCATCACCGCCAGTTCAAGGTTTGACGGAATTGTGTCGGGAATAACAAAGCTGTCCAGAAGCAAGACGGCAGAGCTGTTTAAGGAAAAGCACATAAGCCTTAACGGACGCCTGTACCAGAACCCCAGCTACAGCCTGAAGCCCGGCGACATCATATCCATAAAGGGCTACGGCAAATACATATTTGAATCCGTGGGAAACGAAACGAGAAAAGGCCGTACCTACATAAACCTGAAAAAGTACGACTAGTTCATTTTCCTGTATATAAGTGCTGCAATAGCTGCACCTGCCAGTCCGAACAGGTCTCCGAGAATCATGCCGGCGATCACGTCTGTAGGATAATGTATTCCCACATATAGTCTTGAAAATCCCACAAGGGTGGCGTATATCAGTGCACACGCCCCAAGCCTCCTGTGCCCGCTCCTTAGTATCGCCATGGAAGACGCAAATGCCGCCGCTGTATGTCCTGATGGAAATGAATAATCCGCAGCCTTTTTTATTATCAGCGAAACCTCATCACTGTACATGTAAGGCCGTATCCTGTGAGCCAGAGGCTTTATACAGATATTCACACACAACAGGTCGATCATCAGTGCTATGGCACTGGCAAGTCCTGCCTTTCTGTATTTAGGGATACAGATAAGCACAATGGAAAGTATTATCCATATGATTCCTGCATTTCCCGTGTATGTTATAAATTTCATTACAGGTGTGAGAAATGCCGCTCTCAAATGTTCGGCTATCCACACCAGTACACTGACATCCCAGTCTGAAATCTGTCCTATCATATATTCCTTATTTTGTAATTCCCAGTCTGCGAGCCTCGTCGCATACTGCCTTGGCAACCACCTTGGCAACTCTCTCGTCAAATGCTCCTGGGATTATGTACTCCTCATTTAACTCATCGTCAGATACTATAGAAGCAATAGCCTTGGCTGCTGCAATCTTCATTTCCTCTGTGATGGCTGTTGCCTTGGCGTCAAGGGCACCTCTGAATATACCAGGGAATACAAGCACGTTGTTGATCTGGTTTGGATAATCTGAACGTCCTGTAGCCATTACCCTTACTCCGCCCTTCTTGGCTTCCTCAGGCATTATCTCAGGTGTAGGATTGGCCATGGCAAATACTATAGGATCCTTTGCCATACTTGCAACCATGTCTGCTGTAACAATATTTGGTGCTGAAACTCCGATAAATACATCCTTTCCCTTCATTATCTCTGCAAGGGCTCCGGTCTGTCTGTCCTTATTTGTAATTTCTGCCATCTCTGCCTGTGCAGGATTCATCCAATCCTGTCCCGGACAAAGGGCACCGTTCTTATCCACAAGAACTACATTTCCTATTCCAAGCTGGAGAAGAAGCTTGCAAATGGATATTCCTGCTGAGCCTGCTCCGTTTATAACAACATTTGCCTGGTCAAATGGCTTACCCACCAGCTTAAGGGCATTTATAAGACCTGCTGAAACTACGATAGCTGTGCCGTGCTGATCGTCATGGAATACAGGTATATCAAGCTCCTCCTTAAGTCTTCTCTCTATCTCGAAACATCTTGGGGCTGAAATATCCTCAAGATTGATACCGCCAAATACAGGGGCGATACGCTTAACTGTCTCTATTATCTCATCTACGTCCTTTGTGTCAAGGCAGATAGGGAATGCGTCAACATTTCCAAATTCCTTAAACAATATGGACTTTCCTTCCATTACAGGAATCGCTGCCTCAGGACCTATATCTCCAAGTCCCAGAACTGCTGTACCGTCAGACACAACTGCAACCATATTTCCCTTACATGTGTATTTGTATACGTCAGCCTTGTTGTCACGGATCTTTCTGCAAGGCTCGGCAACTCCAGGTGTATATGCTGTACTCAGGTCATCCCTGTCCTTGATCTTAACCTTGGAAATAACCTCAACCTTTCCTTTATTCTCTTCGTGCATTTTAAGACTCAGACTATTGTAATCCATTTTTACTCTCCTTGTGTGATGTATATTACTCTTTTACGTTTATAATTGTACCTATATGGAATAGTTAAATCAAGGGGCAAATCCTAAATAAAATGTTTTAAAAGTCTAAATTATGCAAGCATAATTTCTGCACATGACAACTGCCATAACAAAAAGGGAATTGTCCGAAGACAATTCCCTTGCTGTGTTTAATATTTAATTTTATCGTGTACTATAAGTATACGAAAGTTTCCATACATGCCATTGCTTTAATCACTCTATATAAAATTCTATTATGTGTTGCAGTAAGCTGTTAAATATATAAAATACACTACAAAATTCTGCTATAATGAATTCTGAAAGGATGAACCAATGTTCTTTTAACTATCCGATCTTAAACTGTTTAGATATCTCCCAAGGCACTCATAACAGGCACTGCCTGAACAAATGCGATATCTCGTTCCTTTCATAATAGTTGATAAAGTACTTTTTTGATATATCCCAATGCCCTTGAAACACTGTATATATCTTTTTCTCAGAACAATCATAGTGGAACCTGTCCGGCTCGTTCTACTTACGTCCAATCGTTACGTTATGCTATACACTGCATCTGTGATGGACTCGTTCAAGTTATATCAATAAAGGCATTCCGTATGGAAACTATGCTCCAAGCATGTTAAGCCACTATGATAAAACTGTTCTTTAGTTGAATCCAACGGAATCTCCTCCTTTCCTGTATCGTACCTGTCTGATCTCACAAATGATAATACATTCCATCTTAAGATATATTCGTAATACATTCTCATCATCTGCAATACCTAAATTCTTATCTCTGTGTTTAGAGACCCTCTCTTAAGATATCTTTATTATACAGGGTTACCCTCAAACTGTCAATATATTTTTTGACAATTTATATATTTTATTGTATTTATTTTCACTTTTTATATGCTAATTGTATATTTTCTGTTTAATTGCATATATTTTATATATTATTTATTCAATTTTAACTATTTCAAATAACATTTTCCCTACCAAAAGACGTCATTTATGCCCAGGCTTCCCCCTGTGGCAAAGACTTAACTGCATATGGCAACAAGAAAATGTTGACTTTTAAATATGCCAATGCTATCCTAGACGTAGTTTTAATCTTTTAAAGGCACTGACAGGAAGGAGTACTTAAGACCCTGTTATTTCAGAGAGCAGATGGCTGGTGTGAATCTGCATAACACCTTAAGGAAGCAGTCCCCGAGTCGTGGTTGTGAACGCGTTTTGATCATTAGCAGCCAACGGAGTGATTCACGTTACAGAATTTATGGCAGTGATGGCTGTCAACTGAGAGCAGGTTTTTCCTGAAATTAGGTGGTACCACGGACACCGGTTTATGAATGTTCGCCCTAAGCATTTATTATGCTTGGGCTTTTTTATTGCCTGAAACGCAATTTTTATAATAAATGCAGCAGCCTCAGCATTAATTCTAACAAGGCTGCTGTATGGGGGAGAAAGACGCCGGGCATATTTAAGTATTTTGAAAGTTTCAAAATCCACAGGAGGTAATTAAAATGAGAAAGTTTGAGAAATCCACAAAGCTTGATAATGTTTGTTATGACATAAGAGGTCCTGTTATGGACGAAGCCAACAGAATGATCGCCGAAGGTGTCAATGTCTTAAAGCTTAACATCGGCAATCCGGCACCTCATGGCTTCCATGCACCGGACGAGGTAATAAAGGATATGGCGTATAACCTGAGAGATACCGAGGGCTACTCTGACTCAAAGGGGCTCTTCTCAGCAAGAAAGGCCATCATGCAGTACTGCCAGTTAAAGCACATTCCAAATGTAGGTATTGATGATATCTATACAGGTAACGGTGTCAGCGAGCTTATTACCATGTCAATGCAGGGTCTTCTTAATCCGGGAGATGAAATCCTTGTTCCTATGCCGGACTATCCGCTATGGACTGCCTCTGTCACTCTGGCAGGTGGTACTGCCGTTCACTATCTCTGTGACGAGCAGGCTGACTGGTATCCGGATATTGACGACATGAGAAGCAAGATCACCCCTAACACAAAGGGTATCGTTGTCATCAATCCTAACAACCCTACAGGTGCCTTGTATCCAAAGGCTGTGCTTGAAGAGATCGTACAGCTTGCAAGGGAGAATGACCTGATATTATTTGCAGATGAGATATATGACAGACTTGTAATGGATGGCGAGGAGCATGTGGCTTTAGCTTCACTGGCTCCGGATCTCCTGACCATAAGCTTCAACGGCTTAAGCAAGTCCCACAGAGTTGCAGGATACCGTATCGGATGGATGTGCCTGTGTGGCGACAAGTCAAATGCAAAGGGCTACATTGAGGGTCTGAACCTTCTGTCATCAATGCGTCTCTGTTCAAATGTTCCTGCCCAGAGTATCGTACAGACATCCTTAGGCGGAACCCAGTCTTCCGATGAGCTTCTGCTTCCGGGTGGACGTATCTATGAGCAGAGAGAGTTTATATACAATGCCCTTAAAGACATTCCGGGAATATCGGTTGTGAAGCCTAAGGCTGCTTTCTATATATTCCCTAAGCTTGACTTTGAGAAGTTCCACATTACAGATGACGAGCAGTTTGCCCTTGATCTGTTACGAAGAAAGAAGATCCTTATCACCTGTGGTACAGGATTTAACTGGAAGGATCCTGATCATTTCCGTATCGTTTATCTTCCAAACCTTGAGATCCTTAAGAAAGCAACCACCGAGCTGGCTGACTTCTTAAGCACATATCATCAGTAAAACATAGACGTAAAATGTGATCATGCAGTCGTCAAATGCCATCATGCGGGCATGTTGCATTTTACTGGCTGCCATTATAAAAATAAAGCCTGAGTTCTTCTTAGCTTATATATAGATCATATAAGAAAGAAGCTTCTCAGGCTTTCTTTTTACATTTATTTATATATTTACACAAACTGCTTAAAGAACTCCGCCTCGGCGTCATTACATTCCACAGCCTCCGGGTTGGTCACATCTATGTGGAACACATGGCAGTTCTTCGGATGTTCCATTCCATATTCCCTGTAAGTGAATTTCACGCCCTGTTCCTTAAACCTTGATATAAGACAGTCTGTCCTCGGCTTAAGGCCGTCATTTACACTGGTCATTACATACGCCGGTGGAAAGCTGCCATTTATATGGTCGAGAGTATCAAGGAAAACCTCTGCGTCACCTTTTTCTGCCGCCAGACTTCCATCCCTGTTAAACAGCGTCCAGAAAAGCATGTTTCCCGGTTCTTCACGCTGGTCATATATACCACAATTCAACGCCACAGCCCTTGGCATTACGTCCGATGTGGCAAAGCTCACTTTATGACGAAGCTCCTTATTCCCCGAAAGAACACAGTACAGCACACTGAGGTATGCCCCTGCCGAGTCCCCGGTCAGGAAAACCTTGTCCATATCAAGTCCAAGCTTATCTGCATTTTCCTTAAGATAATTCATGCAGGCACACACGTCCTCAATATTTGCAGGGTATTTGTTCTCCGGTGACAGGCGGTAATTAAAGCTCACCACATTAAAGCCACGTCTCGCCATATCCACGCAGTAGAACTTATAGAGTTCCTTGTCTCCGTAGAAGAAGCCGCCTCCATGTATATCCACCAATGTAGGGTATGTTCCTGGTTTCACCGGCTTATATATATCAAATCTGCTGTTTGAAGCATAATCTATCTTATCCCCGGAGATATTGCCTGATGGCCCACTGCCATATTCCTTAACATGACCAAAGCCATCTATTTTCAGCTCGGTTTTTTTGTAATCAAGATCTGCATATATCTCCACATCATCAGGAAGGGTCTTATCTTCGTCACGCTTTGCGTCGTTTATGCCCCACTGGCGTCTCATGTCCTTCCACTCTTCGGCCTGATATTCACTTATTATCCGGTCATGAAGCAACGCCGCCATATCCTCCACAGGTATGCCGTGAAGATCACTGGACTTTTCTGTGTCTGCCGCCGCTGTCACTACCTTGTCTATCTCAAATCCCATGTTATTTCCTTTCACTTTTAAATGAAATCAAAGGTTGCCTGCTCGTAGCTGAGCTCGTGGTACTCCAGCTCTTCGCCGTCAGTCTTGCTGTTGTAATCAATGACCACCGTCTGCTGCCTGCCGCCTACCATCTGCTGTCCAAGGACATAATTCACGTCAAATCTTCCTGTTATGGCAGGAGTTGCACCTCTGGCAGGAACTATAAGCTGGACGTGATTTGCAGATAGCATTGCAAATATAGGCTCCCAGATATAGATATCCTTTGCCGCACCAAATGGGTTATCTATGAATATCGTCTTGGTGGTCACTGTATCCTCTGCCTGGAATGAGTACATTCCCGCAATATAGTTGATTATCGCCACGAGGAACTGGATATAGATACCCTGAGACTGACCTGTACTTCCTACAGCCTCCTCGTATCTCAGATACCGGCTCTGCTCCTTTATACGCTCTCTCTTATATAGCTTAAGCTTAATGGCATTCATGTCTGTGACCATCACACCGAACAATCTCTTAAGACCAAGGCTTTCCTTGATGAACTTAACCCGCTTACGCTCATCCTCATAGGTATCCGCACTCTTAACGAGATTATCTATGTACTCTGACATTCTCTGTTTCACAAATTCATCCTTAACGTAAGGTATGGACAGATCAACCATCTTGATGACCTCATTTCCCATGTTGATCTTTGAAAGCTTAGGAAGCTTCTCAAGCTCAGTCTTCACATCCATACAACGCTGGATACACTGATTTTCAAAGTTCTCCTTTATGGTCTCCATATCCTCGATACCCTTTGCCACTCTTCCCTTTTCAAGCCTTATAAACTCTATTATCTGGGAAAGATTGTCAAGGAGTGCCCTGGCGTCATAATAATTATCAGGTATGTTCACATCATTTCTTATGGTTGCAGCCATTTCAAATACACCCATTGCACTTAAGGCTTCCGCAGTCTGCCCCTTATACCTCATCAGGTCATTCTTGGCACGGTCAAGGTTCTTCCGGCTCCTGTCAAATTTAAACAGGCTGCCCTCAAATGCTTCCCTGAGCTTCTCCTTATCGTCATAGAGTATCTTACCTGCTGCCACATCAATATCATTTGTATCAACAATACGCTTAACGTCCTTGAAGAGGTCTGTCATATAGCCCTGTTCCTTCACATAGCTGTCATATTCCTTAACACATTCTCTGTACTGACGCTCCAGCTCCCCAAGGGTCTGATCACCATTTTCAATGGCGGTCTTAGCCTCCGTAAGGGTTATATCCTCCTTCACATAGCTGCCGGCACCATACTCTCTGGTGATATTCTCAAGAGCATAGTTGGTACTTCCCTCAAGCTTGTTGATCTCCTTTGAGGTCTCGCTGTGCTTTCTCGTAAGCTCTGAGGATATGTGGGTAAGTCTGGCTATCTCTTTATTTATGGTTTCAAGAGTCTCTTCATCAGTTTCCACTATGTCTCCTGAGGAAAGGATCTCCTCCTCTGTTATGCCCCTCTTTTCTATGGTCCTCATGGTCCTCTCCATGGAGCTCTTAAGGGCATTTATCAGCTTCTTCTTATCCTCTATATCAGGCTTGCTGTAGGAGTGTGCCTTGTACATAGCCATAAATTCGGCTTCTATCTCTTCATCACTTAAGACTATCCTGTCGTAGCTTACACCGGGCATATCGTCATAGTAGGCAGCGTAGTACTGCTCCCATTTCTCATTTATCTCACTGATGTCCTTAGTATACTTCTCAGCCCTTGCCTGAAGATCACCTACAGTCATGGCAGCCTTAAGCTCATTTCCCTTTAATTCCTCGATCTTTACGGACAGAGTGCTCTCATACACATTAAGCTCGTTAAGTCTTACTATTTCCTTCTTAAGCTCCTCTGAAAGGTCAAATATCTGTTTTAAGATATCTGTTGATGTGGTAAGCTCTGCAAGCTCCGAAGTCAGGCTATCCATTTCCTTATTGCCTCGGTCTATGCGGATGGTAAGCTCTGTTATGGCGTCATGAAGTCCCTTTATCTCGTCTTTTGCGTCTGCAAGCTCCTTCTCAGCCGCCTTTAACTCCTCATCTGCAGTCACCAGATCGTTATTTACGATACTTCTTACAAATGTAATATCCTCGTCGTAGGTGCTTAAGCTGTCATTTATGATAGAAAGCTCATCCTCTGTTGAGGCAAGTGCTTCATGTACATTCTTCTTAAGCTTGTTCAGTTCTTCCTCGTCGGTGAAATATTCTGCACCACGGGTTACTGCTACCGCATTATTTCCCACATAAAGTGCAGGCTCTGCCAGACTGTCCATATCGTAGATCATAACATACTGGCTTCCTGTATCTATATCGGGAAGATTGATGTCATCCTTAATGGCGGAAAAATCCTTCACGATCACTCCGTATGGCAATGCCGGGTTGGTATTAAGAAGGCTTTTTCGTCTGTCAGGATCAAGGGCTGCCAGATAATTTGCCCCGAATACTGCCATGGTGCCATGTCTTGTCTCAATGTAGTTGATGACCGCCTCGGCACCCTTCATAGGTCCGAATACCTGTCCTGTTTCAAGAAGCTTCTCCTGTCTCTTAAGCTCCTCCGCCTCGGTCCTCTTCTTAACTATCTCTTCATAGGCACCCTTTATCCTTGCGGATATGATGTCCTCTATAAGGGACGGTTCAGAGGCTCCGTAGATACCTATGATATTCTTGAACTTCTGCTGAACCTGTCCGTAAAGGGCAGCCTTTTCATTTGCAGCTTCATATTTCTTCTCAAGTGCAGGAAGCTCACCGTTCTTAACGGAAAGGTTATACTTGTCCTCGTACATCTCTTCACGTAAGGAATTGCTGTCTATCTGTAATGCAGTGAGTTTCTCTTCTGTGTTCTTACGCTCCTTCTCGCTTGCCTCATACATGGCGGAAGCGTCACCTACAACCACCACATCCACAGAGACAGTCAGTTCATTTATCTTCTCGTTAAGTCCTTCTATACGCTGTTTTACATCAATGATATTGCTGTCGGCAACCGCCTTGGCGATCTGTCCCTCTCTTAAGAGCTTCTCAGCCTCAGCCTGCTCTTCCTTCTTTATGACGAGAGTCCTCTCATTGTCCACCTTGAGGCTGTTTAACTCTGCCAGCCGGAAATCATTGTTCTGCTTCTTGTTCCATGCGTACTGCTTCATTTTGTGGATATCCACATCTGAGCTGTTCATGATATTTTCAAGGAGCTTTTCATTCTCCTTTAACAGGCTTCTGTCCTTAACATAGCCCACATACTCATTTATGCTTTCCTTAAGGGCGATGAAATGTCTCGCCTCCTTAAGCTTCTCTTCATTTACAGAAAGCTCTGCCTCAAGTCTTTCAAGGTACTGCTTCAATTCGTCAGCCTCAAGATACTGCTTTGTGACCTTAAGGTTATCAAGGCGAAGCTTCTGTGCCTCCTTCTTCTCATAGCTGTCCTGCTTCTTCGCCAGCAGCTCCTCTGCATGATCTGAGTCCTGACTGGTAAATTCTTTTCCTGTCACATATATATCTGCCAGGCTTTTTGTTATGCTGTCGTACTCATCATAGAGATCCATACAGGAATTTACCCTGTCCTGAAGCACATTTATAAGCTCTATCTGATGATCGTAATTTGCAATGTCCCTCTTCTTCCTTGCAAGCTGGTTAAGCTTCTCCTTTATATCAAGAAGAGTCTGTGCCATGTCGTCTTCCTCGCTGTTCCTGCCGGTCTTGGTAAGAAATGCTTTCTCGATTATCTCTTCTATTAAGAGATCCTCCACCACCTTTCTGGTGGTCCTGTAATTGGTCTCGAAATATGTACGGACATGTCCCTCTGTTTTATTTATACCTCTGATGATCTCCCAGTGGCTTTCATGGAGTCCGTACTGACTTATAAATCTCTGGTACTCTCCCTTTCGCTCAAACACATGGATATCCAGGCTCAGATCTTTTCTTGCCAACTCCTTAAGGTAATTCTTAAGGCCGCTGAAGGTGATCTTTTCATTGTCCTTTGACAGAGGAAGGTTCACGATATCATTCCTGTTGTACTCTCTGTAGAATATACAGTAATTGAAATATTCAATGGCAGCGGTATCCTTTTCTGTGGCACTGCCTCCGTCCTTATTGCTGCTGTCCTCGTCCTTTGCCTTTCTGGCACAGAATCCGGTGGTCATGTAGCGGTATCCGTTTTCTATGTCTGCCTCATCCAGTTTCCACTCGATAAGTGAGTGTATGACTGTATTGCCACAGCCTGCACGGAACAGTTTCTCTATAGGCTGCTTGTCGTCAAGCGTACAGTTCGGTATAAGATTTTGCAATAAAAGCAGCATAAGGATACTCTTGCCACCACCATTTGCCAGGTCGTAGAGAGTATTCCTGCCGTACATACGCATGGTGAAATCATCATACTGCTGCGTACCAAAATTATATTTTACGTTATTTACCCTTATCCTGTTTATACTAGGCATTTTCATTTCCTCCGAGAAGCTGGTACAGTCTGCCTCTGTAATCTTCAAAATAATTTTCTGACAATGCTTTAAATCTTTCTGTAGGATAATATCTGTCATCATTCTCCACAAATAATCCCTGAGACACCATAAAATTGAATGTGAGTTTCACATAACCTGATTTTGACGCCCTGGAAGCCTTGGCTTTCTCCCCTTCGCCTCCACTTGTGGTTATCGGCAGGCTGTCCCACAGCAGTCCTATTGCCTTGAAGCTCTCCTGTTCTATATCCTCCCTGGCAAATACCGCCAGTTCTCCTGTTATTCCCGACAGAAACCTGTCTGTCTCCTCTATGACCTTCTCAGGCTTTATATAATCCCTAAACTGATAGCTCTCGGAATCCCTGTAGAAATATATGAGCATCATATACATTATGAAATAGCACAGGTACAGCTCCTTGTTGAGCCTTAAGCCAAGTATCCTCTTCACGTCGTCATTTGTATATCCGAATACCCTGTTGCCCTCGCCTGCGGTTACATACAGACTGTCGTTATACTCGTAAAGGCACAGATTGAGCTTCTTAAATATAGAACCAACAATGTCGTAAACCTCTGCATTGCTGTAATATTCCTCATATAACTGACCATTTTCACTGTCCCTCTTGCTTATCTCCTCGCCCGATATAAGCTTGGAATATATAAGCAGAGCCTTATCCAAATTCTTACTTTCCATGTTTGCTGTCACCTTTTCTCACAAATATCATATTCGTAACGTACATATCCTCGCCAATGGCGATCTCCTGTTCCGGATCACACTCTATGTCAAACTTAAGTCCCTTAAATCTCTCCATGGACAGCTTCGGAGCATACGCCCCGTCAGTCTCACTTCCCATCCCGGGAGTCTTGCCTGTAAGAGCCTCTACCACCACGCCCTCAAGCATGGTCTCCTGCCTCTTAAGCATATCATCTATATCGTAATGTTTCTTCTGGACCAGATGGGTAAGGAAGGAATAGTAATCCTTGTTCTCGTAGATTTCCTTGCCAAATCTGATCTCCAGTATTCCGTTAAATTCCTTAAGGGTAAGCCTGTCCCATTTGATGAGCTGATCTGCCAGCTCGAAGAACAGCCTTCCGAAGTTTCTGCTGATCCTGTCATCAAGAAGCTCGTCCTCATATCTGAAGCTGCTGTCTGTCTCCTCCTGCTTCACCTTGACCATCCTTGCGTTATCATCGGATTTCAGCGTGAGGATATTATCTATGGACGCAAATGAGAACCGCTTTTCATTCTTCGGTGCAAATAACGGCGACAGCACGGTGAACATCTTATCCGGTCTGTCCTCCCTTATGATATCCATAAGTCTTGCCTGGAAATCAAATGACGCCTTAAGCTTCTTAAGCTTCGCCCTGTGGATTATGTTGTCCGATATCTCCTGTAACTCCATGGTAGAGTTAATAAGGCTTCCATGCTTTAAGATGGTCTTCTTAAGCAGAAGTTCCAGTTCACTGATCTCCTTAAAGGTTTTATTTCCACTGCCGTATGCCTTGTCGTAGCCTGCTCTTGCCACAGCCTTATCCACCAGTGCCTTGTTTCTGGCGAACATCTTCTGCTCCTCCATGAACCAGTTGCCTACGGTCTTCATGTATTTCTCGTATCGCTCCGCCGCCTTAAATACATCATAGCTGAACATATCCACTATCTCGTCCTTCTCACGGGTCAAGCGGTTCACCTCGTTATTTATCCTCTTGACAACCTCGATACCACCCTTGAAATTCTCGCCGGTTATCATCTTCTCAAGAAGAAGCTGCTCCACATTTATCTTGCTTTCTTCTTTTATCTCCTTGGTATCCAGATAAAATTCTATGCCCTCTGCGGTGATGAAGTATCGTACCTGTCCGTCCCTTATATGTCCGTCCACCAGCTTCACACGCCCCACCTTGCTCTTCTTGATGGAAGGGTCATAGAAGTTAAATTCAAATGCTTTTCCGTCGTTCCTTATCTTGTCAAATATATATGCGATCAGCTCTTTTCTGTCCTCGGTCTTTATCTCCACGTCAAAGTCCCTGTCTAAGAGCTGTCCCATAAATTCTTCGTACTCATCATAGGTGACTTCCCTCTCATTCATACTGTTTTCCTGAATGAGAAAACGCAGCACTCCCATGGTTATATATCCCATGTCAAGTCCTGCATATCGTCCCTCTTTATACTGGGCAAATGTAGTTTCAGACAGCACAAAAAAAGGATAATACTTTCTCAGATTGTACATCCTGGCATTGTGTTCCTTTATTATGTCGTTTATCATCACGTATTTCTGCGCCATGCTTCTTTTGTGCTCCTTACCCGCCCCCGGAAACCTCATAATAAGGGTTCCGGGAAGCCTTAAAATCCAGTATTAGTATACACTCTATAAGGAGTTATGGCAAATGATTATGTGGGGAATTATATCGGCTTTACCATTCATTTTTATCGATCAATGATATGTTTATTTAAGAAAGCCATGAGAACAGCATTACCACTGCACCCAATAAGACGAGTATTATTCCTGTTACCTGGTTTAAGACCTTTGGCGTTGCTTTATTTGCAAATACTGCTGCGATCCTTGCCCATATAAGTGTAAATACAATGCAAAGTATCCAGGTAGTCACATCCGGCAGACCTCCTATGGCAAAATGGGATACAGCTCCGGTAAATGCTGTGAATGTCATTATAAATACACTGGTTCCTACTGCTGTCTTTAATTCATAACCAAGAACTGATGTAAGGATAAGAAGCATCATCATTCCGCCACCGGCGCCAACAAATCCACAGATAAATCCGATCAGGATACCACAGATGATCGACTGTACCGCCCTCTTTCCTGCCGGAACCTCATTCATAGCTTCCTTTGTGGTCATTACCGGTTTAATTATGAATTTTATTCCAAGCAAAAATGTCATAAATACTGAAAAATTTCCCATTGCAGCTGATGGTACAAGGCTTGAAACATAGCTTCCCACTACAGTAAATACAAGTACACTCACCATCATGATAAGTCCGTTCTTCACATCAAGGTTCTTATTCTTACCATATGTATAAGCCGATACGGCACTGGCAAGCACATCCGATGAAAGTGCTATTCCCACTGCCATATATGGGTCTATCCCAAGAAACGTTATAAGCATGGGACTGATGACTGCTGCCGCACTCATGCCGGCAAAACCGGTTCCAAGACCTGCTCCCATTCCTGCAAAAAATGTTATTAATATAGTCCAAAGTATTGTCATGTTGTTTCTCTCCTGTTATTTAATTCATGTCTTTTACATTTTTATTTAACGTATAAGTATCACCGGCTTCCTCACCCTCTCCTCTGATAAGCTCTCTGGACACTTTATATTCGATCAATTCATATACATAATCCGGCATTTTCCGTTTTCCCTGCTCCCAATCTCTGACAGTTCCAAGAGGTATATGCAGATAATTTGCAAAGTCCTCCCTTTTTAACCCGGTAGATAATCTCAAATACCTGATCATTCTCCCTAATCTCTGTGCGTCTGTTTCCTGTTCATTAATCTCTATTAATATTTTTTCCATATGATTTTTTCCTCAAAAAAATGGCTATGTGAAATACACATAGCCATTTTTTGTTGCGTGTTCCTACAGCACTGCTTCACCTGCATACCAGTTTAATACAGCAAAGCTGTATTGTCAATCCCTTTAGAACAGATCCAAAAACTTCTGCCACAGGCTGCGGTTATCCTCCTCCTGTTCTACGGTAACGTCTTCCTCAGGCTTTGTAATAGCTGTGGTCTTTATAACGAACTGTACGGAATCTATGGTCTTGTTCTTATCTGATACGAATGACACGGTTTCGGTATCTCCGCCTGATAGTGAATCAAGCATTTCATCTATTGTATCCTGGATCTTGGTATCCATTCCGTCTGTTTCCTCATACAATTCATTTGTTCCGTCACTCAGGGTACCGGCTCCTTCATTTAAGGACTCCAGACCACTGTACATGTCGAGAGTTCCCTGCTTGATGGTGGCTGAGCCCTGAACGATCTGGCTGCTGCCGGAAGCAAGTTTTCCTGTTCCTGTCACGATCTGCTGATATGAAGCAACGATCTGTGCCACTCCGTCTGTGTAGTCATTTATACCTGCGTCAAGAGTTGAATAGCTCTTTACAAGATCATTTACACCAGACTTAAGTGTGCTTACGTTCACTGCGAGATTTGACAGCTTGCCACACATCTCAACAATGGCTGCGTCAAACTGATCATAATTGCTCTTAAGTGCGGAAACACCATTTACAAGGCTTGAAGCCCCCTGGTATGCTGCGTCAAAATACTGCTTCGTGCCGGAGATTGCGGCATTGTTGCCCCCAAGAAGAGTGATTATCCCATTTAAGCTGTTTATCTGGTTCTGAAGCTCTGCCACCTGGGCTGCATAGGTCTCATCTGTACCATAATCCGGGTTACTCTGAATCTGGGCTATCATGGCAGAAAGCTCATTTATCTGTGATGACAGGCTGCTTATGGCTGCTGAATTCTGGGACTGGAGTGCGTCCAGGTCAAGTCCGTTACCGCTCATGGCTGCCTTGTAGCTGTCATAGGAAACACTTGCCTGAAGAGCGACTGCTCCGTTATATACATCACTTATGCCCTGCTTTATGGCTGCTGAGCTGTCTGTAAGCTGCTTAAGCTCATCCGTTGACATAGCCACTCCTGAAAGAGCAGACTGTATCTGCTTAAGAGCTGCCATTACCTGGGCTGATCCCCCTGTCAGATCATCAGACTTTGAATCAAGAGTGATAAGTGCCGTCTGCATGGTATTAACACCGTTACTCAGGGTGGTTATTCCGTCATCCAGTGAGTTTGCTCCGTCATTTAAGGATTTTGCACCATCTGAAAGACTGCCGCCTCCATCCACGAGATCATTACTTCCGTCAAGAAGCTGTCCTGCACCATCATTGATCTGTTCCGCAGCTTTCATAAGATCTGTAACCTTCTGCATAAGCTCCTCGTCATCTATATCTATATCAAGTCCCATCTTTATTCCGTTGATGGCAACTGCGTCCATTTCAAAATCCTTAACATCCGCAGTTATCTCTGCGTCAAGTCCTTTGCCCGGAAGGATAGTGTAGCTTATCTGCTTATTTGCACCTACATTTGCAAGGGTTGCGTTCTCCGCAACTATATTTTCACATTTGTCGGTGTCCAGGGTAAGGCTTGCCTGCAATGCGTAATTATCATAGAAATCACCCTTGCACGCGGTGTTTTTGCTGATCTTAATATGGATCTTCAAAGCACCTGTGCTGCCCGCAAGCTGCTCCGGGGCTATCTCCTCCCCATCGAGAGTATAAGTTATGCTTATCTTCCACGGTATCTGGGTATCCTCAAGGGTTCCCTGGTAGTACACTCTGTCCTTATCAGATGAAAATGTTACCTTGTCATCATCCAGGCTGATATCGTCTGTTGTGTTCAACATCTTGACGGAGCTGTAATTTCCATAATCTGTCACCTCACCTGCTCCGAAGATGTTCACCGCATTTACATTTTCCACATTTCCGTCTGCGTCAGTGATAATATATATAACCTCTTCCTTGTTGCTTTCCGTGTCATCCGTAGCATAAGCAACCGGTGCTGCCATGCCGGTGACAGCCATGAGGGCTGCCATAGTTCCTGATATGATCCTGATCTTATTTATACGCTTCATGCTTGAACCTCCTCTATATTATTTCTGTTCTTTTTATTTCTTCTGTTTTTTCTGTTCCTCTTTTTATCCTTCTTCACAAATGTGCCGTCAAATACATACAGTAAGCCCGGCAGTGCAAATAATACTATCACCAGTGAACACAGGGTTCCTCTGCCAAGGAAAAATCCAAGCTGTGCCAGAAGTCCGTGGGTCGATATGGCTGACAGCAAAAATCCTACAACTGTCAGGGCACTTCCCGAGGTAAGGATAGACACTGTAACCGCCGCCAGAGTATTTGCAACGGAATCCTTCTTATTGCAGGTCAGTCGATATTCCTTGTACCTTTCCGTCATAAGGATGGCGTAGTCTACTGTGGCTCCAAGCTGTATAGAGCTTATGATCAGGTATGCAATATAGAATATCCTCTGTCCTGTGAAATATGGGATAGCCAGGTTGATCCAGATCGCCGTCTCTATGGCAAGCACCAGTATCACCGGCAGGGCCACTGATCTTAAGGTGATCAGCAATACCACAAATACTGCTCCGATGGCTACCAGATTAACCTTCACCATATCGCTTGTAACTGTGTCCATAAGGTCATATGTGGATACTCCCTCACCTGCCAGGTACCACTCTCCCGGGTAATATTCCTCGGCAGTATCCCTTACTTCCTCCACCAGGTTAAAGGTCTCATCACCTTCATATGCAGCGTCCACCGTCAGCACCATTCTGGTGTAATCATCTGAGCAAAGCTTTGAATAAGTTTCTTCGTCCAGATAGGACTCCGGTATCTCCATTCCCACCGTGTCTACATATGATATGATACTCTTGACCTCCGGAATATCGTGAAGCTTATCTGACAGGGCCTTCTGTGTTGCCTTGTCTTCCTTTGGAACCATCAGTACATAAGTGTCACTCTTGCCAAATACCTCCTCTATGCTTGCCGTATCTGCTCCGGTCTTGGTCTTTTCATTAAATATCTTAGAAGCTCCGTAATAGAAGCTGTTGGAATTGGAAGCCAGGTACGCAGGAACTATAGTGATAACAAATATTATCATCACAGGTATCATTATCTTCCGTACAGCTCTTCCAAACTTATTAAATGCCGGGACAAATGGTCTGTGCTGCAGCTTATCCAGCCATTTATAGGTTGCCATTATCAGGCAAGGCATAAAGATAAATACAGTTATAAGACTTATTGCAATTCCCTTTGCCAGTGCCCTTCCAAGATCGGGACCGATCTGAAATCTCATAAGGCAGAGAGCCAGGAAACCTATAACAGTTGTAAGTCCGCTGGACAGGATTGATGAGGTTGACATGGTAAGTGCCTTTACCATTGCTTCCCTTTCATCGGAATATTCCTTACGGCACTCTGTAAATCTGTGTATCAGGAATACCGAATAGTCCATGGATACTGCAAGCTGCAATATGGAGCCCGCCGCGTTGGTAACAAATGATATTTCCCCGAATATAAGGTTTGTTCCGGAATTTATCACTATGGAAACTCCAAGTCCCACCATTACTATCACCGGTTCAAACCAGGAATCCGTAGTAAGTATCAGCACCAGTATTACAAATAAAACAGCAATAATTGAAATCTTTCTTATTTCGCTTACTGTACTGGTGGTTGCCGCCGCTGTGGACACGGCACTGCCTGTCATGGCATTATCATCACCGATTATCTCCCTTATATCGCTTACCGCCTGAACACGCTTCTCCTCTTCAATGGTTACTGAGAATAATGCATTTCCGTCTACATAGTAGCTTTCCACCGTATCCTTATCCATTGCCTCAAGAGGGATATTGGTGGATTCAGCGTCGTCAAGCCATGTCACATCGGTAACACCGTCAACTGCATTTATCTTCTCCTTATACTCCAGTGCTTCGGGAATGGTCACATCCTTTACCATGACCCTGGCATTAGGTACGCCTCCTGAAAATTCTTCATCCATAAGATCCAGTGCAACTGTTGAGGCACTGTCCTCCGGAAGGTAATCATTCATGTCGTAGTCAACAGCCACAAACTGACTGCATATCCCACATACCACGAATGCCACTGCAAATGTGATCATTACCACCCTTGAATGTTCAATAATCCATCTGTAAAATTTCTCCATTTCTGTATCCTTTCTTCATTTATTTCTTCTATATCTATATTGAACAGGATATTTTAAATCCCGCTGTCAAACCGGGTCTGCTGTAAAGCCTTCTGTATCATCTCCTGCGGCGTCTGCCGTTTATCTCGTACGTGGTGTCATTATTCTTAAGGCATATCCTGATATCATCCTCATCAATAAGACCCCAGCCCTCAAAATCAATGCTTCTAAGCACTGTCTTCAACACACCGGTTATCTCGAACCTGTCTCCGTACATATGCCCGGTAAAGGCTGTGACCCTTCCCAGGATCTTCATGCTGCCGGTTATGAGCCCATCTTCATTTGCAAGCTTTAAGGTTCCGTTTCTTATTCCCAGAGGCACCTTCATCTGTACATCATATATGTTTGTCATAGGTGTTCACCTCCACTTCATTTTCCTGTCGTTCTATGGCAGATTATATGAGAAGTAACCGCTCCGTTCCACGGACAGATCGCTGCAAATGTGCAAATATGGACAAATCAGATGATTTGATGGTCAAATGGGTGTTAAAAGCATTTGCCAATTTCATGGACAACTGTATAATATAATCAATAAAGCAAAAAACATTTTAAAGGCAAATTTTAAATAGGCTGATGTTCAATAAAAGGAGGCACAATATGACCCACGAAGAATCATCTCTTCAGACAAAGCTCATGCTCTGTAACTCTTTAAAAGAAATAATGAAGCACAAACCATTTTCAAAGATAACCGTCAGCGAGCTGATAAAGGACTGCAACCTTAACAGGAAAACCTTCTACTATCATTTTGAAGACATATACGATCTCCTCAAATGGATGTTGGAGCAGGAGGCCTTCCAGGTGGTTGCACAGTTTGACCTGTTGGTGGACTACAAGGATGTATTTGATTTCGTCATAAATTACGTGGAGGAAAATGCCTACTTCCTTAACTGTATCTACGACTCCATAGGAAGAGACGAACTGAAACGGTTCCTGTATCAGGATTTCATAGGGATCATGGAGAAGATCGTCAGGGAATGTGAGCAAACAAATAATGTACAGGTATCGGACAAATTCAGGGTATTTGTATGTGACTTCTACACCGAGGCACTGGCAGGAATGATAATAAACCTCTTCCAGCACCCGGACGAATACAGCCGCGCAGAATTATTTGAATATATTTCCGGCATACTTCGAAGCTCACTGCCTGCTACACTTAAGGATCAGGCACTTTAAATAAATCTTCAATGTTTCTTCAAGGTTTGTCAGTACAATAGAAATGTAGAAGGAGGTAGAACTATTACATGAAACTCTTACTGGTGGAAGATGAACGGCGGATGGCTCAGGCATTATGCGAGATCCTCAGGCAGGAAAACTACGAGGTGGATCACTATGCCGACGGAATAAGCGGTCTTGACGCCGTATTAAGCGATATTTACGACATAATAATATTAGATGTAATGCTGCCGGGAATGAACGGCTATGACATTGCAAGGAAGGCCCGGGCAGAGGGGATACATACCCCTATACTTATGCTGACTGCCAAATCAGAGCTTGACGACAAGGTTACAGGCTTAGACAGCGGTGCAGATGACTACCTTACAAAGCCGTTTATGACAAAGGAGCTGCTGGCCAGACTCCGTGCCCTTGGCAGACGAAATATAAATTCAACCGACGGAAGTCTTACATTTGCAGATATAAAACTTGACACCTCATCCCTTACACTATCCTGCACCACAAACGGGCAGAGCGTGAAATTAAGCGAAAAGGAATTTCACATTCTGGAATATCTGATCGCCAATCAGGGACAGATACTTAACAGAGAGCAGCTTGCCCTTAAGATCTGGGGCTACGAAAGCGACGCAGAATACAACAATGTTGAGGTTTATATGTCATTTACCAGGAAAAAGCTGGCATTTGTAGGGGCGAAAGCAACCATAAAGGCCATCCGGGGAATTGGTTATGAATTGAGGTGCGAATGATGTTCAAAAGATCAAGACGAAAGATCGTTGCGGCCATAATGTCGATCCTGGTGCTCATATGGGCAGGAAGCCTTGGCCTCATATATATATCAAGCTATGTAGAGATGGCGAACCGCAACAAGCAGATGCTCAAGGATCATGCCCAGATGTACGATCTGGAGAAAAGTGATAACAGCACAGACATGCCTCAGGCTCCTGACAAACCGGAGGACACCAACGCCCCGGTTAAACCCGATGACACGGCAGGTGTTCCCGGCGATCCAGATAATTCCGGAGGCGGCACAGCCCCGGATGATCAGATGGGAGCAGGCGATCCCGGAAACAGGCCGGAGGGAGCTGACACTCCTGCCTTTAAGCTGTCAACCTTCTATACGGTTGCAATAAGCTATGACGGTGAGATCCTTGAGACAGACAATGAAAATTCCGAGGTTCACTCTGATGAGGAATTACAGGAATATGCCACGGAAATTGCAGCCGGAAAGTCTTCATTTGGCACAAAGGACAATCTGGTATTCTACAAAACCGACAAGGGAGACTATTACCTTATCACCCTGATGGATAATACTCTGGTTCATGAAAGCATGAACACCCTGTTCAGGTACACCTTTATATTCGGTGGTGCTGCCATAGTAGTGCTGTTCTTTGTATCAATATTTCTGGCAAGGAAGATAGTAAGCCCTCTGGAAGAGAGCTACAAGAAGCAGAAGCAGTTCATATCCGACGCGGGACACGAACTTAAGACCCCTGTGTCCGTTGTAAGTGCCAACGCAGAGCTATTATCCAGAGAGATCGGAAGCAACCAATGGCTTTCTAATATCCAATATGAAAATGAACGTATGGGCAACCTTGTGGGACAGCTGCTGGAGCTTGCCCGCACTGAAAATGTCTCACCACAATGCGAGGAACTTGATCTCAGCCACCTTGTAAATGGAGAAGCTCTTCCATTTGAAAGTGTTGCATTTGAAAAGGGCTTTGTCCTTGACTGTCAGGTTGACGACAGTATAAACATATACGGCAACAGCACCCAGTTAAAGCAGATCGTGTCAATTCTCATTGACAACGCCATAAGACATAACGATATGGACAAGGGAAGGGAGATCACCCTTAAGCTCACAAAAGAACACGGCAATGCTATCCTGTCAGTAGCCAACAGTGGTGATGAGATACCAAAGGAGAAACGTGACCAGCTCTTCGAACGCTTCTACAGGGCCGATGACGCAAGAACCGCAGACAGCAACAATTATGGACTGGGTCTTGCCATTGCCAAGGCTATCGCCACCTCCCACGGTGGAAAGATAAAGGTAAGCTGCCACGAAGGTCTTGTGGAATTTATAGTCACATTGCCACTCCATGGCGGAAAGAAAAAATAGAACATTAAAGTAACTTCAATCTTACTTCAATATACCTCCTGTATGATAAAGGGCATACAGGAGGTATTTTTTATGCGTCATGAAGCTAAGCATTATATTACATATGAGGATCAACTGATCTTAAGAAGCAGGCTCAGGGCAGTCACAAAGGAAGATCCCCACGCCCATGATGGCAGGTATTTCATCCGCAGCCTTTACTTTGACAACATAGATGACAAGGCTCTCATGGAGAAATTAAACGGTGTAAATATCCGGGAGAAATTCAGGATCCGTTTCTACAACATGGACACATCATTTATCCAGCTTGAGAAGAAAAGCAAAAACGGAAGTCTCGGAACCAAGGCCAGTGCCATCTTAACACCGGAGCAGGTCGAAAGTATCATTCACGGCGACCTGGCGTGGATGTCTGATCTTGATGAACCTTTGGTCAGAGAACTGTACTGCAAGATGATCACCCAGGGACTTCGACCCAGGACCATTGTGGATTACACCAGGGAGCCATTTATATATGCCCCCGGAAATGTGCGTATCACCATGGATCACAACATCCGCACCGGACTTCACAGCACCGATTTTCTAAGCAGTGACTGCGTAACTATCCCGGTACAGGGAGACCCCATCATCCTTGAGATCAAATGGGATGAATATCTTCCCGATGTCATAAGGGACATAGTCCAGCTTAAGGGATGTCTCACAGGCTCCTATTCAAAATATGCCGCATGCAGGGCATTTGGCTGATCCTTGGATAATATTGCCACCAATTACCACTACATATTCAAATGAATTGATTTTTATGGAAGAAAGGAAAATTTTATGAGTTTCGACGATATTTTCAAATCCAGCTTTCTGGAAAATATAGCAAGCGTAAGTATTCTTGACATGGCTGTTGCCCTTGTTCTGGCATTTGGCCTTGGGTTATTTATTTTTCTGGTATACAAGAAAACCTATCAGGGCGTTATGTACTCCTCTAGCTTCGGCACCACACTGATCGCCCTTACCATGATCACCACCGTTGTTATCCTGGCAGTAACATCCAATGTTGTCCTGTCCCTTGGTATGGTAGGTGCTCTCTCCATTGTACGTTTCCGTACTGCCATCAAGGAGCCTTTGGACATTGCATTTCTCTTCTGGTCCATTGCCGTAGGTATCGTTCTGGCAGCAGGCATGATCCCATTGGCTGTTATAGGAAGTGTGATAATCGGTGTGGTACTCCTTGTATTTGTAAATAAGAAATCCCACCTTAACCCTTACATAGTTGTCCTTTCCTGCGAAAATTCAGAGGCAGAGAAAACTGCGAAGGAATACCTTGAAAGCCAGGTAAACCGCATGGTGATAAAGAGCAAGACCGCAAGTAAGGGCATGATCGAGTTAAATCTTGATATCCGCCTTAAGGATGACAACACAGATTTTATCAACACTCTGGCAGACACACCGGGAGTAAACAGTGCAGTACTTGTAAGCTACAACGGCGAATACATGGGCTAGGCGGCAGGTTATCTGCCACTCCCACTGGTTTATTATTAAATGGAGGAATTAAGTTTATATGTCAACACACAAATACATCAATAAGATCTGCTGTGTTGGTCTTATCATAACTCTCATCTGCACTCTGGTGTTCATGAACGCAGACAAGCTTGGGATCAAACAGGCGTCCACCTCTATGGGCTACGAAGGCCGGTTATTTGACACTTCAAGGGTCCACACCATTGATATTGTTATGGATGACTGGGATGATTTCATTGAAAATTGCGAGGATGAAGAATATTCAAGCTGCTCTCTGGTCATAGACAATGAGGCCTACAAAAATGTCGCCATCCGGGCAAAGGGCAACACCTCCCTGACCCAGGTTTCCTCTTACGGAAATGACCGGTACAGCTTCAAGATAGAATTTGACCATTATGACAGCAACAAGACCTATCACGGTCTGGACAAATTGTGCCTTAACAACATAATCCAGGACAACACCTACATGAAGGACTATCTGGCATATCAGATGATGGCGGATATGGGAGTTGCCTCTCCCCTGTGCAGCTATGTATATATTACTGTAAATGGCGAAGACTGGGGATTGTACCTTGCTGTTGAAGCCGTGGAGGACTCATTCCTGGCGAGAAACTACGGAAATGACTCCGGCGAATTATATAAGCCAGACAGCCAGTCTATGGGTGGCGGACGTGGAAACGGCGAGAACTTTCATCAAGATCAGGATACTGATAATGCCAATACTGATGAAGAAAAAAACGATGAAAAAGAAGATAACAATCTACCAAATATAACTAATGACAAGCCAGATGATAATAATCTACCAGATATGAATGAGGATGGCAATGTTATAAATAATAGTACGATAGGAAGTGACGATGTTCTTCTTAAATACATAGATGATGATCCCGACAGTTACCCGAATATATTTGATAATGCAAAAACTGATGTGTCAGATACAGACAAATTACGTCTGATATCATCCCTAAAGAATTTAAATGAAGGCACTGATATTGAAGACACTGTAGATGTGGATACCGTTATAAAATATTTCGTAGTTCATAATTTTCTGTTGAACTTCGACAGCTACACCGGTTCAATGATCCACAATTACTACCTCTATGAAGATGACGGAATACTGCAAATGATCCCCTTGGACTACAACCTTTCCTTCGGCGGCTTCCAAAATTCCGGCAACGCCACAACTTTAGTAAACTATCCTATAGATACACCTGTATCCGGAGGAAGTATTGAAGACAGACCTATGCTTGCATGGATATTTGCAAATGAGGAATATACAGAGCTATACCACCAGTACTTCGAAGAATTTATATCCGAGTACTTTGACAGCGGATATTTTGAAGAAATGATCGATACAGTCACAGAACTGATCTCCCCATATGTTGAGGAAGACCCTACCAGCTTCTGCACTTATGAGGAATTTCAGACTGGTATATCAACCCTGAAGGAGTTCTGCCTCTTAAGAGCGGAAAGCATAACAAAGCAGCTTGAGGGCACTATCGGCTCCACCTCTGACACCCAGGACACCAGCACATTTGTAAATGCTGACAACATCCAGATAAATGATATGGGAAGTATGAACGGAGGCGGCCAGGGCGGTCCCGGAGGACAAAACGGTGGTGAGCAAGGGGGCAGACCTGGAGAACAGAATAATGGGCAGACTGATGGCAGCCCCGGAGGCAATATGCAGCCGCCAAACATGGGAGATATGCAGGATGGGAATTTCCAAACGTCAGATAAAGATGATATATCACCCTTTCAATCTGCGTTGCAGTATTGATAGCCGGTCTGATATTTGCATTTGTATTCAGGAGAAGAAAGGGACAAAGACATTAATCACATTTAGTCATTTAGCAATCAGGGCTATTTGGTAATTAGGTATATTTAGTAATTTAATAATTTTGATAGATAGAATAATGCCAGCTTAACCATAGCCAGAAAAAGGGCATATATGATCAACACGACTCCAACTCATGGAATGTCATTAAGATCATATATGCCCTATTTGATTATTTGCCACGGTATTCCATGGTGTACAGATATTGTCCTGATTTTAATTTCTTCTCGCCGGTATTTCTCATGCCGCATTTAATGTATTTTTCTCTCTTGAGCTTCGTATCCGTATCCAATACACATGGTATCCCCACCTGATCAGCCTCTGCAAATGGATGTTCCAGAACCTTCTTCATGTATCCTTTTCCCTGAAACTCTCTGAGCACCACCACCATTGATACTGCAACATAATCCTTCTCTTTTTTATAAAGCTTCGCATATAACTCGCCGCTGGAACCGGCTACCGCCATCACACCCTTAAAGGACATTTCCCGCAACATCCTGAAGATCATATGTAACATAGGCTTTATTTTTAACTTTGTATTTTTTCTCCAATAGGCAAGAAATCCCTCATGATCATCAGAGGTGGTATACAGCACACCGGACTTGTAAAAATACTCAGTCATTATCTCAAACGCCTTTACGATATCCTCCTTAGGTGCCGTGGTGGCTATTCCATCCCCTTCAAGTACAAATGCTTCCCCTATAAGAGTACCGTATTTCACTAACTCCTCTTTTGTCATATGCTCGACCTTTTGCATTGAATTTCCTCCTTGTATGTACCCATAAGGTTAGTTTTTCCTAACCAAGGATAGTATACCATAGATGAATAAAAAAGATAGTCATGACTTTTATAATTAAGTCATCTAAATCTTCGACATTTTATAAAAGATAATATAAGGTGGAAATACGATAAGATAACTGTCAAGCTTCACCTTCCAAATGGTAAAATTGTCACCTATGAACTCCCATGTATATCCGCCAGCGAAACTGTATCTGAGCTTTCAAGAAAGAAAATGTATTTGCTGATACCTTTCCAACAAGTGCAATTATACAGCCGGATGTTAAGAGCCAGACACTATACAGAGAAGACCAAGTTAAAGCTTGCGGAAAGCCTGTACAGCTTCCGCTTCTTACTTAACTCTGTACTGCTTAATACCATTCTTTACAAAGTAGACCGCACCATTGTATGTTACATTTCCTGTATATGAAGAGTCCTTCTTTCCGTTTCTTACGAAATACCACTTTGTACCATACTTGCAGAGGGTTGTGCTCTTGTTGATCTTGCCGTCTTTGATGTAGTACCAGCTGCTGCCGTATTTGCAGAGGGTTACTGACTTCTTATCAAGTCTGCCGTTGTTCACGTAGTACCAGGTGCCGTTATACTTCACAAGAGTAGTTGCTGTAGAATAAAATCTTCCGTTCTTGATGTAATACCAGCCGCCGTTATACTTCACGAGGGTGGTTGCTGAGAAATCTATCTTACCGTCTTTGATGTAGTACCAGGTGTTGCCGTACTTATACAATGTGTTGGCTGTGAAGTCCACCTTGCCATCCTTTATCAGATACCAGTTATTCTCATATTTAAAAAGCTTGTTAGCTGTCTCGTCTACTTCCCTATACTTTGTGTAATACCAGGTGCCATCATCATCTATAAGGATATCTTCCACATTGTGCTGGTTCTCTGTATCACATTCCTCCATGTTATCCTTATCAAGGTAAGAGAAATCTTCATCCTCCATGTAATTATCAGAGCAGTCAAGGTTATTAAGCTTTTTATTTGCACTGAGATCAAGCTTCTCGAGTCTGTTGCTGCTGCAGTTAAGGTGTGAAAGCTCAGTATTACTGCCCACATCAAGAGTTGCTATCTTATTGTTAAAACATATAAGCTCTGTAAGCTTGACATTCTTGCTGACATCGAGAGCTGTAAGCTTGTTAAATGCACAGCTTAAGGCTGTAAGATCAGTAAGATCTGTGACATCAAGCTGGCTTAAGGAATTGCTGTAGCAATACAGACGCTGGAGCTTTGTGTTATTTATCAGGTCAAGCTTCTCTAACTTATTGTCGGCACAGCTTAAAATCGT
Source organism: Coprococcus sp. (assembly GCA_050872265.1). Classification (GTDB taxonomy): domain Bacteria; phylum Bacillota; class Clostridia; order Lachnospirales; family Lachnospiraceae; genus Coprococcus. The sequence continues at coordinate 241,961 of JBNMGN010000001.1, forward strand.
AAGTGCTGTGTTCTTGCTCACATCAAGATCTGTAAGTCCATTTCCATCACATGAGAGATATGTTACATTTGTTAGCAGTTCAATACCCTTAAGTGACTTTATGCCAAGGTTATCCACACTTAATCTCGTAACATCATCTACCATGATCTTTCCTGTATTATTGGTGTCGAAGCTATTTGCCAGATACTTTCTGAATGTCTCATCCGGGAAGTTCTCCTGGTTTAATGTGATCAGGGCCTCGGCACTATACTGTGGTGTCAGTGTACAGTACTCCAAGTCAAGATTGAGATATGAGAAATCCACATCCTTCAGATAGTTATTGTAGCAGCTAAGTATTGACAGCTCTTTATTATTTTTGAGATCCAGCTCTGTGAGCATGTTATTGTTGCAATAAAGATTCATCAGCTTTGTATTTTTGCTCACATCCAATTCTGTAAGGAGATTATTGGCACATGAAAGAGTTGTGAGTTCCGTGAAGAATTCAATACCCTTTAAGGATCTGATATCATAACCCTCAACATAAAGCTCTTCCACGTCGTTATTTAATATGAAACCATCCTTATCATTATCGAACTTATTTGAAAGATATTTTCTAAAATTAGCGTCAGGAATGTTTGTTTCATCTAATGCCACCTGTATCTTCTGTGGTGAAGTAACGAACTTACGCATGGCAGAAGCGTCAAGATATGAGAAATCCTCGTCTGCAAGGAAGTTGTATGAACAGTCCAAGGCCTTAAGGGCTGTATTGTTCTTAAGGTTCAGCGACTTTAAATCATTTCCCTGGCACTCAAGATTTATCAGCCTGGTTAAGCCACTGACGTCAAGACTTGAGATCTCGTTATCTCCACAATATAACGAGAACAGACCGGTATTCGCACTGACATCAAGTTCTGTAAGTTTATTTCCGATGACCATTAAATTCATTAATTTTGTATTCTTGCTTAAATCTATACTTGTAACGTCATTGTTGGAACACATAAGTGCTGTCAGTTCAGTGAACAACTCTATTCCCTTAAATGAAGCAACCTTTGGATCTGTGTATGGATAATACACGGATGTATCGATCCTTTTTACCTGGGTAACATCGATCATGCCGTCTCCGTCTGTATCAAATGTGGTGGTCAGATAATTTCTGAACACTTCATCAGGGAAATTTGTTTCATTTATCTCCACCATGTTCTCTTCCTGTACAACAGTTTCATCGCCATCAGCAGCATATTCAGCAACCGCTGTAGCCCCCGGAATTGCCTCTGTAGATGTATCATCCTCTGTAGTCTCCGTAGTCACTTCTGTCTCGGCAGCCTCTTCCTCAGTAGTCACTTCCGCTTCGTTAGCTGCTTCTGTGGTATCCTCAGCCACAACAACTATACCTTCCTGCTGCTCTTCAGCATTTACCGATACAGCAGGTGCAGCACCTGTAAGTGCCAATGCTACTGATAAAGCAACTGCAACATTTCTCTTTCTCATTTGTGTCTCCTCCTTCTACCCATAAAAAATATTTATCTAACCTTCTTCTGCATAACTCCATTTTTCACGTAATATACAGAACCATTGTAGGTTACATTTCCTGTGTATTTAAAATCTGCTCTGCCGTTATTCACGTAATACCATTTTCCGTTATATTTGCAGAGGGTTCTTGACTTATCTATTCTTCCATTCTTTATGTAGTACCAACTGCTGCCGTACTTACAGAGAGTTATGGATGTTGTATCCATCTTGCCATTCTGTACAAAATAATATGTGTTGTTGTATTTGCACAGGGTTCTGGATTTGTTTATCTTGCCATCCTTCACGTAGTACCAGCTGTTGCCATACTTACATAAGGTCTCTGATTTATCCATTTTTCCGTTTTGCACGAAGTAATATATGCCGTTATATTTGCACAGGGTTCTCGCCTTAAAGTCAACCTTGCCGTTATGTATGTAGTACCAGGAATTGCTGTACTTAAATAATGTTGTAGCGGAGAAATCAACCTTGCCATCCTTGATGTAATACCATTCTCCTTCATACTTATACAATGTGTTGGCAGTTGAAGCCGGCTCGTGATATCTGTAGAAATACCAGGTACCGTCATCACCTATGACAAATTCTCCTGCCTCCTGCTGTCCCTCCGTGTTGTACTCGGTCATGCTGTCAGGATCAAGATATGACAAGTCCTCATGTATCAAGTAGTTATAGCTACAATCAAGCTTCTTAAGCTTCTTGTTGTATCTAAGGTTAAGGCTCTCAAGCCTGTTGATAGAACAGCCAAGCTCCACAAGCTCCGTATTCTTTCGCAGATCAAGACTTGTTATCTTGTTGTATCCACAGAAAAGGTTCTGTAGCTTAACCGCCTTTGTTACATCAAGAGTCTGGAGCTGATTTCCATAACAGTGGACTGTCTTCAGTTTCACATTCTTACTTAGATCGAGGCTTGTCAGGCTGTTGTTATTTACATCCAGTTCCTCAAGCAAAGTGTTCTTGCTTATATCGATCTTTGTGAATTCATTCTCACCGCAATAGAGACTCTTTAATTTTGTATTTGCCCTTACGTCAAGGCTTGTAAGTCCGCAATCGTTACAGCTAAGATCTGTAAGGTCTTTGTTATTTGCCAGGCTAAGGCTTGTCAGATCATTATGCATACAATACAGGGTCTGCAGTAACGTATTGTTACTCAGGTCAAGACCGGCGAGCTCATTGTCGCTGCATCTTAAGATGATAAGCTTCTTGTTATTTGCCAGGTTAAGACTTGTAAGCTTGTTATTGTTGCACTCAAGGTACTCCAGATTGGTATTCTTACTTATATTCAGATCCTGGAGATCATTTCCGTCACAATAAAGTCCATGCAGGTCCCATAAAAGTTCAACGCCCTTGAGGGAAGTTATTCCCATGTCGTTCACATATACATATTCAATCTTTGCTATGGCTGCCTGTCCGTCCTTATCCTTGTCAAATGTATCTGTAAGATAATTCCTGAAGGTTTCATCAGGGAAATTCTTCTCTGTGAACTGAACCTTTCCACGAGGCATCTTCTGATGATCATTGGTGAAGCTTGCTATATCAAGATATGAGAAGTTTTCCTTTCCCAGATAGTTATAACTGCAGTCAACACACCACAATTTTTTATTGTTTCTGAGGTTAAGCGACTCCAGATAATTGGCACCACACATAAGCACCTCTAACTTAAGGTTTTTACTTACATCCAGCTCTTCGATCTCATTGCTGCCACAGCGAAGCTCTTTCAGATCAGGGAGCAATTCAATTCCCTTAAGGGATGTGATGTTCTTTAAATGTACATCTATAGTTGTTACATCCACGCTGCTTATCTTTCCGTCCTTGTCCTTGTCAAATGTATCTGAAAGATATTCTCTGAATATCTCATCAGGGAAGTTCTCTTCATTTAACTCCACAGCTTCCCGCTGAGGAGATATAGTGAACTCACTCATACCTGTTGTGTCAACATATGAGAAATCCTCATTCTGCAGATAATTGTAGGAGCAATTAAAACTCACAAGTTTGTTGTTGCTGACATCTAAAGATGTAAGATAATTGTAGCTGCAGTACAAATGCTCCAGCTTTGAATTCTTGCTGACATTAAGACTTGTCAGTTTATTTCCATCACAATACAATGTCATAAGCTGGGTGTTCCTGCTTACATCAAGCTTTGTGAGCTGATTGTTTTTGCAATCAATGAGCCACAGCTTAGTGTTTTTACTCACATCCAGTGAGGTCAACTGATTATCGAATATGTAAAGCTGTTTTAAATTGGTGTTTCTACTTAGATCCACACTCTTGATGTTATTTCTTCCGCAGGCCAACATCTCCAGATTTGAAAAAAATTCAATTCCCTTAAGGGTTGAGATTTCCTGGTCGTATATCCTAAGCTCCTCAACTTCATTGGCATCAATATAGTTGTCACGGTCTGAATCAAAATTATAGTAAAGATATGATCTGAAATTGTCGTCAGGGAAATTGGTAGAATTTAATGCCACCTTTTTTACTGCCTGAATGTCAGTATCGTTATCTGCAGTATCTGTTCTTTCTTCTGTACCTGCTTCTTCCTCCGGCTGAGTTGTGTCTCCACTTTCCTCAGTGCCGATTTCCTGTTTAGCCTCTGTGGCTTCTTCGGTATCGACAGTTTCTTCGGTGCTGCCGGTTTCCTCGGTGTCTACAGCTTCTCCGTTGCCGACGTTTTCCTCAGTGTCCACATTTTCTTCATTATCAGGTGTGTTAAGCTCTGTTGTGGTCTCTGTAACACCTGTCCTATGGTCTGTCTGGGCACTTGCCGGAACAGCCGGTGTCAAAAGACTCATTCCAAGAGACAGTGCCAGTGTTACAGCAATACTTCTTTTTGTCATTTATTTATCCTCCCCTTTATTGAACATCAGTCCATCTACACTTCTTCATCAATCTGGTAGACTATGCTTGGAGTATTCATAGAATAATCTCTTCTAACTTTCTCTGTAACATAGTACTTGTAATACCACCATTCATAAATCGGATATATCACTGTGAAAAATATAAGTATTATCAAAATGATAATAGCCACCTTAGAATGTGGTTTAGTATTGCAGTATGTGCATCTCTTAGCCTTTTCGGGGATCTCCCTTCCACATGATTCACATACTACCTTTTCCATAACGTCTCTCCTCTCATTGAAAATCGTATTGTACTGATGTATTTCATGTACATTTACTGTCAAAAGGTATACCTTTTGACACCAGCCCCGACAGGAAAAATTTTTATAGATTTTGCACAACTTTTTCCGCAAATTTTTACATGTGTTCTTGAATTATCATAATGATTAGTGTATGATTTCAATGTACGTAGGGAACTGTCAAAAGGTATACCTTTTGACAGTTCTTTCCTTTTAATAGACGTCAATGAAATGTTGTCATAGACATATTACATAAACGACAAAAGGGGGCTGCCCGAAAGGCAGCCCCCTTTTGTCAAGTGCTCCAGAATTTAAAGTGCTCCAGAATTTAATTACCTAATTTAATTGCTTATGATCCAAATATATCATTGTCCTAATATATCATTCACTTCATATTATATATATCCTATTAATATATATCTTACTTCATAAGAAGTGTGTACATTACAGCCTTCTCAACATGTCTTCTGTTCTCGGCCTGATCAAGGATGTGCTCAAGGTTCTTGTCGATAACCTCCTGAGAGATCTCGAAACCAACATGCATTGGCATGTCATGGAATACAATAGCCTTTGAATCCTTTGTGAAATCACTGTTGATCTGGTATGGCATCATCTTCGCCATAGTTGCTTCCTTCTTCTCCTTGTAAGCAGGATTGTTGAAGAACTCCATGTCAACCCATGTGTCTGTATAGAGGATATCCATCTTATCTGCATATTCCTTGGCAGCTTCCATAGTCATGGCAGGATCAAGCTCCACATAGTATCCGGTAGCCTTGGCGTCCTCGTAGAATTTCTCGTCGCAGGCAGTGTCATTTACAAGTGGTGTAAGACCATATAACTTACCCTGCTTCATCTTTGAGAAGAACTCAACATGCGAATTGAATACGTTGTTCTTTGCACCGATATACATGAGATTCACGTCAAGGGTGCCGAACTTCTCAAGGATAGTAAGGGCGTCTGCAAGGATCTGGCATGGATGATATGAATTATCACAACCATTGATAAATGGAACTGTAACATTATCTCCAAATAACTCAACTGTCTCATTCTTCACAAGACGTGCCATGATTATATCTACATTTCTGCATACATACTTAATCTCTGATACAGGCTCGCCTAAAACAAAATTTGAATCCTTCCAGAGCTGATTGTAATATGTACCACCAAGCTCTGTGATACCTGTTGTAAATGAAAGGAATGTTCTGGTGGAGGTCTTCTCAAAAAGTGTATACAGCTTCTTTCCCTTTAAGGATTCACTGTACTTCTCAGGATTCTTCTTCATGTCAAGGGCAAGATTGAGAATGTCCATAAGCTCTTCTGCTGTAAAATTCTTGAAATTAAGCATGTTTTTCATAATCGTATTCCTCTTTTCTCATTCTTATATTTTTCTATATTTTTGTCTTTTCTAAACAAACAATTAAAGGATAATTATAACTCTATAACCTCCTATTGTAAACGCCTTTTTATTACAATTATAGGGATATTTCCTATTGAATTTACCATATGAAAATAATATAATTACAGAAGCAAAATTGCATTAAACAGGTGTGATAAAACCATACCGGAAGGTGAGGAAATTATGACAAAAAATTTGATCGATCCACAGGACCTGAGTGTAGATGAAATCGATGGTATTCTTACTCTTGCTCAGAAGATAATCGATGATCCTGACAAATATAGCGAGGTGTGCAAGAGAAAGAAGCTTGCCACATTATTCTTTGAACCAAGTACCCGAACAAGACTCAGCTTTGAAGCAGCAATGTTAGAGCTGGGTGGCAGTATACTTGGTTTTTCTTCTGCCGCTTCATCATCAGCCACCAAGGGCGAGAGCGTTGGCGATACAGTAAAGATCGTAAGCTGCTATGCAGATATCATCGCCATGAGACATCCAAAGGAAGGTGCCCCAATGCTTGCCTCCATGAAGTCTGATGTTCCGATCATCAATGCAGGAGACGGCGGCCACAGCCACCCTACCCAGACTCTCACAGACCTTCTTACGATCAAGAGAGAAAAGGGACGTCTTGATAATCTCACCATAGGTTTATGTGGTGACCTTATGTTTGGACGTACCGTACATTCCCTCATAAAGGCAATGTCAAGATACGAGGGCATAAAATTCATACTTATATCCCCGGATGAGTTAAAAATTCCTGACTATATACGAACAGAAGTCCTCGACAGGAATAATATACCATATAAGGAAGTTTATACTATGGACGAAGTCATGGGCGAACTTGACGTACTCTACATGACAAGAGTCCAGAAGGAAAGATTTTTCAACGAAGCCGACTATATACGTCTGAAGGATACCTACATCCTTGACAACTCCAAGCTTGCCCTTGCCCGTCCGGACATGTCCATACTCCATCCGCTTCCACGAGTAAACGAGATCGCTGTAGAAGTAGATGACGATCCAAGAGCATGTTATTTCCGCCAGGCATTAAATGGCAAATACGTGAGAATGGCACTGATCATGACTCTGCTTGGACTTGTACCAGAGGAAGACCGGTAGAGCTACTGTTTTACCTGTCAGGCATTCTTTTTAGAATTTAGGAGGAAACATTATGAATATAGACAGCATACAGAACGGCATTGTATTGGACCACATCAAGGCAGGCAAGTCACTCCAGATATATCAGGATCTTCATCTTGATAAGCTGAACTGCTCAGTGGCCATCATAAAGAACGTAAAGAGTCAGAAGATGGGCAGAAAGGACATCGTAAAGATCGATCAGGATATCAACATCAACCTGGATGTTCTGGGCTACATCGACCCTGATGTCTCTGTAAATATCATCAAGGACGGAAAGCTTGTTGAGAAAAAGAAGATCGAGCTTCCTGAGAAGCTTGTAGGAATCAAGAAATGTACCAATCCAAGATGTATTACATCAACCGAACAGGGTATCACACACATTTTCAAACTCACAGACCGTGAGAAGAGAATTTACAGATGTATCTACTGTGATGCTTCCAAGTAAAATGCAACCCAAAATATTATAAAAAATAGCAAAAAACATTTGTGGAATATTTAAGAAACTACCGAGATTATTACAAGCCTGTTAAAAAAATATTTACTTTTATGGTATTTATGCTATAATCTATTAAGTTGCGGTCTTGTTATAGACAACAAATATATTTGAGGTGCGATATGGAGCAGTATGTAATCAAGGGCGGTATACCTCTTGAGGGAGAGGTAGTTATTGCCGGTGCCAAGAATGCCGCATTGGGTATCCTTGCTGCCGCTGTAATGACCGACCAGGAAGTAAAAATAGAAAATGTGCCAAATGTCAGAGACACCAGAGTTCTTCTTCAGGCTATAGAGGGTATCGGAGCCAGAGTCAGATATGAGGATGAGCACACGGTAATAATCTGCGGCGGCACGATAAAGCCAAACTCAGATTTATGTGTGGACGACGAATTTATCCGTAAGATCCGTGCGTCATATTATCTGCTTGGTGCATTATTAGGCAAATACAAACATTCACAGGTAGCCTTACCAGGCGGCTGTGATATAGGTGCAAGACCCATTGACCTACATATAAAGGGATTTGAGGCACTTGGAGCAAAGGTAGATATCTTAAACGGAATGATATCCACCCACGCGGATGAACTTATTGGAAATCACATATACATGGATGTAACCTCAGTAGGTGCCACCATTAATGTTATGATGGCTGCTGTCCTGGCAGAGGGCAAGACTACTATTGAGAATGCAGCTAAGGAGCCACACATCGTTGATGTTGCCAACTTCTTAAATTCCATGGGTGCGAATATAAAAGGTGCAGGTACAGACGTAATAAGGATCCGTGGTGTAAGAGAGCTTCACGGAACAACTTATTCAATTATTCCTGACCAGATCGAGGCAGGAACATTTATGATGGCTGCCGCAGCCACAAAGGGTAATATCCTTATTAAGAATGTAATCCCTAAACATCTTGAGGCTATCACATCAAAGCTTCTCGAGATCGGTGCAAGGGTTATCGAATATGATGATTCAGTAAGAGTCATGTGTGACAAGCGTCTTAAGTCAACAAATGTTAAGACTCTTCCATATCCTGGATTTCCAACGGATATGCAGCCACAGATCTCTGTTACACTTGCTCTTTCAAAGGGAACAAGTATTGTTACAGAAAGTATTTTCGAAAACAGATTCAAATACGTTGCAGAGCTTTCCCGTATGGGAGCCAAGATACGTGTTGAGGGTAATACAGCAATAATAGATGGCGTTGAAACATTTGCAGGTGCAGCTATTGCCGCTCCCGATCTGAGAGCCGGTGCAGCACTTGTTATTGCAGCACTTGTTGCAAACGATTACTCAACTATATCTGATATCAAGTATATCCAGAGAGGCTACGAGAAATTCGAAGAGAAGCTCCAGGCACTTGGAGCCCACATTGAAAAAGTAGAAACAGAAAAAGACATACAGAAGTTCAAGTTAAAGATCGGCTAGAGAAGCCGGTCTTTTCTTATTTTTCTTATTATCTCCATTCTATATTTTCCCACTGGTGCATTTATTCATTCCATATCACATCATTTATCCCACAAAATGTCACTATAAATTGTTTAAATCGACACAATTCACATAATTTTTTGTACATTTCAGAAATATTTAGACAATTCAGAAAAAATATTTGTCAAATGTATTACGATTATGTTAAAATACTCGTGATAAAAAAGATTAATAAGAAAGGATGTTTATTATGAGAAGGCTTTACAATAAAGCTGGCAGGAGAATAACCGGAATGTTAGTTGCCGGAAGTTTGATTGCATCTTTATTTGCAGGTGTTACTCTTAACACCACCACTGCCTCCGCCGAGGAAAATTACGCAGATACCACCGAAGAGATCAGTGAGGATGTCTCCGAAGCGTCCACAGAAGCAGCTTCTGAGGATGTGACCACGGAGGAAACCACTGAGATAACCACCGAAGATACACAGTACGATTCATCCGAGGATACATCAGAGGAAACATCTGAAGCTGCAACCGAAGAAAGCACCGAGGAAGCTAAACCTATTGATACCATTGATGAGGGCATTGCCACATACAAGGACGATTCCGCAGAGGTTGCCGCAGCCACAGGTCTTTCAGCAGCAGAATTTGAAGTATACATGGACGAGCAGGGCTTCCCTGACACTTACAAGCCGAAGCTTCGTACTCTCCACGCAAAGCACCCGAACTGGGTATTCCAGGCGGTGCAGACCGGTGTTGACTGGGACGATGCAGTAGCCCATGAGATCAACACACCATCCAATGTCGTAAGCGTATTCTACGACACATCATCCAACCCACATTACAACTGGCGTTCAACCACTGTAGGATATGACTATCTCACAGACACATGGCAGCATTTCCATGGTTCAACCTTCTATGCCGCATCAGACGAGCTGGTAATGTACTACATGGATCCAAGAACATATTTCGACGAAGAAAATATCTTCTCATTTGAGTCACTTACATATTCATCAACCCAGACAGAAGCCGGTGTAAGAGCCGTATTAAACGGTTCATTTCTGGCAAACGGCAAGCCGGCAAACGCCAGCTACACCTACGCCCATGCTATATATCTTGCAGCACAGAATTCCGGCGTAAGTGCATATCACATAGCTTCAAGAATAAAGCTTGAGGTCGGTGGAACACCTAACAGCCAGCTGGTAAACGGTACAAATTCATCCTATCCAGGTATATACAACTTCTATAACATAGGTGCCTATGGAAGCTCTGATTCAGACATTATACTTGGTGCATTAAAGTACGCCGCTTCATCAGGAAGCTACGGCAGACCGTGGAACAGTCCTTATAAGGCAATTCTTGGTGGTGCCCTGTTCCTGGGAAATGACTATATTCTTCAGAATCAGGATACCATATACACACAGAAGTTTAACGTATGCAATGCTTCAAACAGATACTGGCATCAGTACATGTCCAATGTGCAGGTATGCCCATCCGAGTCATACAGAATGTACCAGGCATACAAGGAATGTGGGTTGCTTGACAGCCAGCATGTATTCAAAATACCTATTTATAAAAATCTTCCTATAGATGATGCGATACTTCCACCTGCCAACGGAAATCCTAACAACTACCTGAAAAATCTTACTATTACAGGATTTACTCTCTCACCTGCATTCACATGCAGCGACACCACAGATTACTCTCTCACCGTCGGTGCATCAAAGGACTGCATATCAGTCATTGGTACACCGGTGAACAAATATGCACGAATTGCAGGAAGTGGAATTGTCAATCTGAAGATGGGTGTGAATAAGGTTCCAATAACAGTATATGCCCAGACCGGAGCCAAACGAATATACACCATAACCGTAACCAGAGGCAAGGGAACGGAAACAGGCTTCTTCCTGGACAATGAGCTGTGGTACTATTATAAGAATGGTAAGATAGACACCAGCGTGACCGGCTTCTACAGAACATATACAGGTGCATGGGTATTGCTTAAGAACGGAAAGCAGAACACCGATTTCACCGGATTGTACAAGCATTATACAGGCTCCTGGTTCTATCTCAAGGACGGAAGACTCCAGTCAACATTTACAGGCCTTGTAAAGCACACTACAGGTTCCTGGTATTATGTGGCAAATGGCAAGCTCATGAACACCACTACCGGTATGATAAAGCACAATACCGGTGTCTACTACTACGTTACAAACGGACGTATGAATACCAGCATCAACGGACTGACAAAATGCAGCAACGGATGGTACTACTTCGTGAATGGCCGTATGATGAGTAACTATACCGGACTTGTTACATATAGTGGTTCCGAATGGTATGTCAAGGCAGGAAAAATGCAGAATACATACTCAGGAAATGTAACCGTAAGCGGCAAAACCTACAAGGTAGTAAACGGAAAAGTACAGTAATCAAAAAGGAGCAGATGGCACATCACCATCCGCTCCTTTTTTGATCACAACTTTTTTATTTAATTAATCCATTATAATGATCATTCCATAAAGCCAGTCTTTTATGACCGGCTTTATATTTGTCTTTTTCCTTATTTTCCTTAGGCAAGATATGCCTTAAGCACATCAACCTTATCTAACTTCTCCCATGGAAGATCGATGTCTGTTCTTCCGAAGTGACCATATGCGGCAGTCTGCTTGTAGATAGGTCTGCGGAGATCTAACATTCTGATTATTCCTGCAGGACGAAGATCAAAGTTTTCTCTGATTATCTCTATAAGCTGATCATCAGAAACCTTACCTGTGCCAAATGTATCAACTCTTACTGATGTAGGTCTTGCTACACCTATGGCATATGAAAGCTGAATCTCACACTTGTCTGCCAGTCCTGCTGCCACAAGGTTCTTGGCAACGTAACGTGCTGCATAAGCCGCTGAACGGTCAACCTTGGTGCAATCCTTTCCTGAGAAAGCTCCGCCGCCGTGTCTTGCATATCCACCGTAGGTATCAACGATTATCTTTCTGCCTGTAAGACCACTGTCTCCGTTTGGTCCGCCGATAACAAATCTTCCTGTTGGATTTACGAAAAACTTAGTCTCATCATCCACAAGCTCTGCAGGAAGTACAGTATCAAATACATACTTCTTGATATCCTCATGGATCTGCTCCTGAGTTACATCCTCACCATGCTGGGTTGAAAGAACAACTGCGTCAAGTCTCTTCGGCTTGTCGTTCTCATCATATTCTACTGTAACCTGTGTCTTTCCATCCGGTCTTAAGTATGGAAGTGTTCCGTTCTTTCTTACCTCTGTAAGCTTTCTTGCAAGCTTGTGGGCAAGAGCTATAGGATAAGGCATGTACTCCGGTGTTTCATTTGTGGCAAATCCGAACATCATACCCTGATCGCCTGCACCGATAGCCTCGATATCCTCCTCGCTCATGGTGTGCTCCTTAGCCTCTAAAGCCTTATTTACACCCATGGCAATATCTGATGACTGCTCATCTATAGCTGTGATAACACCGCATGTATCGCAGCCAAAGCCGTACTTAGCTCTGTCATAACCAATCTCTCTGATGGTCTCACGAACGATCTTCTGAATATCAACATAAGCCTTTGTAGTGATCTCGCCCATAACAAGAACCAGACCTGTTGTGATAGATGTCTCACAGGCAACACGGCTCATTGGATCCTTCTCTAAAAGTGCGTCAAGCACTGCGTCTGAAATCTGATCGCAGATCTTATCTGGATGTCCTTCTGTAACTGACTCTGAAGTAAATAATTTCTTCTCCATTTCTTCCTCCTTGAAAAACTATAATAACATATATAACAACAATAAAAATGCATCCGATACATCCACAGCAAATACACACCGGTAACTACTGTATTGTATCCGACCATAAAAAAAATCCGCTCTGAGCGGATTGAAATATCATTCAAGCCTCTCATTGTTCGACATGCACTCGCTGTGCAGATCGCTCAGGAAGGCACCTTCCGTACAAAAAACTACGGGGTTGCCATGGCTTCACAGTCCCTTATGACTCCACCATTCTGAATAAGAGCGTCTATTTATTTTACATGCATACTCTATACTACTTATCTACATAAGTCAAGCATTTATTTTCATAATGAGAATTTTTCCTGCAATTTATTCAAGCATGTTGCACTTTTTCATTACAATAGCAAAAGCGAAATTTATTTTTTCCATTGCCATAACAAGAGAAAAGACCGATCTCGGCTATGTACCAAGATCGATCTCTCTTTTCTTTCATCGTCTGCGGTCTTCATATGTCTCATGCCGCTTACGATAAATTATATTCTCTTTCTTAATGCCTTAGATAATGCCTCAAGCTCAGTCTTGTCAGACTCGCCCGGCTCCCATGTAACATTAACTGTATCATTTATATATCTTGGAACAAGATGCATGTGGAAGTGAAATACAGTCTGTCCGGCAGCTTCACCATTGTTCTGGATTATGTTCAGACCATCAGGATTAAGCTCTGCCTTCTGTGCCTTTGCAACCTCTGTTGCAATAGTAAAAATCTTTGAAGCAGTGTCCGCATCCATGCTATATACATTATCAAAATGTTCTTTCGGTATTATTAAAGCATGACCCTTACTTGCCGGATTAATATCGAGAATTACTCTGCAAATGCTATCCTCGTAAACAGTAGCTGAAGGTATAACACCATTTGCAATTTTGCAGAAAATACAATCTTCCTTACTCATAAAAGCGTCCTCCTTAATCTATTTCTACATTTTACCCTAATTAACCAAATTTTACAAGTTTTTAGGGCAAAAGCCACCTATTTTCACTGTTTTTACCTGTAAAGTGGGGATTTTTCTGTATTTTGGTCACTTTTTTCAATACTATGTTTAAAATATTCGTCAGTTTTGCTAACCCTGTTATTTATACATTTTAACATACAGATTGTTTTTTCTGTCCAATGACTGTGGAAAGCTTTTTCTGTAGCTTCTCACCTGCAAAACATCAATATCCGCGATCTTCAATCCCGGACTCACCTGCTTTGACACGTCATTTCCATAACAGTCAAATACATATGAGCTTGGGACGTAATTCTTACCGTCGCCATAGCCTGTCCTGTTGACACCCATGACGTAGCACTGGTTCTCCACCGCCCTGGCTCTAAGCAATGTCTCCCACTGGCTCACACGCTCCTCAGGCCAGTTGGCGATCACCATGACAGCTTCATTCTCATCCCTGGCCGCTGAGAATATCTCAGGAAATCTCAGGTCATAGCATATGTATCCACCTATGCCTACGCCGTCTATCTCTGTGTGGCACAGTCTGTCTCCGGCTGTATAATGCCCATCCTCACCACTGTAGGAAAACGGATGTATCTTGGAATACTCCATAACAAGATTTCCCCCATCCACAAGAACAAGCTTATTCTCATAGATCCGCTTATTGGTCCCAGCTTCCTCAATAAACCCGAAGGCGATCTGCGTGTCATACTTGGTGCTTTCCTTCATGAAGAACGAGATCGTGTCAGGGATCTTGCCGCCTGCATAGCTCTCTGCCCATTTCTCGGGCTCCATGGTAAATCCTGTAAGAGTCATCTCAGGAAATATCAGAAGCTTAACTCCATGGTCGTGAGCCTCTTTTATTAGCTCCGCACATCTCTTCTTGTTCTCTTCCTTGTCTGTCCATGCAATATCCAGTTGTGTAACACCCACCTTGAGCATACCCGGTTCCTCCCACAATAAAATATCAGTCATTTTTAATCTTTCATTTAAGTGTCGCCAGTTCTTACATCAGGCAACTTTTTCATAGACTCATTTTACCACAACCTGAGCCGGAAGTATTGATAAGGCAGTTTTTTTCTTAGTCCTGTGGCAATAGTCTTGTAAATACCGGACAGATCTGGGCTGCCACAACAGACTTAACCATATCTAGTGGTATAAATGGTACAAAGCCCATCAGAAATGCACTCTTTAATGTAAGCTTTCCAAGAACCATCCACCAGACCATTCCTACAAGATCAACAAGTATCGATGCTATTATAGCATGGATCGTATACTTGAGTCTGCTGTATTTCTTTCCCTTGGCGATTCCAAGATATATTGTCACAACAAGGAACGCCCATGTATATCCACCTGTCACTCCAAAAAGGTATCCCAATCCACTATGTCCCATAATAAATACAGGGATACCACAGGCTCCCATGATCATCCACAATATAACTATGATCAGTGAGTCTCTAAGCGGAAAAACAAACGCAATAAGCAGAATTATAAAGTTAAGCAGCGTAATACTTGCTATGCCTATAGGTATGCTTATGTATGCAGATACACACAATATGGCTGTAAATAATGCCATCATGACCAGCTCAGATGTTTTAAAGGTTTTATTCATAACTCTCTCCATTCCGCTGCCCATTATAAATGCTAATGGAAAATCCACAGGCAGCACACATAATATGTTATGTATTATATGTGCATAAAAAGCGAATGTCAACCTATGTATTGAATATTAGGTTGACATTCGTCGTTTCAGATATGCGGATAATGTCATATCTCGCACGTCTTATAGGCTTATATTTTCTTTAATATCCCACCTCTTCTGTTCATTTCAGAACTGCAGTGCGTTCATAAATAATATTTTTCAAACGTTCCTTTAATTCAGATGGCAATAAGGAATCATCACACATCTTTATCCACTGTGGAGTATATTTAATCACACTTTCAATAAGTTTTTCTGCCACAGCCTGAGATATGTCACATGTATCAGCAAATTTAAGGAAATCCCTCCTATGAATGTTCATCTTTTTACCATTCATGGGCAATGCAAACTGTTCCTTATCAACCGGCATATTAGCGTTCACTGGCAACAGATCATATGCCGGAGAAAGGACATATTCTCCCGAACATTCTGCCGTCTCAATAAGAGAGAAATTCTTTAGATGCATATCAGAATTACCAACAATAAAGCAAAAAACAAGTCTAACAAAAAATTCTGTCATGTCTACTCCCACTCTTGATGAATATCTTTTGATTATCTTTGCACAGCGCTCGTATGATCCTCTGTATTTATCTTCAGTCAGTCTTAAATCCAACTGGCAAAAGTCTTCCATAGCAAACATTTCAACCCTTCCATCCTGAATATTGCGATCAACTCGTTTTGTAATATACGCAATTCCATCACTCCCTCTAATTAGTGCATGTGGAACTGTTGATATTCCTGCCATATCCGCCATAGACATTATCAGGTGTTCTGATTCAGGAAGCGCTTCATATTCTGAAACCTGTGGCTTAAGAATGTATCCTGTTGGAAAATTAACAAGTGTCAGTCTGGGTTTTTTATCATCACTTACAAGATGCAGAGATAACTTTTTTTGGACACCTGGTACTGTAAATCCTTTTTGTATAGTTTCCTCCACTAATAATTTTAGTGTCATTTTATCAATTTCTATTTTGGGAAATTTCGCAGTTCCAAAAAAACGTTTGATGCATGTCTTATGCCAGCCTGCTTCATTCGCCTTACATAACTCCCTTCCACAGCACAAACAATTCATTGCCTCTCCTCCATAATCGAAACATTACCTATTACATCTCTGCATGCAACAAGCAAGATACCAAATCGATCATTTCTGTTGATCTTCCAATTATCAGCCACAACATTTAAGAGCCATCCCTCAGGTATCAATCCGTCAAAAAATGGAAATAATATCTTTGATGTATATTCTTCTGCTTGTAACGGAAGTGTCAACGAAACTACAGCTGCGTTCTTATTTTTCAAGTACGCATTATCATATTTGAATGCATAACCCTCATCGTTTTCCCTTAAAATACCTGCAAAGGTATTTCTCACGTACACATACGCTCTTCTGAAATCACTCATTCATTTCCTTCTTTCCTGCAACAGCCTGTGCATTAAACATTGCAAGGGCAACATTAACCTTATCCATACGAACCGTCTCTTTCCCTTGCTCAAGTTCTCGTACAAATCTAAGCCCAAGTCCTGATCTCATTGCAAACTGCTCCTGAGTCAGACCTGCTGCTTTTCTATTTTTTTTTACAAATTCAGCAATTGGATTCATATTTCTACTCCTGTCAGCTATTTTAGATACAATATATATTATACCCTTTCAGGTATTAAATCAATTTATTTTTTTACATTCATCCCTTTCGGGTATATTCAGTCAAGTCAAAGATCTTTTTATACCTTTACGGGTGTATTTTATTAAAACGAGATACATTTTATACCTCTACGGGTATATTTTTATTAAATTGAGACGCACTTTATACCTCTACTTGTATACTCAAAAAGTGATCTATATTCTCTATGTCACCTATATCTAAATATTTTTCAACATACTTTTTCTTTTTTCAAAAACCGGCAGGACGTTTTCTCGTCCTGCCGGCTTCATTTCAGATATGCGGATAATGTTATGTTTCGCACGTCTTATGTTTTCACTTTTTTGATTTATTTAACCTTTACGGTCTTTGCACTATATGCTCCAGGATATCCTGTTGAACCATACTGTCTGTAAGCTCTCACAGTGAAGTAATATGTACTGCCAGACTTAAATCCTGTCTTACTGTATTTCAGACTCTTGGTAACTGTAAGTCTCTGCCATTTGCCATTTGCCGATGTCTTGTAATACACAGCATAGCTTGTAGCACCTGTAACCGTAGACCAAGTTATATCCACCTGTCCCTTGCTTGCAGATGAAAGCTTAAAGTTTACAGCTCCGGGAAGTGTAGTTGTCTTATATGGTGCGGATGTATCACATGGTCCCATATTGGTCTTTCCATTTAATATCACATAACCTCTTACAATGTACCACTGGGTAGTACCTGATGGAAGGTTTCTGTCATAGTAAACAAGGTTCTTCGTACTTCCAAGTCGATCCCACTTATGAGTTGCAGTACTATATCTGTATATGATATATCCCTGGGCATTCTCCAGCTTACTCCATTCAAGCTTAATAGTATTTGCTGCCGGAGTAGCCTTGATTCCGCTCACCTTATCCATCTTAGGCACATCATCTACAATAGCGAAGGCAATGCTTGTCTCACCGGTGAAATTTCCCTTGCCCACAATTGTAATGGATGCTGTTCCAACATTTACATTATTGCTGTACTCTACTGAATAATCTTCATCCTGTACCAATGATATATCATTGTATGTAAGTACAGGAACAGGGCATATTTCTTTGCCTGTATAGCTATATTCTGTCTTATCAAGCTTTAGCATGACAGAAGCTATATCAGCTGCTTCTATAGTGAATTCTGCTCTGATGCTTCCACTATAATTTCCCTTGCATACTACTTCTGCCTGAGCCACACCGACATTCACATTATCTGTATATACAACATCATAGTCCTCGCCCTCAGTCAGAGCTGTTCCGTCTACGATAACTCCCGTAACATTCTTTATGGCTGAACCTGTATATACAAAGCTGGAGCCTGACACATGAGCCTCTGCAGAGACAGTCTCAATATCTATTGGTGTAATTACAAATGTCTGTCTCAGGGTTCCTGAATAGCCATTTCTTCCATATGCCACAACAGTTGCTGTTCCGGCATTTACGTTGTTCTCATATGCTATCTCATAGTAAGATTTATTCAGTTCTATACCATCAAGCATAACCATCACGTCCTGTGTAATTGCCGCTCCGGTATACTCTCTGTCTGTAAGTCCTATTATCTCTCCTGCTGCTATATCTGTTGCTCCGGTTTCGATAATATATTCGGCATCTGTAACATTATAGTTGTCTGTTATAATGCTGACCGGTCCTGTTATTATATCTCCATTCACCAATCCGTCATCTGTAGAGACCACCAGTCTGCCATCTACATAATCTACAGCTGTCACATGCTCCGGAAGCTCGACACCAGTCGTATCAACACTTATATCGCCATATGTCAGACCTTCATCAAGTGCCGGCATAAACTCTGTCACCGGAATCTCAACTGTTGTCTCCTCTCCTGCCTTAACTGCACGATATATTGATATACCATTTATATATGCCCTTTCCACAGTTATATCTACGCTGATGCTTGTTTCTCTGTAATTATCTGTCTCAGCAGCAGTTATAATAAGCTCTGTGGTTCCCACTGATACAGGAGATACATTTCCCTGTTCATCAACTGTAGCAACTGAGCTGTTATCAACTGCAAATGTAATACCGGCTTCCTCAAGGCTGCTTACTGCTGCCAGCTCTGACACTCCGCCATATGTGAGAACAATGTCCTCACTTTCTATAATATTTTCAGCCTTATCGATGACAAATTCTCTGTCAACGGAACCCATGTAATGTCCCAGACCTGTAACAGTAACTGTTGCTGTACCTGCCTTTACATTATTGCTGCATTCAAGACTGTAGTCAGCGCCTTCCTCAAGAAGCTTATCACCATCATATACAGCCACATCCGGTATAACCTCGCTGCCTGTATATACCGGTGTTCCTGTTATATTGATTTCACAGTCTTCAAGCTTCTTCTGAATATCGAACTTCTCATATCTGCGGAAGCCGTAATCTCCCTTTCCACGTATCTCTGCCACTGCTGTTCCTGCATTTACATTATCTGTGTAGAGAACATCATAATCTGTGCCTTCAGTAAGAACCGTGTCACCATTCTTGATTACTATCTGTGGCTTAAGCTCTGAACCTGTATATACCTGAGCAGGTATGTCATCCACCGTAAGTCTCTTGATATTTGTCCTCTTGCTCCGTCCATCTGATACTATCTTCATAGTGTAGGAATGCACGAACTTGTTCATGGCAATATAATATGTCTTGCCCTCAACTACCTGGAAGGTAAGCTCAACAGTACGCATATTTGAATTGTCTGCAGTGCTGTAATTGCAGTAGTTTCTATCTACAGATATAGTAATACCCTCGCTGTCTACAACTCTGCTCATGCTAAGTCCTGTCTCAGCCTCAAACTCCACATTGACATAGCCTGACTTTTCTGCCTTGTATCCATACACTCCATATCCCTCTGATGCCGGGCAATCATAGTACCTGTCAGCCTCATATAATTTTGTATCTGATATAGGTGTTACTGTAAATGGCACAGAATACATCAGCTTTCCACCTATGAGCAGACATTTCTCATATTTACCAGCCTTGAGCTTGGTGAGACTGCTTAATGCCTTTCCGTCCTTTCTAACCTCATAACGAACAGTTTCGTTGCCTATAGTTGTATTTTTTGTACTTCCGTTATATATGTTCTCTGAGGTGCCATTATCATAGCTCACTATAAAATTCATTTCCGCCACATATCCTGCTGCTGATGAATATATGCATGTATCAATATACTCAAGATATGTTGACTGTCCCTGGCGTTCGCTGTCCAGCTCCACCTTTGTGATCTGTGGAACAAGAGTTATGGTAAGAGTAGAACCTTTAACCGTACCGGTTGTCATATTGAATGGTCTCGCCTTGAGATAGTAGGTCTTTCCTGCTTCAAGCTCGACGAAGATCAAGAAGTTACTTCCACTTCCACTGTCATCGTCCTTCGCCAGTTCTTTTCCCTCCATAGTCTCATAAAGGGTTCCATATGTATCACTGGTGCCTGCTGTATACATCTTGTACTTTCCACTGGTCTCCGGTACGAACCTGTAATACTGATAGGCTGCATTAAGGTTAAATGTCACTGTTTCATCAGCCTGTATATCTATCGGAGTATTACCCGGATATGGAAGCACCGTTACATCATATGAATACTCGATATTCTCATATTCAACCTTTATCTTATATGTACCCGGCTTGTAGCCCCCAAGCTCACTTGCCACCAGACTGCTGGTATCTATAGTCATCCTGTGTCCTGATATAGCACCTGTGGCTCCATATGATACTGTCTCTGTAGTTCCATCTGTGTATTCCACATTAAATGTCAGTCCATTAGGCACTATTCCAGTATCTACAGTCTCATAATATGTTGTACGTGTCGCTTCTGATGACACAGTATAGCTCTTGATCTCCTTTGTCCACTTTGCATGCAAAGTGATATTTCCACTATAACCCATTTCATGTATAGTACTCAGGTCAAGCTTCATCACATACATATCGTTTGTGAACCAACCACCGAATACGTAGCCCTCTTTTACCGGATCCTCCGGCACCTCTATAGGCTGATACATAAATGCTGTTATATCGTCTATCTCACTTCCACCAGCCACATCAAACTTATAGGTAACTTTGGTTCTTGTATAGTATGGAATTGCTGCAGCTCCACCACTTATCTCTTTGACCTCGTCTCCAACAGTTCCTGAAGACATATCATAGCTCTTCCAGTACACGATGTACTTGTCAGTATGTCCCAGCGAAGCAGGAAGTGTATATGCTGTCTCTGAATTATTCTTTATAGTTGTAAGTGATGTACAGCCCTCAAATATGTCCTTGCCAAAATGTGTTATCCCTTCACCAAACTCTGCATAGCTTATGGTGGTAAGTCCGGCGAGAGCCTTGTCATCAATTCCATCTACTGTATATTCCATGCCATTTATCGCAACTGTAGCAGGAACCTGTAATCTTGTTACGCTTACCTCAGAAGCCTCGCTGCCTGTGAGCCATGCACTTAAGGTTCCATCTTCATGGGCTTTCAGTGTATATACAAGATTATTTACCTTTGCTGTATCTCCTGCTTCTCCTGAAGGTATGTCTGCTCCAGGGGTGGCAGGCAGCGTATAGAATATCGGACTGCCCTGTCTTGTTACATACCATATTATGCTGCCATCCTTTACTACCGGCTTCATATCTGACAATGTAGCAGACACAGTACGCTCTGCAGCAAGAATATTGCCTGAGGCATCAATAAATGCATAGTGAACCTGATTCTTGCTGATGTCTGTCTCCCATAACACGGCAAATACGTCATCGCTCACCTTTACGAGATATGGTCTTAAAGCATTATCTGTTCCACCCTCAGGATAGCTTGAAAGCTTCACTGTCTTATTAAGGGTATATCCTGCCTTATCCACAACCGCTACATATACATTTCTTATTCTGCTGGTGTCGTAATTGCTCTGGTCAACACTACATCCGGCAGAAAGGATAGTTGATCCTGTAACCTCAAGACCACTTACATATGAACCGGTATAGTTATCCCCAGTCTCTCCACCATAACTCATAACAGTTACATTAGAGGTTGTTGAACTAAAATAATCACTTCCAAGCTTAGTATATTTCATGAGCACATGGCTTCTTGGATATGCGTCACCTCTGTCGGTGGCATATAAATCACCTGTGCTGTCATCGTAGAAGATATCCTGTGAAAATGAGTGGCTTACATAGCCATGAGTAACATTTGCAACTGTATAATTATTGCATACTACCTTCATATCAGCCATGGTTATCTTCATCATTATACTTGCCTGATGATTATATCCGTCATTTGCCTTGTACATAGTATGGCATGTTCTTATGTAAAGATTGGTTCCATCATCTGCCATTGACACATTTCCCGCTGCAAATGGCTTCTGTGTATTTGCCCCGTAGATTTCTGCGGCCGCAAGTCTGTTCCAGCTCTTGTCATACTTCACCACCCTGATGACCTCTACGTCATCTGACTCGTCTAAATTGTTCTGACCGAATACAAGGAAATAATTGCTGTTGCTTTCATAAAACCCTGCAAATAACGGAAGCTCCATAGTTATGCTCTGCTTAGACCCGTCTATATAGCTGAGTCCGGAGCCGTAATCCTCCGTGAAAAGTCCTTCATCAGAGCTGTATTCCAGTCTCTGCCAGCTTCCATCTGACTTTTCTATAAGGTAAGATCTTGACAGACCACTGTATCTTCCTGCGTGGTCGTTATTGGTGGAGGTTCCACCTTCAGTGTAATTCTCAAATTTCGCATGTGTTACCACTGATGGCACCAGTGCCATAACACATACAAGCAGTACAGTAAGCATTACACGACTTATTGCACTGCTGATCTCCCATTTACCTCTCATACTCTCCTCCTTCTTGATTATGTATGTTGCACAAAAAAAGATACATTAATTGTAATATATTACAATTAAAAAGGCTACTTTTTTTTGAGTTTTTGATGAAGTATATTTTATTTTTTCTGCCAAAAAATAGCTGAAAAAAGAAAATATACTCATATCAAAAAAGAGGATAAAAACAAAGAGGGTGGCACATGACTAATGTCATGTGCCACCCTCTTTCATTTTTATAAGAGTATTATATACATCTTATTTTACCTTTTTCTGCATTATGCCGTTCTTGACATAATATACGCTTCCATTGTAGGTTACGTTTCCGGTGTACTTGAAATCAACCATACCTTTGTTTGCATAGTACCATTTGCCATTGTATTTTACTAAGGTTTTGCTGTTATCTACCTTACCATTGTTCACAAAGTACCAGGAGTTGCTATACTTAACTATAGTTCTGGACTTGTCCATCTTGCCGTTATTTACAAAGTACCAGGTTCCATTGTACTTAACCAAGGTTCTGGACTTATCCATCTTGCCGTTATTTACAAAGTACCAGGTTCCATTGTACTTAACCAAGGTTCTGGACTTATCTACCTTACCATTATTTACGAAATACCATGCGTTGTTATACTTAACAAGGGTTCTGGACTTGTCCACCTTGCTGTCCTTCACGTAGTACCAGCTGCCATTATACTTGACAAGTGTTGTGGTCTTGAAGTCCAGCACTCCCTCTTTCACATAATACCATTCATTCTCATATTTGTATAAAGTTGTAAGTGTAGTGTCAACATAACCATATTTAGTACAGTATCCTATGCCATTGATTATCTCAAACGCATCAATTGGCTTCATTGTATTAAAATCTGTACGTACTGCTACATATGGATCAAGATAAGAGAAATCAACGTCATATAAATAGTTATTGTAACAGATCAGTCCTTCCAGTTTTGTATTATTTCTCAAATCAAGATCTCTTAATCTGTTATCATCACAGCATAAATCTTTGAGTTCTGTATTCTTGCTTACATCAAGAACACCCAATTTGTTACTATAGCAGTCCAAATGCACAAGTAATATATTTTTGGTCACATCTAACTCTGTCAGATTACAATTAGGACACACCAGCCATGTCAATGCTGTATTTTTGCTTACATCGAGTCTACCCAGATTGTTCTTTGCACAGAACAGCTGTGTCAGGGCTGTATTCTTGCTTAGATCAAGGCTGGTCAGATTATTTGTAAAGCAATACAATACAGTCAATTTCTTATTATTACGCAAATCAAGTTTACCCAGCTTATTATCACCACAGCTAAGCTCTATCAGTTCTGTGTTCTTACTTACATCAAGACTTTCAACACTGTTACATTCAAGGGAAAGATTGGTAAGACGTGTACTATCCTTAACATTTAAGCTGGTCAGCTTGTTGTTATCACAGATAAGCTCTGTAAGTCCTGTACAGCCATTTACATTAAGGCTGGTCAATGAATTGTTATAACAATACAAGCTGTTCAAATTCTTGAAACCACTTACATCAAGACTGGTCAGACCATTATTGCTACACTCCAGCGAAGTTAATTTCTGGAACCTCTCTATTCCCTGTAAGGAGTTTATCCCTTTGTCTTCACAGGATATCTTTGTTACGCTGTCCGGATCTATATATCCATCTTTATCAGTGTCAAATGTGTCAAGCAGGTATTGTCTGAAATTGGCATCTGGGAAAATAGCCTCACTCACCTCAACCATGCCTTCTATTTCTTCCACATGGCTTGCGTCTGTACCTGTCGCCACTCTCACCTCACTGGTGACTGTATTTCCTGGCAGCTCTGCTGCATTTGTAGGTATGGCAGGTGTAACCCCACTTAACCCCAGTGTCATTGCCATTGCAATTGCTAAATTTCTCTTTCTCATAAAAATCTCCTTTCCTATCTTACCTTTTTCTGCATTATGCCATTCTTAACATAATATACGCTTCCATTATAGGTTACGTTTCCGGTATACTCGAAATCGGCCTTGCCGTTGTTCACGTAGTACCACTTATTGTTGTACTTAACTAAGGTCTTGGACTTGTCTACCTTGCCATTGTTCACAAAGTACCATGAATTGCCATACTTGACTAAGGTTCTGGATTTGTCTACTTTGCCGTTATTTACAAAGTACCAGGCGTTGTTGTATTTGCAAAGGGTTCTGGACTTGTCCATCTTGCCATTCTTCACGTAATACCAGCTGCCGTTTTGCTTCACAAGTGTCGTAATGTTAAAGTAGACCACGCCCCTTCTCACATAATACCATGTGTTATCATGTTTAACGAGCTTCGTAACTGTATAATCCGGCTGTCCATATTTTATATAACGCCAGAATACACCGTGAGCAACCTTGTATTCCACCACATCCTCTGATGGTTTTTGTGGTGTAGCTTCTATATCTACACCAGGTCCAAGATACGAAAAATCTTCCCCTTCAAGGTAATTTTCATAGCAGCTCACGTATGTCAGCTTCTTATTGTTTCGCAGGTCAAGCTTAGTCAGCTTACTACCCCAACACGACAGATGCTCCAAAGCTGTATTATTACTCAGATCCAGACTGCTCAGGTCTGTCCTCCAACAAAACAGAGTTCTGAGATTTGTATTGGTGCTCAGATCCAGACTGCTTACATGAGTCCAAGTGACATCCAGATACGTCAAAGCTGTGCAATTACTTACGTTCAGATTACACAAATCACTTCCCTGGAGACCCAGACATCTCAGGGCGGGGCTATTGCTTACGTCCATATTTGTAATGTGATTTTTTTAGCAAAACAATTTAGTCAAAGCCTTATTCTTGCTTATATCCAGTTCCTCCAGATCATTTGTAGAACAATTTAAACTAGATAAATTGGGGAAATATTCTATTCCCTCTAAAGACCTTATTTCCCTAGATCTACAATCCATCTCAGTTATACTGCCTGCATCGATCCAGCCGTCATTATCCTTATCAAATTCTTCTGACAGATACTTTCTGAAATTCTCATCCGGGAAATTGCTGGCATTCACCCTGACCATATTTGTCGTCTGAACTTCAGCGGCAGCCTCACCTGACTGAACATCTGACTGCTTGTCCACTGTGTCCTGATCTGGCTGTGCATCTTCCGTTGCATCGCCTAAATCTTCCTGTGCTTCTTCACTGTTGTCTGTCTCTGTTACATCTTCATATTCTATTGGCTCCTGGGTGTCATATTCTGTCTCAGTTCCAGCAGCTTCCTGCACAAGTTCTGCCTGTCCGCCGGCAAGTTCTGAAGCATTTGCATTTACTGGCATCGCAGTCGCAATTCCACTTAATCCCAGTGTCATTGCCATGGCTATCGCCAAACTTCTCTTTCTCATAAAAATTCTCCTCTCCTCATATTTTAGGGGGCATCATTCCATATGCATCTTCGATGCATGGATGTCTCCTCCCGCTTCCTCTTCATCCCGGGGTATGGGAGCTTGTTTTTCCTCTATATACCCCATTGGTATCGCCTCCTACGTGTATCGCCTCTACTTTACCTTTTTCTGCATTATGCCGTTCTTGACATAATATACGCTTCCATTGTAGGTTACGTTTCCGGTGTACTTGAAGTCGGCCTTACCGTTGTTCACATAGTACCACTTATTGTTGTACTTAACTAAGGTCTTGGACTTGTCCATTTTTCCGTTATTTACGAAGTACCATGTTCCATTGTACTTGACCAAGGTTCTTGACTTGTCTACCTTGCCGTTGTTCACGAAATACCAGCTATTGTTATACTTAACCAGGGTTCTGGACTTATCCATCTTGCCGTTATTCACGAAGTACCATGTTCCATTGTACTTAACCAAGGTTCTTGACATGTCTACCTTGCTATTCTTCACGTAGTACCAGCTGCCATTGTGCTTCACGAGGGTTGTTGTCTTAAAGTCTACAACGCCATTCTTCACGTAATACCAGCTATTGTTATACTTAACCAGCTTAGTTACTGTATAATCCGGATCACCATACTTTATGTAGCACCACTTTCCATTAAGCTTCTCCAGTGTCTCTACCGGCTTGTTTGGTGTTGCTGTTAATTCTACATCAGATCCGAGATATGAGAAATCCACGCCCTCCAGATAATTGTCACTACAATCCACCTTTTCTAAGGATTTGTTGTTTCGGAGATCGAGGGTTCTCAGTTTATTTTCATCGCAATACAGATGTGTCAGGGCTGTATTATTGCTTACATCCAAGCTACTCAGGTTATTGTTACTACAATACACCGCTTCTAAGGATTTGTAATTTCGCAGATTGAGATTTCTCAGTTTATTATATTCACACCCCAACCTTTCTAGAGCTGTATTATTGCTTACATCCAAGCTACTCAGGTTATTATAACCGCAATACAGACCTGTCAGGGCTGTATTATTGCTTACATCCAAACTGCTCAGCTTGTTATTTTCGCACCGCAGAGATCCCAGGGCTGTACAACCACTTACATCCAAGCTACTCAGGTTATTATTACTGCAATACAGACCTGTCAGGGCTGTACAACCACTTACATCCAAGCTACTCAGCTTGTTATTATAGCAATACAGCTCTGTCAGGGCTGTACAACCACTTACATCCAAGCTACTCAGGTTATTATCCACGCAACGCAGATTTGTCAGGGCTGTACAACCACTTACATCCAAGCTACTCAGGTTATTATTTTCGCAATCCAGATTTGTCAGGGCTGTACAACCACTTACATCCAAGCTACTCAGGTTATTATCCCAGCAATCCAGACTTGTCAGGGCTGTACAACCACTTACATCCAAGCTACTCAGGTTATTATTAATGCAATCCAGACCTGTCAGGGCTGTATTCTTGCTTACATCCAAACTGCTCAGCTTGTTATTATAGCACCCCAGAAGTTCCAGGGCTGTATTCTTGCTTACATCCAAGCTACTCAGGTTATTATTACCGCACTCCAGAGATTTCAGGGCTGTATTCTTGCTTACATCCAAGCTACTCAGCTTGTTATTATAGCAATACAGATCTGTCAGGGCTGTATTCTTGCTTACATCCAAACTGCTCAGCTTGTTATTTTCGCACCACAGAAATTCCAGGGCTGTATTCTTGCTTACATCCAGACTGCTCAGGTTATTCTCCCCGCAAGACAGAATTGTAAGGGCTGTATTCTTGCTTAC
>JBNMGN010000016.1:0-59466 GCA_050872265.1 Coprococcus sp.
CATTGAGAATCTGTGCTACATCCTTTGCTGATAAGTAATATATTTTTGCCATATCTCTTCACCTCTTTTCTATTCGTTAGCTTTTTTGCTAACGTCAAGCATTTTTTGCTTTTCAAACGTTCAAATAACTGTTAATATTAGTAAATAAGGTCTTATGAGGTGGAGTATCATGACAATTGGTGAAAATATAAAAAGAATACGTGAACGGAATAATCTCACGCAAAAGCAGCTTGCATACCTGTCACATATCAGTGAGGGTATGATAAAACAATACGAGACAAATGTCCGTACACCCAAACAGGATAAGGTCAATCAGATTGCTGCAGCACTCGATGTAAACCCGGAAGTTCTTGCTGTTCCAAAGAATGTTGTGGGTGAAGATATGCACGCTTTATTCCGTGTTTTCCGTAATAAAAATGGTAAATTTGATACTGCAGGGAATCCACAGTTTAACCTTCCAGATATCGCTCTCTGGTTTGATGAATGGAAAAAATATCAGGATACTATTACAAGTGCAGATTTGCTATCAGATAAAGCAGAACGGGATGCGCTGATTGCTCAGGCAGAAGACCGCTTTAACTACTGGATGGATATATACCCAAGGTCAGCTTCTCTCAATCACAGTTTTGATGATTTATATGAAGAACATCGAAGAAAGATCGAAAAATCATCTAGAAAATAAGCAGAAAATCAAGCTTATAAATTTTTTTGTTGCCAAAATGTTGCCACAGGAGCAAATCCTGTGGCATTTTTTATTTCACAACATCAAAAAGGCTCCCAGAGGAAAACCTCTGGAAGCCTTGATTTTATTGCATTTATCTATAACCAGATATTGATTACTCGATGATAGTTGCAACTCTTCCTGAACCTACTGTTCTACCACCCTCACGGATAGCGAATGTAAGACCCTGGCTCATAGCGATTGGGTGGATGAGCTCGATTGTCATCTCTACGTTATCACCAGGCATGCACATCTCTGTGCCAGCTGGAAGGTTACAAACACCTGTTACGTCAGTTGTTCTGAAGTAGAACTGTGGACGGTAGTTGTTGAAGAATGGTGTATGACGACCACCCTCGTCCTTTGTAAGAACGTAAACCTGAGCAGTGAACTTTGTATGACATGTGATTGAACCTGGATTACAAAGAACCTGACCTCTTACGATGTCCTATATATTGATACCACGAAGAAGAGCACCGATGTTATCACCAGCCTGAGCCTCATCAAGAAGCTTTCTGAACATCTCGATACCAGTAACTGTTGTCTTCTGGATTTCTGGCTTAATACCAACGATTTCAACTTCCTCATTGAGGTGAAGTGTACCAGCCTCTACTCTACCAGTAGCAACTGTACCACGACCTGTGATTGTGAATACATCCTCTACAGGCATAACGAATGGCTTATCTGTAGCTCTCTGTGGATCTGGAATATATGAATCAACTGTATCCATAAGCTCCATGATCTTATCTCCCCAAGGTCCCATTGGATCTTCAAGAGCCTTAAGAGCTGAACCCTTAACAATTGGGCAATCTGTGAATCCGTACTCTTCGAGCTGCTCTGTGATCTCCATCTCAACTAACTCAAGAAGTTCTTCATCATCAACCATATCACACTTGTTCATGAATACAACGATGTAAGGAACACCAACCTGACGTGAAAGAAGGATATGCTCCTTTGTCTGAGCCATAACACCATCTGTAGCTGCAACAACGAGGATAGCACCATCCATCTGAGCTGCACCAGTGATCATGTTCTTAACGTAGTCAGCATGTCCTGGACAGTCAACGTGTGCGTAATGTCTCTTCTCTGTCTCGTA
The DNA here is from genome assembly GCA_050872265.1 of Coprococcus sp. Classification (GTDB taxonomy): domain Bacteria; phylum Bacillota; class Clostridia; order Lachnospirales; family Lachnospiraceae; genus Coprococcus. Next base: position 1,815 of record JBNMGN010000016.1, read on the forward strand.
CTCAACGTGAGCTGTAGAGATAGTGATACCTCTTTCTCTCTCTTCTGGAGCCTTATCAATGTTTGCGAAATCAACAGCTGCGTTACCAGCTACTCTCTCTGAAAGAACCTTTGTGATAGCTGCTGTTAAAGTTGTTTTACCGTGGTCAACGTGTCCGATTGTACCAATGTTACAATGTGGCTTACTTCTATTAAACTTTTCCTTTGCCATGATTTAAAATCCTCCTTATAATTATGTCCCCAAAACCCTGTGCTTGGGTGACCTGGCTAAAAATTATTATATTAAAAATATAATATATTTTCAACTATTTTTTAGTTGTTATAGGGATAATTATACCGACATTTGCCATTTTTCAGACAAATGCCAGGCATAATTTATACTTTTTTATATTATCACCATCACAAATGACCTCATGGCCACCTGTTCACGGCATTATTGCTGCGTCTGATTACTTACCAGCCTTAGCTGCGATAACCTTCTCCTGAACGCTCTTTGGACACTGTGCGTATCTCTCGAAGAACATTGAGTAGTTACCACGACCCTGTGTTGATGAACGAAGCTCTGTTGAGTAACCGAACATCTCTGCAAGCGGAACGAATGCTCTGACGATCTTACCACCGCCGATATCATCCATACCATCGATCTGTCCTCTCTTAGCATTTAAGCTTCCGATTACATCACCTAAGTACTCCTCAGGCATTGTAACTTCAACCTTCATGATAGGCTCAAGAAGAACCGGGTTTGCCTTAGCCATAGCATCCTTGAATGCCATAGAACCAGCAATGTGGAATGCCATTTCTGATGAATCGACTTCATGGTATGAACCATCGTATACATTTGCATGTACACCAAGTACCGGATATCCACCAAGGATACCTGCCTTAGCAGCTTCCTCGATACCTTCACCAACTGCTGGGATATATTCCTTAGGAATAGCACCACCAACAACTGTTGACTCGAACTTGAATGTCTCCTCACCATTTGGATCCATAGGCTCGAACTTAACCTTACAGTGACCATACTGACCACGACCACCTGACTGCTTAGCATACTTGCTATCAACGTCAACTGCCTTGGTAAATGTCTCTTTGTAAGCAACCTGAGGTGCACCTACGTTAGCCTCAACCTTGAACTCACGAAGAAGACGGTCAACAATAACCTCAAGGTGAAGCTCACCCATACCAGCGATGATTGTCTGTCCTGTTTCTTTATCTGTATGTGCTCTGAATGTAGGATCCTCTTCAGCAAGCTTTGCAAGAGCCTCACCCATCTTACCCTGATCATTCTTTGTCTTAGGCTCGATAGCAAGCTCGATAACTGGCTCTGGGAATTCCATTGACTCGAGGATTACAGGGTGCTGCTCATCACAGATTGTATCACCTGTTGTTGTAAGCTTGAAACCTACAGCAGCAGCGATATCACCGGCGTAAACCTTATCAATTTCCTTACGTGCATTTGCATGCATCTGTACGATACGTCCTACACGCTCTTTCTTATCCTTTGTAGCGTTGAGTACATATGAACCTGAATTCAATGTACCTGAGTAAACTCTGAAGAATGCTAACTTACCAACGAATGGGTCTGTCATGATCTTGAATGCTAATGCTGAGAATGGCTCCTCATCTGATGAATGACGAACAACAGCATTTCCTTCCGGATCAACACCTGTGATATCAGGGATATCTGTAGGAGCTGGCATGTACTCGATTACACCATCAAGCATCTTCTGAACACCCTTATTCTTGTAAGCTGAACCAAGGAATACTGGAACTGCCTCACAAGCGATAGTTGCTCTACGAAGAACTTTCTTCATATCGTCTACTGAAGGCTCTTCACCCTCAAGATACTGCATCATTAAATCATCATCTAACTCGCAGATCTTCTCAACAAGGTTCTCATGCCACTTATCGGCATCAGCCTTTAAGTCATCAGGGATCACTGTGATCTCAATGTCTTCGCCCTTGTCATCTTTGTAATAGTAAGCTTCCATCTCAAATAAGTCGATTAGACCAATGAAGTCTGACTCTTTTCCGATAGGAATCTGTACTGGAATTGCATTCTTTCCAAGACGATCGATAATTGTCTGTACTGAATAGAAGAAATCAGCACCCATTTTATCCATCTTGTTGATGAATGCCATACGTGGAACATTGTATGTGTCAGCCTGACGCCATACATTCTCTGACTGTGGCTCTACACCAGCCTTAGCATCGAATACACCAACAGCACCATCAAGTACACGGAGTGAACGCTCAACCTCAACAGTGAAGTCAACGTGTCCCGGAGTATCAATGATGTTGATTCTGTGCTCTAAAGCTCCAGCCTTTGGTTTGTGATGATCCTCTAATGTCCAGTGACATGTTGTAGCAGCGGAAGTGATTGTGATACCTCTCTCCTGCTCCTGCTCCATCCAGTCCATAGTTGCTGTACCATCATGAGTATCACCAATTTTATAGTTAACACCAGTATAGTAAAGAATTCTCTCTGTAAGAGTAGTCTTACCAGCATCGATATGAGCCATAATACCAATGTTTCTTGTTCTGTCCAATGGATATTCTCTTCCAGCCAACGGATTGTCCTCCTTTTATTATTCTGCAGATAGCACAGATTAGAATCTGTAGTGAGCAAACGCCTTGTTTGCCTCTGCCATCTTGTGCATATCTTCTTTTCTCTTTACAGATGCGCCTGTGTTGTTTGCAGCATCCATAATCTCCTTAGCAAGTCTCTCTTCCATTGTCTTCTCACTTCTGGCACGTGAGTAAGTTGTTAACCAACGAAGTCCGAGAGCCTGTCTTCTGTCTGGTCTTACATCGATAGGTACCTGATATGTTGCACCACCGATACGTCTTGCCTTAACCTCGAGTAATGGCATGATATTGTTCATAGCCTCGTCGAAAACCTCTAAAGCATCCTTACCAGTCTCATTTGCAATACGGTCAAATGCACCGTAAACAATCTTCTGGGCTACACCCTTCTTACCATCTAACATAATGTTGTTGATAAGCTTTGTAACCACCTTGTTATTGTAAATTGGATCCGCTAATACGTCTCTCTTTGCGATATGTCCTTTACGTGGCACGGTTCTTCCCTCCTTAATATTTATTAATTCTTAGGTACTCACATATTTCACGGGCAGATATCCTTCTCTCCATGTAACACGCCATGGAAATACTAACCTGTCTGCAAATATGCGTTTCGTGCTGTTCATTGCTTAATTCTTCTATAATTAAATAGTAAAAACAAAACCTTTACCAGCACACTGATTTTTTGAAAATTCTAACTCTCAGTATGAATTACTTCTTAGCATCTTTTGGACGCTTAGCACCATACTTAGAACGAGCCTGACGTCTCTTTGCTACACCTGCTGTATCAAGAGTACCTCTGATGATATGGTATCTTGTACCAGGTAAGTCCTTTACTCTACCACCACGGATAAGAACTACGCTATGCTCCTGAAGGTTGTGTCCCTCACCTGGAATATAACTTGTTACTTCGATACCGTTTGATAAACGAACTCTGGCAATCTTTCTAAGAGCTGAGTTAGGCTTCTTAGGAGTAGCTGTCTTAACTGCTGTACAAACTCCTCTCTTCTGTGGTGAGCTTGTCTCGATAGGCTTCTTCTTGAGAGAGTTGAAACTTCTCTGAAGAGCTGGTGCAGTTGACTTCTTCTCAACTGTCTGTCTTCCTTTTCTAACTAACTGGTTAAATGTAGGCATGTTTTCACCTCCTGTATATAAATTAAAAAAATAGTAGAACATGCGATTTCCACGCATGCCCTACTATTATATATTTGCGTTTATGGTATGTCAAGTAGTCTTATGACTAAAATCTTCAAAAATTGCAGTCAAATATTTGTGCATTTTCTTCATGATCTGACACAAAACCTGTCATACATATAAATCTTTATTAAAATGTGACTTACTCATCAGCACCTGTCTCAACAGTCTCTGCCTCAGCTTCAGCCTCTGTTGCCTCCTCGGCAGCGTCCTCTGTCTGAGCCTCTTCGTTCACATCCTCGATCTCGCCAAGATCATCAAAGTTGATCTCATCGTCATCCTGGAAATTGATCTCATCCATCTCTGTATCAAGCTTTACTGAACGATATCTCTTCATACCTGTTCCTGCAGGAATCAGCTTACCAATGATAACATTCTCCTTGAGACCGATAAGTGGATCAACCTTGCTCTTGATAGCAGCGTCAGTAAGAACCTTGGTTGTCTCCTGGAATGAAGCTGCTGACATAAATGAATCTGTTGCAAGTGATGCCTTTGTAATACCAAGCATTACCTGGCTTCCTTCTGCAGGAGTCTTACCCTCTGCAACAAGTCTCTCATTTGTATCCTCGAAATCAAGAATATCAACAAGTGTACCCGGAAGATAATTAGAATCTCCGTTGTCTTCGATTCTTATCTTCTTAAGCATCTGTCTTACAATGATCTCGATATGCTTATCGTTGATATCAACACCCTGAAGTCTGTAAACTCTCTGAACCTCACGGAGCATGTAATCCTGAACTGCACGGACACCCTTGATCTTAAGGATATCATGTGGATTTACTGAACCCTCTGTAAGCTCATCACCGGCTTCAAGAACCTGATCATCCATAACCTTGATACGTGAACCATAAGGAATAAGGTATGCCTTTGACTCACCTGTCTCATCATTTGTGATAACTACTTCTCTCTTCTTCTTGTTGTCACGAAGCTGAACCTTACCGCCGAACTCAGCGATGATGGCAAGTCCCTTTGGCTTTCTAGCCTCGAACAGCTCCTCTACTCTTGGAAGACCCTGTGTAATATCATCACCGGCAACACCACCAGTATGGAAGGTTCTCATTGTAAGCTGTGTACCAGGCTCACCGATTGACTGGGCAGCAATGATACCTGCAGCCTCACCAACCTGAACAGGCTGACCTGTTGCCATGTTGGCACCATAACACTTAGCACATACACCGATGTGTGATTTACATGTAAGGATAGTTCTGATCTTAAGCTTTGCGTCACGCCTTGCTGATCCTGTCTCCGGGTCAAGGAATGGAACGCCATCCCTGTCTACACCCTTCTTGAGGATAAGCTCTGCTCTCTTTGGATATACCATGTGATTCTGCTTAACGAGAAGGTTGCCCTCTGCATCATAAACAGGCTCAGCAAGATATCTTCCTGTAATTCTCTCCTTGAAGTCCTCTATTACTTCCTTTCCTTCCATGAAAGCTTCTACTTCCATGCCAGGAATGAAATCCTTTCCTGCACAACAGTCAGGCTCTCTGATTATAAGATCCTGTGATACGTCTACAAGTCTTCTTGTAAGGTATCCTGAATCGGCTGTACGAAGAGCTGTATCTGACAGACCCTTACGAGCACCATGAGCTGAAATGAAATACTCCAGAACGTCAAGACCCTCACGGAAGTTAGACTTGATAGGAAGTTCGATAGTACGTCCTGTTGTATCTGCCATAAGTCCTCGCATACCTGCAAGCTGCTTGATCTGCTGGTTAGAACCACGGGCTCCGGAATCAGCCATCATGAATATGTTGTTGTACTTGTCAAGGCCACCAAGAAGTGCCTTTGTAAGCTCCTTATCCGCTGCTTCCCAGACACCTACTACTGACAGGTATCTCTCTTCATCAGTAAGAAGACCTCTTCTGTACTTCTTTGTGATTCCATCAACCTTGTCCTGAGCGTCTGAAAGGATCTGCTTCTTTGACTCAGGTACCTTCATATCTGAAATTGAAACTGATATAGCTCCAACTGTTGAGTACTTGTAACCTATAGCCTTTACATGGTCAAGAACCTCAGCGGTCTTTGTAGCTCCATGTATGTTGATACACTTATCAAGTATAGGCTTAAGCTGCTTCTTACCAACATGGAAATCAATCTCAAGCTTTAATGCATTTTCAGGATTCTCTCTGTCTACATAACCGAGATCCTGTGGAATTATCTCATTGAAGAGAAGACGTCCAAGTGTTGTATCAATAACACCTGTTATAACTTCTCCGTTATCTCTTGTAACACTTCTTCTTACATGTATCTTTGAATGAAGTGTGATCTCCTTGTTCTCATATGCAAGGATAGCTTCGTTCTTTGACTTGAAGTACTTACCTTCTCCGATCTCGCCGTCCTTCTCCATTGTAAGATAGTACATACCAAGTACCATATCCTGTGAAGGAACTGCTACAGGTGCACCGTCTGAAGGCTTAAGAAGGTTGTTAGGTGAAAGCAGAAGGAATCTGCACTCAGCCTGTGCCTCAACTGTAAGTGGAAGGTGAACAGCCATCTGGTCTCCATCGAAGTCGGCGTTGAAGGCTGTACATACAAGTGGGTGAAGCTTAATAGCCTTACCCTCTACAAGGATCGGCTCGAATGCCTGGATACCAAGTCTGTGGAGTGTAGGAGCACGGTTTAACATAACCGGATGCTCTTTGATAACATCCTCAAGCACATCCCAAACTTCAGGCTCAAGCTTCTCTACCATCTTCTTTGCTGCCTTGATATTATTTGCAATACCACTGGCTGTGAGCTCCTTCATAACAAATGGCTTGAACAGCTCAATAGCCATCTCCTTAGGAAGTCCGCACTGATAAATCTTAAGTTCTGGTCCTACGACGATAACTGAACGTCCTGAGTAGTCAACTCGCTTACCGAGAAGATTCTGACGGAAACGTCCCTGCTTACCCTTTAACATATCTGAAAGTGACTTCAGAGCTCTGTTACCAGGACCTGTTACTGCACGGCCTCTTCTGCCGTTATCTATAAGAGCGTCTACTGCTTCCTGAAGCATTCTCTTCTCATTTCTTACGATGATGTCAGGTGCTCCAAGCTCAAGTAATCTCTTAAGTCTGTTATTTCTGTTTATAATTCTTCTGTAGAGGTCATTAAGATCTGATGTTGCAAATCTTCCACCATCAAGCTGTACCATTGGTCTGATATCAGGTGGTATTACAGGAATAACATCCATGATCATCCATTCAGGCTTGTTCTCTGAATTTCTGAAGGCTTCTACAGCCTCAAGTCTCTTAATGATCCTTGCTCTCTTCTGTCCGCTTGAGTTAGCAAGCTCAGCCTTTAACTCTTCGCTTTCCTTATCAAGGTCTACATTCTGGAGAAGCTCCTTAACAGATTCTGCACCCATGCCTGCACGGAATGCTGAATATCCGAAGTCTTCCTCAGCCTTTCTGAACTCCTGCTCAGTTAAGACCTGCTTGTACATAAGGTTTGTATTTCCAGGATCAAGTACTATATATGAAGCGAAGTACAGGACCTTCTCAAGTACCCTTGGTGATATGTCAAGGATAAGACCCATTCTGCTAGGGATTCCCTTGAAATACCAAATATGTGATACAGGGGCTGCAAGCTCAATATGTCCCATACGCTCTCTACGCACGTTAGACTTTGTAACCTCAACACCACATCTGTCACAGATGATACCTTTATATCTGATCTTCTTGTACTTACCACAATGGCATTCCCAGTCCTTGCTTGGTCCAAATATCCTCTCACAGAACAAACCGTCTTTCTCCGGCTTAAGTGTTCTGTAATTGATAGTCTCCGGCTTCTTTACCTCACCATGAGACCACTCTCTAATCTTGTCAGGAGATGCAAGTCCAATTCTAATTGCATCAAAGCTTAATGCCTGTTCCTGTTCAGCAGCATCATAATTATTCTCTGGCATTTTTACGATCTCCCTTCTTTAAAATTTATCATCATCATAGCTATCTTCAAATGTTTCATCTGAGTAGCTGTCGTCTGTGTACTCATCCTCTGTGAGAGATGTAAGTTCATCATTCTCGTCTGTTCCTGAGAAGCCAGCCTGCTCAAACTCTGAACCGTCTACATCAGAACGCTCTACATCGATCATTCTCTTAACATTCTCATCATAGCTCTCTATTGTCTCACCGAGATCAACCTCTGTCATATCTTCCTTAACCACTCTTACATCAAGACCGAGTGACTGGAACTCCTTAAGAAGCACCTTGAATGACTCAGGTATACCAGGTGTAGGGATATTCTCACCCTTGATGATAGCCTCGTAGGTCTTAACACGTCCGATAACATCATCAGACTTAACTGTAAGGATCTCCTGAAGTGTGTATGAAGCACCATACGCCTCAAGAGCCCAAACCTCCATCTCACCAAATCTCTGTCCACCGAACTGAGCCTTACCACCAAGTGGCTGCTGTGTTACCAGTGAGTATGGACCTGTTGAACGGGCATGGATCTTATCATCAACCAGATGGTGGAGCTTCAGGTAATGCATGTAACCAATAGTTACAGGACTGTCAAATTCCTCACCTGTTCTACCATCTCTGAGCTGTACCTTACCGGTCCTGTCTATTGGAACGCCCTTCCACTCTTCTCTGTGATCTCTGTTCTCCCAAAGGTAATTCATAACCTCATCTGAGATCTTATCCACATACTTGTCATGGAACTCATCCCATTCTGAATTTGCATAATCATTTGCCATCTCGAGAGTGTCCATAATATCATACTCGTCTGCACCGTTAAATACAGGAGTTGACACCTTAAATCCGAGAACCTGTGAAGCAAGTCCAAGATGGATCTCAAGGACCTGTCCGATGTTCATTCGGGAAGGAACACCCAGTGGGTTAAGCACGATATCAAGAGGACGTCCATTTGGAAGGAATGGCATATCTTCTACAGGAAGTACACGGGAAATTACACCCTTGTTACCATGTCGACCGGCCATCTTATCTCCGACCTGGATCTTTCTCTTCTGTGCTATATAAACTCTTACTGACTTATTTACTCCAGGTGGAAGCTCGTCTCCGTTCTCCCTGGTAAATATCTTTGTATCCATAACAACACCGAAAGCTCCGTGTGGAACCTTAAGTGATGTATCTCTTACTTCTCTTGCCTTCTCACCGAAGATCGCACGAAGAAGTCTCTCCTCTGCTGTAAGCTCTGTCTCTCCCTTAGGAGTAACCTTACCTACAAGGATATCTCCGGCACGGACCTCAGCACCTATTCTGATGATACCATTCTCATCAAGATCCTTAAGTGCGTCATTTGAAAGTCCTGCAAGATCTCTTGTGATCTCTTCCTGTCCAAGCTTTGTATCTCTTGCTTCGCACTCATACTCTTCAATGTGGATAGATGTATATACATCATCCCTTACAAGTCTCTCACTGAGAAGAACCGCATCCTCGTAGTTGTAACCTTCCCATGTCATGAAACCGATAAGTGGGTTCTTACCAAGTGCGATCTCACCACCGGATGTTGAAGGGCCGTCAGCGATAACCTGACCTGCCTTAACACGGTCACCCTTGAATACGATAGGTCTCTGGTTCATACAGTTACCCTGGTTACTTCTTGCGAACTTGATTATATGGTATACATCCTTATTTCCATCGTCTGCCTTAACGCAGATCTCTGTGCTTGTTGAATATTCAACAACACCATCTCTCTTAGCTACTACGCAGACACCTGAGTCTACGGCAGCCTTTGCTTCCATTCCAGTTCCTACAACTGCTGATTCTGTAAGCATAAGAGGAACCGCCTGACGCTGCATGTTAGAACCCATGAGGGCACGGTTAGCATCATCGTTCTGAAGGAATGGGATCATTGATGTAGCAACTGAGAATACCATCTTAGGTGATACATCCATAAGATCAACCTTTGACTTAGGGAATTCAGTTGTATCCTCTCTGAAACGACCGGATACTGTATTTCTTACAAAGTGTCCGTCTTCATCTATCTGCTCATTAGCCTGTACTACTCTGTAGTTATCCTCTTCATCTGCTGTAAGGTATACAACCTCATCAGTAACGACAGGATTTGAAGGATCTGTCTTGTCAAGTTTTCTGTACGGTGCCTCTACGAAACCATACTCATTAATCCTTGCATATGTAGCAAGTGAGTTGATAAGACCGATGTTAGGACCTTCAGGTGTCTCGATAGGACACATTCTACCGTAATGTGTATAGTGAACATCTCGAACCTCGAATCCGGCCCTGTCTCGTGAAAGACCACCAGGACCAAGGGCTGAAAGTCTTCTCTTATGTGTAAGCTCTGACAGCGGGTTGTTCTGATCCATGAACTGTGACAACTGTGAACTACCAAAGAACTCCTTGATAGCTGCTGTTACAGGCTTGATATTTATAAGTGACTGTGGAGTTATCGACTCAATATCCTGAGTTGTCATTCTCTCTCTTACCACTCTCTCAAGTCTTGAAAGACCGATTCTGTACTGGTTCTGGAGAAGCTCTCCAACAGCTCTGATACGTCTGTTTCCAAGGTGATCGATATCATCCTTTGTTCCGATACCATATTCAAGGTGAATGTTGTAGTTTATAGAAGCAATAATGTCTTCTTTTGTAATATGCTTTGGAACAAGGTTGTTAATATCTCTCTCCATTGCCTTCTTGAGTTCTTCCTCATCGTCGTACTCCTCAAGAAGCTTTACAAGTTCAGGATAATATACATCCTCTGAAATTCCTATTTCCTTAGGGTCAAATCCAACATACTTTGAAGCGTCTACTGCCATGTTTGAGAGAACCTTAACATTTCTCTCCTCTGTCTGTACCATAACATATGGAACGGCAGCGTCCTGGATCTCCTCTGCAACTTCCTTTGTAAGAGTCTCACCTGCCGGGGCGATAACCTCACCTGTAGAAGGATCGATAGCGTCCTCTGCAAGAACCTGTCCGGCAAGTCTGCTCTTAAATGAAAGCTTCTTATTAAACTTGTAACGTCCAACCTTAGCAAGGTCATATCTTCTAGGATCGAAGAACATTGCATTGATAAGGCTCTCTGCACTCTCTACTGCAAGTGGCTCGCCCGGTCTGATCTTCTTATATAACTCAAGAAGACCGTCCTGATAGTTATCAGATGGATCCTTTTCTATACTTGCAAGGATCTTAGGCTCCTCACCGAATAAATCTATGATCTCGGCATTTGTACCGATTCCTAATGAACGGATAAGTACTGTGATAGGTACCTTTCTTGTTCTGTCTACACGCACTGAGAAAACATCATTAGAGTCTGTCTCGTACTCTAACCATGCACCTCTGTTTGGTATTACTGTACATGAATATAACTTCTTACCGATCTTATCATGTGTAATATCATAATATATACCAGGTGAACGTACTAACTGGCTTACAATTACACGTTCTGCACCATTAATTACAAAAGTACCTGTTTCTGTCATAATAGGAAGATCGCCCATGAATATTTCATGCTCAGGCATGTCCTTTGCATCATTGGTTCTGAGACGAACCTTAACCTTCATAGGTGCTGCATAAGTTGCATCTCTTTCCTTACATTCCTCGATACTGTACTTAACATCGTCTTCACACAACTGGAAATCTACAAATTCCAGACTAAGCTGACCTGTATAATCAGTAATTGGAGAAATATCTCTAAATACCTCTTTAAGGCCATCTTCAAGGAACCATTTGTAAGAGTTCTTCTGAACCTCAATAAAGTTAGGCATCTCGAGAACATCTTTCTGCTTAGCATAGCTCATTCTGATTCCATTACCGGATTCGACAGGATTAATTCTGTTCTTTTCCATCTGACACATTCACCCCTTGGAATTTATTTTTCAAGCTTTAATTTGGCCAAATTATTTGCGCATAACTAAAATAAAGCTGTGTCCTATGCGTGAGCAAACCAACCCACAATAGTGACATTATACCATGCTAACACGTACCTATTAAATTGTCAACACTTAATTGGATTTTTTTGTAATTTATTTTCTTAGAAATGTTTAGATCTTAAAATAAGAGATTTTATTTGTTTTGTTGATCATTGTTTATCAATAAAGCATCAATTCATATAGATGAAAAAACGGCCTGACCGACTTTTCAGTCGGCCAAACCGAAAACTATTCAGATTTATAAAGCTGTTAAAATTACTTTAATGTAACCTTAGCTCCAACTTCCTCAAGCTTCTTCTTGATCTCCTCAGCCTCTTCCTTAGAAGCGCCTTCCTTGATTACTGTAGGAGCACCTGTTACCATGTCCTTAGCTTCCTTAAGACCAGCACCTGTGATCTCACGAACAGCCTTGATTACAGGAACGCCTGAACCCTCTGTAAGCTCAACGTCGAATGAATCCTTCTCCTCTGCTGCTGGAGCTGCTCCACCTGCTGCAACTACAACACCAGCTGCTGCTGATACGCCGAATTCCTCTTCACATGCCTTAACAAGATCATTTAACTCTAAAACTGATAAACCTTTGATTACTTCAATAATTTCCTGAGTTGTCATTTTAATTTCCTCCATTAATTAAATATTTTTTAATTCGTTCTTCTGCATTAATATACAGAAATAATAAATTCTGATTATAAATCCTAAGCTTCCTTCTGCTCTGCAATCTGCTTGATAACTCTTGCAAAGTTTGTAATTGGTGACTGGATGCTTCCAAGGAACTTTGAAAGAAGTTCTGTTCTTGATGGGATCTTTGCGATCTCATTGATTCCTGCTACATCATAGAACACACCTTCAACAACACCGCCCTTTAACTCAAGAGCAGGAGCGTTCTTAGCGAAATCAGCAAGGATTCTTGCTGCTGCTGTAGCGTCATCCTTACAAATAGCAAGACCTGTAGGACCTTCAAGTGTTGGCTTTAATCCCTCGAATTCTGTTCCCTCGATAGCGAAGTTGATCATTGTGTTCTTGTATACCTTGTATACAACACCAGCTTCTCTGAGTGCCTTACGAAGTGCAGTATCCTGCTCAACTGTAAGTCCACGGTAATCTACAACAACTGCTGTTGCAGCACCTTCTAAGTTTGCCTTGATCTCTTCTACTATAGGCTTCTTAATCTCTACCTTTGCCATAATGCGCCTCCTTATTTTACTAATGACTGCACATATAAAGAAAGCTCCCTGTCCAAAAGACAGAGAGCATATAGTTAAATCAACATTAACGATATCTTTCCTCGGTAGGCGTTTTCAACTTATGCATTTCTGCACCTACTGTCTTCGGCAGTTCATCGGACATGACTATAGCACATTTTCAATATATATGTCAACAGTTTTTTGATTTTTATTTATTCAGCCTTCCCGCCTTACGTGGAAGCCCCGCTCGTCCTCCTCAAGGGGCAGCTCCTTTATGTCAATGTCTCTTATATTAATATATGTGCCTCTGTTTATCAGTTTTACCAGTTCATCCATGCTGTCCGGATCTCCCTGGACCTGCATCAGCACACTTCCGTCGTACATGTTACACACCCAGCCTGTAAGTCCTAACATCTGTGCACTGTGGACAGCTCTGTACCTGAAACCCACTCCCTGCACGTCTCCTTTAAATACATATCTTCTTCTGATCTTCTTATCCATTGCTGATAAATCCTTCTATATATTTATATTTGATATACTTATCTTTACTGTCCATGCCCATTAACATCCCCAATATATCAGGACAACATGAATAGCTCTGTACACCATATACATATACATCTCCATCCCAACTGTAAATGCACACAGTTCATAGACCCTGCCTGCATTATATGCTATAATGGGGGAAAAGTATATAAGTAAAGGAGATTACTGACATGTGGGCATATGAAAGTACTTTTTATCAAATCTATCCTTTAGGCTTCTGTGGTGCACCATTTGAAAATGATGGCAAGCTTGAGCACAGAATCCTTAAAGTCAACGAGTGGATTCCCCATATTAAAAAGCTGGGAATGAATGCAATATATTTCTCCCCTGTATTTGAATCAGATACTCACGGCTACAACACAAGAGACTATACAAAGATCGACTGTCGTCTCGGTACGAATGACGACTTCCGCCAGGTAGTTGAGAACTGCCACAAGGCCGGCATAAAGGTCATCATCGACGGCGTGTTCAATCATGTAGGACGTGGCTTCTGGGCATTTCAGGATGTTCTGGAGAAGAGATGGGACAGCCCATACAAAGACTGGTTCCATATAAGCTTTGACGGCAATTCCAATTACAATGACGGCCTCTGGTACGAGGGTTGGGAGGGCAACTACGATCTTGTAAAGCTCAACCTGAGAAATCCTGCCGTAGCCGATCACATTATGGATTGTGTCAAGGGCTGGATAGACGAATTTGACATTGACGGTCTGAGGCTTGACGTTGCATACTGTCTTGACCATGACTTCTTAAGAAGGCTCAGAAGCCACTGCGACGGTCTCAAGGCTGACTTCTTCCTTCTGGGCGAGCTTCTCCACGGAGATTATAACCAGTTTGTAAATGACGGTATGCTCCACAGCTGCACCAACTACAAGTGCTACAAGGGCATATATTCAAGCTTTAATTCCATGAACATGTTTGAGATCGTCCACACCCTCCTCAGACAGTTTGGTCCTGAGGACTGGACAGAGAACAGAGGCAAGCACCTTCTGTCATTTGTGGATAATCATGATGTTACAAGGATCGCAAGTATCCTTACAAATGAAAAGCACCTTCCTCTGGTATACGCCATGGCATACGGTATGCCGGGAATACCTTGTGTGTACTACGGAAGTGAGTGGGGTGCAAAGGCAGAAAAGAGCCAGGGTGATCCTGCCCTCCGTGCATGCTTCGACAAGCCCGAATGGAATGAGCTGTGCGACTTCATCGCAAAGCTTAGCGAGGCAAAGAAGAACAGCAACGCCTTAAACTACGGCGGTTTCAGATCTGTCCTTTTAACCAACAGACAGTGTATATTCGAAAGAAAGACCGACTCCGAGCGAGTTCTCGTAGCGATCAATGCCGATGAAAATGAATTTATGGCTCATTTCGACGCAGGCTGCGGCACAGCCGTTGATCTCATAACCGGCGAACCACACGATTTCGGTGGCGGAAGCAAGCTCCCTCCATACTCAGCCGCTTTCTGGAAGATGGAAAGATAAAAAGATAAACAAAACTCCGGCAGAAGCCAGATCCTCTAATTAAGGATTTAAGCTTTTGCCGGAGTTTTTTAAGTATTATACCTCATCTAAACATGATCTGACTTATATGTCATCTAATCAAACCACACATTTATATCCACCGGTGCTTCTATGCCGGGAACACTTCCCTCATATGTATACTGCCATCCGGTGAATTTATATGGGAAATACGGGACATTTGCATACTGGGCAACCCACAGCTCGTACTCGCCAAGTCTGTCAATATCCATATTCTGCACAAACCAGTTTCTGCTGGCATATATCATCGGTGTATGTCCCGACGCCCTTATGGTTTCACAGAAGCCCACAATAGCGTCAGTCCTGTCGGAATTAGATATGTCATTTGCACGGGCATTGCTGTCATTTACATACTCTGTATCAATGACCACAGGATAGGTGACATTGTAATCCTCGATAAGGGACAATACATAATTCGCTTCCTCGACGCCCTCATCATAATTTGTCGCTTCCGTAAAGAAATACACACCCATAGGCACCTTATTTTCCTGGGCCCCTTTTAGGTTGTCCTCATACTTTGAGTCTGTGTCAAGCTTTCCCTCAGAGCCGTAGCCTCTGTAGCCCACACGAACCATGGCAAAGTCTATATTCTTGCTGTCTGCAACTGCTTTCCAGTCAATATCTCCCTGATAAGAGGATACATCAATTCCCACCTTTGTATCGGGAATATCCTCGCTGCTATAGTGGAGGTATCCGTCATCGCCGGTAACAAAATTCTCCATATCCAGATTATGTCTCGGAACCTTATCGCTGATCTTGTAGAGCTGGGCCGTCTCCCTGCTGTCGCCAAGGACTATGTAGCTGGAATAAACAAAATTCCAGTAGGTCTCATAGGACAGGTTCGTAACCTCTGATACTCCAAGATCGAGATTTCTGTCAAACGCCTCTATTGCGTCAGGCTTTGAATGGAGCACATTAAGGTTTATTCCTATAAGCACTCCTGCCGCTATTCCAATGATCAGCACCAGCAGCCCCTTGGAAAATGAACCTCTTCTCCGCTTCCCATAGGCTCTCTCCGGGTACGTTTCCGGATACTCAGCCCTGTACCTGCTGTAAGCATTTCCACTGCCGTTTCCCGCTGCCGCCGGACGCCTTCTTGGTGCTTCGCCTGTTCCCGCTGCCGCCGTACGCTTTCTTGGCACTTCGCCGTTTCCTGCTGCCGCCGGACGCCTTCTCGGGGCTTCGCCAGTTCTTCTGGTTCCGTCTGAGTTAGTCGCTGCCGGACGTCTTCTCGGTGCTTCGCCCTGTATATTTTCATTTCTTATGTTCTCATCTTCTATCATTATCTGTCTCACCTAATCCGTTTCTATATAGCGTTCCCTTCCAAGCCGGAGGTGGATAAGCTTATCGTACTTTCTCTTTATCTTGTGTCGGAACTTTCCTGCCACGTCACTGCCGAATAACTGCTCCGCCCTGTCCTCGTCAAGTAAAGGGATATCCTTTATGATCTTGTATCTCGGATTCCAGTCATACAGATTACTTATGCAGTTATCTATACTGATCCTGATACGGGGCTTGTTCTCACCCTTTATGACACGCTCTATATTCCACTTTCTCTTTCCTACAGAATTCTTAATGTCAAATACTATCTCTGCTCCCTGATATCTCTTATATATCTCTGCCAGAAGCCTTTTAAGCTTCTTCTCATCAAAGAGCTTCATTACATCAGAACACACAAATAATATTCCAAGACCCTTTTTGTACCTGATCTGGTCAAGCCAGGTAAAATCAAGGACAGATTTGTCGATGTTAAACTCCCTGTCCCGGACTCCCAGATATTTGTGTCTTATGGCGATCCTCTCGGGAAGATCCACGTCGTACCATTTTATCCTGGTGTTGTCCAGCCTCTCAAACATGGTGTCCATCTCAGAGCCTACATTTACAATAACTCCGTCCGGGTACCTGTTTATGAAGCACCTTACCTCCTCATCCATGGCAAGTATACGGCCAAAGCACATTGCCTTGTCATACAGGCTTATCCTGGAATTGAAATCCTTGTGTTCCACCTGGAATCTGTCCGCCAGTCTTACGGATATCTGGTCGCTGTATATCTTGGAATATCTCTCCGACAGCAACGCCCTCACCCATACCGACTGCTTCACATCATATGGTATGCTCTGGTTCTTCTCGGTTATACAGTTTATAATCTTCTTGGTGATCATCCTGCACTCAGGGATCTCCTGATGTTCAACATAATCATGGACAATATTGTTGAACACATAATAGTGCACAATGGTCTGATGGTTCTTTAACTTCTCATACAAAGCCGTGGAATATCCGTTAAGCATATCCTGGGCTATGGAGAAGATATCTATCTCATCGCAAATATCGGTAAAATCACTGTCTAAAGGACACAGAAGATCCGGATCCATAACTTCATCCCTGATCCAGTAGTCCTTAAGGAAGCTCTTTATACCATATGTATAATAGTAATCATGATAATTAACATCCGCGTCTATGACCATTTTCTCCAGGCGACGGTCTCTGTAGCCTGCGTCTAAAAACGGTGATAAAAGCACCAGCTTATCCGGACGCCTGCCTCCGTGCTTCCACTGCATAAGTGCCAGCGACAACGCCATTCCACCGCCACACTCTTCACCAAGTATGGTCACCTGTTCGTACTGTTTCCTGCCGTTCATCTTGTCATAGGCACTCTTTAACATGGCGAAACATTCCATTCCCGAATGTTCCGGTGTCAATGGATATATAGGCACTACCACCTCATATCCAGTGCCCTCTGCAAGCCTTGCGGCAAATTCCCACTGTTTCTTATTTATCTCTCTGCAGAATCCGCCACCGTGTATGAACATTATGGCTCTTGCAGGGTCAGTACCCTTTTTATTTATATGGAAGCTTACACCCGACTTATCATATACAGGTCTTACCTCCACATCATAGGAAAAATGCTTTGGAGGATTGTAGTCCTCAAGCCTTCTGTGCCTTAATACAATCCTGCGAATGTCACTGGACTTCATATGGCGGTCATTCAGCATTACCCCTTTTAACTTGTCAATAAAAATTGCCGTATTATTCTTACTTCCCAAATACTCACCCCGCCTGAATCCGATGTTAGTCACTATTTTCACATATACGTCATATTTATTCAAGTTATATGACATAAAAAAGTTGCAATATAAGATTTTTATGATATATTGTTAATGTTTAGTCTAAAATTATTTCGTATATACAAATAGAGAAAGAGGCAGTACACATGAACATTACAATGTTAAAAAGCAAGATACATCGAGCTGTTGTCAAGCAGGCCGATTTAAACTATGTAGGAAGTATCACCGTTGATTCCGAGCTTCTTAAAGCTTCCGGTATCATGGAGTACGAGCTTGTGCAGATAGTGGATGTGGAAAACGGCAATCGTTTCGAGACATACACAATAGCAGGCGAAGCAGGCTCCGGAATGATCTGTTTAAATGGTGCGGCAGCAAGACAGGTAGCTGTAGGTGATCATATAATCATAATGTGCTATGCACAGATGACTCCTGAAGAAGCGTCAACCCATCTTCCAGCTGTTGTATTTGTAAACGAAGACAACTCCATCAAGAAGATAACAAGCTACGAGAAGCACGGAGAGATCGGATAATCATTTATCCCCTGCCCCGTCCCTCTCGTCAGCCTTCAGTTTTCTCATATGTTCGGCAGCCTTCTCCTTAATATGATATATATCTTTATTATAGGCATGAGGCTCATTATATCTTCCACGATGAGGAATTAATCCATGGTTTTCCATGGATTTTTTATTTTCCCCACTATCAGCAGAAAGTCCCTCATTATCTGTGTTTCTTCCCACGGGACCGCCATTTTCCATGACGCCCTTTAATATATCCTTGTTGTAAGCCAGTTTTTTCTCCAAGTCACTTACCTCACATTATTTCTCAAGTCTTTTTTCTATGGCATCGATTATTATGTTCAGTGCCTTTATCCTTGCATATTTCTTGTCATTTGACTCGAGTATATGCCAAGGGGCAAATACTGTGCTGGTCTTCTCAAGCATTTCATCCACCGCTGTCTCGTACTGATCCCATTTCTCCCTGTTACGCCAGTCCTCATCTGTGATCTTCCACTGCTTTGCCGGTGTATTCTGTCTGAGATTAAAACGCTCAAGCTGGGTATCCTTATCAATATCCACCCAAAACTTCACCACAACTGCACCCCAGTCGCACAGTTCCTTCTCAAATTCATTTATCTCGTTATAGGCTCTTCTCCAGTCATTTTCATTGCAGAAGCCCTCGATACGCTCAACCATGACCCTTCCGTACCAGGTCCTGTCAAATATAGCCACATGGCCTGTCTTCGGAAGTCTTGTCCAAAATCTCCAGAGATAATGTCTCGCCTTCTCGTGAGGCTCCGGGCTGGCAATAGGATTTACCACATAGCCCCTTGCGTCCAGTGCAGCGGCAACTCTCTTTATATTTCCGCCCTTTCCTGCTGCGTCATAGCCCTCATAAGCTATGATCACAGGAATCTTCCTTCTGTACAGCTCATTGTGGAGCTTGCCTAACTTTTCCTGACATTTGTCAAGGAGCTTGTCATACTCCTCATCTGTCAGGCTCTTATCCAGATCAACCTGGGCAAGCTTAGGCATTTCCACCATAGGGAAGATATTCTGGATTATAGGAACTGCGACTCCGTTGTTCATAAGAGCTGTGTCTATTCCCTGATTTAAAAGCTCAAGGATCTGGAGCTCAGCCCACTTCTTATCGCTTCCGTCTATGAGATACCATGGAGCATTTGACACATTTGTATCATCCAGATATTCATTGTAAGCCTTAGAATATTTCTTATAATGCTTGTTCTGATACAGGTCTTCCCTGCTCACCCTCCAGGCCGTATTCTTATGAGCCTCAAGAGTTTCAAGTCTCTCCTTCTGCACATCCTTATCAATATGGAAGAAGAACTTCATGACCAGATAACCGTTGTCTGTAAGAGTTCTCTCAAATCTCTTTATGCTGTCAACTCTCTCCTTGTACTTTCCGTCAGATAGTCTGTCATGAACCCGGTCGGAAACCACCTCTTCCACCCATCCGCCGTCTAAGAATACAAATCTTCCGGCTTCCGGTATCCTCTTGAAGTACCTGTACAGGAAAGGCTTTCTCATTTCCTCCTCTGTAGGACTCTTCATGGTATCTACACTGTAAAATCTCGGATCCATGTTCTTAATTATCTTGCCAAGGACACTTCCCTTTCCCGCTGCACCGAAGCCCTCAAACAATACGAACACAGGAACCTTTCCGTCCTTTACCTTAAGCTGTCTCTCTGCAAGCCCCTCTCTTGCAGCCCCAAGACGTCTCTCCAGTTCCTCCTGCTCCGGTCTCTTTACCTTGCTCCATTCATTGATCATAAACGTAACCCCCTTTTGGAACATCAATCCATAAGCTTGTCTGCCAGTTCTTCAAGCTTTGCCTCATCGGCAGCCTTCAGGGCTGACTTCACTGTAACAACATCCTCAATGATATTTATATTCTTCATGGCAGCCATCTGCTCCTTCATGAGCTTGCCTGACACAGGTGCCCAGGAACCATTTTCAATAAATCCCACAGTACGATTCTGATATGCCTTTGACTTAAGATGATATATGAAGTCCATCATAACAGGCATGAGACCACCGTCATAGGTAGGGCTTGCAAGAACCATGCGGTCATACCTGAAAGCGTCCTCCACGCACTCTGCCATATCCTCTCTTGCCAGGTCTGATACAACAACCTTAGGACATCCCTTCTCCTTAAGGATCTCCGCCAGCTTATTTGCCGCATTTCCTGTGTTGCCGTGAAGAGTTGAGTAGGCAATAAATACTCCCTTATCCTCCGGCTCGTAAGATGACCATATCTTGTAAAGGTTGATGTAATATCCAAGATTTTCCTTGAGGATAGGACCATGCAGTGAACAGATTATCTGTATGTCAAGATTTTCAGCCTTCTTTAAGAGAGCCTGTACCGGCATACCGTATTTGCCCACGATGTTGAAGTAATATCTTCTCGCCTCACATGCCCAGTCCTCGTCTGTATCGAGAGTTCCGAATTTGCCGAATGCGTCCGCTGCAAATAACACCTTCTCCGCAGACTCATATGTCACCATTACCTCAGGCCAGTGTACCATAGGTGCCATGACGAAGTTCAGCTTGTGCACACCTGTGTCAAATGGCTCACTGCCGTCTACAGTTACGGTTCTTCCTGTAAGATCTATATCCGGGAAGAAGTTAGGTATCATGGCAAGAAGCTTGGCATTGGATACAACCTTAAGCTCAGGGTATCTCTTAAGAACCTCTGTAAGGTTTGCACTGTGATCCGGCTCAAGGTGGCTCATAACGAGGTAATCAGGCTGTCTGCCCTTTAATACCTCATCAAGATTTGCATACCATTCTGCCGCACATTTAACGTCTACCATGTCCATTATGACTATCTTCTCATCATCAATAACATAGGAATTGTAGGCCATTCCGTTTGGCACTACATACTGATTCTCGAACAGGTCGATATCCTTGTCATCAACTCCTACATAGTATATGCTGTCTGTAACTTGCTTAATCATCTTCTGTGTCCTCCTTATTATCTTTATCTCTTGTTTATTGCTTCTGTCATTATCTGATTTTTATTTTTTGACCGGTTGCTTTTAATTATTAGTTGTATCCTTTTCACTGCATATTTTCAGCTTACTTGCACACCATCTTCAGGCTGAAATCCTGCCCCTTAAGATCTACCTCACCAATGCTTCCGCATATGACAGGGATCATCGGTGCCACATGTCCTATATCAGCGTCCATTATCACAGGCACCTTCATATCGCCTATTATTCCCATTACTGCGTCATACTGATCAAGTCCGAACATTTCCTGTCCGTGTACCGCAGGTCTTCCTATGATAAAGCCCTTAACATACTTAAACCAGCCGGCATTTTTCATCTGCCACATTGCTCTTCTTATTGCCATGACATTAAGATCGCAGGACTCCAGATACCAGATGATACCGTCATCCTTGTACTTTTCTGTCCACTCATCCACTTTGTCAAATTTCGTTCCCAGAAGATTAACAAGGCAGTCCATGCAACCGCCCACAAGTCTTCCCGACATATGTATCTCACCATTTTCATCGGTGTTGCAGCTCTTTAACACTCTTGGCTCGGTAACATTATATGGGACAAGAGGATGCTCCTCGTCCTTTAAGGACTCCATTTCATAGCTGTCATAGCCCGTCTCCGTAAGCTTCTCACCCCGAAGCAGCCTGTAGGCGTCCTCTATGGATCGGTGCCATGGTTCCATGCCAAATGCCGCCGCACAAGGTCCGTAAATTGCCGCCGTATCGCAGAGGGTAGTCAACAGGAATACCAGATTGGTATTATCCGAATAACCCATGAACCACTTTGGCTTGCTGTTCCTTAACAGCTCAAAATCCACATAGTTCAGATCTTCACACATAAGCTCACCGCCGCCACAGGATATTAGCACATCAGCCTTATCTGAGGAATACCATTCATTTATCTCCTCACCACATGCCTTTGGGGTATTACTTATGCCTATTCCGTTTCCTGCGTAACAGTTAGGTCCCAGTTCCAGGCTGTAGCCCAATGATCTTAATTTTTTCTGTGCATTTGCAAATGCACTCTTGTAAGGCTCCATATTGCAGCCATAGGATGGGGCAATAAATCCAACAGTTCCGCCATCCTTAAGAAATTCCGGATATCTCATACCTCACTCCTTATCTTTATTCACTCGATTTTATACAGATTAAATCATTTTTCTTTATTATATAAACCTTTCAACGATAAATACCGTTATACAGGCGGCAGCAGCAACCACCGGCAGACCCTTGTCCTTCATTCCAAGTATCACAGCCACTACAAGTCCTGCAACTGCACTGATCACACTTTCAGTGCTGTAGAATATGGCGGGTATGGTAAGGGCTGTAAGGCAGGAATATGGAACATAGTATAAAAACGAGCTTACAAACCTGTTCTGTATTTTCTTTCTGAACAACACCAATGGCAGCATCCTTATAAGGTAAGTCACCAGTGCCATGGTCAATATGTACACATATATATTCATCTTACTTCTCCATCTTTTGAACATCAGTCCATTTAAATTTGCCTTTTTAAGTATTGCCCCCTCATTTCATTCGGCGGCATATCGTCGGTACCATTTTATATGCATCTACGATGCATGGGTACCTCCTCTTTTTAAGTATTGCCCCCTCATTTCATTCGGCGGCATATCGTCTTTGCTCCCGGCTCGGATTTTTGCTCAGCCTTTGCTTCCGGCTCAGGATCCCTCGGTGCAACAATGGCTCCAACCGCTGCAGCGATTATGGTACACACGATTATGGACACACCTGTTGATATGAACTTCAATGCCGGCACATAATATATGACCGTACTGAGCACCGCTGCAATACAAGCCACCAGGATAACCGGCTTTGACCTTTTCGCCACCGGCATTACTATGGCAACAAACATACCATAAAGTGCAAGACTTAAGGCACTGGTAACTGCCTTTGGAAGCAGGTCACAGGCACAGGCTCCAACCAATGTACCAACAGTCCAGCCAAGTACCGGCAGAAGCTCAAGTCCCAACATGTATCTGAAGGTAACCTCCCTGAAATGTGCCATCGCCACAGCGAATATCTCATCAGTATTTGCAAATGCTATGACCAGACGCTGCTTAACGGTAACATCCGGAGACAGCTTCTGGGTAAGAGACAGGCTCATAAGAGCATATCTCATATTGATTATCAACTGGGTTAAAATAGTCTCAACTATTGTTCCTCCTGCAATGATTATCTGTAGTCCCGCAAACTGTCCTGCCGAGGTAACATTTGTAAGACTTATAAATACAGACTGGAATACCGTAAGCCCGCCCTTTAAAGCAAGTATGCCGAAGCTGAAGCTTACTGCGAAATAACCCAGTGCAATAGGTATTCCGTCCTTTAATCCCTTGTAAAACTCTTTCATACTACATTATTCCTTTAAATTAAAACTACTTAAATATCGGAAATCCCACTAAATTAAAATTTCCATTTCATAAACGGTCTCATGAACGGTCTCATGCCCTGTCTAATACTCAACCTTCATTAAGCACAGGCCCTTTGCCGGAGCCGTAGGTCCTGCTGCCGTCCGTATCCTTGCCTCAAGGATATCCTCCATGACGTCCGGAGATATATTGCCGTATCCCACCTCAAGAAGAGTTCCCGTAAGTATCCTTACCATGTTCTGTAAGAAGCCCTTTCCATGGAACCTGAGATACAGGTAATCGTTCTTCCTGGTGATCTCTATGTCAAATATCTTCTTCACGGTGGATTTCTTGAAGTTCTTATTTCCACAGAAGCTCTTGAAGTCATGCTCACCCACCAGATGCTCCGCCGCTCTTCTCATAAGCTTCACATCCGGCACCTTATCAAGGCACCAGACATACTTCCTGTCAAATACCGGCTTCTCCTTACCCACATAGCAGGTGTACAGATAAACCTTGCCCACTGCAGAAAATCTGGCATGGAATCGTTCCCCTGCCACCTTAACGTCGGTGACTCCTATGTCCTCCGGGAGATAGGTATTCATATAATCCTTTATGTCATTTTCAGACATTTCAGTATCAAGCTTACAGCTTATGACCATTGCCCTGGCATGTACTCCCGCGTCAGTTCTTCCGGCTCCCACAGTCATTATCCTTGTGTCCGTCATCCTTGAGAGTACGTTCTCTATACGTCCCTGGATGGTATCCACATCGGGCTTCGCCTCGAAGCCGTGATACCTGCTGCCGTCATAGGCTATGGTGATCTTATAATTCTGTATCATTTATGATCTGTTTCCTTTGTTTATTTTACGAGATTTGCCTCATTTACCTTTCCTGCGCCGAAATCTCTTGCATTGGTAAGAGTAGTCTCACTGATGGCAGCAAGAGCCTCCTTTGTCAAAAATCCCTGATGGGATGTGACTATTACATTAGGGAATGACAGCAGCCTTGCAGTAATGGAGGTTTCAAGGATATCATCCTCTCTGTTTTCAAATACGTTATTTGTCTCCTCCTCATACACGTCAAGACCTACACCAAAGAACTTCTTGCTTCTTATTCCGGCAATAAGATCATCTGTGGCGATCAGTGCTCCCCTTGATGTATTAACAAGAATCACATTGTCCTTCATCATGGCAATGGTGTCCTTATTTATCATGTGATAGGTATCCTTCAGAAGCGGACAGTGAAGAGATATAAGATCACTGTTCTTAAGCACTTCATCAAGGCTTACATAGGTTACGAAATCCAGGTCGGGATTTTGGTACATGTCATAGGCAATGACCTTCATGCCAAATCCATGACAGATCCTGCACATTGCCGCACCGATCTTTCCGGTTCCCACAATGCCGGCAACCTTTCCGTGAAAGTTGGTGCCCGTAAGTCCTATAAGGCTGAAATTATTCTCTCTTACTTTTATATATCCCTTGTGTATACGTCTGTTTACTGCAAGTGCCAGTGCCATGGCATGCTCTGCCACAGCTTCCGGAGAATATCCCGGCACTCTTAAGACAGTTATGTTATTTGCCGCTGCCGCCTTAAGATCCACATTATTAAAGCCCGCACACCTCATAAGTATGAGCTTGACACCGCACTCTCCAAGCCTGTTCACAACATCCCCACTTACATCCGAGCTTACAAATGCACATATGGCGTCGTAGCCTGTGGCAAGTCTGGCAGTGTGTTTATTAAGATCAGTCTCCAGGTAATCTATCTCCATATCCGGGAAATCCGGAGCTGCCATATCAAAAGAATCTTTATCATATTTCTTGGTATCATAAAACAATATCTTCATACATACACCTCTTTCTATTGAACATCAGTCTGTCTAACAATATTTATTTACATACCCGTCCATAAGTATACCATAAATAATGCAAATATAGGAAAGTTTATTGCACCAAAGTATAATTTCCACATGAGATTTATTGTTCATATAAAAACTAAAAAAGCACACCATGAACAGAGACCCTGCCGCCTCCATTCCGGTATGCTTCTTATATGTCAAAGTCCTCAGATCTTATGACTTTTTATTCTTATTATTTATGGTGCTTCTTGCCACCCTTTTTTCCGGACTTGTTACCGCTGTCTCCGTCCTTTTTCTTACCCTCACCTGTTGTGCTCTCATATTTCTTCACATACTGCTTATAATCGCTGTCCCACTGCTTATACGCCTCGTTGTCGCGATTATCCGTAAGGTCATAATTATCTCTGATGAAATCTCCCACAACCAGTGTCACCCTTTTGGCTGCCGCTGAGTTAAGATGTTTTCCGCCATCACGGGTATCAACGGACCAGTCAATGGTCACATCTGTGGAGCCATCATTAAAATCAATGAAATCAAGACCATTTTCCTCAGCATACCTTGCTATGGAATCATGTCTCTCTTTAGTCCAGGTATTGTAGGTAGGTGAATATATCAGCAACAGCTTAGTACCATGGGATTTGCACATTTCCGCAAATTCATCAAAGGTCTTCTTATACATATACGGAATGTCGTCTCCATAATGGCACTCCTCCGGAGGATTGTCCGGATCCACTGCCAGCACTCTGTTGTCTATCATCTGTCCCTTGTAATATGTGGTCTCATACTTAATCCTGTCCTTAGTTTCCTTATCGGCAAATAACAGCTTCCAGTTGTCATGATACATAACAAAAGGAACATACTTCTCAAGCACAGCCTCTGCAGTCTTCTCGGCTCTCACCTTAAAGTTGCCATAGAAAAGCTCATCAACATCGAATACCACCACATCCGGATTTTGATTTTTGTACACCTCTTCCAGTCTGTTCTTGGCAGTATATATAACCTGGGCCCCCTCACTTGCCGACACACAGGTATATCCGTAGTTGTGCCAGATCTCCATAGGGGAAAATCCACTGTATATATCACTGTTTCCTATTGCCACAACCTGTATGGTATTATCCGGCTCTGCCAGATAATCCTTTGCCTTAGGATTATTTATTCCTGACTCACTGGTGTTGCCCTTCGGGGTAAATACCGGTCCGAGGCCCATGACAACTGCGATTATACCGGCAAGGAAAACAACTGATTTAATTATATTTACAATTATCTTCTTCATAGTATTTCATCCTTAAACTATGGGCAGACTCCGCGAAGCCTGTCCGCTCTGTAAAATACACCCCGCTTAGAACTGGGCATATATAAATCCGATATCCGGATAATTGAAGCCGTAGGCTCCAAGGATAAGCACAGCCAGTACCAGAGCATAGTACAATACCCATCTGACCACAATGTTCTTACCGGCAACCGTCTCTCTTATATTGCAGCCTCTCTCACCAAGGATACCTGCAATTATAATGAATATAAGACCTATGATGATCACTATTATATCCATCTTATCTATGCCCATGTTAAGAAGGCTTCCGTCTGTAAGGACGCTTAAGCTTAAGTTGCTGAACATGGATCTGAACATATGGAAGAAGGATCCCATATTGTCCGTTCTGAAGAGCAGCATACCTATATTTACAAATATAAAGGTTCTCACAACCTGTAACGCTCTGTATACCTTTCCCTTTCTGTCCACCTTAAGCTTGTCGAAAAGGCGGCACCATAAAGGTTCAGTCAACATTCCCGCAACCATTATTATATAGTAGTAAAGGCCGTACATAATGTACTTGAGACTGGCACCGTGCCATATACCTGTTCCGAACCATACCACAAACATTGCCATTGCGGCAGGAAGGATACGAGCCACAAATGGACTGCACTTTGCCTTGACCTTCTTTGAGAACTTAGTGAAGCTCTTGGACAGTGATATTGGATAGAATACATAATCCCTGAACCATCCGCCCAGTGTCATGTGCCATCTCCTCCAGAACTCACTTACTGTCTTGGAGATAAATGGTCTCTCAAAGTTCTTGTCAAGCTTAACTCCGAATATCTCCGCACTACCCATGACTATATCCATACAGCCTGAGAATTCGGCGTACAACTGGAGTGTGTATAACAGCATTGCGATGACCACATACATGCCTGAGTAGTTTGTGTAATCGTTAAATACAGTATCTACATATATAGCCGCTCTGTCGGCAACCACAAGCTTCTTAAAAAGTCCCCAGAACATAAGCTGTATTCCCTGGGTCACTCTTGTGTAGTCAAATGAGTGTCCTTCGTAAAGCTGTTCTCCCAGAAGATCAAATCTTCCTATAGGTCCCTCAACGATATGAGGGAAAAATCCCAGGAACAACGCCAGCTTGAAAGGATTTCTGGTAGCTGCATATTTGCCCCTGTACACATCAGAGATATAGCTTACTGCCGCAAGAGTATAAAAGGATATACCAAGAGGCAGCAGAAAATGATGTATAGGAAGCTTTCCTCCAATTCCCATGTAATTTCCAACTCTTGTAAGCTCATAGCTGAAGAAATTGAAATATTTAAGGAATACCAGAGGAATAAAATTAAGCACTATACCAAGCCACACAACAAGTCTCTTTTTTCTGGACACTTTGGCTTTAAGGGCTTTCTTCGCGTCTTTATCAAGCCCCTTCTTGGCTTCCTTGAAATCTCCGTCGATCTTGCTTAACCACAATCCTATAAGATATATGGTTATGACACTTCCGATTATGAAGATTATATATTTTCTTGACGAGTAAAAATAAAATGCGTAACTGGCAAGCAGCAGCACCACCCATCGTCCCTTCTTGGGGATAATGTAGTAACATACAACCGCCAGCAGCAGAAAAACAAAATATTCGCTGGATGTATAACTCATAACAATGTACCTTATACCGATCCGCACATGGCTTTATCCCACGGGGCAGTATTAGTCCTCCTGAAGTCTCTGTACCAATTCATATATGGCGTCTACGTTCTTGAAATTCTCAGGAACGATATCAATAGGTGATATCTCTATATCAAATTCATCGTTAAGCTCTCCAACTATCTCAACTATTGATATGGAATCAAGGATACCTGTTCCAATAAGATCCTTCTCATTCTTAAAATCCACACCCGGCTTTACGCCCTCTAATAACTCTAATAATTCTTCCATTTTTCGTTTCTCCTTCCTTTGAGCATCCTCTATTTCACAGTCTCATAATTTGCCATGAGCCATTTTCTGTCTATCTTTCCGCTTGAATTATGGGGCATGCTTCTTGTACGTTTTACGATATTAGGTATCATATATTTAGGAACTTTAGTTCCTATTTTGTTCATGATATCCCCTTCATCAAGCTTCTTTCCTTCGTATACGAATACGATCTTGTCCTTTTCCGAGTCGTAGATCACGCAGCCTGCCTTTATTCCTTCAATGGCACAGGCAGCAGCCTCGATCTCTCCAAGCTCAATCCTGTATCCCATATGCTTTATCTGAAAATCTTTTCTTGTGATATATATAAGCTCACCATAGGAGTTATATTTTACCAGATCTCCTGTTTTATACACTATCTCAGGATAAGCGGTGTTCACCGGATTTACCACAAATGCTTCCGCTGTCTTCTCCGGATTGTTGTAGTATCCCAGTGCCACAAATGAACCTCTGGCATACAGCTCTCCTTCAGGACTTAAGCCATCCTCACCGATCATGTCCGGTGTTATGACATTTCCATCCTCGCCCAGTACAAATACGCCGCAGTTGTCACAAGGTCTGCCCATAGGCAGGGTCTCATGATCCTCAAATTCTCTGTCCACCACATAATATGTGCATATGTCTGTTGTCTCTGTAGGACCGAAGAGATTGGCATACATGGCGTCCGGAAGATTTTTTCTCCAGTAGTTAAGCTGCTTCATAGGCATTACTTCTCCTGCAAATAATACCTTCTTAAGCTCCGGAAGCTCAACGTATCTGAACATGTCCCAATTTGCAACGATACACAATGCGGAGCATACCCAGTATATAGTATTCACATGTCTGTCTCTTAAAAACTCCATGAGTTTGATAGGAAAGGCAAAATACTCCTTCGGTATGATGTGGAAGGTGGCACCTGCCATAATGGTACTGAACATGTCTGATACAGACATGCTGAAATAAAATGGTGTCTGGCTTCCGAATATTGTATCGTCTGTTATGTCAAAGGTATCTGTATACCACTTTATGTAGCTAAGTACATTCTTGTGGGATATGACTGCTCCCTTTGGAACTCCTGTGGAGCCTGATGTAAACAGGGAATAAACGGGGTCGGTGTCAACCATTGCACTTCTCACCTGTCCAAGTCTTTCCTCATCTGCATCGGTGTCTGCCATGTCCTCCAGGTACATGACAGGTGTCTTTAATGTTTCTCCCGATAACTTAAGATTAGCGGCTGCCTCACTGTGTTTTCTGTCAGTGATGACTCCCACAGGCTTCAGGGTATCGAAGATCACATTCACTCTGTCATATGGCATTGCCGAGTCTATGACCACATAGAAATTCCCCGAGTATACAACTCCCATAAAGGCAGCTACTGCATGACAGGTCTTGTCAAGGTATACTGCCACCGGACGGTTCCTGAAAGAAGCTTCCTTCTTTTCTTCATATATCCTGTCCAGTATGTATGAGCCTGTCCTTTTGGCCTCTGTCTCAAGTTCTTTGAAGGTCAGGCTGTTATCTATATCTGCAAATGCCGTCTTGTTGGGAAAACTTTCTGCTGATGCTTCAAGCATCTCTAAAACATTCTTCATGCTTCTCTTCCTTTCCAGCACATTCTTATAAACTTTCACAAACTACCATGACATTGCTTTAAGCTCTCGCAAACGTCATGAAACATTTCACGTTTTACACTTGCTAAGTATACATTTTGTCAAATTTTATTCAACACCTTATTAATCACTTTTTTATTAAGATTATATTAAGGTAATTGTCCGTATTTTGTTGTCAATTCAACCAATTCGCGCCAGTTCAAATAAACTGGCGCAGGTATCAATATTATTGTTCAATTATTATGTGTATATTGTTCTTTTTGTTGCTTCTTTTTCAACATTTCACTTTTTCTTTTTGTCTTTTCTCACCGGAAGGGCTATCATTTCCTTCCATATGGTAGGATGGAACAATATAAGGAGTGGGAACAGCTCCAGACGACCTGCCAGCATGTCGAATATAAGGACATACTTGGTAAATGGATTAAATATGGAGAAGTTCGCAGCAGGACCTACAAGGCCTAAGCCCGGTCCGATATTATTGATGGTCGCAGCCACCGCTGTAAATGATGTTACAAGGTCAGTATTCTCAAAGGATACCAGCAGCACCGACGCAGAGAATACAATAACAAATGTGATGAAATATACATTTACCGCTCTTACGACCTCATGCTCTACCGGCTTGTCGTCTATCTTTATCTTCTTGACACTCTTCGGATGGATGTAAGAATTAAGCTCCTTGACCACGGTCTTCATGAGCACAAGAAATCTTGATACCTTTATACCACCACCGGTACTGCCTGCACAGGCACCGATGAACATCAGGAGCACCAGTACCACCTTACACACATCTGACCACTGGTTGAAGTCCACAGTGGAGAAACCCGTTGTGGTGATTATGGAGCCCACCTGGAATGAAGCGTCCCTTAAGGCTGTCAGTGCATTTACCGAGGTATCAAGGATATTAAAGAATATTATCGCTATGGAAGCAAGGATGATGGCGAAGTAACATCTTACCTCCTCCATGCTCAGTGCCTTTCTGATATGCCTGAACAGTATGTAGTAGTAGGCATTGAAGTTTACACCGAAAAGTATCATGAATATGGTAACTATCCACTGTATTGCAGATGAATAGCCTGCCATACTGTCATTCTTTATACCGAAGCCACCTGTACCGGCTGTACCAAAGCTGGTACACAGTGCATCGAACACAGGCATCCTTGCTATGAGCAGTAGTATCAGCTCGATTATAGTTATGGCTATATAGATGGCATAGAGGATCCTTGCAGTATACTTTACCTTTGGAACCAGCTTACCTACGGAAGGTCCCGGGCTCTCTGCCTTCATAAGGTTCATATGGGAACCGCCGTTAAGTGGTATGACTGCCAGAAGGAATACCAGCACTCCCATTCCACCTATCCAGTGGGTGAAGCTTCGCCACATGAGCATGCATCTGTCCAGGTGCTCCACATCATTAAGTATGCTGGCACCCGTTGTTGTAAAACCTGATACTGTCTCAAACATTGCATCTGTAAATGATGGTATCTGTCCCGATATATAAAAAGGCAGTGCCCCCACGATACTTAAAACTATCCAGCTTAATGCCGTTGCAACGCAACCCTCTTTCAGGTAGAACACCTGATTTTTAGGCTTCTTCAATGTGAGCAGAAGGCCTCCGGCTATACACCCAAGAGCCACGTACACAAAGAACATTGTTGTTGCCTCATGATATATTATTCCTGTTACTATGGGAAGCAGTAACAGGACACCTGTTATCTTTAATACGCTTCCTAAAATATAGACTATGATAAGCCTGTTCATTTTTCATCCTCCACTATCCTTTGAACACATTCCATACAAAGCCTCCAAGCTGATGTTTTACCGCCTGAGAATATCGTTTATATCCTTAAGGCCTGTATCTGTGGTTACTACCATGACCGTATCTCCTACATTTATGGTATCAAAACCATTTGGAAGGATTATGTCTCCGTTTCTGTTGATGAATGCAATAAGGAGATTTTTCTTAAGTCTCAGATCCTTAAGCGGTATTCCCGTAACACTTGACTCTGCATCAATGCTGAACTCTATTGCCTCTGCCCTGGAATCAAACATATGATACAAAGTTTCTATATCACTGTGCATTGAATTTTTCTTGGCACGCACATATGCGATTATGGCCTCTGATGTTATAAGACTTGGGTACAGCACGCTGTCCAGATTTAAGGTGCTTATTACATCCTTGAAATTACTTCTGTTGATCTTGGTTATTACCTTTGCATTTGACATGTGTCTTGTATGCAGTGTAAGGAAGATATTCTCCTCATCTATTCCTGTCAAAGGTACAAATGAACCTGTATGGCTCAGTCCCTCCTCCTTAAGCAGATCCTCGTCGGTTCCGTCACCGCAGATTATAGTTGCCTTCGGCAGCAGCACACTAAGCTCCTCACAGCGGTTCTTGTTCACTTCTATTATCTTAACATCTATTCCGCTGTTTATAAGTATCTGTGCCAGATAATATGCAACATCGCCGCCGCCTACTATTATGGTATCCTTTACCTTATTTGTCTTAAATCCAATGGCATCAAGGAATGCCTTTCCATTCTTTGATGTAGATACTATAGATACGATATCCCCTGTCTGGAGAACGAAGCTGCCATCAGGTATATAGACCTTACCGGCACGCTCTATGGCACACAAAAGCACCTTGGCATCCTTGTTCTTTGAAATGATCCTTCTGCCCACATCCATGACAGCCATTCCGTCTAACATGTTGTTCTCCGGCAGCTTGATCTTGATCATCTCCACCTGTCCCCTGGCAAATGAGCTGACCTCAAGAGCTGTAGGCAGATTAAGTATTCTTGATATCTCCTTGGCAGTTTCAAGTTCAGGATTTATTATCATTGTAAGTCCAAGCTTCTCACATAAATATGAAGTCTCGGAACTGTAATCCGGATCGTGTACCCTGGCAATGGCAGCACAGTTACCAACCTGCTTGGCAATAGTGCAGCACAGGATATTAAGCTCATCAGAATCTGTAACTGATATTATAAGATCTGCATTTTCAATACCTGCTTCCATCTGTACACTGTGGCTGGCACCATTTCCCACAACACCCATAACATCATAGAGAGTTGCATAGGTCTGTATCTTCTGCTGATTTTTGTCTATTATGGTGATGTCATGTCCCTCCTTGCACAACTGCCTGAGGATCGCTATTCCAACCTTTCCACAGCCTACTATTATAATATTAAGGCCCTCATCCTTTTCCTTACTCTTGAACGCCATTTTTATTACCTCCATAAAGATTTCCCTAAACAGATGTATCATAACACTACTGCCGGGAAATAGCCATATTATTTTTATCATTTACCACTTTACAGCCCACCGTCTTTGTTCTATAATCATAAACGCAATATCTAGTATTGCATTTTTATTTTGATACAAAATATTGGGTCGCATTATGTGATTTATTTAATAAAAGCCTTGATTTTACAGGGAAATCAGAAGTATCATATGTAATTTTTATCAAATAAATGGAGTGAGGGTATTTTGGAAACAGCAGTAAACACAAATGTAATCAAGAGAAACGGCGAGGAGGTCAAGTTCGACCTGTCAAAGATTGAGAACGCCATATTTGCAGCCAACAAGGAAGTAGACAAATTACACCAGTTAAGTGACTACCAGGTGTATGCCATTGCAGATAATCTGGCAAAGCATATTGAGGAGATGACCCATGCGGTCCACGTTGAGGACATCCAGGATATGGTAGAGACCGGAATCATGGAAATGCGTGGCTACGAGGTTGCCCAGAAGTATGTACGTTACAGATATAAGAGAGAGCTTGCCCGTAAATCAAACACAACCGATAATGGTATACTTTCCCTGATCGAGCACATGAACGAGGAGGTAAATCAGGAAAATTCCAACAAAAATCCTGTTATCAACTCTACCCAGCGTGATTACATGGCAGGCGAGGTAAGCAAGGATCTCACAAAGAGAATGCTGCTTCCTGAGGATATTGTGGAGGCTCACGAGGCCGGCATTATCCATTTTCACGACTCCGATTATTTTGCCCAGAAGGAGCACAACTGTGATCTGGTAAATCTTGAGGATATGCTCCAGAACGGAACTGTAATAAGTGAAACAATGATCGAGAAGCCTCACAGCTTCTTCACTGCCTGCAATGTCACAACACAGATCGTGGCACAGGTGGCGTCAAACCAGTACGGCGGACAGTCATTTACCCTGTCCCATATCGCACCATTTGTTGATGTCAGCAGAAAGAAGATCCGTAAGCAGGTTATTGAAGAAAGAACAGAATTAGGAGAACCTCTTGACGATGAAATAATCGACAAGGTCACAGAAAAGCGTCTCCTGCTTGAGGTAAAAAGCGGTATCCAGACAATACAGTACCAGCTCATAACTCTCATGACCTGTAACGGCCAGGCACCATTTGTCACAATGTTCATGTATCTGGACGAAGTGCCTGAGGGTCAGACAAGAGATGATCTGGCCATGATCATTGAAGAGGTTCTGAACCAGAGAATAATCGGTGTTAAGAATGAGAAGGGCTTCTACATCACACCGGCTTTCCCTAAGCTTATATATGTCCTTGACAAGGACAACATCACTCCGGACTCCAAGTACTGGTATCTTACAGAGCTTGCAGCCAAGTGTACTGCCAAGCGTATGGTTCCTGACTATATATCAGCAAAGGTTATGCGTGAGATGAAGAACGGAGATGTATACCCATGCATGGGCTGCCGTTCATTCCCTACATCAGAGCCGAACGTACTTAATCCTGACGGAACGAGAAAATATTATGGAAGATTCAACCAGGGTGTTGTTACTATAAATCTTGTAGATGTGGCATGTTCATCGGATGGTGACATGGATGAATTCTGGAAGATACTTGATGAAAGACTTGAGCTGTGTCACAGGGCACTGAGATGTCGTCACGAAAGGCTTCTTGGAACTCTTTCCGATGTTGCACCTATCCTGTGGCAGCACGGAGCTCTTGCCCGTCTTAAGAAGGGTGAGAAGATCGACAAACTCTTATACAATGGTTATTCCACTATTTCTCTTGGCTATGCGGGCTTATGTGAAATGTGTGTAAGAATGATAGGCAAGACCCACACCTCTCCTGAGGGTAAGGAATTTGCCCTTAAGGTTATGCAGAAGCTCAATGACAAGTGTGAGGAATGGAAGAAAGCGGAAAATATCAGCTACTCTGTATACGGCACACCTATGGAGTCAACTACATATAAATTTGCCAAATGTCTCCAGAAGAGATTTGGCATTATAAAGGGAGTAACCGACAAGAATTACATTACCAACAGCTACCATGTTCATGTAACTGAGCACATCGACGCCTTCTCCAAGCTGAAATTCGAATCCGAGTTCCAGAAGCTTTCACCGGGCGGTGCCATAAGCTATGTGGAGGTGCCAAACCTCACCAACAACATAGAGGCTGTAATCTCAGTAATGCAGTTCATCTACGACAATATCCTCTATGCGGAGTTAAACACCAAGAGCGATTTCTGTGAGAAATGTCTCTACGACGGAGAAATGAAGATCGTCACAGATGACTCCGGCAAGCTTGTATGGGAATGTCCTAACTGCGGCAACAGAGATCAGAACAACCTCTTCGTGGCAAGACGTACCTGCGGATATATCGGAACCCAGTTCTGGAACCAGGGTCGTACCCAGGAGATAAAGGACAGGGTACTGCACCTGTAAAAATTTCATATGTCAGTCAAATGTGATCCGCAATTCACGCCTGTAGCAAGGACCGGAACTACAAATAAAATTTAATGTAACATTTAAAAGGCGAAGACACTGCTTAAGGTGCTTTCGCCTTTACTTTTATAATTTATTCTATCTTTTATAATTTCTGCTGTTTCTTATAATTTCTGCTGTTTTCAGCATTTATCCTGTTATCATTTTTTATTGTTTCTTTTTCACGGATTATATTTATCATGATGTTTTCTTTGCCCTGCGCTTATGCATTTCTTGGCTTTTGCTTCTTTCCGTGTCTCAGTTCTCTCATGAACTCCGGCAATGCTTCTCTTCCCTTGGTGGTAACAGGCTTTATCCATTTGCCGGTTCTCACATATATAAGCTCAGCAACAAGTCTTATGATCTCATCAGTATATACAAATGAAAATACTATCAGGAACGGAAGTCTTATGGTCATACCGGCTATCCATGTTGCCGGAACGCTGACCAGGAACAGCCCACCAATCTCAAGAACTGTTCCGAATATAGCTTCGCCACCGGCTCTGAAGGCTTCGTTCATGATGTAGTTGGCAGTTCTTATGGCTCCGAACACAAGATAGATCATAAGCATGTATTTTCCGTACATGAGTGCCGTCTCCGAAAGCCCAAACAATCCAAGAAGCGGTCTGTTAAGCAGTGTACATACAAGCACGATCAGAAATGTTACTGCCGGACAGAACAATGCTGATTTCCTGCAGAATACAAAGCCCCTTGCAGGATGGCCTGAACCAACCTCTCTTCCTACGATAACATTTACAGCACTGGCAAGTCCGCCGAAGAAAGCATACACAAAACCCTCGCATACTCTGAAAGCCGCCATGGCTGCTATAGCCTGCTCGCTCTGATGGCCGATAACAATGTTTATTATCATCTGCCCCACGCCGTACAACATCTCATTGCAGAGAATAGGAAGGCTCTTGGCGAGATAGGATTTAAGGAACGGCTTGTCAAAGGCAAATATCTGTTTTATGTGCAGATTTATGTCGCACTTTGATCTGAACAGGAAGATCAGAAGCAAAGTCACATTTACAATTCCTGACGCCAGTGTACCTATCGCCGCACCGGCTACGCCCATCTCCGGCATACCAAGCTTACCGTTTATGAATATATAATTAAGTACAAAGTTCACCACAAGTGCCACTATAGAACATACAAGCGGTGCCTTTACCCGCTCTGTTGACCTTAAGAAGTTACTTATGAGCACTGCATATACCTGGAACGGATATGCAAATCCCACTATTCTTATATATGGTGCACCTGCCTCTATGATCGCCTGCTTGTCCGTATAGACCGACAGGAAGAACTCCGGCTTTATGATACACACCAGTGAGAAAAATGCCGCCACAAGTGTCATAAATATAAGACTTATGCCAAATGTCCTGTTTACGCCCTTCTCATCCTTCGCCCCTGCGAACTGGGCAAAAAACAGCATGGAGCCACTGGCAAATCCCCAATAGCTTGCAAAATACAACGAACTTATCTGGGAGCATATTCCAACTGCTGCCACCGCCAGCTCTCCCTTATTTCCAAGCATGATAGTATCCACCATACTCGCAGTGGTGCTAAGAAGGTTCTGCATGGCAACCGGC
Organism: Coprococcus sp.; assembly: GCA_050872265.1. Taxonomy (GTDB): domain Bacteria; phylum Bacillota; class Clostridia; order Lachnospirales; family Lachnospiraceae; genus Coprococcus. Next base: position 39,647 of record JBNMGN010000016.1, read on the forward strand.
AACGCTATGGTGACCATGGTGCCCAGATATTCCTTCCATGTATAATATTTTCCTAATCCCCTTGTCATAATACTTATTCCTCGTTAAAACCTACAGACTGTAAAGCTCAAGATGTCCAAGTTAATAAACGAAAAAGTATATTGCAAAGAAATGGAAAGCAGCTCCTGCCAGCACAAATAAATGCCATATGAAATGATCACCCTTCTTGTCCCTGACAAACGGTATCATTCCCACAGTGTATATGATACCTCCAATAAGTATCATAAGAAGCAACGGCTTATCATGCTTAAACCATCCCGGTATGAACATAATGGCACTCCAGCCAATGACAAAATATAATGTATAGTGCACAGGTCTGAACCTTCCCGGTCCAAACACACATATAATGGTAATTCCTGCAACTATCAGTCCCCATTGTATCCAGAAAAGAACTATTCCCAGAGTATTGCCCCAGTATACCAAAAACAACGGTGCAAATGTTCCCCCAATAAGCAGATATATTGAAGTATAATCAAATCTTCTCCATATCCTCTTAACAGTAAGTCCCGACGCATAGGAATGATAGAGACAGCTCATAAGAAACATAAGTATCAGGCTTATTCCGTAGAAACAGGTTGCCATCACCTTAAGTCCCGTATCTGATTTCAGAAGCAGCAGTATAAAGCCTGCAATGGATAATCCCGCTCCCACTCCGTGGCTGACTGCATTTCCAACCTCTTCAAGTACCGTAAGCTTCGGCGGCTCATTAAGTCTCTTGAAATACTCTTTTCTTTCAAGCTTCCTTGCTCTTTTTAATTCTTTTTCGTTTTCATGTGCATACATTTCCGTCCGGATATCTTTTTTGCTCATAAACTATGTCACCTTATTTCTTCTAGTATCTCAAGTATTATACACACATATTCAGAATTTACAACACGGAAACTTAACAAAATTAAAATTTTGCCCTTATTTCTCTTATTTACATTACCAAACATCATGATGTATATTATAGTCATTCAATAAATCACGACAGGAGATCCCGCTATGGCTGATACATTCAAAATTAAAGACGCACCAATGCTTGGATATCTGAATAAAGATTTTGAACTTTTCTACATATGTGAAGAGTCCCTGCCGGATTTCAGCTACCATTATCATGATTTTTATAAGCTTCTTATACACATGCAGGGTGACGTCTCCTACCACATAGAGGGCAAGGAATACAAGCTCCAACCGGGCGACACTCTGTTGATAAGTCCCGGTGAGATCCATAAAGCTGAATTAAAAAAGCCATGCTGTTACGAGCGTATCATCGCCTACATTTCTGAGGACTTCTTCAAGCATGAGGAAGCCTTTGGCGTAGACCTGAAACATTGCTTCGTACTGGCCTCGGAAAACAAATCCCATGTGGCAAGATTTACCAAGTCATCCGGATCACTCTCCCAGATAGTCCGGGTGTTAAAGTCATGCTTTTTCTCAAAGGATTTCGGAAATGAATTGTTAAAAAAAGTAAAGCTTGAGGAATACATGATCATACTTAATCGTCTTCTGCTGGCAGATAACGACACATTTATAAGTGCCACCAGTAACCCTAAGGTAATCGAAGCCCTGGATTACATCAACAGCAATCTGGATAAGGAGTTGTCCATCGAGAGCATTGCCTCAAATCTATACGTCAATCCGTCATACCTTATGCACTTATTTAAGGATGAAACCGGCTATACCATCGGTCGTTACATCAGTGAAAAGCGTCTCTTTCTCGCAAGCCAGTACATTGCAAATGGCAAGACCATGACCGAAGCCTGCTATCTGTCCGGCTACCAGAACTACGGCACCTTCTACTACGCCTATAAGAAGAGATACGGAGTCTCCCCTAAAAATCATTAATCCCTGCACAGATACCTCACATCCCCAAAGGAAACCACATCCCCCACCTTAACATGGACTGCCTCCCCCGGTGTAAGCTCATTACCATTTACCTTAGTTCCATTGGTCGATCCCAGATCTATCACATCTATCCAGTCGTCACGCCATATAAGTTCCGCATGTCTCCTGCTTACACCACCGTCATATATCACATGATCGCATTTACTGTTACTCCGCCCAACGGTTATTATCCGTCCATGATTTCTTATATTAGTTTCTATACTACTATCGCCCGAGCCGTCTGCCTCAAGACTCTCAAGATATATCTCCTGCCGCTTAGAAGCCGCAAGTACGGTTGTGCCAATATCCGATTGCCCTTCATTTAATATTGTTGTGCTGATATCTGATTGCCCTCCATTAAGTATTGTTGTACCAATATCTGATGTTCTTCTATCATGTATCATTGCAGCGAAACCTTCTGCTTTTAACGAGCTTTCAGAATTTATTTTATTTGGTTTCATGAGTCCATTGTAATTAATTGCAGACATATTTTCACTATGATCGGCTTTCTTCCCATTACTACTATAAACAACATTTGCATTACCTGCCTGTAGTAAAGGAATCGGCTCCCGTCTCTTCATTCCTGTGTATATACCCACCTCTGCTGCCATCAAAAAAACCGTGATCATTAAAGCCCTTATATATTCCGTGTGTCCGGTTCCAAAAAACTGCACCGATGCCAGAAGCAGACCGACTATTCCTGTAATAACAATTCCTGTCTTAAGCAGCCCAGTATAATCCAGTGTTAATCTTCGTCTTTCCACTGTTTCTTCTTTATCTTCTTTATCGTTGTTAAATACCTCATCCATTAATTTCTGTCTGTCCTTTTGTTCGCATACTGCAATTTCACTATCCAGATTTATTAGATCGTCACCTGAGTTCATGTTCTTTTTGTTCATGTTTTTTCTGTGCCTTTCCACATAATCCAGGATTTCCTTCATGTCCACTTTATCAAGAGCCACCATATTATAAAGATCATAGACTATATCAAGCCCTTCCTTATCCCGGTGAAATACATTCTGAAGTATATCCTCCAGAAGCTTTCTAAGCTGCTTCGCCACCGGCTGATCATATCCTTTCACATAGGCAAATCTATACTCTGACTTCTTCTCATCATAATATATGTATTTGCTCTCGAGGATCAGGTCTGTGGCAGCAAGCATATAATCATCCAGTTCAAACATCAGCTCGCCAACATTTTTTATAAATATTAATATAGACTCTGCGGTCATGTGGGGAATGATATCTGCCAGAGTTTCAAGCCCATTTATATCAAAGAAGATCATCTGTTTTGCGTCCAACTGGCGAAATTCAAAGGACAGCATATGACTTATATCATTATTTTTTAACATGCTGATTTCAAAGCAGCCCACGTCAACGGAAATACCGCTTACGACCATATAAGTACTAAGTCCATCACTAAAAATACTCTTGCTCACCCCATCACTGGATATACTCTCCATACATCTGCCACCTCCTCAGATTATTGCTGGTATCCCTTATTTCCTGTGCCCCTGTTCTTTCGGTACTTGATGAGTTGTTCTTCAGCACTGCGAACATACCCGGACATTCTGAGCTGTAGCTTAACGAAAATCTGTAATCTCCACTTTTAAAGCCCTTTAAATTCTGAATAGATCCCGCCACCACCGGCGTCTCGTCAAGCCATGCCTTTACTTCAAGATCTGTTGCCATGGTCATGTCATTTTCCATATCGTTATACATTACCGAGGATAGATCCTCGTCGGAAACAATATACATTTCCTTGGTATACATGGTTGAATATGCTATCCCCATGGCTATTGCGTCATTTACACATATCACGAACAAGTTGATGGCAAAGAATACCACACATATAACTATGGGACACACAAAGCACATTTCCACAGCTATTGAACCTGCATTATTTCTACTACTATCTCTACTATTATTTCTATTATTTTTTCTGTCGTTGTTTTTATTGTTATTTCCTTCTCTGTTGATCATAAATTTTTCTTTCCTTCTTGTAAGATCATCCATCATAAATCCGCCTCCCACCTGGCGGGTATCTGCCCTTCATCACCCTCCACACTTCGAACAATAGGGCAGCTCTGTCTCGCTTTTCCTTACCCTGTACACCGTCCGCTTAAGTCCTGAACAAGCCAGGGAATTGTGGTATCTGTCACCGTAGTCTGTCACATACACTGTCTGCCTTCCGCCACTTCTCTTAACACACAATTCGCAGGGAGAGTATGAGCCCTTAACCGACTCAAGTGACGCTTCCCTGATAGACAGCTTGATATATGTGCAGTGCCTCGACTTATGGCATACCGTACCATTTTCTGCTATGTACACATATGGATCCTGTTCATTTGAACCATCCTCATCCACAAGTCTTCCAACATATGCCTTTTGCCTTAGGGACTCTGTAACAGGGATATTTACCGAGCCAAATAGCGGAATATCCACCTTGAGATCATACACGCAGTCCGCATACACATATCCATCGCTTTCGTCATAATATGCCCTGGTGAATACAATTCCATTGCTGCCACCAAGCACATAATTGTCAACACTTTCCTTATCATCAAGATAGCCTCTGAACTTTAGAACCGCCGCCCCGATGTTTATGACTGCCTGCCCATCAGCCTTACTGTACAGATATTGGTATTCTCCAAGATACTCGCCGGTCTCCATGAACGCCTCATATATAACCGCCTTTGTCTTCATGCTTCCAGCCATGGAATACACTGATAACATTGCAAATATAAAGATTGGCAGGATCAGAGAAGCTTCCACAGTGGCACTGCCATTATTCTTCCCGACAAAATCCATTAGAAGTTTTTTCAGATATTTTATTATTGCCATTCTCCGATCCCCTTCCTATTTAAGATCTGCCTGTTTGGTATCGCTGATAACTGCTTTTTCAAAACGCTGCCCTTACACACCCTCCACCCCAGGAACTGAAAAAAATAAGAACTACAAATAAACTATAGTTTGCCTGGAGAAGCCATGCATTTGCACAAAAAATATTATAGCCCGGGTATGAAGGGCATGTAGTGACAGCGTTCTGTGCCTAATAAACTCCGTATATACGGTAGTCATACTGATAGACACCATCCCATATGCCTATCCCTTTGCTGCTTAGAAATGTGTCAAATAAAGACTCACCCTCCACGGATATCTGGGTTTCAAATGAGTATATACAATTCTTCATAAGGAAATCCGGCTGGTTTCTTCTGACATTCAACTGCATAACATCACACATTCTCCAATAAATGTCCTTGTTCTTTTCTGCCAGGAAAATCATCAGAAAATCCTCATAATCAAGACTTTCCCTGCCTTCATAATCAATATTTTCCACATTCTTTAAGTTTCCCAGCTTTTTGAAGTCTGTCTGCCATGTTTCAGCCTTCTTCACATACGAGATACTCTTTCCCGCCAGAAGCGACTTCACTTCCACCAGAGTTTCAGCGTATGACCAGCATGCCACCAGAAAATATTTCGCCATTCCGTATGTGACAAATGGCAATAACGATATGAACACCGCCACGGGCTTTATCTGAGCAAGTCTTGTGGCGTCATTAAGAAGAAATGCCATATTGAAGCCTATCCTGTGCATTATCAATCTGTTGACCACAGCCTTTAGATTATCGTAATCATTATCCTTACCGGCTATTAGATACTCTGCTTCCAGCTCAAGGACCCCGTTTTTCTCCTCGCTGGTGTAATTTGCAAATGTATCAATGGCGTAGGCAATTCCGTAATACTCCTCCGCCAGAGTCGTCACGCAATCAGATGTGGAGGTCTTAAGTGTTTCTTCTATTCTGTCAATGTCATTAAAATTGGTATCTATCTCCCGGACATCATCTTCCTCAGTTCTTCCCTTGGAGGGAAACAAAGATGTGTCCACCTGAACATTTGACGGCAATGTATCATCCGGAATAACAACGCTTAGAACTCCACCTATGGTAGCATTTCTCACAGTGCTCCTTGGATCGCCGGTACTCATCTTCTTGCTGTCACTTTCTTCATTGCTCCCATTCTTCACAGAGTCCGACACATCCCTTGTAGGATCCTCATTGTCACTTATTATATTTATGATCCGCTCCGCACCATCTAACTCTGTCCGGAGCTTCATGTATTCTGTTATCTCTCGTTTCAGAGCTTCACAGTCATTGTCAAGTACATCTGTGTATTTCCCCAGACGCACATCCTGAACATTGAAATCACTGCCAAGAGTATGTTCCAGATATTCGCTGATCTGCTCCTCTATCTCACCTTCGCCTGCACCTCCATAGGTTTTATCCAACAGCAGCAGATGATAATCCTCAAATAATTCTGCCACATAGTCCGCCTTTATACTTTCGGTTGCCCCCTTCGACGCCTCCGCCACCTTTGCACGTCCCATATATGCATGAGTGATCTCTACTGCTGTCAGACCTAATATAAGCAAGCTAATAAGGAGAAGACTGAGAAATACTGTAATATTCCCCTTATTATTCACCATCTGATTTCCTCTTAGTAAATTTTCTTTGCTGAATTGCCTATAGAATTCCAGATATTATTTACAAGACCTGTGATCTGCTCCTGGAATATAAGAACCATTGCTATAAGCACAACTATGATAAGTAATATTTCCACTACGCCCATTCCGGACTCTTCATGGATAAATCTTTTTACATGACCTATTATTCTTGTCATTTTATACCTCCTGAATACTCCTTCTAATTAAAAACTAAGGAAAGCAGGAAGGACTACGATCACCATGACCACAGAAAGCATGAGGATCATTGGCAGGAGCAGCTTTGTACCTGCTTCCTCCCCCTTCTTCCTGGCAAGCTCTCTCTTCTGCAGCAGGGCAGCCTCTTCCTCTCTTCGCAGCATTAGAAGAATGTCCTTAGTTCCCTTTCTTATATTCTGGGAAAGCAGTGAAGCAAGCTTCATATACGGACTTAAATTTATCCTGGCTCCGAGCCTTGAATACCCCTCCGCTTCCGGCAGGCCTGAATTAATCTCGTTCAACATATACTTAAGCTCACTGATAAGATATTTAGATATTTTGCTGTTGCTATCCTCTGTAACAAGCTTGGTAAGAGCCCCCTTTACTGTCAGTCCGGCTTCAAGATAAAGCATAAGCTTGTCTATAAGGCCCGGATAAGTCAACATGAGCTCATCATTCCTTTTCTTTGCCTTCTCTTTTAACTCATCCTTCTGCCGCCTTATCATGAGAATTGAAAGTATCACCCCAAGTCCTGCAATGACCAATGCATTGTTTCCCTTGTTCTCATTTGAAATTCCGTGGCCATTCACAGTCCTGGGCAATGTTACCACTTCTTCGTCACTGCTGTTTACTATATCCTCCACCGTCTTCTTCACCTCATCCAGTTCAGAATTGTCACTCACAGTTATATCTGTTCCTATACGGATGGGATATTGTCTCACAGCAGAATGATCATTGTACTCAAGCTTCGCAGTAAGGTTCACAAGCGTTCCACCTGTGCTGTTCCCACTGTCATCCACCGCATTTATAACTCCTGATGTACTGACTACATTGTAGGCGTCACTGCCCCATGAAACCTCAAGTCCAAGCTCCGGGATCTCCGTCACCAGATCAAGGTTCTCAGTCACCCGGTCTGCCTCAGTATTTTCTCCAAGGTAAGTTTCATCTATATACTGAAATCCCCGGTCAAATACCTCCATAAGCTGACTCTCGTCATAGGAAAGCGGTCCCACATCAAAATCCATATGGTAAATATGATCTGCAATGTCAACTGCCACAGTGTATGTCTTAGTCGTGCCGCCATAACCGTCCTTCTTAACCACCACGTTCTCATCCTTCACAACACTCTTTATAATAAAAACAACTGATAAGATCACCGTGATCGCAAATATGATCATGAGCCTGCTGATAACTTCCACATAATATTCCCTGCACAACCTTTCAAGCTCTCTCTCGGAAACAATATTAACCTTCCTCAGGCCGCTCTTTGTGTTCTCCACCTTCAAGTGCCCTGCCAGTCTGTCATAGATCGCCCCTGCCATTACTGTTACTTTTTTCTTCACTCTATACCTCTATCTTCACCAATCTGCTTCCCCATATGTAGGCTGCATAAATTAACAGCAGCGCAACACTCATTACAACAATGCCGACAAAATTGCCATACAATCCACTTATATATGACTTATTTGTCAGTCTCAGATACATGATTATCCCAAAGGGCATAAGGCACATGATCCTCTGCTCAAGCCTTTTCCCTGACACCATTGTATCTATCTCATTTTCAATATCACCCTTCCGGGTAATGTTATCTATCATACGTTTGATTATCCGTATGGTATCCCCTCCGGATTTCTTACCTACCGATACCACCTGTGCAAATTCCACTATCTCAAGCACACCGGATCTGTCTCCCAGATCTGCAAATAATTCTACCGGGTCAACATTCATATCCAACCCCTTTTTCATCCACAAAATCTCCTGACACATGTAACATCTGTCACCAAAGAGACTGTTCATTTCATCGTATGAATTTATCATTGATTTCTCCAATGAATAACCTGCACTCATATTCGCCGCAAGAGACACCATCAGCTCTTTAAATTCAAGTCTGAGGGTCTTCTGTCTTTTTTCTTTCAAAGCTCCTCTTTTATTCTTAAGAAGCAATAATATTGCAGGACTCAGAAAAATTATTGGAATTAAGGAATTAAAAAATAGAATACTAATAAGAACAAGTCCTGCCATATAAATTAAAATATATCTGACGTACTCCGCCGGAGTCATCTTATATACCCTGTAATCAATTATTGATATTTCACCTCCTTCTCGTGTATGTCAAATACTCCTGCCGCCATAAGCTTTCCTGTGTTATACAGGTCATTCAGCTTTCGCAATTCTCCCACTACATGACCATCCACACAGCTTTCTTCTTTAAACTCATAAATCTTTCTCAACTGGATATTTTCCCCATCCATACCTATCACCTCACATATCTCCAGTACCTTTCTGCTTTTGTCCCTCAACCTGCCCAGCTGGATTATGATATCCACCGCCGACGCTATCTGCTGTTTTATGGCAACAAGGGGCATGTCCATTCCCATAAGCACCATGGTCTCAAGTCTTATAAGCATATCCTCACAGGAATTTGCGTGAGCAGTTGACAGACTTCCGTCGTGACCGGTGTTCATTGCGGTAAGCATGTCACAGGCTGCTGCGTCCCTTATCTCTCCCACCACGATCCTTGAGGGTCTCATTCTTAGACTGCACTTTATCAGATCTCTGATAGTCACCTGATTTCTGCCCTCCACATTTGCATTTCTCGCTTCAAGACTGACCAGATCCGGCAGATTGATCAGCTTTAACTCCGCTGAATCCTCTATGGTTATAACTCTTTCGTCCTCAGGGATGTAGGCTGATAGCCCATTAAGAAATGTGGTCTTTCCAGAACCGGTTCCACCTGATATCATGATATTATAGCCTGCCACCACCAGCTTTCTGAGAAATCCTGCCACCTCTGTACTTAGTGCTCCAAGCTCTATGAGCCTGCCCATGGTCATAGGCGTCTTTGAGAACTTTCTTATAGTCATTGTGGGGCCGTTAAGGGCAATGGGCGGAAGCACAATATTAACTCTTGAGCCATCAGGAAGCCTTGCGTCCACAATAGGTGACGCTTCATTTACTATCCTGTTACAGCCTGAGACTATTATCTGGATTATGGAAGCCAGCCTTTCTTCACTTTCAAATTGTGCCCCAAGCTTTGATATCCTGCCATTTCGTTCTATGAAGATATCCCTGTAGCCATTTATCATTATCTCCGTTATGCTGTCATCCTCCAGCAGCTCCGACAATATATCAAGCCGTCTTAAGGAATTAAACAGCTCCTTCTTGAACTCAAGCTTCTCGTTAAGCCCCATAGTCCTTATTGCGTCAGACCCGACTATGCACCTGTCTATAATATCGCTCACGTCCCTGTCCTCTATGTCCACAGCCATATCCATCATAGACAGCACATTCTTCTTAACCTGTAATTTTTCTTCACTATTCATATTTATACACTTACTTCATACATTCATTTCACGCACTTACTTTATCTACACATGACCAGAATATCCTATGTCTCAATTTCATTAACCAGTCTTAACATCTCCGGAGCCTCATACTCACAATCAGGCACGTTCACCCTTGTTATAGCCCTTCTGGTCTTGTCCATATGTTTCCGCTCCAGCATAGTGTCAAAGGCGTCAAGCTTTCTTATGGAGATAGTGTCATTTAATACCGGCATAAATATCCTGTGGAAGCACTGGAATATCTCCACATCCGCCAGTGCTCCGCCGCCTATGTCAAATACCATGGTGGTATATCTGCCCCATTCCACAAGCCTGTCTATGAACCATGAAAAATCCTCCCGTTCCATCTCTCTGATATCCTGATATGACAGTGCCGACCTTATCATTCCCATGTTACTGCCTTCAACGGCCTCTATATTGTCCTCAAGGAAATCCACCAGTCCGTCGGATCTGCTCTTAACCAGAAACATAATATCCGCCATGGTGTTCACATCCCTGTAGCCGTATTCCTCGCAGCCTATATACAGTCCACCGCGGACCTCATCATTGCTGCACAGTGCCATGGCAAGATTAGTCTTACCGCACCTGCCCACAGGCGAGACCACGGCATACACCTTATAAAGCTTGTCCTTAAGAGACTTCTCCGAGCCTGCCATAATGGAATTTAATGTCTTTATTATGCTGCTGACCTTCTGGTACTTATATATGTATGCATATCCGGGCTCCGGCTCTGCCATCACCTCATCAGTCATGTATATAAGCTGCCCGCCATACCTGCCCATCACATTCTCATCTCTATTAAAGTCCTCAGGAACCATAAGCAGGTCTAACGTCCCTGTCTCCAGATATTCCTCCAACGCCCCCTTTCCTGAAAATGCAATGGCAATAAAGCAATTACTCATATCACTGTTTATCTGTCCCATAAGTCCCAGCATGTAGTCCTTCTCCATCTCACATATCCCAACCTTAAATTGCTGCATTTGCCCCAACCATCCCAAAGCAGTAGATCACCATTCCAGCCATCACCGCCAGGGAAAAATGTATCCTCCTTACCTTTTTTATTAAATATCCGAACAATCCTATAACGCCTCCGGCAAATATACTGTATATCACAATCTCTGTTATGCCCTGCCCCATAAGACCTCCGATCACCGCAAACAGCTTTATGTCTCCTGCCCCCATTCCTCTGATCAGAAATAATATGACAAGCCAGGTTACAGGTGTCACTGCCCCAAGAGCAAATTGCTTTATACCTCCTGAAATCCCACGCTCTGTTATATTGCACAACACTCCGCATATTAACCCAACAACTATCAGCCTGTTTGGTATTCTCCACCATTTCAGGTCACATACCACCGCCACAATAGTAATGATAAATGCAATATATACGCCTATCCTTCGCACCTCTTTTCTGTCATGTTTTTAGTTCCCGCCATCAGCGTAGCCATAGATTAACACCCTGAAAAATTCTTGTAAATAGCCGAACTCCCCATTAATCAAACCATAGTCAATCACTGTACAATTTGTATTATTTGACTATTTTTAATAAGCATAGAAAAAACAGGCACCTGCCCATAAAGCAAATGCCTGTTTCCTGATTTTTATTATTAAATTATGGATATAATTTCACAAATTGTATAATGACTTAATTTAGATATCCTTGCCGTTCCAGCAGTATGTGCAGAGCTTATCCTCCGGTATTCCGACTGCTGCCAGCATGTCATCAAGTCTGTTGTATCTGAGAGATGTGAAGTTAAGTTCCTTTCTGATCTCCTCAACCATAGCCTCATACTTTGGTGAATCCGGATCAGCGTACTGCTGTAATACTTCGTCAGATACGTCCTCTGTTCCCTCAAGTCTTGCGATAACACGTCTTGTGATAAGATCCATCTCTGAGGATGAACGTGAAAAATTGAGGAATTTGCATCCGTATACAAGTGGTGGGCACGCAGGTCTGATATGAACCTCCTTGGCACCGCTCTTGTAAAGGAACTCTGTGGTCTCCCTAAGCTGTGTTCCACGAACGATAGAGTCATCTATAAGAAGAAGCTTCTTGCCCTTGATCAGGTCATGAACTGCTATAAGCTTCATCTTGGCGATCATATTACGCTGGCTCTGGATGGTTGGCATGAATGATCTAGGCCATGTTGGTGTGTACTTGATAAATGGTCTTGAAAATGGTATTCCCGACTCATTTGAATATCCTATTGCATGGGCTGTACCTGAATCCGGCACTCCGGCTACGATATCAGGCTTAACATTGTCTCGCTTCGCAAGATTTTTACCGCAGTTATATCTCATCTGCTCAACGCTGACACCCTCGTAGGAGCTTGAAGGATAACCGTAGTATACCCACAGGAATGTACAGATCTTCATCTTGTCCCCAGGTGCCACCAGGGTCTTGCAGCTATTTTCATCTACAACAACGATCTCGCCCGGTCCCAGCTCTTTGTAATTCTCATATCCCAAATTCTGATATGCAAATGACTCAAATGACAGACAGAAAGCTCCGTCCTTCTTTCCTATTACCAGAGGCGTACGTCCGTATCTGTCCCTGGCACCATATATTCCCTTTGGAGTAAGAACCATCAGCGTAAGGGAGCCGTCTATAAGCTCCAGTGCGTAGTTGATACCATCAATAAGGTTCTGCTTCTGGTTGATTATTGCCGCCACAAGCTCTGTAGGATTGATATCTCCACCGCTCATCTCAAGGAAGTGAGAATTATTATTTGTAAATATTTTCTCAACGATCTCGTCTGTGTTATTGATCTTACTTACAGTAGTAATGGCAAATGTACCATGATGGGAACGCACGATAAGTGGCTGTGGCTCATAGTCTGAAATACAGCCTATGCCATAATTTCCCTTCATTTTCTGCATGTCCTTATCGAATTTAGTCCTGAATGGTGCATTCTCAATGTTGTGAATAGCCCTGTCAAAGCCCTTTTCGCCATAAACTGCCATTCCACCACGTCTTGTACCTAAATGTGAGTGATAATCTGTTCCAAAGAATAAATCAAATAAACAATCTTCCTTAGAAGCTACGCCAAAAAATCCGCCCATTTCATCCTCCAATGTAATAAGTAAAAATATTAAGTTTCATAATTATGGTTGAATTTTTCTTAATAAAATTAAGTTAGAACAACCTTTCCTATTGTAACAAGGCGAAAAAATTTACGCAATAAAAAATTTCACTTTCGTATACTGTACCAATTTTGAAGACGTAATATGACTATTTTTATACTTATTTCCAATAGTCGGGAGTAACATCCCTGCCCATATCCTGAAGCATTTTCCTGTCGCTTCTTATTGTGGCACACGCAACTGTTGTGAGCATGTTACCTGTTATGGTTGCTGAGGCTCCGGACTCAAATGCGGTCTCGCCGTCATTTGTAAGGAGGGCACGGCCTGCCGCAAGTCTGATATTTGCGTCCGGATTGATATATCTGAAGAACGCAATGGTTCTTAAAATATCGTCCTCAGTAAGCTGCTCCTGGTTCTCAAGCGGGGTTCCCTTTATAGGCATAAGGGCATTGATAGGGATTGAGTCTATGCCAAGCTCTGCAAGGCTTATCGCCATGTCAAGCCTGTCTTCCCAGGTCTCACCCATTCCGATGATACCACCGGAGCATGCACACATTCCCTCTTCCTTGACCATTTTCAGGGTCTCGATCTTCATATCATAGGTATGTGTGGTACAGATATTTGGGAAATTTCTTCTTGATGTTTCTATATTATGATGATAGCTTGTAACGCCTGCCTCGTGAAGTCTGTGAAGCTGCTCTTTTGTAAGGAAGCCCATGGACGCACAAAGATCTATCTTACATTCCTTCTTCATGGTCTCGTATGCGTGGATCGCCTTCTCAAACTCCTCTCCCGAAAGTGCTCTTCCGGCAGTTACTATTGCAAATCTGTTGACGCCCTCGCTTTCATTCATCTTACATGCTTCAAGGATCTTCTCCTCAGGAAGGAAGTCGTAGATCTCACACGCTGTGTGATTGTGAGCTGACTGGGCACAGTATTTGCAGTCTTCCGGGCAGCGTCCGCTTCTGCCGTTTATGATAGAACAGAGGTCTACTTTATCACCTATGCGTGCTTCTCTGATCTTATCTGCTCCCTGACACAGCTCCTTAAGATCACAGGTAAGGAATACGCTCAGATCGTCTTCCCTCTTAATTCTCCTTCCGGCTATTATCTCATCTGCAAGCTTTAACATATCCATTGTCGTTGTCCTCCGTGTTGCTATATGATCTGGCAAATGTGCTTTGCCGCTTTTAATTTCACTGATAATTGATAATTTGTCGCACTAACTATAAAGATAAAACACCGAGGTCAAAATGTCAACTCATTTGCATGGCATACCGGTTGACATTTTGCATTTTATATACGCGAAAGAAAATCGAGAAGAATTTTTGATATTTCCACAGATGCATGATAATATACTCATATAAAAAGGTACTACCGATAGACGGTTAGTCCAAGTAAATCAGTTTGACAAAAAAGTCGCTTAGTTTACCAGACAGACGTGGGCGGCTATTTTTGTGTCTTATTTTTATCCTTGCCAAGGGAATATCCGATTCCAAAGCAGGTCAAGCCGAAGCTATAAAATGGCAATTTCTTTTAAAAGCAGAATAAAGATAGTAAGCTGTAATATAATTGCCAGCCTAAGATAGCTTTTTTTATAAAATATGGTAAAATATAAAGGAATTACATGTGAAAGAAGGTTCTGCCTGAAATTATGAGAAAAAAATCCACCTCTAAAAACAAAAATTCAGATAAAAAGCCGAACAACATATCACGATATCTGCTGATAACGCTCCTTATATGCTGCGTTATCTCCGGCGTAACCGGACTGATCATAGGTCATATAAAAAATTCACGAAAAAAAACATCAGAAAATGGCAATGACACCAGGAGTTCATCCACAGAAGTGGCAACTTCTACGGAAGATATATCAACAACTGCCGAAACAGACACCGAGACCACCACAGAAGCGACCACAGAAATGACCACCGAGGAGGAGGTTGAGCCTGTGATAGTTGTTCTTGATCCGGGGCACGACTCAGAATATTGTACCAGAAATCATCCTCAGCTTGGCATGAATGAGCAGGATCTTAACCTGACTATTGCACTGGCATGCCGCGACAGACTTGAGCAGTACAAGGGAATAAAGGTATACATGACCCGTGAGGACGGCTCCTGCCCGGATCCGGAAGATAAGGGTGACAAATGCATAGAAGTCAGAACCGGTATTGCAACAGAGCTTAATGCTGATCTGTTCGTTGCCCTTCACTGCAATGGATCCACAGGAGTACTGGGCGACTCTCCGGAAGGTTCAGAGGTATATGTTCCAAATTATTCGGCATACACAGATGACATGACAAGACTTGGTAATATCATAGGTAATAATCTCTCTTCTATGGATATTAAGTTTAATGGTGTCAAGGTTCGAACAAAGGCAGAAAAGGGTGTATATGACGATGGCTCAACCCAGGACTGGTACTATCTGATAAGCTATAGCGTAGAAGGTGGTCATCCGGGAATTATAATAGAGCACGCTTATATGGACAACACCCATGATAATGAAATCCTTAAGGACGAGAACAATCTGAAAAAAATGGGTGAGCTTGATGCAGATGCTATAGCAGAATACTACGGGTTGGAGTTAAAATAAACTCCAACCCGTTATATTTTATTATTAGAAACCAAAAAATCTTATGATTGTAGATATGGCTTCCTCCATATGCCTTGGATCTCTGAAACGGTGCTCTGCTCCCTCCACTGGAAGGAACTCGATCACGTTGTCCTCAGCGAATTTCTTTACAATATCAAAGGACACGATCTCATCGGCTGTGCCCTGGATGATGTAAATGTCATCGGCATAATCGAAGAACTCGTACTTTGTAATGTCATTTTCCTTAAGGGAATCAAGGAATTTCATGCCGATCTTGATCTTCCGGTCAAAGCCCACAAGGACTTCCTTTCCCTTTTGAAGCTTCTCATAATCCCCGGCGGTCATTATCCTGTCGGTCATTGACTGGTAGATACTTATTGCCGGACTTCTGAGGGCAATCTTATTGAATGGATTTCCATGCTCGATAATATATTTCAGGAAAAGATAACCGCCGAAGCTTGTGGCATACACGAAGAGCTCCGGTGAGTCGTATTTCTCCCGGATATACTCCATCACCAATCTTATATAGGTATCGCAGTCTTCAAGGGTCAGGGTCTTCCTTACATCATTTCCATGGCATGGAAGATTGAAGGTGACCACCGCCTTCCCCTTGTATTTTGATATTACTCTCTCGGCAAATTTCTCCGCAGCCTTATTGTCCATATGGCCGCCAAAGCCATGTCCGAAGAGAACCACCTGCTTTACATTTTTCAGGTCACCATAATATATCTTTGCTCTGATATTATATCCATCTTTATTTACTTCAAAATATCTGTTGTTCATATCTATGCTTCCTTTCAACCGCAGTTAAACATAATGCTAAGAACTCCTCTTCCATTGCTTCCTCTATACAATAATTGCCACCATCGGCAACTATGGAGGATTTCATCAGCTGCTCACTTTTTAATGATGCAGCCCTTGTAATTGTTATTAACGAGATAAACCTTCTCCTGTTGATATCTGTCTGGGATATGGAATATTCCACATTAAACAGAAGCTGTCTTCCTACCTTTCTGCAACTTAACCTGAGCCACGGTCTGTCATCTTTTTCACTCCTGCCGCTCTTTATGCTTCTGCCCATGACCTCATCTATGACCTTACTAAGTACCGGTATATACCTGCCCAGCACCTCAATATTCTCCTTGGACTGCTCGATGATATTCTCAAGGATTACATTCTTATCCTTCGCCTCACGATATACCATGGATACAAACATGTCAAACCTCGCATCACCGGAAAATGACAGCTCTGCATACTCACTGTGCTTCTCTATGATATCAAGCATGCCATTTCTCGCTTCAGTATACTGTCCACTGTCAGCCAGAGCCCTTATAACCTGAAGCTCCTTGTTCAGATCGTGCTTTATCTTCTTAAGCTCCCTGTTCTTCTCCACAGCTTCTCTGTAATTCCTGTCAAGAAGCTCCAATGTCCTGCGTCTCTCTTCCTGCTCATGCTTGACATATATTCTGGTGCCAACATTGTATACAAGAACAAACACACCAACAGATATAAACATCTGCATGATCACTATCAGCATATCTTCATAATTGCCACGCTTCTGCTCCACCATTCTAATGTTATGCGATACGAGCACCGCTGAATAAAGTATAATGGCTATGATTTTAAATGGTCTGTCACTGCCGGTATATTCACGCGGGAAAATCTTTCTATACACCATTGAAACAAACCAGCCACATAATAACTCTACCAAAAAACCAATTATACAATCTGAAGGATCTGCCAAAAATCTTTCTACACTCACCTCTGATACAGCCCTGAACAGTCCCGGAAACGGACGCAGGACTACATATCCAGCCACAGTGCTTATCTTGCATAATGCCATCCACAATACAATATTAAAATATATAGCTCCTTCTGTGAATAATCGTGCACACATAAATACCCAGAAGGTATATATCACATTAAGCATACTTAACGCAAAAAAATTTCCTGCAACTGTAAAATACATATTTAAAACGTTAATGATCAGCTCCACGAGCAGAGTTATTATGTAATATGAGGTCTTTCTTTTAAATGCTATTTCCTTGGTCCATATAATAAAACACATCAAGCCCGCTATGCCCCCGGTATACAATACATATAATATCATCTTCCAACTCCCTTTCCTTTGAACATCAGCCCATTTAAAATTTGCCTTTTTAAGTATTGCCCATCATTTTATACACAGAACAAGCGCATATCACGATACTGCCCCAGTTTTGTCTCCCGAGGCCGCAGGCTCATGTGCATATGGCACACGGCATTCATGAATATGCGCTCATTATATATCTGTCCCTTTATCATTACCATCACTATATGGAAGCACCACGTCAACCTTAAATCTGTCTCCCAGATCGCTGAAATTAACTGTACCACTGTACATTTCAACGATATCTCCTATAATTCCTGTTCCAAATCCATGATTTTTCCTATCTGCCTTCGTGGTAGCAAGCTGTCTTCCCAGCGGCTTTACTGACTTCAGCTTGGAATTCACGGCAACCATGTGAATAACATTCCTTCCCTCGCATCGTACATTCTCCACCACAAAGGATATATATGGTTTCTCTGTCTTCTCAGCTGCCTCCACTGCATTATCAAGGATATTCTGAACCAGCCTTACAACATCCATATCCTCCATGGCAAATCCATCTCTCAGCCTTGTCACATTAAGATCAAATCTTATGTTCTTTTCCCTGCACAGTTCCTCTTTAGTAGATAGAACAGCATCCAGGTACACATGCCCTGAGTATTCCTTGAGATTTACATCATCAGCATTGCCAAGGATATCTCCTATTTCCTTTTGATTTTTTATAAGATTATCCTTCAGCCCCTCCAGAATTTCATTTGCACGTACAAGTTCCTGATATTGCACAGCCTCTGCAGCTGCAAGCTCCATATCCGAACCATCCGCCAACATTTTTTTCTTCTGCACAAAGTTTATTAGGCTTATGACCATAAGCACAAAAAACAGCACAAACGACAGGATGCACAATATAATTAACGCCTTCATCTAAATCACCTACATACGCTCCGCCCAATACTTCATATAGGCTTCCCTGAACTTCTCGAAATAGGTCTTGCCCATAGGAAGCTTGATGGAATCCACCAGTTCCAGCTCTTCCTTACTTATTGCTACCACCTTCTCTAAGTTGACCACATAACTTCCATAACATCTCTGGAACTGATCCGGCAACTGTCTGTTGACCTCTGAAAGGGACAGATAGCAATTATATTTTCTCTTGTCTGTGACAACCACTGTCTTTCTGCCCAGTCTCTCAACATAAATAATATCCTTCAGGTAAATAAATGCAGTGGTTCCGTCGGTGGTAAGCTGCAGGACCTTTCTCTCCCTGTCGGCCTCATACATCTTTCTCACCTTATTTATGGCTCTTGGAAGCATAACAGCCTTGTTCTTCTTTAGAACGAAATAACAGTGTTCAATATCGTACACCTCAGGTGCATACTCCAGGAAATTAGTCAGGAAAATGATATAACATTCCGGTGCATATTTGTTTATAAGGGCACCCAGTCTTATTCCGTCGTAGTCTCTTCCCACAAAGTCTATATCAAGAATAAGTACGTCACGATCAAATATATCCTGCTTAACTGCCTTTCTTACATCCTCAGGAAAGAACAAAGCAACCTCGTCCTCTTCTTTCAAATTACAGTTGTTATACAAACAATCTTTCGTCTCTTCCTGTTCGTCCTTTACGTCATCGCAAATCCCAATTCTCATGTATTTCACTCCCCATTTTTTACATTAGCTATTCAAAATCTGCCTTCGGGGTGCCGCCCTCACAAATATGGGCAATGTCCTATTTTACTACACATCTATGACATGTGAGTGCTCCCTCCGGCAAATGATAGGCGTATAACGTCTGATTTCTATGTAACAAGCCGACACAGAAATCAGGATAATATGATTATAATATGCCACATTATGTAACGACCTTCTATGTAGCATCGCACATAACATTATACAATGTGTCTTTATATAATGAAAGATGTAATTTCAACTTTTTTGAAGATTTTTGTCGAAAAATTGACATTTCCGACTTAACCTGGATTCTCGGATTAACATGACGAGGTTGGTGCCTCAACTCCGAGTGCTTCATAAATCTCAGCCTGCTTGACAAGCATTTCACCAATTCTTAGCGAATGATTTGCATCCTCAAAGCATTCCAAGACGTCAAGTTTA
>JBNMGN010000018.1:0-47736 GCA_050872265.1 Coprococcus sp.
ACTTAAAGAGGAGGTACCCATGCATCGTAGATGCATATAAAATGGTACCGACGATGTGCCGCCGAATGAAAAGAGGAGGCAATACTTAAAGAGGAGGTACCCATGCATCGTAGATGCATATAAAATGGTACCGACGATATGCCGCCGAATGAAAAGAGGGGGCAATACTAAAAGAGGCAAATTTTAATGGGCTGATGTTCGATGGTGATAGGAGCACATTATGAAAGTACTGATAATAAACGGAAGTCCCAGAGGGGCAGGCAGTAATACCATGAAGCTTACAAATGCTGTGGCAGATGGTATCAGAGAGGCCGCCCCGGGCGTGGACATAGAGATATTTGCTACAAATGATATGAACATAAAATCCTGCGTAGGCTGTATGAGCTGCTGGGGAAGAACGGCGGGGCATTGCGTTTTAAATGACGACATGCAGGAGATATACGAAAAGTTCATGGAAGCTGATGTGGTAATATTCAGTTTCCCATTGTATTTCTTTGGAATGCCGGGACCTATGAAGACATTTGTGGACAGGCTTATGCCGTTGATGGATACCTACAGAGGTGAGGTCCGGGACATTGGTGATGGGGCATTTCATGAGTTCAGATATGATGTGAGTGGAAAGAAATTCTATGTCATATCAACCTGTGGCTACGGAAGAACGAAGGAAATATATGATTCGCTGATCAAGGAGTTTAATTTTATCTTTGGAAAGGACGGGTATCAGGCAATGCTCTGTCCTCAGGGAGAAATGTTTGCAATCCCTCAGCTTGGCAATCAGATAGACGCTTACCTTATGCGGTACAGGGAGATCGGTGGTCTGATAGCCAGAGGATGGGATATACCGGAGGAGCTTTTGGAGAAGGCTTCCGAGCCTATAATACCGGGGCGGGCATTTGAACTTCTTGCCAGCAGATACTGGGATTCAGTGACAAAATAACGGAAGGATAATTGATCATGAAGACATATTATATGTTTGGGGATTCCCTTATGCGTGGGGTTATGCCTGACGCAGCATGGAATTACCACAGCTCTGACGCCATTGGCTTTGAGGAGCTGCAGAAGAAACATAACATAAAATTTGAGAATTATGCCATGCCAACATTTACCTCTGACCGGGTGAAGCAGTGGATGTTACAGACCATGGCAAGACAGCCTCTGCCGGACGTTGCATTTATTGAGTGCGGGGGAAATGACTGTGATTACAACTGGAAGCTTATTGGCGAAGGAAAACGTGACATAACTCACAGACACAGAGTTTCGCCTGAGGCTTTCCGGGCAAATTACAGTGACATGATCCGGTTCTTTAAGGAGAAGGACGTTAAGGTTACTGCTGTTATCGCTCCACCTATACCTGTTTCGGTGTACCTTTCTCATCTTCTTGATAGTGGTATATCAAATGAGCTTATGGGTGAGTATGTACATTCCGAGAAGCAGATGAAGGAAGAATTTGCCGGATATGCAGCCATAATGACCGATGTGGCAAATGAAAATCACTGCGATATATTGGATCTCAGAAAGCGTTTTGTCACACTTCCTGATCTTAAGGAATACTACAGTCCCGATGGCATGCACCCAAATGAGAAGGGCTATGGGCTTATCCATCAGGATTTTGATGAGTATTTCTCTGAAAATATTGACTGATAAGAATTTATAATAAGTATGGCATTTTCTGATGAAACGGACAATGCTGACCGGAATTTGACCGGGGGTATCTGAATTTAGCGGGGCTCTCTCCTTTTTCTGTACTGACTAGGGGAGCAGCCCTTTTGTTTATGGAACAGCCTGCTGAAATAAAGCTGATTTTCATAGCCCACGATTTCCGAGATTTCGCTTATGGTGTAGCTTGTAGATTCAAGGAGAACCTGGGCATTGTTGATCCGCAGGGATACAATATACTGCATAGGGGTCTGACCGGTGTGCTTTCTGAAGCTGCGGATAAACCAGCTTATGCTCATGCCCCGTGATTCTGCATATTTTTCTATATTGATGTCATGGTTGTAGTTTTCGTTGAAATACATGACTGCCGCATCCATTTCCTTATCGAGAAATTCATTTTTCGATACCCGCTCTCTGGAGAATTTTCTGCTGAACAGGATCAGCAGGTTCTTAAGCAGAAGAACCAGCATTTCTTCATAATCTTCCTGGCAACGCTGCAGCTCAAGGATGATCTGCTTGAATATACGTTGGTATTCCAGATCTGTTCCCACATTGTATATTTTTCTGTTTTCTGAAAAACCATAGCTTTTAAGGATGTTCTTCACATCACTTCCGGTAAAATGAATCCAGTAAGCTTCAGTCTTGTCAATACCATAATATTCATATTTCTGTAGCTCCCTTGGTCGATACAGCACTATATTTCCCGCGGGAACTATTGCGTCGTTATCGGGGCTGTCAAAGTGAAAATGTGCAATTCCGGAGGCAACATATATTATCTGATAATCAACTCTGCCTTTTGGGCGGTAGGTGGGCATTTTAGGGCAGGCAGAAAGCCTGTAGGTGCCGCAGCTTCCCACGATCAGAGGACGACTCTTGTCCTTGAAATCAATATGTGACTGATTAAGATATCCTGTGTTTATATACATTTCGTGACCTCCTTTTTATGCTTGGATTAAGTGTATCATTTTGTGCATATTTTGTCTATTTGCGTTCATAGACAATCGAGCCCGGCTGTGATAACTTTTTAATGAAGATATGAGATAGAGATTAAAAAGATTTGGGATAGCATAACAAAGTATGGCTATGCATGGTTATGAGAATTATTAATATATGAAGGAGGTTGCTTATGATCGTACCACGTTACTATGAAGACCTGAAGGTTTTACATGAGAATACAATGCCTGCAAGGGCATATTATGTGCCGGCGTCAAAAAGAATGGATTGTCTGGTGGAGAACCGGGAGTGTTCCGACAGGCTTGTGCTTCTGAACGGACAGTGGAGGTTCAGATACTTTGAAAGCATATATGATGTGAAGGATACCTTTTACGAGAAGGGATATGACCTGGCAGAATTTGATGAAATACCGGTTCCGGGCGTGTGGCAGATGTATGGATATGACAGACACCAGTATACAAATATCCGCTATCCATTTCCCTTTGACCCGCCATATGTGCCACAGGATATTCCCTGCGGAGCTTATGTTCATACATTTGCATATGAGAAGGCTGAGGCGGCACCAAGGGCATATCTGAATTTCGAAGGCGTGGACAGCTGCTTCTATCTGTGGGTAAATGGCTCCTATGTGGGATACAGCCAGGTGTCCCATGCCACCAGTGAGTTTGATGTGACGGAGCTTTTAGCAAATGGAGAAAATACTCTGGCGGTTCTGGTGCTCAAGTGGTGCGACGGCTCGTATCTTGAGGATCAGGACAAATTCAGGATGAGCGGCATATTCCGTGACGTGTATATCTTAAAGAGACCCGAGAAAGCCATCAGGGATTATCATGTGACAACGGATGTCTCAGGTAAGTCGGCAGAGGTTAAGATAAGCGTTGATTTTTATGAACCGGTGGAGACAGAGATCACGATAGAGGACGCCAATGGACAGGTGGTTGCAAAAGAAATTTGTGGGGATGCGGCGAAAGTGACACTTAAGCTCAATGATCCTGTGCTCTGGAATACAGAAGAACCATATCTCTACAAGCTGGTATTTGCCACTGCAGATGAAGTGATAACCGACCACCTTGCCGTAAGGAAGGTAGAGATCAGGGACAAGGTAATATACCTTAACGGACAGATGATCAAGTTCCGCGGAGTGAACAGGCATGACTCGGATCCAGTGACCGGATTTACCGTGGGGGCAGATCAGATAAAGAAGGACATGACATTGATGAAGCAGCATAACTTCAACGCCATAAGGTGCAGCCACTATCCAAATGCTCCGTATTTCTATGAAATGTGTGACAAATACGGATTTATGGTGTGTGCAGAGGCGGACATTGAGGCCCATGGCCCTTATATGCTGTACCGCAGGGAGGACACAGATTACAACAGGTTTAAGCGTTGGAATGAGAAGATTGCTGATGATCCGGCATGGCAGGAAGCAATCCTTGACAGAGTGAAGCTGATGGTGGAGCGTGACAAAAACCGTCCTTCAATAGTTATGTGGTCAATGGGAAATGAAAGTGCCTACGGATGTAATTTCGAGGCTGCACTGGCGTGGACTAAGAAATTTGACCATAGTCGTATAACCCAGTATGAGAGCTCCAGGTATCGTAATTATGATGTGACCTACAACTATGAAGATCTTGATCTCTACAGCCGTATGTATCCGTCTCTTGAGGAGGTACAGGAGTATCTTGACAGAGACGGCAGCAAGCCGTTTCTTCTTGTGGAGTACTGCCACAGTATGGGAAATGGTCCGGGAGACTTCGAGGATTATTTTCAGATGATCCAGGCAAATGACCTTATGTGCGGCGGCTTTGTGTGGGAGTGGTGCGACCATGCAGTTGCACACGGCAAGGCAGAGGACGGCAGGACAGTATACTATTATGGTGGAGATCATGGCGAGGATATACATGACGGAAATTTCTGCATGGATGGTCTGGTGTATCCAGACAGGAGACCTCACACAGGACTTCTGGAATATAAAAATGTATATCGTCCGGCAAGGGTTGTTTCATACGATCAGCATACCGGCGAACTGGTTCTCCATAATTACATGGACTTTGATAACCTTGAGGATTATGCGGATGTTACCTACGAACTGACCAGCGATGGTAAGGTTATGGCAACAGGTAATATAAATGACATCGGCATAAAGCCACACGGTGATGGCACATGTAAGCTGATATTAGACATCCCTGCAAATGGAAGGGTATATCTGCGTATATTCTATGCACTTAAGAAGCCGCTTCCTCTTATGGCTAAGGGACACGCCCTGGGTTTTGATGAGATAAAGCTCGAAAATGCAGATGACAGAAACCAGACTGCTGTGGCGATAATTGACGGTGATCACAGTGATCTGTATGATGAAAGAGGAATGAAAATTGCAGAGAATGATACAGAGATAGTGATAAGCACTGAGGATTTCATTTATACCATTGACAAGCGTACAGGATTGTTCAGCCAGTTTGAATACGCAGGCAAGAAGTACCTGAACCGACCAATGGAATTAAATATCTGGAGAGCACCAACTGATAATGACATGTATATTAAAGCACTGTGGCAGCGTGCCCATTATGATAAGGCTTACACAAGAGCCTATGAGGTAACTGTGGGAGAAGGCATGGAGATCAACTGCCATGTGGGAATTGTTGCGGCGACAGTCCAGAAGATAATAGACGCCCGGATCACATGGACTATTGATCTTTCAGGAAAGATCAAGGCGGATATCCATGCAGTGAAGGACGAGGAGTTCCCAGAGCTTCCAAGGTTTGGAGTGAGATTGTTCATAGATAAGACATTTGCAGAGGTAGATTACTTCGGAATGGGACCACAGGAAAGCTACCGGGATAAACACAGAGGTTCAAGCCATGGACACTATCATGGTGATGTGAAGGATATGCATGAGGATTACATCAGACCTCAGGAGAACGGAAGCCATTACGATTGTGACTATGTGAAGCTTGAACAGTCAGCTGATAATGGACCGGAAAATGATAAAACGAAAGTGGACAAAGCTGGGAATGTTGTGGAGAAAGCCGGTAATGCTATGGTAAGTTGTATGGGATTTGCAGTTGCTTCACAAAATACAATTTCTTTCAATGTGTCACCTTACACAGAGGAGCAGTTGGCTGCGGCGGGTCATAATTATGAACTTACAGAGTGTGGCAGTACGGTGCTGTGCATAGACTATGCATTAAATGGTATTGGTTCAAATAGCTGCGGTCCGGAGGTGGCAGACAAATACAAATTTAACGAGAACGAATTTGATTTCAGCTTCGTACTGGTTCCTTATAAGTTCTAAATAATATCTATGGCAATGTATATGATTTCTTAACAGTACCAGAGTTATAAGTATTGCCTGACGAAATAATGCGTGATAAACTTATAAAGTTAGAGCAAACTAACTTCATTGGGTTATCACGCATTTTTTATGGCAACGAGTCAAGTGCAATATGCTTGCGTGTTTGCATTTGACGACTGATGATCAATGGGAGAGGACGAAACATGTATAAATGCACTTTAGAAAAAGAAGGATTTCTGGGAACCTTTTATGAAAGTAAGACAGACACGGATAAGGCAATAATCTTGGTCGGAGGAAGCGGAGAAAGAAGAGACTTTGTGGAGAAGAGGGCAGAAGCTTTGTGGAAGGAGGGCTTCCATGTACTTTCTCTTGGATATTATCTCTGGAAACCCTTGTCTCCTTACACGGTTCAGATTAAACTTGACTATGCGGAAAAAGCAGTTCAGTTTCTTAAGACACAGACATTTGCAACTGTAAATAAAATAGGAATGACGGGAATTTCCCTGGGAGCGGCGTACACTTTATTGTGTGCCTCTTACATGCCGGACATATCCTGCGTTGTTGCCGTATCAGGCTTTGACTTTGTGGTGGAGGGCTGCAAACGCTTTGTTTCGAGACAGCACAAGTCATATTTTTCATATCACGGAGAGGATGTGCCTTATGAACCTGCGGAGGCATTGTCAAAGCTTGGCAGGACACTTCGTCAGTTGAAGAAGGACCCCCGTTATGATCTAAAGGCTATGAACAGATTTTATTACAATGAATGCTTTAAGAACAGAACGGACAACAGCCGTATCAAGGTGGAGAATATCAAGGGCGATGTGTTACTTATAGCTCCGGCATATGATGATACCTGGCCTTCCGATGTGGCATATGTCCGCATTATGGATGTTCTTGATAAGGCTGATTTCCCATATCGTCATGAGTGTAAGATATACGAAAAAGCAAGCCATTATCTTGCTGTATCTTCCGAGGCCATGGAGATAAATGGCAAGACAGAGGCAGATCTCCAGAAAATGCTCGCTAAGTTCATGACCATGGAGGCGAAGTATCCTGAGGAATGTAGTAAGGCAAGAAAGGTGAGCTGGGAGAAGCTGGTCAGTTTCTTTAGGGAGTGGTGATTTAGGAGGTGTAAAATGGGATATTTAATCAGTGAAACAACAAAGGAAGAAAGGGAGAAGATAGTTGCGGACTCCCTCGGGTATATTGAGGCAAATTGCGATGGCTGCATGGCGGGACTGGCTGAAATGTATCAGGAGTATATTGACGGCAAGAAAGAGCTTCGTGAAATAAATATGGAATTCAACGCCAGATACGTTAAGGACGACGACATGCCTGGAAGATCAGGATGTGGTTATGCCAGATGACCACAAATAGTGAAAAAATAATGGGAAAACATTGGAATTATAATGGACGGATGGACGGAGATTATTATGAAAAAATACAATTTCTGGGGCCTGGAGCATGCAGATGTTCACGCGGTAAATGATGAATATAAAGGGATAGACACACCCTATGATCTTTACGATGCACTGTCAGAGATCTGGTGTGCTGAGACCTGTGCACCGAGAATGAGACAGAACTGGACAAAGGAAAATAAGACATTGGGACAGTGCTCCATTACAGCCTTTCTGGCACAGGATATATTTGGCGGAAAGGTATATGGTATCTTGAGACCCGGTGGAAATTATCACTGCTACAATGTGGTGGGAGATCAGAGATTTGACCTTACCAGTGAACAGTTTGGGGATGAAGTGCTTGATTATGAGAACAACCCAGAGCAGTTCAAGGAGGTTCATTTCACCAGGGAAGAGAAAAGACTGAGGTATGAGTATCTTAAGGCGGAGTTGAAGAGGTATATATTGCAAGACAAATAAGTTTTCAATGCTGCAAACTTATTGTATAATGTTTATAGTTATCTGTTTTTAGTGACAGCTGTCAAAAAACAAAAAACGAACTTGTATTGTATACAGATTTGGAATGATAAATAAACAAACAGCAAGAAGCAACACAGGAGATCAACACATGGAAGATAATATATTTTTAAAAGAACAGAAGCCTTTAACACTTGAGACATATCTCAATTATGGCAAGAATGGCAGAGAAAACCTTGGGGACGAGCTTCCTGTATTTGTATACAGGATGTTAGAATATTCACTTAAGGTTGAATTGAGAAATAAATATGGCAAGGATACCCAGATAGAGATATTCAGGGACGCAGGAAAGATGGCTGGGGAATATTTTGCCAGAAACTTTCTTGATCTTAAGCTGCCTATGGATGAGTTTGTAAATGAGCTTCAGGCAGAAATGAGGAAGCTTAAGATAGGCGTTTTGAGGATAGAGGACATCGAAGAAGAAAGCGGCAGGATTATTCTTACGGTTGCAGAAGATGCCGATTGTTCAGGACTTCCTATGCTTGGTGAGACAGTATGCAACTTTGATGAGGGATTTATATCAGGAATATTGTCCCTTTATTCGGGAAAACCATATCAGGCAATAGAGGTTGACTGTTGGGCGACCGGTGGACGCTCCTGTAGATTTGACGCCCAGGTGACTCGGTAAAGAATAACAAATATAAGAAAGTAAGGGCGTAACAACGTAGAGAACTAATACATGGAAGAAAATAAGAACTGCGACACATTATTTGAATATTTGCGATGTATAATCTATGAGCCGGGCAAGGCTCATATTGAGGTTCAGGAGTTGGATGAACCATATCGTAAGCTGGGACAGGGGCTTCAGTATCTGGAGAAGGCCTTGGCGGAGATGAGGGACTGCTCAGAGGCTCTTGCAAAAGGAAATCTGGCAGAATTCACACCACATCCTGACAACAGACTTTGTGATAATCTAAAGGGGATATATTCCAATATGCAGCACCTTACCTGGCAGGCGAAGCAGGTGGCAAAGGGAGACTATTCCCAGGAGGTATCCTACCTGGGTGACTTCTCTGAGGCGTTTAATACTATGACTGCCCAGCTTCGTGAACGTGAGGAGGTATTGGTTGGCGAGGCCCTTTATGACCCGCTTACCCATCTCGGTAACAGATATTACTTTGACAGAAGAATGGACAGCCTGGCAGAGAAGAATAAAGAAGCAGCATTTTGCTACTGCGATCTGGATGGACTAAAGTATGTAAATGATACCTTTGGACATGCAGAGGGTGACGCATATATAAGCGATTTTGCGGAAATCCTTCGTAAGAATACCAGAGGTACAGATATTCTTGCCAGAGTAGGTGGCGATGAATTTTGTGTTGTATTTGTTGATTGTGATGTGGCTGCGGCAGAGCAGAGAATGTCTGCCATCCAGAAGCAGTTTGAGGAGAGCGCAGGGGACAGGTATGACAGGTGTTTTAGTTTTGGAATTGCCGCTATAGACACGAGGCAGAAAACTCAGGACAAAACAGAAAACATTGAAGCTCAAATCACAGGCGAGCAGGATATAAACAGACGCCGCGACTGGGAGGCTGCAATGGAACAGGCGGATAAATATATGTACAAACAGAAGAGCCTGCATAAGTATCATAGATAAAGCCACAGAGTCTGCACCAATATAACAGATAGAAGCTGCAGAAAAGGATACCATTTAAAGAGGACCCAATTATGAAAATGACAACCTTATGCTACATAGAAAAGGATGGATGTTACCTTATGCTCCATCGCACCAAGAAGGAAAAGGACATAAACAAGGGCAAATGGATAGGTGTCGGTGGACACGCAGAGGAAGCGGAGACCCCGGAGGAGTGCCTGCTCCGTGAGGTGAAGGAGGAGACAGGGCTTACCCTTACTTCCTACAGATTTCGTGGACTTATCACCTTTATAAGCAATGAATGTGAGCCGGAGCAGATGTGCCTGTTCACTGCGGATGATTTCATCGGAGAAGTTCAGATATGCGATGAGGGAGACCTTGCCTGGATAGACAAGAAGAAGGTTCCAGAACTTCCAACCTGGACAGGAGACGCCATATTCTTAAAGATCATCCTTGAGGATGAACAGAGATTTTTCACTCTGAAACTCAGATATGAAGGTGATGAGCTGGTGGAACATGAGGTTAAGTATTATTAGGTATAAAATCATGCAGATAGCAGCAGTAATTGAGGTCAAAAATCACAATTTTTTATCGCTGCTTACACAGCCTTCTTGCGTTTCTTTCCATGCCCGTTATCATACAGTCTCTGGATGTCCTCCGGAAGTCCGTCAGGCAGCATGACACGGATGTTGTCCTCATTGCCGTCGGCAATGGCGGTGTCGTAGTACCAGCACTTGTATTTCAGCATATCAAGAGTCTGCTCAAGCTCCCTGATCTCCTGCTCGACGGCAGCCTTTCTTGTTTCAAACAGCTTCTTGCGTTCCCTGTAGGTTGAGCTGCCCTTTGCACAAAGCTCAAAATAATACTTAATATCGGTTATAGCAAGGCCTGACGCCTTGAGACACTCGATTATCCTGAGTGCTTCGATATCTTTATCATCAAATTGTCTTATGCCGGACTGTCTCTTGAGATTTGGAAGGAGGCCTTCCTTGTCATAGTAGCGGAGCGTGGAAACCGGCAGATCAAACATTTCGGAAACCTGACCAATAGTGTACATATATAATCCTCCCTGTGCCGTTGAAAATAGCCTGAGGTAAACCTAAAGCTAACTCCAACATTATATGTCATATTATAAAATAATAATTCAGGGCATACAACACCTATTTGCAGGAAATCAGTACATCGATCAACACAAGAGCCTTCATGACTTCAAATAAGAGCTAAATCGTCATACTAATTCCCCAAAAAAACTGTACCGGATTTCATACAAAATGTTCCATTGAATAAGGTAGTCGTATATGATAAAATCCTGTCAAGTAGTGTGTAAAAAAGACGAAACACACAGCTCACAAAACATACTCAGGGAGAAAATGATCCGGATATGGTCTGTGAGGTTGAAGTAGAAATTGAGAGGTGACCATATGAATGGATTAGTAAGCAATCTGTACGATATCGACAGCATTGTTATTCCTGATGAATTGATAAATATATCAGTGGATGAGCAGCGTGTTGAAGATGAAGTTGGTACGCTGGCATTACGCTATGCAAAGGAAACACTGGCTGACAAGGCTGAAAAAGGAGACCTTGTGTATTGTCAGGCAGACAAGGACAGTTACCCTGACGGAAGAACCATACTTGTGTATACAGGTATAGTAGTTCCGGGGGCAGAGAAGGCAGCAGAGGATGTACTTGGCAAGAGCGTAGGAGATACAGTTAAGACTGAAATTGCCGGTAAGACTGTAGAACTTACAGTGGAGAAGATCCTCCGCAGAACTCCGGTAGAGGTTAATGACGCCCTGGTAGCAGGAATGGGCATTGAGGGTGTGACAACCCTTGATGAATACAGAAAGCATGTTTCGGACAGGATAATGGAAGACATGAAGCTTGAAAATGAAAAGGCCATAGTCGGATATTACCTTGATCAGATGGTTAGCAACAGCACATTTGTATATGACGAGAAGGAAATGGAAGACTATGTAAGTGAAATGTCAGAAAGATATAAGGAAGAGTGTGAAGCCATGGGTGAGGCTTATGATCCTGAGGAAATGAAGGAAGGTATCATTTGCCAGGCAAAGCAGGACTGGATGACTGAAGCCTTCTGTAAGAGCAAGGGGATCGAGATCGACCATGCTGCTATAGAAGAGGATACAGACAGGATGATAGAGATGATGCAGCTTACAGGCGAGGAAATACCGGAACGCTCAGAGCTGGTTGAGATGTCGCTGCACAATGCATACTTTGACGGACTGTTTGGATATATTGATACACTGATCGCAAAGAAAACAAAATAGGAGGCACCAATGGCAACTGTTGAATTAAAAGGAAATGATTCATGGAAAGAATTTATCAAGTCTGAATACAGCATTATAGACTGCTATGGCGAGAATTGTGTGGCATGTGTGATACTGGAGCCGATCTATGACGCTGTTGCGGATGAGATGGGGGAGATAGCATTTGGCAGGATAAATATTTCATTCTACCAGGAGATAGCAGATAAGTATGGCATTAATGCAATGCCTACACTTCTTTACTTCAGAAACGGAGAGCTGGTGAACCAGTCCATAGGAAGTATTGATAAGGAGGAGCTGCTAAGGAATATCTCAAAGATGTTATATGATATATAAAAAGGAGGTACGCTATGGCAAAGGTACGTTTTAACGAAGACCGTGAAGTAGTGGCAACCGTTAAGGAGGGACTTAAACGCACAGGCGGCTACTGTCCGTGCAGACTGGAGAGAACTCCTGAGAACAAATGTATCTGCGAAGAGTTCAAGGCTCAGATACAGGATCCTGATTTTGAAGGATACTGCCACTGCAGATTATATTACAAAGAAAAATAAAATAAATTTTAAATGGGCTGATGTTCAAAGGAGGAGAAAAAGATATGAAGAAACTCATAACTGTTGCAGCACTTGTTCTGGCAATGGCATTTACCCTTACAGGATGTGACCTGTTCAGTAACGATTCTGTAGTAAAATTCGATGACAAATATACACACAATGATCCTAAGGATCTCAAGTACGACACAAGAATAGCTCTCCAGGGCGAAGGCTTTGAAAGCAGACTTGAAGATACAGCCAATTCAATGGCTTATCCTGACACCATGATGTACGATGATGATGGAAATGCAATAGGAATGTATGATTACGATCCTGAAACCGGTCTTGCAAAGGGATGGACAAAACTTGCAGACGGTACATACACAGAGTATAAGGCAGGAGAAGAGGTTGACCTTGGTATGCCTGACGAGTCAATGCTCATTGATATCAAGGGTGACGTGACAATGGCATTTGTTGTATACGGCAACAAGAGCAAGGCTGTTTCAGCATACATGTATCTGTTCCTTTCAGATTCTTCCGATAAGGACACAGTAAAGAAGGCTATGAATGATTTCTACGGAATATCAATGACCGATGAGAATGACACTGTTCTCAAGTTTGTTCAGGACGAGGCATACATTGATGATCAGTTCAAGCAGCAGGAGGATTACGGTATTACTGTAGATACTAAGGACGCAAAAGCATATGCAGACGTTCTCACACAGCTTTATGGTGTAAGAGAGTACGGCGGCAAGAACCCATACAAGCCATATGACGGGCATGAGGATCCTACAGATGTTGAATTTGATGAGAAGGTAGTCCTTACAGGCTCAGGTCAGGCAGCCGTAACCGAAGATTACGCTGAGGATGTGGCTTCAATGACAGACTATGTATACGGATACCAGGGTGATGTTGTGGCACAGTACACATATATCGAGGCTACTTCAAAGGAAGCTGCTGACACACTCATCAACGAGTACTATGTAAATGCAAATGCTGAGCGTGTATCAGATACTGTTATCGAGATAAGTCTTACAGGACAGGATATGAAGGATACAGTAAGTGCATATATCGGATACAATGTACTTAAGGATACCTCTCTTGATGATTATGTAAGAATGCTCCAGGAGACATACTTTACATCAATTTATAAGTAAAAACCTGACGGATGCCATTTGCCTCAATAAGGTTAAATGGCGTCCGCTTTTTATGGCAAAACCCAGGAGGAAAGATGAAAAAACAACCTAAGGAGAAAAAACAGCGTGACAGTTGGAGAACGCTGTACCGCACCATAAAGAACCTTAAGCTTCCGTGGATATGGATAATAGTGGGACTGTCACTCAATCTTATATTGAATAATCTGTTGTTAAAGGTGCCGGATATGACGGCGGATCTGGTAAGCGGCAGGATCACAGGTGCTGCACTTACCAAGGCAATATTGTTTTACCTGGTAACAGGACTTATGTCCTGTGCCGCTGTGGCAGGTCAGGCTCAGGCACAGACCTACAGTGTTAAGAGATCCAGGGAAAGACTCTGGAAGAAAATGCTGTCCATGCGGATGGAGTATTTTGACCGAAATGATCCTACAGATATGATGAGTGCCATTACAAATGACACAGGCTCAGCAGTTAGAGACTTTGTAAATGTCATAGTGAACCTTGTCCCTGACATTTATTATGTAGTTATGGCATTAAAGAGGATCGGACAGTACGACTGGGTACTGGCGTTGTCCTGCTTCGCAATGCTTCCGTTAAAGTACATATATGCATGGCTTATGGGAAGACAGGTCCAGATCAGCAATGCTGTGCTTTATGGCAAGATCGGTGAGCTTACAGGCTTCCTTGCAGACAGGATAGAACATCTGCCACTTATAAAGACCTATACAAATGAAGACGCGGAAAATGAAAACGGTAAGAAGGTAGCCCATAAGCTGTACAAGGCGAACATGAAGCTGGTTTTCCTTGATAACATATCAGAGGGTGTAGTATCTGCTTTGGATGTACTGCAGAAGTTCGTGGTTATCGTTGTGGCGGTAATACTGTTACAGAAGGGAAGAATAGATGTTGCCATGTGGCTGGCATTCTTCCTGTTCTCTGAGAATCTGTTCCCTAACATAGATGAGGTATTTGATCTCTGGATAAGGACAAAGGGAGTACACGGAACCTTTCACAGGATCATAGACATTATGGACGGACCAGAAGAGGAAAAGGAGACTGCAGTGCCATTTCCTGAGACCGGAGATATTGAGTTCAGAAATGTAACCTTTACATATCCTGAGACAGATAAGCCTGCATTAAACAACGTATCATTTAAGGTGCCAAGGGGCACGTCACTGGCTATCGTGGGCTTATGCGGCAGTGGTAAGACTACATCCGTAAGTCTCCTTGAGAGATTTTATGAGCAGGAAACCGGTGACATATTTATCGGAGATACCAATATAAAAGATATATCTCTTTCGGATTTCAGAAAAAATCTTGCTTATGTACAGCAGGGAGCTGATGTGTTTAGCGGAACCTTAAGAGATGTGATAACCTACGGAATCGATAGAGAAGTTACTGATGATGAGATCAGGGCTGCGGCAGAGAGGACAGGCTTTGACGAGTATATGTGTCTCTGTAAGGCAGGACTGGATACAGAGGTTTCATCAGGCGGTGAGTCCATGTCCGGCGGTCAGCGTCAGCGTCTGGTGCTTACCAGAGAGGTGCTCCGTGGAGGAAATATAATCCTTATGGATGAGCCTACATCAGCACTGGACGTAAAGGTTTCCGTGAAGATACAGGATACCATGGATGAGATATTTGCAGATAAGACAAGGATACTTATAACCCATGATCTGACATTTGCAAAGAGATATGACAGGATCGTTGTCATGGAGAACGGTAATTTGGTGGGAGAGGGAACCCATAAGTCCCTTATGGAATCCTGTGAAATGTACAGGAAGATGAACGAAAACTCAGGAGAGGAGACGGCAGTATGTTAAATGAAAGATCCTCAAAAAAGAATAAAACACATAAAAAGCAGAAGCTGAATTACTTTGCCGTCCTTAAGGGTGTGAAGCTGCCATGGCTTATAATCATATGCAGTACTGTGTTTTCACTCATAATGATGAATGCCCAGCTCCAGATTTCAACCATGACTGCGGATATCATAGATACCAGCCAGAACGCCATAAATGCCAGAAAGCTGTTTCCATATGTGGGTACAGTGGCACTTTCGGCAGTGTGTACCATATTCAGCAATTATTTTACCCGTAAGATGGAAGAGCTCATTAACATGAGAGTGAGAGTTAAGCTGTGGGGCAAGATCATGAGACTGCCTACCAGATATTATGACGCAGATAACGGCGATGAGCTTGTAAGCCGTGTGACCAGCGACGCAGAGGCTCCGTCATCATTATTTACCATGGCAGTTTCCTGTGTAGTGTGTGTTGTGACTACGGTACAGGCATTTTCACAGCTTTTTGATTACAACAGATTGCTTGCTGCATATTCGCTGCTGATAATACCTGTGACCATAATCTTAAGTATTATCATATCCGTGTTGCAGTTTAAGCTGGGTGTGTACAGTACCACCACAATGGCGGGCAGTACCGGTTATCTGGCAGAACGTGTACGTAATTTCAGACTTATTAAGAGTGCAGTGGCAGAAAAACTTGAGGAATATAAAGGTAAGAAAGCCTTTAAGGAAATGTACAAGGCTGACTTCTTAAGCTGGATGCTGGTTGCTACATATCAGTTGTCATCAACCATATTCTCCATAATGTTCATCTTCATCATCTTCGTAATAGGTGGACAGTTGGCAGCAAAGGGTGAGGTTACCATAGGTGATCTTACAGGATTTTATATGATAACAGGAATCGTAGGACTCCAGCTTATGCAGTTGTTCATGAATGCAGGCTCTGTATTCGGCACCTTCGGAACCATGAAGAAGATCACAGAAATCTCCGAGGCTGACTGCGAAAGCAATGAGGGCAGAGAAGTCCCTGCTCTTTGTACGGATATAGTGTTTGATGATGTTACCTTCGGATATGATGGCGAGCGGGATGTGTTAAAGGATGTATCCTTTAGGATCCCTATGGGCAGAGTTACCGCTATAATCGGTGGAAATGGTGCCGGCAAGTCAACGGTGTTCAAGCTCCTTACCCGTCTCTACGAGCCGAAAAACGGTAAGATAAGATTCGGACAGGATGACATTTCCGAGTACAATGTAACCGACTGGAGAGACCGCTTCGCATATGTATTCCAGGCAAATCCTCTGGTCGGCGGAACAGTCCGTGAGAATATAACCTATGGTCTTGACAGAGAGGTGACTGAGGAAGAGCTTATAGAGGTGGCAAAAAAGGCTAATTGCTACGATTGTATCATGAGTAAGCCTGATGGCTTTAATGAGGACGTGGGATTAAACGGTTCTAACTTCTCAGGCGGTCAGGGACAGTGTATATCCATTGCCAGAGCAATGTTAAGAAATGCAGATTATCTTCTTCTTGATGAGGCAACCAGTAACCTCGACGTATTAAGCGAGGCTATGGTCACAGAGGCGCTTGGCAACCTTATGGAGAACAGAACAACCATAATGATAGCCCATAATTATTCGGCAACAAAGAATGCAGACAATGTTATCGTTATGAGAGATGGTCAGGTTGAGGCTTCCGGAACACCTGAGGAATTACTGGAAACAAATGAATATTATCAGATGTTCAGCAGAACCCTATAGGTAAATGTGAGTGCCCACCGCGAAAGGAAAATTATTAAAATGACTGAAAAGATTATTGATCTAAGAACAGCGAAGCCGGGAGACAACTGCTACGGCTTTGAACTTATAAAGAAAGAATATGTAGAGAACTATGGTGCGGAGCTTTATACCATGAAGCATCTTAAGACCGGAGCAGAACTTATCTATTTTGACAGAAATGATGAAAATAAAACATTTTCAATAGCATTTAAGACCCTTCCTGAGGACAATACAGGTGTGTTCCATATCCTGGAGCACAGTCTGTTAAGCGGCTCAGAGAAATATCCTGTTAAGGAACCATTTGTGTCTCTGTTACAAAATTCAATGCAGACCTTCTTAAATGCCATGACCTTTGGCGACAAGACGGTATTTCCTGTGTCCAGCCGCAATGAGCAGGATCTGTTTAACCTTATGTCGGTATATCTGGATGGAGTGTTCAGACCTCTTATATACAAGAAGCCTGAGATATTCATGCAGGAGGGCTGGCATTATGAATTTGCCCCTGAGGAGGAAATGCCATATTACAACGGTGTGGTGTACAGTGAGATGAAGGGAGCATTTGCCGATGTGGATCAGGTCATAAATGACGAGACTATGGGTATGCTGTTCCCGGACAACAGCTATGGATACACCAGTGGCGGCAAGCCGGAGAACATAACAGATCTTACCTACGACAAGTTTATCGCCACCCACAAGAGATTTTATCATCCGTCAAATGCAAGGATTTTCCTTGACGGACATATGGATGTGAACAGATTTTTAAAATATATGGATGAGGAATATCTCTCAGCTTATGACTACAGGGAGAATGATTTTGATTTCGTTCTCCAGACTCCTAAGACCGGGGAGAATATAGTGTACTATGCTGCACAGCCGGGAGAAGAGGGATTTGCCCATATGAGCGGGGCGAAGATACTCTGCGATCACAGAGATGTGGAGAAATTATATGCGGCACATATCCTGTCAGATTATCTTACAGGCTCCAACGAAGCACCTTTAAAGAGAGCTTTTCTGGAGCAGGGCATGGCACAGGATGTTGCTATGTCTGTTGCAGATGAAATGTATCAGCCGTCGGTGTCACTGGTGGTTTACAACACAGGGGCAGACATGTTCCCGGAGATAAAGAGGCTTCTGCCTGACATTGCAAATGAACTGGCAGAAAAAGGCCTCGATAAGGACGCCCTTATGGCTACTCTTGAAAGACAGGCGTTTGAGAACAGAGAGATTGTTGAACCTTATGGGGTAAATCTTGCAATGAAGGCATATGCAGGCTGGCTCTACGGTGACGATCCTCTTACACATATAGATAACTCAGAAGTATTTGAGAACTTAAGAAAAAAGGTTGACACAGGATACTTCGAGGAGCTTCTAAAGGAGATATTCGGAGACCCTCAGTCCCTGTCATATCTCTACGTCCTTCCGTCACTTACAAAGGATGAGGATGATATGGGAAGAGAGCAGGAGAGGCTTGCAGCCATAACAGGAGCCTGGAGCGGGGAAGAGAGGCAGAAGGAATATGAAGCATTTGCCCGTATGCAGGAATGGCAGCAGAGCATGGACAGCGAGGAAGCCATGGATATGCTTCCGCACCTTACACTTTCTGATGTGCCGGAGAAGATGGCGGCACCGGAGACAGGGCTTACAGATATTGAAGGTACAAAGGTGCTTAAGGTAAATGCAGAGACAAATGGCATTGCGTACCTTAACCTGTATTTTGATATTTCCGACTATACAGTTGAGGAGCTGCAGCTCCTTGACTCAGTGATCGCATGCTTCGGAGAGCTCCGCACAGACAACTATACCGGAGACAGGATACAGACCATGATAAAGGCAGTTCTGGGAGGACTTTCTGCAAGGATCGAGATGATATCAAACCCAGGAGAGTTAAAGAGAGTTAAGCCTTACTTCGTTATCTCTGCGTCATGCCTTAAGGAGAAGCTTTATGAGGCTGTAGAACTTCTTGAGGAATTATTGCTTCGTGGCAGATATGATGAGACAGACAGGATATATGAAACCATACTTCAGAATGATTATATGATGAAGCAAATGCTCATAGGAAACGGACACCAGTTCGCAATTACCAGAGCATTGGCTCCATTTTCCGCAGAGAACAGCCTGAAGGAGCTGCTTGAGGGCGAGAGCTTTATCCACTGGTTCGGTGGATTTGCAGAGGGATATATGGCTAAGGCGGAGGAATACAATGAGGCCTTTGGAAAGATAATGGCTAAGGCATTTGCTGCCAACAGATTGTTTGTGGGCTGCAGCAGTAATGTGGATGATGACCATATAAGTAAACTTATAAAGGCATTACCTGCAAATGACATTGGCGAGGCAGTGACATATCCTGAGTATGCCGCAGAAGAAAGCCATATAGATATTCCGGGCGGTGTGGGCTTCACAGCTCTCGGAAATAATCTGTATGCTCTGGGAGGAAGCTTTGACGGAAGCTTCGCAGTGCTTTCATCCCTTATGTCCTTCGGATATCTGTGGAATATGATCAGAGTCCGGGGCGGTGCTTACGGCACGGGAATGAATGTGCAGATGAACGGAAATATCTTCACATATTCATACAGAGATCCGGATACTGAGAACAGCAGACAGGTATATTCTGGCATGGCAGATTTCTTTAAGGAGCTCCTTGAACAGGACATGCCTCTTGAGGAGGTTATCATAGGAACTCTTAACATGACAGACCCGCTTCTCTCACCGGCAATGGTGTGTGACCAGGAGTGCGTGAGATATCTTAAGGGCATAACCGGAGAAAAGATCGCAGAGATCAGGAGCGAGATAATAAATACAGACAATGAATCACTTAAGGAGCTTACAGAGCTGGTGGCTTCATACGTTGACAAGGGCAGCTTCTGCGTAGTGGGAAGCGGCAAATAATAAAATTAAGCAAAGCAGGGGATATAGCATAAGGTGATTGGGCTGTATTCCCTGCTTTATAAATTGACCGCAAAACATAATGGTGGTACAATTTAAGTGATAGTGTGGTTGAGCAGATGGTTGGTGGATAATGACGGGGGACAAATGATATGTGGCATGTAGAAACGGATTTCTTTGCACTGGCGATATTTATCATAATGCTGGTAAAGAGTCATTTGCAGAGAAAGGATGAGAGAGATCTGCAGGATAAGTTTTTTTATCTGGTGCTGATCTTAAGTATAATAAATGACGTTATAGATATCATTTCCTCAATGGCGATGAATGATGTGACTAACTGGTGGGTCTACCAGATATCCATGACCATATACGTTATCAGTATGCCTTTACTTGCCGCAGTCTGGGTGGCGTATGCATATGTTTTGATACACAAGGACCGCCATATGCATATACTAAAGAGGAACATAATATGCCTCATGTTGCCTTATGGGCTTTATATCTTGCTTGCAATGTCTAATCCTTTTACAGGACTTTTCTTTAAACTTACCAAGGATATTGAATACAGCAGAGGAATACTTTTCATGCCGGTGGGTGTAGGTGCCATCATGTTCTACACAGCCATAGGTCTTGCTTTATCGTTGTTTAACTGGAAGAAGATAGTTCCCCATGTGAATGCAATACTGTTGTTCGTGTTTTTCCTGACCACAGGAATATTTATCTGGGTGCAGCTTGCACATCCGGGGTGGCTTATCATAAACGCCAGCTATGCAGTCATATATGTATGGTGTGACGCAACAGTGCAGGAGCGAAGGAGGAATGAACTCCGGGAGCAGATCATAGAGAAGAACGAGGAGCTTAAGATAACGGCAGAGCGTGCAGAGAATGCTACCCATGCCAAGTCGGAGTTCCTGTCCCGCATGAGCCATGATATCCGTACACCTATGAATGCTATCATAGGTTTTACCCATCTTGCCCAGGAAGAGGAGGATATGCAGAAGATAAAGAAGTATCTGGAAGACATAGACACCTCCAGTAATTTCCTTCTGGGCCTTATCAATGATATCCTTGATATGAGCAGGATTGAAAATGGTGATCTTAAATTAAATGTAGATATCCTCAGTGAAAAGGATTTTATAAACTCTATAAATACAGTTATAAAACCGCTTATGGATAAGCGTAACATTAACTTTGTCATGCAAATGAACGCCACACCAAGCTGTGTATATACTGACAGTTTGAGGTTCAACCAGATATTCTTTAATCTGCTTTCAAATGCTGCCAAGTTCACACCGAATGGTGGCACTGTTGAATTTATCTGTGAAGATATTCCGGCTGAGGAGGATATGGCAGGTCTGAGATTTTGTGTAAGAGATACAGGCATAGGAATGAGCGAGGAATTCCTGAAGTATATCTATGATCCATTTTCCCAGGAACGCTCAAAGCTTGGAGACAAACAGATCGGTACAGGTCTTGGACTTCCTATAGTTAAGACTCTTGTGGATACCATGGGTGGCAGTATATCTGTCAGGAGTGAGCTTGGCAAGGGCACAGAATTTATTGTGGAATTGTGCCTGCCTCTTGCAGAAGATCATGAAGAGGAAAATGAATATCAGGAAAGAGACGAATGTCTTAAGGGTGCAAGGATCCTTCTGGTGGAGGATAATGACATAAATATCGAGGTGGCTAAGATCCTTCTTGAGAAGGCCGGCTGTATCGTGAACATAGCAAAGAATGGCAAGGTGGCTGTTGACACTTTCTCAGCTTCCCCTGCGGGATATTATGATGTGGTTCTTATGGATGTCAGAATGCCGGTTATGAACGGTATAGAGGCAACCAGAGTAATAAGAGCCTTGGAGAGGGAGGACGCAAAGACAGTGAAGATCATTGCAATGACAGCGGACGCCTTCGAGGAGGAACAGAAGAAGACGCTGGAGGCAGGCATGGACTATCATCTGTCTAAGCCTATCAATCCGGCTATGTTGTATAGTGTGATCTCAAGATATGTAACACTTTCATAAAATAGAGAACATGTAAAGTGTGCCCATATCTAAAAAGTGTCAGGTGACACATAGATAATGGAAACACACATAACGTGCTAAAAAAATCTGGGTGATGATATATGAAAAGACAGGAAAAAAATAAAAACAGAATATCCTGGAAGCTGGTTGTAACGTCGGTGCTTGCGGTTATATTTGCACTGCTTCTGGAGTTTGTGATACTTATCCGTATCAATAATAAGAGTTCAGAGAAGACATCCCGGGTGCTTCTCGATCAGGTGATAAACATCATAGACGATAACCAGAGGAATGAGTCGGACATGATCGACTCCCTTAAAACTGACTACATGGTTAGGGCGAAGGCGGTTTCCTATATGATAGATTCAAGACCGGAGGCGGAATATGATGTAGGAGAGCTTAACAAGATAGCAACCCTCATGTCAGTTGATGAGGTCCACCTATTTGATACAACAGGCACCATATACAGTGGAACCATCCCTAAGTATTATGGCTATAATTTCGATTCGGGAGACCAGATGGGCTTTTTCAAGCCTATGCTTGAGGACAAGGGACTTACCATGTGCCAGGATGTCACACCGAATACCTCAGAGGGCGAGGAAATGATGTATGCCATTACCTGGAATGAAGCAGGAACCCGTATGGTACAGGTGGGCATAAAGCCTGTAAGACTTCTGGAGGAGGTCAAGCAGAATGAGATCGCTGCAGTTATAGGAAATATGCCGGCTTATGAAGGCATGTATATATATGTTGCAGACTCGGATACAGGTATCATCTGTGGAGCCACAGACAGTGCCAAGGTAGGCCAGACCATAAGCAGAGTTGATTATATAAATGACAGGATAACAGACGGGGAAACTATCAGTTTCAATTACCGGTTCGAGGGTAAGAGATATAACAGTGTAGTAGGAAAGAGTGGAAATTATCTCATAGGTATCATGTATGAAACTTCTACAAATGATAAGAGTAATCTGGCAGTAATGGCAGTGATGGCTGCATATCTGATAGTTACTGTTGTGGTTTTATATCTGGTAGTCAGAAGATTATTCATGGCAAGGGAAGAGCGTGATGAGCAGATCAGGCTGTCCAACACGGATGAGCTTACAGGCTGCTTCAACAGACGTGCTTACGAGGACGATATAAATAATAAGTTAAGCTGGATAGATAAGTTCGTAT
Source organism: Coprococcus sp. (assembly GCA_050872265.1). GTDB lineage: Bacteria > Bacillota > Clostridia > Lachnospirales > Lachnospiraceae > Coprococcus. Next base: position 23,057 of record JBNMGN010000018.1, read on the forward strand.
ATGTATCAATGGACGTTGACGGACTTAAGATGGTAAATGACACCATGGGCCATGCCGCAGGTGATGAGCTTATAAAGGGTGCAGCTTCCTGCATGAAGCAGTGCTACGGTGAAAATGGCAAGGTCTACAGGATAGGCGGAGACGAGTTCGTAGCCATTGTATTTGCCGAGGATGAGGAATTTGCCCAGTTAAAGAAGAACTTTGACAAGAAGGCTGCGTCCTGGCATGGCAAGCATGTAAGCTCCATGGTAATATCCTCAGGCTATGTGTTCAGTGATGAGAAGAAGTGGGGATCTGTGTACGATATGGCAAAGGTTGCCGATCGTAAGATGTATGATGAGAAGAATAAGCATTATGAAACAAAGGGACTTGAAAGACGAAGGTAAGCTTGATCGTGAAACTATAAAATATATGGCGGCGGCTGCCATGGTGTTAAATCACATTGCGTATATATTTCTCATACAGGGAGGCTTTCTCTATGAGGTATTTACCGATATTGGCTATTTCACTGCCATAACCATGTGCTTCTTTCTGGTGGAAGGATATGGATACACAAGCTCAAAAAGAAAGTATGGTGTGAGACTTGGGATATTTGCCCTGGTCTCCCAGGTGCCATACATGATGGCATTTGCCGGGGGAGGCATAATAGCAGCTCATAATCTTAACATGATATTTTCTCTGTTTATATGCTATCTCATACTGGTGGCATTTGACCGTATCTATGATGTGAACCTGAGATTTTTCGTGGTGTCGGCGCTGGCGTTAGTGTCGCTATTCTGTGACTGGTCATTATTTGCACCGGCATTTGTACTGTTGTTCATATGGGCAGGAGAGTCTAAGGAACGCAGAGGCATGGTATTTCTGGTGTCGGCAGCGGTCTTCTGCGTGTTCAATTTTGTAAGCAGACTGGGGCAGTGCCCGGTTATTGATAATATCTTATATTCCCTTGGAAACAGTGTTGGTATAATCCTTGCAGGGCTTGTGATAGTGTATCATTATGGGGGAAAGTGTGCCCCTAAGGGAAGCAGATTTTCCACATTTTCAAAGTGGTTTTTCTATATTTTCTACCCGGCTCATCTGACGGTGCTGGGACTTTTAAGGATGGCGATCTCATACAATTATTAATAAATAATAAATAGGCCTGCCACATATTAAATAATCATAAAGCTATTGACGGAGTTTTCTGTTAAAAGCTATAATAATAGAGTACATGTTATAAATAGCTTCATTCGGAAGCGTTTTTTTATAGTTCGGATTGGCACTCGCAGACTCGGAGTGCTAGCGTTCCCACAGACATAAGGTAAGGACAATAGAATAACAAAACTGAATGACTTGAACAAAAAAGGGGTGATATGATGGCTGACGAAAAGAAAGAGATATCAATACTGAAACTTGGAAATGAACTTATGATGCGAAGATACCTTTTTAACAAGGCTGGAATGAATAAGGGGTTAAGCATTACGGACTATATTGCACTTCATATAATCGACAGTACAGAGAGTGAAGAGGATATATATCAGGGAAAGACATATCTTAAGGATATCGCAGAGAAGATGAGACTTACCATAAGACAGACCTCAAGGATGGTGGGAATACTTAAGGAGCGTGGACTTGTTAAGTGGATGCATGATGGTGACGGAAGTGAAGGAACATACGTTACCATGACTGCCGACGGACACAAGCTTCTTGAGGATAACAGGGAGATCATCAAGGAATATTATGGAAATGTCATCAACAGGTTTGGCAGGGAAAATCTTATTGAACTGTTAAATCTTATGAAGCAGCTTGAGACAGTTATGGACAGCGAGCTTGAGGATATGGGAATAGACGGCAAGGAGGCAGCAGGCGACGATGATGGAGAGGCTTAATAAATTCACAGAATGGGCACAGGAGAAGTGCCTTAGTAACGACAGTGTTTCACCTTGTCTTTATGACGAGTACGGAGTTAATCTTGGGCTTCGTGATGAGAATGGAAATGGTGTCCTTACGGGACTTACAAATATTTCAAAGATCACTTCCTCAACCATAAAGAACGGACAGAAGGTTCCGGCTGACGGAAGACTGTGGTACAGAGGCTACAAGGTTGAGGATCTTATCTCTTCACTGGGAGAGGACAAGCTGGGATTTGAAAGGATAGCTTATCTCCTTCTCATGGGAGATCTTCCAGATGAAAAGGCAGAGAAGGAATTTGCCGAGCTTATAGGTGCCTGCAGGACCCTGCCTACCAATTTCACAAGAGACGTAATAATGAAGGCACCATCAGAGGATATAATGAATTCCATGACCAGAAGTATACTTACTCTTGCGTCCTATGACGATAAGGCTAAGGACACCAGCATTGCAAATGTCTTAAGACAGAGCATACAGCTTATAAGTGAGTTCCCACTTCTGGCAGTCTACGGCTACAATGCCTACAATCACTATGAGAAGCAGCAGAGTATGTTCATCCATCATCCGGATCCTACACTCTCCACTGCGGAAAATCTTCTCATGCTTTTAAGACCGGACAAGAAGTATTCACCTGTAGAGGCTAAGGTTCTTGACACAGCCCTCATCCTTCATATGGAGCATGGTGGTGGTAACAATTCAACATTTACCACAAGGGTTGTAACCTCATCAGGTTCAGACACATATTCTACTATAGCGGCTGCCATGTCATCCCTTAAGGGACCTAAGCACGGTGGTGCAAATATCAAGGTTATGGAGATGATGGACGACATCAGAGACCATGTACATGACTATGCGGACAAGGATGCCATAGAGGCATACCTTGACAAATTACTGGAGAAGCAGGCATTTGACCACAAGGGGCTTATATATGGTATGGGTCATGCGGTATATTCACTTTCCGATCCAAGAGAGAGGGTATTCAAGCAGTATGTGGAGAAGCTGGTGGTTGAGAAGAACAGACAGGAGGATATGCTCCTTTACCAGAATATCGAAGAGATCGCACCTAAGCTCATTGCCAAGAAGAGACGTATATACAAGGGTGTAAGTCCTAACATCGATTTCTACAGCGGATTTGTTTATGAAATGCTCGGAATACCTCAGGAGCTCTACACAGCAATATTTGCCATTGCAAGAATTGTAGGCTGGAGTGCCCACAGAATAGAGGAGCTTATATGTGCCAGCAAGATCATAAGACCGGCGTATATGAGTGTGATGGAAGAGAAGGAATAAAAGTTAAGGGATATAGACAATAAAAGGCGAAGGAAACAAGGAATTAGATATTTGATAAAATATCTAAAAAATTTCAATAATTTTATTGAAAATACTCTATTGCATTTCTTTGTCATTTGCGTTATAAATTCATATGCTATTGCAGTTAGAAATACAAATTCAAACCTCCGGATCTGAACTGATAGACAATATATGAAAGGACGCAATTATGACAAAAGATTTGACAAATGGAAAACCAATGAAACTGATACTTAGTTTTGCCGTTCCACTTCTGTTCGGACTGTTGTTCCAGCAGTTATATAATCTGGTGGATACCATGATAGTGGGACTTTACCTTGGTGTAGATGATCTTGCCGCGGTGGGTTCTACCGGATGTATAAATTTCATGGTCATAGGCTTCTGCATGGGCGTATGTAATGGATTTGCAATTCCTGTATCCCATAAATTCGGGGCAAAGGATTACCAGGGCATGCGTAAATACGTGGCAAACTGTGCATGGCTTGGTATCGTTTTCTCTATTATACTTACTGTAGTGACAGCCCTGCTGTGCAGAGACATACTTACACTGATGAAGACACCGGACAATATAATCGACGGTGCCTATAATTACATATTTGTAATCTTCCTTGGAATACCGACAGTGTTCCTGTATAACATAGTGGCAGGCGTAATAAGGGCAACCGGTGACAGTAAGACTCCTGTCATATTCCTGGTTCTTTCTTCAGTTATAAATATTGCCCTTGACCTTGTATTCCTTATCTGCCTTAAGATGGGTGTTGCAGGTGCGGCCTGGGCTACAGTTATATCCCAGGGAGTATCAGGTGTTGCCTGTCTTGTTTATATGGTGAAGAAATTCGAGATACTTCGTATCCGTAAGGGTGAGTGGAAGCTTGAGGGACATATGGCACTGGAGCTCTGCAACATGGGTGTACCTATGGGATTACAGTATTCCATAACCGCCATCGGAAGTGTTGTTCTCCAGACCGCAGCCAATACTCTTGGTTCAAATGCAGTTGCAGCCATGACTGCAGCCGGCAAGCTTGGTAACTTCTTTGCCTGTCCTCTTGACGCACTTGGTTCAACAATTGCAACCTACGGAGGTCAGAATGTGGGAGCCGGCAAGCTTGAACGTATAGGAAAGGGACTTAAGTCCTGCCTTATACTTGGTATAGGATATTCTGTTATAGCATTTACCATTGCGGCATTGTTCGGCGGTAAACTGTCCATGCTCTTTGTAAGCGGCAGCGAAACAGAGATCATAAGAAATTCACATATGTATCTTACTATAAATACAGGATTTTACTTCCTGCTGGCACTGGTGAATATAGTCAGGTTCCTTATCCAGGGAATGGGATTTTCAGGCGTGGCTATATTTGCAGGAGTATTTGAGATGGTGGCAAGATCCATCGCAGGCTTCGGACTGGTGCCAATTATTGGCTTCGTGGGCGTAAGCCTCGGAAGTCCTATTGCATGGCTTATGGCTGATATGTTCCTGATACCGACCTACTTCTACGCCTGCAGAAAGCTTAAACGCCAGATGGGCTACCCGGCAAAGGGAAAGGTTAGCAAGGCCGGGGCGTAAAAATATTAAAAATAAGGGGTTATGAATGTATACAATATTTGATTATGTTGAGTATTATAGACATCTTGATACAGCAGATGTTCCATGGAATGTCATGGATTGTCTGCTGTGTTCAGTTTTAGCGTATGTCCCTGCAACATCATTTGACGGTGAAAAGGACATAGACGAGTTTATAGCATATTCTGAAACCTATTCGGAGAATATGGAGAACGGGCTGGTCACACAGGTATATGAGCTGTTAATGCTTATTAAGGGCTCTGTCAGATATGGAAATATGCGTGTGAACAACTTTATAAATCTCAGGAGCGATGAGACCCAGTTCGGAGCCGTGACCTTCAGAGTGGGAAAGAATGTGACAGTCAGCTACAAAGGAACAGACTATGCCCTGATAGGATGGATAGAGAACATGCGAGGAGCATACCAGTATCCCACAGCAACTCACAGCCTGGCAATCTCATACCTGGATAATGTCAGCCTTTACCCGGATGATGTGCTGTATGTGTGCGGACATTCAAAGGGCGGCAATCTTGCCATGGCGGCATGCATGGAAGCGGCAGGGGAGAAGCTTGCGGAGATGGATGATAGCTTGGGAAATCCTGAGAAGCTTGCGGAGATGGATGATAGCTTGGGAAATCCTGAGAAGCTTGCGGAGATGGATGATAGCTTGGAAAATCCTGAGAGGCTTGCGGAGATGGATGATAGCTTGGGGAATCCTGAGAAAGTGACGGAGGACGGTAGTGTGAAGGCTTTCGGAGCGGTGACGGGAGCTGCTGATTGTCTTTTTGATAGGATTAAGAAGATATATAATTTTGATGGACCGGGATTTAGAAAAGATGAGTATGATCAGGTGAAATTTGCCTTGATGGCGGAGAAGCTCACCACTATAGTTCCGACGGACTCGGTTGTGGGAGTCCTGATGAACAACAACACAGATTATGTGGTTGTGAAGAGCAATTCCATTGCTCTCGGAGAGCATTACCCTACAACATGGGAAGTATTTGGACAGTGTTTCGTGGAGGGTAGATTATCCAATATCAGCAGACGTCTTCACATTAACACCACCAAGGGCGTAGAGAACATCAGCTACGACACCATGAAGCTTGCTTTTGAAACCATATTTGAAAATCTCAATCATGAGTATGCCGCAGACTTCAAATTGTCATTTAGTCAGATCGTAGCATTTTACCGCAGCATGAAGAACATAGATCCGGAGATCAAGCGGGGAATTGATCAGATAATCGAGGCAGTCTTGAGTCTTGAATTTATGAAGTGATATGATGTGACGTGACCTGAAAATTGAAGATGACAATATAGGTCACGGAAAGTTGGTAGCAAAAGTGACCTGAAAATTTGAAATGGCAATATAGGTCACGGAAAGTTGGCAGCAAAAGTGACCTAAAAATTTGAAATGGCAATATAGGTCACGGAAAATTGGCAGCAAAAGTGACTTGAAAATTGGAAATGACAATATAGGTCACGGAAAGTTGACAGTAAAAATGACCTAAAATCAAAAGTATTAAAACAGGTCAAGAAAATGTCCTCAAAAGTTTGACTTAAATATGGAAGATAGAAAAACAGGTCAAATATCATGACACGCACCGGCAACTTATGATGATTTCAATACTGAAAAATCTAGCAATAAAACTAAAAACAAAACAAAAAATACCTACATTCTCAGGAAAAGTATGATATAGTTGTGTCTTCGGTGAATAAAAATATTAATTGGAAACGTACAACCCTTCTTGGATGATAACGAACAACACGAGTAAGTGTCAAATGAGGCGCGAAAAAATAGAGCACATAGTCGTGCCAATAATCAGAACATGCTAAATGACACATTAAAAAGAAAACACGCAGATCGTGTCAATCATCAAAAGGAGGGTATTTTTATGCCAAAAAACAAATTTCAAGACGCAATATTCACAATCATCATGGCTACAGTTATGGTCTATGGAATGATAGTCTACAATGTAGCATTGAACACAGGTGGGGTGACAGGAAAGACATTTCTTATGGCACTTCATGAAATGCCGATAATGGTACCGGTAGCATTTGTATTGGAGTTCTTCGTGGTGGGTAAGGTAGCCAGGATGTTAGCTTTTAAGGTTATGCGGCCGGATGACCGCCCACAGTTCATAACATATGCGATCTCCATATGTATCTGCTGTATCATGTGTCCGATCATGAGTCTTATTGCAACTATCTTATTCAAAGAAAACAAATCCTTCGGAACATTTATCCAAACGTGGGGTATGAACTTCCCTATGGCATTGTTGTATCAGATGTTCTATTGCGGATCATTTGTACGACTTATTTTCAGAAGCATATTTAGGGAAAAGAAGGCGGAAGAGTAATAGTGATGTGCACAATATAGTGTGTATTGGTGGAAAAATATAATTATTATATCACAAAAAAGTCGCAGAGTATTGTACTCTGCGATTTCGTCGTTGTGCCACTTCGTATGTTAAAAGTGTACATTTTGTCATATTATTTGTCAATATGTCAAAATGTTATATTTGCAAAACCTAAAATGAAAAAGTAAATTCCGCATGCCCGTCAGCTATATTTGCAAAACTACACTTTAGTAATTATAATTGACTAAATTTTAAGCGGGCGTTAATATACAGATGGCTTAACGAGAGTGTAAAAATGTTTGACTTAATTTAATAGAAAGGTACACCATGATAAAGGCAATAGACAACAGACGTAGTATAAGAAAATACACTGATGAGGAAATCCCTCAGGAGATCATAGAGGAAATGATATATGCGGCAACCCTGGCACCATCAGCCAAGAACAGGCAGCCCTGGAAGTTCATAGTTTTTAAGGGGGCAGCCAAGGATGAGTTGGTTCAGGTTATGCGTCAGGGCATTGAAAATGAGAAGGAGACTCACGCCCTTATGCCTGAGTGGGCATTTGCCATACCGGACGCAGAGAATACCGTGAGAGTTATGGACGAGGCACCGTGTCTTATAGTGGTACTTAATACAAACGGAAAGACGCCATTTGCAGCCATAGATAATGAGAAGAGGATAGTGGAGATATGCGACTCCCTGTCCATAGGGGCGGCCATTGAGAATATGATACTTGCTGCAACAGAGCATGATCTGGGAACCCTGTGGATCGCAAATACCTGCTTCGCCTATAACGACATCGTGGAATATCTGAACACAGAGGACCAGTTGATAGGCATTGTGGCTGTGGGGCATTCGGCGGAAGCTCCGGCGAAGAGGCCAAGAAAGAGAATGACACGGATAGTTGAATATCGTGAATGATAAGAAGAGATTTGCCCATATAACCGATGAAAACGACAGTGAAGGCATATCAAATGCCCTGAAAAAGCTTGGAATGATACAGTTATAAAAGACGGGAAACAGATTTTTTTGAAAATATTTGGTAACGATACCAAAAATCTGTTGACAACCCATGAAAATCGAGTATAATGAAACTATATTGAAAATGAAACAGCAGAGGAGATATTTAATTGGCAACGATTTCAGATGTGGCGAAGTTATCCGGTATTTCTGTATCAACAGTGTCAAGGGTCATCAATGACAATCCTCATGTTTCCCCGGAGAAGCGACAGAAGGTTCTGGACGCCATGGAGCAGTTAGGATATGCACCAATGCAGGCAGCCAGACAGATGAGAGGCTCGGGTTCACAGAACATAGCGGTGGTGATACCTAATATCACCAATACCTTTTTTGCATACCTGGTAAATGCTATAGAGAGAACCTGCAGGGAACATGATTACAAGACGTTGATCATCCAGACATATGGAGAGAAGAAGCTGGAGGAAGAAGCTTTAAACCTGTTAAAACTTCATCATGTAGATGGCGTTATATTATGTGCACTGGAGAATACCCCATCATTCATACAGTCATATGCCAGATATGGAAGTCTGGTCATATGCAACGAGTATAACAGTGACGAGAGTATTTCAACCATCCAGGGCAGACAGTACGAAGGCTTTTATGAAGCTACAGAGTATCTTATAAATAAGGGATACGAAAGAATCGGCTACTGTGCAGGTACAAGGACTGTAGTGATACAGCCTGTGGGTGTCAATATCAATACTGATCGTTACATGGGTTATGCGGAAGCATTAAGTGCCCACAATATGGTTGCAAATCCAGCATTTGTATACACAAGGATAAGAACTTTCGAGGATGGACAGAAGTTCATTGAGGAATATGCAGGGCTGGATGTTCGGCCGGACGCAGTCATAGCGGGCAGTGATCAGGTGGCGGCAGGAATGGTATTTGAAGCAAGAAAGAGGGGAACAAAAATTCCTGAGGATCTTGCCATTATGGGAGTGGATGACCAGCCTATTGCGACTCAGATAGAAATTCCACTTACAACCATAAGACAGCCTGTAGAGGAAGAAGGAAGGCTTGCTGCTGTTGAATTATTAAGACAGCTTGGTGGAGACAAGAAGAAATCAGTTAGAAAGAAACTGAAACTTGAACTGGCTATCAGACAGACTGCATAGCCAGTAAAAAAATCACAATTATGGTAACGATACCAAAAACGTGACAAAACACAAAGAAAAAGTAATGGCTTTGGGAGAATATGAAAATCAAATAAAATACCAAAAGGGATTTCATATTAAGCCGAATTTAAAGAATTGGAGGAATTACATATGTCAGTAGTATTAGCAAGAATCGATCAGAGACTTATTCATGGATTAGTAGTAAATCAGTGGGCACCTGCTCTTCAGGTTAAGCGTTTCATGGTTGTAGATGATGTGCTCTGCAACAACGAGGACGTAAAGGCGAGCATGAGAATGGCAAAGCCTGCCGGAACAGGAGTTTCAGTTATCAGCACAGAGACAGCTATTACCAATTTCAAGGCAGGAAAGTACGACGGACAGAGAGTATTTGTCCTGGTTAAGGAGCCTGAGACACTTATCAAGCTTATGGATGGCGGTGTTGAGATACCTAAGGTAGACCTGGGAATAATCTTTAACGAAGACGGAAGAAAGCCTGTATCCAAGTTCATCGCCCTTAACGATAAGGAAAAGGCAGACCTTGAGACCATCAAGGGCAAGGGTGTTCCTGTAGTTATCCAGTATGTTCCTACAGACGCAGAGGAAGCATACTAAGAGGCGGGAAACATTTGCAATATAAGAGTAAATGCAAAACAGATAAGAAGAATAAATTAAGAAACAAGAAAGTGTCTAATGACATAAGTAACAGGAGATTAGGAAAATGGAAATTATTCAGGATATTTTAATTGTCATATTGGCAGGATATATGACTATTGATCAGAATGGCCCGGTAGTTATGTCCTGGTTCTCAGTAATTGTAGGTATGATCAGTGGTCTTATTATGGGAGACATGAACACAGGTCTTATGATCGGTGGTACATTCCAGCTCATGTCTCTGGGTGTTGCAGCCTTAGGTGGTGCTTCAGCTCCTAACTACGGTCTTGCAACCATCATCGGAACATTTATCGCAGTAAGAACAGGCACAGGTGTTGACGCTGCCCTTGCAGTAGGTCTTCCTGTTGGACTTCTTGCTATCCAGCTTGAGGTTGTAGTCCGTATCATCAACAACTTCGTTGCACATCGTATGCAGAGTGACAACAACGCAGGCAAGTGGAAGAGCATGAATCGCCTTGCATGGTGCGGACCGCTTCTCTGTTCATTACAGACTGCACTTCCAACTATAATCGTTGTTATCTTCGGTGCAAATGTAGTTAATTTCATTTTAAAGGTTATTCCTGAATGGGTGACAAATGGTCTTTCGATCGCAGCAGGTATCCTTCCTGTAGTAGGTATCGGAATGCTTATGCGTTACATGCCTATCAAGAAGTTCCTCCCATTCGTGCTTATTGGATTTGTCCTTTCAGCATATCTGCAGATGCCTGTACTTGGTATCGCCATCGTAGGATTTGCAGCAGCATTCTGGTACTTCACAACAGAGAACAAAAAGGCAAATGCAGCAGCGACAACAGCAGGCACATCTGCCGGAGCATATGTAGAAGAGGGGGATGATTTCGATGAGTAAGAAGAATGATATCATGGCAAATGAAGCTGCCACAACAGAAAACGGCAGATACAAAGTCACAAAGAAAGATCTTAGAAAGACTTCAAACAGATACAATTTCATGGCTTGTAACATATTCAACTACGAGTCACAGATGGGACCTGCAGTGTCATGGGCTATGGCAACGGTACTCAGAAAGATCTATAAGAATGATGATGAGTATAAGGAAGCACTCAACAATCATTTCAACTACTTTAACTCAACAACCTGTATGTCAAGCGTTATCCTCGGTGCAACTCTTGCAGTAGAAGAGAAGGACGGCATTGAGGCAAAGGAGACAGTACAGTCATTAAAGACAAGTTTGATGGGACCATTTGCAGGTGTAGGTGACACCCTTGTATGGGTACTCTGGCCTACTATCATGGGTTCCATATCAGGATACATGGCTCAGCAGGGCAATCCTCTCGGAGCAATAATCTGGTTTATATGCAATGTTATCTTCTGGTTCGTGAAGAGCAAATTATTCCAGGTAGGATATTATTCAGGTACAAAGCTTATTACAAATCTCGGTGAGAAGCTTGCAATATTTACAGAAGCTGCTTCTATCATGGGCTTAAGTGTAGTAGGTGCTCTTATCGCCACATCAATCAAGCTGACCACGGCGGTGAACTTTAAAGTAGGCGAAGTTGCCATGAACCTCCAGACAGATATTCTGGACAAGATCATGCCATCATTACTTCCTGTGCTTGTTACCGCGCTGGTATATAAGCTCCTTGGAAATAAAAAATGGACACCAACAAAGCTTATTTTGTTAATAATCGTATTTTCACTTGTATGTTCGTTCTTTGGAATTTTAACAGTGTGATTCGATCATAAATTCAGGTAGTTTTCCCTATCCCCCCATAACGATTGGGTCTGATCACATTAAATGGTACCGACGATATGCCGCCGAATGAAATGAGGGGGCAATACTTAAAAAGCCAAATTTTAAATGGGCTGATGTTCAAAAGAAAAGAGGAATGAAAAATGAAGAGATATATAATAATTGCTTCCCACTCCAATATGGCTGTGGGACTTAAGGATACATTAAATTTTGTTTCAGGCGGTCTTGATAATGTTAAGGCTATCGCCGCATATGTGGACAACAAGCCTATAGATGACGCTATAAATGAGGCTCTTGCAGAGGTTAAGGATGAGGACGAGCTTGTGATCCTCACAGATATGACAGGCGGAAGTGTAAATCAGAAATTTTTCCCAATGTGCAGCAGACCACATACCCATGTTGTAAGCGAAATGAACCTTCCGCTGGCATTTGGTCTTGCAATGGAACCGGCAGATGATTATCTCACAGCAGAGCAGGTGCGTTTTATCCTGGAAAATGCCAAGCAGGAGATAAGATACGTCAACGATATTTCAGTGGATGGTGATGATGAAGATGAGTAGAGATAAAAAGTGGTGGAAGAACAGCGTTGTATATCAGGTATATCCTAAGAGCTTCTGTGACAGCAACGGCGACGGAAATGGCGATCTGAACGGTATAACAGAGAAGCTGCCATATATTAAGGAGTTAGGAGCAGATGTTATCTGGCTTAATCCCATATTTGCGTCTCCTCAGGTGGACAACGGCTATGATATTTCAGATTACAGAGCTATTGAGCCAAGTCTTGGAACCGTGGAGGATTTCGAGAGACTTTTAAGCAGGGCTCATGAGCTGGGACTTAAGATACTTCTTGACCTTGTTGTCAATCACACCTCTGACCAGCATGAATGGTTCAAGGAGGCTAAGAAGTCAAGAGACAACAAATATCACGATTACTACATATGGAAGGATGGCAAGAAGGGCGAGCTTCCAAATAACTGGGGCTCATCCTTCGGCGGCTCTACCTGGGAGTATGTTGAGGAGGTCGGACAGTATTACCTTCACTGCTTCGCCAAGGAGCAGCCTGATCTTAACTGGGAAAATCCTGAGGTGAGAAATGCCATTTACGATATGATGAGATTTTGGTTTGAGAAGGGCGTGGACGGCTTCCGTATGGATGTTATCTCCCTGATCTCCAAGGATCAGACCTTCCCTGACGGACCGGTCATCCAGAACAAGGCTTACGGCAGCTACTACGCAGGCTGTGCAAATGGCCCAAGGGTTCACGAATTTTTACATGAGATGAACATGAAGGTTCTTTCAGACTTCGATATCATGACTGTTGGCGAGACCCCTCATACAAATTCCGATGAGGCAATTTTATTTACCAAGGCAGACAGAGAAGAGCTGGACATGGTATTCCAGTTCGACCACATGCACCTTGATTATGACGAGAACGGCAAATATTCCAAGAACAGGGTTCCCCTTGTGGAGCTTAAGAGAGTCATGACCGAGTGGCAGGACAAGATGTATGAAAATGACGGCTGGAACAGTTTATACTGGAGCAATCACGATCAGGCAAGAGCTGTGTCAAGATTTGGAAATGACTCAGAGGAGTACAGAGTTGTATCTGCCAAAATGCTTGGAACCTGCCTCCATATGATGCAGGGAACCCCTTATGTATATGAGGGCGAGGAGATCGGCATGACAAATGCTGATTTCACGGATATCAGCGAGTACCGTGACCTTGAGGCAATAGATATCTACAAGGATTTCACAGAGAGAAAGGGATATTCTCCGGAATATATACTTGACTGCCTGAGAAGAAAATCAAGGGACAATGCCAGAACCCCTATGCAGTGGGATGATTCAGAGGAGGCAGGCTTCACCACCGGCACTCCATGGATCAGAAAGATCGGCAATTACAGGGACATAAATGTGAAGAAGTGTCTGGCTGACCCTGATTCAGTATTTTACTATTATCAGAAGCTCATTGCCTTAAGACATGAAATGCCTGTTATCACAGAGGGCAGATATGTGCTTGTGGACCCTGCAAATGATAAGGTTTACGCATACTTAAGAAAGGGTGAGGATGAGTCCCTCCTTGTGGTATGTAACTTCACTGATGAGACTATTGAGTATCCTGTGGGCGAGTACCTTGAGGGCAGAGCCGGCGAGCTTGTGATCTCTAATTATAAAGAAGCAGCTGCAAATGTATCAGACAGTATAAAGCTTATGCCATATGGGGCATATGTGTACAAGTTCTGATGAATACACAATAAGGTCTGGTCACAGGTGATACAGTTATAAATGGTTTAGATAAATGATTTATCAGGTATGTGTGATCGGTAGATCTGACAAATATGGAGATTTGATATATGGATATAAAACTTGTAGCACTTGATATAGATGGAACATTATTTGACAGCCATGGACTCATTTCCGAAAGAACTGTAAATGCAATAAAGAAGTGTACTGATAAAGGAATTTATGTAGTATTTTCAACAGGCAGGGACTATGAAGCCCTGCCTTTATTGCAAGTTGCGGGAAGTGGTATGCAGTACGCCATAACTACAAATGGCAGTGCACTCTATGAGCTTGGCACCAGAAAATGTCTGTGGGAGAACACCATGACCACAGAGGATATAGAACTTGTATTAAAATATTCTGATGATCGGGATATATTTCCGTTTTTGTTCATAGACGGAAGAGGTTATGCGAAAAAGGATGATTATGGAATATTTGAGCGGGTGGCATGGCCTGAGCACCTTAAGACAGAAACAAGAAAGAACATGAATTTGGTGGATGATCTTGAGGCCTTGGTGAGAAAATCTGCTAGGGGCGTACAGAAGGGAGCTATATTGTTTCCTTCGTTGACAGAAGCAAATGAAGATGAAGACCATGCGGTGATACCGGAGGAAAGCAAGATAGATCAGGCAGGCTGCCGGCTGATAGGCTGGGATGAAGCGAGAGCATATCTGAACAATATTCCGGGAATACATGCAGTGGATGGCGGCTGTGACAATCTGGAATTTAACAGGTCGGACACCACTAAGGCGTCGGGACTAAGGCAGTTGTGCCATCTGCTTAAGGTGCCTGTGGAAGCTACCCTTGCCATCGGAGACAGTGAGAATGACCTGGAGGTGTTGAAGGCCGCCGGAACAGGTATCGCCATGGCAAATGCTCCTGCGGAGGTCAAAGCCCATGCCGACTATGTGACCACATCAAATGATGATGATGGTGTTGCTAAGGTTCTTGAAAGGCTTGCTGACTGAAATAATAAGAAGAAAAACTATAGAAACATAAGAGCTATGGTGTTAAACTATGGATAGCAACAAAGCTTAACAAATAATCATTCGATTGATGGTTGGCGGCACAGATTTAACAGGAGGTAATTGTAATGAATGATACATTAAAGGTACTTGAAACAAGAAGAAGCTGCAGAAGTTTCAAGCCTGATATGATAAAGGAAGAGGATATCCAGGCGGTAATAAAGGCCGGAACCTATGCGGCAACAGGCAAGGGACTCCAGAGTCCTATAATAATTGCAGTTACAAATAAGGAAAAGAGAGACGAGATATCAAAGGCAAACAGAAGTGTAAATCCTGCATGGCCTGAGGACTTCGATCCATTCTACGGAGCACCGGTTATCCTTATTGTTCTGGCAGACAGAAATGTGCCTACTTATCTGTATGACGGTTCACTGGTTCTTGGAAATATGATGAATGCAGCAGAGAGTCTTGGACTTGGAAGTATCTGGATCCATCGTGCAAAGGAAGAGTTCGACTCAGACTTTGGCAAGCAGATCCTTAAGGATCTTGGAATTGAGGGAGATTACGAAGGCATAGGTCATTGTGCTTTAGGATATGCAGCCGAGCCTGCTAAAGCTCCGGCTCCAAGAAAAGAAAATTACGTTTACTATATAAAATAAGCACCATAACTGAAAAGCTTGAGCAGGCAGCTCCTGATGTCAGTTTTATTTAAGTGACATCGGGAGACAGCCTGCTCAATTTTTTAGGGAAGTTTTTATTTTAAAAGTGAGTTTTTGTGAAAAATCAAATTAGTTTATTTTAATACGGTGCCATCAGCAAGAGTGATAGTATATCCGTTGAAGTTGATGGTTCCGTTATTTGTAAGGCTTGTTATAGTGCAGTCACCGGTAAGTGTCCAGGTGCTGCCTTCTTCTATAGTTACTACAGCGTTGTCTGAAACTGCTTCACCTCCGTCTTCATTTTCATCAATGTTAATAGTTCCTGTAAATGTACTGTTTCCGCTAAGGGTCATGTTAATAGCTGAGATACTGTCCACTCTGATATCGCCCTCTAATGTCTGATCATCTGCGGTAAATGTAACCTGTGCACCATTTGCACCGGCAGTACCCCAGCCATGGGAAGCTGAATTGCCTGTAATGTTCATAAGGTAAGCGTCGCTATCCTTGTTTATAATGTCAACTCCTGATAATGAAAGTGTACAGTCAGTGTTTGTGATGTAGAACATGTCACCGTTATTTGAAGTGAGGCTTCCGCCGGCCATGGAGAAGCTGCTTGTTCCTACATTTGCGTCACCGGACATGGACTGATAGATCATTACATTATGGACATTTTCATCGGAGCTTGTGCCCTTTGTGTCGCTCATATTTCCGGAAACGGTGCAGTCCTCAAGATCTATGGAGTTCTCTCCTTCAATTACCAGAGCCTCTGAGTTGTTGGCTGTAAGGGTGGCATTCTTTACTGTGATCGCTGCTGTGGAATATACGGCAGGTGAGTTGTAGCCATTTGAAGTATATGATCCACTATCTACATTTACAGTTCCACCACCTCTGTCAGACCGGATCGCTGCGGATGAGTTGCCGGATGTGTCCACTGTAAGATTGCTTGCGTTGGTTGTGCCACCGCCTGTAGTCTGGATACCGCCTGAGTTGTCAGCGGTTGTGGTTATGGTTGAGTCGGATATGTTGACTGTAGTGCCGCTTCCATAGCTGAATACACCGTTGCCGTTCTGGGCTGATGAGGTTACAGTTGCATTTTTGATGGTGACTGTTGCACCGTTTGTGGCAAGGAGAGCAGCATTCACACCGTAGAAGTCGCCATTTTCAGTGCTTGAGGTAGCACCGGCACTCTTGTCAACGGTTATACCCTCCAGGGTGACTGTGGCATTGTCTACACGGAGAGCATTTTCATCATCGCCTGTAGAGGTGTATGTTTCGTCGGAGTAGGTGCCGTCTTCAGAAAGGGTGGTTGCACTTGAACCCTGTGTTACGGTTCCTGATCCGTTGCCACCCGAAGCACCACCGGGACCGCCACCTGCCTGATTACCGCCAGGACCCTGAAGGGTTACAATTTCAACAGTTACTGCGTCGCCGTAGGCGTCAAGAGTTACCTCAAGTATATCGCCTTCGGATATGTCACTGATATCAATGGTCTCGTCATCTTTGGTTATTGTCGCGTTACTTATATCAATAGTCTGTGTTTCACCGCTTTCTGTAAATCCGGGTGTTCCGCCCTGACCGGGGCCATCTGTGCCCGGACCACCTGCTTCTGTACCACCTGCACCGGGAGTACCTGAACCATTGCCATCACCGTTGGTGTTGCCATCATTACCTGAATTACTGTTATCGTCAGGTTTAGCCGGCGGAGTCTGGTTGTCGCTGCTGTTATCGGTGCCGGAGTTATTGCTGTCGTCAGGTTTGGCAGGCGGAGTCTGGTTGTTGCTGCTGTTATTATCAGTGTCGGAAGTATTATTGTTACCAGGCATTTCCGGAGGTGTCTGACTGTCGTCTGATGAGCCACCTTGTCCCGGACCGGCATTTTCATCAACTTCACCAAGAGCAAGTGTTACCGTTCCGTCGGAAATAGATGAAACCTTTCCTGTAACCTGAGTCTGTGAAGCTTCGGTTGAATTTGTAGTATCAGTTGTTGCTGATGTGGTTGTAGTAGCCTCTGTGCCGCAGCCCGTAAGGGAAATAGCCATTGCTGTTCCGGCTACACACGCCAATAAAAATTTCTTTCTCATGATCATTCACTCCTTCTATTTACAATTATATTTTGGTGTTGCTTTATCTTTTATGCTGTCATTCTAACCATGGAACATTGAAGTTTAATTGAAAATGTTTAAATTTCCAAAATTTTTGCCTGACTTCATTATTTAATATCTTGACGTAGTGACTTTTGTGAGATAAAGTACTTAATGAAATGGTTAGTAATAACTAACTTGATGGTACCAAATGGGTTGAGAGTTAGCGATGGCTAACTTAATGGCACCAAATGAGTTATGAAAAATGAAGCCAGACATGATAGTGTCAAATGAAATATGGAATAGAAAAGCACGCAAGCCGTGCCAATACATGCAGGGGGATTAGAAATGACAGCTGTGAAGGTATGTATGCTTATAGCTATGATCGGACATCTGCTGTGTCAGAGGTGTGACTGGTTCATGGCATATACAAAGGATAAGCACAGAATAAATCTTAAATACTTAAGTGATAATGAAAAGCTTTCAAAGGAATTTGAAGGAGCCACTACAGGATATTCCATGATATCAATAATTCTTGGCGTGGTTGCTATTGCATTGATGTCAGTTGGGTATTATGGATTGAGTGACTGGATGAGACAGTATTCGGTTATCAGTGCAAATATAATGCTGATATCAGGAGCCGCATTTATAATATTTATCACTGCCCATCATGTTTTCTGCGGGATAACTGAGTGGTTCTATATCAAACTCGGAAGAACCGACGTTGCCCATGAGGCAATAGTTGAGTTCTTCAAGAAAACAATCTCAACAATGTATGTTGGCTATGTGGCATTGCTTGTGTTCATGGTCACACTGTTCATTGCGGTAGTTACAGGAGGCACATCCCTTCCTGCATGGGCATGTATTTTTAATACATTGCCATTGTTTATCATCCTTACCCCATTCAAGCTTGTGGGTACAGGAAATATAGCAGGCACCATAACATTCCTGGGACTTTTGATATTCATATGATTATTTGTATAGTGTTTGATCATGTTACTCTTATATGGGATTGCTTATGTAACTATCATATAGAATTGATTATGTGACTTTTAGTATGATTGGTTGTAAATGATTAAAAACTCGTTTCAAAATATGTTAGCCCTCCCCCTTTTGTTGGTGAGTACGATAAGCGCTCCCGATGAAGGGGGATTTTTTTCGCACAGATGTGTAAGATTGATGGGACGCATGAAAATAGATTAAGAGTGACATTATTGTATACCCTATATAAATTCGTATAAACAAGAAATAGGTTTGCTGGTTAGCATAGGATCATTATGTGTATAATATAAGCAGAAATAAAATCAGGAAAAATGACTTGGAAGTAGGAAATTGAAAATAAGGTCAAGGAAAACAAGCGTAGAAAATGACCTTAAAACAAGAAATTGAAAATAAGGTCAAGGAAAACAAGCGTAGAAAATGACCTGAAAACAAGAAATTGAAAATAAAGTCAAGGAAAACAAGCGTAGAAAATGACCTGAAAACAAGAAATTGAAAATAAAGTCAAGGAAAACAAGCGTAGAAAATGACCTGAAAACAAGAAATAGTGAAACAGGTCATAAAAACAGGAAAAAACCAGTGACCTAAAATTGGCAAACTAGAAAATAAGTCAAGGAACCAGCCGCGGAGATGGCGTGCTTAAATTTGCAGTGCATAGTAAGGCACCCCTTTCACAATGTCCGCCCTTTTTCCTTCACAGCGTCCATCTTTTTTCTAGTGACTTTACCACCAAGTCATGTTACAATCAAAGACAGCATTCTCTGAGCCAAGGGCAAATATCACCGGAGAATGATAGGTATATGGGGAGAATTATGAGTACACATAAAAATAATAGAAGCACATTTTCAGGAAAGCTGGGCTATGTCCTGTCAGCAGCAGGAGCGTCGGTAGGACTGGGAAATATCTGGAGATTTCCATATCTGGCAGCCAAGTACGGCGGAGGAATATTCCTGTTGGTATATATCCTGCTGGCATTGACATTTGGATATACTATGATAGTTGCAGAGTCGGCACTGGGACGAATGACCAGAAAAAGTCCGGTGGGAGCATTTCAGTCATTTGGCAATAAAAAATGGATGAAATGCGGCGGCTGGATAAATGCCATAATACCGATCCTGATAGTTCCTTATTACTCAGTGATCGGTGGCTGGGTTATCAAGTATCTGATAGAATATATAAAAGGAAACGGAACAGCGTTGGCAGAGGACGGATATTTCTCAGGTTTCATATCAAATGGCGTATCCACAGAGACCTGCTTCATAATATTCTGCCTGTTCACCCTGGCGATCATATATGCAGGAGTTCAGAATGGAATAGAAAGAGTGTCAAAGATCATGATGCCGGTGCTTATAGTACTGTCTGTCATAGTTGCAATATATTCAGTTACAAGACCCGGAGCCATGGAGGGCGTAAAGTACTTCCTTGTGCCAAATGTTAAAAATTTCTCGTGGATGACGGTTGTGGCAGCCATGGGGCAGATGTTCTACTCACTGTCCATTGCCATGGGTATCCTCATTACCTTCGGTTCATATATGAAGAAGGACACCGCCATTGAAGACTCCACAAGAAATGTTGAGATATTCGATACCGCTATAGCAATGATGGCAGGACTTATGATAATCCCGGCAGTATTTGCATTTTCAGGTGGCAATCCCGATACACTTAAGGCAGGACCGTCACTTATGTTCATTACCATTCCTAAGGTATTTGCAAATATGGGATTTGGCACAGCCATAGGAATACTTTTCTTTGTGCTGGTTTTATTTGCAGCGGTAACAAGTTCAATAGCACTGACAGAAAGTGCAGTTTCAACCTTCGAGGATGAGCTTGGATGGGGCAGGAAGAAATCCACAGTCATCGCAGGTATCATTATGCTGGTGCTGGGAAGTCTGTCATCCCTTGGATACGGACCACTTTCATTTGTGAAGATCATAGGTATGCAGTTCCTTGATTTCTTTGACTTCATGACAAACTCAGTAATGATGCCGATTGCAGCTCTTATGACCAGCCTGCTTATTTCAAGGGTTGTGGGAGTTAAACGCATAGAAGAAGAGATCGTACACGGGGAGAGCAAGTTCCGCAGAAAGATGGTATTTGTGGTTATGATCAAGTACCTGTGCCCTGTGTTCGTATTGATAATATTAATAAGCTCCGTGGCAAATGCACTTGGCTGGATCTCTATGTAAAATGTGGAAAAGCTTAAGTGATATGTGTGATATATTTCATTGATGGGCGTGGAAGACTTTAGAAATCATTTTATTACAAGGGAGCGACATGGCATGAAAAATCTTGAGACAAATGACTGGCTCATGTTAAACAGCATAATTTACAAGATATACACTGTTGAGGACGTGGACGATATGAGGAAGCAGCTTCTGGAACAGTTGAAAATGCTTCTGGATTTCGACAGTGCGGACTTTTATATGGCGGCGGCAGGTGGGGAAAATCACCTGACCAGGCCGGTATATTTTAACTGCGAGGATGATCACTCGGATATATATGATGAGATTGATTACAGCAGGGGCATATTGTACAGCGGCAAGACCCTGGTATACCGGGAGACGGATATAATCTCCGATGACGCAAGAGTAGAGACCGAGTATTATAAGAAGGTATACAAGCCAAATAACTGGCATTATTCCCTTCAGATGGTACTTGCCATGAAGAAGAAATTTGTAGGAGTTGTGACCTTCTACAGAACCATAGGAAAAGAAAATTTTGAGTATGAGGATATCTTTATGCTGGATCAGCTTAAGGAGCATTTGTCATACAGGCTTTATAAGGAGCTTGAGAAGACTGACAATGGTGGAGACAAGATGACCATAGCAGAGGTGGTGGAGAAATACGATCTGACCAGAAGAGAGCACACCATATTAAGGCTGCTTCTTGGGGGAAAGACCAACGCCGATATCTGCGATGAGCTTACCATAACAGACAACACTTTAAAGAAGCACATACTCAATATCTATAGAAAGCTTGGGATAAATAACAGGGTTCAGATGTTCAAGCTTATTAAGGAAAAAGAGTAGCAAATGCAGACAAATTCAGGTACATATACAAATTATCGGATGAGCCATGCCGGACTATTATTGATAAAAGTACTTAAAAAGTAGTACAAAAATGGTAAAAAATCTGCATTGATAATAACAGTGAATGGAATTATTATTCATATAACAATTTAATTAATGATAAAAAATAAGCAACGGAGCTGTCAGATTGATAGCTCCGTTTTGTTATGGTGAGGCGTGTTTTTTTATCGCCGGCATGGCAACGTAAACAAAGAAATAACCCGAAAGAAAGGAAGATGCAGTATGAAGGAAATAATCATGATAATCAGACCGGAGAAGCTTGAGGCAATGAAGAAGATATTAGACGAGATCAACTGCGGTGGTATGACACTTTCAACAGTAATGGGCTGCGGTACTCAGAAGGGTGCCACAGAGGATAAGGGTGTCAATGAGATAAAGGGTCTCAAGACAACCATTAATCTTCTTCCTAAGATAAGAGTTGAGGTGGTTGTAAATGATAAGGATGTTGAACCTATTATTATGAAGACCAGAGAAGCCTGTGCCACAGACCATGTAGGTGACGGTAAGATATTTGTCAGAAACATTGAAGAAGCTGTGAGAATACGAACAGGTGAGAGAGGACTCAAGGCATTATAGTATGAGAAGCTGTAGATGTGCTGAGAGCCGAGCTTAAATGGGCTGATGTTAAATGATGAGAGGTGATCCTATGGAATATATAGTTGAACTTGACGGAGTTAATAAGGTATATGGCAAGAATCACGTCGTCAAGGATTTGGATTTAAAAGTTAAAGAGGGTGAATTTCTTACTCTGCTGGGTTCCTCCGGTTGTGGAAAGACAACAACGCTGAGGATGATAGCAGGATTTGAGGAACCTACCACCGGAACCATAAAGGTGGAGGGGGAAGCCATAGAAGAGAAGGAGCCCTTTGAGAGAAATGTAAATACAGTATTTCAGACCTATGCGTTATTTCCCCATATGACCATAGCCGACAACATAGCATACGGCTTGAAGATCAAGAAGGTGCCAAAGGCAGAGATAAAGAGCAGGGTTAAGGAAATGATAGATCTGGTACAGTTGTCAGGCTTCGAGAAGAGATATCCTTCACAGCTTTCCGGTGGACAGAAGCAGAGAGTTGCCATTGCCAGGGCACTTATCAATAAGCCAAGAGTACTGCTTCTTGATGAGCCATTGGGAGCACTTGATCTTAAGCTTAGAAAGCAAATGCAGCTTGAGCTTAAGAGATTACAGAGAAAGCTTAACATTACATTTATATATGTAACCCACGATCAGGAGGAAGCCCTTACAATGAGCGACAGGATCGCCATCATGCATGACGGTATCCTGGATCAGCTTGGTACTCCGTCGGAGATATATGAGGCACCTAAGACAAAATTTGTTGCCACATTCATCGGCGAGACAAATATATTTGACGGAACCGTAGGCTTCATAAACGGTAACGAGGTTCAGGTTACAGTTGAAAATGGTTTTATCACCGGTAAGGGCGATGATTTCAAATTCGGAGAGTATATCACAGTATCCGTAAGACCTGAGAAAATGAAGTATTCCGAAACACCGGTGGAGGGCTTTGGTATCAAGGCTGTGGTAAGGGATTACATATATGTGGGTTCTGTTATCAAGTGCGTAGTATCACTTCCAAATGGAAATGAACTTAAGATAGAGCGGTTGGCAGGTGAGAGTCTCCCGGAGATCGGAAGTGCCATATATCCATATTGGAACAAAGAGGACGCGGTTCTTATCCACAGCAGAGAGAACAGTATATTCGAGGCACTGGACAATATAGTGCTTGCGTAGTGGACTAAAAGCGTCATTACAATAAATAGCACACCATTATTTCGAGTCGTGCCAGTAATCGATTGTGTCAAGTTTTCTATGAAAACTTGATATGTAGCTCCAGCCATTTGCCGAAGGCAAATTTTGCATGGCTGGAGTTCAATGAAAGAAGGTGAACAAATGGAACTGGATGAAAGAAATGAAAAGCTTATCAGAAAACATAAATGGCGTTCCAATAATCTTCCGGCTATTGCCACTGTAGGTCCTGTGGCGTTGCTGTTGGTATTGCTTGTGGCTGTTCCGCTTATATATGTGGCGGTTATGAGCTTTTGTACCACAGATCAGTATTACAATGTGGTATTCAGCTTCAGCCTGGATAATTACAAGAACCTCATGAGTGCGGATTATATGAAGATCTACATACAGTCGATAGTTATAGCACTCCTTACAACTATCATTTGCATACTTGTAGGTTATCCGTTTTCTTATCTTATTGCAAGAACAAAGAGCAGATGGAAGCAGCTTATGTACATGCTGGTTATCATTCCATTTTGGACAAATTCCCTTATAAGGATATACGGTTGGAGGACATTCCTGGGAACAAAGGGATGGCTCAATACTATATTGCAGACCATCGGCATAACCGGCGGACCAATAGATTTCCTGTACAAACAGGGGACAACAGTGTTCGGTATGGTTTACTGCCTGATCCCGTTTATGATACTTCCACTTTATACATCCATAGAGAAGCTGGATGGCAGCCTGTTAGAGGCGGCAGCGGATCTTGGGGCGAAGCCCTTTAAGAGATTTCTCACAGTTGTACTTCCCCTTACCTCCGGCGGTATCTTCTCCGGATGTATCATGGTATTTATCCCATGTCTCGGATATTTCTTCGTGTCAAATATCCTTGGCGGTGGAAATTCAGATGTTATCGGAAACCTCATAGAGAGACAGTTTAAGAGTGGAAATAACTGGCCCCTGGGAGCAGCACTGTCCATCATATTGATAATCATAACGCTGTTGCTTGTAAAGCTCTATCAGAAGATCGGTGGCAACATGGATGAACTTGGAGTTTGAGGAGGTACCCATGCATCGAAGATGCATATAAAATGGTACCGACGATATGCCGCCGAATGAAATGAGGGGGCAATACTTAAAAAGAGGAGGTACCCATGCATCGAAGATGCATATAAAATGGTACCGACGATATGCCGCCGAATGAAATGAGGGGGCAATA
>JBNMGN010000025.1:0-30420 GCA_050872265.1 Coprococcus sp.
ATCCATGAACATGTGGGGATTGACTCCGAAGTTTCTGGATGTGCTGGAGGACGGTTTCAAAGAGTTCTTTGATAGAGAAGTACCGGGCAATCCGCTGAAAGCGGAGTATCTGATCCCTATCTTCATTGGTGAACTGCCGGGGCAGGGAAAGATGTCAGTGAAGGTTCTGAAAACCAACGATACATGGTATGGTATGACCTACCATGAAGATATCGCGGCAGTAAAGGACAACTTCAAGAAGATGCTCAAGGATGCCATTGAAGCCGCTAGGGAAAAGCTGGCAGCTCTGAAGACCGCCGCACAGCAGGCCAATGAGCAGCTTGTCAATGGTGAGATTACCCAGCATCATACAATAGCTCGACTTGTTTTACTTGACTTTGCAAACTATCTAATTTATTATACTTGTAAGAAAGTAACTTACGAGTTACTAACTTACGAGTATAATTATTGGAGGCAGGCGGATGAGTCGGTTTTATTGTCGTGAGGATGAGCTGCGGAAACTGAATAAACGGTATGCAGATGATAAGTTTGAGTGCATTGTCATCTACGGCAGACGGCGTGTTGGTAAAACGGCACTGATCAACGAGTTCTGCAAAGATAAGCCTACCATTTTCTTTTCTGCATTGAACACGACAGGAAAGGAAAATCTGGCAGCTCTCTCAAAGTCGATCATGAGTTATGAGCGGCCGGATATGGAGTCTGCACCGGAGTTCAGGTCCTATGATGCAGCTTTGGATGAGCTGACAGTACTTTCAAAGGAAAAAAGGATTGTCTTTGTCATTGATGAGTATCCTTATCTTGCAAAAGCAAAACCAGCTATTTCAGCGATGCTGCAGCACATTATCGACCACAAATGGACAGAGTCCAGGATGTACCTGATTCTTTGCGGTTCATCTATGAGCTTTATGGAGGGTCAGGTGCTTGGAAAAGAAAGTCCGCTGTATGGCAGACGAACAGGCCAGTTCAAAATCGAACCACTGGACTATAAGGAAACGGTTGTATTCCATCCGAATCTGTCTGCAGAGGATAATTCTCTGATTTATGGAATTACGGGTGGAGTTCCTCATTATATCAACAAGTTGGATGTGAGAGACAGTGTGGATGAAGCCTTGTTGGATAATTTCTTTGACCGTTCCAGCTATCTGTATGAGGAGCCGGGGAATCTGCTGAAACAGGAACTTCGGGAGCCGGCCATTTATAATGCAATCATCAAAGCGATTGCAGAAGGTGCTTCCCGAATGAACGATATCAAGATGAAAGTCGGTGAGGAGAATTCAGTCGTATCGAAGTATCTGAACACACTGATTAACCTTGGCATTGTCAAAAAGGAAACACCGATTACAGAAAAAACGGGTAAGAAAACGATCTATTTACTGGCTGATAATTTCTTCCGGTTCTGGTACCGGTTTGTTCCGGTCAATATGAGTGCCATTGATTCTGGCAGAATCGCAAGGTCCTATCCGCATGCTGTAAAACAGTATCTTCCGGATTACATGGGTCTGATTTTTGAGAAGATGTGTCAGGATTATCTGCTCTATTATTCGGACAATCTCCCTATTGAACTGAGCGAAATCGGTCAGTGGTGGGGTACAGATCCCAAAAAGAAAAAGCAGATACAGATTGATATTGTTGGAACACCTGTTGAGGGTAAGGACTATATCATCGGTTCGTGCAAGTACAGAAATGAAAAAATTGGTGTGGATGAACTCGATTTGATTCGGGATTATGCATCGGTATTTGGAAAAGGCAACAACTATCATTATTATATCTTCTCGAAAGGCGGATTCACGGATGGACTTCTTCAAGCACAGGAGCGAGGTGAAGTTTGGCTGATAACGCTGGAAGATCTCTACAGGTAAACAATGCGGGCAACCCTGCCGGTGAAGACTGGCAGGGTATTTTTGTATGGCAATCCTTAATAAAACCCCCTGCTATGCAGGGGGACAACAACTGCTTCAGCTTACAGTAAAAAACCTCCAGTGCTATAATTACTTTGGTTCGCCAACCAAGTAGAGCAAAGGAGGTAGTCCAAATGGACATGAATAGTTTATCACATACTAAGTGGGAATGTAAGTATCATATAGTTTTTGCACCAAAATTCAGGAGAAAGATAGCATATGGAGAACTGAGACAAGATATAGCAAATATATTAAGTACATTGTGTAAAAGAAAAGGTGTGGAAATTGTTGAAGCGGAGATATGTCCAGATCATGTGCACATGTTAGTTAGAATCCCACCAAGTATGAGTGTATCAAGTTTTGTGGGATATCTAAAAGGTAAGAGTACACTTATGATATTTGAGAGACATGCAAATTTAAAATACAAATATGGAAATAGACATTTCTGGTGTAGAGGATATTATGTAGATACAGTAGGCAAAAATGCAAAAAAAATACAGGAATATATTCAAAATCAATTAAAAGAAGATTTGGAATATGACCAAATGACACTGAAGGAATATATTGACCCGTTCACGGGTGAGCCAGTAATACAAAACAAATAAAAAGAGACCAAGGGGCTCAGTAGAGAAATGATGTTGCGGTTGGCGAACTTTTCGACGAGTCTTTAGACTCAGTGCCGGTAACAAGCCCTTATAGGGCTAGAACAAACCACCGGCTAAGCCGGTGGTTATGATTAGGTTTGCGGGGAAGTGTATAGCTGAACAGCAAGGGTGTCTATCGTATGGTAGAATCTGAAAGAAGCTGTAAGCAAACTCTTGGTCCGACGGACAGAAATCACATATGAGGCTAGGTTACGCCTGGTAAGTCTGCTCAACAAGTGAATGAAATCGTTTTTGTACCTGTGAACGATAAAAATAAGTGCTTAAGCTTACTTATGACTATTGAAAAAATCTGGCGTATTAAACTATAATATTAGTCATAACTAGACAAAGGTGGCGTTTAAAATGAAAAAATCCCTGCTTCTACCATCAGCTGCAATATTGATCATCCTGGCTTCCCTGTTTTATCTGACCTTTCAGAAACCGGAGGATACGGTTGAGCTTTCAAACAGAGTGGCACATTTGCCGGTTGTATCAGCGTTCCTGGAGCGGATGGGAGCTTATGTGAGCTGGTCGGTGCGTCAGTGGGCACATGTATTTGAATTTTTTATTGTAGGCACAGGCTTTTCTGTGTTATATATTTTTATAACGAAGCATACCTGGAGCATGATGGTAATAACGTTGTTTACATGTATGGCGGTGTCATTTGTGGATCAGTCCATAAGGATATTTATTGTGGGACGGCATTTTGACGCGTTTGATCTGGTGCTTGACGCCATAGGGTATGTTGTGGCTGTCCTGATATTTGGGGCATGCAGGAAGCTGGTAAGCTGGAGGGACAGAGAAAAACATGGGGACAAATGAAGGTCAGAGACAGATAAATGACGCTATAAGAGCTGGAGAACAGGCACTTGCCAGCCTTC
Source organism: Coprococcus sp. (assembly GCA_050872265.1). GTDB lineage: Bacteria > Bacillota > Clostridia > Lachnospirales > Lachnospiraceae > Coprococcus. The sequence goes on from JBNMGN010000025.1 coordinate 3,424, forward strand.
AAGCTGCAAATGAAGAACTGGAGCAGGCAGCAGGATATGGCAGGTGGGATATATTTGGAGGCGGCATGCTGCCGTCTTTGCTGAAGCGTTCGCGGATGAATGACGCCAGGAGATATATGGAAGACGCGGAAAAGGCATTGAGACACTTTCAGTGGGTGCTTAGGAACACAGATGTGCCTACAGAAGTGAAGCTGGAAGTAAGTGAGTTTGTGTCATTTGCAGATGTATTCTGGGATGGATTTCTGGTGGACTATTATGTCCAAAACAGGATAAATGACGCCAGAAACCAGATTACAGAGACGGAAAAAAGGGTGAAACATATATTGCGGGGCTTGACCAGGAAGCACACCTGGGGCTATGTAAATGATGGTATGTGATGTGTTAGGTTTTATGTGAAAAACTTCACATGCAGCGTCAGCCATTTGTCATAAGCAAATTGTAAATGAACTGACGTTCAAAGCGGAGGTGTTGTATGGCAGACAGAGACGATTACGAGATTGAGACCATTCTGGTAACCGGTGGAGCCGGCTTTATCGGAAGCAATTTTATATCTTACATAATGGGGGAACATCCGGATTGCCGGGTGGTCTGCGTAGACAAGCTTACATATGCAGGAAGCATGGATAATCTGAACGCGGTTGCGGATAAGGAAAATTTTCAGTTTTACAAGGCTGATATTTGCGATAGGGAGAATATTTTCAAAATATTTGAGTCGGAGAAGCCTGATATTGTTGTGAATTTCGCTGCGGAGTCCCACGTGGATCGATCCATTGAAAATCCTGAGATTTTCCTGGACACGAATATCAAGGGAACAGCGGTGCTGATGGACGCATGTATAAAGTACGGAATTAAGAGGTTTCATCAGATAAGTACCGATGAGGTGTACGGAGATCTGCCTGTTGACAGACCGGAGCTGCTATTTACAGAGGAGACGCCTCTTCGAACCAGTTCGCCATACAGCAGCTCCAAGGCGGCTGCGGATCTATTGGCTATGGCGTATCACAGAACCTATGGTTTGCCGGTGACTATCAGCAGATGTTCAAATAATTATGGTCCGCAGCAGTTTCCGGAGAAGCTGATTCCCCTCATGGTGTTTAATGCTCTTGAGGATAAGACGTTGCCAGTATATGGACGAGGGATAAATGTTCGTGACTGGATCCATGTAGATGACCATTGCCGTGCGGTGGATATGATAATCCATCATGGAAGGGACGGAGAGATCTATAATGTTGGTGGCGGCAACGAGGTGGCAAATATTGATATTGTGAAGCTTATTTGCAGGACACTTGGAAAGCCGGAGAGCCTGATAACATTTGTGCCCGACAGAAAGGGGCATGATCTGAGGTACGCAATAGACAGTTCTAAGCTGTGTAATGAGTTGGGATGGCATCCGGAAGTAGATTTTGAAGCTGGAATCAGGGAAACTATAGAGTGGTATAAGGAAAAATATCAAAAGGCAAAAAGTAGTGGCTGATTTGTTGAGAAGATCGAAAGGCTGGATCGTAGAATTTTCAATGAAGAACATAAACGTACAATCAAAAACGACCGCCCGTAGCTTGCGACCTATGGTGATCGTTTTTGATCAAAATATTCTGGGCTAGCCGCCTATTGGCAGCACCCTCCATGAGTATGTTACCATCAGTTCCTATTTTTTCAAGGGCTTATCATAGGATTTTATAAATAATATAAAGTATGAAAGGTTATCAACACATATGACATGGAAGAAATGATTTGATACTTTGAAAATTAATGCTGATGTTCAAATTCAGGAGGACGATAATGAGAATAGACATAGAATACATAAATTATGAACAGGAAAAACAGGCTAGGGAGAAGAGACTTGTGGCATATGCGGAGGCAATACAGAAGATAGTAGCTGCACAGTCATCTGAGGTTATCAAATCTCTGGTGGAGGAACGACACAGACAGAACCTCACCCAGGCGGATATTGCCGAGATCACCGGCATGGCAACCTCTAATATAGCCAGGTTTGAAACAGGAACCAGGGTGCCTACAATCATAGTGCTGCAGAAGTATGCGGGGGCATTGGGAAAGCATATTGAGATCAATCTGTGCGACGGGATCAAAGAGTAACACATAAAAATAAACAAAATATAAAACACTGGAAAGGACAAAAACATGGACAACAATACACAGGTAAACAAGAAGACTTTGTTACTGGCAACAATATGCGGAATACTGGGCTGTCTCTGCTATGGCGGCGGAGACTGGCTTATGGTGTACGGAGATACAACCCATTTGGGGAAGTTATACTGGCTTACCACAGGGGTGGCACAGATCCCTGCATGGCGTAATGGGCTGGCGATGATGTTGGCATTCCCCGGGATAATATTCTATGGCATAGCACTTTTCTATATCGGCAGATTTATAAAGAGTAATAAGGAACAGAAGATATATCACTACCTCAATGCCTTTGGGCTTACACCTTGGATGTGCCTCCATATTTTCTATATTATGATCTTTTACCTTTACGCATGGATGGAGAACAACGGATACAGTGCGGCAGCACTTCCTGCATGTGAAGCCTTATTTGACCATTTGTCATGGATCGTGACCGTCAGTGAAGCGGTTATGCTGCCGGTATTTATATACTGGTTCTATCTGGTGATAGCAAAGAAGACCACACTTCCAGGATGGATGGCATTTGGAAATGTTCTCGTATTTTACTTGATCTTATCAGTGGTCAAGAGCCTGCTTCCGGATACACCGTTCCGTCTGGGATTTACAAACGGACTTATGAGCGAGAGCATGACATTCTTCTTTATACTGATATTTGCAGTGGGAAGAAAAACAGCCACAACAGGTAATTGTAAATAATTCCCGTAGGGTATATAATAAATGTTACAGTTACACTATTTATGAACGCATATCTTACAATATTTTATAGAGGTAATACAAGATCAAAGGAAAAATTGTGTCAAGTTTTATATGAAAACTTGACATGCAGCGTCAGCCCTTTGCTAGAGGAGGTACCCATGCATCGAAGATGCATATAAAATGGTACCGACGATATGCCGCCGAATGAAAAGAGGGGGCAATACTTAAAAAGAGGAGGTACCCATGCATCGAAGATGCATATAAAATGGTACCGACGATATGCCGCCGAATGAAAAGAGGGGGCAATACCTAGGAAGGCAAATTTTAAATGGGCTGATGTTCAAAACAGGAAGGCATTACATGAAGATAAGAGACATAATCAATCAGGACAGACCAACTCTTTCATTCGAGGTGTTTCCACCTAAGAAAGATACTGACTTTGCAAATGTAGAAGCGGCAGCCTGCAGTATTGCAGCATACAAGCCGGATTATATGAGCGTGACCTACGGTGCAGGCGGAAGCACAAAGGGGCATACCATAAAGCTGGCAGAAGAGATACAGGAGCGGTATAACGTGCCGACTATCGCTCATCTTACCTGCGTATGTGCAGACAAAGAGACCATCAGAAAAGCACTTACAGAGATGAAGAACGCAGGCATTGAGAACATACTTGCACTTCGCGGTGATGTTCCAAAGAATTATGAAGGCGAGGTATTTACAGATTTTGTACATGCCTCAGAGCTGGTGAAGTTAATAAAGGAAACAGGAGATTTCTGCGTAGGCGGAGCCTGCTATCCGGAGGTACACCCGGATTCCGCAAACAAGAAGGACGACATAGAAGGTCTTAAGAAAAAGGTTGAAGCAGGCTGTGAATATCTCACAACCCAGATGTTCTTCGACAATACCATATTCTTTAACTTCATGTACAGACTCAGGACTGCCGGTGTTACGGTTCCTGTAATTCCGGGTATCATGCCTATCACAAAGCGTGTTCAGGTTAAAAATGCGGTCAGGCTTTCAGGCTGTAATGTGCCTGAGAGATTTAAGAGCATTGTGGACGCCTTCGGAGATACTGAGGCGGCAATGTGTCAGGCAGGAATAGCCTACGCAACAGATCAGATCATAGATCTTATGGCAAATGGAGTAAAGCACGTCCATGTATATTCAATGAATAAGCCTGAGGTGGCTTATGGAATCCAGAAAAATATATCAGAGATATTGAAGGTCTGAAACACCATGCCGTTAGCGGGTGAGGGTGCCAAGAAGGCAGTGTCAGATGTTACAGGTATTGAATTTTCAAAGGTTAAGATAGGTTTTGACTGTTCAATCAGGAAGAGAATGAAATGAAAAAAGCTATGAAAATAATCTTGATAGTGCTGGCAGTGATAGTGGCACTTGTACTGATATTTGTGGGTGTACTCACCGTGACCGAGTACCGCCCGGAGGACGTTGAAACTCTTGAAGTAAGAGGCGGATCAGGACAGACAGGCGGTGAGTCCGATGCCACTGCAGATGATGAGATTTCATCGGAAGATAACAATGGGACAAATGAAATACATCAGGGAGATTCCATAACAGTCCTGACATGGAATACCGGCTACGGAGCCCTGGGCGACAATGCGGATTTCTTTATGGATGGCGGCAAGATGGTGAAGACCGCTGACAAAGATCGTGTACTTGCAAATGTTGCAGGGATAACAGATGCCATAAAGGACATAGATCCTGACATTATCATGCTTCAGGAGGTGGATGAGAATTCAACAAGAAGCTATGGGATAAATGAGAGAGAAGGCTACGAGGAAGCATTTGCAGGGTATTACACATCATTTGCATATAATTATAAGACCCTTATGGTGCCGTATCCCCTGCCGCCTATAGGTAAGGTGGCGTCAGGAATAATGACCCTTTCATCATATCCGGTGGACAATGCGGTGAGGATAAAGCTGCCGTGTCCGTTTTCATATCCGGTAAGGCTGTGCAATCTTAAGCGGTGTCTTCTGGTTTCAAGGATACCTGTGGCAGGAAGTGACAAGGAGCTTGTGGTCGTGAATGTTCACCTTGAGGCATATGATTCGGGCGAGGGCAGGGAAGCCCAGACAAAAATGCTTGCGGAACTTCTTAAGAAAGAGCGGGAAGCGGGAAATTACGTTATTGCCGGAGGAGATTTCAATCAGGCATTTTCCAATGTAGACATATCTGACTATCCATTACAGCGGGATGACCTGTGGGCACCGGGACTTATTGACGCGGAGGCATTTGGGGAGCATTTTTCCTGTCTGACAGACCCCACAAGTCCTACCTGCAGATCCCTTGACGAGCCTTTGGACACATATGAGGGTTCGGATTTCCAGTACTATGTGATCGATGGCTTTATTGTATCGGATAATGTGACTGTAGAGTCCCTTGAGACATTGAATGAGGGCTTTAAGAACACTGATCACAATCCACTTAAGCTTGTAGTGAAGCTGGATTAGAGGGCATATGCTTTGGGGCATGTGGTATATGCCAACAATTACTTGAAAAGCAAAGAAGCATTTTATATAATCGGAAGAGAAGGTTTAAAAAACAGGGAGGATTACATTATGAGATTAGTTACCAGATCGGATTTTGACGGACTTGCATGTGGTGCACTTCTTAAGGAGGCGGGGATAATCGACCATTGGAAATTTGCACATCCAAAGGATCTTCAGGACGGACTTATTGAGGTTACAGAGGATGACTGCCTTGCAAATGTCCCATTTGTAGAGGGCTGCGGATTATGGTTCGACCACCACTCAAGCGAGCACGAGAGACTTGCACTTGAGGGCAGATACAAAGGGGAGAGCCGTATAACACCATCCTGTGCAAGGATAATATATGAATATTACGGAGGAAAGGAAAGATTTCCTCAGTTTGATGATATGATGGAGGCTGTAGATAAGGTAGACTCAGGAAACCTTACAATAGATGAAGTGCAGAACCCTAAGGGCTGGATACTTATAGGCTTCCTTATGGATCCAAGAACAGGTCTCGGAAGATTCAGAAACTTCACCATATCAAATTATCAGCTTATGGAGAGGCTTATAGACGCCTGCAGGACAATGACCACAGACGAAATCCTTGCAATGCCTGATATTCAGGAAAGGATAGTACTCTACAATGAGCAGACAGAGAAGTTCAAGGAAATGGTTAAGGCTCACACCATCGTTGACGGAAACCTTATCATAAGTGATCTGAGAGGTGTTGATCCGATCTATACAGGAAACCGTTTCATGATATACAGTATGTATCCTGAACAGAATGTATCAGCCTGGATAGTAAGCGGAAAGGGCGGACAGGGATGTTCGGCAGCAGTTGGCTACAGCATACTGAACCGTACAGCCACAATGGACGTTGGAAGCCTTATGCTCAAGTACGGCGGTGGCGGACACAGGAAGGTGGGTACCTGCCAGTTCAAGGATGACGAGATGGACACCAGACTTCCGCAAATGCTTGAGGAGCTTAAAGCACAGGCAAATTCCTAATGAATGTTTCAAGATGAATGTTTCGAGAATTATTTTGTGGAGTGTTTCAAGGAATATTCAGGGAATATCTTAAGGAAGACGCCACAATAAATTCATAATTCCTTTATTGCTTAATTCAGGACACTTTGATATAATGTTTAGAGTTTATTACTGGGCATATAATACGAGGGAACAAAATGATCAATGAAGAAAAAGTGATTCTTATGACTAAGCTCAGTACTTACGAGGAATCCACAGGAAAAGAAGATTTGAATAAAGCGAGGTTTTTTCAGAGTGACTATGTGAGACTGAACTGCCTCAAGACACTGGTATCAACCACGATCCTCTTCTGGGGAGTTGCAGCTATGTATGTGTACTATAATCTTGCAAAGGTTATAGAGAACCTTACCACATATGACTATGGCAAGCTGGCAAGAAATGTGCTGTTAGCGTATGTGGCAGTCTGCGTTGTGTATTTCATTATCGCGTGGCTGGTTTACACATACCGTTACAGCAAGGCGAAGCCGGGACTGATCAAGTATAATCAGAATCTCAAGGCACTCATAGATTTCTATGATGAAGATGGGCATACCATTAAGAACTCCGGGAGGAAGAGATAGTTATGAAGGAAATATTAAAGTTTCGTCAGTCAGTGAAAGAATTCTGCAGCAAGTATGACATGGTCATAACACCTGTAGTGAGATTTATATTATACCTTGTTCTGTATATGACATTAAACAGCATGACAGGCTACAGCTCAGCCTTTGGAAGTACCAAGGTTGCGGTGCTCATGGCTATCATCAGTGCTGTTACATCAGATGGTATCGGACTGGGACTTGGTGCACTCCTTCTTACAGGACAGTTATTCTCGGCAAATGTTGAGATCGGTGTTATATTCCTTTTACTGTTCCTGGTGCTTTATTGTGCATACATAAGATTTTTCCCTAAGACAATATGGCTGGTGTTATTTGCACCTGTATTTTTCCTTGTGAAGATGCAGTTCCTTCTGCCTATACTGGCAGGTATGTTAGCCGGACCTGCAGCAATGTTCAGCGTAGGTATAGGATGTATAGTCTATTACTTCATGATCGCGGCAGGAGATTATGTGGACGCCCTTGCGTCAGCAGGCGGAACAGAGATTGCAGCCAGCTACAAATTTATATTTGAAGCATTAAAGGGAAATAAAGAGCTTATACTTACAGTGGCAGTGTTCGCTGTGATAGTACTTATTGTAGCTATAATTTATAAGTTATCATTTGATTATTCATGGTATGTTGCCATTGCTATAGGCGGCGTATTTGAGATAATACTGTTTTTAGTTGGAAATGTTACAACAGGTGCAGATATGTCACTTGCATCAGTAGTGATAGGAAGTATTGTTTCTGTTATCGTAGCAGCATTTGTGCAGTTCTGGAAGACAGTTGTTGATTACTCAAAGGTTGAGAAGACACAGTTTGAGGATGACGAGTATTACTACTATGTTAAGGCTGTTCCTAAGTTCCTTGACAGAAAGAAGCCACAGAACCTCAGAACTGTTACCTCATACAATGATGAGGACCTTGACGAGTATCTTGCAGAGGAGGAGGCTCCGGCAAGAAGACAGGCTCCTTTACAGAACAGACGCCCAAGACCACAGGCAGGTCAGGAGCAGAACAGACAGCCTGCAAGAAATTCCGGAAATGCCGGCAGACAGCCACAGAACAGAGGCACAGCAGGCAGACCACAGAATGGCAGACCATCAGCAGGCGGAGCACAGAATACACAGAACAGAAGTGCAGCTCCACGTAACAGACAGGCAGGTCAGAACCAGAATGGCAGACCGGCAGGTAATGCACCACAGCGTCAGCAGGCACAGAACAGACGTCCAAGACCACAGGCTGACAGTGCATTTGCTGAGCAGACAGACAGTGCATTTTCAAATACAGATACTGACAGATAAGATCATTAAGATTTAGTACCATCACGCCACCCATTTAAAAACTGCATGACAGTTCCTGAGCGGGTGGCGTTTATAACTATATGGATTGCTGTGTACGGCAGCAGCTATTTTTACAGATTGTTGGGGATGGATATGGAGAATATTTTCGCTTATTTCAGAAGCTATTTTGAAAATTTTTATATAGCAGTGCCCGGCATAAGAGACATTATTGAGATTGCCATATTGAGCTTTGCAATATACAAGGTTATGCAGTGGTTTATGAACAGCAGAGCGTGGACACTCCTTAAGGGTGTTGTTATTATCCTGCTTTTCATGGTATTTGCAGCTGTTCTGCAGCTGAATACTATACTGTATATACTGAAAAATGCTTTCAGTGTAGGTATTATTGCCATAATCATACTGTTCCAGCCGGAGTTCAGGCGAGGTCTTGAGGAATTAGGTAAGAAGAAGCTGTCCAGTTATCTGAGTATAAAGGATTCTGAGAACCAGCATGGCCTTACCGACAAGACTATCTACGAGATAGTTAAGACTGCAACAGCTCTTTCGGCTACCAGAACAGGAGCTCTTATTGTTATCGAGAATGAGATTTCTCTTCAGGATTTTGTTGATACAGGTATCAGTGTAGATGCCATAGTTACCAATCAGCTCCTGGTGAATATATTTGAGCACAATACACCTCTTCATGATGGAGCTGTTATCATCAGAAATAACAGAGTGGAGGCGGCAACATGCTATCTTCCTCTTTCGGCGAACAGCGACATCAACAAGGAGCTTGGCACCAGACACAGAGCTGGTATAGGTGTCAGCGAGATGTCTGACAGTATTACAGTTATCGTGTCTGAGGAAACTGGTTCTATTGCAGTAGCAAAGGATGGACAGATATACAGAAATCTTGATGCTGAAGGACTGAGAAAGTTCCTGTTTACCCTGCACCGTGAGGAGGGCAAGCGTACCAAGGAAGAGAAAAAGGTAATAAAGATAAGAAAGCATAAGGGCGGAAAAGGAGGTAGTCGCAGATGAAGGACAAACTTTTTTCCAATATTGGCTTGAAGCTGTTGGCTGTGATTCTCGCCTTTATAGTATGGGTTATTGTACTTAATCTTGATGATTATGTAGTGTCCAAGCAGATATCGGATGTTCCGGTCCAGATGCTTAATGAGGATGCCATCACAAGTCAGGGACAGCTTTATTATGTTAAATCCGGTGATACAGTAAATATAATAGTAAAGGGAAGGCGTTCAGTGATAGCTGAGCTTAACGCTGATGATTTTAAGGCATCAGCAGATCTGTCACAGCTTTCTATCACCAACTCCGTACCTATTAAGGTGGAGACAGTAGATAAGAATATAGCTTCTTCGGTATCCATTTCCATGACAGATAGTGTTGTTACGGTGGAGCTTGAGAAGGAGGAGACAGCCTCCGTACCTGTGACTGTAAAGGTTGAAGGCGAAGCCGAGTCAGGATACACCGCCGGTGAACCTGTTACAACTCCGAACCTTGTAAATATCACAGGTGCAGTCAGCGTTGTGGACAGCGTGGCAACCGCCCAGGTAGTTGTGGATGTAAGCGGAAGCACAAGGGAGGTCAATACTACCGGAAAGCTTGTGTTCTACGATAAGGATGGACAGGAGGTTGCGGACAGCAAGCTTACCTGCGACAATGACACCATCAGCGTGAAGATACCTATTTACAAGACAAAATCAGTTCCGGTGAAGGTTACCACTACAGGAACTCCGGGAGAGGGATATCTTATAGGAAGCATTGAATATGGTCCCGAGACGGTTGTGGTAGGTGCACCTGGCGAAGAACTTGAGGCATTAAATGAGATAGTTATCTCGGATGTGGATATTTCCGGAGCCACAGAGAATTACGAGACAAACATTGATATAACTCCTTACCTTCCGGAGAATGTTGTACTGGCAGACAAGAGCAGCAACATGATAAATGTAAGGGTGCTTATTGAACATAACATAACCAGAAGTATTTCACTGAACGCCAGTGACATTACTATCCTTAACAGGAGCGAGGATAAGAATTATGAGATCTCCTTCCCTGATGGAAATGTTGTAGAGATAGTAGGTCTGGGAGACGACATCAGCAAGCTCAAGGGCAGCGACCTTAAGATAAGCATAGACGCAGACAGTCTCTCAATGGGTGAGAACACAGTGGAGCTTACAGTTTCGGATGGAGAGAAATATACAGTGAAATCAGTATGTAAGGTACTTGTAACTGTAGCAGATATGCCATAGAATATTTGGAATTGTACATAGAGACCCATCCCGGATGATATTTCAGGATGGGTCTTATACATATAGAAAATTGTGTGTGTCGTATGGAGGTGTTCAGGATATGGGTATGGAAGAGATAAATAAATTACAGAGTATCGTAGATGAGTCTGACAATATTGTGTTCTTTGGTGGAGCAGGTGTTTCTACAGAAAGCGGGATACCGGATTTCAGAAGTGTGGACGGCTTGTACAACCAGAAATATAAATATCCTCCGGAGACCATAATCAGCCATAGCTTTTATCGCAGAGATCCGGAAGAATTTTACAGGTTTTATAAGGATAAAATGCTGTTCCCTGAGGCAAAGCCCAACAAGGCACACATGAAGCTTGCGGAGCTGGAAGCATCAGGAAAGCTCAAGGCTGTAATAACACAGAATATAGATGGGCTTCATCAGATGGCAGGAAGCAAGAGAGTTATTGAACTTCATGGTTCAGTACACAGAAATTATTGCGAACGCTGCCATAAGTTCTATGATCTTCAGTATGTGATCGATGCTCCGGGAGTGCCGAAGTGCTCCTGCGGTGGGACCATAAAGCCAGATGTTGTCCTGTATGAGGAAGGACTTAACAATCAGGATATAGAGGACGCCATACGGTATATATCAGAGGCGGATACCCTTATAATAGGGGGTACTTCTCTGGTGGTATATCCGGCGGCGGGATTAATAAGATATTTCCGTGGCAGACATCTGGTGGTCATAAACATGTCACCAACCCAGTCTGACAGAGGGGCAGATCTGCTTATATCCCACAAGATCGGATCCGTACTGGATCAGATACATGTGTAGACATATACAGACTTTACAGTGCAATTATCAAAAATGACAATTTACTAGGCATGATAAATTATAAGCGTGTTAAATTATAGGAATGACCAATTATAAGAATGTTAAATTATAAGAATGGAGGAAGGCTATGTATTTTGAAAAGACACAGGGATTTCCAAAGAATTTTCTCTGGGGATCAGCTTCAGCAGCATATCAGGTAGAAGGTGCCTGGGATGTTGACGGTAAGGGACCTTCAAACTGGGATAAGTTCGTAAGGATACCTGGCAAGACTTTTAAGGCAACAACAGGAGATAAGGCAGTTGACCATTATCACAGATATAAGGAAGACGTTAAGCTTATGGCAGAGATGGGGCTTAAGACCTACAGATTTTCCATAGCATGGTCAAGAGTTATTCCTGACGGAAACGGTCCTGTAAATGAAAAGGGACTTCAGTTTTATGATGACCTTGTAAATGAACTTCTTAAGTACGGCATTGAGCCAATGGTAACAGTATATCACTGGGATATGCCACAGGCACTTGAGGATCAGTATCATGGATTTGAGGATCGCAGGATCATAGATGATTTTGTAAATTATGCAACAGTTCTGTTTAAGAAGCTTGGTGACAGGGTTAAGTACTGGATCATCATGAATGAGCAGAACGTGTTCACCACATTTGGATGGATGAACGGTATGCATCCACCTGGAAAGAAGAATGAGGAGAAGCTGTTCTATCAGGTAAACCACCATGCAAATATAGCATTTGCCAAGTCAGTGCTTGCTCTTAAGGCACTGTATCCTGACGCAAAGGTTGGCTCAAGCTTCGCTTATACACCGGGGTACGCATATGACAGACATCCGGAGAATGCCATGGCTCTGGAAGACTACAATGATCTGAAGAATTTCTACTGGATGGATATATATGCTCTCGGCAGATACCCAAGAGCTGCTATCAAATATCTTGAGAGTAAGGGTGTTGCACCGGAATTTGCCCCTGGAGATAAGCAGGTGCTTAAGGAAGCTGCAGCTAAGGTGGACTTCATGGGAGTGAACTATTATCAGAGCTGTGTGGTAGAGCACAACCCTATTGATGGTGTAGGCATGAGCATGGAGATGAACAACACAGGAAAGAAGGGAACTGCCAAGGTGTCCGGAATTCCGGGACTTTACAAGAACCCACAGAATGAGTTCCTTCCGACAACTGACTGGGATTGGACCATCGATCCAATGGGAATAAGAATGTGCTGCCGAGAGATCACATCAAGATATGACCTTCCTGTAGTTATTTCAGAGAACGGCCTCGGTGCATTTGACAAGCTTGAGGATGGTCAGATCCATGATCCATATCGTATAGAATATCTTAAGAAGCACATAGAGGCGCTTAGAGACGCCATTGATGACGGCTGCAGAGTTCTGGCATATTGTACATGGTCGTATACTGACCTGTTAAGCTGGCTCAACGGATACCAGAAGAGATACGGATTCGTGTATGTGGACAGGGAAGAGGATGAGAATTCCGGAACCTTAAACAGAATAAAGAAGGATTCTTATTTCTGGTATAAGCATGTTATCGAGACAAATGGTGAGGAACTGTAATGAAGATATCTACAAAAGGAAATTATGCCATACAGCTTATGCTGGATCTTGCATGTAATAATACAGGTATCCCGGTAAGTCTTAAGGATATTGCAAGAAGACAGGGAATTTCAGAGAAGTATTCTGAGCAGATCATGAACACACTTGCCAAGGCGGGACTTATAAAAAGCTTCCGTGGTGCCCAGGGAGGATATCTTTTGGCACTTAAGCCTGAGGCGTGTACCGTGGGGATGATCTTAAGAGTTACAGAGGGCAGCCTTGCACCTACAAGCTCAGCGGTCAATGCAGACCTTGAGAGCATAGAAAAGCCATCATCCCACGTAACCCAGAGAATATGGGGCATGATCGGTGACGCCATAAACAATGTGGTGGATAATCTTACGCTGGCCACTCTTGTAGAATGGCAAAGAGAGAAGATTGATGAATATTATATTTAATAGATATTAAGGACGACGGATATTATATTTGTATATTTACAGGAATATATAGCAGTGGAGTAGAGCATAATATTTATTTTTTATAATAAGCTATATAAAAATTATATTATGCGCAGATATGATATCTGTTGTAATATATCTAGGTGTGAAATCAGATAATATGGAGGCACAGGTAATGGACAATAATATTAAGACTGTCATCAAGGAGACGTCAAAAAAGCTCAGTGGATTATATAAGGAGCAGAAGATATTTGACGTTGATCTGGGACGTAAGCTGCCGAGCCGTGACGTTGTGATCACTATTATAGATGATCTGAGAAGGATCACATTTCCGGGTTTTTTCGGTGCGGAGAACCTGGGATATGTGGAGAAGAAGAATTTCGCAGGACACGAATTGTCACTGGTGTATGACAAGTTATATCACCAGATAAAGACAGCCCTTAACTACGGCAGAGAGCAGGGAGAGTACGAGAAGGTACGACTTGAGGCCGAGGAGAAGACCCTTAAGTTTATTGAGGAGATCCCTAAGGTTCAGTCCCTTCTGCTGTTAGATGTGGAAGCAGGCTTTAACGGAGATCCGGCTGCCAAGAGCAGGGAGGAGATAATCCTTTCCTATCCGGGACTCTATGCCATATTTGTATATCGTTATGCTCATGTGCTTTATGAGATGAACATTCCGTTCATTCCGAGAATGATGTCTGAGTATGCTCATGGTCAGACTGGAATAGATATAAATCCGGGAGCGACCATCGGTTCTTCATTCTTTATAGACCATGGAACAGGTATTGTAGTTGGTGAGACCACCTACATTGGAAATAATGTCAAGATCTACCAGGGAGTTACCCTCGGCGCACTCTCCACAAGAAAGGGACAGGAGCTGGCAGGTGTCAAGCGTCATCCGACCATTGAGGACAACGTGGTAATATATGCAAATACCACAGTTTTAGGTGGTGAGACTGTTATCGGAGAAAATTCAGTTGTTGCAGGTAATACATTTGTCATTAAATCTATCCCTGCAAATACCAAGGCAGCGTCATCCATGCCGGAGCTTAAGATAAAGCAGTAGGCTGATATAAAGTATTAGCTTAAGATAAAGCAGCAGGCTGATATAAAAGATCAGACTAAGATAAAACGGCAGGCTGATATAAAGTATTATTAATATAATGTATCAAGTTAAGACAAAACAGTAAGTTAAGTAAATAAAATTCATAAAGAGAAGCACACAGTAAATCTGTCATAAAAAGACCGGTCGGCTGTGTGCTTTTTGTGTGCGATAGGTGAGATGACATTAATACATATAGAAATTGTGCTTGCACAAATTTCTATATGCAAGATTGAAACCTATAACCTGTTATAGCTTTTTTCTAGTAGCAAATCTTATAGAAATCTGTTGACAAATGAAATTTCAATGGTATAATGCAAAACATAAAGTTAATACATACTATTCCTACGAAGATAGTGGGAAATGCAAAAGCCCCTGATGAATTAAGGAAGATCAGGAGAAAAACAAAATAAGAATAAGATGAAGATATAGGGAGGAAATATAATATGTCATGCTGCGGATTTAAACCAGTAGAAAATAATAATGCTGAGGGACCTGCAAATGGTTACACAGACGAGATTGCTGAGATCTATGCACAGGATAGAGGAGTAAGACCAAGACCAATGGAGATAAAGGAAGAGATAGATGAGAGAGGTGCATTTGTCAGACAGCCTAACAGATTCACAACTCCATTTGGTGATGGCGAGGGAGAGCTTAAGGCAGCCAGCGGAAAGTACAGACTTTTCTGGGCTAAGGGTTGCCATTGGTCAAACAGAGCAGCCATCGTAAGAGAGCTTCTTGGACTTCAGGACGCCATTAGCATTAACATTGTTGGAGATACAGGAGTTTCAGATAAATACGGATGGGGCTTCCCAAATGATGAATTTTTCGAGGATCCTGTACTTCATATTAAGTTTTTAAGTGAGGCTTACTATAAGGCTGATCCTGAATATAAGGGAAGATGTACAGTGCCTGCACTGGTAGACGTTGAGACAGGAAAGGTGGTTAATAATGATTATCACCGCCTTACAAATTATTTTGAAGTGAACTTCAAGGAGTTTCAGAAGCCGGACGCACCTGATCTTTACCCTGTTGAACTGAGACAGGAGATCAACGATTTCAATGACTGGTTATTCCCGAATATCAATAACGCCCACTACAGAATGGCGTTCTGCCAGTCACTTGTAGCTTACCATGAAGCATTTGAGGATTTCTACAATGCAATGGACAAGCTTGAGGAAAGACTTGCTACCAACAGATTTTTATTCGGAGATTATGTAACAGACTCAGATGTAAGATTTTACGTGACTCTGGCAAGATGGGATACACACTACTATCTCAACCTTGGTCCACAGAAGAAGAGAGTTATCGACTATGAAAATATCTGGGCATACGCAAGAGACCTTTACGAGATACCTGCATTTAAGAACAATACATACTTCAGAGATTTCGCCGGAGGCAGAGGTTCAAAGGATAACTTATTTGCGGATTTCAATACAAGATTTAAGGATCAGATACCATATGACGAGATCTGGTCAGCACCACAGGATAGAAAGAAGCTCAGCAAGACACCGGAGCAGAAGTTCCTGATCCACTAATAGAGAAAATTTTAAATGGGCTGATGTTCCAAAAATTGTGTCAAGTTTTATATGAAAACTTGACATGCAGCGTCAGCCCTTTGCCGAAGGAGGTACCCATGCATCGTAGATGCATATAAAATGGTACCGACGATATGCCGCCGAATGAAATGAGGGGGCAATACTTAAAAAGGCAAATTTTAAATGGGCTGATGTTCCAAAGGAGGGGATAGTACATGGAAGTGATCAGAGTAAAAGAAGAGTGGCAGCGTGCCGGAGTATATACTGTGAGGACTCTGGGAATGTGTAAGGACTATGACATCCCCTTGAGCATGGAATTTGAAGATGACACAAAGGAGTCAGAATACATACTGGCAATGGATGGCAACATACCGGTTTCAACCTGCAGGATAAGACTTACGGATCCTCACACAGGAAAGGTTGAAAGGGTGTGCACCCTTCCGGAATACAGAGGAAAGCGTTACGGCGAGGCTGTGATACGGGAGGCAGAGCACTGGCTTAAGGACAAAGGGGCAGACCGGGTATTTATCAATTCCAGGGAAGAGGCATTACGCTTCTACGAAAGACTTGGATACACACCGGACTACACCAAAACAGAAGGCACGGGGATGTTCCGATGTATTATGACATCTAGGAAATTGTAGATTTGCTGGATGTCAGAAACAGAAATTAAGACAGTGTCAGATGATGCTGGAAAATAAAACACGCATGGCGTGCTGTAACTCAGGAAGGAGTATCCGAAACAGATTATGAAACGAATATATGACAGCATTTTGGATTTGGTTGGACACACTCCGCTGGTGAGGTTTAAGGAAGTGGAGAAGAACTGGGGAGCCAATGCGGAGATTATCGGCAAGCTGGAATTCTTTAATCCGGGCTTTTCATCCAAGGCCAGAACAGCCAAGAATATGATAGAACAGGCAGAAAAGGACGGAAGCCTTAAGCCTGGCGGAACAATTATAGAAGGAACCAGTGGTAATACGGGAATAGGACTTGCACTGGTGGCAGCAGCCAAGGGATATAGGACCATCATTGCAATGCCTGCAAATATGAGCCCTGAAAGGATAAAGATCATCCAGTCCTATGGTGGACAGGTTGTTCTTACTGATCCGGAGGCGAATATGACCGGAGCCGGAGAAAAGGTTGCCGAGCTTGCGGCAAATACTCCAAATTCATTTGTGCCGGGACAGGGTAAAAATCCTGCAAATCCCGGAGTGCATGAGGCAACAACGGGACCTGAGATCTGGGAGGATACCGAAGGAGACGTGGATATATTTATCGCTGCATCCGGAACAGGCGGAACCATATCGGGAACCGGCCATTACTTAAGAAGGATGAAGCCTGACATAGAGATAATCGCAGTGGAGCCTGCCGGAAGTCCTGTATTATCAGGCGGCGAGCCTGGACCCCATAAAATCCAGGGAATAGGCGGCGGCCCTACACCACCGGTTACAGACGAAGCACTTTTTAATGAAGTGATAACAGTTACAGACGATGACGCCTATGAAATGGCAAGATTTGCAGCGAAGAAAGAGGGAATAGCCGTAGGTATATCAGCCGGGGCAGCCCTTCATGCTGCGGCAGTGGTAGCGGCAAGACCTGAGAATAAGGGTAAGAAGATAGTGGTCATTGTGCCTGACTCGGGAGAGCGTTACCTGTCATCAGATCTGTATGACGAGTAAGAATATAGATAACTGATAAAAGACGGAATATATGGTGTTTCCTGGCATGATATTTGCAAGGGGAATATTATATATGCATGATGAAAGATTCATTAACAGGAGGAAGATATGAGGAAGATATTTAAGAAGAGCATTACATTATTGCTTGCGGCAACACTGGCACTTTCAGCCACTGCCTGCGGATCAAAGAAGTCAGATAATAACAGTGATGAAAACAATACAATAAAGTTTGGTATATTGCCGGGAACCATCAGAACAGCAGTTGTTCTTATGGCAGATCACCTTGGATACTACAAGGAAGAAGGGGTAAATGTTGAGCTGGTTGAGTCCCAGGACGCCACAGCAGCCCTTACTTCCATAAGCACCAACAAGGGTGAGATCGACGTATGGGGCACAGGAATTGTTCCTGATCTTAACTTCATTGCAAATGGTTCAGACCTGGTTATCTTCGGTGGTACAGCCGCTGAGGGTGGAGCCATCATAAGCAAGCCTGACGAGGTTGACAATTACAAGGATGTAACAAAGTACGGCGGACTTACCATTGCAACAGTTCGTGCAGATACAGCATGGGTAGTATCAAGAGAGTATCTTAAGAAGCAGGGTGTTGACGTGAACACCATCAAGGTAATGGAGGTTGACAGCGAGGTAAATGTAGCCGAAGCCGTAAATAAGGGCGAGGCACAGCTTGGCTTCCTTTCTGCAGAGTATGCCACAAAGTATGCAGACAAGGTTTCAGTAGTATATGAAGTGGGCGAGCTTGAGCCATTATATGTATGCTGCCGTGAGGTTACTTCAAGAAAGACCCTTACAGACAAGAAGGACGCTCTTATTGCATTTACAAAGGCAAATATCAGAGCACTTAAGTACTACAACGACGAGGCGAACAGAGACGAGATCGTAAAGTATCTTGCCGAGTATTCAGATCAGACAGAGGACTATGTAAGGACATACCTCTTCGAGAACAGAACAATAATGACAGTTGACCCTAACAAGCAGGGTATCACAGATTACTACAATTCACTTGTGGACGCCGGATATTTTGACGGAGACATTGACATTGATGAGCACATTGACACAGACATTTACAACACTGCACTTGATGAGCTTATCAGCGAAAATCCTGACGACGAATTCTACAAGTCACTGAAGAACTAAAACATATCAGTATAAGATCCGGCTATAAAAGATCAGGATATAAAGCCCCTGACGGATAAACATCCGGAGGAATAAAGAAATAACAAGAAGGAGGGAACGTATCCCATGGAGAAGTTGAAACTTGAAAATCTTACACTTACATATGTTGACGGAAATGGCTCCTACACACCATTTGAGAAGGTAAACCTTTCCGTTGCAGAAGGTGAGTTTGTATGTATCATCGGACCATCAGGATGTGGCAAGAGTTCCCTCCTCAGTGTTATTGAAGGACTTAATAAGGCAGCTTCGGGAAGTGTCTACATAGACGGCAACAAGATCACCGGACCGGGAAATGACAGAGGAGTGGTATTTCAGCACTACTCACTGTTCCCATGGATGGACGCCGTTTCAAATGTAGTATTTGCCATGAAACAGAGTGGTGTTAAAGGCAAGAAGAAGGAGCTTAAGAAGCGTGCCATGTATTATCTTGAGAAGGTGGGTCTGGCAGACGCCGCAGAGAAGTATCCATCCCAGTTATCGGGTGGTATGCAGCAGCGAGTTGCCATTGCCAGAGTTATGGCAGGTAACGCAGATTTGTTTCTCATGGATGAGCCATTTGGAGCCATCGACCCTGCAAACAGGCGTGAGCTCCAGCAGCTTATCGTAAAGCTTGCAAAGGAAGAACACAAGACAGTATTATTTGTCACCCACGATATCGAGGAGGCTATAATACTTGCAGACAGGATAGTGTTCATGGCGGACAAGGATATCCAGTCGGATATCTCCGTGGACATTGCAAGACCAAGAACAAGAGAAAATCTTATTGGAAATAAAGATTACCTGAAGATCAACCAGAATGTAATGAACCTGTTCTACAAGAACATTGCAGGCAAGATCGGAAATGAGGAGGTTGTAATATGATCATTTCAAGTATACTTTTCGTAGCACTTCTTACAATTATATATGCAATCCCTGCTACAGTTAAGACAAGCTCCCCGGTGGAATTTGTCATAGCCATAGTCATAGCCGAGATCATTTACCTTCTGGTATATTTCAGAACAAGAAAGAAGAGTGCATCAGACATAATCACTGTGCTGTATGCATTTTTCATTGTATGGGAACTGGTGACAAAGCTTGGCGTGGCACATCCGGTCCTTGTTCCACCACCTGAAAATGTATTTTATATTTTCTATGACAACTGGAGAGACATGCTGGATGGATTTATAAGTTCCATGGGAATACTTCTCCAGGGTATCATATACGCTATGGTGCTTGGAATATTCGGAGGACTCCTTATAGGTTATGTGCCTAGACTCAGAGACACATTGCTTCCTATAACAAGGGTTATCGCCAGCATACCACCACTGGTATACACACCATATGTGGTTGCAGCAATGCCATCATTCCATTCCGCTTCTATATTTATAATATTCTCAGCGGTGTTCTGGCCAAATATCATGAGCATGATAGCCAGAGTTGGAAGTGTTGATCACAAGATTATTGATTCAGCCAAGGCAATGAACGTATCACTGCCTACCATGTTGTTTAAAATAATCCTTCCGTATTCACTGCCGGATGTAATAGGAAGACTTGCCACATCCCTTACATCTGCCATGTTGTGTCTGACAGGTGCCGAAATGCTTGGTGCCAGTGCAGGTCTCGGATACTTCGTTAAGAAATTCTCAGACTATGCAGACTATACAAGGGTAATTGCAGGTATTATACTTATTGCTATAGTAGTGACTATTCTGAACATCCTCGTTATGAAGCTGCAGAAGAAGGTCATTAAGTGGAAGTATTAATGGGAATGTTGAAATTCAGATCATATAATTCTGTAAATGTGTAAGAGGGTATTGGTGATAAATGAAAGAGTTGGAAATAAAACTTGACAAGGACAGGATATTTGATACATTTGCCGGGCTGGTAGCTGTTGACTCACCTAGCGGCGGCGAAGAGCAGATGGCAGAAAAGCTTATAGAACTGTGGGGCAGGATCGGCGTAAAGCTTAAGAAGGTTCCTGCAAAAAAGGATCACGGAGATGATTCCGGGGCAAATGAGGATACGGAGGCTCCGAACCTGTACGCATATATAAAGGGGGAAATTCCCGGACCGTCTGTTTTGTTCGTGTCGCATATGGATACGGTGGAGCCGGCAGCAGGCAGGAAAGCCATAAGACATGAGGACGGAGGTATAACCAGTGACGGAACTACAGTCCTTGGGGCTGATGATGGAACGGGACTTGCCACCATATATGAGGCGGTAAGATATCTGAAGGAAAATAATATTTCTCACAGAGATATCGAGCTTGTGTTTTCAACCTCAGAGGAAACCTACTGCGATGGAATCAAGAAATTTGATTTCGCAAAGATCAGGTCGGACAGAGCCTATGTGCCGGATCTGAGCGGAGCTGTAGGCGGCTACGCATACGCGGCTCCAAGTATACTGTCATTTGCCGTTGATATTAAAGGAAAAGCAAGCCACGCAGGCTTCGACCCGGAGTCGGGAAGGAGTGCGATCCTTGTGGCGGCAAAAGCCATAACGAAGCTTACGGTTGGACGTATCGATCCTGTGACCACTGCAAATGTAGGTATTATATCCGGCGGAGCAGGTATCAACATAGTTCCTGAGCATTGCCTGGTGAAGGGTGAGATAAGAAGCCTTCATCATGAAAAGGCACTGGCTGTGGCAAATGAGTATGAGGAGATATTCAGGGCGGCAGCGGAAGAATATAATGAGGCAGTTCATGCAACCGAAAGGCAGGAAAAAATGAAACAGCCGGAGGCGTCAGATAATAAATTGTCTGAAAAAAATGCTGCATCAGATGATAAAGTTAAGGTCGACTTTAAGCTGACTACGCACATAAGAGCCTACGAGACGGACATTGAACACGAACTTGTAAGGGATTATGAAGAGGCGTGTAAGCTTGCCGGGATAACACCGGCACCGGGTAAAACCTTTGGGGGCAGCGATAACAATATCCTGGCTGAACATGGTATTCCAGGAATTGTAATTGCAAATGCCATGAACGATGTCCATACCTGCCACGAGTACACACATATAGATGATATCGCGAAGGTAACAGAGATTATGATAAATCTTCTCACAAAAGAATAAAGTACTTGCAAAAAACAGTATCGTATGATACTGTTTTTTGCAATATAAGCAGTCATAACATAACTATTTAAATAATCACGATACGAACTTAGCTATGTATTCAGGGTGAAATGCCTGTGATGATGGGGATGTACAATATGGTGGAGAAAGTATTTGAAGATAACAGGAAAACAAAAAATCCGGCTTCGGCAGAAGAAATCCTGCGATTGAATCCTTTATTTGCAGAGGCAGATCTGTCAGGTGCAGAAATGTTCGTGAAGGAGTTCAAGCGGCGGGACGAGATATCTGATGTGCAGGACGGAATGGGCTGCATCGGTGTGATCGGAAGTGGTGAAGCAGATGTGTATGCACTGTCGGAGTCTGCAGAAAGCCATACAGGAAGTGCTGCTGTGTCGGGACAGCCAGTGGAAAACACCACAGGAAGTGTGAATGTATCGACTCAGCGTGCTGGTAATATATTCGGTATCTGTAATGTGTATTGTCCGACGCCCATGCCTACCAGGCTTATCTGCAAGGTTAAGTGCCGGGTGGCATTTATGACAAAGGCAGATTTCAGGAAATTGCTGGGCAGGGATGAGAGATTGCTGGAGCGTTATCTGATCCTGTGCAACAAGAAGATCATGTACCTTGCATATAAGATTGAGCTTATGGGAATGCCTGGCTGTGGCAGCAGGCTTGCATTTTATCTGATTCATAATGCAGTGGATGACCGGGTGGCACTTGAAGTGTCCAAAGAGCAATTTGCAAAGTTTTTAAATGTCAGCAGAGCCAGCCTGTTCAGAACCCTTACAGAGTTTCAGGATAAGAAGCTGATCGAGGACAGGGACGGCGAGATCCTGATCCTTGACATGGAAGGGCTCAGACGGTGCGTATATTAGTACCGAAAGAAAGTGCCTGATGACATATAAAAATATGGCACGCCATCACTTTGTGGCTGTGCAGTAAAACATAGCATAAATATTACTTAGTGGGCTGTGCAGTAAAACATAGCATAAATATTACTTAGTGGGCTGTGCAGTAAAACATAGCATGATATTACTTGGTGGTTTGTGCCATGGAACAGAAAGGAGACAAAAATGAAAAAGAAAATATTAGGAGTAGCACTTGCAGTGGCAATGTCAGTTATGGCACTTGCAGGCTGCGGAAGCAAGGAAGCATCAACAACAGAAACAACAACAGAGACAACAACAGAAGCGACAACAGAGGCAACATCAGAAGTAGCTACTGATACAGAGGATACCCAGAGTGGGGCAGATGATGTGACCATCCGTGTTGCTGCATTAAAGGGACCTACAGCCATGGGACTTTCAAAGCTTCTTACAGACTCAGACGCAGGCAATGCCGGCGTGAATATCGAGTACTCAATAAGCACTGCGGCGGATGAGATCACTCCTGAGATCATCCAGGGAAATGTGGATGTGGCAGCGATCCCTGCAAATCTTGCCAGCGTTCTCTACAATAAGACTGAGGGACAGGTGACAGTGCTTGCCATAAATACTCTTGGAGTTATCTCCATTGTTGATACCGGCGACTCAGTGCAGTCAGTGGCAGACCTTAAGGGCAAGACAATTTATGCCACAGGTCAGGGTGCAACACCGGAATATTCTCTCAGATTTATCCTGAAAAATAACGGTATAGATCCTGACAACGACGTTACTATAGAGTGGAAGTCAGAGGCAACAGAGGTGCTCTCAGTTATGACATCTACAGATGATGAGGTTATAGCAATGCTGCCACAGCCATTTGTCACTGTTGCGGCAACAAAGGTTGACAACTTAAACGTGCCTATCGACTTCAATGAAGAATGGAAAAACCTTACACCGGACGGCGGTATGGTCACAGGTGTGGTTATTGCAAGAACAGAATTTGTAAATGAACATCCTGAAGCAATTTCAGCATTTATGGACGCTTATGCAGAGTCAGTTGACTATGTAAATACAAATGTAGACGACGCGGCAGCACTTATAGAGCAGCTTGATATTGTTAAGGCACCTATTGCCAGGCAGGCTATTCCAAAGTGCAACATTACATTTGTCGAGGGCGAAGAAATGAAGTCGATCCTCTCAAGTTACCTTGGAATATTGAACGAGGCAGAGCCTAAGAGCATAGGCGGAGCTATGCCGGGCGAGGATTTCTACTATTCAAGATAGGATTGCAATGGTGGGTGTGAATGTCTTGAGCGTGGCGGGAAACGAGCCCTGAACCAAGAAGAAGAAAAACAGACCACATATTGATTGGGAAAAATTATGCCAGGAAAAAAGATAAAACAAAAAAATATATCATACAATAACATTCCGGTTGACCGAAACAGAACTGGCAGAAATAAAGCTGACAGAACCCGGGCTGGTAGAACTGGTAAGATTATACTCATAGAAAGGATAGCAGCAATAATTGTTGCTATCCTTCTCTGGCAATTGCTTGCAATGAAGCTTGATCAGAAGCTGCTGCTGGCAACACCTGTTGATGTGGCGAAGACCCTGGGAGTTCTGGTGAAGAGTCAGGAGTTTTACAGTGCAGTGGCATATTCCATGGGACATATCCTGCTTGGATTGCTCATAGGTGCGGCAGTGGGAACCGCCTGTGCACTTTTGGCAGGCAGATGGCATTTCATGGAGGTGCTTTTCTGGCCGTATTTCTCAGCTATGAAGGCAACACCTGTGGCGTCAATTGTTATTCTGTGTCTGGTGTGGCTGTCCAGCAGAAGATTGTCTGTGTTCATAGTATTTCTGGTGGTGACGCCTGTTATATATACAAATATCCTCGCAGGAATAAAAAATCTTGATCCGAAAATGAAGGACATGGCGAGAGTATTCGGGATAAATGGAGTACGCCGTCTGTTGTATGTTTATCTTCCGGAGCTCAAGACATATATCATAGCTGCATTTACCCTGGCTACAGGCATGGCATTTAAGGCAGGAATTGCGGCGGAGGTCATTGGCACCCCTCAGGGCTCTGTGGGAAAGATGCTGTACAATGCCAAGGTGTATCTCGAGACACCGGAGTTATTTGCCTGGACGCTGGTTATAATTGTACTGAGCGTGGTGGTGGAGCAGGTGATCCTGAGGCTAGTGAAGTGGATGCTCGCAGGGCTGCAACGGCATGTTGTGAGCGGCAAGATTTGTAAGGGAAATAGTGCAAGTGATGGATATCGCAATGAGATTGATGGCGATGGGGAAGTCACGTCCGGTGCGGCTATAGATTTAAGAAATGTGTGCTTCTCGTATAATAAAAGGGCGGACACAGGGGTTATAAATGATCTGAGTCTCCATATCCCGGCAGGAGACAGAGTGTGCATAATGGCACCCTCCGGCACAGGAAAGACAACACTTCTCAATCTGATCACAGGTGGACTTAAGCCTGACAGCGGCAGCATATCTTTTGAAGGGGATACCGGTGAAGGTGTCAGCATATCAATGGTCTTTCAGGAAGACAGGCTGTGCAATGAATACACAGCCGCCTACAATATAGCACTGGGACTTAAGCGGGGCTACCGGAAAACAGATTTGATACATTATCACCTTGAGCAGGTTGGCATGGACGAGAGTATATTTGCAGATGTGAAGGAACTGTCAGGTGGAATGAAGAGACGTGTGGCTATTGTCAGGGCGGTAATGTCTCCGAGCCGTGTATTGATATTGGATGAACCATTTGCCAGCCTTGATGAGGAGCTTAAGGATCGAACGGCAGAATATATAATTGAAAATCTAAACGGCAGAACCCTTGTGGTTGTAAGCCATGACGAGAAGGACGCAGAAAGATTGAATGCACGGATATTGCCGGAGTTGATACAACCGTAAAGATTTTGGAAAATGAACCGTAAAGATTTTGGAAAATGAACCGTAAAGATAAAAAGCAGAGTATATCATCTAAAATAATATGACATACCCTGCTTTTTCTTGCTTTGATATTGTGAGCTTGTATAAAATTTTTGTTTGCAAAACTGAGCACATACCCATTCCGTATTGCCTACTTGATATAGGGCAATATATTTTTCAAAACCTTATAAACATTATCTCTCTTGGTGAGAGGGATGGTCTCGATCAACATAGTCAGCGAGTCCTTTGGATAAAAATCTTCGCCATCTTCATTTTCATAGATCTTACCATTTACAATGTAATCTATAGGGGCGTCAAGGGCGTCTGCAACATTTGCAAGGGTGTATATACTCATAGTTTTCAGACCACGTTCGATCTCATATACATAGTGCTGTGAGACATCAATCTTTTCGGCAAATTGTTCCTGTGTAAGATGGTGATTTTTGCGTAATGTCTTCACACGCACACCTACGTCAAATATATCCATATTAAAACCTCCGATTAGGCAAATTGTAAGAAAAAATAAAGGTACGCATGTAGTAACTAAAAGCTATAAACAATAATAAATGTTGCTATTGGCGATAATTAGTGGCATTATGTAATTGTAGGCATATAATTTGCTCTTGACACTTATAAGAATGGATGAAAATGCATAAAACTAATGTCCATGAGACCATTTTTATTTATTGTAACGATGTCCTTGACATCGTTACGTCGCAGCAACCCCTTGCCGTAGACAATTTCCAATGGTTGCTGCTCATATTTCCTGTAACGATGTCCTTGACATCGTTGCGTCGCAGCAACCCCTTGCCGTAGGCAATTTCCAATGGTTGCTGCTCTATTTCCTGTAATGATGTCCTTGACATCGTTACGTCGCAGCAACCCCATTGCCGAAGGCAATTTCCGATGGTTGCTGCTCATATTTTATGATATTAGTCACTGAATAATACAGAAATTTGCTTAATGATTGTGTCAAATTTTATATGAAAACTTGACATGTAGCGTCAGCCCTTTGCCAGAGGAGGTACCCATGCATCGAAGATGCATATAAAATGGTACCGACGATATGCCGCCGAATGAAACGAGGGGGCAATACTTAAAAAGAGGAGGTACCCATGCATCGTAGATGCATATAAAATGGTACCGACGATATGCCGCCGAATGAAATGAGGGGGCAATACTTAAAAAGAGGAGGTACCCATGCATCGAAGATGCATATAAAATGGTACCGACGATATGCCGCCGAATGAAATGAGGGGGCAATA
>JBNMGN010000028.1:0-9560 GCA_050872265.1 Coprococcus sp.
CCCTCATCCCAAGAATGACCATTTGCAGGGATCTCTTCCTGGGCTACAAGAACCTCACCGCACACATCACAGTGTTTTCCCTCTGTAAGTCCACTCTCGGTACAGGTTGGCTCTACCGCCTCATCTATTACTTCTTCGTGTCCTTTTGCAGGAATCTCTTCCTGTGCCACAAGAACCTCACCGCACACGTCACAGTGCTTTCCCTCTGTAAGTCCACTCTCGGTACAGGTTGGCTCTACTGCCTCATTTATTACTTCTTCGTGTCCTTTTGCAGGGATCTCTTTCTGTGCCACAAGAACCTCACCGCACACATCGCAATGCTTTCCCTCTGTAAGACCATTCTCGGTACAGGTTGGCTCTACTGCCTCATCTACTACCTCCTCGTGTCCCTTCGCCGGAATAACCTTACGAGGTATAACGGTCACGCCACATTCGGTACAATATTCCCCCTCAGTGAGACCTGAGGTCGTGCAGCTTGCTGCCTTGCCTTTATACACCCCCTTTGCGTAACCATGCTTCTGTCCGCTGACATCATATGTCTCAAATGAAGTCTGATCCAGGTATGAAAAATCCTCATTCTCCAGGCAATTATTTGAACAGTTTAATTTGTTTAATTTGGTATTATTGCTAAGATCAAGCCTATGTATGTTATTGTCCTCACACTTCAGCATTTCCAATAACGGGCTTGCACTGACATCCAGATAAGTGAGTTTATTCTGGCTGCACCATATACGTGTCAGCTTTGTATTGTTACTGACATCTAAAACATCAAGATTATTGTCCAGACAATACAGCATTTTCAACTCTTTATTATTACTTATATCAAGATTACTAAGATTACATTGATGGCACATTAAAATGTCCAACTTGATATTCTTACTTACATCCAATGAAACCAGATTGTTTCTATATATGCATAGCTCTTCCAATTTGGTATTTTCACTTAAGTCTATATTGGTGATCTCATTGTCTCCGCAAAGCAGCACCTGTAACCTTGTGTTATTACTCACATCAAGACTTTTGATACTATTCCACTGACATGACAGGCTCCACAATGCTTTGTTCTTGCTTACGTCTAAGCTGGTTAGATTATTTTCGTCGCAGTGAAGACGCATTAATTTTGGAAATAATTCTATTCCCTTAAGGGAACTTATCTGCTTTTTAGAGCACTCTATGCTAATTACATCATCAACATTTACCCAGCCGTCCCCATCTTTATCAAATTCATCCGTCAGAAACTGTCTGAAATTATCATCAGGGAAATTCTCGGAACTTAACTGAACCCTGTTATCCTCTTCCCCCGCAGTCCCAACGGAATCTGATCCTGTAGCAGTCAAAGGCTCTGCCTGAACCACCTCACCTGCTCCCTGCTGTTCCATTGTTGCATTTACAGGTACGACAGGTGCAAAACTGCTGAGCCCCAACGCCAATGATAACGCCGTTGCAATAAAAGTCCTTTTCATCTCTCATCCTCCCATTTTTTGAACTCAAGTCCATTAAATCAAGTTTTTACACAAAACTTGACACAGTAATTTTTACTGTCAAAAGGTTTACCTTTTGACAGTGGTGTTTTGAGGACTGATTTTTTATAAAATGGAGATGGTTTTTATACACATTTTGGCATTGTGTCTATTAATTTTTCCTGTTTGTGGATTTATGTGGTTGAAATCTACCAGAATATGGCATATAATTTAGGCATGAAAAAACTGTCAAAAGGTAAACCTTTTGACAGTTTTTTTCGGTTAAAAGAAACCGGCATTTTAGGCTTCTAAAATACCGGTTTTCAGGTTATTTTTCAGGTTATTAAGACTTATATTCAGAGATCTTCATCCATTACATTTTTGAAATCCGAGATACTCATTCCCGCTTTCTCTGCGGCTTTTTCTATTGTTATGGTTCCGTCCTCGGCAAGGTGTGCCAGCATTACCAGGCCACCTTTCTTCATACCTTCAACTCGGCCTTTTTCAATACCTTCGGTCCTGCCTCTGTCTTCTATTATATCAAGCACCTTACACATCTTTACCGGCTCTCCTTTCCGTCCTAATTCGTCAATATACTTTGTGTACCGGTCATCTCCGGTCAGTACATACATCAGCTTTAATACTGCGTCTACATGCTTTATCTCCTGATCTACCGGTACATAATTCTCCGGATCACATCTCGCCTGTACCAGATAATCGGCGATAATCCTGAAATCGCTTGTGAACATATCGATCTGCTTATTGGTGAAATACGCCACATCAAATACAATTATCCTGTAATCATTGAAATACGGCTGTAGTTCCTCCGGTACATCAACTATATCTGACAGGCACTTTTCCTTAGACCACTCCTTTTCGGAAAAATTCAATATCAGAGTGATCACCGGACATGCATTTGTTTTATTTCCGTTATACTGTGATCTGTATGCCGCACCATCATAGGAAATAATCCTCAATGGCATATGTTCGTCAATGCTGGTCTGATTTTCAAAGCCGATCACTGCCAGCCCTCGTCCATTCATGACCTGTTCACGAACATCTCGTCTCTCCGTCGCATGGATCACATGGCTTTTGCCTGTATATTATCACCAATGATATTACAATTCAAGACTATGGGACAGAATTTATACTTTATTTATTTCTACGCCCTTCCGAGCTTCTTCTGCATAACGCCCTTTTCTACATAGTACAATGAACCTCTGTACTTTACATTTCCGGTGTAAGTGAAATCAGCCTTGCCCTTATTGACGTAGTACCATTTACCGTTATATTTGCATAAGGTCTCAGAATTATTGATAACTCCGTCCTTTACATAATACCAGGTTCTATTGTACTTAACCAAGGTAACAGCTCTGAAATCAACTCTTCCGCCACGGACATAATAATACCTACTGTTGTATTTCACCAGTGTAACTGCATTGCAGTCCACCACACCGGCATTTATATAGTACCAGCTATTTCCCCAGTTAAAAAGACCGGTCTTCTTGAAATTAACCTTACCATGCTCAACGTAGTACCATTTATTTCCTCTTTTCGCCAGCGTATTCGCATTGAAATCAGCCACGCCATTTTTCACATAATACCAGGAACTGCCATACTTCACCACTGTGGTTGTCGATGTATCATGAACACCATCCTTTATATAACACCATTTGCCCTCTCTCTTCACAAGAGTCTCCCCCTTTGGTGCAATGGTCTCGGTTCTCTGCTGGTTACAATTTTCACAGGTGTATACAATACTTCCTGCCTCAAGAGCAGTAGGTACCTTGGTGACAACACCCTGATCCCATTTATGTCCCAGTGCCGGTATCTCCTCCTGCTCTGCAAATATCTCTCCGCAGTCCTTACAGTGGCTTCCTTCTGTAAGTCCCGGGGCAGTACAGGTTGCAGCCACGGCTTCGTCAACTACCACTGTGTGTCCCTTGGCAGGAACCGGCTTACTGTCCTCAACCTTTATACCACAGACTTCACAATATACATCACCGGTAACCCCGGGCTCCGTACATGTGGCAGGAACAGCATTCTTGAACAGCTTCGTGTATTCGTGTTTCTGTTCATCCAGACCATCAATAAGTTTCTTGTCTGGATATGTAATATCACTCTCCGAAAGACAGTTACCCTGGCAAGATAAATTTTTATATTTAACATTATCATTCAGGATCAATTTATGGATATTATTTTTATAGCACGAAATACTGGTAAGCTTCGGACAGTTGCTCACGTCCAATGTTACAATATTATTGAACGTACACTGTAACAATGTTAATTCTGTATTGTTGCTTACATCAAGAGTCTCAAGCTTATTATTAAAACAAACAAGTTCTTCAAGCTTTGTATTACTGCTGAGATCAATGGATGTAAGCTTATTCCAACTGCAACTAAGTTTCTTTAAATTCACGTTATTGCTCAGATTAAGCTCTGTCAGCTCATTCTGACTGATATCAAGTTCTGTCAGCATCACATTTTTGCTGAGATCTACCTCCTTGATCCCCTCAAATGTTAGCTCATCCGTATTCCACTCCCTGTCGACGGGCATTCCTAGACAGCTAAGCTTCTCCAAACTTGTTAACAACTCTATGCCCTTCAAGGATTTAACTTTATCCCCATAAACATAAATATAAGTAACCTTTGCCACATCTATCCAGCCATCTCCGTCCTTATCATAGGTATTAGAAAGATATTGCCTGAAGTTGTCATCAGGGAAATTGTCCGAATTGATCTCTACCTGTCCGGTCTCGTCATCCTTTCCTGCGTCTGTATCTGTTGCTGCAAATACTGTGCTTTCACTCACAATGCCTGTATCTTCTATATTTCCTGTCGCGTTTACAGTTATAGCCGGTGCCAGCCCGGTGAACCCCAACGTCACCGCCATTGCCATTGCAATAAACTTCTTTCTCATTATGTATCCCATCCTTTCCATCTAAATGTGTTTTCATTCAATATTATCTGTAACTAATAAAACTCATCTGCTTCTGCAAATATCAGGCTTGGCCGATTTTAATTGTGTCAAAGCCCATATTACTGTAATTCAGGTGGCTGTATCATTAGCCAGTTGTACATCAGATTTTCAGTTACTATTCCGTCCAATAAATTGTCATCTATATCAGTTGCCATGTCTGCATTATATGCCTGTGACATTTTTTCATTATACTCAGCTTCTGATATCTCATTGTCTTCCCATTCATAGGCAACATAATCGGGGCCAAAACCATATCCTTCACCCTTAAATCCTTTTCTATAAATCTTTTCATCATTAATGTAGTAAAGCACTTGTGCCACTCCTAAATCTGACGGATCTCCTTCATAGTCAATAAATTTTCCGCTTTTTTCTATGTATGAATTTACTCTGCCATATAACAATTTCCCTACTACTTTTCCATTATAATTTGTCAAAATTAATGAGTCACCCATTCCACGCCAATCTAAATTTTGGAATACTATCTCCGGAATATCATCATTGGTAATATAAGCGACTTGAAATTTATTTTGTCCTTTGGACTTTAAGTCAAAGCTAATTCCATAATCTTCCTCAGCCGTCATTAATGCCTCCGCATATGCCACAGCCCAGTCTGCATGAAGACTCTTGCACTCATATATTGACCAGAACTTTTTGCCATCCATTTCCTTTAATTCCAGTTTCCACTGAGTTCTGCTTATATTCGGTTCAAAGTTCTCAGCAGCCTTACCTGCAAGCCTTTTGTCCTGAGGACGATACGCGTCCACTGTGAGATAATAATATGTTCCATCATACTCAGCCTTTAGTATTTCATTACAATATCCATACTCTAGCCATCCCCCTGTCTCTTCCGTGTAATAGTAATATTCATCTCCATCAAGATAAGTCCCAAGTTTATTTGGTTGCCCTTTAGGTAGTGCGTCCTTTACATCCTGTATAGCGTCATCTGACATATTTAAAACATTCTTTTCAATCCATTCAATTCCTGCCGCAGAATATATTCCAATCATCTCGGTTGGATCAGATGTAGTCTCCTGGCGAAATTGATATCCGGGTGCAAAAGCTAGATCAACTATTCCATGTTCTTCAAAAGTACCATCCCCCGTAAGTAAGTCCCCAACAATATCATCCGGTGGATTTTCACAGGAATAGTTCTTATCTATATCATCGCCATAGTTTTCAAACAAATTTAGAAATTGATACAGGCTATCCTTTTCCGGGATTTCAGCAACATCTATCTCATAAGGCTCCGGTGGGGGTGCCTCTGTGGTCACTTCCGTTGTAGCTTCTGTAGTGATCTCAGTAGTCCCCTCAGTGGTGGTCTCCTCCGACACTGCCACCTCACTTGTAGCCTCAGTTGTTGGCTCTGCGATAACTTCTTCATCCTTATCATGCAAGTGCAATATAACGCCTGTGGCAGTTCCGCCAAGTACAGCTACACACGCCACAGCACATGCGATCTTCGCACCAAGGGAGGCAAATACTCCGGTCTTGGCTGCCCCTGCTATTGCACCTTTTGCCACTGCTCCGGCGGTTTCTCTGGCAACTGCTCCCACAGTCTCCTTGGCTACGGCACCTACTGTTTCCTTAGCTATAGTTCCGGAAGCCTTGACCGACGCAGTTACAACGCCTTTTCCGGCTTCCACGGCTGACGCTGCCTTACCTGCCAAAGCTTTATTTCCAACAGACACTGCCCTGCCTGCAGAAGCTGATCTTCCAACTGCTGCCGCCTTGCCTCCTATTGAAGAAGCTCCAACCATAGAGCCTGCTGCCTCAACATTTGCAGCCCCGTAAGACCCATTAAACATTGCAGCCCCAATACCTGTTGCTGCTCCTACGGCTGCTCCTGCAGCCATGCCGGCACCGGGACCTTTCTCTTCTCTGTCTTCATATGTTTCAGCTCCCGAAACTCCATCCGTCTGTCCTGAGCCTGAGCCTAAAAATTCATATATTTTTCTCTTTGCAATATCATCTATCACCTTTGGCAGCCAGTCCACGAACTGGTCTTCGGATTGCACCGCATTGATATTTGCAAATACAAAATTGTAGCTCTCCGCAAGAATATCCTGTGTGAACCTTGTCTTATCCTCGTCAGTCAGAGCAAGGTTCGCCACCATGGGATATATCCTCCTGTACTGATCCTGATATGTGTTGTAGTAAAGGAAATCCACGCCCTCCTGCTTTCCTTCCTTTGCACTTATCAGGCCATCTCTAATGTTATTTACCATTTCTTCTCTCCACTTTACATCAGCCCATCATTAGTATTGATTGTTTCCGTATCTCATGTAATTCCAGCTGGATATCATGTATTCCAACTGGTTTATTGGATAATATTTCGTTTCTAATGCCACCGTACATCCGGCAGACGAAACTCTTATAAATTTGTACCGTTTTAATATGTACCACAGGAAAATCCCGAGACAGCCTACCACCAACACTGCAAATGCTGCCTCCGACTGTTTGTAGATCTTCTTCCCGAAGCTGATCATGACAAATGCATATGCAATAAATATCATCAACAGCATTTTCGAACGCATTTTGATGAAATCAATGCTAAGTATGTCCTGGGAACGTATGGACACATCCCCTGCCTCCCGACGGATATACCAGTCACGGAGATTGTAGTGATTTCCCTGTATCATCAGATATCCATTTGCAAATGTAATATTTCCTGATTTTGGCGATAAGGAACCGATATATATACCTCCCAATATTACTGCACCGTCCTTTTCAGATTGTTCTGCTTTCCGCCATTTATAGCTGCGGTTATTTTTTTTGCCATGTCATATTCATAATTTTCTACAGCCTTATCCTTTGCAAGGCGAAGCTGCTGATGAAAATTATTGATCTCCTGTCCGGAAAACCATCGTATGTCAAATGCTATTTCACCACCTGCATATTGGATAGATATCAGAGAAAGTTTATTATCATAATATTTGTATATTAAGAACAATATAACAGACAACGCAACGAGTCCCCCAACAACAGCTAACCCCTCTTCTGTATCATACAACAGCATAATCAAAAATATTGAAATAATCACTAGAGCCCAGGCGAGAATGGCATAACCTATATTGACCATTCTTATAAATCCACTTCCTGTAACATCCTTCAGATCCACTACCTGACTACGTGACATCTTATTTGCATTGGGATTTCCTCTGCCGTTGTAGGAAATAGTATATGACGTTCCCTTAAATTAAGTGTCATTTTAAGAGAACAAGGAATTGGTTGATGGAATCACTTCAGCCTGTAATAGCAAATGTTCTTCCCTAAACCCTCTCTTTTGATTTCACCGGATGCTACCATTTTACGAAGCGCACCCTCAATGGAACTCACGCTCAGAGCCGGACAGAGTTCCCGAATATCCTGCTTGGTGAATCGACCAATCTTATTCATGGTAGCCAGCCTTACTGTTTCCAATGCGGGCAATTTTGTTTCAACCAATGCAAATCGGTCTTCAAAATCCTTATAGGTTGCAAGAATGGTTCCAAGCAGATATTTGATGAACGGAATAACATCCTCCGTTCCATCGTGCCAGCCGGTCTGTGCCTGACTGAGCGCATCGTAATAAAGGTCTTTGTTTTTGGCGATTTTTGCTTCCAGGGAGATATATTTACCCACATAGAAACCATTTCTGTAAAGCAACAGAGTTGTGAGTAATCGGCTCATTCTGCCATTGCCATCGTTAAAGGGGTGGATACACAGAAAATCGTGAATGAATACGGGGATAGCAATCAGTGGCTCGACTTCCATGTTGCCAATGACACGATTGTATTCCTCACATATCCTGTCCAACGCCTTCGGGGTTTCATAAGGGGCAAGCGGAGTAAACAAAGTCTCCACATGACCATCTGGGTAGGTTGCACTGATATAATTCTGCACACTCTTAGTTCTGCCTGCCATGGGGTTGTTGATATGACTGTACAAAATCTTGTGCAGTTGCAGGATATAGTTCTGTGTGATGGGAATGGCATCGAAACTCTCGTGGATGATATTCAGAACATCACGATAACCGGCGATTTCCTGCTCATCACGGTTCTTTGGCGTTGTTTTTTCTTCCACCAACTGACGGATACGGGTGCTGGTCGTGACAATACCTTCAATGGCATTGGACGCCTCGGTACTTTGCACCTTTGCGATCTCCACCAGTTTCTCCAATTCCTCTGGGCGTTGTTTCAAGTACATCTCCTGTTTCCCGACTTCTTTATATATCGCTGCAATGAGACCAAGAATGTCTGAATCCCATTTTTGGTTCTTGATTTCAGAATAGTTGAAAGTTCTCATAACCTCACCTCCATGTATTTCCCTTAAATTATACCATGAATTAAGGGAAAGACCAATAGTTTGAGGGAAAGTCCCCTTAATAATATTCCACTTTTAAGGGGAAATATTCTGAAATCATATAAACAAAATACCTTTCGTATACAGACTCCGTATTGACATTGCCACATCGGATTGCTCTGTCCAGTGCCATAATCGTTGCCACAGCACCGTCTATCTTTTCTGTTGATTTTTCCTTACTTATATTTGAACATCAAGATTTGCAATGCGTCTGCTTTCCCTTTAAACATATAATAAAATACACTCTTCATTTTAAAATAGTCATATCCAAATTCACTTATCTCATCAGGTTCTACGATGGAATCGAATATTTCAACAAGTGTATAAAATAAATTGTTCACATTACTTTACCTGCACTCCATAATACTCATAATCATCAAATTCTGTTCTGCGTGCAAATGTAATATCTTTTCCAAATTCCTTGTTTCCATGATTATATTTTACATTCGCAAATCCCAACTTACGAAACAATGGAAGTAATATCTTAATCGTAAATTCATTTTCTTTTGCACAATCATCTATTTTAGAAAACGGAGAACCTAAAGTAATATCCGCAGCACCTTCTATTTCACTATATATCTGTTCCATATTACTCAGCAACTCAATCATATCATCGGTATAAATTTTTGTACTATATACCCTGGATTCTCGGATTAACATGACGAGGTTGGTGCCTCAACTCCGAGTGCTTCATAAATCTCAGCCTGCTTGACAAGCATTTCACCAATTCTTAGCGAATGATTTGCATCCTCAAAGCATTCCAAGACGTCAAGTTTATC
>JBNMGN010000030.1:0-5951 GCA_050872265.1 Coprococcus sp.
AAGAGATGATGCTGGTAAGTTCTTAAATGCTTACTATGACGCTAAGATCTTCGAGAACGATCCATTTGCTAAGCTTGATCAGACAGGTGTTGGTAAGCTTATGGATACAGCTGTTAAGCTTGGTAAGCCAGTTAATCCAAACCTTCACATTGGTATCTGTGGTGAGCACGGTGGAGATCCTTCATCAGTTGAGTTCTGCCACAAGATTGGTCTTGATTATGTATCATGTTCACCATTCCGTGTACCAATCGCTAGACTTGCTGCTGCTCAGGCTGCTATTGCAAACAAATAGTCATTGAAAAAGCCTGTATTTATGCGGGATTGAGGGCTATAGCGATATAAGAATATAGCATGAAACAATATAGATGCTCACAGAATTTCGGTTCTGTGGGCATTTTTTCTTGATTGTCATGTAAGGATGTCTATGACATCGCTACGTTGCAGCAACCCTTGCCGCCGAGTGTAAACGAGGGGGCACCACCCTTAATATGAGGTGGCAATACCAAACAGACAATTTCAATGTTTGCTGCTCGATGTTATGGCAATGAGTCAAGTGTAACATGCTAAATAAAAATGTGGTGAAAATTCATTGATTTTTTACATTGACATTTACTATAATGTTATCATTGTATTTGAGATGGACTTATTGCATGATACAGATTATTTGGCATTACTTATGGGGCATTGGTTATTAGAAATTAATTGCCTGTTTGATTGATA
This sequence comes from Coprococcus sp., assembly GCA_050872265.1. Lineage (GTDB taxonomy): Bacteria > Bacillota > Clostridia > Lachnospirales > Lachnospiraceae > Coprococcus. The sequence goes on from JBNMGN010000030.1 coordinate 721, forward strand.
CCTATTGTGTTTCGGATGGCGGGAGACTGCTGTAAGGATAAAATGACTTGAATAATAGAAATAGAGAAACAAGTCAAGGAAACTTTGAGAGAAAAGTGACTTATAATATAAATATAGCAAAATAGGTCAAGAAAAATCGGAGAAAAATATGACTTGAAATACAAGAAAATAAAAACAAGTCAAGAAAGTCCGGAGAAAAGTATGACCTGAAACACAAAAAAATAAAAACAAGTCAAAAAAGTCCAGAGAAAAGCGTGACCTGAATTACAAAAAAATAAAAATAAGTCAGGAATTATGACGGTTTGTAAAATGAAATTTATTTCAACGAAAAAGAGTCAAATGACACATAAAAAAGAAAGCACGCCATTACTTCGGGAGGCGTGCCAATAAAGAGATTGTGTCAAGTTTTATATGAAAACTTGACATGTAGCGTCAGCCCTTTGCCGAAGGCAAATTTTAAATGGGCTGATGTTCAAAGGAGTGACGGGAAAATAATGAAAGAATTATCAAAGGAAGAGAAGCATAAGCAGTGCTTGAAGGAAATAAAAGCAACACTGCTGGTGGTGTTTATCTGTTTTTTATGGCATGTGCTGACAGCATTTCTGCTTAATTCCACCGGGTGGACAATATTCCATATGCCTGCGTGGTTTGTGGTTTCAGTATTCGGAACAATAATACTTGCAATAATCGGAGTCTTTTGGCTGCTTAAATTTGTATTCATAGACTTTTCGTATGAGGAGGAGCACTTATGAACGAAGTTCATAAATATAAATCGCTCTGACGAAATGTAATAGAAGAGAACCCACAAAGTGGGGAGTTGGCTATTACTTACCATGATAAGGAGGAGAATATAGATGAACAGTAACCAGATCATAATCCTTTCGGTTTTTCTCGGCTACCTATTATTCAATGTCATAGTGGGCATTGTATACAGCAGGAAAACAGAAAAGAATTTGAATACATCATCAGAGAAAAAATATTTCATCGGCGGAAGAAATATGAACGGCATTGTTCTTGCCATGACGATCATGGCAACATACACATCTGCCAGCTCTTTTATTTCAGGACCGGGAGCAGCCGGACTTACCTATGGATATGCCCAGGCATGGATCGCGGCAATCCAGGTGCCAATCACATTTCTTGTGCTTGGAGTGTTGGGAAATAAGCTTGCTTTGGTTTCCCGTAGAGTAGGGGCGGTAACTGTAGTTGGATATTTCAAGGCAAGATACAAAAGTGACGCACTTGTGATAATTACAAGTATCGGGCTGGTTGTATTTTTCATTGCACAGATGATCAGCCAGTTTACAGGTGGTGCAACTCTTATCTCGTCAATAACAGGCTTGAACCATGTGTCCTCATTGCTGATCTTCGGAACAGTAGTTATCCTGTATACAGCCATCGGAGGCTTTAGTGCGGTAGTTATCACCGATACGATCCAGGGTATTGTAATGTGCCTTGGAACCTTCCTGTTTATATTTTATGTGCTTAAGACCGGCGGAGGTCTTGAGTCTATTGACAACGGACTGGCTGTAAATCTGCCGGGGGTATATAACGATATTTTCTCAAAATACACACCGGGAGGACTGCTAAGCTATTGGATATTAGTAGGATTTGGAGCATTGGGATTGCCACAGACGGCGGTGCGTGCCATGGGATTTAAGGATACAAAGAGCATGCATAAGGCAATGTGGATCGGAGTGCTGACCTGCAGTTTTGTTATTGTTGGTATGCACCTTGCAGGAACCTGGGCAGGAGCACTGGTTGATACGGATAACCTTCCAACATCAGATTATTTTATTCCATATATTGTTCAGAAGATCATGCCATCAGGAATTGCGGCAATCTTTCTTGCAGCACCAATGGCAGCGGTAATGTCCACGGCAGACTCCCTCCTGATACTTGCCACAGCAGCCATTGTAAAAGATCTGTGGAAGACATATGTGGTTAAGGATGATCCGGTAAAGAATGAGAGCTATGAGAAAAATGTTAAGCTTGTAAGTACGATACTTACAATGGTTCTAGGTGTAATAGTAGTGCTTCTGACCATAAATCCACCGGATATTATATTTATGCTCAATATGTTCGCCTTTGGTGGTCTTGAATGTACTTTCTTCTGGCCCTTGGTAGGTGGCCTGTTCTGGAAAAAGGGCACAAAACAGGCGGCAGTATGCAGCAGCGTAGGAGCGGTCGCTACCTACATTTTTGGAACATATTTTATTGATGTTGCCGGGATAAATGCAGTGGTATGGGGAATGCTGGTGGGTGCCATACTTTACTTTGCAGTAGGAGCAATAACAGGAAGAAAAGGTCTGGATAAGGATATCATTGATAAATGTTTTTAAAACCAATGAAGTATATTAAAATGAATTATTGAATTTTGGAATTATTGAATTTTGGAATTATTAAATATCTAAATTATTGGATATAAATTTATTTACCTTTGTCGGGTGTAAGAGATGACAGTTAATGTATTGTAGCGGGAGTGAGGATTGATATGCGTATTGCTTTAGCTCAGATGAAAAATGAAGGAAATATGGAAGCGAATCTTAATAAGAGCATAGAGCTTATTGGTAAGGCGGCAGAAGAGCATGCTGATCTGATCCTGTTTCCCGAAGTCCAGTTGACGGAGTTCTTTCCGCAATATGAGAAGCAGGACGTGAGAAAATATCTGCTGGGTATAGACTCCCCGGAGGTTATTTCCTTCCGGGAGGCATGCAGGAAGAATAAGATTATTGCCGTTCCAAACATCTATCTTGAGGAAAACGGCAGGGCATATGATACCAGTATTTTCATTGCTGCAAATGGAGACATACAGGGCATACAGAAGATGGTGCATGTCGCCCAGGCAAAGCAGTTTTACGAACAGGATTATTATACTCCGTCTGATGACGGCTTTAAGGTGTTTCATACAGTATTTGGTGATATTGGGATCGTTGTGTGTTTTGACAGGCATTATCCGGAAAGTATCAGGACAGAAGCCCTTATGGGTGCGGATCTTATACTTATCCCAACGGTTAATACCAAGGCTGAACCTTCAGAAATGTTTGAGTGGGAGCTGCGGGTGCAGGCATTCCAGAGCAGTGTTGCCATTGCCATGTGTAACAGAGTGGGCTGTGAGGGAGATATGTATTTCTCAGGAGAGTCAATACTTGTGGGGGCAAATGGCGAAGTGCTTGCAAAGGCAGACGACAGGGAGCAGCTCTTGTATGCTGACATTGATCTTGGGCAAATAAAGAAAATACGTCGGAAAAAGCCTTACACTGATCTCCGCAGAACGGACATGTACATGTAGTCAGCTTTTTGTTGTTTTTACATATATTTATTTTGTTATTTCCATATATTTATTTTGTTATTTCCATATATTTACTTGTTTGTAACCATATATAGTTATTTGTTTTGGCATTTATTTATTAATTAGTTTTAGGAGCTTCAGACTTTTTTACGTCAGTTCTTCATGGTCAAGCTCCAGCAGCTTGAAATGATTTTTCTTAAACTCGATCAGACCTTCATTCTGCATGTTTGACAGTTCCTTTGACAGGGCAGTTCTGTCAACATTCAGGTAATCGGCGAACTGTTCCCGGTTAAATGGAATGTCGAATTCCGTAGTACCCATGGAGCTGGCAAGACCGGACAAATAATAGCTTACACGCTCCCTGATCTTCTTTGGCTTTATATAGAAGATATGAAGGGACAGGGTAAGGCTTCTTCTGGATGAAAGCAGCAGGAGATTTTTAAGCATTTGCAGGTGCCATGGATAGCTGTTGTATTTTCCCGACATAATGTGCTGGGCGTTTAGCAGGAACACGATGGTAGGCTCTGTGGCTCTGGCGTCGATCATAAGCTTATGACCGGACAGGGCATAGGTTTCCCCGAAGACTTTTCCCGGAAGGGCAGAGCTCAGAACACTCTTGGATCCCCAGTAGTCAACATTTTCAACCAGTACACGTCCCTTGATGACGATACCAAGCTCCTCAGTGATCTCACCTGCCTTGAATATGGTAGAGTTTGATCTGTAATAGTGCTCCCGGAGGATCCCCAGCTCCTTCATGGTCTTTATGTCTTCCCCGGATATGCCTGTAAATGCCATCATGTTAAGGACATCCGCCATTTCATATTTTGGTATCTTAAGTTTCATAATGCAGCTCTCCTCCGATTACATATACTTATTTCCCGATTACTGTATATTGTGTCCGTATAAGGATTTATATGCAAATGAGGCACAATATATCGAATGTGTATTTTTTGATAAATTTTGAAAAAAAGTTTGCTAAATTGCTATTCCGTGGTTATAACAACCGAATATACAAGGAAAGTATAATATACTTACAAACGAAAAGCAAGGAATGTGAAAGCATTATTGAATTATCAACAAAAATTTTGTATAATAAGTAAATAGTGTGTGGCATTTTCACATATTAAAATACTGAAAGGAGAAATTTTATCATGTTACAGAACCAGGAATGGGAATCATTCACAGGTAGACTCTGGAAGGAAGAGTGTAATGTAAGAGACTTCATCCAGAACAACTACACACAGTACAACGGAGACGAGAGTTTCCTTGAAGGACCAACAGATGCTACTAACAAGCTTTGGGATAAGCTTCAGGCTCTTCAGAAGGCTGAGAGAGATAACGGTGGAGTTTTAAAGGAGGATGCTGATGTTGTATCAAGCATCACAGCTTACGGCCCAGGTTACATTGATCCAGAGACAAAGGATCTTGAGCAGGTTGTAGGTCTTCAGACAGATGAGCCACTTAAGAGAGCATTTATGCCTTATGGTGGTATCAAGATGGCTGAGGAAGCACTTCAGATGTATGGATATACACCAAACGAGAACTTCCACAAGATCTTCACAGAGTATCACAAGACACATAACCAGGCAGTATTTGATGCATATACACCAGAGATGATGGCAGCTCGTCATACACATATCGTAACAGGTCTTCCTGACACATATGGTCGTGGACGTATCGTAGGTGACTACAGAAGAGTTGCTCTTTATGGTATTGATCAGCTTATTGCATGGAAGCAGGAAGATAAGGCTAACTGTGGCGATGGCAACATGTATGATGATGTTATCCGTCAGAGAGAAGAGCTTTCAGAGCAGATCAAGCGTCTCCAGGAGATGAAGGTTATGGCTCAGTCATATGGCTATGACATTTCAAAGCCAGCTTCAAACGCTAAGGAAGCTGTTCAGTGGTTATACTTCGGATACCTTGCAGCTATCAAGAC
>JBNMGN010000026.1:0-27330 GCA_050872265.1 Coprococcus sp.
CATCTATCCTTACAATCACATCTAACGTAGTTTATGGTAAGTTCACAGGTAACCTTCCAGATGGAAGACGTGCTTGGACACCATTTGCACCAGGTGCTAACCCAAGCTACGGCGCTGAGACATCAGGACTTCTTGCTTCACTTAACTCTGTTGCTAAGATTCCTTATGAGTGGTCACTTGATGGTATTTCAAATACTCAGACAATGAACCCATCAGCACTTGGACATGATGAGGAAGAGAGAGCTACTAAGCTTGTAAGCGCAATGGACGGATACTTCGATCAGGGTGCTCATCACCTTAATGTAAACGTATTCGGTAAGGATAAGCTCCTTGATGCAATGGAGAACCCAGATAAGCCAGAGTACGCTAACTTCACAATCCGTGTATCAGGATATGCTGTTAAGTTCATATCACTTACACGTGAGCAGCAGCTCGACGTTATCAACAGAACATTCCATGACTCACTTTAATTCTTAGTGAAAACTGGATTTTCAGTGAAGTTATAGATGATTTGTCAGATATAACAAAAACCATGGTCCCGGGGATAACCTCTCCGGGACTTTTTTAAAATAAGGTGCACGTTCCTGTTAACGAAAATATTTAATGATAATTTACCTGATGTGAATTATAATATGATTAATTGAAATACTAAGAGAAAGATCAATCCGAAGATTAAATTAGAAAATTATTGAACATTTGATATAGAAAGAACTTAGAGGTGAAAAATGTCTGAAAATAAACAGGTTTTAGGATATGTCCATTCCACAGAGAGCTTTGGAGCAGTAGATGGTCCGGGTATAAGATTTGTAGTCTTTTTGCAGGGCTGCAAGATGAGATGTAAATATTGCCACAACCCAGAGACATGGAATCTTGTGACAGATTATAGCAGGCTCTACTCAGATGATATAAGTGATGAGGAAAAAGCAGAGCTTACAAAGAAGATAGAAGAGAATACCAAGCTGCTTAAGGACAAGGGCGTCAAGGTTGAGGCAAGGACACCTGAGGATCTGTTGAAGCAGGCACTTCGTTATAAGCCATACTGGAAGAATGGCGGAGGAATAACAGTAAGTGGTGGAGAAGCACTGCTTCAGATGGATTTCCTTATTGAATTCTTCAAGCTGGCTAAGGCACAGGGTATCCATACAACTATAGATACCGCAGGTAACCCATTTACAAGGGAAGAGCCTTTCTTCTCCAAGTTTAATGAATTGATGAGCCTTACAGATCTGTTCCTTCTGGATATAAAGCAGATAAATGATGATAAGCACAGAGAACTTACAGGATTTTCAAACAGCAATATCCTTGATCTTGCTAAGTATCTGTCGGACAATGGCAAGCATATGTGGATCAGACACGTTCTTGTTCCAACTGTCACAACCGATGAGGCTGATCTCAGAAAGACAAAGGAGTTCATAGATACCCTTAAGACAGTTGATAAGGTTGAGGTGCTCCCATACCATAAGCTTGGAATTACCGAGTGGGAGAGACTTGGTATCCCATATAAGCTTGAGGGAATCGATCCTCCAACAGATGAACAGCAGAAGCTTGCAAAGGGCATACTGGAATAGAAGTATCAGAAGCAGAAATTCTACTGCTTATCCAACAAAAGAATATAACTTATAAATCCCGTTTGGTGTATGCCGGACGGGATTTTTATGGTATAGTGTTGGCAAGAAGGAGAACAAAAGAATATGAAAACAAAAAAAGATAAACTAAGTATTGAGAAGAGGATATTGCAGTTATCATTTCTTGGAAGCGTTATGTTCATTCTGGCGGAGGGCGTTATGGCAGCCTTCAGCCATTCCCATTCCATATGGACAGATTGTCTGTTTGACGTAGCGGATCTGGTTATGATCGGACCATTTATGGTGCTGGTGCCGCTGCTTTATAAGCCTGTTACGGAGAAACACCCTTACGGATATGCCCAGGTAGAGTCGTTGTTTCTTCTGGTGAAGTACAGCGTATTGCTGGCACTTACCTGTAATCTTATGATCGAGAATATAAAGCTGCTGCTCCATGGAGGACATGATGTGGACGCAGGAAGTATCGCTATATTTGAGTTGATGGTATGTCTTGGCTGTGTTGGCATGTATCTGATACTTAATCATTACAGCAAGAAATATGAATCCACAACCATCAAGGCTGAGCTTTATATGTGGAAGCTTGATATAGTAAGCAGTATGGGAGTTGCAGTAGCATTTGCAGTTCAGGTAATGTTACTTAAGACAAAATTCAGCTTCCTTGCTCCATACATTGACCCGGCAGTTGCAGTGGTTATGGCTATACTCCTGATCAGGGAGCCGGTGATAGTAATATTCCAAAGTATCAAAAACCTTATACTTTTTGCTCCGGAAGAGGAGGTCTTAAGTCAGATACGAAGCATTGTTGACAAGCATATGCAGGATTATCCCTATGAAGTCACCTTCCTTGACGTTATCCAGACCGGACGCAAGCTGTGGGTTGAGGTTTATATAGGCAACAAAACAGACGTGATACATATCAGTATCCTGCATAAGGTAAGGGACGAGATAAAGCAGGAGCTGAAACACAAGTACGATCAGGTGTATATCGAGGTTATTCCTGATTAAAAGCAAATTGAAAATACACATGCAGCACAGCAGTTACAGACGGGATATCATGTGTTGATCATGTACTGGTTATGCTGATAATGAAAGCTGAATTTCCCCTTGACAAATGTTCTTATATATTTTAATATATTCTTATCGAGAATAGTTCTTGATAAGCGGGACATAAAATGATTTACAAAATCATTTGCTTGATAAAAAAAGTATAATAAATATTTTTTGCGGTATAATTATTTGGAAAGGGGGGAAGTGTAGATGGCTAGTAATGCAATGCATAACCTGACCTATGGACTTTACGTGCTGACTGCCAGAGAGGGAGACAGGCACAATGGTTGTATAATAGATACTGCCGTGCAGGTGGCTTCGTCGCCGGCTAAGTTAAGTATAAGTGTTAATAAGAATAATCTTACCCATGACATGATACTTAAGACCGGAGAGTTTAATGTGTCAGTGGTAAATGCGAGAGCAACCCTTAAGTTGTTTGAGCGGTTTGGATTTCAGTCGGGAAGAACTACAGATAAATTTGCAGATTACAGTGAGTACGCAGCCGGTGAAAATGGTCTGTACTATATCACTGAGGGGACTAATTCATATATTTCAGTGAAGGTTATAAAAACCGAGAATCTGGGATCTCATACAATGTTTATTGGTGAGATAACAGAGATGAAGGTACTGAATGATATAACCTCCATGACATATAAATATTATCTGGACAACATCAAGCCAAAGCCTAAGGCTGTGGGAGTTACAGAAGAGGGGCAGACCGTATGGAGATGTACTGTTTGCGGATATGAGTATGTTGGAGAGGAACTGCCGGAGGACTTTATATGTCCGTTGTGCAAGCAGCCGGCGTCGGTTTTTGAGAAGATTGTTAAGATCAATAATGTTAATAAAGATACGGAGGAAAAAATTATGGCAACAAATAAGTATGCAGGTACACAGACAGAGAAGAATTTACAGGAGGCATTTGCAGGAGAATCACAGGCAAGAAATAAATACACATATTTCGCTTCTGTAGCCAAGAAAGAGGGCTATGAGCAGATGTCAGCATTGTTCCTTAAGACAGCAGATAATGAGAAGGAGCATGCAAAGATGTGGTTTAAGGAGCTTGCAGGAATTGGTGATACAAAGGCTAATCTTGCCGCTGCAGCAGAGGGCGAGAACTATGAGTGGACAGACATGTATGAGGGATTTGCCAAGACTGCTGAGGAAGAGGGCTTCCCAGAGCTTGCTGCTAAGTTCAGAGCTGTAGGCGAGATCGAGAAGCACCATGAGGAGAGATATCGTGCACTTCTTAAGAATATTGAGACAGCACAGGTATTTGAGAAGAGTGAGGTTAAGGTATGGGAATGCCGTAACTGCGGTCATATCGTAGTTGGAACAAAGGCTCCGGAGGTATGCCCTGTATGTAACCATCCTCAGAGCTACTTCGAGGTTCGCGAAGAGAATTACTAATTGAAAATAAGTACTGAATAAGTTAGTTGAGTGTAAATTAATTAGCTCATTTGAAAGATGGCATGTATGTTGTATAAAAGCAACCTGTGTGCCATCTTTTATTTTCTGTAATGATGATTTTTCCTGAAAATATTTATTGATATTCCTCTTGACCGGTAACCTTTACAGGTGTATTCTTTTATAAAAAGTGAGACATATCTCAGTTTTACAATAAGTATTAGGTTTAAGCCTGGTAAACGTATTATATGAGTTTCTCCATGAGAAACGAATACGCGTGAAATAAAAACAATATAGCACGCCATGAACTTACAGGATGTGCAGAATACCACAAGGAGGCTATTATGGTTTTTGATGAAATGGGTTTGGAACAGGGAAAAACATTACTTTTACTTCCGGGAACCTGCTGCAATTATGAGACAAATTTTGACTCGGTATTAGACGAGCTGGGACAGAGATATCACTTGATATGTGTGAATTATGATGGCTTTGACGGATCAGACCTGATCTTTCCCGATATGATCACCATAACAGAAAAGATTGAGGATTATATCATAAAGAAACACGGAGGGAGAGTTGACGGAGCACTGGGATCATCCCTTGGAGGAAGCTTTGTGGGACAGTTGATCCAGAGGGAGAAAGTACATATAGACCATGGAATATTTGGCAGTTCGGACCTTGATCAGGGTGGAAAATTTGTAGGAAAGCTTCAGACAAAGATCATGTATCCTATTATATCCGGTGCAGCCAAGGGAAAAGGCAGGATGATGAGAAAGGTCATAACAGACGGCTTCGGAATGAGTGAAGAGACTGCAGAAAGATTTATGAAGTGCTTTGCGAGCTTTAAGCCGGAGTCCATATTAAATGAATATTATACAGATCTTATCACCTGCCTGAACGAGGACATAAATGTTCCCGGAACCAGAACCCATTTTATATATGCAAAAAAGATGGGTGAGCGTTATGAGAAACGCTACAGAAAATATTTCCATGACCCTGACATAAGAGAGTTTGACATGCAGCATGAGCAGTGGCTGTTCGGGGAAAATGAATGGAAGGGAAAGGTTCTTAACGTGATCTACGAGTTCATGGAGTAAAAGCTTATGCTTGTCAAATATATGGAGAAAAATGTAAGACAAATATATGAAAAAGGATTGTGCTAAGTTAAATATGGAGAATAAGACCCCGATACGAAAGAAAGCTGTTGAGACCCGGCAGAAGTTGATAATGGCAACCATAGAGCAGGTGGCGGAGAAGGGCTACCACAACGTGACTGCGGATGATATTGCCAGGGTATGTGGTGTATCAACAGGATGTGCTTACAGATATTTCAAGAATAAAAAGGAAATGCTCCTTGCAGCCATTGAGTATTGCTTTGCAAATATAAGGACATTTTCAGGTACAGAGGAAAGCCGGCTTTTCCGGTTTAAGGACATGGAAGAAATGCTTGCCTACGCCCTGGATCAGTTCTATGTGCTTCACAAAAAGTATTACGGAATACATGAAGAGCTGGAGAGCCTCAGGCATATTGATGAGGATGTAAGGGCGTTATATGACAGGATAATGGATGAAGCGGTGGTAAGCCTTATGGAGAAATGCCCCGAAGCGCTTAAGAAGCTTCCGGATCTGAAAGAGCGACTTTATGTGGCAATAGGAATACTTGACAACTATGCCCATTTGCAGATGGATGATAACAAAAGTTCGGCGGTAGATACGGAGGCAATGAAGAGACTTAGCATAAAGGCGGCACTTGCCACATTAAAACTGTGATGGCAAATGCTGCGTTTGATAATTAAACTAAGACAGGAAAATTTTAAATGGTCTGATGATAAAGAAAGAGGATAATAAAATGCGATTATATACAATAGAGGAAAATGGTACCCGGACAGTTGCTGTGGAAGTGGCAGGTACAGTTATTGCCACAGGAACTCCGGGAGGCGTTGCCATGGGTATGAATCCGCCGGTATTCCTTAAGCCGGGAGATGCTGTAAGATGTGAGATAGAGGGCATAGGCGTCCTTGAAAATAAAGTTATGTAGCACATGACAGTATATGGACTTTTTATATTACGGTATCTGTAGTATTATCTATTTATAAGTTTAGGAAATGTTTATATTTAACCTACTGCAAATTAAACTCTTAAAGCTAAGATACTATCAGGTGGTGATGTCATATGAAGAAGGGAACAGTAAAAAGAAGGATACTTATAACAAATGCATTTATAATCCTTGTGACTCTTGTGTCCATAGTATTTGTGAATCTGGGTATCGCTAAGATATATTGGGAAGTCATAGAGAAGGACTGGAAATCCCGTATAGAAACCATGGCGGACGCTGTAACGGTTGAGAGAATGCTTAAGGAGTGGACGATACATCAGCAATCCTTTTATTTTCTTATTGCACTTGATATTGTACTGTGTATCGCAGCCCTTGTGGTGGTGAGTATGTTCTTTACCAGGACTCTTACAAAGCATATCATGCAGCCCCTTAATGAGCTTGAACGAGGGGTAAAGCGTATAAAGGATAATGACCTGACAGTTTCCATTGACTATGAAGGGGATCAGGAATTTGAGGAGATCTGCGATACCTTTAACGACATGCAGCAGCATATACTTTTGGAACAGGAAAAAAACAGGAAATACGAGCAGGCAAGAACGGAGATGATCGCCGGTATATCCCACGATCTGAGGACGCCTCTTACTGCCGTAAGGGGAACCATAAAGGGACTTATAGACGGAATAGCCAAGACGGATGAGCAGCGGACATGTTTCCTTGAGACTGCCTACAGAAGGACCGGTGATATGGACAGTCTGCTCAGGCAGTTGTTCTATGTGTCAAAGCTTGAGACCGGAAATATGCCCCTTCATATGCAGGAGCTTGACCTTTGCACATTTATAAGCAACTATGTTGAATGTAAGAAAATGGTTGTTGATGAGAAGGGAATAGAGCTGTCCACGGATATGGAGGAGCTGTACAATAAGGTGAATGTGGATCCGGAACAGCTTCATAGGATATTTGACAATCTTATAGAAAACAGCGAGAAGTACGCAGAAACAGATGAGCTTAAGATAAATATCCGGGTAAGGACAGAGGGCGATTATGTGAATATATGCGTCAGGGATAATGGCTGTGGCGTGCCTGAGGATAAGCTTGAGGCTGTATTTGAAGAGTTCTGCAGATGTGACGAGTCCAGGAATAAGAAAGAGGGAAATGGTCTTGGACTTTATATAGTGAAGTATCTGGTAGAAGCAATGGGTGGCACTGTCAGAGCTGAAAATGACAGTGGCTTTGCCGTGTATCTGAAGCTTCCGGTGGTAAAAGGAGAGTAAGGGCATGAATGAGGATAAAATGATACTTATAGTTGAGGATGATGAAGATATAAGCATGATAGAGGAGGCATATCTCCAGTCGGCAGGATTTGCCACAGAGGTTGTATCTGATGGCGAGAAGGTGGCAGAGGTTGTAAAGAAGGGAGATTTCAGCCTTATACTTCTTGATCTTATGCTGCCGGGAAAGAGCGGTTATGATATATGCAAGGAAATAAGAGATCAGGTGGATGTGCCTATCATAATGGTTACAGCAAGAACAGAATCCGTTGACAAGATAAGAGGCCTTGGTATAGGTGCAGATGATTATATATCAAAGCCCTTTGATCCGGCGGAGCTTGTGGCAAGGGTAAATGCCAACCTGCGTCAGTATGAACGCATGAAGAATAAATTTGCAGGAAAGGCAAATGCGGATCCGGACGAGATCTGTATAGGTAACCTCAGGATACTTACAAACAGTTGGAAGGTGTATAAGGGAGATAAGGAGATAAAATTCCCTAACCGCGAGTTTGAATTGTTGAAATTCCTTGCCTCAAATCCCAATATAGTATTCTCCAAGGAGCAGCTTTTTGAGAAGATATGGGGATATGATTATGTAGGAGACAGTGCCACAGTCATGGTGCATGTGAACCGCATAAGAGAAAAGATCGAAGATGATCCGAAGAACCCGCAGATCATAGAGACAGTATGGGGAGCCGGTTACAGACTCAATCTGTAATTTCGGTTTTATCCTTTAGGAAAAATTTACAAAATATTTAGGAAAAGACCTCGTGTTTATTTAATCAATTTTTGTAACATGAATGTAGATAAGAAAGTTACATGGAAATAAATTGATATAACAGACAGGAGGTCTTTTTTATGTACACAGGAAAAAAACTTACCATAGCAGTTCCAAGCTATAATTCAGAACAGTATCTTGACAGGTGCCTTGATTCCCTGGTGCCTTGCGGAAAGGATGTGGAGGTTGTGGTTGTGGATGATGGGTCCACAGATAATACAGGAGCTATCGCTGACAGCTACCATGACAGATATCCGGATATTGTTAAGGTTATACATAAGGAAAACGGAGGACATGGATCAGGGGTAAATGCAGGTCTTGCCGCAGCCACAGGCAAATATTTCAAGGTGGTGGATTCTGATGACTGGCTTGATGAAGACTCTTATATGAAGCTTCTTGATACCATCGGAGGTTTTCAGGAAAAAGCAGATGAACCGGATCTGATCATTTGCAATTATACATACAATCATCTTGATGAGGGCAAGACAAAGACCATAAACTACAGAAATGTATTCCCTGTTGAGAAGATGTGCGGCTGGAATGATATTAAGTTCTTTAAGCCGTCCCAGTACCTTATAATGCATGCACTGGTTTACAGGACTGAGATGTTAAAGGAGTGCGGAGTGGTGCTTCCGGAGCATACATTTTATGTGGATAATATATTTGCATATTATCCGCTTCCATATGCGAAGAAGCTTTACTACATGGATATGCCGTTATATCAGTATTATCTGGGCAGACCTGATCAGTCTGTAAATGAACAGGTGATGATCTCCAGGATAGAGCAGCAGATCAGAGTGACCAAGATCGTGGCTGAGTGTGTTGACCTGAATAAGGTTAAGGAATTTAGTCCGAAGCTTGCGGAGTACATGTGCAGAAACGTATCTATCATGATGGCTATTTCTTCAATACATCTTCTTCTGGCGGGGGACGCACTGGCACTGGGGAGATTTCATGCCCTGTGGGCAGATATGAAGCAGGAGCACAGGGCACTGTATTACAGGCTCAGATATACAAAGCTCAGTGGATTTACCAATCTGCCGGGACATCTTGGAAAGAAGATAACCATCGGAGGCTACAGGATCGCTAAGAAGATATACAAATTCCAGTAAGCACATGCAACTCATATATAAGTAAGGGTATGCAGCATATGTATGAGTAAGGGCATACAACATATATATGACAGGTTGAAAATTCCCAAAAAAAAGACTAATATTGTGTAGGATAATATAAGTCTGCCGGGAACTGATCTGTCCGGCATGATGTAAAAAGAGGAATGATTATGTGGATCTTATATGCGGTGGGTTCATCTTTCTTTGCAGGAATAACATCTATCCTGGCGAAGATCGGAATAAAGAAGACGGACTCCAATGTGGCAACAGCAGTCAGAACTATAGTGGTGCTGGCATTTTCCTGGATAATGGTACTTATAGTTGGAAGCGGAAATCAGATAGGTAACATCAGCACAAAAACACTGGTGTTTCTTGTGCTGTCGGGACTGGCAACGGGAGCCTCATGGCTTTGCTATTTCAGGGCATTGCAGAAGGGCGATATCAACAAGGTAGTGCCTATAGACAAATCAAGTACGGTGCTTACCATACTTCTGGCACTGATATTTCTGGGGGAAGGTTTAAGCCCTGTTAAGATAATTTCCGTTATACTTATTGCCCTGGGTACTCTTATGATGATAGACAGAAAAGCACCCACAGAGGCAGACAGAGACAAGGACAGCAGAGGATGGCTTATATATGCAGTGCTGTCGGCAGTATTTGCCAGTGTGACAGCCATACTTGGCAAGGTGGGAATAGAAGATATCGACTCCAATCTTGGAACCGCTATCCGTACTACAGTAGTGTTGCTTATGGCATGGTTTATGGTGCTTATTACGGGAAAATGTTCAGAGGTGAAGAAGATAGAGGAACGAGAGCTTTTGTTCATCGTTCTTTCAGGTATAGCCACCGGAGCTTCATGGCTTTGTTACTACAGGGCATTAAAGGAAGGCCCTGCCAGTGTGGTAGTGCCTATAGACAAATTAAGCATACTTGTAACAATGGTATTTTCAAGGATAGTATTTAAGGAGAGATTAAATCTCAAGTCAGGGGCAGGCCTTGCTGCTATCATTGCAGGAACCATACTTCTGGCGGTTGTCTGATGGCAGATTAAAAATGCCGGGAATTACATATAAGTTTATAAATTATTTAATATTAAACCTCCTGTTTGTTTAAGGTGTGTTGCTAACATGAAAGCATGAAGATGTGCGGTCATGTATAAAGCACAGTGACCGCCATAACAGACAGGAGGTTTTACTATGATTAGAAATATGATCAACGGATTTTGCATGGCACTGGCAGACAGTGTGCCGGGAGTGTCAGGGGGAACGGTAGCATTTATCATGGGCTTTTATGACAGATTTATAGGATCTGTCCATGATGTGGTGTTCGGTACCGGAAAGAAAAGGAAAGCGGCACTGCTGTACCTGCTTAAACTTGGCGCGGGCTGGGCAGCAGGCATGATCCTTGCAGTACTTATACTTTCTTCCCTTTTTGACAGCCACATATATATTGTAAGCTCTGTATTTATCGGATTTATCGCAGGCTCCATTCCTATCATAATAATGGAAGAAAAAGAAAGCTTCTCCAATGTAGCTAAGGGCATATTGTTCTGTATCGCAGGTATATTGCTGGTGGTTGGCATAAGCTATATAAATGGTAAGACAGGAAGTGCTTCCATGAATCTGGGACATTTCTCAATAGGTCTTGGCATTAAGCTTTTCTTGATTGGAATGGTTGCTATATCAGCCATGTTCCTTCCGGGCATATCCGGCTCGACACTGCTTCTCATATTCGGAGCATATATTCCCGTTATCACAGCCATAAAGGCATGCCTTAAGCTTGACCTTTCTTATGTACCAAGCCTTATTTTCTTCGGGCTTGGGGTAATAGCAGGTGCGGTTTCTGTTGTTAAGCTTATAAAGCTCTGCCTTGAGAAGTTTCATGTGGAGACACTGTACTGCATACTTGGAATGATGATCGGATCCTTCTATGCCATAGTAAAGGGACCTGCCACCCTTAAGGAGCCACAGCCTGACATGGGATTTTCAAGCTTCAGTATTGTGGCGTGTATAATAGGCGTGATCCTGGTGCTGGCAATGCATTTTGCAAGAAATATCAAACAGGAGAGAGCATAAAAAGTTCATATAAAAAATACTCTTGACCTAAAGTTAAGTTCAGGTATTATAATTGAGAAAAACAGGGTGTCCATGTGTCATTATGGCAGACGTGGGCATTGAAAAATCTCTAAATAATAAAAAGATCAGGAGGATTATGTATATGTATATCGAGAAGATCAACGGACCTGAAGATGTGAAGAAATTGTCAGTAGAAGAGCTTGTGAGTCTTGCAGAGGAAATGCGTAGTGCACTTTTAAAGAGAGCAAGTATCCACGGCGGTCACTTCGGACCGAATTTTGGTATGGTAGAGGCTACCATAGCTCTGCATTATGTATTTGATTCACCTAAGGATAAAATGGTGTTTGATGTATCCCATCAGACCTACCCACATAAAATGCTTACCGGAAGAAAGGACGCTTACCTGTATGAGGAGCATTATAATGATGTGTCAGGCTACAGCAATCCGCAGGAGAGCGACCATGACCATTTCATAATCGGACACACCTCAACATCCATAAGCCTTGCCTGTGGTCTTGCCAAGGGACGTGATGTGAAGGGGGAGAACGGTAATGTGATCGCCATAATCGGTGATGGATCATTAAGCGGCGGTGAGGCACTTGAAGGCCTTGATTATGCCACAGAGATAAATGGCAACCTCATTATTGTTGTAAATGATAATGACATGTCCATAGCTGAGAACCATGGTGGCTTATATAGCAACCTTAAGCTGCTCCGTGAAACAGACGGCAAGGCTGAGTGCAATCTCTTTAAGGCTATGGGACTTGATTATGTATATGTAGACAAGGGAAATGATATCCCATCACTTATAGCTGCATTCCAGTCCGTTAAGGATAGCAGCAGACCTGTAGTTGTCCATATCCGTACCCTTAAGGGAAAGGGCTATGCACCTGCAGAGGCTCATAAGGAGCAGTGGCATTACAGTGGACCCTTTGATATCGAGACAGGAAAGTCATTATATGAATTTGACGGCGAGGATTACTCAGGCATTACAGGTGCCTACCTTATGGACAAGATGAAGAAGGATAAGTCGGTGGTTACCATTACATCCGCTACACCTACAGTCATGGGATTTACCGAGGACAAGCGTAAGGAAGCAGGAGCACAGTTTGTGGATGTGGGTATCGCAGAGGAGACTGCCGTTGCATTGGCGTCAGGTATCGCTGCAAATGGCGGCAAGCCTGTATACGGTGTATACAGCACCTTTATCCAGAGAACCTACGATCAGTTATCCCAGGATCTCTGTGTAAATGGAAATCCTGCCACCATAATAACATTTGCAGCTTCCATATGGGGAATGAACGACGTGACACATCTTGGAATATATGACATTCCAATGATGTCCAATATACCGGGACTGGTGTATCTTGCCCCTGTAACAAAGGAAGAATACCTTGCAATGCTTGACTGGAGTGTTGATCAGACAGAATATCCAGTAGCGATCCGTGTACCCGGCGGTGAATTTGTATCCGACGGCAGGAAGGTAGAAAAGGACTTCTCAATACTTAACAAGTATGAAGTTACCCACAAGGGAAGCAAGGTCGCCATTATAGGCCTCGGCTCATTCTATGGTCTTGGTCATAAGACAAGGGAGCTTCTCAAGGAGCAGACAGGCATAGACGCCACGCTCATCAACCCATACTATATAACAGGTGTGGATGAAGAGCTTCTTGGATCATTAAATAAGGATCATGATCTGGTCATCACCCTTGAGGATGGTATCCTTGACGGAGGCTTTGGCGAGAAGATCTCAAGATTTTACGGAGCTTCAGACATGAAGACCAGAAACTACGGAATAAAGAAGGAGTTCCTTGACAGATATGACGTGGATACTGTCATGAAGGACAATCATCTTACTCCGGAGCAGATAGTGGAAGATATTAAATTAATTATTGAAAGATAGAGGCAATTTCGTTATTATATTTATTAAAAGAAGTATTTGCCGCAAATGATTTATATTATTTAACGATAATGGCATAAATACTTAAAAATATAATGATGAAAGGACAACAGACATGATAAGAATTGGTATAGCCGGTTATGGAAATTTAGGCAGAGGTGTTGAAGCTGCCGTGAAGAATAATGAGGATATGGAGCTTGTGGCAGTGTTCACAAGACGTGATCCTGCAAGCGTGACAATAAAGACAGAGGGCGTTAAGGTAGCAAAGCTTTCTGACGCAGAGAAGTATAAGGATGACATAGACGTAATGGTCATCTGCGGAGGAAGTGCAACAGATCTTCCAACACTTACACCGGAGATCGCCAAGAACTTTAACTGCATAGATTCATTTGACACCCATGCAAATATTCCTGTACACTTTGCAAATGTTGACAAGGCAGCAAAGGAAGCCGGCAAGACAGCAATGATCTCAGTAGGCTGGGATCCGGGAATGTTCTCATTAAACAGGTTATATGCAAATGCGATCCTTAACAATGGTAAGGATTATACCTTCTGGGGCAGAGGTGTAAGCCAGGGACATTCAGACGCCTGCAGAAGAATAGAGGGCGTTCTTGACGCAAGACAGTATACAGTTCCTGTTCCGGAAGCTGTTGAGAAGGTAAGAAACGGAGAAAATCCTGAGCTTACAACAAGACAGAAGCACACAAGAGTTGCTTATGTTGTTGCCGAGGAAGGTGCTGATAAGGCAAGAATAGAGAAGGAGATCAAAGAAATGCCTAACTATTTTGCTGATTATGATACAACAGTACATTTCATCACAAAGGAAGAGATGGACAGAGATCACAGCGGACTTCCACATGGCGGATCAGTTATAAGAACAGGTGTTACAGGATTTGAGGGAGAGCATAAGCATGTAATAGAGTACAGCCTCAAGCTTGACTCTAACCCTGAGTTCACAGGCGCAGTCCTTGCAGCGTATGCAAGAGCCATCCACAGACTTAACAGCGAGGGCGTTACAGGCTGTAAGACAGTGTTTGATATAGCTCCTGCATACCTTATCAATATGAGTGATGAGGACATGAGAGCACACCTCTTATAATATAATAGAGTAAAATGTGAAGAATATGGAAGAAAATACAACAAACATTATAGTGGCAGCCACATCTGACGACAGAGATGAGATACTTAAGCTGTACAAGCTTCAGCTTGGAAGGGAGTATTGTCCCTGGGATGAACATTATCCGGGGGCAGGAGAGATAGATTATGATCTTTCAAGAAATGCTCTGTTTGTAATGAAGGAAAAGGATGGCAGGATAATCGCGTCAGTTTCCATTGACAAGGATGATAATGTGGAAGCACTTGGCTGCTGGTCACCGGAGCTTGCTCCCGGAGGAGAACTGTCAAGACTTGCAGTACATCCGGAGTGCCAGAACCGGGGTATTGCCGTGAAAATGCTTGCGGCAGGTATGGAGGAACTAAAGAAACACGGGTACAGGAGTATTCATTTTCTTGTAAATAAAAATAACCTCAAGGCGATAAAGTCATATAATAAACTGGAATTTAATATAGTGGGGGAGTGTGATCTGTATGAACAGCCGTTTCTCTGCTATGAGAAGAAATTAGTGTAAAACATGGGGCACCCTGTGGGGAATACCCATATACAGATCGTATATGGGTATTCTCTACAGGGTGTTTTGTTTTTTACCGCAACAGTTGCGCATAAAAATGCATAAATGTGAACATGGTAATTGTGAAATGTTAATGAATTGTTCATAATTATATTGACGAATAAAATAATGTGAAGTACTATATGGTCGAAATAATAATAACAGATAAAAAACAGTAGAATGAAGACAGAAGAAGTATCATGGAGTGCTTTGTAATGAGCTGCGTTAAGGCAAGGAAGTGTTGTGGATATGAAGGATTATTACATTTGCAGATATAATATGAATGCCACACACAGCTTCGGTGGCAGAGAAAATGAACATTGTCACACCTTTCATATATCAGTATATGTAGAGAGAAAAGATCATGCCGGTTTTGAGAACGATACCACCGATATGGAGATCGACAGTATCGACCGTCTTGTGGAAGCCTTCCTTCATGAGTATGAGGGAAGATACCTTAACGATATGGAGCCATTTTCGGAAAAAGGTGCAAGCATTGAGGATATTGGAGATTACTTCTATGACCGGCTTGCAGAACTTATAGATAAGACAGAATTTAAGCTTAACCGGCTGGATATTGCAGAAAATCCATTATTTGTTTATGCGGTCGGAGACGATACATTCCATGCTGATAATAATCGGGAGATGATATTATGAGACATTTATTTGATCTTAAACAGTTAAATAATGTGAGTAAGCTTATAGCAGCTTCGCTGGCTGTATTATTGGTACTATGGTATCCGGCTTCGGTGGTTAAGGCAGCGTCTGACAACGAAACAGTTATCACTTCCTCCGGGGAAAATGACGTAGCAGATACTGCACCGGCTGCTACAGCAGGAGACGTGGATGTTAATTCAGGAGACGGAGATATAGTGGTTACAGGAGACCTTACCATAGATGGCCATTACGGTGACTGGGAGGGATATCCTAAGACAACCATAACCTACAGCAGTAACAACGCAGAGTGTAACCATTATGGACAGCTTGCCATAAAGGGAGATAAGCTCTATGGACATTTTAAGGCAAATGATCTCTACACCAGCAACATGCAGATACAGATATGGTATATCAATATAAACGGAAGACAGTTCCCAATACAGATACAGAATGAATCCGGAGGCAGGATCGACTGGAGCAGGGGCATACCTACCGCTCCGGGAACCTATACAGGTCTTAAGATGTTTTTCGGATATAGCGGCGGTGACGAGCTGGGAAGTGATGTTGCCCTTACAATATACGATTCTGTCCACGGACAGGGTGCGAAGGGCGATGAGATAGAATTTTCCTTGAGTCTTTCAAAGCTTGCAGAATATACAGGCATTGATCCTGACCAGATGGGAACAATAACCATATACAATCCTAACCTTGGCGGTGAGGGAGTGACCATAGCAGGCTCTTCCACAGCACCCTGGCTCGGTATTGCCATATGTCTTGCTGCTGTAGGCGGAGTTACAGTGTATAGAAGAAAGAAAAAGAAATCAGTATGAATTGGTTAGTGATATTTTTTTTAATACTTTGGATATATGTGCTGACAGTCATGAAGAGAGCAGAGATGGGAGCATGGTACTTCATTACAGGAAGCGTGGGAGTGCTGATATTTTCCATGATCCTTATTGAACCGTATGTTGTGGGATTTCTGCAGAAGGCTGTTTCCGCAGCGGCAGGCATACTGGGTATGGCGTCGGGAATGTATGAATCCTATTTCAATCAGGGAATATTGTTTATACAGAACGGACATGACAATCTGTCCATGTATATAGACTTTGAGTGCTCAGGCGTTATAGAGATCCTGGCATTCCTGTCCCTGCTGTGGTTCTTCCAGGTTTATGATGTCTACGAGAAGATCGCCGTGAGCGTTGTGGGAACTATCTTTATATTTATATCAAATGTTCTCAGGATATTCCTGATCTGTGTTCTCATAAGGTGCTTCGGCAGTGACTGTTATTTTATTGCCCATACTATAGTCGGAAGGATATTCTTCTACCTGTGTATGGTATTTTTGTATTTCTATGTATTTACCAAGCCGCAGATAATCAGGCAGAAGGTAGGTGTATTCCACTATGAGCGAAATTAAAGATCTTCTTTTATCCTCCGTCATGTTCTGGATAGCCTGGATAATAATCCCACTTATAATGGAGATAATCCCTGCCATAGGAGATTTCTTTATACTCATAAAGCGAAGGATAAAAAAACGTAAGTATGCACCGTTGGTGTTCTATCCGGAGATAACACTGATAATCCCGGTATATAATTCAGAGCAGACCTTCAGACAGTGTATTGAATCCATAATGAGGTCAGATTATCCCAAGGATAAGATAGATATATTGGTTGTGAATAACATGACAAAGGATGACAGCTTCTCCATATTCTGTCAGTGTCAGAAGGATTTCCCGGAGCTTCACATGAACTGGCTTAATGCCAAGCAGGGAAAGTCCAGGGCGTTAAATCTTGCCCTTTTTAACAGCAACGGCAAGTACATCATCCACATAGACAGTGACGGAGTCCTTGAAACCTCAGCCATAAGAAATATAGTGACTATGTTTGAAAATGAAGATGACGTGGACTGCCTTACAGGTACTATACTCACAAATCCTGCACAGATCGACGAGACTAAGGGATTTTTCAAACGTTTTATGCAGAAGCTGGAGTTTAGTGAGTATTGCCAGGCGTTTCTTGCAGGCAGGAATTTCCAGTCGGAATTAAACAGTATATTTACCCTTTCGGGAGCATTTTCAGCCTTTAGGAAGTCATCAATATTAAAGAGCAGGTTATATAATACGGATACCGTTTGTGAGGATACAGACGTTACCTTTCAGATACGAGATGGAATGGGAAAGAAGATATCTCTTTGCTATAATGCCATCTTCTTTGTTGACCCTATAGAGTCCATTAACAAATTATATGTGCAGAGACAGCGTTGGCAGAGCGGTGAGTTGGAGGTAATGCATATGTTCAGGAAAGAAAAGCTCCATGCAGCCAGAGGGTTTGTATCTGACTTTGTTACCAGGGTGCTTATGTATGACCACACCTTCGCATTTCCCCGTATGATATGGTACTTTGCCCTGATATGCCTTGCATTTATCAATTATCCCCTTAAGCTGGTGGTGCTGTCCACCCTGTTCATGTATTTCCTGTATGCCCTTGCAAATGGGCTTATGTATATATGCATAATCATGTTCCTTAAGGAATTTAAGGATATCAGAAGATACTATATGAGAAAATGGTATACAGTATTCATCCTTCCCTTTTATAACTTCATTATCTTCTGGTTCAGATTTGCAGGGATAATCAATTCCATAAAGGGAGTACAGTCATGGAAGACCAGGACCATGACAGAGGAATGGCACAGCTTTGGGCAGGTTATCAAGAAGGATTTTCTTGGGGCGTCGGAATTTTTAGAGAGACTTCGGAACGAGGTAAATAATAATGAGTAAGAAGCTTGGTGAGAAAAACGAAAGCAGGAAAAACATAAAGAGCATTAAGATAAAAAAGGTACTGTTTACCCTTGGCATAGCAGTGTTTATGGCACTGGTAACCCTGGCGGCAGTGGTGGAGATGAGTAACTATGAGTATGATGTCCTTGAAAGATATGATGAGGATCAGAACAGGATAGTCAGGCAGCTTGGGGATACCCTGTCTCTTATGTACAGTGATGGCAGGACTGATCAGGAGATAATAGAGTATATGGATTCCCTGGAGTCCTCCGGCAGTAGATTTTATGTACTTACCAAGGGAAACGAGGTTATATTCGCCAGGGATATGGTGACTACGGCAGGGCTTGGTTCCCTTAAGGATAAGACCAGATTTTATGACAGGATAGAGGAACAGGAAGTGACCAATGCGTCTGCGGTATTTAAAGGCGCGGACTCAAGCATGGAGATTTCTGTGATATCTGATATATATACCGTAAAAGCGGATATGGGAATGATAAAGCACTCCTATTATGTTTATATGATACTTGCCCTTATCTGTCTTATAATGCTCGCCATACTGGAGATAATGCTTGGAGTATGGGGCAGTGCTGAGAAGAAATATATCAATACCCAGGATATGCTGGAGCGTAGAAATCAGGATATGGAGGATCTTTCTGAGGAGCTTATGTGGGATACGTCGGGGGAAACGGAGGCTAAGAGTCCGGTAACGGCAGACAACAGCTATGGCTTTAATACCGGTATAGAAACTGTAAATGGTGTGTCGGTATTTAATGTATTTACCATGAGAGATCTGATGGTAAAATCCAAGAAGCGTGGCATGGAAAATGTTCATATGATGTTCTTCGGAGTGGTATTTGACCAGATCCATATATCAAGGGAGCAGATGTTTAAATGTATACAGAAATTTAAAGACTCCCTTGGGGATAATGAGGTATTAGGCCAGCTAAGGGGCGGCGTGTTCGTGGTGTTCTCATATAAGGCAGACAGGGAACAGGTGGCTGTCAGATATGAAGAGCTGGTAAATAGCTTCGATGAGGCAGTTTCGGATCTTAATGTTGGAGTAAGGCACAGTATTGAATATGATGATGGCAGAAATATGGTGGCGATCATGGATTCATATACGGAAAACGGTATAAGATAACAGAGTGAGACGCTAGTGAAAAAAATCATTATAAGAAACCAATAAGAGATCGATAAGAGATCAATATAAGAGGTCAGTATAGGAGATCAGGAGGCAGGACAGTATATGAGATACCAACAGTATAAGTTCAAGTTTTATCTTAATGCCAGACATGCCATATATATAAACGGCAGACTGGGGGATGTGCACCCTCATACATGGGAGATCATCCTTCATGTTACCAAGCTTAAGAGCGGATTTATAAAGTTTGATGAGGTGGAAAGGCAGATAGAGGATTTTGTTGACAGCTACCAGTCAAAGACCCTTAACGATGTGGAGCCCTTTGACAAGATCAATCCTACTCTTGAGAATTGTGCCAGATACTTCAAGGACAGGATACAGACCATATTAAATGCAAATGGCTGGGTGCTGTTAATGCTTGAGATAAGCGAGACTCCTGCCAGAACCTATGTATTAAATCTGATGGATGAGCAGGATTCCTACGCAGATCAGAATATAAGTACTCTTACGGATATGATACTGGATGAAATAAATAACGGAGTAGAAGATTAAAGTGAAGCAGAGAAAGAACAGGCAGAGGTGGATATACAATTTAACAGGAATATTTATACTGTTTTCATTGAGCGTGATCCTTGTTCTGGTGCTCCATGCCATTAACTGGGAGCCATCGGGAAATGACATCTGGGGGCACATGTACAAGGGACAGTATATGTACGAGTCATTAAAGAAGGGGGAGCTGTACCCTTTATTTGATATGAAATGGTATAACGGTATCCAGTTGTACAGATACTGGCCGCCTCTTTCATATTATGTCATGGCACTTTGTCTTTTCTTCACCGGGGGAAATGTTATATCAGCCTATATACTCCTTCTTGGAATTGTATTCTTTGTGGGCGGTCTTCCGTTTGTCATATGGGGAAATATAATAGACAGAAGGAGAGTGGGCGTGCCTGCCGGAGCTCTCTGGTTCTTTATGCCTGCCATAATCAAGGTGTCTTTCTGTGACGGAAATCTTCCTCAGATCATAACCACAGCCATAACACCTTATGTGATATTTTTCCTGTGCAGATATGTGCATGATAAATCAAAGAAAGCAGCCGTTGGCTTATTTGTAAGTATGTGCTTTATGGTCCTTGGACATGTGATGGTTACAGCCATAACAGGACTTGCTGCCTTCATATACCTCTTTATAGATCAGCTTATAAATAAGGACTGGAAGAGGATGTTTATGGCACTTTGCTACATGGTATGCGGGATACTTCTTGCAGGTATCATCATAGTGCCTGCCCTTTCAGGTGGCGGAGTTGCCGCCGCAGAGCAGAGTGGCTCCACAATACTCGTGGATTATTCATACCCATTAAGTGTATCGTTAAATCCGTTTTACAGGTTTGTGATCAATTCCAGGGACGTTTATTATTTCGGTATAGGTGTGATACTCATATGTATATTCGGTGCATTTCTTGCCAGAGGAAAACGTACAGCAGGTTTTATATTTGCCATTATACTTGTGGCACTGACGACCACGTCGGCAACAGTATTTCTGTCTAAGCTGCCCTTTAGCAGTCTCTTCTGGATGACAAGATTTTCACCTATGATGTATGGATTTTTCTTCGCCTCACTTATGGAGTGGAAGACCATAAAGAACAGATATCTTGCAGTGGTGGCAGGCATACTTATCCTTGAGATAATCCCATCCCTTATGCTTAATGATTACAGGATAAATGCCAGTTCCTCAACAAAGAGGGATGTAAGTCTTTTAAGGGATAATACTGCCCAGAGGGCGTCGGTCATGGACAGCAGTGAATACGGTTCATACCCTTCCTTTGGCGTAAGCGGAGATGAGGGCGTGGCATATACCTTCGGCTGGGCATGGCAGGGAGCCGTTACCGGAAGAAATATAGTGCTGCTCAATGAGGCACTGGAACAGGGAAGATTTTTATATGTATTTGACCGGAGCATAGAGCTTGGAGATGACGCTGTGCTGGTACAGAAGAATAAGCTGGCACACAGCGAGGGCACGGAAGAGGAGCTTTTTGTTGCGGCAGAGAAGTGTGGTTACAGCCTGGTCTCCGAAACAGATACAGGTTATGTGTTTAAGCTGTCTGCAAATGACGCTTTAAATTCCGGGGATAATTTTGGCGTGGTATCTGAGTATAAGGATATCGCCATAGGAAAGTATGCTGATGAGATGACAACTCTGTACACATGCTTTAAAATGGGAGACAGTATATACATTGATGATTATGATATGGATGAGCTGGCAGGCTATGATACTATATTCCTTTCAGGCTTTGAATACAGAAACAGGGAAAATGCCGAGAACCTGGTAAGGGAGCTTGGAGAGAAGGGCGTCAGAGTGGTGATAGATACTACCCATATGCCGGTCACATCAGGAAGCAAGGAGCAGAAATTTCTTAATGTTTTACATCAGGAGATAAGATTTACCAACAGCTATCCGGAGCTTACCATATACGGACAGAATATATCCACAGGACCGTTTATGTACGGAGACAGGGAATTTACCACAGGATATATATCATACCTTGATAACCCCTTGGGAACCTTCAGATATGATACCCACACCCTGACCTTCTTCGGATATAATGATGACACTCCAAATGTGTATTTTCTTGGTATAAATCTCATGTATTTTGCTACATCTACAGGAGATGACACAGCTGCAGGGATACTTGATGATATACTTTCTGCGTCCCATGACAGTGTTCCTGAGAGGAAGATCGTTCCGGTTTCGGTTGAATATTCCGGAAATAAGCTTATTATAGAGACAGACAGTGATAATGTGAACACGACTATTGCATATCAGGATATATTTGTTTCTGACAGTGAGATAAGGGAGGATAATAACCTTCTGGTGGTGGACGCCGGAAGGACAGAGATAGAACTCCATTATCCGCTTTTCTGGCAGGGGCTTATAGTAAGTATACTTGGTATGGCGGCATTTGCAGTGTTATACTATAGAGATGGTGGAGGTTGCCATGAGAAAGAAGAAAAAATGTCAGGTCATAGCCCACAGGGGAGCCAGTGCTCTGGCTGAGCATGAGAATACCCTTGAGGCATTTGATATTGCCATGGAACTTAATGCTGACATGGTAGAATTTGATGTGAGAAGAACTATGGATGATGAGCTTGTGGTGTTTCATGATAAGCAGCTCAAGGGAACGGACATAGGGAAGCTTACATATGGACAGATAAATGATATAACAGGTAAGGAGGGGTACAGAGTACCTACATTTGCAGAGGTTCTTAAAGCGTGTCAGGGAAAGGTGCACCTTGACATAGAGCTTAAGGAGACAGGCTACGAAAAAAGAGTTGTTAACCTTGTGAGAAGATATTACAATTACAACGAATATTCCATAAAATCATTTCTGGATATTGTATCTCTTAAGATAAAGGAAATTGATAACAAAATAACCACAGGGCTGCTGGTGGGAACTGAGCATACAGGCTTTAAAACTCATATCCATGAGTATTTTCCCGAGAAGCGGCTGAGACTATGTAAGGCGGATTTTGTTTCACCTAATTATAAGCTGGTCACAGGGGAATTTGCATATAGAATGAGAAGGCAGAAGATACCTGTATATGTGTGGACTGTAAATGACAGCAAGACAATGAAAAAGCTTATACACAAGAGGGCTGCCGCAATAATCACGGACCGCCCTGATATTATGATAGAATTAAAGACGAAGATGAAGCTTGCATAGAATGATCATATTATTGTACTAAAATCATACATACTTTGAGACAAAAACGTGGTATACTGGAACGGTGGATAGATGATAACAGGAACAGGAGGCAGCAGATGTTCAGTAAAACAATAACTACAGAAGATCCGATTTACGAAGCGGTCTTATCTTTTAAGAATAATAACTATTCAATGAAGGACGATTTCTATGGACGTACATACAATTATGTACATGCTATAGTGTTTGATGTTATTCCGGATGAGCAGGCAGTGGCAGGCATAATTCCCGGAGTATATGAAATGATATACAACTACATAGGAACATTGGATGATCCCCGGATGTTCTATGTGTGGGCAGGCAGCATTGCAACAGACACAGCATTTTCCTATGTATACAATAATTCGCCGGAGTTTCTTGACGCGAAGGTGGATTACTCCTATGGTTCTGCGGAGTCTGTTACAGATTATGCAGGACAGGACGGCGAAGTGTTTGTATCTCCGGCTGCACTTAAGAATGGAGAGTGTATAGAAGAGCTGTTCAAATACATTGAAGGGCTCCCGGTTACTGCCAGGATAATCAAGCAGAAGTATTATTTTGAAAATATGAGTATCTCCGAGATAGCGGCTTCCATGAGCATAAGCCCCGATGAGGTAAGGAGCAATATCGCCTACATCAAGTCAGTGGTGAAGTATGCAGTCATGAAGTATGGCGGAGCTTCCGCAGGTGCAGGCAGAGGAGATAATGTGAACGCCTTAGGTGCTATATGGTATATTTTCTCCGGAAGCACAGAGGGACTTATAAGCGGTGAGCTTACAGGAAGACTCTATGTGGCAGGTGCACCGCAGCCGGCTGAACCACAGGGTATATTTGACGAGCAGACCATGTCGGAGTTCTCGGGAGAAGTGGGAATGATAGATACAGATGACATGGATGATGTATCAGGCAGTACCGGCATGGATGAGGCAGCAGGCACAGAGAATGGAGCACCAAAGAGCTTTTTTTCCACCACAGCAGGTAAGGTGGCAATAGGCGTTATTGCGGTGGTTGTCACCGTAGGTGTAGGTGCGGGAACCTATGCTCTTATGCGTAATATTGACGGTGATAAAGACAATGCCACCACGGAGGCGGCTACAGAGGCTGCGTCCGCAACTGATACGGAGACCACTACAGAAGCTGCAAATCTTACTGACAGGGAGAAGCTTCAGAAGTATTACGAGGATACAGTAGTAAAAGAAGATGGAATGATGGAGACAGAGGTGACGGGAAAGGTTGATGTGACCTGGGACACTGCAAAAGACGGCAGGGTCGTTAATTCCGAGCCTTGGTTTAACAGTACAGGTGTACTTAACTACAGAATAGCTGACTTCGATTACGATGGAAGCCTTGAATTATTTGTAGTTTCGATAGTTGACGCTCCCGACTGGACTAAGGATGTCCCTGCAGGCGTACAGGATACATCTATGGTCATAAGCCCGGAGAACAGAAAATGTATGAGCTTCAGGATGTATGAGCTTGAAAATGATCAGGTGACGCTGGCGGACGAGTATACCGACAGCTATTGTGACAGCTCTGTATTCAGACCTATACATAATTATTCCTTCTATGATTCTACAGAGACATACAGGGATATAACAGTAAGGATCTCACCGGGTAAAGACGCAATGTATATTGCGGTTACAGACAATGACTATAAGAGATATCCGTTAAATGTGGACAGTTATTCTCCTATATACATTTACAATGATATTCTGTCCTATAAGAACAATAGCTTTGAGCTTGACTTCGGCTATGAAAATCATGCAGCACCTATAAGTGGATATCAGTATTACAAGAGACTTTCAGATGGCTCATACCAGGATCAGTGGAGTGATGAAACTAACACTCCGGGAGACGTTTCCCTGTTCTCAGATGAGTATAAGGCACAGAGAAAGGACAAGGACGGAATAAGCCCCGACCTGATCTCCAAGGATGATACATATTATTCAGATATACAGGCATACATTAAGAATAGGCTTGGACTTATATGGAATGATGACGGAAGCCTTAAGAACCAGGATGTGATCACTATGTTTGCATTTGAAAGGGCAAGCCTTACAGAAGAGGATGTTGATACTACAGGTGCACATCTTAAGTGGAACATTAAGGCAGATATGACATTTACAGCGGTAAATAAAGGCGCCTTAAGAGAGTATGATGTGGTGGATCCTGAACAGGTGAAGAAGGATAACGCTACAACAGAGGCAACCACAGA
This sequence comes from Coprococcus sp., assembly GCA_050872265.1. Lineage (GTDB taxonomy): Bacteria > Bacillota > Clostridia > Lachnospirales > Lachnospiraceae > Coprococcus. The sequence continues at coordinate 25,424 of JBNMGN010000026.1, forward strand.
AGCTACTACTGAAGCCACAACAGAGGCAACTACAGAAGCTACCACCGAGGCGACCACGGAAGCTCCTGAGACCTCAGGCGATGACGACTATGTAATATCATACAGCAGCAACAGGTATCTTAATAATGACGATCTTAAGAATATGACAGGCACACAGCTTATGTATGCCAGAAATGAAATATATGCAAGACACGGATACATATTCAATGATCCGGAGCTTCGTGCGTATTTTGAGGGAAAGTCATGGTATAAGGGAACTGTAAGCAGCGAGAACTTCTCAAGCAGTGTATTCAATACTTATGAGTACAAGAATATATCCTTCCTTAAGAAGCACCAGGATGGCGTGGACACAGGCTACAGTGCTGAAAGTGAATAAGGACAGGAGATAAACATAAGAAAAACACTCCATGGTACGATATATGATACATTCGTACTGTGGAGTGTTTTTTGATCTGCAATAATGCTTTCGTGTAATGCTGATTTTGCTATGCAAATGATTGGAACTATAATACTTTTGATTGTAATATTGTTTTTGGGATATTACAGTATTTTTCTTGCCAGCCATACAAGGACACATGCACCTATTATAGAAACTATGGTGCCGCCGATAAAGCCTGAGGCATGTATTCCAATGATACTAAGGAGAACACTTCCTATAACACCGCCCACAACACCGAGGATTATATTTCGTACAAGGGAACCCTCGGATTCCATAAGCTTACCTGCGATATATCCTGCAATAGCTCCGCTGATGATATTTACGATTATACCAACAATTACTCCCATAATCTTTGACCTCCTGATCACATTAAATTCAAATATATGTTATATTAGTATATATTATCACCATTTTCCTATAATACAATTAAAAGAAAATAAAATATTGTTAAATTAAACCTCGGGTTAAATACGAAAGTGGCGGATAAATGACAGACAAATAATATATGGCAGGTGATAAGCATATGGAAAATGAAAAATATACAAATACTAAAGAAGCTGCCAGGACTGTAGAATATTCAAAAACTGTACAGACAAGGCTGGTGGCTCCGGCAAATCTGAACGGAGGTGGAAGACTGTTCGGAGGAGACCTTCTGCAGATGATAGATGAAGTTGCAGCCATTGTAGCCAAGAGGCATACAGGTCAGACGAATGTCACAACGGCGTCCATAGATAATCTTATATTTAAGGACGGTGCCTATGTAGATGAGCTGTTGGTACTGGTTGGTTATATAACTCATGTGGGTAATTCATCCATGGAAGTCAGGGTGGATACCTATGTTGAAAATCTAAGTGGAGAACGAAGACCCATAAACAGGGCATATCTTGTAATGGTGGCTCTTGATGATACAGGAAGACCCAAAACTGTACCAAGGATAAAACTGCTCCACGAAAATGAAAAAGCAGAATGGGAAGCTGCGGAAAAAAGAAGACAGCTTAGACTTGAGAGAAGGAGAGAGGGCTTCTGAAATCTGGGTAAAGTTTACATAAAAGCTGTATAAAAATTAATACAATATTTGTCAAAAAAGTCGTTGACATTTGAGGGCTGGTTTAGTATTATATCACTTGCGCGGTCGAAAGACGCCGATCTTCGAATCAGGTCTGAGACATAAACGCAAAGGATAATAAAAAGTTGTTGACAAATGCTTCTTGATGTGATAACCTATACAGGCTGTCGCAAGTGAGAAACACAAACGGCAACAAAACAAAATAAAAAAGTTGTTGACAAACGATTTTAAATGTGATACCTTATAAAAGTTGTTGCGGATGAAATCGTAAAACAACAAAAACAAATGAACCATGAAAATTTAACAACATGACAACCCTGAAATTTCTTATAAAATTTCAAGAACGTTGGATGGTAAAACATCAACAAACCAATAACAGTAAAAATGGTTAGGAAGAATACA
>JBNMGN010000012.1:0-73183 GCA_050872265.1 Coprococcus sp.
CTTTATTGCTGTCATCTCCACGCTGATTAGTCTTATCTGATTCCTTCTGAAGAACACCAGCCAAACCTGCAACTTCAATTTCATCGTCACTGGAATGTTCGCCCAACGTTTGAATACATTCTCTTATCCAATCCTTTAATTCATTATTGTATTCCTTTGCAAGCGGCACATTTGTTGAGTGTCTGCTTGGTAGCCACTTATCATGTGCAGGAGTTTCCATTTCTCTAAAGAACTCATTGAGTTCTTTACCTTCCATTTCAAGAACACCGGAAAATGAAATAATTCTCGACATATTGCCTAATGCAAATAACTTCATTCCTGATGATCTCGTAATCAAGATTTTTCTGTTCAACTTCTCCGAAGGATCGATTAAAACACTAAGCTTTAGAGTTCCCATCCCATGAAAGTCTCTTTCGAACACTTTTGTTTCAGGACGAGCAAGCACCTGATAATACCAATATGCATTTTTAATCTTTGTATTATATGTGCTGAGATAGTTCGCAAGCGTAGAACTATCAATTATTTTATTGGCAACTGTTACGCATAATAAATTTTTATGAATTGACATCAAGAAGTTCTCCAAAACCTCGTTGACAACATCACTACTCCATTCGTAACCTGCATTAAACCCATACACGAAAACATCCGTACCGATTTCGGATCTCTGGTATAAATTTTCCAACTCGCTGATGGAATCAACAGGTAAGTTACCTTCCGGATTTCCATAATAACCAATTCCTGTTGTCATCGTATTCATACTGTCACTTAAATCTTCCGGAAAAGAAATAAAACGAGACATTCCTTGAGCAGCTGTCTCATGGGCTTCATTCAGAGTTCTGTAGAATACCAATCTATAGTCAGAATTGGTAAACGGTGCATTCTTTCCTATTCCAAATGCTCCGGCTTTATCACCCGTTTTTGTCGCACCACCATCAAGTTTTGTCAATGCATTCCAACCTTCGTCACTATCCTCATACGGATGACTAAGTCCAGTTGTGTTGAAATCGCTAATTCGCAAAACAACTGTAGTAGGCTTCTTAATTGCATTTAATGCCTTTGTCAGTACCTTAATGGTCTTTTCACTATTCTTTTTCGACCAATAATCATAAGCCTTCTGAATTTTAGAAGCGTACTGCTCATATCCAGGAATCTCAGAAGAAGGAATTCTATACTGTTCAAAATCAACTTTGATGGTCGCATTACTGCCTTCCACCGCTGCATCTAATGAGTTTTGACAAATTTCTCTTGCAAGCGACTGTATCTCTGTTCCTGTAAAGGTTTCAATACCTGCATCCGATACTCCACGCACTTGTCCAAATCCATTATGCGGAAACTTCCATTCAATAGTCATCTAAATCACCTCAACGTAAATTTGCTTTCTTTATTGCTATTATCCTGATACTTGCTTTTGCAAGTTTTTAATTCTGATTCTAGTGCAGAGAAAATCTTTTTTACGTCTTCATCAGTGTATTCATATGTTGCGGTATTAGAGCAGTTACTTAAAAGTCGAATCATATCAATAATTTTATTTGTTCTAGCTTCAGCAACTCTTATAAATTTATCATGCTTCGATTCAGCCATAATTTTTCTCCTTATCGTACATTTTTATTTTATTATACACATTTTGATTATATTTGTCAATGTATCGCAATTATTTTAAAATTATTTTTCATATAATTTTATTATTTTTAAATTAAAACGTCCAAACTTCCGTCTGGACGCTACTAATTTCTTTATATTTTATCTCAATATATTGATTTCCATCTTGGCCATAAAGCAGACCACAGACTTATCATCATAAATCTGTATCTGATCGATGTACTTCCTAACTAACTTATCATCATACTCGGTTATCTGAGTATCCTGTGCTTTAACATAGGCTACAAGTTCATTGATTCGTTGTCTGGTGCCTTCGGTCTGAGCATGCTTTACCAAATGCAGCTGTTTGTTCTGCCTGAGTTCTTCCATTTCATTGGCACATTTCGAATAGTCTTTTTTGCCGTGTACCAATTCCAAGAGTTCCTTCTGCTTTTCTGCAATGGTCTTGTTAATTTCCTCAATTTCATCAGAATTATCTTGGGCTGATAACTTCCAGAATATTCTCTTTCATTCATTTGCTACCTCCGTGATTTGACTATATGCGTATTCTGCCTGTTTGTATGGATTATCGTATTGTGCTGTTACCTTTCCAATAGTGAAGGTTCCACTCTCGGCTTTAGGATGAGGTCTGTACACTCCCATACGATTCTGACTTTTCGCATTGTTTCCTCTGATTTCCTGTGCCTTTGCAAAAATATCCTTACAGAAATGGAAACCACCCCTGCCCTTATCACATCTCTTTGTGTTGTTCCTGCCTCTGTTTCTCCCGATAAGTCTGCCTCCACCGAAGACAAATCCACATCATAAGAATTTGGCAGAGGCAGATTTAAGTCATCAAATTTCAAATATTGAATATACGCCATCCTATCTGCCTCCACTTCTTAGATTTGCTCTTTGCTGTGCGGTTACAATAACTTCATCAAGCTGTGTGCCAACAAGATAAACAGGTATTACGATATCTCCATCCGGTTCATTGTAGCCTGTACCTGGGACATGGAACTTTCAAAATCGGCCGCTGTCTTTAATGACGCACCACCAAGTGCTGTTACCGCTGCCGTTGCTGGAAGTAACTTCTGTCCAACATTTGAGATATTATCTCCAGTTGTTTTTAGCTTTTCTCCAGCAGATGCAATTTTCTGCATCGCTGTTGCAGATTGATTTGCCTGCGTTTCTAATTTCTTTAGATCCTGCTCTGTTTCAATAATCTCCCTTTGCAGTGCATCATACTGTTCCTGGGAAATCTCTCCATTGGCAAGTGCTGTATTTGCTTGCTCAGCTGCTGTTTTCAGTGTTGCCAGTTTTTCTTTGGTTTCACCCACAGCCTCTGCAAGCAATTTATGTTTTTGAGCAAGCAGTTCTGTATTACCCGGATCCAGTTTTAACAGCTTGTCTACATCCTTTAGCTGCTGCTGAGTGCTTTTAATCTGACCATTGACTCCCTTTAAGGCAGTCTGAAGTTTGATGGTATCGCCGCCGATTTCGACAGTAATACCCCTAATTCGATTTGCCACGGCAAATACCTCCTCTCGTAAAAATAAGCATTAAAAAAGCCCGGATTTCTCCAGGCAATGTTGGGAATAAATTAAAAAAGTTGGGAATAAATTTTATCCCACGAAAAAGCACCAACCATTGCTGATTGATGCCTTGCATTTGCTATTTAGTTATTATCGATAACCGGAAGTGCCGATTGAGTTTATTTCAATTCTGCCTCGATTTCTTCTATCGTTGGCATACTTCCCTTAAATTCCTCTGGAACAAGTTTTGATAATTCATAACTCGAAATTCCCAGTGGTTGACTGGTTGATTCCAATGCATACTGTGCTTCAACCTTATCCATATCCTTACAAACCAATAATCCCAACGTAGGATTATCTGCTTCTGTTTTTAACTGATGATTTACTGCAACTACATATGTGCCTAGCTGACCTGCGTATGAAGAATCAAATTTACCAGTTTTTATTTCAACAACCACATAGCAATGCCTTTGTGTATTGTAAAATAACATGTCTATAAATTTTTCAACTTCACCAACCTCTATGCGAACTTCTCGTCCCATATACGCAAAACCTGTTCCTAGCTCCATAAGGAAGTTGTTCACTTTATTTATAAGTGCATCCTTTAGTTCTTTCTCATCATATCTTTCACGCAATGTCAAGAAATCAAAATTATATGGATCTTTTGTTATGGCCTGTGCTAAATCACTTTGATCCGATGGAAGTGTAGCATTAAAGTTTGTGATTGCCTTACCTTGTCTTTCAAATAAATCCGTTCCTAAGAAATTCAGCAATACATCTCTCGACCAATTGTTTTCAATTGTCTTTTTTACATAAAACAAAGCCTTTTCTGTATTGCCCTTACACTTATCAAGGATTAATTTATTATGTCCCCACGGAATTCTAAAGATGAGTTTCAAATCATCCCCAACTTGGGGATAATTCTTCTGACCATTCAATTCATCCTCAACCTGGGGATAATTTTCTGCTTCTGGATACAACTCATAAAAATATCTCATATATCTTAAGTTTGTTGGAGAAAAAGATTTTACATCCGGCAAGATTGTTTTTAAATCATCACTTACAGTTTTGTAAAATCCTGATCCATATCCATATTGGTCACTCATAGAAGAAATTCCTTTACCAAGCTTCCAATAAAAATGCAGCATTTCTTCGTTTATCTTTACTGCTGCTCGAATCTGACTTTTTTTAAAGTCATTGGATATTTCTGTTATCCAATTCTTATATTCGTTGTCAGTATTTATCAGATTTCCCATATTCAAGCCTCTTTCCAAATTGTGTCACCGATGGTGTCACAATTATAATAACCTTATATCAATAAAACACACCTGTAAATCAACCAAAAAAATGATTTTTTTCACGGAACTAACCAAATTATTATACTATGAAAATGTGAATTTTTCTACTATCAAAAACGGTCATAATCCTCCTGAGTCGCAACTGTATTATAATTCCAATCATCATTGCTGCTTTCTGCATACATATCATTGACCATTCCTATCGTGAGTAAATCAAGGTCACGGATGGAAATACCAAGCTGTACGCATCTAAGCAGAAATAATGGTGTTGTCATCGGTCTGTCAGTTGAGCAAGGTTTTTTTTAGCAGTTACATCTGTCTGAACATTTAGTCCCCATAACTCGATGAGTTTCGGAAGTACCTGGTAAATGGAGAATGTATTAAATTCATCCAACCACTCCTCCGGGGAATCAGGAATTGAACTGTCTGCGTGTTTGGCCATGATATAGGCAATGTTCTCAAACATTTCAAGAGAAAAAGTATCAAGTGTTGAACCTTCCTCTGAATTTTTATCAATCGCCTTTTCTAATGCTGACAAATCCTTATAAATATCTCTGTGGAACTTAATTCTATAAATTCTTGGAATGGCGGCAGAGGCCTTGAAAAGAACCTCTTTGCCGTCAATCTCAATATTTCTTGTCATTCCCATTTATCATGCCCTCCTTATTTTGATGAAGCTGCTGTGCTTGTTGACACCTTTTCCACTGCTGCCGATTCCTCAGCTTGATTTCTATACAAAGCGCCTCCGACTATGATAGAATGATTCAAATGGAGGAAAACACTATGTCAAAACGTTCAGATGAAATCAGAGACAAGTACATAAAAAATCCACCTGAAGGCATGACTGCTGATGACATCCGCCACATGAGTGAGGATGATTTGCTTGATATGGATTACTTTTTAAACGAAGATGATGATTTTGGAGAAGATTTTCCTGGAGCCGAAGGCTTCTATATCTTCTAAAATTTATCATCTACTTGTCATGCCCGCCTCCGCGCGGGCTCTTTTCATATCAAGAGTTCTCCGGACGGAGAACTTTCCTATAAAGCAAAAAAGAGAGCATGGAGCAAACCTATAATATTTACTCCAAACTCTAAAAATCCCTTTATTTCAAGTCTTTTCTCGCTATTTACTTCTGTACTTTTGTGAGCAAACAGACCGTTTCGCAATGGCTGGAATGACAGAATTGGTCGACCACTGCCACTTTTTCCAAATCATACCCATTTTCTCTCAGGTACTTTACGTCCCTTGCAAGTGTAGCAGGATCACAGCTTACATACACAATCCGCTTTGGTGACATGTCAACCAAAGTGTCCAATAATACGGCATCGCAGCCCTTTCTTGGTGGGTCCACAACTACCACATCTGCCTTTGCAGCGTCTCCGCCCTGCTTGTACATTCTCGGGACCACTTCTTCTGCCTTGCCGACATAAAATTCCACATTATCAAAACCATTCAGTTTTGCATTATTCTTGGCGTCCTCAATGGCCTGAGGTACTATCTCAACGCCGTACACCTTTCTTGCCTTCTGTGCCAGGAACAGTGAAATAGTGCCAATTCCGCAATACATGTCCCAGACGATCTCATCCCCGGACAGGTCTGCATATTCAAGAGCCTTGTCGTAAAGCACCTTTGTCTGGACAGGATTTACCTGATAGAATGACAGCGGTGAGATATGATACTTAACATTTCCTATGTAATCCGTGATATATGACTGTCCCCACAGAGTCACGCACTTGTCCCCCAGTATGCGGTTGGTCTTCTCACGATTTATATTTATGCATATGGATGTCATCCCTTCGATCCCTGCCAGTCTCTCTACCAGCTCATCAACATGGGGGATGTCATTCTTATTTCCATTTATTATAAGGCACACCATTATCTCTCCGGTGGTGAAACCTACCCTTGTAAGGATGTGTCTCACAAGTCCCTTGCCTGTTACCTCATCGTAGGTTGATACATTATATTTCTCTGCAAATGCTCGTACGATTCCAATAATTTCCTTATTCACCGGCACTCCGATAGCACAATCATCTGTGTCAATGATCTGGTGGGTTCTTCCTGCGTAAAATCCGATCACTACCTTGCCATCTCTGTCTCTGCCCACCGGAAACTGGGCCTTGTTTCTGTAATGATAAGGATCTTCCATGCCATATACCGGCTCCATGATAGTCTCCGGAGCCTCCACTCCGCCTATCCTCTGGAGACAATTCTTTACCTTATCCCATTTGTACTGCTTCTGTCTCTCATAGGAAACGTGCTGCATGACACAGCCGCCACAGCTCCTTGCCCTCGGGCATACCGGCTCCAAACGAAATTCCGATGGACGGATAAGGTTCACCAGCCTTCCGTAAGCTATGCTTTTCTTCACTTTTATTATTTTAATTAAGGCCACATCGCCAATGACAGTATCCTTAACGAATACTGTCATTCCATCGATATGACCTATACCTTCACCATCATTTCCCATATCCTCTATGGTGATCTCATAGTCCTGGTTCTTCACCAGTTCATTTTCTTTCTTTAAGCTCATCTTCAAATTCCTTAAATCATTACATATTTTTAATCAAACAGCCATAGACCACGAGTTTATTCACTAACCTTATGGTCGGTCATTCTATTTCTAAATGCTGTTTTTCCGGCTTTCTTCCTACTTCGTAGTCCTTCTTATATTGGACTCAAGCATTTTGTTGTATCCAAGCCAGCCGCTCTCGTCCTTGGCGTCAAGGGCTTCCATGAAGGTCTGGATCTTGGCGTCTGTATTATCTGCAAATGACAATGCCAGTGCTTCTAAAATTGCCGGCTTCTTTGGTGAGCCGTACTCAAGCTCTCCGTGATGGGCAAGTATGCAGTGCTCCAGCTCATTTGCAGCCTTGGCAGGGAAATCAGGGATATCCTTGATCCTGTCTCTTATCATCATTGTACCCATGACGATATGTCCCAGAAGCTGACCTGCGTCTGTGTAGTCGTTCTCAGGGAAGCCTGAAAGCTCATATATCTTGCCTATGTCATGGAGAAGTGCTGCGGTAATGAGCAGATCTCTGTTGAGTCTCTTGTAATATGTAGTATAGTAATCGCACATCTTGGCAACTGCCAGTGAATGCTCAAGAAGTCCGCCTATATATCCGTGATGTATTGACTTGGCTGCGGAATGTCTCTTAAACTCTGCCGCGATCTCCTTGTCGTCCACGAAGAAGGATCTGAGAAGAGTCTTGTAATATGGGTGCTCAAGAGAATCCACCAGCTTAAGAAGATCAGAGAACATCTCGTCAACATCCTTCTTGGTGCATGGCATGTAGTCATCCGGAGCATACTCGCCCTCGTCAGCGATCCTTATCTTCTTGACATTTAACTGAAGTGCATTGTTAAATGTTGTGATCTGTCCGTCAACTCTCACATAATTCATGCTGTCAAAATGTCCTATGCCGTTGTTCAGTTCCCATATCTTGGCGTCTATGCTGCCGGTTTTATCCTGAAGCAGAAGTGAATAATATGACTTTCCACTCTTTGTCTTTCCTACTATCTTGTTTTTGCAGAGGTACACCTCTGATACATTTTCACCATCCTGAAGCTGTTCTATATATCTCATGATACTGCCTTTCCTGTTTGTTTATTGAACATTGATTTTCTTTCTCCATTTTATACGAAGTAACTTAATCTTACAACCTGAAAATAATCTTTTATTAATTGCAGAATTGAGCTATAATTAAGTAGATTATGCATATATGTAGAAGAAACAGAAAAGTAATATGGATTATATATGTAAAAGGAACAGAGAAGCATTATGAATTTAAGAACATTAAGGATCATTGAATACAATAAAATAGTTGAAATGCTGACGGAATACGCCGCCTCTCCAATGGCGAAGCGGAAGTGCCAGCGTATAAAGCCGAGAAAAGACATTGTGATGATAGAAGAACTTCAGCAGGAAACCAGAGACGCCCTTATGCGTCTCAACAAGAAGGGCAACCTGTCATTTGCAGGGTTGAAGGACATCGGAGCGTCCCTTATGCGTCTTGAGATGAAGGGCGGCTTAAGCTCAAAGGAGCTTCTTGACATAGCAAGCGTCCTTGACACCACCCTCGCCGCAAGACAGTATGACGATTCCGATCCATCATCCACCAGTCAGGGAAATGCCGAGGAGATCACTGCCGACTGTCTTCACACGAGATTTGCAGAGCTGGTGCCCCTTGAGCACATAAGCCGCGAGATACACAGATGTATCGTCTCTGAAAATGAGATCGCCGACGACGCCTCCACTACCCTTAAGAACATAAGGCGTAACAAGAAGCTTACAAATGACAGGCTTCACAACCAGTTGTCCAAGATGATCTCGGATCAGAATAACCAGACCATGTTCCAGGACAATCTTATTACCATGAGAAACGGCCGCTACTGTATCCCTGTCAAGAATGAGTACAAGAACAAATTCCCGGGCATGATACACGACCAGTCCTCCAGCGGTTCCACGGTCTTCATTGAACCAATGGCTATAGTGAACATGAACAATGAGCTTAAGGAACTGGACAACCAGGAGATCCTTGAGATAGAAAAGATACTTGAAAATCTCTCAGCCATGGCAGCAAGGGATATCGAGTACATCAAATACAACTTTAACACACTGGCAGAGCTGGATTTTATATTTGCCAGGGCGAAATTCGCCAGATCCTACAAGGGCTCCCAGCCGATCTTCAATACAAACGGTATCGTGGATATCAGGCAGGGACGTCATCCGCTCCTTGACAAGCACACCGTTGTGCCGGTGGATATCAGACTTGGTGAGGATTACAACCTTCTTATCATAACCGGTCCGAATACCGGTGGTAAGACCGTATCCTTAAAGACTCTGGGACTCTTCCAGTTAATGGGGCAGTCAGGACTTCACATACCTGCCCTTGACGGCTCAAGGCTTACGGTGTTCGACGATGTATTTGCCGATATTGGTGATGAGCAGAGCATTGAACAAAATCTGTCAACCTTCTCATCCCACATGAGCAATATCGTGTATATATTGAACCATGTAAATGAGCACTGCCTCTGTCTCTTCGATGAGCTGGGTGGTGGAACGGATCCGGTGGAGGGTGCTGCCCTTGCCATTTCCATACTTAGCCACCTGAACAATATGGGTGTCCGCTGCATGGCAACAACCCACTACAGTGAGCTTAAGACATTTGCAATGTCAACTCCCGGTGTGGAAAATGCAAGCTGTGAATTTGACGTAGCGACCCTTATGCCAACCTACAGACTTATGATCGGAGTTCCGGGCAAATCAAATGCATTTGCCATAGCCAAGAAGCTGGGAATTTCCGAGGACATAATAAACAACGCCAGGGAGAATATCGACAGCGATACAGTGGACTTTGAATCACTTATTGCCGACCTTGAGCGAAGCAAGGCACAGATTGATAAGGATAAAGAGGAGATCGAACGGTTCAAGGAGGAAGCCAGACAACTGACTGAGCGTGCCATGGCTAAGGATTCCGAATTAAGTGAGAAGAAATCCGAAATACTGGCAGCCGCCAGAGCCGAGGCCGCAGACATTCTTGCAGAAGCCAAGGATATGGCTGACGCTTCCATCAAAAAATACAATAAATGGGTAAATAATCCAGTTAAGGCTTCTGCCTCCACCATGGAGAAGGAAAGACAGAAGCTCCGTACCAAGATGGACGAGTACAGCCAGATGTCTAACCAGAAACGAAAGTCACTTAAATCAAATCATGTTGCCTCTGATTTCAAGATCGGAGACACGGTTCATGTAATAAGCATGGACACAACCGGTGAGATCACTGCACTGGCAGACTCCAAGGGAAATCTCAAGGTACAGATCGGTATCCTGTCCGCTTCCCTTCCGGTATCGGATCTGGTTATTTTAGACACACCAAAACCTAAGCAAACAAAAGCGACAATCAATAATAAACGTGGCATGAACCGGGCACTGAACATTAAACCGGAGATAAATGTTTTGGGAATGACAGTAGCAGAAGCCACATTTGTAGTTGACAAATATCTTGATGACGCCATGATGGCACATCTCCACAGCGTAAGGATCGTACACGGCAAGGGAACCGGAGCCTTGAGAAAGGGTATCCACGACTTCCTGAAGAAGCAGTCCTATGTGAAATCCTTCAGGCTTGGAGAATTTGGCGAGGGTGACGCCGGTGTTACCATCGTAGAGCTATAAGAGACACCGGCATATTGTATATGAAGATAGTGTCCGGACTATAACTAATAAAGGAGGACTTGTATGGACAGAAAACGAATACTCATCGTTGATGATGATGAAAATATAGCAGAGCTTATCTCCCTCTATCTTAATAAGGAGTGCTATGACACAGATATTGCAGGGGACGGAGAAACTGCACTGAAACTGTTTAACGAATTTAAGCCGAACCTCATTCTCTTAGATGTAATGCTTCCGGGAATGGACGGTTATCAGATATGCACCGAGATCAGAAAGAACTCAAATGTACCTATAATCATGCTGTCTGCCAAGGGCGAGGTATTTGACAAGGTGCTGGGACTTAAGATAGGTGCCGACGACTACATCGTGAAGCCATTTGACTCAAATGAGCTGGTGGCAAGGGTTGGAGCACTGCTCCGCCGCTGCTCTATCATGGAGGAGGCAACCCCTAAGCCGGAGAAGGTTCAGGCGGACCATGTGGGAACCTATGTTGAGTACGACAACCTTATTGTAAATATTTCAAACTACACCGTAACCTTTGAGGGCAAGAACCTTGAAATGCCGCCGAAGGAGCTGGAACTGCTGTATTTCCTTGCCAGCAGGCCAAATCAGGTATTTACAAGGGAGCAGCTTCTGGACAAATTATGGCAGTATGAATATGTGGGCGATACCCGTACCGTTGACGTACACATAAAGCGTCTCCGTGAGAAGCTCACAGACAAATACAACTGGTCCATCTTCACCGTATGGGGAATCGGATACAAATTTGAAGTTAAATAATCAATCTTACAAGGTGATGAATGTATATGAAGAAATCATTATTTGACAAGATCATTGTGGGATTTGTTTTCCTGGTATTACTTATCTTCTCCGCACTGATATTTGTCACCATCAATACCACAAAAAAACAGATAACCACCGAGACCTCAACGAGACTTGAGAACGAGTGCTCGATCCTGGCAGAGCGGTCTGTGGCACCTTATGTTGCAGGAAACATGGATCCTACCCAGTTCTATAACCAGCTTAACAACGCAGCAACCTTCATAAATGCGTCCATCTGGTATATAGATCAGGATAATCACATTCTTACCACCCAGGGTCCCCTTGAGTGCAAGCTGAAATCCCAGGATATCTCAAGCTATCTGGACAATAAATACCTGAAACAGAAATTCACCCTTAACGGTGATTTTTCAGGCTGCTTCAACACCACGGTTCTCTCAGTGGGTGTGCCGGTGTACATTGATGATGTGTATTCGGGAATGTTGATCATCCACTCCCCTATTTCATATGTGGACGAAATAAGCAGCCACATCTTAAGCTCATCCTACATGCCGTTTGTAGTCCTGGTGTTCCTGGCACTGGTTGCCCTTATGATCATAAGCAACAATGTCCTTAAGCCTATGAACGAGATCATTGCCACCTCCAAGCAATATGCAAATGGTAATTTTAACGCCCGTGTAAATGTCAACACCAACAACGAGTTCGGGGAGCTGGCAAGATATATGGAGGAAATGGCTGACGAACTGAGCCGTTCAAATGAGTACAGGAAATCATTTATCTCTAATATTTCCCACGATTTCAGATCACCTCTGACTTCCATCAAGGGATATATCGAGGCAATGCTTGACGGCACCATACCTCTTGAGAAGCATGAAAAGTATCTCACCATAGTGTTAAATGAATCCCAGAGACTTACCAAGCTGACTCAGGGACTTCTTGAGCTTAACAACTTCGACTCATTTGACCTGCAGCTTGACAAATCAAACTTCGATCTTAAGAGTATCATTACTCCTACCATCAACACCTTCGAGGGCAGATGTCAGGATAAGAGCATATATCTCCACAGTATCTTCCTTACGGACAATACCATGGTATATGCGGACAGGACCAAGATCCAGCAGGTTATCTACAATCTGGTGGACAACGCCATTAAATTCACCCCGGAGGGTCGTTCCATCACGGTTCAGGTTACGGAGAAAAATGATAAGATATATACAAGTGTAAAGGATGAGGGTGTGGGAATACCTAAAGAATCCTTAAAGAAGGTCTTCGACAGATTTTACAAGACCGATCCAAGCCGTGGCAAGGATAAGACCGGTACAGGTCTCGGTCTTGCCATAACAAAGGAGATCATCAAGGCTCACGGCGAGCACATCACCCTTACCTCCGAGGTTGGAGAAGGAAGTGAATTTATCTTCTCACTGCCTAAGCAGAAGGATATGGTTGTGCCAATAAAGCCTGTCCATATAAAAAAGGAGCACCAGGAACCATCCCATGTGGATACCCAGAGCTCCGGAAAGCACAGCAAGTTTAAGATAAAGCAGAATTAAGAATACCAGTCTTACTTTATAAGGAATATAAATTACCACTCATACCTGTGCAGTTGTCCCTGTGTTTCAAGTCCTTTGAATTCATGCTGTCTTAATGCCTCGTACAGGACAATGGCAACGGAATTTGACAGGTTTAAGGAACGTATTTCAGGGTACATAGGTATCCTTACTGCTGTATCCTTGTAATCAAGCAGTATTTCCTCAGGTATCCCGGCACTTTCCTTACCGAACATTATGAAGCAGTCATCTTCATAATTCACATCCGTGTACTTCTGCTTGGATTTTGTTGTTGCCATATATATCCTGGCGCCGGGATTTTTAGCAAGGAAATCGTTGAAGTCATCATATATTGTCACATCAAGCTTATCCCAATAATCCATTCCGGCACGTTTCAGGTGCTTCTCATCTATCTGGAAGCCCAGTGGCTCTATCAGGTGGAGCTTCACTCCTGTTGCCACACAGGTTCTTCCGATATTTCCTGTATTTCCGGGGATTTCCGGTTCATGTAATACAATGTTTATCATATGTCTGTCCTTTCATTATTGGCACGACTCACAAAGTGATAGCTTGCTGCTCCATCTCTTTCATGTGTCATTTGCCACTATCTTAAACATCAGCCCTGTTCCGGGGCTGCGTTTTTATAATATTCAAAGCCTTTACCCTCTCGGGGTAAGGAAACGTCTCTCTCCGTCATGGGATACTGTACGGTCATGTCCGTCTGTCACCTTTCCGATCACCGCCGCCTCATATCCTGCTTCGTACAGTCTGTCGGAAAGTATCTGCCCATTATCTGTTATGAATAACGCCACACCGGTTCCGTCTATCAGGTAAGGATTTACCCCTGCAAATTCGCAGACCTCTATGGTCTCCTGCACGATGGGGATGTGATCGTGGCTTATATCTATACCTATATTCAAGGAGTCCGCCATGTCCCACAAGGCACAATACACTCCCCCGGAGCCTACATTATAGCCATACACTGCGCCACACTCATATGCAATATCCGGCTCAGTCTTAAGTGCAAACATATCCTCAAGCTTGAATATATTGTCTATGTAGCTTCTGCTGTATCTTTCATATAATCCGTCTCTGTGCTCATAAGCAAGCTGCACGGAACCAAGACATCCGGCATTTCCCGACATAACAATATCCATGCCGGCAGCCACCTTATTTCCATTGTTTGTCTTATCATCAGCCACGACTTTATTATCCTGCCTGTTCTCATGCTGTTCTTCTTCCGTTTCTTTTTCGTCTTGTAAAGCTTCTTTGAAGACCCCATACATGGTAAATGTCATCACCGGCTCGGTCACGTCACTTACGATCTGGGTGTGTCCCGAGATCACATCGACGCTATAAGCCTCCGCCAGGTCAGACAGCTCCATTATCATATGCTTAAGGGTCTGCTCGTCCTTTTCCGGCATGAGGATGGTGTCACTTACCGCCACCGGAACAGCACCGCTTATCCTTACGTTGTTGTATGCCTTTATGAAGCCTGTGCGGACAAGCCCCATACCGTCATTTGCCCCTGCTGCCTCAGACACCACCAGAAAGTTTTCACCTTGAAAAAACCGGGCATAGTTTCTACCTATCCCGGCTTTCTCGCAACCGCTGAATCTGGTGTTCCTTATATTCTTCATTACGGAACGCTTTATCTGAACCTCGCCAAATCTATCCATATCCATCAACAGTCACCCTTAAATTAAAATGCTGTAACTACGATAGTAATAACCATTGCAAATACCAGCACTCCAACAATTATTCTTGACGCAAGCTTCTTTCCCTTTGCACTACTTAAATCTATCATTTTCATTCTCCTTCCATATTGAACTCCAGCCATGCAAAATTTGCCTTCGGCAAATGGCTGAAGCTGCATATCAAGTTTTCATAGAAAACCTGATACTGCTTATTTCTGCTTTCCAAGCAGATAGTATATAAACTGCTGGGCTGTTCTTCCGGATATACCGCCGTGGGAAAGCTCCCATTTATTTGCCTCGGCAGTAAGCTCCTTCTCATCCATGTCTATGCCTGAACGTCTTGCCAGCTTAACAACTATGTCGAAATACTCCTTCTGTGAAGGCTTTGAATAGTTAATTGTAACACCAAATCTGTTCACCAGTGACAGCTTCTCCTGAATGGTATCGCTTGTGTGCATACCGTTTCTGTTCTCAACATCGCTTCTGTCATTCCAGCTCTCCTTGATCAGATGACGCCTGTTTGATGTGGCATATATAAGTACATTGTCAGGCTTTATCTCAAGGCCTCCCTCGATGACCGCCTTCAGGTACTTGTACTCGATCTCGAAATCCTCAAATGAAAGATCGTCCATATATATGACGAACTTGTAATTCCTGTTCTTCACCAGTGAGATAACCTCTGACAGATCCTTAAACTGGTGCTTGTATATCTCGATGGTTCGAAGGCCTCTGTCGTAATACTCATTTACAATGGCCTTGATGGTGGTTGACTTTCCTGTACCACTGTCACCGAACAGCAGTGCATTGTTGGCTTTCTTACCATCCACAAATGCCTCTGTGTTGTCAACTATCTTCTGCTTCTGGATCTCATAGCCTATAAGATCATCAAGCCTTACATCCTCAGTATTGTTTATTGGAATGAACTTAAGCTTGTTGTTCTCATCCCTTGCGATCCTGAACGCCTTGTTAAGACCGAACATGCCGACACCATATGCCTTGTAGAACTCAGTCACGATATTGAAAATATCATTTTCATCTGCGGCTTCCTCAATGGCACGGCTGATCTTCTGTACCTTGTCGCTGACATTCTTGTTGTACATCTGCTCCTTCTTACCTATGGCCTTGTAATTTGTAATTACCGAGAAGCAGTCTATGCCCAGCTCCTTCTCAATGGTGCTGAAATCATAATCAAATAAATTCTTGAACACCTTAAAGTCGCTCTTGGCAAATGTGTTTACTGTTCCATCATTTGCCCCTACCTTCTCACAGGTCATGCTGAAAGAATTTTCATTTGTGATAAGTACAAATGCCAGATAGTTGTGCCAGAGATTGGTGTCAAAACCATAGCTTGTAGCAAGATCCAGCAGTCTCTTGATCTGATCGTAGATTCTCCTTACCAGCTCCTCCTTGGCATAATCGCCATGGTCGAAATCCTCGAATATCTTCGACAGTTTAAGAAGTATGCTGTCCTCTCCAAGATCCCGGTACAATACCAGCTTTGCTATGTCCTTATACATTTAAAATCACCTTTTTCTTTATATTTTGTCATTTTGTATTTTTATGACTTTTTTTCTTCTTTTCTACACTACGTCCCCGCCGGAACCGTTCAGGGATCACACAGCTCTCAGTATATTTCGCCCTTGGTATTCCCTTTTCCCTGAGTCTCACAATGACAAATTCCTGAGCAAGAGCATACACCACAGAGCTCAATGGGACAAATACCAGCATTCCCACGATACCGAAGAGATCTCCGCCTACCATTACGGATACCAGCACCCATATGGACGGAAGTCCCACGGAACCACCTACCACATGAGGATATATAAAGTTACCCTCTATCTGCTGCACACAGATGAAGAGGATTATATACAGTATAAGCTTTGACGGCGTATCCACAAGTACCAGGAAGCCGCCCACAACGCAGCCTATAAACGCACCAACGATAGGCACCAGGGCCGTTATGGCAATAACTATGCTTATGGTCAGGGCATATGGTATCCCGAATATTGTGAGGGTTATAAAAAACAGCAGTCCCAGTATGCACGCCTCAAGGCACTGGCCTGAGATGAAGTTGCTGAAGGTCTGGTCTGCCATGGCACACACCTTGATGAACCTGTCGGCGTGGCTTTCCTTCATAATGGCATACACAAGTCCTCTGCTCTGCTTCTCCAAGGTTTCCTTCTGGGCAAGCACATAAAATGCAAAGAACAGCCCCACAAATATATTTATAAACACACCGATGACCGATGACGCCATTCCCACAGTCTTGGTAATAAGAAGTGTACCACCATTCTTTACAAAATCCAACGCACTTCCCATTACAGTGTTCCAGTCCACACTCTTAAAGTCCAAATTCTCAGCCATCGCCGGGAATTTCCTTGTAAGTGAGTCAACCCACTTTCTGGCATTGTCCAAAAAGGCAGGGAACTTCTCACCAATGGAATCTATGGTCTTGGCAATATCAGGTATAACCATTGTAATGGCAAACGCTATAATCATTATTATCACTGCAAATGCTATGACCATGCTAACCGGTCTCTTCAGCTTGTAAAGCCTGCTGTCCTTATTTCTGAAAATAAGATTTTCTATTGCCTTCATAGGAACATTTACAACAAAGGCAATACAAAAGCCTATTATAAATGGAAGCATAACGCTCATAAGCTTGGCAAATGCCGCCGCCAATATCTTAAAATTAAATAGGGCAAATATAAAAAGTACAATAGAGCAACCTATAAATATGATCTTTTTAATGTTGTTTTTGTTTAATTCCATACTATTTCCCTTTAACGGATAACCCAAACTTTACTTTCACTGCCCATAGGAACAGTAAAAAGTTCTTCATGTCGGTTTATTTTTAAATATCATTTCACTTCTGGATATTTATATTTTCAGTTTGATTTTACTCCTGAATATTAATATTCTTGAATATATCTCCAAGAGAGTAGGTCATGGTCTGCTTAGGCTTATACACCTCCATGATAGGTGCCATAACCTTCTCGAACTTCTCCTTGTCCTTGGACAAAACAAATACCTCAGCAGTATTCCTTGCGTCCCACAATGCATCGTGCTCCTTGCCCTGGAAGTCCTCGCCCAGGTAGAATACCGCGTCAGAAAGTGCCAATCTCCTTCTGGTTCCAAGCAGTTTGGCAAATTCCTTCTGGAAATCCTTCCATCTTGATACCACTACATTTACTCTGTCATGGGTATAGTTCTTTATACGTCTCTCTTTATTAAACTGTCTCAGATCGTTTTCGCTCCAGGCATAGATAACGTCTGCGTCGCCACACCACTCTATAAAGCTGTCTATGGCATTCTTGAAATCCGGTGCGTCCTCAACCATCTCAGTGGTAATGCCCGTAAGTTTTACTATCCTGTTATTTAACGGCAACACCACCGGTCTCACATACGTCTTAAAAGAGTCAATCTCCTTATATGTATCGTCCAGCTTCACCGCACCTATCTCTATTATCTCATTTTTGCAGATTTTAAATTCATTCTGTGCTGCATTATCTATCTGATTCATTTCAAAATCAATAAAAACGTATTCCATACCCTGTGACCCGACCTCACTACTCTATTGTAATCCTTAACCTTAAGAATAACATTGTATACTGTAATTGTCCACAATTAACCAGAATAAGCTTTATAAAATTTTTAAAAAATAAAACTGTGGAGAAAAACTCCACAGTTCTATTACTTATGTATCATAAATATTAATACAGATTTGTGTGATCCACGATATACCATCTGTTGCCGACCTTGACAGCTGTATATCTTATTATGCCATCATCCATGTCATTGTCTTCGCCCTCAACTTCTGCTTCTATACGAACACTTACCATTTTGTCGATCTTAAGATTCACATCGTATTCATCCTTGAATGTATCATTTGCATCTTTCACATCTGACTTTGAATAAGTATCCTTATCAACATCAGTAACTGTGATCTTCTTTATGTCTCCAAGATCGTCCTTAAGGTCATCCATATCATCTTCGAAAGCTTCCTTAAAGTCGTCCTCAAGTTCCTTTTCTGTATAATCGTATTCATCCTTCATGGCATCAAGGTACTTATCATAATACAGATCATACACAGCCTCCCAATCATCATCTTCATAGGCTGCCACCATCTTGTCTGTAATATCATCTATATTCTTGACACCGGATCCACCAAGAGTAAGTATCAATACAAGCGCGATGATCACTACAGCTGCTGCACCACCGATTATCGCAAGCATTTTCTTGCTTATCTTCTTACCGGGCTTTACATCTGAAGGTGTCTGACCACCGAACTGATTATTTCCGCCAAACTGGTTTGGTGTATAGCCATTCATCTGCTGTCCACCATACTGGTTTGGTGTATAACCATTCATCTGCTGTCCACCATACTGGTTTGGTGTATAACCATTCATCTGCTGTCCACCATACTGGTTTGGTGTATAGCCATTCATCTGCTGTCCGCCATACTGGTTCTGACCATAGCCATTCATCTGCTGTCCGCCGTACTGGTTCTGACCGTAAGCTCCTGCCTGCTGTCCGCCAGCAAACTGATTCTGTGGAGAACCTGCAGCTCCCCAGCTGTTATTCCCCTCTGTCTTTGGCATCTGTGCTGCTCCCGGTGCTGTAAGCACTGTAGTAGCCTCATCACCCTCATCAACACCATTGTTCAGATTATTCATGTTATTCTCGTCCATATTGTCTCTCCTTAATGCTTTGTTTTTATCTTATCTCGTAGTAGTAATAATACCACTTACCCTCATATTTGTATATATATACTACCATCTGCTGATTTAATTTTTTTGCACTTCCTTCAACAGTTACATCCATCAGAACCTCGCCACATTTGTCAAAGCTGTATCCCATTTCCTTTTCAAATGTCTGCCGGCTTTCTTCAAGCTGCTCATCGTCATACATCCTTACGCTTCTCACAGAATGGGAAACTCTCTTGATCTTGCCTGCCGACTGCCACTTGCTGTAGATAGTGTCGATCACCAGCTCCTTGTAGAAGCCCTTTATGTTATCGTCACTGTAATCGTTAAGCTGCTTTGTGTAGCTTATGACCTCAGGATCATACACATCTATAAGTGCGTCAACATCCTTATCCTCAATGGCTGTCATAAACTTGTCTGCCACCTTCTGGGCATTGGCGTCCACATGCGTTACATTTAACCACACAAACACGCCTGCAGCTATTACTGCCACAAGCACCACCAGGATCACCACCGTTGGGATTATGGATTTTTTCTTCCTGCCTTCATTTTCTGTTTCACCCATATTATATTCTCCGATCTATATATTTTTGTATCAGTAATCCAGATGATCCAGATACCACTGTTCATTTACCTTCATGACGTATATCTCCACAGATATCACCTTAGAGCCCTTATCACCTGTGACTGTCCATTCAGCCTCTATCATTCTGTAGGTATTCAGATTGTCAATGCCGTACTTGGACATTTCCTTTCTGATATCGTCAATATTGCTCACGGTGACGATACTTCCGTAGGTTGCCTCTATGCTGCTGATCTTGCCCACATCAGGCTCCAGCTTCTGTGCAAATTCATCAAGATAATTCTTATATGTTGATTCCAGGTCTGAAAATGAATAGTTCTCTCTGAAATAATCCTTGTGTCCCGGTGGTATCAGATCAAGAAACTCCTGCACATCCCCAGATGTGTAAGCACTTGCCACCTTATCTGCTATAGCCTTGCTGTTTTTTACATATGAAAAATACATTCCCACAATAAAAACTATCACCAGCACCAACAGGATACTCAGTATAGTAAGAAGCTTCACCGGGGAGATCTTCCTCTTACTTCCTTTGCTCTTTTTACCTTTTAGGGCTGCTTTCGATGTTTCTGTTGGGTCTTTTATCTTAATGTCCTTGGACTTTTTTTCTTTTTTATCATCCAATTCCTGATTTTCTATTTTGTGATCCTTTTCCCGCATTTCCCTCGACCTTTGCTCTGTTACCAATTATTCATGCCACTCATTGTATTCATTTTCTGTTGGATCATATTTACTACCATATCTCTTATCTCACTTGTACTTAAGGACTTAAAATCCTCATATGGTATCGGTTCAAGAAATGCCAGTTGTGTAACGACAGATCTCAGTGACTTACCTTCAAATGGCTTATAAGAATCATACAGTACAACAGGCACGATAGGACAGCCCGCCTTTTTGGCTATCTTAAAGCTGCCCGGCATAAACTCATTAAGAGTATTATGATTATGGTCGTAGCCACCTTCAGGAAACAGGATATATCTTCTTCCTGCTTCTATCTCGGTGGCAACCTCATTGATTATCTCTACCTGCTGTCTTATATTACCCTTTTCCAGTCTCTTGGCACGAAGTAATGAACAGAACTGATCTGCTATGAACAGCTTTGACCGCTTTGCGTCCATAACAAATGTACATGGCTTCTGATGTTCGCCTATTATTCCTAAGGCGTCATACTTTCCCTGATGATTGGCATACATTATGTAGCCGCCCTCCTTGGGCAGATTTTCCGCTCCCGTGGATACGGTACTTATACGTCCACGCTTTTTGAAGCGTTTAACAACCTTTCTGGCCAGTCGATAGCATTTCTCTTCATCATGGTCTTCAGGATGTCTTGCGTAATATGACATTTTAGGCACATAGTATAATATCAGAAAGAAACATGAAATTATTACTACTATGAATCTAACCATTTCTCTCCATCCTCGTGTGTATTCGGAACATGCATACACATTCCCGCTTTATATCTTCTCCGTTACTCTCAGTCTTGTAAGAGCTCTGGCAAGGCTGGCCTCGGTCTGCTTGTATTCCTTAAGGCTCTCCTTCTGTCTCAGACGCTCCTCTGCTCTCTCCTTTGCCTGTTTTGCACGGACTCTGTCTATGTCCTCCGGCTTCTCGGCAGAATCGACGATCATAACTACTCTGTTATTGACAATCTGGGTAAATCCTTCCCCTACCACACCTGTAACCGTCCTGCCATCTGCTGTGGTGATCCTTATCTCACCTATGCTGGTGGCAATGACCATGTTCTCATGATGTGCCAGAATACCCATCTCTCCATCTTCAAGCGGCAGTACAAAACGTGTAACCTTGTCTTCAAAAAACACCTTATCACTTGATACTACTCTTAAATAGAATGTGTTCATCTGTACTCCCTTCTTAAACAATCTTACTAAACTTAAGCAAGGTTTTCAACACCGTTTTAGTGTTTTATTGACCCTTCTTTGCCTTTTCTATAACATCATCGATGGTTCCCACATTGAAGAATGCCCATTCAGGATATTCATCCATGTCACCGTCAACGATGGCCTTGAAGCCTGCTATCGTATCCTTAAGTCTTACATATTTGCCCGGAACTCCTGTGAAGTTCTCAGCCACATGGAATGGCTGTGACAAAAATCTCTGTACCTTTCTGGCTCTTGTAACTGTAAGCTTATCTGCCTCTGAAAGCTCCTCCATACCAAGGATCGCAATGATATCCTGTAATTCCTTGTACTTCTGAAGGATCTCCTGGACTCTTCTTGCTATATTGTAGTGCTCCTCACCTACTATGTCTGCCTCAAGTATTCTTGAGTTGGACTCCAGTGGGTCTACGGCAGGATATATACCCTGTTCTACGATCTTTCTTGAAAGAACCGTTGTTGCGTCAAGATGTGCAAATGTTGTTGCAGGTGCAGGGTCTGTAAGGTCGTCGGCAGGAACATATACTGCCTGTACTGATGTAACTGAGCCCTGTTTGGTTGAGGCGATCCTCTCCTGAAGCTCACCCATTTCATTTGCAAGGGTAGGCTGATAACCGACTGCAGAAGGCATACGTCCCAGAAGTGATGAAACCTCTGAACCTGCCTGTACAAAACGGAAGATATTGTCAATGAAGAGAAGTACATCCTGGTGCTCCACATCTCTGAAATATTCTGCCATTGTAAGGCCTGTTTCTGCAACTCTCATTCTTGCTCCAGGTGGTTCGTTCATCTGTCCGAACACAAGGGCTGTCTTCTCTATAACACCTGAGGCTTTCATCTCGGTCCACAGATCGTTACCCTCTCTTGAACGCTCTCCAACACCTGTAAATATTGAGTAACCGCCGTGGGCTGTGGCTATATTCTGGATAAGCTCCTGGATGAGCACAGTCTTACCTACACCGGCACCTCCGAACAGACCAATCTTACCACCCTTTGAATATGGTGCTAAGAGGTCGATAACTTTAATTCCTGTCTCAAGTATCTCTATAACAGGACTCTGATCTTCAAATGTAGGTGGCTCTCTGTGGATGACCCAGTGCTCCTCGCTCTCCGGGATCTCCTTGCCATCATCAATAGTATCTCCAAGCACATTAAACAGACGTCCCAATGTGTTCTTACCTACAGGAACCTTTATTCCCGCACCTGTGGCAACAACCTCCATATCTCTGCTTAAGCCCTCGCTGGCTGCCAGCATGATACATCTGACTGTATTGTTTCCTATGTGCTGTGCAACTTCCATTATTGCTTTCTTTCCGTGATTGTCTACCTGTAAGGCGTCCTTAATAGCAGGCAGGTCATTATCCGGAAACTCTACGTCAACTACAGGTCCCATTACCTGAACTATCTTACCATTATTCAAGACTCAAGACCTCCTTCCTACTTTCTGTTCTGCTGAGCTCTGGCACCGCCTACAACCTCGGTTATCTCCTGGGTTATGGCTGCCTGTCTAGCTCTGTTGTATTTAATATTCAAATCCTGAAGCATTTCCTTGGCACTGTTGGTGGCTGTATCCATGGCCATCATTCTGGAGTTCTGCTCGCTGCAGAAGGACTCCACCAGTGCACCGTATATAAATCCTGTTATATAGTTAGGCACTATACGGTCAAGTACCACCTCCGGTGAAGGCTCCATCTTTATCTCTTCGTTATATACACCGCCTGTAGAGAAGGAGAAATCCTCTCTCTTGAAAGGAAGCAGCTGTATCATATCTGTCTCCGCAGTCACACTGTTCACCATCTTGGTGTATATAATATATACCTCATCCAGCTTACCGTTCTCATATGCCTCAAGCATGGTGTCTGCAATGACCCTGGCTCTGTGCATACTCGGATTTTGTGCTGTATATTGAAAATGCTTGTCAATGTGTACATTTTTCCTTGCAAAATAATGTCTTCCCACCTGACCTACCACATAAAGTCTGGTGTGGTCATGCTTCGCCAGCTCTTCCTCTGCGATCTTGATAACATTATGGTTGTAGGCACCTGCCATACCCTTGTCCGCTGTTACTACTATGTAGCCACGTCTCTTTTCATTTTCAGGAATTTCGTTCCTGCTGTCGAAATAGAGGTGCTGTATGTCCGGCAGATGTCTCAGCACTCTTGCAAGTGCAACCTGAAGAGTATAGAAATATGGTTCTGTATTCTCAAGATCCATCTTCGCTTTCTTTAACTTGGAAGAGGAAATCATGTACATGGCATTGGTTATCTTCATGGTATCCTTAATGCTCTTTATTCTGTTCTGGATCTCTTTGGTATTTGCCAATTAAACCACCCTCTTCATAAACTCTTTCGCTGCTTCAAGTATCTTCTCCTTAAGCTCATCACTTAAGTTCTTAGTCTCCTCAAGCTCTCTTATAAGCTCCGGCTTGGCATTCTTGAAGTACTCAAGCATATCAAGCTGTGTCTGCTTAACCTTCTCTACAGGAACCGGTATGAAGAGCTTTCCTGTAGCTGCCACAAGAGTGATGACCTCCTCTGCCATTGTAAGAGGATTGCATAACGGCTGCTTAAGAAGCTCCATAAGTCCTTTACCGTAGGCAAGCTGCTCCTTTGTGCCCTCATCAAGGTCTGATGAGAACTGGGTAAATACTTCCATCTCTCTGAACTGTGCCAGATCGATACGGACACTTCCTGCTGCCTTCTTCATTGCCTTTGTCTGGGCAGCACCACCAACTCGTGATACGGAAAGACCTACATTTACCGCAGGTCTCATACCTGAGAAGAACAGATCACTCTCAAGGAATATCTGTCCGTCGGTGATGGAGATTACATTTGTAGGGATGTATGCCGATACATCGCCTGCCTGGGTCTCTATGATAGGAAGGGCTGTTATTGAACCGCCTCCCAGTTCGTCGCTTAATCTGCTGGAACGCTCAAGCAGTCTTGAATGGAGATAGAATACATCTCCGGGATATGCCTCACGTCCAGGTGAACGTCCAAGTAACAGTGACAGTGTTCTGTATGCTACTGCGTGCTTTGAAAGATCATCATATACTATCAGTACATCCTTGCCGCTGTGCATGAAATGCTCTGCAATAGATGTTCCGGAATATGGTGCTATGTACTGAAGGGGTGCCGGATCACTGGCTGTTGAAGCCACAATTATGGTGTAATCCATGGCGTCATTCTTCTCTAATATGGATACGATCTTGGCTACTGTTGAAGCCTTCTGTCCGATGGCAACATATATGCAGATAACATCCTTACCCTTCTGGTTGATGATAGTATCTGTTGCAATGGAGGTCTTACCTGTCTGTCTGTCACCGATAATAAGCTCTCTCTGGCCTCTTCCTATAGGGAACATGGAGTCTATTGACAGGATACCTGTCTCCATAGGCTCACTTACAGACTTACGGTCTATAATGCCGGGAGCCTCCTGCTCTATAGGTCTGTAATCAGTTGTCTCGATCTTTCCTTTTCCGTCTATTGGTGCTCCGAGAGCATCAACGATCCTGCCCAGATATTTGTCGCCTACAGGTATTCCGGCTCTCTTACCGGTTCTGGTAACCTTAGTTCCCTCTTTGATACCTGTCTCTCTTCCGAACAGGATACATCCGATCTCTGTCTTTCGGATATCCTGAACCATACCCTTTACGCCATTTTCAAATACTACTATCTCACCGTACATGGCATTGTCTATACCATATATTGTAACGATACCGTCACCTACCCAGATAACTGTACCGACCTCTTTGTCTCTGGCGTCAAAGTCATAGTTCTCTATTTCGCTCTTCAGAATTGAAATTATTTCTCCTGAACTAATTGAACTCAAATCTTATCACCTCATCACTAATTTCTGTGTCATCATTCTGTGTCTGCCTGCCAGACTCCAGTCGTACTCCCTGTCCATGGTCTTTATGACGAAGCCTCCAAGGAGACTCTCATCCTTCACCATATCAAGCCTGACCGAAGTTCTGTTATACTTCTTACATAGAAAATCTTCTATCTTTTTCTTCTGTTCTGTATCCGGCGGCGTCACATATATAAGTGTTGCACACAGAACATTATCTGCCTCAAGCTTCATCTTCTCATAGCAGTCCAGTATTTCGAACAGCTCATCTATACCATCATTTTCACATAATACCTTGAGAAAATTCTTTATTTTTCCTTCAAACAGCCTGTCCACCACCTGAAGCTTCTCCTTCTTGGACACTACAGGACATATAAGTGCGTCAACCAGTAACGGATTATCTGCAAATATCTGTCTTACCTCCTGCAGCTTACTGTCGTCCATCCCAAGCTCCAGCAGAACTCTGGCAAAATTAATGGTTTTCTGAGTCATGGGCATCACCTGCTTTTTCTAAAAACTCATCATATAATGATTTATTTCTACTATCATCTGTATTGTCACTGAGGATCTTAGCTGCTGCGTCCATAGCAAGTCCTGCTATCTGTGATTCCATATTGCTCAATGCCTTTTCCTGCTCAAGGGAAATGGTATTCTCTGCGTCCTTTATCATCTTGGTTGCCTTCTCATTTGCAAGGTCAACAACCTTGGTGTACTCACGCTGGGCTTCCTTACGGGAATTTTCACGCATGGTCTCGCACTCAGCCTGGGTCTTTGCAAGGGACGCCTCATACTGGGCTTTAAGCTTTTCTGCATCAGATTTTGTCTGATTGGCACTGGCTATGGTTGAGCTTATCATTTTCTCACGCTCTGCTATAACCTTGTTTATAGGGCCAATCAAAAACTTCTTCAGCAGAAGAAATAAAATGATCAGATTAAGGATTGTAAAGATTATAGATGATAATTGTATATTTATTAATGTACTTTCCAATACCATTTAATCTTTCTCCTGCCTTTCTTAATTTAATGTATGACCTGTCTCACAGGTACTCCTTCTCTCAGGGTTATATTACTTAAGTAAAACGATGATAAGAAGACCGATAACGAAACCATAGATGGCTGTTGCCTCGGCAAGAGCACAACCAATAATAAGAAGCTTTGTTATCTTGCTGTCTGCCTCAGGCTGTCTTGCTACTGACTCTACTGCCTTTGATGTTGCAAGTCCGATACCAAGACCTGCTCCGATACCTGTTAATACTGCTATAGCTGCTCCGATTGCAATTAATGAACTCATGATTATTTTCTCCTTTTTAATGTATTCCCCTACCATGTAGGGCTAAGCGTAAAACATTTTCCTAAAAACTTACTCAATGGCCTCCTGCATATAAAGTGCAGTAAGGAATGTAAACACAAATGCCTGTAAAAATCCGTCAAAGAAATCAAAATACAGGCTGAGAGGGATCGGTACCACAGCCGGTACGACTACCTCTATAAGCTTCATAACGACAAAGGCTCCAAGAACATTACCAAAAAGTCGCATACACAATGACAATGGCTTGATGACCAGCTCCATAACATTAAGGGGAGCTACTATGGCAACAGGCTCAGCGAAGCTCTTGACCCATCCCTTAGTACCCTTTGCACGAATGGCTGATATCTGTACCAGCACAATACTCATGATCGCCAGGGTGGCTGTTACGTTCAGATCCTTTGTAGGCGGTTTCACACCAAATATACCCATAATATTAGATAAGCCTATATAGAGTATAACGGTTATGAGATAAGGTATATAGTCCTTTCCCTTCTCGCCCAGCACATCACCGAATAATTTGTTGAAGGTGGTTATTATTGTCTCCAGTGCAAGCTGCACCTTCCCGGGGTTCTCAACCCTCAGATTTCTTACAAACATCACCGACAACAGGACCAGTATCGCCATTACGATCCAGGTTACTACTACGGATTCTGTGATGTCTATGGTAAGACCGCCAATGTTAATTGAAAATATTGTGTTACAGTTGAGTGCTTCTCCCAGTTCTTCTGCAAGATCACCCGTACGTCATCACATCCTTTCTGCTTATCCCTATTACCTGCCCAACATTTCTATGGCCTGCTTTGCGTCGTCCTCTGACAGTCCCTTGACTGAATTTTCTGTATTTATCCAGAAATTCTCAAGGCCTGTTCTGTCCCAGCCCATGTCCATATCGTCAAGTATTACAAAGTTGTCAATACCTTCGATATTGATATACTCACGGATACCGTAATTCTTACCGTAATCCTCGTACTTGCCTGCAATGTCTGTATCTGCAGGTATTACCCCGTACAGTGATATTCCGGCTGCTTCAAACTTATCAAGCATTTCCTTAACCTCGGGATTTGTCACCGGTTCCTTAACCGCTGCTGCTCTATTGTCACTGGTCAGTATAAGCTTCGCGTCTGTAGCCTTGACAATAGACTTGAGGTTTTCAACATTCTGTGGATTAATGCTGGCGCCCTTGCTGTTACACAGGAACTTGTTTGAATTAAGCACTCCATCAATATCAAAAAATATTGCCTTCATTATTTTTCCTCTTCCTCTCTCAATGTATGAAGTGCATTGCCTTTAAAATGCACTATTTTACCCGTCTGTCACCCGGATATCAGCCTTTATTATATCATACCTTGATTTCTTTTCAATAATAAAGAATGTTCAGAAATTCTCACAGATATGCCCCTGAATTGTGCAAAATATCTCCCATACAGACCATAAAGAATAATGTTTAATAAAAATTGCCTAATATGGCATGTCATATATTTGTATATTTGCAAAATATCGTTACATAAAACGAAAAAAGGACCATCGCAAGTGATGATCCTGATTCCCTCTGCCGAATAATCTCATCCCCACTATGAGATCTTCTGAAAAACCCCCTTGTTTTCTCTAACAGATGTTATGTTTATTATAGCACCTGTCACTGACTTTTTAAGTGACCAATCTACACTTTCGATTTTTTTCGACTCAAAAAAGTGTACTATGATACACTTTTTCTATAGACTTAACCGGAGTTTTGTATTAAAATGAAGAAGTGGGTTTTAACATGTCGTATTTTAACAGAAGATATTTTATATAGAATATATTTAAACAGAAGATATTTTATGGAGGATATACAGATGGATGAAATCAACGAATGTAATATAGGTGAATGTCTTAAGAACATAATGTCAGCGAAGAAATACACCATATCTATGTTGTCTGACGCCACCTCCATATCGGAGGACACAATTAAATCCATCAGGAGCGGCAAGACCCAGAACCCCGGCATATATACAATATTAAATATCTGTAATGCCCTGGGCTGCAGCATTGACGAGTTTCTGGGAAATCCCAGCATATCCGATGATGAGGTTGAACTGTTAAAAGGCTATAGCCGCCTCTATCCTCACGGAAGACGCTATATCCAGACCATCATCCAGTCGGAGCTTATACAGCAGCCGACAGATGATCATTCATCAAAAAGATATATCCCTGTGGTCTCTCCTATCCAGGTATCCGGCTCAGATGTGGACTTCTCCATGCATAACACCGACTTCATAGAGATCCCCTGGGACTATTATCCTACTGCCGACTTCGCCGTGCGCATCTGCACAAGAAAGCTCCATCCTATATACGGTCCCGGCGATATTCTCGCCATCGAAAAGGGCTTCCCTTCCATCGGAAATGTCGCCATGTTCGTTGACAGTAACGGCACCCAGTTGATCAGACGCTATGAGGAAAGCAACAGCGTAGGCTATCTCACCTCAATAAACGGTCATCACCTGTCCACCAGATTAAGTGATGATATAGTATGTATCGGCACAATTCTCGGTATAATCCGTTACAAAGAAATAACGGTGCACAGATCCATATCAGACACCGCCCATATTGAAGGCTTATCATGACGGACCACTCACGCCGTTGATTTCTCATATATTATAATTTCCCATCAATCTTCTCTTGAACCTGTTATGAGCCATGGTGATGGCTGGGTCACGAAGATATGTTCCTTATTTGTCTTTGACACTGTGATCTGTGTTGCCTCAAAGTTCTTGATACCAAGCTTATCGAATATCAGCTTGCAATTTGCAAGGATACTGAGATCAAGTGTGTATATTACAAACTGCATTGAAGGATTGAGCTTCAACAGTCTCTCCATATCCGACTCAAGGTAGTGATTTGCAACTATAAATGCAAGTCTCGGAACAGGAACCTTGCTTAAAGACTCCGCTGTCATGTCAGGGATTATCTTTACGTTGTGGACACCGAACTTGTCTACGTTCTCCTCCATGGATCTTCTTGATCCTGCGTCCGGCTCAACTGCGATTATTGTTCCCTCACTGGCTGTGATAGCTGCCTCGATAACAATACTCTCTGCCATAAGGGCAAGGATCTTGTCGTGGGTGTCAACTCCCAGCATACTCATTATGACCGCTCTTATTTCATTTCCAACGTATCTTACGCTTCCTGATGAGAACATGTCATTCTTCATTCCGTATCTTACGGACTCTCTTGTCTTCTCATTTTCAATGTAGACAACGGTGGATGTGTTTATCTTCTGATTAAGAACCTGCTTTATCTGCACATGCTTAACCTCGCCACCCGGTGCACAGCCCTCAGCGTACCACATTTCGTAATCGCCGAAGCCCTTCTCCCAGAGCTCATAGAACAGATCCTCATGGCTGTCGTCTGTGAATATAAGGACTCTCTTATGTGTATCAATAGTTGGTACAACATTCTTATCCTTATTGCAAATATTAAGAAGTTTGATCTTCTCCGGGCTTACACACATTCTGTCTGCGAAATAGCCAAGCCAGTCAAGCATATTTTTATTGTTGTACATAACTTACTCCTCCAATTCTTTTATGGCTGTTATAATATTTATATACCCCTCTGTCCTCACAGACCTGTCAGAGACCTGTCAGGCAGATATATCCCCGCCTTGTTGATCTGTGATGATTTGATTTTTTAATCTGCCTATAATTACTTGCTGAACTTCTTCACAAGGATACTTGCGTTGTGTCCTCCAAATCCAAGTGAATTGCTCAGTGCATAGTTCACATCCTTATGTACACCCTCGCCCATTGTGTAGTTAAGGTCGATCTCACCCTCTGTCTCCTTGAGACCTACTGTTGGGTGGATGTATGAGTCTTCTATTGACTTAACGCAGGTAATGAACTCAACAGCTCCTGCCGCACCAAATAAATGCCCGATCATTGACTTGGTGGAGTTGATATTTACATTGTAAGCCTCATCTCCAAATGCTTTCTTTATGGCTCTTGTCTCATAAAGGTCATTGTGGTGGGTGCTTGTTCCGTGGGCGTTAATGTAATCAACGTCTGCCGGTGTAATTCCTGCTTCATTTATGGCAATGGTCATGGCTCTTGCTGCACCCTCTCCGTCCTCAGCAGGGGATGTGATATGGAATGCGTCACAGGTTGAACCGTAGCCAACTATCTCAGCAAGTATCTTAGCTCCACGAGCCTCTGCATGTTCAAGGGACTCAAGGATGACAACTCCGGCACCTTCACCGATAACAAATCCACATCTGTCCTTGTCAAATGGTATTGAAGCCCTTGCAGGATCAGTTGCACTTGACAATGCTGTCATTGATGTGAAGCCTGCTACATTTGTAGCACATATAGGTGACTCTGCACCGCCGGCTGCCATAACGTCTGCTTCGCCGTACTGGATATATCTGTATGCCTCGCCGATGGAATTCGTTCCTGTGGCACAGGCTGTAACTACGTCTGTACATTTACCCTTAAGTCCATAGGCTATAGCCACATTACCTGCAGCCATGTTTGATATCATGGTAGGGACCATCATAACACTTACCTTTGTTCTTCCCTCAAGGATCTTCTTGTGTTCTCTCTCAATAGGCTGTACTCCGCCGAGACCGTTTCCTATACAGGTTCCAAATCTTGTAAGATCTTCCTTCTCCAGATCAAGTCCTGCGTCCTTAATGGCTTCCCCTGTTGCTGCAACCGCATACTGACAGAACGGCTCCATTCTTCTTGCTGCCTTAGGATCCATGTATTTGCCCGGCTCAAAGCCCTTGACCTCAGCACCCATCCTGCACTTGAACCCGCTTACGTCAAACTGTGTTATCTCACCTATTCCGACTGTATTCTTCTTTATATTCTCCCAGAATTCTTCTACGCTGTTTCCTATTGGAGTGATTGCTCCCATTCCTGTTACTACTACTCTTCTCATTTTGTACCTCGTATCATTTATTTGTAGAGGTCCTCTGCGACCCCAGATAAATAAATTTTACCACAATGTAATATATATAACAAGAATAAATAGTTTTCAT
Source organism: Coprococcus sp. (assembly GCA_050872265.1). Lineage (GTDB taxonomy): Bacteria > Bacillota > Clostridia > Lachnospirales > Lachnospiraceae > Coprococcus. The sequence continues at coordinate 31,970 of JBNMGN010000012.1, forward strand.
TACCATGTGCAGGGATCTCAGGGTTTAATTTACTTGTCCTTAAGTATATCCATCATCTCGTCGATCATTTCCTCATCCTGGAGTCTAAAGAGTATCTCAACACGTCTTGAAGCGTCAAGATCTACAGTTCCGTCCTCCTTGTAGATAGGATTGCTGTAGGATTTACCATTTGCAGTGAGGACACTTCGGAGCATTTCAACCTCACTCTGGCTGATGATACCATTGCTCTCTGTGAGACAATACTTGGCAACAGAAAACGCTCTCTGCTGGGAAAGCTCCAGGTTATACAGGTATGAACCATCTGTATCCGTGTGTCCCTCTATGATGATCTCCGAAACATATTCTCTGTAATCGTCGCTTAACAGGACGCTGCAGTACCTTGGAAGAAATTCCTTTATGAAATCCTCGCCCTCTGTCTTAAGGTCACTCTCGTCAACGTCAAAAAGCACGCTGGCGTCAAAGGTTATAGCTCCGGTCTTCTCGTCTATCTTAATGTTCAGGTTGCTGTCTGAGAACTCATCTCTCAGGGCTTCAACCAGGTCACTTCTTATTCCCGCTATCCTGTCCAGCTCCTTCTGCTGGTCATTTAACAACTGTTCCTGTTCTTTTATTATCTGTTTCTGCTGTTCAAGCTCTTCCTGCTTACTTTCATACTGGCTCTTTGACTGCATGAGTGTGAATGATATTATCAGGATAAATATAAGCAGCAGGGCAGCCATCATATCTGAATAGGATAACCAGTAGCTGGTCTCCTCCTCTTCCGGTCTTCTCTTTTTCTTACTCATAATCTTCTCCGTTCCGCCGCTTCCCGGCGTTTCATCAATGAAAGTTTCTACTGTCTGGACTCACCTGACTGGGATATAGCCCTTGGTCTGTTTATCCTTCCATTGAATATATCATTCTGTTCCCTGGTAAGCAGCCTTATGTCCTCAATGTTCTCGCCCATAGCCTTAAGATATGGCAGAAGCTTCTCTTCTATGGCTTTCTGGGACGCCAGCACTGCCTCAAGCTGTTTCTTCTGGATGTCCAGTGCCAGATTGCCATTATCATAGGTGGCGTCAGGACGGACATAACGCTTGAATTCATCTACAAATTCATCCAGCTTGTGATATGCCTGTTCAAGAACTGTCTTAAATATCAGGTTGAAGGTAAGGGAGAATATCATACCGTAGATGGATGTATGGAAAGCAACCTTGATACCATCCATAAGAGGTCCGATACTGTTGGTGATCTCCTCTGCCGAGCCTGTGTTAAATGCCTGAAGTCCGATGGACAGTCCGATGAAGGTTCCAAGGATACCAAGACCTGTCATGGCACCCGGCACAAGGCTTAAACGTCCCTTCTCCACTGCGTCGTCAATAAGCTGATAGTTTATGAAATCTTCAATGTCGCAGGCATACTTGCCTTCCTCATCCTGCTCCAGTCTCTTCATTTCCTCAACGTAATCAACGTAGGAATTTCTCAGGTGCTCCTCGTTGAATATGCCGTATCTGCTCTCGGTTCTGTACATATCCCATAAGAGCTTCTTCTCCTTGGCATAATCGCCCTTTATGTAGCTTATGGCTATCCTGAAATCCTCGCCCATCTGATCTATGTGCTTAAGATGTTTATATGCATACACAAATATAGCTCCCACTATACCAAACATGCACACGCTGATAAGTACATTTGCAGGGTCAATGCTGTCATTTGTCACGTTTAAGATTATGCAGATACCAAGCATTACCACGTAAACCACCGGCAGCCACTTCTTGTTAAGCTCCACCTTCATGTTCTGCTTCTTTCTGAAAGCTCTTGCAGCCCTCTCATTCTGCGGCCTGACGGTCTTTAGTCTGTTATTTTTGTTCATCGCTCTTTCTCCCCGAAATAAATTTTCCTGCTTCCCCTCCCGGACAGCAGGTACACTATCTCAAATTATACCATCTATCCGTCATTTTTACTAACTAAAATTGCATTTTTTATGTTTTTTAATCAAATTGCACAAAAGGACACCCAAACTTATACGTACAAAATGAAGACTCAGTAAAATTCACATATAATATATAAGCAAAGACAGTAGTGATATTTTTCGTTATACGGTTTTACCTAATTACCGGCACCAAGCCCATGTTTGAGCATAAATACAATTTATTTTATTTATGCGAGTTTGGGCGACTGCCGGTTAATAAATGGTAGAACCGGATAGAAAAATGAACGTGTCTTGCTATATATCTATATGTGAATACTCGTTAGTCTCATCCACACACTAAGTTTGGGCGTCCTTTTTCGTTTATGCAGTTTTCTTCTGCCTTACAGGCTCATGCCTCCATCAACCTTGATGACCTGGCCTGTAATATAGCTTGCCTTATCTGATGCAAGGAATGCTGCTGTCTCTGCAATATCTGAAACCTCACCAAGTCTCTTAACTGCAATATGATCAAGCATCGCTTCCTTCTGCTTGTCAGAAAGGGCGTCTGTCATATCTGTCTGGATAAATCCGGGAGCGATGGCATTGGCTGTTACGCCTCTGCTTCCAAGCTCCTTGGCTATGGACTTTGTAAGACCTACAACGCCGGCCTTTGACGCTGCATAGTTTACCTGTCCTGCATTTCCCTCAATTCCTACAACTGATGACATGTTGATGATCCTGCCGTACTTCTGCTTCATCATCACTCTGTACACATGCTTAATGCAGTTGAAGGTTCCCTTAAGGTTTGTATTGATAACATCATCAAAATCCTCTTCCTTCATGCCAAGTACAAGCTTATCTCTTGTTATACCTGCATTATTTACAAGGATATCAACTCTTCCGTACTGCTCTGCGGCGAACTTTATAAGTGCCTCTGCCTGAGCGAAATCCGACACATTTGCCTTGAAAGCAACTGCGTCACCGCCTGCTGCCTTGATCTCCTCAACCAGGCTGTTGGCTCTTTCCTCCGAACCATTATAATTAACTACGACCTTTGCGCCGTATCCTGCAAATGTCTTTGCTATCTCTCTGCCTATACCTCTGGCAGCTCCGGTAACAACTGCAACCTTATCCTTTAACATATATCTCCTCCTGATATTATAATGTCATACTCTATCTTCTGCAGGCTCGTCATTCCTTCTTCATACAACTCCCCTGCACTCCATCTGGAAATGCCCCAGTTATGCCAGCAGGTCTGTAACCTTCTGAAGATCCTCAACTGTTGCAACATTGAAGCTTGTTACCTGGCGGTTTATCTTCTTCATGAAGCCTGTAAGGGTCTTGCCTGAGCCAACCTCGATAAATGTATCAACGCCGTCAGCTATCATGTTCTCGATAGTCTGCTGCCATCTTACTGATGAATATACCTGCTTCTTAAGTAATTCCTTAACCTCTGATGGATCTGTCACGTATCTTGCCTCTACATTACATGCGTATGGCTTGAAGCTGTCTGCGATATCAACGTCCTTAAGAACCTCGAATAATTCCTCGCCTGCCGGAACTAACATTTTTGAATGGAAAGGTCCGCTTACATTAAGCTTGATAACCCTCTTTGCTCCTGCTTCCTTAAGTGACTCTATTGCTGCGTCTATGGCTGCGTTCTCACCTGAGATAACTATCTGGCCAGGGCAGTTGTAATTTGCGATCTGGACATTTCCCGGTGTCTCCTCACAGATCTGTGCTATCTTGTCAGCGTCCATTGCTATAACTGCTGCCATTGCACCCTGTCCGAGAGGTACAGTGTTCTGCATAAGGATACCTCTCTGTCTTACAGTCTTGATAGCGTCTGTAAGTCCCATTGCACCACAGGCATAGAGTGCTGCATACTCGCCAAGTGAAAGACCTGCAAATACATCAGCCTCAAGTCCCATATTCTTTAAATGCTCATATATGGCAACCTCTGCTGCCACCATGGCAGGCTGTGTGAACTCTGTCTTGTTGATATCCTCGTTCTCCTCGAAGCAAAGCTTTAAGAGATCCACATCAAGGACACCTGCTGCCTCGTCAAATACTGCCCTGCTGTCCTCAAAGCTGTCATAGAAATCCTTTGCCATGCCCACATACTGAGCTCCCTGTCCAGGGAAAATAACTGCTGTCTTACCCATTTCTTTACCACCTGTTCTTAATATTTTTGCTGTATAGATCTCCGTGCAGGCACTTTTTCCTGCGCCTGTTTATTATATCAAAAAAAGCAGCCATATTCCATCATGTTGTGCACCACCATCGCGGCACACTCTATGACTTCCCACGTCTGCTGCCAGTCATCTATATTATCTATATCCTTTATTCAATATACTGATAATCTCACTAACATCTGTATGGACACCACAACCGGAGCCATATGCTCCGGTTATGATCCATATGTGAATAACACGAACTTGTGTATATATACTATATCGTCAAGCTTATGATTATTCCTCTACACCCTTGCTCTTTAAGTAGTTAAGAACGTCCTCAAATGTAGCAACATTATCAAGCTCTTCTGCAGGAATTTCAACATCAAACTCCTCTTCCATCTTCATAACGATTTCATATAAATCTAATGAATCTACTCCTAAATCATCCTTGAAGTTTGTATCAAGGTTCATCTCATCCTGTGATACTCCTAACTGCTCTTCGAAAATAGCCTTTACCTTATCGAACATAATTAAATTCCTCCTGAAATTAAAGTAAGTATACTACTCATTGGGGGTGTCGCATGCCCATGAGCCTAAATATTCTATCCAATTCTACTATAATGGATATCCTTCACGAGAATTAATATAACTCATACTATTACATAAGTCAACAACATATATTTTATCTTTTTATATATTGTTTTACCTGTTATTTACAGTACAGTCATTTATTTATCCATCTCTACTGCACCTGTCTCGAAGATGAATTTTACTTTTCCTGAAGTTCCATCAAGGATTCCTGAGTAGTTTGTATATCCTGTTCCCTGGTCAAAGAGTGCCTCGATGAAGTCAAGCTCCTTTGAGTAATCTCCGCTGAACATCTCAGCTATCTTCTTGATACCCTCTTCATTGAACTGGGTCATTCCATCTTTTAATGTACCAGCGCCCTCAACTACCTGATCTGCACCATCTGCAAGATCTCCGGTTCCTGCATAGAGTGTTCCCATACCATTGTCGAGAGTAACAACACCATTGTATATTGATGCTGCGCCACTGTTCAAGGTTCCTGCTGCTGTAAGAAGGCTCTTACCACCTGCTGCCAGCTTATTGCTTCCGCTGTAGAGAACATCTAACTTATTTGAAAGTGTACTTGCACCTGCAGACACCTTTGAAGCACCATCCTTAAGGCTTGAAGTACCTGTTATTACATCATCTATACCACTCTGAAGGCTCTTAGTACCATTGTCAAGCTTTACCAGTCCGTTCTTAAGGCTTGTTGTTCCGTTCTTAAGGGTTGTAGTTCCTGATACAAGTTCATCAACACCCTCTGACGCCTGCTTAACTCCATCATCTAACTTTGTAAGACCGGCAGTCAGATCATTGGCTCCCGATGCAAGATCATCTGCTCCCTTCTTAAGGGCATCAACCTTCTTTGCAGCTCCGGCTAACTCGCTATCGATATCACTGGCTGCCGATTCAAGGGCTGTTCCACTGTAGTAAGCATTGCTCAGCGCTTTGTATGTGCCAAGCTCGTCTGCATCTATAACTCCATCTGCCTCAAGACTTGACATCATAGTCTGAACTTCAGCTGCACTGGACGCACCTGCCTGACCATATATTCCTGCCGCCTTGGTTCTGAGCTTATCTGAAAGTCCGGTTACTGAACCTAAGAGTTCATTAATTCCTGCCTTAAGTGATTCTGCTCCGGCTGCAACCTTCTTTGAACCTGCTATAGCTCCATCTTCAGCATCTTCGAAGCCTGAGATCACTGTATTAAGACCTGACTTTAAGCTATTCTCACCTGCCAAGAGCTGTGATGCACCAGCTGTGAGAGCATCTGTTCCTGCAAGAGCTCCGTCCTTGCCTTCATATCCTGCTACCAGCTGTGATACACCATTCTTTAAGAGACCCTCACCATCGTATAACTTATCAACTCCGGCATTAAGATCCTTAGCTCCGCTTGCCAGTGTTGCTGCACCGTCATTTAATGCACCTGCGCCACTCTGAACCTGTCCGATAGCATCTGTAAGCTGGGTTATACCTGCTGACATCTGTGATGTTCCTGCTGCAAGCTGTGATGTATATGTCTTAAGTGATGCTGTTCCATCCTTAGCTGTCTTTGCTCCGTCTCTCAGTGAATATGTTCCTTCCTTAAGTGTCTGAAGTCCGTCAAGAAGGTCTCCTGAACCATCTACGAGCTGATCTGCTGATGATGTAAGTGTATCAACCTTGTCTGTGATATCTGAAAGATCAATACTGTCTGAGTCAAGATTTACTGCTTCTGAAAGCACATCTGATACTGCAACTGTCATTGTCATGTCAAGCTCGAACTCTGTAACATCTGCTGTAATCTCTACATACTCAGGCACGTCGATATCATCCAATACATCCTTGATCTTTGTATCGTCAATTCCTGAGTCAAGGCAATCCTTAAGTCCCGGAACTGCATATCCTACTACGATATTTCTTGAGCCCTCTGAGATAACCTTACCGTTCTCAACCTGTACATTTGAGAACTTGTCGGCGTCAAGAAGGGCACCTGAAAGCATTACGAACGGTGTTACAACTTCCTTTGAAGTTCCGTTTACATCCATAGCCTTCTTTGTGTTGTTTGTATAGTCAAATCTGATAGTTACCTTACCACTCTTACCTGCCAGCTCTGCCGGTGAGATATCCTTGCCGTCAAGCTTATAGCTTACCTTTACATCAACAGGAAGCTGCTCATTTGAGGTTCCCTGATAGTAAACGTCCTTGCCGTTTGCCTGCCAGGTGATGGTTCCGTCTTCATTTTCAACGTAGGTGTCATTTGTCTTTACGTTCTGGATATCGGTAAGATTTGTCTTATCGTTGATAGTTGCTGTTCCTTCATTATTCTTGAGCCAGTTGCTTACGATTACGTTATCTACATTTCCCTCGGCGTCTGCCATTACATATACTGTCTCTTCCTTGTCGGCGTCTGAGTTGTCACCCTCAGCAACCTGCTTCTCTATTTCTTCCTGAAGCGCTGATACATCTTCTGTCTTCTCCTCAACGCTTACCTTGGATTCTGTTTCTGCCTCTGTTGTACTGTCTTTCTTATCTCCACATCCTGCAGCCATTGTTGTCATCATTGCAGCAGACATCATAATACATAAATACTTTTTCCACTTAACCATATCAATTACATCCTTTCTACACTTTATACAACTTCTGTGTCATCTGTCTTTTAATAAAGCTTCCTCAACTGTTTCTAAATATTTATTAGTAATTTGCCAGTTCTTTTCTGTGCTTGAACATTAAGATCTTGTCAAACAGCATGAACATTGCCGGCAGAACAAATATAACTGCACACATACTTATAAGTGCACCTCTTGACATGAGTACGCAGAGGGAACTTATCATATCTATATCTGAATACATACCTACACCGAATGTAGCTGCGAAGAAGCTCAACGCACTTACTATGATAGACTGTGCTGAACCCTGACAGGCCTCTGAAACAGCGTCGAACTTTGTAAGTCCTGCAAGACGTCCACGCTTATATTTATTTGTCATGAGGATCGCATAGTCAACTGTTGCACCAAGCTGGATAGTACCTATTACGATGGACGCTATGAACGGAAGCTCTGTTCCTGTGTAGCATGGGATACCCATGTTGATGAAGATAGCGAACTCGATTACTGCAACCAGTACAACCGGCAGGGAGATTGAACCAAATACACATAATATAATGATAAATATTGCACCGATTGAAACTGAGCTTACTCTTGCGAAGTCCTTATCTGTTATCTCTATAAGATCCTTTGTACATGGGGCTTCACCAACCAGCATGTTGTCTGTATCGTATTTGTTAAGTATGTTCTTGATCTCTGTACACTGGTTATTTACCTCATCTGTAGCAACCTTGTACTCTGAACCTACCAGTACAAGCTGCCAGTCATCGCTCTTCAATGAGCTTACCAGTGATTCAGGAATGAACTTCGTTGGTATTCCTGCTCCAAGTACTGAGTCAAGTCCCAGGCACCACTTTACACCGTCTACCTTCTCTATATCCTGAAGCATAAGTCTTACGTCCTTATCCTCCATGTCATTGCTTATAAGAAGCATGTGGGTTGAGTTCATTTCAAAATCTTCCTGAAGAACATTATTTGCCTTGACTGAATCAAGGGTATCAGGAAGTGATGAGTCAAGGTTGTAGTAAACCTTTGTGTGATTGTATCCGTATATTGCAGGAACAAGTATTATTACAAAGAGTATTATGAATACCCAGTAATGCTTTGCCACGAAAGCGCCCAGTCCCTTGAACTCAGGAAGGATAACCTTGTGGGTTGTTTTCTTTAATGCCTTGTCAAATACAAGTATCATGGCAGGAAGTATTGTTACACAGGCAATAACACCGAATACAACACCCTTTGCCATTACGATACCAAGGTCAAGTCCTAACTTAAAGCTCATGAAGCAAAGTGCTACGAAACCGGCAACAGTTGTTATTGAGCTTCCCACAACTGAGCTTATGGTCTCTGCTATGGCATGACTCATTGCCTCGTTATTATCTGAATAGGTCTTCTGGTTATCCTTGTAGCTGTGCCACAGGAATATTGAGTAGTCCATGGTAACACCAAGCTGCAGCACCGCCGACAGCGCCTTTGTTATGTAGGATATCTCTCCCATGAAGATATTGCTTCCAAGGTTGTACACGATAGCCATTCCTATACTTAACAGGAAGAATACCGGAACCATGAAGGAATCCATTGTAAGTCCAAGAACTATACAGGAAAGGATTACTGCTATACATACATATATAGGAGTCTCTTTTTCTGAAAGTGCTTTAGTATCTGTAACTATTGCTGACATACCACCTAAGAAGCACTGTTTATTACATATACCTCTTATTTCGTTAATGGCATCCATTGTTGAGTCTGCCGATGTGGTCTGGTCGAATATGATAGCCATCATAGTGGCATCCTTGTCGTCATTGTTAAATGCATTGTACAGCTTCTCAGGAAGTATTTCCTTAGGTACTGACAGATCTGCGATACTGTCATACCAGATAACCTTTTCTACATGATCAACCTTCTCGATCTTCTCTTTCAATGCCGACACATCCTTGTCAGGCATTCCTTCAACGACAAACATGGAAAACGCACCCGTTCCAAATTCATCAACTAAAATATCCTGACCTTCCATTGTCTCAATATCCCCAGGAAGATATGAAAGAATGTCGTAGTTTACTCTGGTCTTGATGTAACCGTACGCACTTGGAATAAGCAGGATCACCGCAATGATTAGAATAAGCACCTTGTGCTTAGAAATCATTTCACCAAACTTAAGCATTTTGTTCATCTCCTTTAAAATATATACTTCATTTCTTCTACATTTTGGGATTATACTACACAGTGTCTATTTTTTCTCTATACATTTTTTTATTAATGTTGAAAATCAATTACATTTGTGCTAAAGTGTATTTTATAAATTACATTTTCAAATAATTGTATTATCGGATGTTTATATATAGATAGTAGTTTATTAAGAAACAGATGACTAAATAAGTAATTTTTATCATTTATAGCGGAGGTAATTTTTATGAAGAGAGAAGAAAAAAGAGAAAATCTCGATCTTGTACTTATAGAGAGCTTTAAAGAATTAATGACGGAATATCCCTTTGAGAAGATAACCGTCACCCTTATATCAGAAAAGGCCGGAATACTCCGACCTGTGTTCTACTCTTATTTCCGAGATAAATATGAACTTGTGGATTACATGTTCTACAACGATATAACCAAGGAATTAAAGGTGCTGCTGTCCCACGGAATGGTCATCGAGGCCATCAAGCTCCTGTTCACCCACATTGCAAATGAACGAAGCGAAGCATGTACCGTAAGCTCTTCGACACCGAGGGTCAGAACAACTTCCAGACCATAGTCATGGACCAGTTAAGTGCCCTTTTTGATGTGTATGTGGACGCCTTTGACTCCCACAGCCTGCCGGATAATCCGCTGGTCACTCCGTCAAGCATATGCAGATACTATGCCATGGGACTTACCATATCCATAAAGAACTTCCTTGCAAGCCCGGCAAATGCCACCATAGATCAGTGTGTAAATGCCTACTACTATATGGTTACCCACTCCATCTTCGATTTCCTGTCCAAGGAAACCCAGAGTGAATTTCCAAAGGTATGACTTATCTGCCCATAACATATCCGATTATGAACAGTATAAGGGCTGCCACAAGGCATATCATGGCACACCTGAATTTCTTCATAAGCTCAGGTCTTATATCTGCCAGGGTCTTATCCCCGTGACGCTTCACCAGCTTCTTGAATGATATCCAGAAGGTGATCCCCGCTATGGCAAATACGAAGCCTGCCAGTACTAAAATATTCTTTAACATTATCTTTACTCTACTTTCTCACAAGCACCATGGCTGACATCTTAGGAGCCTTAATGGTAAGGAGATTGTGCTCTACCATGTAGTCAACAGTCTCAAGGGTGTAGCCCTGCTCATTTGTCAGCATTACTCTTGTCATTATGGAATGATTGAATACTCCCACTCTTCTTACGTGGAGCTTCAGATCCACATCCTCGTAGTTGGTGTTAAGTATTACGATAACCTGCTTATTATCTGTAAATCTTCCATAGCATATTATCTTATGTGCTCCGTGAAGGAACAGAACTGAACCCTTCATCAGTGCCTCATGCTGTTTGTGTATCTTTATCATATCCTTGTGGAAGCGGATGAGATCCATGTCCTCCCTGCCCCACGGATAGGTTCTTCTGTTATCAGGATCAGTCCAGCCACATAAGCCCGCCTCATCTCCGTAGTAAACGGTAGGTGCTCCCGGCCAGGTCATCTGAAACACTACTGCCTGCCTGAATATACTCTTATCTATATCATAATTTGCTGCGTCAGGACCAAGGGTATGGGTTCTTCCTACCTTTCTGTTGGTTCTGGTAAGAAATCTTGAATGATCATGGTTTGAAAGCTCATTCATGGCAACTCCAAGAGATGGTCGCTGAAATCTCGACATATGGTAGTTCATGGCACCGATAAATGCGTCAGGATTACCTAACAGGTCTCCACGAAACTCATCACTGTGCTTCTCCACGCCACATAAGAACCAGGTTATAGGCTCCATGAATGCATCGTAGTTCATTACTGTATCCCACTGGTCACCTCTGAGCCACTGCTTTGGATCACCGTAGTGCTCTGCCAGGATGATAGCCTCAGGATTTGCCTCTTTTACAGTCCTCCTGAACTCTCTCCAGAATTTGTGGTTATATTCTGCGGAATGTCCCAGGTCTGCTGCCACGTCAGGTCTCAGCCGTCCACATTATATGGAGGGGATACCCACTTCCTGGCAATGTTCATTATATATTCTGTAAGCTTATCCGACTCCTCGTAATTGAGCTTAGGCAGGGTATCATGTCCCCACCATCCGTCGTAGCTTCCGTTATAAGGCCACTCATATTCATTGTGGAACTTGAAGAATGAACGGTATGGGCTGTCTGCTGAAATATATGCACCATTCTCGTAGCCCTCTTCGCCCTCGTATATACGCTCCTTATCCAGCCATTTGTTGAAGGAACCGCAATGGTTGAACACGCCATCAAGGATCACCTTCATTCCTCTCTTATGGATCTCCTCCACAAGCTCTATGAAGAACTTATTGGACGCCTCAAGATTGGCTTTATTTGTCACTCTGTTTATATATCTTGCGGACTGCTTGTTCTCACGACATCCGTCAGGAAGCACGTCTCCCTCATCCACAACGATCTTGCCGAAGTGTGGATCTATATAATCGTAGTCCTGTATATCATACTTATGGTTAGATGGTGATACAAATACCGGGTTCAGGTAGATTACGTCCACACCAAGATCCTGGAGATAATCTAATTTGTCCATTACACCCTGAAGGTCTCCGCCGTAGAAACAGCCTACGTCCATGTTCTCAGGATATTTGAACCAGTCCTTTACCTGCTTTGTTCCTGAATTGATATAGAAATATTCATTATCAAGTACGTCATTGTCCGGATCTCCGTTACAGAACCTGTCTACAAATATCTGGTAGAACACGGCTCCCTCTGCCCACTTAGGCACTGAGAAGCCCGGATATATCTCAAAGTTAAAGTCGTTATTATTTTCCTTTTCCACACCATACTTATTATAGAAGCAGGTGACTCTGCCTGAGTGGATCTCAAAATAATAATTTATCATGTTCTCACCGGCAGTAATGGTAGCAGCATAGAAGTCGAAAAGCTTGTTTCCGTCCTCAATCTCCATAGGTATCTTCTCGCCGTTGCACACAAGGTACACCCGGTCTACGTTATCTGCTGAAGCTCGAAATCTTATCTTCACCTGTTCTCCCGCCTTAGGTGTCTGAGGGCTTACATAGTATTCTGTTCCGTCAGAGAACAGTCCACCCACATTGAGCACCGGCTTCGTCCCCGTTACATAAGAAAATAATCTTTCTGCTGCTGTTTTACTATACGACATTTTCCACATTCCTCTCCTCGAGCTTTATAGCTCATATACAATCCATTTTAATACTTTTCTGATGAATAAACAACACAAAAAATATAATTGCAACGCAATATATGCCATCTCGCCTGACGGCTCGATGAACATTGGCCTTCATATAGAAATTCATGCAAGCATGATTTCTGCATGAAGGCTTATTGCACAAAAAAGAGAATCAGCCGTCGTTCTGCCGATTCCCTTTGGAGAAGGTATTTTGGTTATGGGGTGTAGCCAAAAAACTATATAAAGTATTGGGGGGGTTACAAGTATTATTATAATCAAGGACGTTAAAAAGTGTGCCCAAACATTTATTTTTTTTCGCAATTCTTTTGTGTAAAATAACTAACGATAAAAAACAAAAAAGGCTCCAAAAAGCCCTTTTTGTTTATTTTTTATATTTTGATATATCCCTTTAGTAGAAAATGTCCATACTACAGCGGAAGGTCATCAGGATTGATCTCTGATGGATCTGTTGCCTCTGCCTCATCCATAGCTTCCTCGTCATTTTCATCTGCCTGTGACACGTTGCCGTATGTGATATCCTGCTTATTCTGGTCGTCATCTGCACCGCTGCCGGCTTCTTCATCAAACAGTGCCTCGAACTCAGCCCTGTTTATTCTTTCCTTCTCAAGAAGAAGTGCCGCACACTTATGGAGTACATCCATATGTGCCATGATCATTGCCCTTGCTTCCTCGTAGCACTCATCAACGATACGCTTAACTTCCTTATCTATTACGCCGGCAGTCTTCTCACTGTAGGACTTGGCGTGCCCAAGATCTCTTCCAAGGAATACTTCCTCACTGTCCTGAGTCTCATAATTGATAAGACCAAGCTTATCTGACATACCGTACTTCATTACCATGGCTCTGGCGTACTGGCTTGCCTGCTTGATATCCTGTGAAGCTCCGGTAGTGATGTCGTCAAGGATCAGCTCCTCTGCGATACGTCCACCAAGACTTACCTTGATATCGTCTATCATCTTACCCTTTGTCATGAATACATTATCATTCTCAGGAAGCGGCATTGTGTATCCGCCTGCACCTGTTCCTGTAGGTATGATAGAAACTGTATATACAGGTCCCACATGTGGAAGCAGGTGGAACAGTATTGCATGTCCTGACTCGTGGTATGCTGTGATCCTTCTCTCACTTTCAGGAACAAGACGGCTCTTCTTCTCGCCACCTATTCCTACCTTGATGAATGACTTGTCAACATCTTCCTTTACTATGAAGGCTCTGTTTGCCTTGGCTGCACTGATGGCTGCCTCGTTCATAAGGTTCTCAAGATCTGCACCTGCAAATCCTGCTGTGGTTCTTGCTATCTCATGAAGATCCACATCCTCAGCCAGCGGCTTATTTCTTGTGTGAACCTTAAGTATCTCTTCTCTTCCCTTTACATCAGGTCTGTTGACAGGTATCTTTCTGTCGAAACGTCCCGGACGAAGGATTGCGTTATCAAGTATATCTACACGGTTTGTTGCGGCAAGGACTATTATTCCTTCATTTACACCGAAACCATCCATCTCTACAAGGAGCTGGTTAAGAGTCTGCTCTCTCTCATCGTGTCCGCCGCCGAGACCTGTACCTCTCTGTCTTGCAACAGCGTCGATCTCATCAATGAACACTATACATGGTGCGTTCTTCTTGGCGTCTTCAAAAAGATCTCTAACTCGTGAAGCACCTACACCTACGAACATTTCCACGAAATCCGAACCTGATATACTGAAGAAAGGAACTCCTGCTTCACCGGCAACTGCCTTTGCCATAAGGGTCTTACCTGTTCCCGGAGGACCTACAAGAAGTACACCCTTAGGTATTCTTGCACCTACCTTGACGAATTTGCCCGGATTTTTAAGGAACTCAACTATCTCCTCCAAATCTTCCTTCTCTTCGTCAAGACCTGCAACATCCTTGAAGGTCACTCTGTTCTTGCCTGAATTCTCATCTTTTCTGGCACGGCTCTTACCGAAGTTCATCATCTGTCCGCCTGAGCCGGCACCCTGTACCCTGCTTACAAGCATTGTCATTATGATGATAACGATAACCATGACGATCAGATATGGAAGCCAGGTGCCTATCATGCTCTGTCTTTCAACATCATGAAGGTTGTACTTGGCAATGGTAACCTTCTCATCCTCTGAGGCGGTTTTATTTGCCGAGTCTGTGGCTGTCACATAATCGTTATAGATGTCTATGACCTTATTCACATCTGCCACATAAAATTCAACCCCTGTTCCGTTCTTGAACACAACGCTCACGGAGCCTGTAGGTATCTCACTATTCTGATAAATGTCCAGCGACATTACGTTATTCTCACTTAGATCTGTCTGAAGATCCACGTAGCTGTAGCTGGTTGTAAGATTGCTGCCATCCTGCATCCATCTGTATATGAGCAGTACACCCACAATAAATATGATCGCATAAATGACCGCAAAATTTCTTGCACGTCTTTTATCCATTTGCTACTCCTTATTTTTCTGCATTTTTGTTTTATAATATTGGGGACTAACCCTCTATCACACCTATATATGGAAGATTTCTGTACTTCTGTGCACAGTCAAGACCATATCCTACAACAAATCTGTCAGGGATCTGGAAACCTGTCATATAAAGCTCCACAGGGATAACTCTTCTCTCAGGCTTGTCAAGTAATGTTATTATCTTAAGGCTCTCAGGCTTTCTTGCTGAAAGAGCTTCCACAAGGTAAGGAAGTGTTCTTCCTGAATCAAGGATATCCTCAACAATAATAACATCTCTTCCTTCTATATTCTCATCCAGGTCCTTTGACAGCTTGACAACACCTGATGAAACCATCTTGTCACCGTAGCTGCTTACTGACATGAAATCCATTGTTACAGGTATTGTGAGTCTCTTGGCGAGCTCGCACAGGAAGAATACGCTTCCCTTAAGGATACCTACAAGATGGACTGTCTTACCTGCATATGCCTTATCTATCGCTTCAGCCATCTGGGCTATTCTGTCCTCTACCTCGTCCTTGCTTATCAATACGCTTATCTGCTCTTTCATTTGTTCTTTTCCTCCTTGTACTCAAGACAGATGATCTTTGATGTGTTATCTGTCACCTTGTAATTCTCTCCGATCCTTATGCCGACTGCCCATACGATCTCTGAGCCGCAGGCTATGACCGGAACTTTGTTTCTCTCGGTTCTCTCTATCTTACAGTCTGATAAGATCCTGTTAAGCTTCTTCGTAGCTCCGTCTGTTCTTATTACCATGCGGTCTCCCGGCTCCGGGGTCCGCAAGATCAAACTATCCTGTATTTTATCATAATCCAAAAACTTAATATACTCTTTTTTTGTTAAATCTATATTAACTTCGGGATTTTTTACATTTATTATGCTCACTTTCAGGGAAAAATCCCCATCCGGGGAAAAATATTCACCGGGAGCACTTATATCAACCCGGGAAATCTCATAAGCCGGGCTTCCGTTCCCGTTGACATTCGGGCAATCCCCCCTGCTAATGCCTATGTTATTTTCCGTTTTTATGCCATCAATTTTTTCTTCTTTCCTAAATATAAGCTTTCCGTAGCTCACATATGCCTTACAACCCTTTGGCAGTGAGATCGCAGCTCCGCTGTCCGCACCGTAAAGCTTCATAACCTCTTTCACATGATTATTGCCAATATCCTTAAGACCTCCGCACACCCTTCCGATAAGCTCTCTTATTACAAGAGTCTGTATCAGCTCCTTCTGGGCTTTAAGCACTTCAAGGCTTATGGAATACCGGCTTCCTTTAGGATCTCCTTCTACATTTGCAGTGATAAGATCATCCACATAGCCCTTTACGAAATCTGTGTACATTCCCGCCATATCCGCAAGCTTCACTATGTGCTCCATGGCTCTGTCATTTACCTCTTCAAGCTCCGGAAGCACCTTATGCCTGATCTTGTTTCTGGCGTATATGGTCTCAAGGTTCGTGGAGTCCGTCACAAAGGAAATACCCTTCTCTGCCAGATAATCCTCTATCTCCTGCCTTGTGGTATCTATAAGTGGTCTGATCACTCTGTCCCTCACGGCAGGTATACCACTCACCCCTGCAAGTCCTGTTCCTCTTGCCATGTTAAGTAACACCGTCTCGCAGAGATCGTTGCAGTTATGGGCTACGGCTATGCGGTAGTCCTGTCCTGTCTCATCTCCCACCCGGGCAAATGCCTTGTAGCGTTCAAGCCTTCCGGCTTCCTCCACCGTAAGGTGCTGCTCCTCTGCGATCTTCTCCACAGGAATATTAAAGGCCTTAATAGGTATCCCAAGCTTCTTGCAATAAGCCTCAACAAAGCTCTGGTCAGAATCTGCCTCAGCCCCCCTTATCATATGATTTACATGGACGCAGATCATATTCAGGTCAAGCACTTCCTTAAGACCCACAAGCATTGTAAGGAGGCACACGGAATCCGCTCCGCCGGATATGCCCACAACGCAGGTGTCACCCTTTTTTAACATATTATATTGTTTTATGGTATTTAATACTTTCTCTTCCGCAGGGTTCATAAACACATATTCCTTATTGACAGTAATAGTATATCATTGCAATATTCTATAAATATGGCGTCACAGAGAATATAATAGCACAGGAAGGTATGATTTTCCACTCCCGGAACATTCCCATTTTCAGACATTACATAAAATTCTCACTTTCCAATATCATGAGTTGGCAACCACCACTATTACAGTGGCGTCATCATAGAACACTCCCTGATTTCTCGAAAGCAGCTCTCCCGATATGTCGTCCATGATCTTCTTCACCGCACTCTCCCTGTTGTCGGTGTTGTAGCTTCTGTGGCTTAAGAACCTTGCAAATTCCTTCTCGTCATAATCCTCCGTGTGGGAGAATATACCGTCACTTGCCATTATCACAATATCTCCGTCAGACAGCTGCTCACTGCTGCTGTCGCATTCCACCTCAGGAAGCACCCCTATAGGAAGAGTTGTACCCTGGACTATGTGACAGCTTCCGTCCCTGACAACAAAGGTGGCAGAAGCCCCCTGCTTGTACAGCTTAAGCTCCCCGCTGTAGAGATCTATCATTCCCATGTCAAATGTGGTGAAGTTGCTGCCCCGGTTCTTCTCCGAGAGACATTTATTTGCAAAGGCGATGGCATAGAGAGGATCAAAGCCTGCGTCGAGCATTTCCTCCATGGTATTTATAAGTATCTCACTTTCTGAGGCGGCTATACTTCCGCTTCCCATTCCGTCAGCCAGCATAAGGACCAGCTTGCCGTCATCATTTTCCCGGACGGAGAAGCTGTCACCGGACACCACGGAGCCCTGCTTCTTCACCCGTCTCACCTGAAACGCACACCGGAATACGGCGATATCCTCAAATACTATCATGTGATCGTCCACCGGGATGTATTCCGGAGCGTCTGCCGCCGGACATATACGCCTGTCCATTACATGCTCAAGCACCGCCGCCACCTGTCTGGCCCTGATCCTCTTTCTGGTGTGGGCTCTAAGGGTCAGATAATAACGGCTGTGATCCGACTCGTTCATTGCCACGGTGAACTGCTCCAGCACAACATTCATGGCAAGCAGCTCCTGTCTGAGCTTCTCCTCCCTTGAGTTGCTTGCAGGCTCCAGTCTTTCAATATCCTCAGAAAACTTCTCGATCAATTCCCCAACCTCCGACAATCCTATACGGCTTACATCTCCGCCGCAGCCTGCAAGGGTATACTCTATCCTCTTAAATATTCCCGACAGGTCGGCTATCTTTCTGGCAGTAAGTCTGTTTATCTCCACCGCCGCACACCGGTCATGCTCTGCCCGGATATTTTCCCCGTAATAATACATCCAGTATGCCGGAGTCACTGCAAATAGCAGTGCAGACACCAGAAGCACCTGTATCCCCGGGAATGTAAACAAGTATCCAAAGAAGGTGAAGCCTGTAAGCAGCCCGCCAAGGACATACAGTCCCACAGTGCCGTATTTTGTGCCGCTAAAGACACTCCGTCCGAGAAGTGCCATTATTATCATGGTTATCGCTCCGGCAATATAGGTCGTCACTCCTGTCCTGACTGACCAGATGGCACTGATGGCAAATGCTATCCCAAGCCCATAAGCTCCTCCGTACTTCTGCAGGGTACAAAGGGCAATGTACATGCCGAATATCTCTCCTATATGTATAAGTCCTCCTATAGTATAGGGCATGCCCCACACCATGACTGCCATTATGACCATCACCGCCAACATCTGCTCGTTAAGGTTGTCCTCCCTGCCCTTTTCATTTATCAGTACATTGAGGCCGAGCTTCACAACAGGTATAAGGGTCACGGCAATGATCCCCGACAGAAGCAGCATGAGCCACTCCCTGTAATCACCGCCGGCATAGATGTTGTACGCCATTCCTACTATGTAATATATAAACAGTATCATGAGATTGTTTGCAGATTTCAGGTGCAGCACCCAGGAAACCCCTGCCACAATGAGAACATAGCTTATAAACAGCACGGTCTTTTCTCCGACACCGGGAAGGAAAAGGTACTGGCCGTTCGTAACCACCGCCTCAGGAACAAAGAACAGAGAAGCCATTCCTGCCACTATGCTGAGTACATACCCGGGGGTGCTGAGCTTTATGTAATACGCCCCTGCCAAAAGGGCAACTGCAAATGGGTTCGTGCCCAGAAAAAAAGCTCTCCCTCCAAAAAAACCTACGGCATACAATAATAGTCGTCTAACCTTCTCTTCCATCCTACAATGCTCCCTTCAAATCCTGACATTTCCATTTTCTGTAGACTTCCACTAAATGGTACAAGCATTATATGGTGGCAGGACATCAAAAAAAGACGAAAACTGAAATTGGTTTTCGTCTTTTCTCTTCCTGTTTTGCTGTAACGATATTCGTAAGATGTTCTAATCCCCCGCTCTGATAACTGTCTCGTCAGGATACACAAGTCCAAGCTGATTTCTTGCTACTTCCTCCACATATTTCTTGGTCTGCATATACACTTCCTTCTTCTCCAGTTCAGCATATTCATCCTTTGCCTCGTCAATATCAGCCTGTATGGAAGCCTTCTGGCTCTCAAGATAAGCCTTGCGTTCCTTAAGTGCTGTTGACCTATAATAAAGAATGCCTGCGAATAACACGCAGGACACAATAATAACTAGCGTTGCGAGTTTAGAATACCTACGAGATGCGGCATTTCTACTCCTCATCAATCAAATCCCCTTTGTACAATTTTTCATTAACATAATTTTACAGTTTATGACAATTTATGTCAACAAACTTTTTCACTGTTTTGACCACTTTTCCCAAATCCTGACTTATTCGGCACAATATATAGTTGAAAATTGCCGAACAGGTGCAACTTATTGTGGTAAAATAGAGCAAATTTCCTAAAAAAAATCCAAAAATATGGTAAAAATACAAATTTCCCTGAGAGTATACATAAATCAGTCCTATTGTAATCACACATATTGCTAACCCATAGGCGATATCCAATAGAATGTTAATTATATTGTACATATGAAGGCATTTCTCCATTGCCCTTAAGACATCCAATGTAATTCCGGAAGCAGAACCAAAAAGTATAAAAATTAAGAATGTTACTGTCTGACTTCTGATAAGCTCTGTCATTATTTAAACAACCGCTTGAACTTTGATGCGGTATTTGCAGCGTAATTCAGCCCGCATATCTCGCCGGTTATGCTCATGCTGCATTTCTCACTGTCCAGATTCTTCACCATCAGCTCCCGGCCTCTTACACACAGCCTCCCCATGCTGGTGTCACATATTATCTCCTCCGGCTCTGCTGATATAACTTTCTCTATACCTGTAAATTCTCCGCTCTCCCTGTCAGAAAGCACGACTTTATGACTCTGGCTGTTCTGAGTTTCCGTAGCCATATAAAAAAACCACCCCTGAACTATGTATTGCGACATCCTGGGACGTCAAATATAACATAGTATATGTGTGGTTTCTTCCTTTTATGTTTAATACTTTAAACGTACTTGAACATATCCTTTGCGTCTTCCTTTTTGGTAGTATCAAGGATCATGGTTACCTCTACCTTAACGTTCTTGTTGCCGAAGCCGATCTCTATAACGTCTCCGACCTTAACGTCATAAGATGCCTTAACTACCTTGCCGTTTACCAGAACCCTGCCTGCGTCACAGGCTTCATTTGCAACGGTCCTTCTCTTGATAAGTCTTGATACCTTTAAATATTTGTCAAGTCTCATATGATTTCCTTTCCGGTGATGATCTGTCTTTGATCATGCCTTTATCTGCAAATAAAGAAAAGCCGGCTACAATGCACCTCGTGGTACATGAACCAGCTTTCTCTTTAACCAATCTATATCCGATAAATTAGTTGATAGCGTCCTTTAAAGCCTTACCAGCCTTGAACTTAGGAGCCTTTGAAGCAGCGATCTTCATTGTCTCTCCTGTCTGAGGATTTCTACCCTCTCTAGCTGCTCTCTCTGAAACCTCGAATGTACCGAATCCAACTAACTGGATCTTCTCACCCTTCTTTAATTCCTCTGCTACTACATCTGTGAAAGCCTTTAATGCGCTCTCAGCGTCTTTCTTTGTTAATTCTGTCTTCTCAGCGATAGCTGCTACTAATTCAGTCTTGTTCATTGAAATAATACCTCCATTCATACTTTTTTAATGTCTGCCGAGCTAATCCAGACATCTTCCCTGTGCCCCCGGGCACACTAACATGTATAGTTATACCCAATATGTCTATATTTGTCAAGGAAAATGTCCCTTTTAACAGTCAAAAAGCCTTATTTTTACAATGTTTCCGGGAATTACCCCTCCATCTGCCTGCCCAAAAATCTGGCAGCAAGATCCACTGCTTTTTTCTCTGTATCTCCGATAGCTTTTCCTGCGTCCCTGTTAAGCAGCACCACCGCCCCGATGGCGTCCCCCTGGCATATTATGGTCTGGATCACCTGTCCCTCAAAGGAAATGTCATCATCGGTTATGTTTATACAGTTTCCGGTCTTCACTTCTCCGGACACGGATTTTCTGAGGTTTATGAGCTCCGACAGGTTCCTGCTGATGGCTCTTCCCTGCAGCTCCTTCTTCCCCTTTCCTGCCACTGCGATAATGTGCTCCCTGTCTGTGATACACACGGAGCAGCCAAGGGTTGCCGCCATGGTCTCTGCATACTGCCCTGCAAATTCCTTAAGTTCCAGCATTGGCGAGAATTTCTTGAGCACCACCTCACCATCTGCTGCCGTATATATCTCCAGAGGGTCCCCCTCTCTGATCCTCAGATTTTTTCTTATCTCCTTGGGAACAACTATCCTGCCAAGTTCATCTATTCGTCTGACTATTCCCGTTGCTTTCATATAGAAAATTCCTCCTGCGGTTCCATAATTTAATGGTAGTATGTGGAAGCAGAAGGAATTTATTCATTTGCACAGGAGTTATTGTGCTTTTTGCTTTTCAGCTCTGTTTAATCTATTTTTCTTGTGTCAGGATTTCTCTGATATCCCCATTTATGCAGATTGCCCGGTCCTTAATCTCCCACGGGCAGCCCGCCTGTCCCTTATTGATACACACATATGCTGCCTCCGGGTTCTCCGCCGTCATCCGCCAGAAAGGATACTTGATTATGCCCGGGGTGTTCATGCCGACCCCAAGCTCCAGGTACAGAACCTTAAGATTTCTGTGACGTCTTATGAAGTCCGAATATCTGTCCCCGGCGGCATACCAGCCCTTGTCCTGGACAAATGTATCGTCAGCCCTGAGGTTCATGGTCATAGGTCTGCCACACCTTGGGCATTTTGGAACAAGCTCTGTGGGAATTGTCATAAGCGGTGAAGTTCCTTCTGGCAAATACAGTGTGCCCTCATCATTTCTCACATACCCCTGAGCCTCAAGCATTTCTTCAATGATCTCACTATTGTCATAGGTCATGTCATGGCAGGGCTTACTGCACTGGAACAGACCATAATCTCCCTGGGTATAAAAAATCCTCTTTTTGTCAAAGCCTGCTTTCTGGAACTGGTGGTCAACATTTGTGGTGAGGACAAAATAATCCTTATCCTTTACCAGCTCAAACAGACTTTTATAGGTTCTATTATCCACGTCTCTGTAGCGGTTTATATACACATACCTTGACCAGTATGCCCAGTGCTCTTCAAGGCTGTCAAATGGGTAGAAGCCGCCGGAATACATGTCCGTAAAGTGATATTTCCTGATAAAATCACCGAAATCCTCTTCAAATCTCCTGCCGGTATAGGTAAATCCTGCGGAGGTGGAAAGTCCGGCTCCGGCACCCACAACCACTGCGTCAGCCTTTTCCACTGCCTCTTTAAATTTCTCTATATCATCCCAATAATCCTTTGTATATTTCATAGTCTTCCTGTTTGAATACATTAAATACCACCTTTTCTATACGCTTCTCTGTCTCCAGCACATCGAGTACCGTACGGACCGCAATCTCTGCCGCCCTTTTATTCGGAAAATGAAATTCGCCTGTTGAGATACAACAAAATGCAATGCTCCTGGCACCATTTTCCGCTGCCACCTTAAGACATGACCTGTAGCAGCTCTCCAGCTCTCTGCAATGCTTTTTAGTAAGTATCCCCGACACGATGGGGCCAACTGTATGAACCACAAATTTGCTCGGCAGGTTATATGCCGGCGTGATCTTCGCCTGACCTGCAGGCTCCTCATATCCCTGTCGGTTCATGATCTCATCGCATTTCAACCGGAGTTCTATGCCGCTTACACTGTGGATGATGTTGTCCACACAGGAATGGCAGGGAACGAAGCAGCCCCTCAGGGCACTATTTGCAGCGTTTACGATGGCGTCGATCTTTAAGGTTGTGATATCTCCACGCCACAGCACCAGCCTGTCATCAAGTGGTGACGCCGGCAGACCATCACTGTCCGTAACTCCCTTAAGCTCCACCTCTTCACTTAAATACTCATCCTGAAGCTTAAGAAAATCTTCGTCCACAGGTCGCGGAGGTCTTACATTCATAAGACTCCTGAGAAGACGCTTCTGGCTGTCGTTATCCTCCGGTATCTTCATACCCATGTATTGTGGATTTTCATTTATGAGATATTTTATAAGCTCTGTCCGCTTCTGATCATGGTTCATG
Source organism: Coprococcus sp. (assembly GCA_050872265.1). Taxonomy (GTDB): domain Bacteria; phylum Bacillota; class Clostridia; order Lachnospirales; family Lachnospiraceae; genus Coprococcus. The sequence goes on from JBNMGN010000012.1 coordinate 55,614, forward strand.
TGGGGTTCCCTCCTTTATTTTCAATTGCCATACATTCAAATATTATCCTTCGTTTTTTTGTCACGCCTGAACAACTGCCTTAACCGGGCAGTTCTCATAGCACGCTCCACAATGGAGACAGTTATTCTGCCTTATGGCAAATGGCGTTGGCGTTCCGCAGTCTATACAATTTTGCGGGCATACGCTGACACATTTGCCGCAGCCAATACAGGCATTTGTTATGACATAGCCCTTTTTGTCAAGTTTATCACCTCCAAGGGCATATGTCTCCCTGAATATAGGCCTTACTCCCAGGTTGAAATATTCCACCTGCCCTTTGTCGATACAGAATACTATGCCTATGTCTCTGGTGTCGCCGGGGTAGACATTTGCCAGGTAAGGCTGCTCTTCAAATATCATATCACGCCACTTTGCCTGTTCATCGTCAGCCACCGCATATGCTCTGCCGGACAACCTTATCATCTCCTTGAATTTTGTGTAGCAGAGTATCTGCACCCTGCCGTCTGCCATCAGCTCATGACAGAAGTTCTTCCCTCTGGCGGTGAAGAAATATAATGCTTCCTCCTCATAATGTATGGCACTGATGTTTCTTATCTGGGGTGCCCCCTGGGCGTCCACCGTGGCAAATGCCAGAACCCCCACCAGGTTCATTTTCTTAAGACATGTTGAAAGATCCATTTTAAGCTCCTTTGTTAAATAATGTGGGTATCGCCCCTCGCATTATGGGTATCGCCCCTAACATTATGGGTAACGCCCCCTCGCATTATGGATAACGCCCCCTCGCTTACGCTCGGCGGCAAGTCGATTGTGCCATTTCAATATGCGTTTTCAACGCATGGGCACAATCTCTCGGCGGCATTTCGGCTGTGCCATTTCAATATGCGTTTTCAACGCATGGGCACAATCTCCAGCACTGCGGGTCGGCACCATAAAAATCACCGGTAGTTCCATTTGCGACGGCAGGGCAGCCTCTGCACCATGGTTTTAGCTCACAATTATTGCACTTGCTGAATTTATCGTACTGTCTGTACTTCTCCATCTGGCATATCCACACGTCAGCCAGGCGGTCTTCAAATACATTTGCAACCTTGCTGTCGGTAACTCTTCTGCAAGCCATGACGCTTCCGTCCGAAGAAATGGTCATATGGCAGTTTCCACAATTACATCCACCGTATATCATCCCTTCCTTCACATTTTCAGGGATTTTGAACTCACCTGTCTCATATTCATACAAGGTCCACAGGTGATCCTTCTTGTTGAAATAAGTCTTACAGCCCGCCGCCTCATACGCCTTGTACTTGGCGTCGCAGACTGCCAGAAGCTCTCTATACTCCTCCGGCGTCATGGAAGTATCCACCTCTCCGCCTGTAGGCACATATCTGGAGAACGCATAGACATTTACCCCCGCCTTGACCACGGCGTCGATAATATCCGGAATCTCCTTTATATTTGTCTTCGACACGGTACTCATGATGATACTTCTTATGCCTGCCCGATTAAGACAGCCCACCTTCTCAAGAGTCAGATCAAAGCTTCCCGGCTTCCGGAACCAGTCGTGAGTCTCCCTCATGCCATCCAGTGACATCTGATATTTCTCGCAGCCGCACACCTTCAACATGCGGCATACCTGATCATCCAGATGAAACGGATTGCCCATAATTGTAAATGGTATGTCCTTACTCTTAAGCAGAACCATCAGCTTCCAGAAATCCGGATGGAGAATAGGATCTCCACCGGTAATATAAAAATACGGCGTGCGCTTGTAGACCTTGCAGAAGTCCTCGCAATTCGCCACCACTTCCTGCATTTGCTCCCAGCTCATGCTCTTAAGCTCGCTACAGCCCTTTCCCGAAAATATATAGCAGTGCTTGCAACGCTGATCGCACTCATCTGTTATATGCCACTGAAATGCAAAATATGGTTTCATCCTGTTCTCCATCCTTTCCTAATATTTTAATCCTTCTGTTACTTATCCCCAGCTCCGCAGGCTGTTCCACATGCTGCTGACTTTGCTTCTACATCTCCGGCTCCGCAGGCTGTTCCACATGCTGCCGGCTTTTCTTCTACATCTCCGGCTCCGCAGGCTGTTCCACACGCTGCTGACTTTTCTTCCTTGTCTCCGGCTCCGCACGCTGTTCCACATGCTGTACCGGCTTCCTTTTCTTTGTTCCATTCTGCAATGTTTGATAATGACATTTTTCTTCCTCCTTTGGTCGTTAAACTTTAGCTCTATTGCTTGTCGCACATTTAGAATAGCAATTCCAACGTCCCGAAAAAAGTACGCACTTTTTTATTACATAGTCACCCGGATATACCCCTGGTAACCTTTTTGTAACTTATTGACACCAGGTCGAAACTAACATTATAATCTGATGTAACATCATAAATTGATACAGCAATCAGATTTAATTTATCGTGAACCCTAAATGACACAGCAGTCAAATTTATTTATTGTGAAAACAAAATGAAAGGAGCCTGCCCTATGCTTACAAAGGAAGAATTACCGGAGTGCCCGGTTGCCACCACAGTTGCCCTCATAGGAAGCAAATGGAAATTACTTATCATCAGAAATCTGCTGACACGCCCATGGCGTTTTAATGAATTGAAGAGAGATCTTGAAGGTATCAGCCAGAAGGTGCTTACCGACAGTCTCCGTTCCATGGAAGAAGACGGACTCATAACGAGAACCGTATATCCCGAGGTTCCGCCAAGAGTTGAATACGCATTAAGCGACCTGGGAAGATCACTGAAGCCTATCCTTGATTCCATGGTGGAATGGGGAAATGCCTACAAGCAAATGTAAAAATCAACTGATCATTTGGCAATCATTTGAAGATCATATAAAATTTTTCCAAAAAAAGTGTTGACATTTTTAATCTATAGGAGTAGTTTAAGTGTCGAACAAAGAGCAAATGCAAAGAACAGAATACGGTTGCCAGAGATCTAGTACTTCAGAGAGCCGTTGGTTGGTGTGAAACGGTGTATGTCTATGGTGATTATCCTCTGCGAGCAGTGCACTGAATTTCTTCGCCGTGAGTGATGAACACTAGGTGTCACCGGTCTTCCACCGTTAAAGGGAAACTTATTTCAAGAGCTGTATTTGCACAGTTTCAGAGATGAGGCATGAGAGGTCATTTATTTTCAAATGGCAAATAAAGTGGTATCGCGGAAGTTACAGGCTTTCGTCTTTATGTTGAGTAAAGACGAGAGCCTTTTTAATTTCTTTTTTGTTTACTCTTTGCATATATATTCTTAAGAAAGGAGCCGTCAATAGACGGAAAAAGAGATGAATGGATTAGTAATAGTATTGATCGGAATCGTAGTTTTAGGTGCCGGCTATCTTTTCTATGGAAGATGGCTTGCAAAGAAATGGGGGCTTGATCCAAAGGCCAAGACTCCTGCTTACACACATGAGGATGGACAGGATTATGTTCCATCCTCCAAGTTCACTGTATTTTCACACCAGTTTTCATCCATAGCCGGTGCCGGTCCTGTTACCGGACCAATACTTGCGTCGGTATTTGGATGGGTGCCTGTTCTTCTGTGGTTACTGGTTGGCGGATTGTTCTTCGGTGCCGTACAGGATTTCGGTTCGCTGTATGCGTCAGTTAAGAACGAAGGAAAGTCAATGGGTATGATCATTGAGAAGTACATAGGAAGGTTCGGCAGGAAGTTGTTCATGTTATTCTGCTGGCTCTTCACATTGCTGGTTATCGCAGCATTTACAGATATGGTTGCCGGAACCTTCATGAGTACCGGTGCCGGAACCGAAGCATTTTCAGCAGCAACAAAAAATGCAAATGCTTCTGCCGCTTCAATATCAATGCTCTTCATAGTAGTGGCGATCATCTTTGGTATCATACAGAAGCATGTAAAAATGAACGAAGGTGTCCGTGCAGTTGTTGCAATAGCCCTTCTTGTTGGAATGTTTGCCCTTGGTATGGTTCTTCCAATGACTGCTTCAAAGACAGCATGGATCTACATTGTTATGGCTTACCTGTTCCTTGCGTCAGTAATGCCAATGTGGCTTCTTATGCAGCCTAGAGATTACATGACAACCTTCATGCTCCTTGGTATGATAATCGGTGCCGTCGTCGGTGTATTTGTAGCTCATCCTTCGATGGAGCTTAATGCTTTCAATGGCTTCAATGTAAATGGAAGTTACCTCTTCCCTACATTATTTGTAACTATAGCCTGTGGTGCTGTATCAGGTTTCCACAGCCTTGTATCATCAGGTACTTCATCAAAGACCATAAGCAATGAAAAGGATATGCCAATGGTTGGTTATGGTGCCATGATCGTTGAGTCTCTTCTTGGTATTGTTGCATTAGTTGTTGTTGGTGCCGTTGCTGTAAATGGTACAAAGCCTGACGGAACACCATTTTCAATATTCTCAACAGGTGTTGCAGGATTTCTTGAGAAGCTGGGGCTTCCTGTACATGTTGCAACTGTATTCATGACAATGTGTGTATCTGCTCTTGCTCTTACATCCCTTGACTCAGTAGCAAGAATAGGCCGTATGTCATTCCAGGAATTATTCTACGGAGATACAACTGATACTTCAAAAATGCCTGTATGGCAGAAGATCCTTACAAATAAGTATTTCGCAACAGTTATAACATTGTTCTTCGGTTACTTACTTACACTTGGCGGATACAACAACGTATGGCCTTTATTCGGTTCAGCAAACCAGCTCCTTGCAGCTCTGGTTCTCATTGCTCTTGCTGTATTCCTTAAGACAACAGGAAGAACCGGCTGGACTCTTTACGCACCAATGTTCATCATGTTAGCTGTTACATTCACAGCTCTTATCCAGAAGACTATTGCTCTTGTAAGAAACATGATGGCAGGTCAGGCAACACTTCTTGTAGACGGACTTCAGTTCGTAGTTGCCATCCTTCTTATGGTTCTTGGTATACTTGTTGCATTTAGCTGCTTAAAGAAGCTCTTCACAGCTAAGAAAGAGGAAGCTTAAAGTGATTAGATCTTAATAGGAATTTTTATAAGTATTTTAAATAAGAAGATAAATATATAGATTTGTATTTTGTTTCCGGCAAACGGGGCACAGTGACAGGATTTCCTGAACTGTGCCCCGCTTGTTTTGTTTTATAACTACTTCAGCTTGCCATACTCCTCGTCAGTTACCGGCTCGCACCACTCATTTGAAGCTTCCTCTCCCGGAACTTCAACGGCAAGATGGCTGAACCAACTGTCAGGGGCAGCCCCATGCCAATGCTTAACCTCCGCAGGAATGTTAATGCAGTCGCCCGGCTTAAGCTCGATAGCTTCCTTGCCCTCTTCCTGATAATATCCACGTCCTGCAACACATACAAGGATCTGTCCGCCGCCGCTCTTTGCGTGGTGGATATGCCAGTTGTTACGGCAGCCCGGCTCAAATGTCACATTGAATATTCCAACCTGACTTGTTGATACCGGAGCAAGGTAGCTCTTTCCTATGAAATACCTGGCAAATGCGTCATTTGGCTCGCCTATAGGAAATACCATTTCCTTGGCATGTGCTCTCATTGCCTCGTCTTCATATGGAAGATCACCCTCGCCGTCCTGCCATACTTCCTTGGCAAGGTTGAACACTGCCCAGCCCTTAGGCCATCCTGCATAGAATGCCACATGAGTGATAACTGCTGCGATCTCCTTCTGAGTCACACCATGTGCCTTTGCATTCTGCAAATGGAATTTAAGTGATGAGTCTGTAACTCCTGACGCCATAAGTGCAACTACTGTGATTATGCTTCTTGTCTTAACATCAATGTCCTGGTTGTTCCAGTTCTCTCCAAATAATATGTCATCATTATAATGTGCAAATTCAGGGGCAAATCCTGAAAGTGCGTTACGACCTGCTGTCTGTACTATCTTCTTCATTTTTCCTGATATATTGTGATTGACTGATCCCTCAGTTTTTACAATATATATCTCCTTTCTACTAAAGAGTTTCAACCCACTTGCTTACTGACTGCTTATTTGCACCATTAAGAAGCTTGCCCTCAACAATCTGTGCATTTGGAGCAGATGGCTGAAGCTCACGAACTGTATTGCCAAATCCACTTCCGCCTGATGTTGCGAAAAGCACGATCTTCTTTCCTGAGAAGTCATATGCCTCAAGGAAAGTGTTGATTATTGTTGGTGCCACATACCACCACCATTGAGTGCAAATCCAATGATCTCAGGAAGCCTTATGATTCATACCTTTACAGTCACCGTACACCCGCAGAAACGGGGAAGGAAAACCCTGTAATTACAGAAGTCTGTTGACTTCTTTCTGCACAGCAGCATAATCATATCCTGCGGCAGTCAACTTGTTCTTACGGTCTGTGCCGTTGCCCCACTTGCCTGCGATAACTTCCTTCGCAATCTGAGTCACAGATTTCTTACTGGAAGTGCTGCCCTTCGCCAGTTCATTGACTTTCGCCTGAACCTGAGAGTAATTGTACCCGGCAGCTTCCAGTTTCTTCTTACGGTCATCACCGTTGCCCCACTTGCCCGCAAGCACCTCTTTTGCGACTTCGGTAATGGACTTCGTAGGTGTGGTAGTTTTACCGCCTACAAGTCTGTTTACCGCAGCCTGTACCTCAGAGTAGTTATATCCTGCGGCAGTAAGAGCGTTCTTTCTGGCATCACCTTTACCCCATGCACCTGCAAGAACTTCCTTTGCCACTTCATCTACAGATTTTGTAGACGGAGTTACGGTAGAAGTACCACCAGAGAACTTCGGAGTAATGAAGCCACGGATGTATCTGCCATTAACGGCAATGTTTCTGTAGCCTACAGAGTCATTCTTGTTACCCTCAATGACCTTGATCGTAGAACCGCTGACGGACACTACAATACCTACATGGTCGCTCCATCCGGTACAGTCACCCACGCCGTTATCATCCCAGTCGTACAGGATCACGTCACCTGTGGACGGAACATAAGCATCATTCTCAACCCAGATTCCTGCTTTCTTCGCAAGGTTAATCATGTTCTCGCAGGAACACTCCACGCAAGGGAAGATGTTGGAAAGTCCGGTTGCAATGAAAGCGGCAGATGCAGATGTAGCACACCAAGCATCATTAACAGTCATCTTGTATCTGGTGCAGAGTCCAGAGTTGTTGAACACTTTCAGGATTGCTTTGTGTTCAGCACTTCCTTCTTTAATTCCTACATACTGTGCAAGCCAATTAACAGGCTTCTGTCTATCACTCATATTAGTTACCCCCTTATCATACTTCGTAAGATTGTACTGGTTAATCAGTTTCATGTTGTTCATCACATAAGTAGAACTTGTGGCATATCCGTCAGCCTTGATGGTTTCCAGATATTTCTTCGGATCAGTGATCCCTTTAAGGTTCTGATATCTGGCAAGCTGAATAAACTCAAAGTAGCCCTTAATACCTTCCTCCATAGAATCATAGACACGGAAATTGTCTTTGATCGTAGTCAGCGTACCTACGGTGTACTCTTCCTGAGTAGTCATGTTGACGCTCTTGCCTGTTCACTTCGTACCGCATTTGAGTCCGAAGTAGTTATGATATCTGGCAGCAAGTTTGGAATTTCCCCATCCCGATTCAAGAATTGCCTGTGCAATGATCGGACTATGTACTTTGATTCCGTACTGTGCTGCATACTTCTGTACGAACTTCGCTACCTGTTCAATAAATCCCTGATTCGTCATAATGTATCACTCCTTCGTGAAGAGGGGAGAATGGCTCTCCCCTGTGCTTACTGATCTGTGTTATCCGCAGAGTCAGATTTCTTTTTAAGTACCTCAATCGCAGATGTAATTGCCGGGGGAATGTTGATCCCCATAAGACCTGCATTTTCCACAATGGAAATAGTCTCATTCGCAATAAAAGCAATCACCACTGCATCTCTGATAAAGTTCGTCCCGGTCACAAGATCAAGGCGTGTGGCTACCAGAACCATCAGAAGAGTGATGCACTTACGGCACAGTCCCTTCCAACCTGCTCTTGATTCCAAAGCACCGTTCTCCGTTTTACCGGAGTTATGGAACACACCTGCCACAAGCAGACCTGTCACATAATCAATAGCCATGAAAATTACCAGTGTTACCAGTGCGGCATCCCAACCGCCAAACAGAGAAGCAATCACGCTTCCAACAACTCCAATAGCTGTGCAAATTCCATCCTTCATCATCTCTTTAGTCCTCCTGTTCATCGTAGTCCTCCCCGGTAATCTCTTTGAAATTCTCCGGGCTGATCCATCCCTTTACTACTGCGTCCCTGACTCTCTTCTCCTTCCAGAGTCCATTGTCATAGAAATTCTTAACCATCTCAAACTTACTCTTCTTCGCCATGATCCTGTACCTCCTGTTCGTCATCTTCCTGCTCCATCTCGATATCTGCCATCATAGCCAGATATTCAATGTCACTGTTCGCTTTTGCGATCTGTGCCTGCATTGCAGCGTTCTTCTGACGCTCTTTTACAAGCTGTTCTCTTGCACTGATAAATCCAAACATTTGCTTTCCCTCCATAAATTCTTATAATATTGATCCATACAGATAATGAGGTTGTGACAATTTCTCCTTGCCCTCCTACCCGGAGATTTCCTTTTCTTGCTACTCTCATTACCTACATGGGCTTTCCAACTCTCATAGCACCTGTCAACCTCTTCCTTCGTCATGTACCCTTGCTTTGCCCTTTCTACCAACTTCCGCAGCTTTCGCCGTTCGTGTGATAGCTTCTCAGGCAGTAGTGTCATGACTACCTTTCCGGTCTTTGTCAACCGGAAGCGGAAACCCAGAAACTTGATACCCTGAGTCACCTTGAAAAGCTGTGTTTTCTTCGGACTCAATCTCAAACCTCTTGCGGTCATCCATGTATCTATCTTCATCAAACACTCCTGTAAATAAACCTTGTCCTCATGGATGATAATGAAATCATCGTTGTACCGGACGTAGTGCTTAATATGAAGTTGCTCTTTTATAAAATGGTCGAAGTCATCTAAGACTGCTAACTGTATAAGCTGTGTCGTTTCTGAACCAAGACCCATGCCTACCTCTGGATCATCACCCTGATTGAAGCTGTCAATGATCCGCTTGATTTCTCCGTTTACCCATTCATCATTGACCCTCTTTGTTACCGCTGAGTAAGCCAGTTCATGAGAGGTGCTACCGAAGAAATTCTTCAAGTCTGCTTTGAGTACCCACCCTTCCGTACCATGTTTCCGGTAATACTTCTGCAAGTGGCAGATCAGCCTTTTCCTTGCGAACTCTGTTCCTCTTCCGTCCTGACAAGCACAGTTATCATAGATAAATGATTTTGTCATGGTGTCGTAAAAGTAGTTGTCACATAGGCTTCTCTGAAATACTCTGTCCTTGATTCTTGTACTTACAATGTCTCTTTCTTTTGGCTCATACACTTTGAACTGTGTATAAGCATCTAACTTATATGTACCATTCTCCACGCTCTCCTTTAGCTTATGAATATTAACCAAACCATTCTTTACATACCCGGCTACACTGTCTTTCCACATGACGTTGTTCTTGCAATGCTGCATAGCCCGGTACAGATTATCAAAGTCACAGACTTCATCTCTCACTTCGGATTCCATCATGTATATTTCTCCCGTAAATCATTGGTTGCCGTTTATAGTGATACTGCCGTAAGGACGGCAATCACATCAGCACTCTGTTTTTTTGCCCTACTGTATTCAGGTCAGGATGACGATTCCTTGTGTGAGTGCATTGATTTCAGCCTATGCCTACTTTATTACTAGCGTTTCTCACAATCCGGGGCAACCCCATTGCTGTTGTTCGCATTGTTGTTGTTCAGATTACCCGTACTGTTCACATTACGAACGTTGTTACTGTTCCCGGCGTTCGGGGTAAACACATATCTTACAATCGTCAACCTTATATCATTTACTTGTATCTATTTTCATCAGACCGCTTCCAGTTCCGAAGAAGATTCTGGACATTGATTACAAGTCCTGTCCAGTGATCCATCTTAGAACCTTCGATTCCGAAAGTACGGTAAGCAATATCCATCATGGTTAGCAAGGAATATGTCTGTGCCAAAGCCTGAACCTGATATCCTCTCCGTAATTCCCAGTCGGCTTTCCCGTATTCAGACTCCGGGTTCACATACACGGAGTTTGCCATATTGACAAGCCTACTGATTTCCACCGCAGCATCTACGATCTTTGCCGTGATGCACCAACGGTATCTCTTCGGGAAGCAACTCTCATTACTGCAAATATGGATGGTATGGGTAGCCAACTCATTTGCCTTTGTGATTACTTCCAACTTTGAAGTACCTCTCTTTGACTTCGGTACTGACATTTTCCTCACTCCTTTCCCACCCCTAACGGGGTGGATTTCTGATCTTAGATCACGTTACAAGCCGGGGCAACCCCACGGCTGTCGCCCGCACCGCTGTGGCTCAGACAACCCGTACTGTACACACCACGAACGCTGCTACTGTACCCGGCGTCCGGGGTACGCTCCCACTGCCACTGCGGACTACCGTTTTTATACTTCACACGGTTACTATCAGCACCCGTGTTCGGGGAAGTATAATCAGAATAGTCAGAGTAGTAAGGGTACGGCTCACCTTCCTTGACACTGCTCACTTCATCACCCATGAATAACTCACGTCTGGAAAGCAGGAAGAACTTATCCTTTGTGGTATCAGAACCACCACCGTCAGTTACGTTATTACGACAAGTGATCTTTGTGGTCTTACCGATAACTGCGAGGAAATCTGCATCCATTCCATTCATGAATCCTGCCTTATTGGAAACCCAAGAAGGAGGTCTATCATAATTGGTAGCAGGTGTCCAAACAGAACCCGCAACTTTGTCACTATTCAACCATTCACGAACCGCAGACTCTTTATAGTTATTAGAGCCGTAGCACATTCTCTGACCGCTGTTCAGCGTTGTCAGTTCCGTACCGCCTGTACCCTCTGTAGGCTTCACAGTTTCAATAACTGTGGTGCTTGTAGGACTAGCGTAAGTCTTAATGTCATATTTCAGCGGGTCTTGATCCCAAGCACCGTTCCATACGATCTGTCCACCCTTCGGAACTGCTTTCGTAAGCGTAAACTGGTAAGTCTTACCGTTACCCATACCACCACTCCAACCGTTCTTAGGAGTTACATGATATGTACCTGCTGCAAGTTCCTCTTCGGCATAATACATAGCTGCCGGGGCGTTGAACTGTACAAAGTCAAACACCTCATGAAGCTGTAAGGTCATGCTGTGAGTAAACTGCTTATCTGCCGGGGTATCAATGTCAAAACCGATGATATCCCATACCAGAGTTGTGCTACCTCTCTGGCAGGTCAACTGATCTCCTACAGCAAATACCTTGCTTGCCAGTCCCTTACGAACAAGTGCCTGCACATCACTCCAAGATGTAGGTTTCAGGCTACCACCCTGTCCTGTTGCAATCGCAGCAAGGAACTGGTTCATAGTGTCCATCTTCTCTGCGAACGTATCGTCAGAGAGAAAACCAAACTGATTGCTCATTGTCTTATCCTCCTTTATCCTGTAACAACTTCGTCATACTCAAATACTGGCTTACCACCAATCACCTTGATTGCACCCTGATAAGTTTTCCCTGTATCATCGTTGACGATCATCATAGTAGCTGCCGCTTTCAGTGCAGAATCGGTAGCATTGTTGCAATCTGTGATTGCTTTTGCAGTGTCATTCTGACGTTTTGTCTCTGCCTGAACTCTTACAGTCTCGACAGCTACCCTCTTAGACTCTGCATCGACTCTACCTTTCTCAGCGGTAACTCGTTTGCTTTCAACATCCACTCTGGAATTTTCAGCACTTACCCTTGCCTGTTCAGCTTTTACCCTTGCAGCTTCCGCATTGGCACGGGCTGTCTCTGCATTGACTCTGGAACTTTCAGCCGAAACACGACTCTTCTCTGCCGAAACTCTACCGTTCTCAGCAGTGACACGTTTCGCTTCTACATCCTTGATAGCCTGCACATCTGCGATAAGCTGAATCAAGATACCGTAATCGTCATCCTTCTCAATCTCAGAATCATCCGGTGCTGCCGCTTCCTGAACTTCCAGTTCAAAGAGCGTGGTACTCAGTACCGTCTTATTTGCCGTGATGATGGAAATATCACACTTTACAGTACCGTCAAGCTGTAACATCCAATATGTCAGCGGAACAGTTACCGTACCGTCTGCATTGACTGTACCCTCAAAGGTTTTCGCTACTTCATCTTCACGTCTTGCATTGATGACTGCGGTAGATGCAGATTCTACTTTGATACGCTCACCACTATCCAGAAGAGTCACCTTCAAGAAACGGGACTGCTTATCGTACTGCTTTGCCACAATCGCAGCAAAACGGTTAAGCTGAGACACATCTACCTCAATCTCTTTAATGATCGTTGCCATTATCCTTCACCTCCCTTAAAATCCCAACTTTTCCAATACATCTCTCATGGAAACCTGTGTACCGTCTTTCTTCATAATCGTTACATCCTCACGGAACAGTGCTTTGAAAGCACAGTCCAGAGTGTTATCCATCGTTGCTTTCTGTCCAAACGCTACACCACGTCCTCCATGTAGGAAGTGCATCAGATAAATTGCTGTAGAAACATAATCTATGTAAGTAACCGTACTGAAAGCATCTTTCAGAACGTACCTCACATCGTAAGAAAACTCAGTGTCCAATGCCCCACCCAGAACATTGCTTCCGGGCTTAATGGTCTTTTTATCTAACCATTCTGAGGTATCGGTTTTCTTGTACTCTGCCGTGATCGTGATACTGTTCAGTCCTGCACAGGAGGAATACTCCACTGCACTCTGACTGAGGAAGTAAGTTCCGTCATTATCCATCTCACCAGACTTGTCACATCGGTCACTCTCAATCAGAGTGAACTTCGGAATGTCGTAGGGAAGAACATTCACGGTACAAGTCTTACTGCAAGTTCGTCCACGGCTATCAGTGATCGTTACCTCACATTCCAGAGAACCACTGTTTGTGATTCTGTTGATCTGTGGCAGGCTTGATGCACTGTAGGTCTGCTCCACATACTGTGTGTCCAGTTTCAGCTTAATACGCTTGACTGTAGCACCCTGACTGGCAGCACAGGTGATAGCCGATACTCTAATACCACTCTGGTTCTGAACAAACACTTTGTTCCAACTGGTAGGAACGGGAGTAGTTATTTTGTCTGCCAGAGTGACACTGCTGATTGTCGGCAAGAATGTGTCCGAAACAATACAGGTAAATGTCGTTGATATCGTGCTGTAGACCTTACTTCCATAACTGATAGCAACTGTAACCTTACCCCCTGCATACGCCTGAGAAGCATCACTAATTGCATCCAACCACGAAGCCGGGATCACATAACTTGTGTTATAGACATTCTTTACAGTCTTGCTGTAGCTGTGACTGCCAAGACTCCATGTAACTTTCAGTGATCCATCCACGGATTTTGTACCAAGGTAGTTACTGAACTCTGCTATAGAAGAAGCACTACCGTCAATCGTAATGGCATCAGCACTTACACTTGTCGGTGCGTTCTCAATATCGTACATTGAAAATGTCGATTCTGCCCAACTGTTTCCGTCATAAAATGAAAGTTTGAAGAATGGCTTACTAACTGTAAAAGTTGAAGAAGTAGCCTTTACTACTCTTGTGTCACTCACACCCTTGTCAGTCTTATTCTTTGTCCATGACACGCTTATCTCAGACCCGTCTATCTTTACTTTGAACGGACAAGATTTTCCGTTGACCCAAGATGACCAGATATAAGAACCTGAGTCAGACCCCTGACTTGCTTCCCAGATCAGATATATCCTTGTGGTATCTCCGCTTACAGAACCTTTAGCCACTACATAACATCCCATGGTGTTCCAAAACGTTTTACTTGTTGCACTCATTCTTCATTCACCTCCATCTGAAAGATATTGTCATCGTCCACCACTGGCACATATTTTCTCGCCCTTCGTGGAATCCTCATGACACTTGCGATACTGGCATTATCTGTCTTTTCTACGGCTCTCCACTTCACACCCATTCCATACTCAGTAGAGATGAAATCGAAGTAACCGCCGTCTGCCGCAGCACCCACGGACAATCTGTCCATAGCTTCTACAGCGTTGATATGCAGCTTGTTATATCGGATATAGGCAACCTCAGAACCATCCTGCAAGAAACCCATCTTCTCATTGTCAATGTTGATGGAATACTGCTGATTCTCACCGTTGATCTTCTTACCAATCTGTAAGCCGTCATCTCCAAAATCAAAATAGGTTTCCAACTCTTCCCGGTAGCTGTTGACTTCACCACCCTGCTCAGTCACCCGGTCAGAAAGACTGTTTATAGACAGGTTGAAATTCTTAGAAGTCTGATCCAGTTTTGTACCGTACTCTGTTGTAATCTCTTGATGTACCTTGTCGGTATAGTCCTTTGCCTGTGCAAGATTGTCAGATATCGTGTCCGTGATAGTAGTAGTCGTTTCCGCAACTTCTGTTCGGATTGCATCACCATCACTTTTAATCAGGGTCTTTGTTTCTTCCGTGGTACTGTAGTCAGTCAACTTACCGTCAACCGTTTCCTGCATCTGATTAGTCACGCTCTGCTTATATTCAGCAGACAACTTCTCAGCCGTCACGCAACCTGCTTCCAGATATTCAGTAGTGATCTTATAAGCTGCCAACATATTGTAGATAGCGTTACCATCCTTACTGAAACCGTACTTCCATACCGGGTTGCCGTCATTCCAGTCCTTAGTCCAAGCAAATCCATTTGCCTTGAAAGTGTAGATGATGTTACTGCTTTCAAGAGTCTCACCGTCACAAAAGTAATAAATCTGTGTTCCGTCATCCTGCGGGATCGTCACAATGTTCAGACCCAAGCTATTGCTCAAAAGTCTGTTCAATTCAAGTTGTGCCTGTTCTTTCGCAGTCATAGCTTTGTCCAGATTTTCTCTCAGCTTTTCCAGAATGGTTGCCTGCTGTTTGGTAAGCCCACCACTCTGCGAATACTTCTGTTTCTGGGTTGTCTCACCCTTACCTGCGATACTGGTACTAAGATTCATTCCGAACGTCACATTCGTAATGATCGTGTCATGCACCTCACCCTTTGCATCCTCATAATGAATCATGTCCATAGGGTAGATGTACGGTGCAGACTTGATAGTTGCTGTGTACAGTCTGTAGGAAAATCCCTTCAAGGAAACATACAGAGTATCAAGTACCACCTGCACATTATCCTGTAGCAGACCGTTACTGGATAAATCCAAGCAATAATCATCCGTCCCGGCAATGTACTCTGTGTTTGCAGCATCCTTGAAATAAATACCTGTAATGGCAACATCGTTCTCCTGCATATCACTGTTGTATCTTTCGGAAGGACTGATTGTAATGTCGGTCTGCTCATACCATTTCAGTTCCAGATTGCCGTCATAGTTCATGAAAGCACACGTTCCGGTTAGTGCCGCACACCACTGTAGCAATGTTCGGTAGGTTAAGTCCTGACCTTCCGGGTACGCTGTGATCTGGTAATCTTTGTTCGGCAACCGGGTAATATCCGTTGCCAAGGTCACACCACAAATGCTGCAAATCTTATTCAGCAGATCAGCTACCGTCATCGGGAATGACAGCTTGCTTGTGTCTACTGTCTTATCAAATAGGATCATCCTGTCCAGTGCTGAAATTGTGATAGTGGACAATGCCCGTGGCGGTTCATCAATCGTGAAATAGCCACAGGGAATCCAGTGAATCACTGCATTTTCCCATCGGTGTGCATCCCATTTCTTGATACCGATTTTTACAAATACCTCTGCACCTTCAAAGACGGTGTTATCATATTTACCGTCATCATTCTTCAATTTGAGTGTGAGTTCCGCAGCTACCGCAGAACCCACCTCAATTTTTGAGTTCGACACGCTGTAGCGGTCTATACTCAAACTTCCCTGAACGATTTCATTTTCAGCAACCGAAAAGGACTCATTCACACCGTTTACGGTAATGTCAGCAACCTGTATGTAGTTTTTATTGAAGAGGTTCTTGACCTCCTGTGATACCTTATACATTAGTGCTTACCTGACCTTTCTATTGCATTGAATGAAACGCTACTCCATATTCCTTTGCGGGAATTGTAAAGCTGTGCAGGCTTATCACCTGTGTAAAATTCGCTTGTCCGGTACTTGCCAAGTTTGGCATCCAGATAGCAAATCTTCACATACTCAGGATCAAATGCCTGAATGATAGCGGCAGCATCCTCAATGGACACATTCTGCCATTCCATCTCCAACTTCACACACTGACCGATTCGTTTCTTATCCATGTTCGTATCTTCGGTTCGTCCTGCATCACTGGCTGAAATATCATTCAGTGAATATTTATAACCGGAAGGGCATTTGATAGCCTTACCGTCCACGGATCGTATTGGATTGTAGTCAGCCATAATACCCCTCCTTTACGTTGTTACCGGGATGATGGTTTTACCATCCCTCTGATTCTTACGGTTCATAGCTTTAGTGAAAGAGTCCGTAGTGATCTCAGCGGTGAAATCCTTACTTGCAATCTGCCGTAGCAGTTCGTTCTGCTCTTTCAGAAGTTCATTCTGACGGGCAGTAGCATCATACATACCCTCACGAACTCCATCTGCAATAGAATCCTGACTTCCACCTGTAAGCCCTGCTCTCACTTTGTAAGCCAGAGTGTCCATCCACTCTGTATGATTCTCCAAAGGAAGAACTGCTTCACGTCCTGCTTCACCGCCGCCCAACATAGTGTTACCCATCATGCCGAACAACTGTGCCCCTTCCAAGATACCTCCGGTCTTATACCAAGATACAGAGAAGTGAGGGATAGACGGTGGGTTCAAACTAAAGTTACCGTAGATACTAAAGTGCGGAAGTTTGATAGAAGGTAAACTCCAAGTGAAATTGAAGAAAGACTTCATCCTATCAATACCGTCCCTGACAGCATTTTTCGCACTGGTGATCTTATCGGAAATCGTAGTTTTAATTGTCTGGAAGCTACTGCTTGCATTGCTTTTCAAGGTACTCCAAGAACTTCTCAGGTTGCTGTTCAGCGTACTCCATGTAGAACTTGTATTGCTCTTAATCTCACTCCACTTCGTAGAAATGGTAGATTTCAGAGTAGACCAAGTAGTACTTGCCGTACTCTTCACGCCAGACCATGTTGTACTCAGATTAGACTTGATTCCAGACCATACGGTAGAGGTGTTCGTTTTCACGTTGCCCCAAGCTGTAGAAATCGTGGATTTCAAATTCGTCCAAGTAGTTCCTGCGGTGCTTTTCACATTCGTCCAAGTGGTACTCAGATTCGACTTGATATTGCTCCAAGTCGTAGAAGTGTTGGACTTCACGTTAGACCATGCAGTACCGATAGACGTTTTGATGTTCGTCCAAGTGGTACTTGCCGTGGACTTGACATTCTGCCAAGTATTCCCCAGAGTAGTCTTGATGTTCTCCCAAGTCTGACTTGTGTTTGTCTTGATCTCACTCCATTTCTGAGAAATGGTTGTTTTCAATCCAGACCAAGTTTCAGAAGCCTTAGTCTTAATACCGCCCCAGATTCCAGAGATTGTAGAGGAAATC
>JBNMGN010000008.1:0-98977 GCA_050872265.1 Coprococcus sp.
CAACTGGAATTGGTTATTACGGAAATCCGGAAGGTAACTTACCTGTTGATTCTATCAGTGAGTTGGAAAAACTATATCAGAGAACTGAGATTGGTACAGATGTTTTTGTGTACGGATTTAATGCGGGACATGAATGGAATATCGATGTAATTAACGAGGTACTAGAAAATTTCTTAATGTCTATTCACAAGAATTTATTAAGTGTTACAGTTGACAATAAAACCATCGATAATTCTACGCTTGCAAGATATCTCAGTACTTATAATTCAAAAATAAAAAATGCATATTGGTACTACCAAGTGCTTGTTCGACCTGAAACAAAAGTGTTCAAAAAGGACTTTCACGGGATGGGAACTCTAAAACTTAGCGTTCTGGTCGATCCTTCGGAGAAATTGAATAGAAAAATTCTCATCACTAGATCTTCCGGAATGAAATTATTTGCATTGGGTAATATGTCGAGAATTATTTCATTTTCTGGTGTGCTTGAAATGGAAGGTAAAGAGCTTAATGAATTCTTTAGAGAAATGGAAACGCCAGCACATGATAAGTGGTTGCCAAGCAGACACTCAACAAATGTGCCGCTTGCAAAAGAATATAACAATGAGCTAAAGGATTGGATAAGAGGCTGTATTCAAACGTTGGGCGAACATTCCAGTGACGATGAAATTGAAGTTGCAGGTTTGGCTGGTGTTCTTCAGAAGGAATCAGATAAGACTAATCAGCGTGGAGATGACAGCAATAAAGAAAGTATTCAAGATACGATTGGTTCCATTACAATTCAGCCCCGAACATCAAAAACAAAGCCAAAGGGTTTATTTTACGGGAGTGATGGAAATGGAAAGTCGAAAAACACGGATACGGAAGGAACCATCGGTTCTGATGGAGGCGATCCCACGACTCGGAATTTAGGTGGAACTAGACATAGGAGTAAAAAGGATTCTCATAAAGGAAGAGTGGAACAAGGTGGACATGATACCGTACATAAAATATACGGTGGAGATATAAACCAAGAACTTAAGAATGTTAGAGTTATAAAAACTTCAAGAACTACCTATAGAGTTTCCTTTATTTTGCCACGAGATATTCGTGCGGGGCATGTTGAGATTGTTACAGTTGGTGAAAATGGTAAATCAAATCGACTGGCCATCCATTCCGCATCAGAGTTGATGGGGTGCACAGGAATAAAGAAGAGCTCGGAAGGTGTAAGTTTTTCTAGTATGAAGGGAAACGAAAAAGTCCAGTTTGAAATCGCTTTGCTTGATAACCGGGATTATGCGATGGAGGTAAATGTATATGAACATAACTAAAAGATTATATACATATCCAGTTCTAAGCGAAGAAAGAGATGATTACACTGATTCTGTCTTTGATGCAGATGTGCAGTATAAAATGAATGGTGTTAATAATCTGTTGTTTGATTTCGATATAGAAATGGATAACAAAGAACTTCAGAAAATGATTCTGGAAGGTGATGCTGAATACGTGGTTCATATTGAATGCGCAAACACATCATATAGAACTACGATTCATGATATTTCAAATCACGTAAGCAAAGAAATTTCGATTGGAAGAATCAACGGAAGAATAGAAATTATCGTTTTAATAGTGACAAAAAAAGATGTTAATCACTTTGTGAATTCTAATTGGAACGAGGACTATCAGGGTCTGTCATTTGAACTTTCAAAGGGAAGTATTCTTGCATATAAAAATATACCTGCAATTGATATTGTAAAGAATTACGAGGAATTTAACAGTGCAAGTTCTATTTTTAAGGTGTATAAGCGATTAACAACGGAGCCAAAGCCTATGGAAGTGGAACTGTCAACTGCTCAAATTGGTATTGGTTTGGGATTAGAGGAGTATGAGATTTATTCTCGGTTCTGTGACAAAGAAGAATTTCAACCAATATTGAACTCCATGATGGTTTTCCCTGCTTTGGTATATGTTTTTGAAGAATTAAAGCAGGAGAATGGTATTGAAAATTATGCGGGAACAAATTGGTATATTTCTTTATCAAAGGCCTATGAGAAACGTGGAGTAGACTTGGAAAATGAGCTGTTATATTCTGATAAGACTTCTGTACAGTTAGCACAGGAAGCAATGGAATTACCGTTGAATGCTGCATTGAGAAAATTTGCAGATTTGTTTGAAACTGGTGAGGAAGAGGAGGATGCCTAAATGAAATTATATTTTATGAAAAAAGAAGCACTGGACATCCTTAAATCAAACCTCGATATGGTTTACAACATGTATTTCACGGAAAAGGATAATAAATGGCTTTGGAAGGTCTGTGGAGGAGATCCGTTTGTCGAATTTAAGGAGATACAAGATTTCCAGTTGACACCGATTGATTCTGATATGTCAAAAGGTGAAGTTGAGTTTGCGAATTGTAAGATTATATATCAACACTTGTCATTTTTGACAGAGTCACAGGCTTGTGATGAAAGACTGTGGGCGGGTCTATGCCATTCAGTTTATTACGATTACCTCAGAAAAAGATGGGATTATGATACAAAATCACCTAAAACTCAGAAGGAGGCTGTATCAAATATAAAATCGAGATTTTTCTTCTCTGGTGGCACAAGAGCCGGATTATTTAGAAATTCCATAGCCAAGTGTTGGTGGGTTGGAAGAAATACCTATGATCCAAGCAATGTAACAAATCCATTTGAAAAATTGGATATTATAGGTAGCAACGATATTAGTAGTAAAATTTCCGATATTTTTTACAGTAATAATTTCTCTGCGAATCCGGTTATTTTGAATGGTATCGTTAAAGCATTCAAAAACTTCAAAGAGGAAAACACACAGCTTTCTCTCAAGGAACATATAAGACCATCATTGCAATTCTTGAATGCAGTAGGCGGTGGAGTTGTTTTAGATTGTCTTGATGAGGATGAGATTGCCGATATGCTCATTGATAATATTTATGGTGTTTTACAAGGTGATGAGCAGGGTGTAGAGATTGAAGAGGAATCTGAAGAGTATGAAGAAATGGATGTTGATGGCAATGACATATCAGAAGAAGAAAACTCTGAAGATAGTGTTGAAGAAGAGTATATAGTTATTGGTCAAAAAGTCAATGTTCGTATTAAGGAAACCGATGAACCAAAAACGATACTGGTAAATTATCTTCCGAATTCCACTAAGATTCCGCCATTGGCAAAAAGCCTTTTAGGCTGTTGGATTGGAGATGAGGTTCCTTTCCAAGGAAAGACATATATTATAGAAGCAATTCAAAAGTAGAGAGTAGTTAAAAAGTGTCAACAGTGGTGACACTTTTTAACGATAGCACCGACCTATCGTTAAAAGGTTCGTGGATATGTTCCCTAGCACTAAGGCAAAAAAACGTAATTCATAGGGAACTGTCTTTTCATGTGGAGACGGTCTGTTTGCTGTCAAGAAAATAAAATCAAGTGCTGAAAAGTGGCGTATTTCCGGGCTTTTTGTAAGGTTAGTTTCATCAGAGAAGCCTTGCGGAAAGCACGGTTTTCTTATATGGAAACATATCTACTTTTGGAACTGAATGAGGAAAATTTGAGTAGCCGGAGAATAGCGGTAGGGTTTAGGCTGTGGATTAGATGTCAGAGGTTGTGACACCAGGATTGTTGTCAGAGCCGATCGCAGTTTAAACCACTCGATACTAAGGGGTAGACTTGGCAGTGGAATAGATGATATGGAAGGAGGCGTTTGCATGGATTTTGATTTAAGAACTTGCGATGCAGCATATTATTTTGTTTTAGATTTTATGAACATGACGCCTGATGAGTACATTACTGAGCGAATAATAAATTGTGGGAATGACTTTGAGACATTCTGGAACAGAAATATTGAACGTATAAAATCTGTTGATATTTCCGGATTAAGATTAATGGCATTCCATGTTGTGGGGTCACTCGATGGATGCAGAGAGATTAAAGAAAAAGGTCTGATGAATTTACAAACAGTACTTTCTGAGGAGACTATCTTAAAGAGGTTGCTAGAAAGAGCAGGTGTTACATTTGATATTCAAAATAAGCTCGTGTTCTGTAATGGGAAAAGTTATGACATAGATTATGAAAAGTACAGAGGTCATCATTTCTTGACGGAAATAGATGAAAAGTTAGACCAAGTAGCTCATCGAGTTTATTATGATTTTTGTGTTAATGGATTTATGGCTAATGACAATGTATATAATTATGGTACTAACATTCATGAGAGACCGGAGTTCCTTATGACTTTAGGAGAATTGTTACCGCAAGCACAAAAGGTAGAAACTTTCTGGAGAAATAAAGCTGATAGCTACAGAGTTGATTTCTATGCGACTGTCGACCAAGTTCATAGATTCAATTTTGAACTTGATGAGTATAGAGACCCTCCTTATGAAGGTTGGTTTGAACTTGATGATGAAATGAAACTTAAAAAATGGATGTTATCACATGCTATTGATAGGGCACATGACGATTTGGGAATGACGTTTTTATATGTAAAAGACGATGTGACAATACCGACAAATCAGATCATTTCTGTTTCAGAAATATAAAAAATACAAAAGGTGGTGTAATTATGGGCGAATATGTAAAGAAGAAATACATGGTGTTTCAAAGCGTTGAATCACTACAGCAGGTTGTAAATGTTGTAAATGAAGCAGCAGCTGCTGTAAATGATAAATCCCGTACAATTAGAGAAAGTGCTATTCCTGAAGTTCTTGCTGGAGCGTTAGGAGCTGGCATAGGCGGTGTTGGTTCCTTTGTGGCACTCTATGGATTGGGTTCTGTAGTAGGATTATCGGCTGCTGGTATTACATCCGGACTTGCTGCAGCAGGAAGCATTGTTGGCGGCGGAATGGTAGCAGGTGTATTTGTTCTGGCAACTCCTGTTGCTGCTTTAGCTGCTGGTGGAGTGGGTTTGGCATTACACTTGAAAAATAAACAGCTTAGACAGGAAAAAGAACTCTTGTATAAGGAAGCTCTGAAAAAACATGAAGCGATAATTCAAGCCTTAAAGTCTGAGGCGGATGCTGACAAAGAGCGTCTTGATTATTTACAGAGCTTGAATATTCTCCTTACACAAGCAATAAAAGACTTAAAGAAAGATTTAGGTAAAGCAGCATGAGCAAATTCGAATACACTGAATCAGAACAACAATTTAATAATGTTTTGCATCATCAGTCAAAGGAATTAAGCTCAATCAAAAGACCTGACATATCATCTGTAGAAGCTTGCATTTTTGAAAGTGAAGCTTTGCTGAAGGAATTGGGTATAGCCACAGATAAATTGCCGATAGTGGTTAATCACGAACCTAAAAAAGTCATGTTAGTTCCTACTTGGGAAGAATTATGTATTCAGGCAGAGAAGGAAGTTGGTGCGTCAACTGATTTAGAATCTTTATTTACAGATGAAGAATTAAGAATAAATCAAGCAGCTCTCCGTACCCTGAATGCTGATTACAATAGCATTCATAAGCTTGATAAAATAGATATTTCCATTTGTGCAGCAGCCGGTGTTTTAGGTGCTGTAATTGATATATTGTTGGTAGGGATTCCGCAGAAAACTCCACAAGGATTAAAAGGTGGGCCACTTGCAAATAATGTTAGAGATTGGTTCAATGAAAGATTTCCAGAGGAGGAAATGGAGAAGCTTGCTAACTCGAAGATAAGTAAAGTGTCCTTTGATGCTCAGGATAATCGTCATACCGCAGAATATGTTACTGGTTTATCTGCATATTATCATAGACTGTTATCGCTTGGCCATGACCCTATTCTTGGACTAATATTTGGTGTGTATGATATTTTAACCGGTAAAATGACGACTATCGATAAGACTGGAAAAATAGTATCTCAGGTTATGAAAAACTATGCTGACCGAAAAGAAAGTGATATTTTTGCTGCAATTGCTAAGCAAATTATTCATTTCAAATCTGATATTACAACTTCTATGGGATTGCCGGCTCCGTTGATGGCTTTGTTTAACCTACTTCAGTTTGGCAGCATTGGAGAAGAAGAACAGACGATTGCTGAGATTGTGCAGGGAATGTATTACGAAGGTTATGATTTTATACATTTTTGTAGTATGTCAATGCCGACAATGATAATTGAAGTAATCATTAGATTAGGCTATGGCATTAAGAAGATTAAAGAAGGTAATTCCATAAAGGAATCGATTCCTTTTTCATTAAATCGAGAAAAGCATCCAAAACTGTGCACTATGTTATTCATCGGACATTCTGCCGCCACTGCGATGAACGCTGGAAAGGTTTATTTTACTAAAAATCCGATGGCTATAAATTATTCTCAATGGATAGCATTTGCTAAATATTCTTATAAACAATTGAAATGGGTTCTGCTGGAGAAACCAGAACTTAGAGATGCCTATGTTAGAGGGCTCGTAGCCGAAGAATTGAACGAAGTATATGCTGAAATAGATAATACCCTTGCGGAAATGTCTGAAGAGTATATAGTTGTCTTTAATTAAAAATAACCCTCCCGACCATCACGGTCAGGAGGGTTTCGTGCGTCTATGGAGTTATGCGTCAACATCGATGCTAACGCCAGATTTCAATTCAACTGTGATGCGGTCATCCCAGATGGTTATCTGCTTGATCCGACGTCGCGCCAGTGCTTCATCGAATTCTGTAAGATAGGCGGTTTGCTGCGAAATGTAATCCTGCAGGTCGTTAATTCTCTTTATCTGTTCATCTCTTGCGGCTGTATCGACGGTTGTTTTCTGGCGGAGTTCTCGGAGTCTGAAGATCTCATCCGCTATTTCGTCGTAGTCCTCTTTACAGTTGGCTTTCTGGATTAACTCTTGTTGTAGATCCATTAGCTTCTCGTCAATGCTGTCAATGGCTGTTGCCTGTGAAGCTCGGATAACTGCGGCAATGCTAAGCTGGAGCTGTGCCTGATAATTGCTTTTGTCGCCGAGCATTTGATTGATAGCTTTGACAACGGCGTCTTGAAGGACCATTTCATTAATGGTGCGAGCGTGCCATTCCAAACCGGTGGACTCCAGCCTGCTGATGCAGCGCCAGACGATGGATTTAACGCCTCGGTTGTTCCAGTGGAGCCTTCGAAACATTTCACCGCATTCATATTTTTGTAGGCCTAAGAAAAGTTTTATAAAACACCTTGATACACCTTGTCATAAGTGGCCTTAATTCATAAAATCCTCGTCTGCACCAGTGTCCTCACGTAAGCGCAGACCCTTAAAGTAACGCTTTCTGCTCATGGTAACTCGCTCAAAGCCAGCTTTCTCCAGTGCAAAGTAGAAATCAGCGGTACTGCGCACATACTCGTTGCAATCCAGAGAATAGTTACGGTAAGCCTGATAAAGAGAAGAAGAGCTTTCTTTATAGGACGGGTCAACTTCGCATTTGTCAGAAAGGAAGTGCCCGAACCAATCGTTCTGGCTACGGTATTCATCAATGGCATTCTTCACACACTCCGGTACAGGAATCTGGTAATCCGACTCGATGACTTTCTTGGCACCTTCGATGACCCACGCCAAAATGCTACCGCCAGCGTTATCGTAAAGATACTCGCTATAGTTCTTGATATCGTTGCTTCCGGTAATCTTGGCATTGAATAGGATAACAATAAGTCGTCTCCAAATACCATCATCGGATGCGGAAACACGGGGCAGATGATTGGTGTAAAGAACCAGAGTGTGGCAAGGCTTGAAGGAAAACGGATCCTTGTACTTTTTCTCCGCAAAGACATCGTCCGTAGTTCATGGACATACGGCGGCTGCAATAGATTCCGACAGAATACGCACGCAGGCATACACTACAGTCATTTGCATGGCAGAGCGCTCATTGACAGATTTTCCAGAGGTGCTTCCACCAAATAGAAAGCGATAGCCATTTCCATTGATGCTGTTGGTAGGCTTGTCTCTTGACCTAAAAATACCTGTAAATATTCCCATATGCATTCACGCTCCTTCCTAAAAATGGGCATAAGAAAAGCACCTATCATTGCTGATAGATGCCATCTTAAAAATCATATTATATTTCTGTTTTCTGTAGCTGCTTGTTCATATCTCTACCGGCGTAAATGATACGAACGATACTTACTGTATTGGTTTCCTCAATTGGCAGGTAGAAAATGAGATAATTATCTACAGGAACGAACCGTAAACCTTTTGATTTCCACGGTTCTTCCTCGTAAAGCTTAAATCTCATAGGCATTTCGTCAAGCTCACGAACCATTTTGAATATTCTTTGAATCTGTCCTGTTGCTGTATCAGGAACCAATAATTCAAAGGCGATATATTCGTAAATTGCCTTTATATCTTCACGAGCTTGATTGGTGTACTTTACAGTCCAACTCATACACCGTATAACCTATGCATCTCTTCTTCGACTTCATCCACTGAATAGACTCTGCCATTTTCTATATCAGTGATTCCCTTCTGAATTTCTGCATCAAACTGTTCCTTGGTCATCTGACTCATATCCAGTGGTTTGTTAGCAGGAAGCTTCATTTCAAATGGGATGCCTCTCTGAATCACCACCTGTCTAAGGAACATCCCAACTGCATTAGACATTGGGATACCAAGCTGATTTAAAATCATTTCAGCTTGTTCTTTTACTTCGGGCTCTACCCTTGCAAATACATTTGATGTTCTTGCCATATTCATCACCTCTTGACTATATTATATACAGCTTGCTTGCGAAATGCAAGCATATAGCAATCATAAATTGAAATTTTGGATGAATGCACAAATTGGCACAAATTGGCTCAAGTGTAGTGTGCTCATATTATATAAAAAGAATGCCTCGGTTATCATATACAGATACCGTATTAGCATTGCCGTAGCGAATAGCACGGTCAAGGCCCATGATTGTGGCAATTGCACCATCGATTTTTTCTGTGGATTTTTCTTTATCGACCTTGATATTGCCAGCTGGGTCAGTACGAGTATAGATGTTATCCATCATCCAGCGAAGCACTGGATGACCACCGTGGGCCAGCTTTTCTTCAAGTGTAAGTTTCATAAGCTCCTTAGTCGGTGGACTCATATCCTTAAAACCTTTCCCGGAAGGTTTCCCAGCAGAATTCTTCGGTCTGCTTTGTATTCATCGCCGATAAATCCGAGGCGAAGAAGGAAGCAGCGGAAAGCGTAGCGCTCATTGTCTGCTGGCTTCTCGACAGGGTTGATTCGCTTTTGCTTTATACTCATTTCGCAAAGCGCTGCAATAAGTTTTGTATGGCTGTGAGTGGGCAGATGATTGTGCCAGTTGTAAGTGTGAATGCTATGGGCAATATGCAAAATCCAGTAATTCCGAACAGTGATGAAGTGACAGTACCAGATAGCATAGAAGCATTTGAACCATATGAGCCAGAGGAAAATGACCTGTTAGATTTGTCATTGGGATTTTAGCAATCGTATTAAAAAATGCACAATCTATTAGGAAAAACTAATAGACCGTGCAAAAATCAAAATGAAGGTGATGTGAAATGAAGTACTATGAAAAACTATTGGAATTGGGATGTTTTACGAGAGAACAATTAGTAAATCTTGTAGAGTCACCTGCCACAGCCAATATGTTAATCTATGAATACCAGAAAAAAAGATTGATTGAAAAGGTAAAAAAAGAGTTTTATGCTGTAATCAGCATAGAAACAAGACAGCCGGTACTTTCAAGGTATCAGCTTGCGTCAAAAATGTTTCCGGATGCCTGCCTTTCACATCATTCAGCATTTGAAGTATATGGATATGGGAATCAGGTGTTTTATGAATGCTATGTTGCAACAGCTAAAAGATTCACGGAATTTGAATATGACGGAGTAATCTATCACAGGGTGGAAAGAAAGCAAGGCATTGATGTGATACGACAGAATCAAATATGTGTTACATCCATAGAACAGACGGTGGTGGACAGTATTCGTGATTTTGAAAAAATAGCAGGACTTGAGGAAGTGCTGCGATGTATCGCCTTAATACCGGGATTAGATGAAAAAAAGATGCTTGTCTGTTTAGAAAACAGTGACAATGGTTTTTTATACCAGAAATGTGGATATTTGTTTGAAAATCTGAAGGGATTTTCATTTTCAGAAGATTTTTTTACAGAATGCAAAATAAAATCATCTTCTACAAAAAGATACCTGATGAAGAATTATGATAACAATGTTTATCATAAGAAATGGAAATTATATGCACCAGCTACCATAGAAAAACTAATTGAGAAAGGAGACTATCAATGATACCTGACAAAATGACACTTGGCAGAAAAGCTAAAGAACTTGGATTTCCAAGAGATACTTTGGAAAAGGTTTGCAGATTGGCGGAAGTCCTGAGATTTATGGAAAGTGATGAATTATTATCAAAGTCTATTGCGTTAAAAGGTGGAACAGCGATAAATTTTACAATATTTGACTTACCAAGACTTTCTGTAGATATTGATCTGGATTTTATAGAAATTTATAAAGAGTTATAAAGCGGCGTATTCGCTTGCCAGAGTAGAAGAAGTGAATATGGGACTCCACGAGGCGTACCTGTTTGAGAGGGGCAGTGCACCAAGAAAGGTTGCAAAAAACAGTTGCAAGTGATAAGGTTAGTAATGACTAACACCAGAAAATGGCAACTATTTGCTGAAAGTGAATTTTGCTTGGTTTGAAGTTCAAAGGGAGGAACAAAGAAATGAAAATTCATGAATTTGGAGATAAGAAGAACCCGGTGCTTATGCTTCTGCCGGGAACCATGTGCTACTGGAAGGGGAATTTTGGCGGTGTCATAGACCGGTTGAAAGATAAATTCCTGGTGGCAGTGGTTGCCTATACCGGTTTTGATGAAACAGATTCTGAAAGCTATACAAGTGTGGAAGATGAGCTGGGAAAGATAGAAAAGTATGTAAATGAAAATTACGGCGGAAAGATATGTGCTGCCTACGGATGTTCCCTGGGAGGAACATTTGTGGCTCACCTTGCCGCAAGGCACAACATCCATATGCAGTATGGGATAATAGGAAGCTCTGACATGGATCAGGCAGGAAGCTTTAAGGCAAATATGCTTGCGGGGATAATGGTGAAGGTCACATACAACTTCATCCACACAGGGGAATATAACTCCAAATTGATGAAGAAGAGATTTGAGAAGCAAATGGCTGATCCGGATCCGTACAATAAGGGCTTTGTGGCAATGACAGGAAGAGACAAGTACGACATGAGCTTTATCACCAAGGAAAGCCTGAAAAATCAGTTTCAATCAGATCTGACCACACCGATCCCGGAGCAGATAGACAACGGGGAGACGGAGATCCATGTATTCTATGCCAAGAAGATGGGTGAGAAATATCTTGAGAGATACAACAAGTACTTCAAAGCTCCGATTATTCATGAGCAGGATATGAGACATGAGGAATTTTTAAGTATCCATCCAAATGACTGGTGTGCATTGGTTGAGAAGATCTGCCTGTAAAAAATATTTGAAAATAGTGAATTAATTATACAAAATAAAAATTCTAAAATGGATGCAAGGGAAGTGAATTATGAACGCTTCCTTTACATCCATTTTCTATTTATAAAAGCCGAAATGGTATATGCATTTGATCAGGTGGTGGCTGGTGCTGCGTAACTCACGTCAATTTCGCTCCACTGTATCCATACGGAGGTTCTGGCTGTGCCATTTGAGATGCTATATGAGAAAAATACATTGATTAAACATCATATTCAGGTATAATTATAGAAGGAAGTGATCGTTCCAAGTATATATTGCAAAATATTCCGGAGGAAGACTATGTGGACAGTGACAAGGATAGACGAGGCAGATTATGGCTGCGAGGAACGTATGCCCGGTGAACCGTTGCTTGTGCTGATAACCATCGAATGTGATGATGGCAGGGTGTGCCGCTTTGAGTGTGCAGACAACTGGCTCCTGCAGCAGGGGATCGATGTGGGGGACGAGTGGCCTGAGGATATAGAAAAGGCGGAAGCTGACAGTGAACATATAGATAAGATGACTGAGTGGATGAACAGATATTATGAGGCTGTTCAGGAAATGGAGGAGATATTTGAGGAGGAGTGACGGCATGGATGATGGCGTGAGTGAGGATATGAGTGACGGCATGGATGATGGCATGAGTGTCGACATGAGTGAAGACATGGATGATGGCATGAGCGATTATAGGATAGAAGATAATCTGGAAGCTTTTACCAGGGAACTGGAATTTGTTATTTTCTGCATAGAAGGTCTTGCTGAGAGGCTTAATATCGAGCCTCAGGAGGTATATTCGATCATAGCAGAGAAAACCGATATTATGAATAAATATATTTTTCCGGCATATGACAGACTGCACGATCAGAGCAGGGAATATGTGGTAGATGATATACTTAAAGTTATAAAGGAAAGAGGCGTTGTAGTATGAAGATAGTAGTTTTAAACGGAAGTCCAAGAAAAGGCAATACAGTGATAGCCATAAATGCATTTGCAGAGGAGCTTAAGGGTCTCGGAGAGAGCATTGCAGAATAATTTTAAAATACAATATTTGAAAATGTATTGGTAAAATATCACAATATAATAGTAAATTTTAACAAAAAAACAGGCAGGATGATGATGAATTGCCTGTTTTTTTGACGTTATAGGCTCAGTATATAACCTGCTAAAGCTAAAAACTTATTGACGGGTGATATAAAAGTGCTTATAATGCAACAATATGTTAAACATATCAAAATGGTAGGTAATAAAAACGCGAAGAATATCAGCCATTTGCACCCGGAAAAAGGGCAGTATCAACAGGCTGATCTGTGATAGAAGAGGTGAGGGAACATGGGAATCATTCAGTTGGAAAATGTTTCAAAAACATTTCAGACAGATGGTGGTGTCATAGAAGCACTTAAGAATGTGACGCTTGACATAGAAGCCGGAGATATATACGGCATTATAGGAATGTCGGGAGCAGGTAAGAGTACACTGGTAAGATGTATCAACCATATTGAGGTTCCGACAGAAGGAAAGGTAATAGTTCAGGATAAGGATTTAAGCAAGCTGACACAGAAGGAGCTTAGAAAGCAGAGAGAGCATATCGGAATGATATTCCAGCATTTCAACCTTCTCATGCAGAAGTCAGTACTTGATAATGTATGCTTTCCGTTATTTATCCAGGGAAAATCAAAATCTGAGGCGAAGAAAAAAGCATATGAGCTTTTAGATATAGTAGGACTTAAGGACAGGGCGAAGGCATATCCGTCACAGCTTTCAGGTGGTCAGAAGCAGAGAGTAGCCATAGCAAGGGCACTGGCGTCGGACCCACAGATACTGTTATGTGATGAGGCCACAAGTGCACTTGATCCACAGACCACATCATCGATCCTTGAGCTGCTTAAGGATATCAACAGAAGATTTGGAATAACCATAGTGGTAATAACCCATCAGATGGCGGTGGTCCGTGAGATCTGTAACAGAGTTGCCATCATGAAGGACGGACAGGTAGTAGAGTCCGGAAATACAATAGATATATTCAATCATCCTAAGTCAGAGGTGGCAAGGGAGCTGTTCAGCAAGGATGACGGTTCAGACGCCCAGGCACAGCCGGCAGTGGCGGAACGCATACAGAATGGCACAAGAGTCCGTATAGTTTACAGCGAAAATTCAGCATTTGAACCTGTAATTGCAAATATGATACTGACCTTCAAGGAACCGGTAAATATCTTAAAGGCTTCCACCAAGAATGTGGGCGGCGTTGCCAAGGGCGAGATGATACTGGAGTTCTCCAAGGGCTCAGAGCATATAGAGGAAATGAAGGCATACATGAAGGATAAGGGTCTTGAGCTTGAAGAAATAAGTGATACAGAAGCAGGAGGTGGTAGTCATGTGGACTGAACAGGTCAGAGAGATGATATTAAACGGAATACTTGAAACCTTATATATGACAGTGGTCTCAACAGTATGCGGATATATATTCGGACTGCCTATGGGCGTGCTGCTGTGTGTCAGTGACAAGGATGGACTTAAGCCAAATGCAGTGCTTTACAAGATCCTGGATATAATTGCAAATATCGTAAGAAGTATACCATTCCTGATTCTGCTTATCCTGCTCATACCATTTACAAGATTTATCCTTGGTAAGAGCTACGGATCAACAGCAACAATAGTTCCACTTACTGTAGCGGCTATTCCTTTTATAGCAAGAATGGTGGAGTCATCACTTAAGGAGGTTGACAGTGGAGTTATTGAAGCTGCAACAGCCATGGGAGCCGGAAATATGAGGATCATATTCAAGGTGCTTCTTGTGGAAGCAAGAACATCACTCATCACCGGAGCTACTATTGCTATAGGCACGATCCTCGGATACTCAGCTATGGCGGGAGCTGTAGGTGGAGGAGGTCTCGGAGATATCGCCGTCAGATACGGATATTACAGATATCAGACAGACATTATGATAGTGACAGTTATACTTCTGATAGTTATCGTTCAGGTATTCCAGTCGGTGGGAATGTTGATCGCAAATAAATTAGACAGAAGAAGATAAGGTAAGACAGAATATTTTGATGTTCTTCATCGGACATCTGAATATAAAAATTTTGAATGACCACAAATAAGATCACACACACGGTGGTCTTTTAAAAGAAATTTGAGAGGAAGAAAGAGAGGTATTAACAATGAAGAAGACATTAAGAAAGTTATTTGCAGCAGCACTTGTAGGAGCATTATCAGTGAGCATGCTTGCAGGCTGCGGTTCATCAAACGGTGACAGCAAGAAGGATTCAGCAGAGAACAAGACTATCAAGGTAGCAGCTTCTGCAACACCACACGCAGAAATTCTTGAGTATGCTAAGACCGCTCTCAAGGAGAAAGGATACGATCTTGAGGTTACAATATTTGATGACTATGTAAAGCCAAATGAGGTTGTTGAAAGTGGAGAGTTCGACGCAAACTACTTCCAGCATGAGCCATACCTTAACAGCTTTAACGAGGAAAAGGGTACACACCTTGTAATTGCAGGCAAGATCCACTACGAGCCATTCGGTATCTATCCGGGCACAAAGAAGAGCCTCGATGATATAGCAGACGGCGATACAATAGCAGTTCCAAATGATACAACAAACGAGGCAAGAGCACTCCTTCTGTTACAGGACAACGGTATCATCAAGCTTAAGGATGGTGCCGGTATCAACGCTACTGTAAATGATATTGAGGAAAATCCACACAACATAGAGATCGTTGAGCTTGAGGCAGCACAGGTTGCAAGAGTAGTTGGCGAGACATCATTCGTAGTATTAAATGGTAACTATGCATTACAGGCAGGCTTCTCAGTAAGCAAGGACGCACTTGCATATGAGACAAGTGATTCTGAGGCAGCAAAGACATATGTAAATGTTATTGCAGTTAAGGAAGGCAATGAGAACGATGACGCTATCAAGGCTCTTGTAGACGTTCTTAAGTCAGATGACGTGAAGAAGTACATCAACGACACATATGACGGAGCTGTTCTTCCTTACGAGGAGTAAGATAGGATATACAATCTGATAAAAACCGGCTTCACCCCTTATAAATAAAGGGCTGGAGCCGGTTTTTCTTTATAAATTATCCAAGAATGGGTCCAATATGAAGGAATGAAACACTTTAACATTTCGCAGAACCATTTTTTAAGACCTGAGGAGGAATTCCATAAAGGTCTGTCTGGCGGTTTTCACCAGCTCCCTGTTGACGGACACAAGATCTCCGGCGTCCGTAACGAAGGACTTGCCATCAAAATCTCTGGCATGTTCCATGTTGATGATCACACCACGACTGCATATAAAAAAGCGGGAATCGTCTTTAAAATATGCAGTAAAATTGCCAAATGACTGCCTTGTGGCAAGGTCTTTTCCCGCGGTGGTGTGAATATGTATCATGTGAGAAAAATGTTCTGCATAAATTATATCTTTAAAATGAAGTCTTATATCACTTCCGTTTACTTTTACATCTATATATTTGTCAGGTTTTGGTATTCTTGCAAGGATCTCATTTGTAAGCTCAGCAATATTTCCTGATGTGTAAGGCTTAACAAGATATTGCATGGCACGGACCTGAAAGCCCTCCAGTGCATGATCCATGGAAGTGGTGGTAAATATCAGCAGACATTCCCTGTCCCTTTCCCGGAGTTTCTTCGCTGTCTCAATTCCATTTATTCCGGACATATATATATCAAGAAATACCACGTCAAATTTCAATCCGTCTGCGGCAGCAAGAAAGCTTTCGCCGCAATCATATTCCAGTATATCAGCCTGGACCTTATGGATATCAAGCTGGGCTACCAGCCGTTTGAGTAATAATTTTCGTTCTTCTGCAATGTCATCAACAATAGCAATTCTCATGGCAGATACCTCGTATCTCTAAGATTAGGCGTTAAAAGAACAACCCATATTAATTATATAGTCGTCTCTTAAAAATTGCCATGGCTTTGGAGTACAATTCGTGTCATTTTATCTCTTTCGTGCCAACTGTCTCGGATAAATTGACTGCCGCAGGTCATGACCTATCCCCGGATCATGACCTTGGCAGTGAATATCCCATTTTCATGGGTGAAGGAGCAGGCTCCGTTGTTTTTATCAGCTATATGGCGTATGGATTGGATCCCTACGCCATTTCCTTTTCTCTTGGATGACTGGAATATGTCGTTTCTCTCATGAAGCTCGCCGTCAAAGCTGTTCTTAACCTTTATGAGGATGAGCCTGTCGGCATGGACATGGGCTTCCAAACATATACGGCGTTTTTCTTCCGAGGTGCGAAGGCTTGCTTCGAGAGCATTTTCCAACAGATTGGAAAGGATGATACATATATCGATCTCGTCTGCCGGAAGTGTCTCCGGTAGATCTATCTTGGGTTCAAATGGAATATTTTCCTGCTTTGCCAGGGCACAGTAATAGCCGATAACACTGTCGGCAGCTCTGTTGTCGCAGAAGTGCATATCAAGGTTTGGGATCCTTTTGGTGGCATTTGCCAGGTATGCTTTAATATGCTCAAGATCCCCTTCCTCAGCCATGGCTGACAACTGGTTGAAATAGTGACGCATATCATGTCTCGCCTGCCTTGCCTCCTCGATGGACGAACGGAGGTTGTCGTAACGCTCCTGCTGCATGGAGAAGAAATGATTTTCCTGTGCCAGCTTGGCGTTCCTGTTGATGTTTTTTGCAAGCATAAGGAACATTGCGTAAAACAGCACCAGCAGAGCCAGCAGCGTAAGACTTATGACTATGTAGCCCTTAAGGATACGCCCGGTGTACAGAGTGCTTCTGTATCTTGGTACCATGAAGATATTCAGTGCGATAAATATTACAGGCAGGATCCAGAACACATACCAGGTCTGGGCGAAGTTCTCGTCCTCCACCATGTTCCTTGCGGCATGGGTAGCTGGGTAATATGCCGATATGGTGAAGATCCAGCATGTGAGATTGTAGATCAGTCCTGCACCTATGGAGAACCACAGTCCGGCTTCCATGGAAGTGAGGTCGGCAGTGAACAGGGCGTTGATGGCTCTTGACATGCTGTTGACACAGGCAAATACTGCACACACTGCCAGTGCCACGCTTACAGACATCCATAGTGTAATGTGCAGAGTATGTATATATATTATTATGGCGGCAGATACCAGCAACGCCATAACCGGTGCGGTCGATATGTTAAAGTGGAGACATACCATTCCCCCTGCAAATGAAAGACATATAAAAAGCGGCAGGAGTACGCACAGCAGTCTTAATGGTGGCTGCTTCAGATATGACTTTACCGGGAGATATGCAAGAAAAATCCCCGGAATGATCACGGCAAGCTCCAGTACCGGTCGCAGTAAAACTAACATAATAAAGTCCCTTTCATGTTGATGCTAATAAGATAAAATGCATGATGATCCAATAGGGCATGTGAGAATACATTGCCTGTGGATACATCGTGATATGCTGATTATAGTCCCATATGGAATAAAATTCCATGATATAAGCTACAATTCGTGCTATTTTCCACCGTTTCGTGCCAAAAATATTGGAAAATCCAGTGAATGAAATATAATACCGTTATAGAAATTCATGTTAGAACTTCTGTATAGGGTATCTGCATATGAAATATCGGTATAGATGGTTTATGTGAATATCCATGAAATATTAAGTATGATGATCAAGTTCAGACACTGCAAATAAAACATTTTCCGGCTCCCAGGATTGCCGGTTTATATGGGGAACTGGCGTTAAATACAAATTATCGGAATGTGGCACCCGGGTGTTGCAACTGTCTTTTGCCGGGGGCCGCAGGGAGGCGAGAATAAAAAAGGGAACAATGAAATTAAGTTCAGGGAGCCGGGGGAAATGTAAGTTGTTGTGTACAGTTCTGAAAAATTTTACTTACATTAATCCGAAAAATGTGCTAGAATAACCACTGTTGCGTCAAAAAAGTAAATTAGGAAGATCAAGATGACACTAAATATCGTCACGGCCCCTGTCTGATGGCTGTGACGGATTTAGTGTCTTTTTTTGATGACCTACCGCCGGTGTGCCATGTCTGAATGACTTTTTTGACAGATATAATTTTATTTGAAAGGAAAGACTTATTATGCCAAAGACAAGATTTCAAAGTCTGGTATTTACAGCTATCATGGTATTTTTCATGGTGTTCTGTATGACCTGCTACACAATTTCAATGAAGATGGGAGGACTTACATATTCAGTATTTTTATATGCTTTAAAAGAAATGTGGCTTGAATATGTTATTGTTTTCCTGCTTATATTTTTCTTTATAACAAAGGCTGCTCAGAAACTTGCTTTCAGGATCGTAACACCGGGAGTTGATAACGGTATCATGATCGTCCTTGCCATCCAGAGCTTTACCGTATGCCTTATTGTGCCTGCCATCACACTGATCGCTACATTCATCCATCAGGGCGTCAACTCCGACTGGTTTGTGAACTGGTTACAGCTGTGCTTCAGATGTTTTCCTGTAGCCGCATGCCTGCAGATATTCTTTGTAGGTCCATTTGTAAGATTGATCTTCAGAACATTGTTCAAGCGTCAGCTCCAGGTGGCGTAACCCACTGAATACCTGAAACTAAGAAAATTAATAGTGACTTATAAATTTCCTAAAATAAAGGGATAAAAATATTTGCCTGTGCAGACTTGACAAATGTGTTAGATTAAACTAACATAACACATGTTATGATAGATGAAGAGAAAAAGACAGTAGAAAAAATAAAGAAAGCCGCTTTGGAAGAGTTTTACGAAAAGGGGTATGGAAAGGCAAGTCTCAGGACCATCTGCAGAAATGCCGGAGTTACCACCGGAGCCCTGTATTTTCATTACGAGAACAAGGAAGCACTTCTAAAGGCGATCCTTGAACCGCTGATCGCCCGGTATGAAAGTCTTATGGCAGAGTACATGGGCATGGAGCTTGAGGCTCCTGAGAAGGGAGCAGATATTGATGTGCTTATGATGAGCTTCATCCTGGAACACAGGAAGGAAGCCATAATAATAATGGAAAAGGCACAGGGAAGCTGCTACGAGGGCTGGCACAAAAGGATCGAGGAGATAATGGGGCAGGCAGTGATGACCTTCTACAGAAGCCGGATGAATGAGGAGCCGGACAGGGAGCTTATCAGGATACTGGCGAGAACGAGACTTGATGGCTGTCTGGAGATCCTGAAAGGAAATTATGACATGGTATATAGTTTGTATCTGACGAAGAAGCTTGGGGTGTATGCCACAGGCGGAACAGAAAAGTTAATAAAAGAGCTTAATGAGTTCCACGGTTAAAAGCTGTGGAACTCTTTTTTTTGCAACATAACAAAACATATCAGATGTTATTAAAAATTAATTATAAATGTAAGAGAGGTTTGATGAAAATGAACAAGAAGACAAAGGTAAGTGTACAGGGAGTTCCGGAGACTATGCTCCAGACATTATATGCAAGGGCAAAGGAATCAAAGAAAAAGGATCATCATATCTATGACGAGAAAGCAATAGATATAGTGGCAAGCCTTGACTATGATTTCTCCAAGGCAGACACAGACACTGCAATGAGCAGCGGAGTTGTTGCCAGGACCATAATCCTTGATAAGCTGGCAGGCGAGTTCTTAAACAAGAACAAGAACGCCATAGTGGTAAATATTGCCTGTGGCCTTGACACCAGATGTTACCGCATGAAGGGCAGATATAGCAGATGGTACAACATAGACCTGCCTGAGACCATGCATGTAAGAGAAATGTTCATGGAGGAGAACGGACCAGTATATCAGATCGCCAAGTCTGCAATGGACAGCTCATATGTGGAGGATATTGAGTATAACGGTGAGCCTGTATTAGTTATAATAGAAGGACTTACAATGTACCTTAACGAGGATGATGTGAAGCAGATGTTTGACATCATACATGAGAATTTCGCTACTGCTCATGTTCTCGTGGAGACCATGTCACCTTTAATGGCGAAGCATATTAAGGAGAAATCCATAGAGGGCAGCAGTGCCAAGTTCACCTGGGGTGTAAAGAACGGAAAGGCTCTGCAGGATGTGATCGCAGGCTTTAGAAATATAGAAGATGTGAGCCTTGTTGAGGGCATGAAGGTTATGATACCTATATATAAAATAATTGGAAATATCCCTGCTGTGAAGAATATTTCCAATAAGATATGTATTATGGACAAACGATAAAATTGATATCTGATCAATCTGTGTTACAAGCCTTGATCTCGTAAGCAGATATTACCCTTCTTTCTCTTGTTCCTCTTCCTGTATGAACATTATAAGGAAGCTGACGGACAGGAGGAGGCAGGAGATCCATATGGTGTGCATACTCAGAATCGGTATACAGATACTTCCAAATCCTGCACCTAAGGCGAACAAAAATATCACCCCAAAATAGTGGAAGGACTTGTACAGTGTCTTTACATCGTGCGTCTGGTGGTATGTGCACAATGCCTCCATGCCGCTTCGGATATTTCCGATACACATGGTACTGGCAAATGCATAATTGTTTACCTTTCTAA
Organism: Coprococcus sp.; assembly: GCA_050872265.1. GTDB lineage: Bacteria > Bacillota > Clostridia > Lachnospirales > Lachnospiraceae > Coprococcus. Next base: position 20,919 of record JBNMGN010000008.1, read on the forward strand.
ATGATTGAACCTGCATTGCACAGGAAAATGAAACTATGGCATTGGCGATAAGGTTCAACTTCTCAGGCATGAAGCCCACGGAGAAGAGAAGGACGATCTCAAGGATGACGACGATCTGTCTCCAGTGAAGCTTGTCAAAATTCTGTAATTTCTGCCTTATAAATGTGGCAGCGGCAACTCCCAGTGAAAAGAACAGCACAGGAACAAAGTAGTGGATAGCTTTTCTGAAATCTCCGCTGAACAGATCCTGGCTCATAAGAACGATATTTCCGGTCTGGGCATTTGCAAATACATGCCCTCTCGAAACATATGTATACACATCCTGCAGACCGCCGGATACAGAAAGTATAGCAGCAGTCAGCAGGGATTCTGACATTTGTCTGGATGGATGATAATTAAAAAGTGAAAAACTCATATGTGCCTCCCAAAATTTAAAAACATTTGCAAATATATTTTACATGATAATTTCAACTCTCTAATATACCAAAGGATATAGGGAACGTCAATTTTTGTGTTACTTTTTGTGGTGGTGTGTTAGAATAATATCCGGAAATAAACATCGGAGTAGTAACAAGATGAGTAAGAATAAACAAAAGAAAGATATTACAGAGGAATTAGACCGTGGGAAGATACTTCCATTGGTTTTTCGTCTGACCGTGCCGGCTGTCATAGCACAGCTTATTACGTTTCTATATAATATAGTAGACAGGATGTATGTATCAAGGATAGCCGGATCGGGCATGGACGCCCTGGCGGCACTGGGGATAGTGCTTCCTATTACACTGATCATACAGGCCTGTGCCAATCTGGTAGGGCTTGGCGGTGCCCCAAGAGCAGGTATCAAGATGGGAGAGGATAATTTCCCTGAGGCAAATAAGATATTTAACACAGCCTCGGTCATGCTGTTCATAATGGGTGTAGTCATAGGCACCATAACCCTCATATTCTCAAGGCAGATAGTTGTGCTGTTCGGCTGTCCGGAGAGTGCGGTGGATTTTGCCGTGTCCTATCTCAGGATATATTCGGCAGGAACCGTATTTGTCATGCTGGCACAGGGACTTAATCCATTTATCCAGACCCAGGGATATTCCTTTATAGCCATGGGCTCGGTGCTTCTTGGTGCAGTTATAAATATAGTTCTCGATCCGATATTCATATTTACATTTAACATGGGAGTAAGCGGTTCAAGTCTTGCCACAGTTATCTCACAGTTCTGTTCCTGCGTGTGTATAATATGGTTCTTCTTCACGGAAAAGAGCCTGTTCCACTTCCGGGTGGAGGATATGAAGCTGTCAGGTGCGAGAATAATGGACATAGTGTCACTTGGATTTACACCCTTTGTAATGACCATCACCGAATGTGCCATACAGATAGTGTTCAACATCAACCTTAATCGTGCCACCGGGGGAAATAAGGACTACACGGCGGCTCTTACGGTTATGCTCAGTGCCCTGCAGCTTATCTCACTGCCGTTAAACGGACTGGGAAACGGTATGCAGCCATTTGTCAGCTATAATTATGGAAGGGGAAATGCCGAGCGGCTTACGAAGGGTATCAGATATGTGACTGTAATAGCATTTATATTTGCATTATCTGTGTGGTCCGTATCATTGGCAGTGCCGGAGATGTATGCCCATCTGTTCTCCGCCAGCGAAAGCGTGACCGCTATTGTGAAGCATTACTGTCCGATGTTCCTCATGGGCTCTATAATGTTCTTCGTGCAGATGACTCTGCAGAACATAAATGTTGCCCTGGGACAGGCGAGATCAGCCCTTATACTGGCTGTTACAAGAAAGGTTATAATCCTCATCCCTCTCTGCTTCACCCTCACCCATTTCCTGGGCTTTAAGGGCGTGTATCTCTCAGAGGGCATTGCGGATCTGGTGGCGGGAGTCATCACCACCATCGTGATATTTACATCATTTCCGAGAATTTTTAGGCGGCGTGCGGAGGAAGTAAAGGCAAAGGCATAATACAATGACCTCAACCACCGGCATTACGAACCACAGGCTGTTCGGCCCTGCAAATAACGGAAATGTCAGGATACACACACTGCTTAATATGATATTCCTGAGTAGTGATATGCACAGGCTCTTTCCTGAGCTTAATACTGCCTGGAGATAGTAGGAGGTAAGCAGGTTAAAGCCAAATGGCAGGAATGCAAGGAAATATCCTCTTATGCCGTACCCTGCGATAGCTGAAAGCTCTGGAGTTACCTTTATAAATATCCGGCATACGGCAACCGGGAACAGGACACCACACAGAGAAAACAAGGTTCCCATTATTATTACTGTTATATAAGCCATCTTTCTGATGGCTTTTATTCGTTCGGTTTTACCGGCTCCGTAGTTGGTTGAGATCACAGGCTGCACAGACTGACCAACTCCTGTGAACAGTGAATTGAACAGGATTACGCAGTTAGATATAACACTGTATATGGACAGTGCATCTTCTCCACAATACTTCAATATCTGTATATTAAAAAGCATGACTATGAAGCCATTTGCAAATTCATTAAAGAAGCTTGGGATACCGCTTACCATAATATTCTTCATGCCTGCAAGCCACTTCTCCGGTCTTGCGGGCTTAAGGCCGTTCTTCTTTGAGAGGAAATGGGTTCCCCCCACAATAACCTGTATGGTCATACCTATAACCGAGGCGAGCGCCGCACCACCTATATCCATCTGAAGGGGGAACACCATGACTATATCCAGGACGATATTCACAACTCCACCTGCAAGAACACCTGCCATGGCACGGTTCGGATCGCCGTCAGCCCTGATGAAGATTGCTATGAAGTTGGAGAATACAGCCATCGGCAGGAATAGATTGATGTAGTGCATGTAGGACATGGCATATGGGAACAGAGTTTCATTTGCACCCATAAGGTGAAGCAGGTCTGGCATACAGGTTCCGTACAGCAGCCATAATATCAATGTAATGCCGGAGATAAGTATCAGGGACAGTGTGAAGCTCTGATTTGCCCTGGCGTTGTTGCCGCTTCCCCTGTGGACACTCATCTGCACCGATCCGCCCACGCCAAACAGGATACCTGTTGACATGAGGATACACAGCAGTGGGGTGATTATGCTGAGCACCGCCAGTGCGTCCGGGCCTACGCCCTTTCCTATGACTATGGCGTCCGTCAGGGTATATATAGACATAACCATAGCACTTCCCAGTGATGGGATAAGAAAACAGAAATATAGTTTTTTCAGGTTGTCTTTTAGTAAATCCATAAGTATGTCTCCTTTTAGTCTTGTGTGTCGGTTGAACAGCAGTGATAAGACATGCATTGCCGCAATAAAAAAAGCCGGATAAGAAACATCTTATCTGGCTCATGAATATTCACGTCCATCCGGGAATCCTGAGATCAATCAGAACACCTTGCAAGGTATACAAATATTGGTATACCGTCCGACTTCCGACATTATACCAATACTGTCTGAAATGTCAATAGGAGGATAGGAAAAACTGCCCGTGGAACATAAATCCACGGGCGGTTTTGTACATAATGCCCAAAGAAACTTATAGTTTATGCTGAAAAGTGTCAAAAAAACGAAAAATAACGAAAAAGAAATTGACATATATTAGTTAAATGTTATAATGAATACATAAATGAAACGGGTTTCATAAAAACATTTAACAAAAAATAATGACGGCATAGTACAAAACAAAGAAAAGATCTGACACCCGAAGGCAAATCTGAATGGGCTGATGTTAAATAGACAGGAGGCGTAAGATATGACAAGTATAAGAGACGTAGCAAAACTGGCACAGGTATCACCGGCAACGGTATCAAGAGTAATAAACGGAACTGCAAAGGTAGATGATGAGAAGAAGCAGAGAGTTTTAAATGCCATTTCTGAAACCGGTTTCGTACCGAACGAGGTTGCTAGATCATTATTTAAGAAATCGGCAAAGATAATCGGACTTATACTTCCAAGCATTGAAAACCCATTCTTCACACAGCTTGCCAGTGTGATCGAGAAGAAAGCAGATGAGTCAGGATACAGATTATTGCTCTGTAACACAAACGGAGATCCGGAAAAGGAAAAATCATCACTTTCAATGTTGGCGTCAATGAACGCAGACGGAATAATCTTAACCACCAGCAACGAAGAAACCTTTGAGAGTGTCAACAGTTGTCCGATACCGGTAGTCATTACAGACCGAAGAGTGGTATCAGACGCAATGGCAGGATATGTTCACAGCGACCACTACGAAGGCGGCAGACTTGCAATAAAGCATTTACTGGATTGCGGATGCAAGAACATCGTATGCGTAAGAGGTCCAATGGATATTTCAAGTGCCAGAGCAAGATACGAAGGTTATCACCAGGTATGTCAGGAGAAGAATATAGTAGAACAGGTTATCGACTGCGATTACGACTTCAACAAAGGCTTACTTGCAGCGGAAGAAATACTTAAGAAATTCCCTGAGGCTGACGGCATTATAGCTTGCAACGACATAGTTGCAATATCCATATACAAGGTATTGAACAGCAAGGGAATAAAAGTTCCCGATGACATACAGCTTATAGGCTACGATAACATCAGACTGTCAGAGCTGCTCACACCGGAGCTTACCACCATTGCACAGCCGGTAGATGATATTGGAGCAAAGGCAGCAGAGCTTATCATAAATGGAGATAAGAGTGAACAAAAAGAATTTGTATTTGAAACAAAACTGATACAGCGTGAAACCACAAGACTCAGATAAAACATATCAGAAGGTAATTCAAGTTCAGATAAAAAATTTATATTAAGAAGGAGGAAAATACATGAAGAGGGAAGGCATTTTAAACAGCGACATTTCAAGGGTATTGTCATACATGGGACACACAGACTGGATATGTATCGGGGACTGTGGACTTCCAATACCTGACGAAGTAGAGCGTATCGACCTGGCATTGGAATTCGGGGTTCCGACATTTATGAAGACCCTGGAGGTAGTTGCGAAAGACATGAAGGTCGAGAAGATCATCCTGGCTACAGAGATCAAGGAGCAGAATAAGAAGGTACTAGGGGAAATAGAAGATCTCTTTAGAGGACAGAACATTGAAGTAGAGTATGTATCACACTCAGAGCTCAAGGAGAAGACAAAGAGCTGTAAGGCAGTGATCAGAACAGGAGAGACTACTCCATATGCAAATATAATTCTTCAGTCCGGCTGTATATTTGCATAACGGAAAGGGGGGCACAGAAGTTATGAATATTGAAATGAAAGGAATCAACAAATCCTTTGGAAGCAACCAGGTATTAAAAGACGCGGGCTTCTTCCTTAAGGATGGCGAGGTTCACGCACTTATGGGTGAAAATGGTGCCGGCAAATCCACCTTGATGAAGATACTTACAGGTGTCTACACAAAGGACAGCGGAACCATCATGGTAGATGGCGAAGAGGTATCCTACAAGAACCCACAGGAAGCAGAAAAGGCAGGAATAGTATTTATCTATCAGGAGTTGAACGTACTCTTTGATCTGACAGTAGTTGAGAACCTCTTCATGGGCAAGGAGATAACAAAGAAATTTGGTGTCTGCGATATGAAAGCCATGAGAGCAGCAGCTAAGGAAGCCATGGAGAAGCTTGGAACAAATATCCCGGTGGACGCGGTTATGTCAGATCTGTCAGTTGGACAGCAGCAGATGGTAGAGATATGTAAGGCGCTTATGGTTGACGCCAAGGTAATAATCATGGACGAGCCTACAGCAGCTCTTACAGAGAGTGAGACAGAGGGATTGTTCAAGGTAATCAACAATCTTCGTAAGAAGGGTGTATCAATAGTATATATCTCCCACAGAATGGAAGAGATCTTCCAGTTGTGTGACAGGATAACAGTACTCAGAGACGGAGCCTACATTGACACAAAGGAGATCAAGGACATCAACATGGACGATGTAGTGCAGATGATGATAGGGCGTGAGATCGGCGAGCGTTTCCCTAAGAGAGATGTTAAGATCGGCGACGAGGTGTTAAAGGTTGAGGGACTTACAAGCGGCAAGATCTTCCATGATGTGGACTTCTCAGTAAGAGCAGGAGAGGTTCTTGGAGTGGCAGGACTTATGGGAGCCGGAAGAACCGAGATCATGCAGGCCATATTCGGCAATCTCAAGAAGGACGCAGGCAAGATCTATATAGAAGGAAAGGAAGTACATATTAAAAATCCAAGACAGGCTATTGCAGCAGGTATCGGATTTGTTACAGAAGACAGAAAGACAGAGGGACTTCTCCTTGAGAAGAGCATTGCAGAGAACATAGAAATTGCAAATCTCAAAAAGGTTTCAAACAAGGGAGTCTTAAAGAAGGATAAACAGACAGAGCTTGTTAAGCAGGGCATTGACGAGTTCAGGGTAAAATGCTTCGGACCATGGCATGAATGTAATAACCTGTCAGGTGGTAACCAGCAGAAGGTGGTAATCGCCAAATGGGTGTACACAGATCCAAAGATCCTTATATTGGATGAGCCTACAAGAGGTGTAGATATCGGAGCAAAGAAAGAAATATACGATGTGATAAATAAACTTGCTGCAAAGGGTGTTGCAGTAATAATGGTTTCCTCTGAGCTGCCTGAGGTCCTTGGAATGAGTGACAGGATCATGGTAGTCAGAGAAGGAGAAGTAAAAGGTATTATTAATGGGGAAGAAGCTGATCAGACAAAGATCATGACTTTGGCGACAGGAGGTAGTTTATAATGGAAAAAAACAAAAAGAGTATTGGCGCTCTCATAGGCGAGTATGGCGCATTTTTAGCATTAATACTGTTAGTAGTAGTAATCAGTATCATAAGTCCTGAGTTCAGAACAGGAAGCAACTTTTTAAGTCTGTTACGTCAGGCTTCATTCAATGGTCTTATCGCCATCGGTATGACATGCGTAATCCTGTCAGATGGAATCGATCTGTCAGTAGGTTCAACATTTGCACTTTCAGCTATCATATGTGCAGAAATGCTTATAAACGGAATGCCTGCAGCACTGGCAATAATCGTTGCCCTTATAGCAGGTGTGATCCTTGGTTCAGTAAGTGGTATCCTTGTAACAAAGGGTCGTTTACAGCCATTCATTGCAACACTTATCACCATGACAGCTTACCGTGGTATCGCAATGATCATTACAAATGGTAAGCCTGTATCAAAGCTTGCAGCAAGCATTGACAGCAAGTCAGGTTCATTCTTATTCAAAATGCTTGGTAAAGGAAATATCCAGTTCGGACCTGCAGACAACCCATGGTTCTCAATTCCGATACCTGTAATCATCCTTGTACTTGCAATGGTGATCTTCTGGTTTATCCTTAACAAGACAACATTTGGCAGAAGAGTATATGCTACAGGTAGTAACGCAAAGTGTGCGAAGCTTGTAGGTGTTAATACATCAAAGACAAAGATCGCAGTTTACGCAATATCAGGATTTTTATCAGCTCTTGCAGGTCTTATCATGATCTCAAGACTTGACTCAGCACAGCCAACACTTGGTGATGGATACGAGCTTGACGCCATCGCAGCAGTTGCCCTCGGCGGAACAAGTATGAGTGGTGGACGTGGAAAGCTCATCGGTACATTTGCAGGTGTACTTATAATCGCAGTACTTAACAATGGTATGAACATCTTAGGTGTTAATTCATATTATCAGGATGTAATCAAGGCAATAGTTATTCTCGTGGCTGTTTTATCAGACCGCAAGAGATAGTCAGGGGGGCACATTATGAAGAAGATAAAGAAATTATTAGTATTAGTTTTATCACTTGCAATGGTATTTTCTCTCACAGCATGTCGTATAACCATCGACGGCGAGAGTGCCAGCAAGAAGAAAAAGACCACAAACGGAGCCATAGGCTTATCAGTATCAACACAGAACAATCCATTCTTTGTATCCCTTGCAGAGGGTGCCAAGAAGGCAGCAGATGAATTAAACGTAGACCTGACAGTTGTAGACGCAGGTGATGACGTAACAAAGCAGGTAAGTGATATTGAGGATCTTATCTCAAAGCAGATCAGTGTACTTATTGTAAATCCTGTAGACTCAGACGCAGTTTCAGGTGCAGTACAGGACGCTATCGATCAGGGTATCAAGGTTATATCAGTAGACAGAGTTGTAAATAATGTAACAGTAGATTGCGAGATCGCTTCAGACAACGTAGCCGGTGCAGAGCTTGCAACACAGTATATCGTTGATACATTAGGAGAGAACATCAAGGTGGCAGAGCTTCAGGGAACATCAGGAGCTTCAGCAGCCATCGACAGAGGAACAGGCTTCCACAATGTTGCAGACAGCAAGCTTGAGGTGGTAGCAAGTCAGGTGGCGAACTTCGACAGAACAGAGGGTATGTCAGTTATGGAGAACATGCTCCAGGCAAATGGGGACATCCAGGCAGTATTTGCAGCAAATGATGAGATGGCACTTGGTGCAGTTGAAGCAATCTCAGGAGCTGGCAAGGACATCATGGTAGTAGGCTTCGACGCAACAGACGACGCTCTTGCAGCTATCAGAGAGGGCAGAATGGCAGCAACCATCGCACAGCAGCCTGAGCTTATCGGTTCAACAGCAGTTGAGAATGCAGTAAAGCTTATAAACGGTGAGACAATAGCAAATTCTATCCCTGTAGAGGTTACACTGGTTACAGCTGAGAACGTAGACAGCTACGCTTCAGCAGGTGGCAGCACAGAGGTAGTAGGAAACGGAACTATCGGTTTATCAGTATCAACACAGAACAATCCTTTCTTCGTAACTCTTGCAGAGGGTGCCAAGAAAGCAGCAGACGAATTAGGCGTAGAGCTTACAATAGTTGACGCCGGTGATGACGTAACAAAGCAGGTAAGTGATATCGAGGATCTCCTTTCAAAGGATATCAGCGTACTTATAGTAAATCCTGTAGACTCAGACGCAGTTTCAGGTGCAGTACAGAATGCAGTAGATAAGGGTGTAAAGGTTATTTCAGTAGACAGAGTGGTAAATGGTGTAACAGTTGACTGCGAGATCGCTTCAGATAACGTAGCCGGTGCAGAGCTTGCAACACAGTACATCGTTGATACCCTTGGAGAAGGAACAAAGGTAGCAGAGCTTCAGGGAACATCAGGGGCTTCAGCAGCCATCGACAGAGGAACAGGTTTCCACAACATAGCAGACAGCAAGCTTGAGGTACTTGCAAGCCAGGTGGCAAATTTCGACAGAACAGAGGGCATGACAGTTATGGAAAATATGCTCCAGGCAAATGGTGACATCCAGGCAGTATTTGCAGCAAATGATGAGATGGCACTTGGTGCAGTCGAGGCAATCTCAGGAGCAGGCAAGGACATCATGGTAGTAGGCTTCGACGCAACAGATGACGCTATCGCAGCTATCAAGGAAGGCAGAATGGCAGCAACTATCGCACAGCAGCCTGACCTTATCGGATACACAGCAGTAGAGAACGCAGTAAAGCTCATCGGCGGAGAGAAGATACCAAGCTCAGTACCTGTAGAAGTAACACTTATAACAATCGACAACGCTGAATAAACAGAGTATAGTGACATAGGGCATAGGCCGGGAAACCGGCTTATGGACCCGAAGGAGGTAAGCAAAGATATGAAGGTTTTAAATATAGGTTCTATGAATTTAGACTATGTATACAATGTAGATCATATCATAAAACCCGGTGAGACCCAGGCAACCACAGGAATGAACATATTCCTCGGAGGAAAGGGCATGAACCAGTCAATAGCTCTTGCCAAGGCAGGTGCAGAAGTTTATCACGGCGGTATGATCGGCAAGGACGGGCAGCCATTTATTGAGGCCTGTAAGGAGTATGGCGTAAATTACGACCATATAAAGAAGGTAGAAGGCAAGACAGGACACACCATAATACAGATCGACAAGAATGCCCAGAACTGCATACTTTTATTTGCAGGGGCAAATGACAAGCTTACAGAGGAGTACGTTGATGAAGTTCTCGAAAGCTTTGAAGCCGGAGATATCCTGCTTCTCCAGAATGAGGTGAATATGATCCCTTACATTGTGGACAAGGCTTATGAGAAGGGTATGCAGATAGCATTAAACCCATCACCTTTTAACGAGAAGCTTGAGGCAGTGGATATGAGCAAGATCAGCTATTTCCTTATGAATGAGGTTGAAGGAGAGCAGATAACAGGCTACACAGATCCTGAGCAGATAATAGATAAGGTGGTTGAGCTTTATCCGAAGGCTAAGATCGTGCTTACCCTGGGCGGTGACGGTGCAATATATGCAGACAAGAATGAGAGATATCATCAGCCGATCTTCAAGGTTAAGGCGGTAGATACAACAGCAGCGGGCGATACATTTACAGGTTATTTCCTTGCAGGTATCATAGACGGAATGAAAATTCCGGACATCTTAAGGATGAGTGCCAAGGCTTCATCCATTGCAGTAACAAGAGAGGGGGCAGTTCCATCGATCCCTTACAGAAAAGAAGTTGAGGAAGCCCTCGCATGATTGAAATCTGATGATCAAAAACAGGCGGCATAGATAAATGTTCAAAGGTAAATGATCAAAGACAGAGAATATTATGGTTAAATATGAGGCTTATATAAGGTCATTCAAAATATAAATCAGAAAGGAAGAGAAGAACTATGAAGTTTTTTATTGATACAGCTAATGTAGAGGATATCAGAAAGGCAAATGACATGGGAGTTATATGTGGAGTAACCACAAACCCATCCCTTATTGCCAAGGAAGGAAGAGATTTCAACGAGGTTATCAAGGAGATAACAACTATCGTTGACGGGCCTATAAGCGGCGAGGTTAAGGCTACAACTGTTGACGCAGAGGGCATGATCAAGGAAGGAAGAGAGATCGCAGCCATCCATCCTAACATGGTAGTTAAGATCCCTATGACAGTTGAGGGACTTAAGGCAGTCAAGGTACTTTCATCAGAGGGTATAAAGACAAATGTAACTCTTATCTTCACAGCTAATCAGGCTCTTCTTGCAGCCAGAGCAGGTGCAACATATGTTTCACCATTCCTTGGAAGACTTGACGATATCAGCACAACAGGTGTGAACCTTATCCAGGACATCGTAACGATATTTGAAAATTATGCACTTGATACAGAAATCATCTGTGCGTCAGTACGTAACCCTATCCATGTTACAGACTGTGCTCTTGCAGGTGCAGACATTGCAACAGTTCCATACTCAGTTATCGAGCAGATGACAAAACATCCTTTAACTGATCAGGGTATTGAGAAGTTCCAGAAGGATTACAAGGCAGTATTCGGCGAGTAATCAGTAATTACAGAACAATCATAAAACATAGGGCGGAGAACGGAAAGCGGAAGTAACTCTGCTCCATGTTTCATTAAGAAAGAAGAGGATTAAACCTATGAATAAATTAGAGCTTCAGAAGAAGGCTGTTGAAGTTCGTAAGGGCGTTGTTACCTCAGTGCACAGTGCCAAGGCAGGACATCCCGGCGGATCACTTTCAGCAGCAGATATCTTCACATATCTTTATTTTGAAGAGATGAATATAGATCCTGCAGATCCTAAGGCAGAGAACAGAGACAGGTTTGTACTTTCAAAGGGACACACAGCACCGGGACTTTACTCGGCACTGGCATTAAGAGGATATTTCCCTGTTGAGGATCTTAAGACCTTAAGACATATTGGATCATACTTACAGGGACATCCTGATATGAAGCACATTCCGGGAATTGATATGTCATCAGGCTCCCTTGGTCAGGGACTTTCAGCAGCAGTTGGAATGGCATTGGCAGCCAAGATGAGCGGCAGAGACTACAGAACCTACTGCTTATGCGGAGACGGTGAGATCCAGGAGGGACAGATCTGGGAGGCGGCAATGTTCGCAGGAGCAAGAAAGCTTGATAACCTTCTTGTGATAGTGGACAACAACAATCTCCAGATCGACGGAAGCGTTGAAGAGGTATGTTCGCCATATCCTATCGACAAGAAGTTTGAGGCATTTAACTTCCACGTTATCAACATAAACGGAAATGATTTCGATGAGATAGACGCAGCCTTCAAGGAGGCAAAGGCAACAAAGGGTATGCCTGCAGCCATCATCGCCCACACCATAAAGGGCAAGGGCGTATCATTCATGGAGGATCAGGCAGGCTGGCATGGCAAGGCTCCAAATGATGATGAATACAAGCAGGCAATGGAAGAGCTTGGAAAGGCAGGTGACGCATTATGTTAGGAGATAAGATAGCAACAAGAGACAGCTACGGTAATGCGTTAGTTGAGCTTGGTAAGGAACATGACAATCTTGTGGTTTTAGACGCAGACCTTGCGGCAGCCACCAAGACAGGAATATTTAAGAAGACATTTCCTGAGAGACACATTGACTGTGGTATCGCCGAGGCAAATATGGCAGGTATCGCAGCAGGAATGTCAACAGCAGGCTATGTGCCATTCATGAGTTCGTTTGCAATGTTCGCAGCAGGAAGAGCCTTTGAGCAGGTGAGAAATTCAATCTGCTACCCACACTTAAATGTGAAGATCGGTGCAACCCATGCAGGAATATCAGTAGGTGAGGACGGAGCAACCCATCAGTGTAACGAGGATATCTCACTTATGAGGACAATCCCTGGAATGGTTGTCATCAATCCTTGTGATGATGTGGAGGCAAGGGCGGCAGTTAGGGCTGCTTACGAGTACGAAGGACCTTGCTACTTAAGATTTGGAAGACTGGCTGTGCCGGTTATAAACGATGAGAGCACATACAAGTTCGAGATCGGTAAGGGTGTTGAGCTTAGAGACGGCAAGGATATCACAATATTTGCCACAGGTTTATGTGTTTCAGAGTCTCTGGCAGCAGCAGAGAAGCTGGCAGCAGAGGGAATAGACGCGAAGCTCATCAACATCCACACCATTAAGCCGATAGATGAGGAGCTTGTCATAAAGGCAGCCTCCGCCACGGGAAGAGTATTTACCGTTGAGGAACATTCCATAATCGGCGGCCTGGGAAGTGCGGTGGCAGAGGTGCTTGCTGAGAAGTGCCCTGTGAAGCTTACAAGGATCGGAGTAAGGGATACCTTTGGTGAGTCAGGCCCTGCAAAAGAGCTTCTCAAGAAGTATAAGCTTGACGCTGACGGAATATATGAGCAGATAAAGGCAGCCCTGTAAGCACAGGGATATGTCATATATGTACTTATTTGAAGAGTGATCACTTCGGTGGTCACTCTTTTTCTCCTTTATAGGAAATGAGGCGTTAAAAAAAGCATGACATATGCCCTGCGTAATGCTACAATACAGAGGATAGCGTTGACAAATGAGATAAGAAGACAGCACGCCATGTCGTGCGGGAGACAAAAATATGAAAAACAAATTTGCAAAGAAAAGCAGCCTCAGAAAGAGTGCCGTTGCTGCCACCGTAACAGGTGCCATGGTGCTTGGGATGATGGCAGGATGTGGAACAGAGAAGAAGGAGTCCAAGAAGGTGGCTCTTGACCCGGACAATCCGGTATCACTTACAGTATGGCATTACTATAACGGTGCCCAGCAGGCAGCATTTGACGAGCTGGTGTCAGAGTTCAATGCCACAGTAGGTACAGAGAAGGGTATATTTGTAGAGGGCTTCAGTAAGGGCTCGGTAAATGACCTTGAGCAGGCAATAAGTGCTTCGGCAGCAGGCGATGTAGGTGCCGAGGACATGCCGGATATTTTCTCCACTTACGCAGATACAGCATATGCCGTAGAAGAGCAGGAACAGCTGGTTGATCTTACAGAGTATTTCACAGAGGACGAACTTTCAGAGTACGTTGATTCTTATATTTCAGAGGGCTACATAAATGACGATGGAGCATTATACGTTTTCCCTGTAGCAAAATCCACAGAGATAATGATGATAAATTACACAGACTGGGAGCCATTTGCACAGGCAACAGGAACAACACTTGACGAGCTTCAGACAGTTGAGGGCGTAGTTAAGGTGGCAGAGAAGTATTACAACTGGACAGATGAGCAGACACCTGATATTCCTGATGACGGCAAGGCATTCTACGGAAGAGATTCCATGTCCAACTATTTCATAATCGGAATGAAGCAGATGGGCGTTAATATATTTGACGTGGAAAATGGCGAGTTCAAGCTTAACGCAGACAAGGACGATATCAGAAGACTGTGGGACAACTACTATGTTCCATATGTTAAGGGATATTTCACAGCCCTTGGCAAGTTCCGTTCAGATGACGTTAAGACAGGCGACCTTATTGCATACACAGGCTCTTCATCATCAGCAATGTACTTCCCTGACAAGGTGGAGACAGATGAGGAAAGCAGAGATATAGATTTCAAGATACTTACACCACCGGTTATGGAGGGCGGTAAGAATATCAACGTCCAGCAGGGTGCGGGAATGGCTGTTACCAAGTCTGACGAGAACCATGAGTACGCAGCAAGCCTGTTCTTAAAGTGGTTCACAGAGAAGGAGAACAACCTGAGATTTGTATGCGATTCAGCATATCTTCCTGTCCGCAAGGACGCAAATACCGTGGCTGCACTGGACTCAGTAATAAGCGACAACAACATTGATATAAGCGATAAGGCGTACGATTGTCTTACAAGCGTAATGAATGAATTTGACAATACAAGCTTCTACACACCTAAGTGCTTCAAGAACGGCTACAGCACCAGAAAGATCCTTGATTATGACCTTTCCGATAAGGCGGCAGCAGATAAGGAAGCCATAGACGCAGAGGTTGCAAAGGGTGTGTCAAGAGATGAGGCTGTAGCGTCATACATTACAGATGAAGCTTTTGAGGAATGGTACAACAGCTTCTGCCAGAAGATAGAGGACGCTTCACAGGGAAAATAATGGACTGATGTTCAAAAAGGGTAATATTTAATGAAAAAAAGAAAAAAATCTCTGGTGTATATAATACTGATACCATTGATCTTCATAGTAGTGCTTCAGGGTGTACTTCCCTTCTCACTGTTATATGCCAGTGGGGTTAAGGCAACACTTAAGAATAATGAAGTAGAGATGGATGACCATCTGGTGGAGAACCGAAGGGTTGTTCTGGAGAATTCCATGAACAACCAGTGGGGGATCATCAGGAATGAGACAGAAAGTATAAATGCACATCTGAAAGGATTTCTTGAACAATCGAATAAAACAGCAGAGGATCTGTTGCAGGATGAGAATCTGCAGGAGCAGTTCCTTGAGTATGTATTTGCCGATGTAATAGATACCATCAACAGGAATACCGCCGGTGGTGTCTATCTTATCATGGCAAATGAGAGTGACACCGGCAATCCGGCAGATTATCGTGGCTTCTTTATAAGGGACTATGATCCCGCCACCAAGGCGTCATCAAACTCTGATCTGCAGATGGAGAGAGGCAACAAGAACCTTGCAAGAAAGGAGGCCATAAGCCTTGACAGTCCCTGGACTCCTGTATTCCACTTTGAAGGAGATGGGGCAAGGGAATGTGATGATTTCTTCTACAAGCCGTATATAGCAGCTCTTAATAATAAAACTGCAAATATGAACAATCTTGCCTACTGGGCCGAGCCCTTTATCCTTGAAGACTCAAGCATTGATAACCATCAGATGATCACCTATTCAGTGCCGCTGGTATATGATGATGTGGTTTACGGTATTATGGGCATAGAGGTATCTGTTTCGTATCTTAGAAATTATTTCCCTGTAAAGGATCTGGAAAAGGATTCAGGTGCAGGGTATATAGTGGCTCTTGATAATGGTGACGGAACTTATTCGCCGATTACAGGTAATGGTGTATTGTATGAGACCATTAACAGAAAGGAAGACAGTTTCACCCTTGATGGAACCGAGACCAAAAATTTATATTGCGTAGAAGATGTGGTCATGGGATCCCAGAAGATATATGCCCTTAAGTCAGACTTGAATATTTACAGTAATAACGTGCCTTATAACAATACAAAATGGGTGCTTATAGGACTGGTTACAGAGGATTCCATATATGGTCTCGGAAGAAGCCTGTACACCAACTTTGTCATACTTATAGTGGTTACAGCTATTATCGGTTTCGTGGTAATGGGATTTGTGGTAAGAGGTATCATAAGCCCTGTAAATCGTCTTATGGAGAGTGTCAGAGGAGGATATGTGGGACTGAAGAAGTTTACCGGCTCCAGCATTGATGAAATAGATGAGCTGTACCGGACCATCAATACCCTGACGGAAAATGAAAGACAGACCTCAGATCAGCTTATGGAGGAGAAGGAGCGATACAGGATGGCTGTGGAAAGCTCCAATGACCTGTTCTTCACTTATCATGTGGAGAGCCACAGTATTGATGTTGTGGATTGTGTGAGCAGATTTGAGGATATAGATATATTCGAGGGTCCTAATGGTCTGTTGGACAGAACTATTTACCCTGACGACAGAGAGCAGCTTATGGATGTGATCAATAACCTGAGCGGTGATGTTTATCTGGAGATCCGTGCCAGGGATTCAGAGGACAAGCCTTATTCATGGGTTGAGATAAAGGGCAGGTTCATAAAGGACGCCGACGGACATAATACTCGTGTTATTGGTAATATCCACAATATAAATGAAAGAAAGACCATGGAGATAGAGAACAGGAACAAGCATATGCTTGACCCCGTTACAGGATATCTCAAGCCTGACATAGGAAGAGACAGACTGGTGGCGATATGTAAGCGGCATGAGACAGGTAAGCTGTTACTTCTTCGTATCAACAATAATGATGAGATGTTCAGACAGTATGGCTCCATATTCCTTGATTCCGTTATGGAGAAGCTGGCAAATATGCTGGCTGAGGAATGTGCGGAGATTAACTGTAAGAATATACTCAAGATACGTCCGGGAGCAGACGCCCTTATGGTATGGATCCCTGATGTGGATGTATCCGTAGACCGGACGATCGCCAGACTTGAAAAGGAGCTTGCAGCTCTCGTCCATGAGGATATATTGCAGCTTCATTTCCATGCCGGAGTTGTGACAGCCACAGGAAACGAAGCTGCGGCACAGCTTGTGGAACGTGCCAAGATGGCTGTGGAAAATGCCAGAGCCCATGAGAAGGATATCTGCACATGGGAGCAGGTGGACAAGTCCTATATAGAAAAAACAACAGAGCCGTTTAAGGAGATAGTGTCATTTGCATATCCGGAGGAGATGAGCCTCCAGTCACTTACCATTAATCTTCTTGAGCACAGAGGCTCCATGGTAGTATCCCTTGACATGCTTTCATGCAGACTGGAGAACTACTATGATATTGACAATATGATAGTAACCATCTTAGACAGGGATAATCTCGTACTGAGCGTGGATTACTGCTGGAGGGAGAACCTTAAGAGACCAAGCAGCAAGACATTTGTAACATGTACGGAGAATGATCTTAAGTACCTTCAGGAGTGTGCAGATGTGAACCGTATGCAGAGCATACAGGATATGATCACCGTAATACCTGATCTTGAAATAATAAAAGATACAGATACGGGAATAGTTATCCATATGATAGATAGTGGATTATATTCGGGAAGCATATTCATGATAGGCCAGAGCCTTAAGTCCCTGACGGATGAACAGTACAAGGAGCTTCAGGAGATCGGCACCATCATACAGAACAGAATAAATCAGGAGCACCATGATCAGTCAGCCCAGGCGAAGACAGATTTCCTTGCCAGAATGTCCCACGAGATCAGGACACCTATGAATGGTATCATCGGAATGACAGAGATCGCCCTTAAGGAGGATCAGACAGAGGAGAAACGTATGGACTGCCTTAAGAAGGTCAGAGAGTCCTCCGATTATCTGCTTGGATTGTTAAATGATATTCTTGATATGTCCAAGATCGACAGCGGTAAGATGACCATTGCCGAAGAGCCGTTTGATCTGGCAAGGCTTCTTGATAACCTTAAGACGGTTCTTGAGGCGAAGATAGACGAGAAGCACCAGACCTATATAACAGATTTCAAACTGACAAATAACTGGTTCATAGGAGATCAGTTGAGGATAAACCAGATACTTATAAATCTTCTGGGAAATGCCATCAGATATTCCGATGACCGGGGAAGGATAGAGCTTAAGGTTGAGGAACGTCCGGGAGAGGACGGGAAGTCCTGGATATTATTTGCAGTTAAGGATAACGGTATAGGAATTGCCAAGAAGGACAGAGAGAGGATATTCCAGAGCTTTGAGCAGGCCAATTATGCAAATAACGGCAAGAAGCAGGGCACAGGTCTTGGACTTGCCATAAGCAGACGTCTCGTACATCTCATGGGAAGTGAGATAATGTTAGACAGTGAGGTAGGCAAGGGCAGTACCTTCAGCTTCGTGCTGGAGCTTCACACCTATGACAAGACCTCAGAGGAAACCGACAATGAGAGTGATAATCTTCACGTAGAGGGCAGAAGGGTTCTTGTGGTTGAGGACAATGAGCTTAACGTGGAGATCATAAAGACCATACTTGAGGACTTCGGTCTTAAGGTTGACGTGGCTGCCGACGGAGTTATTGCATTCAACAGATTTAGCGAAATGCGTGAGGGCTACTATGACCTTATCCTTATGGATATCATGATGCCTAACATGAACGGACTTGAGGCTGCAAGGGAGATCAGAAAGTCGGGACGTGCCGACAGCAGGACTGTTCCTATCGTTGCCATGAGTGCAAATGCCTTCGATGAGGACGCCAGGCGTTCTATAGAAAGCGGTATGAACGAGCATATGTCAAAGCCTATAAATGTCTCAAAATTAAAAGAGATCCTGAGACGTTATATAGCTGATAAATATTAATGATTTTACAAAATTTTCTTCTTGACACAGTAAGTTTTTTGAAATAAACTTTAGACAATGCGTTGACGAGAAAAGTACCTGTCACAGGCTTCTCCAGAGAGGGACACATATGCTGGAAGTGCCCCAGAAGCAAGGCGTGGGAAGACCATCTCTGAGCGGTCCCAATCAGACCCGGTGATACCGTTATAATCATAAAGAAAGTGTTTCCATTTGGAAGAAAAAGGGTGGAACCGCGGATAGTTAAGTACATTCGTCCCTTATACATACTCTGTTGTATGTATAGGGGATTTTTTATTGTAGTGATGTCTTTGATATCGTTACATTGCAGCAGTCTTATCGAAGGTGATTTTGAATGGCTGCTCCCATATTTTATCAGTAGATAAAGAATAGAAAGATTGTGTCAAGTTTTATATGAAAACTTGACATGCAGCGTCAGCCCTTTGCCGAAGGCAAATTTTAAATGGGCTGATGTTCAATGAAAGGAGATAAAGAAATGGTAGATTTTAAAGCAGATGAGAGACTGAATACTCTTAATCATTCATGTGCCCATGTTATGGCACAGGCAGTAAAGCATTTATATCCAAATGCTAAGTTCTGGGTAGGACCTGTAGTAAAGGAAGGATTTTACTACGACATCGACCTCGGTGATGAGGTTATAAATGATGACGCCATTGCAGCTATCGAGAAGGAAATGAAAAAGGTCTGCAAGGAAGGCAAGAAGATATACAGAAGAGAGATATCAAAGGCTGAGGCACTTGAATTATTTGCAAATGATGAATATAAGCTTGACCTTATAAGCGGTCTTGAGGATGGAAATATAACAGTTTACGATCAGGGTGATTTCACAGATCTCTGTCGTGGCCCACACGTAGATAACACAAAGCTCTGTAAGAACTTCAAGCTTGTTAAGTATTCAGGCGTTTACTGGAAGGGTGATGCAAATAACCATGTAATGCAGAGAATATACGGTGTATGCTTCCCAACAGCAGAGGAGCTGGCAGATCACCTTAAGCTTCTTGAGGAGGCTAAGGAGCGTGACCACAGAAAGATCGGTAAGGAGATGAAGCTCTTCATGTCAGACGATCTTGTAGGACGTGGACTTCCTATGTTCCTTCCAAAGGGATATACGATCTGGCAGGAGCTTGAGAACTACATCAAGGCAAAGGAGAGAAAGCTTGGTTACCTTCACGTAATGACACCTTGCGTAGGTACAGTTAATCTCTACAAGACATCAGGTCACTGGGATCACTACAAGGATAACATGTTCCCTGCAATGGATGTTGAGGGTGAGTCATTCGTACTTCGTCCTATGAACTGCCCACATCACATGATGATATATGCTAACAGAATGCATTCATATAAGGATCTTCCTATCCGTATAGGTGAGATCGCCCACGACTTCAGATTTGAGGCAAGTGGTACACTTAAGGGAATAGAGCGAGGCAGACATTTCTGTCAGAACGACGCCCACTTATTCGTAACACCTGAGCAGATCGAGGATGAATTTGCAAAGGTTGTTTCACTTATATTCGACACATACAAGGACTTCAATATTACAGATTACCGTTGCGTACTGTCACTCAGAGATCCTGAGGACAAGGTTAAGTATCACCAGGATGATGAGATGTGGAACACAGCAGAGGACGCTTTAAGAAAGGTTCTTGATGATATCGGAATCGAGTACACAGAGGAGATCGGTGAGGCTGCATTCTACGGACCTAAGCTTGATGTAAATGTTAAGCCTGCCATCGGAAATGAGTACACACTTTCAACATGCCAGCTTGATTTCTGTCTCCCAGCCAAGTTCAACCTTACTTACATTGATAAGGACGGAACAAAGAAGACACCTGTAGTTCTCCACAGAGCTATCCTTGGTTCATTAGACAGATTTATGGCATACATCCTTGAGGAGACAAAGGGAAATCTTCCACTTTGGCTTGCACCTGTACAGGCTAAGATATTACCTGTAAAGAACGAGGATGAAGAGTTAAATGCTTACGCACATGGTCTCTATGATTACCTTGATGACAATGGTATCAGAGTTGAGATTGACGAGCGTGCAGAGAAGCTTGGCTATCGTATAAGAGAGGCTCAGATGGAGAAGGTTCCTTACCTTGTTGTTCTTGGTAAGAACGAGGCAGCAGACGGAACAGTTTCATACAGACTTCACGGTGAGCAGAAATCAACAACAGTATCAAAGGAAGAGTTTGTTGAGATGTTAAAGAATGACATTGCTACCAAGAAGATCAATCCTGCCAGCTTAAAGTAGTGTGGCGGATAACATACATTTGCAAATGTGTGTTGTGGAAGATTATAGGAGGAATAGATGAAGAGATCGGTTCTTAAGAAGATCGCTGTACTTGTTGCAGTGATGACCATGGCTGTGACCTGTCTGTCAGGCTGCGGCGGTGGAAAGGAAAGAATGATGTTTGGAACCGGTGGAACAGCAGGAACTTACTATGCTTACGGCGGCGTACTTGCTCAGTATATGAGGAATTACGCCGACGTTCGCGTAACCGCTGTATCTACAGGTGGTTCCAAGGTAAATATACAAAGTGTACAGGATGGAGATTACCAGCTGGGATTTGCCCAGTCTGATGTAATGACCTATGCCTGGAACGGTACAAGATCCTTCGAGGAGGATGGTGCCACTCATGATTTCAGAGTGCTTGGCTCCCTGTACAATGAGACAGTCCAGTTGTTCACAATGAATCCGGATATCAAGACGGTAAGTGACCTTAAGGGTAGGAAGGTGTCCATCGGTGCCAGTGGTTCCGGTGTGTACTTCAACGCTCTTGATGTGCTTGAAGGTGCGGGACTTGGCATAAATGATATCAAGCCACAGTACCAGTCATTTGAGGATTCAAAGGAGGCTCTTAAGGATGGAAGGATTGACGCGGCATTTATCGTTGCCGGAGCACCTACCTCTGCCATAACAGAGCTTGCAACTACAAACGGAGTATATCTGGTCAATATAAATGGAGAAGTACGGGACAATATTATGGAGGAGTGTTCATACTACGAGCCTCTTACCATACCTGCGGGAACCTATCCGGGACAGGACGAGGATGTTGAGACTATCACAGTAAAGGCTGTGCTCATTGTGTCGGCAAATGCAGACGAGGATACAGTTTACAAGCTTACAGCGGCATTATTTGACCACGCAGACGAGATCACCCAGGAAAATGCCAAGGGTTCAGAGCTTTCCGTGGAGAATGCCACCAGCGTACAGACCCTGCCGTTCCACAAGGGGGCAGCCAGATACTATGCAGAGCATGGTATAACAGTAAATACTGACGAGAATGCAGCAGGTGCGGGAAATACTGATAAGAATACATCAGGTGCAGAAAGTGCTGATAAGGATACATCAGGTTCAGGGAATACCTCCGACGGGGCTGGCGACAGCTTGAAGGACGATTCCGGCAATAATTAGGAGGTGAAGCTGTGGGCGGTAAGACAAGAAAAGAATTAGAAAAAGATCTTCAAAATCAGGAGCTCCAGTTTGATCTTGAAGAAGAAAGTAAATTAAACGACTACGACGCATTTGTGGATGAGAAGGATAATTCCATTCATGAGAATATAGATACAGTCATGAGAAAGTATGACAGAGAATCCAATACCAGAGTGTGGGTTGGCAAGCCGAAGACAGTTATATCCGTTATTCTTGCGGCATTTTCTCTGTGGTGCATATATGTAACATTATTTGCAACCTTCCTTGAGGAGATAAGACTTACGTCATTTATGGGAATGATAATCCTTATGGGATTTCTTATCTACCCGGCAAAGAAGGGAACTCAGAAGGTAAATTACATGCCATGGTACGACATAGTTATGATGGTGGTTGGATCGGCGGCATTCTTTTACTTCACATTTAACGCAGAAACAATCGTAAATCAGGGTACAAGATTTGAGTGGTATCAGATCGCCATAGGTGTTATCGGAATACTTGCTCTTATTGAAGTCACAAGACGTTGCGTTGGTATGCCTATCCTTATTGTGGCAGGCTTCTTCATACTCTACGCAATGATATACGGACTTACCAATCCGGACTTCTTCTTGAGACTCAGATACTTTATCCGTAACCTGTTCTACACCAAGGAGGGTATATTCTCCACACCGGTAAATGTGTGCTCCAAGTATATAGTGGTGTTCATTATATTCGGTGCGTTCCTTGAGCGAACAGGAATATCAAACTTCTTCATAGAGCTTGCCAACTGCGTTGCAGGAAGATTTGCAGGTGGACCTGCCAAGGTTGCCGTAATATCATCAGCT
This sequence comes from Coprococcus sp., assembly GCA_050872265.1. Lineage (GTDB taxonomy): Bacteria > Bacillota > Clostridia > Lachnospirales > Lachnospiraceae > Coprococcus. The sequence goes on from JBNMGN010000008.1 coordinate 43,897, forward strand.
CTCTGCGGTATGGTTTCAGGCTCATCTGTTGGAAATACAGTTACAACAGGATCTGTTACTATCCCAATGATGAAGAAGACAGGTTATGATCCGGAATTTGCCGGAGCAGTTGAGGCAGCCTCATCAACCGGTGGACAGATAATGCCGCCTATCATGGGTGCAGCCGCATTCCTTATGGCAGACTTTGTAGGTGTGCCGTATTCAAGCATAATCGGAAGAGCAATACTTCCTGCCATACTTTATTTCGCAGGAATTTTCATATCGGTACATCTTGAGGCAAAGAAACTTAACTTAAGCGGTATCCCAAAGGAGAAGCTTCCTAAGATGAGCCATCTTCTTAAGAAGATATACCTTCTTCTGCCACTGGTTATGCTGGTCGTATGGGTATCGGGAAATTACATGACAATGCAGAAGGCTGCCAGCTACGCCATCGTATTGTCTATCGTGGTAAGTTTATTTGACAAGGAGAACAGGATCACGCCACACAAGGTATTGGACGCACTGGTTGCAGGTGGTAAGAGTACCATTACTGTAGGTGCTGCCTGCGGTGTTGCCGGTATAATCGCCGGAACCATCACCATGACAGGTCTTGCAAATGACCTTATCAATGCCATTGTTGGAATTGCAGGTGACAAGCTTATAATTGCCCTTGTTCTTACAATGCTTTGCTGTATCGTACTTGGTATGGGTGTTCCAACAACTGCAAATTACTGTATCATGGCTGCTACAACAGCACCTATCCTTATAAGAATGGGCGTTCCTACCATGGCAGCACATTTCTTCGTATTTTACTTTGGTATCGTGGCAGATATTACTCCACCGGTTGCCCTTGCAGCTTATGCAGGCTCCGCTATTGCCAAGAGTAAGCCTATGAAGACAGCCTTCAATGCGTCTAAGCTTGCTATTGCTGTGTTCATAGTTCCATATATGTTCTGCTACACACCGGCAATGCTGATGATAGATACAACACCGCTTCGGGTTGTACAGATCGCCATAACAGCCTTCATAGGTGTATTTGCCGTGGCATCAGCTCTTGAGGGCTACTGCTTCGCAAGAATGCATATGATCACCCGTCTTGTTATTGCGGCAGGCGGACTTATGCTGATCCACCCTGCATTTATCACTGATGTGATAGGAATTGCAGTAGTTGTGGCAACTCTTGTATTCAACAGGGTTGTGGAGAAGAAACAGACAGCTGCAGCGGCATAGAATATAAGTATAAGATGTAGCGGGTTCCTGTGGCAGGGCATAATGATTTCCTGTGTGAAGAACATGCCCAATATGAGGAGATGTCCTATATGAAAGAGTGATACATGATCATCCGAGAGATGACATGTGTTGCTCTTTTTTTGTTGCATGACGGACACCCGTATTGCCAAATAATGACTTAAAATCCGGAACCAGGAAATTAAGTCAAAATACAATGCCCAGAGCCCGGCCTCGTGCTTTTTTACAACTTTGACACAAAACTGTGATATAATAAACCTCAAATCGGAGTGCTATGCCATCGGATTTTAAATGGCTGATGTTCAAAGGTAAGGAGAATTTTATGAAAAAGGTATTGATAGTTGAGGATGATGAGGCTATTAATAATTTAATTGCAAATACATTGAGGCAGGAAATGTACGATTGTTACTCTGCCTTTGACGGCAAAGAAGGAGCAGATATGTTCGAACAGAGGCAGTACGATCTGGTGCTTCTTGACCTCATGCTTCCAGAGATAAACGGATATGAGCTTCTGGAATTTATTAAGCCTACGGACACGCCGGTCATAATCATATCTGCAATGGGACAGGTGCAGGACAGGATAAAGGGGCTTCGTATGGGAGCCGACGATTATCTGGCGAAACCCTTCCAGATCGGTGAGCTTCTTGCCAGAGTTGAGAGTGTATTAAGACGTGCCGGAAGACAGACCGATGAGTACACATATAAGGATATCGTGGTAAATACTTCATCGAGGACAGTTCTCCTTAAGGGTGTGCCGGTGGAGCTTACCATGAAGGAATTTGATCTTCTGGTGGTATTGCTGCAGCACAAGAACGTGGCTCTTTCCAGGTGTTACCTGTACGAGTCTGTGTGGGAGGAGGAGTACACCGGCGAGACCAGAACCCTGGACAACCATATTCAGAGACTTAGAAAAAAGCTGGATCTGAACGACAACATACAGACAGTATTCAGAATTGGATACAGGCTTAAATAAAACTTGCCAACAAGAAATACGACAATAAAGAAAACACTAAATAAAACTAATCAACAGGTAGTTCAAAATAAAGAAAACGCTAAATAAAACTCAAAATAAAACAAAAAAACATTAAACCAAACATTAAAGCAAATATTAAAGCAAATATAAAAAGCAAATATAAAACCAAATATAAAATCAAAATATAAAATATAAAATATTAAAACAAATTTAAAATTTAAAGCCAAATTTAAAGCCAATTCAAAGCAAATATAAAAACATAAAAAGGACAGAAATAGATGAGATTTTTCACTAAATTGTTTCTGTGGATCGTGCTGATCCTGACGGTTTCCCTTTCGGCGGCACAGTATTACACAGTATCAAGGACATTTGACAACAGCATAAAGAGGCAGATAGATGAGTCTTTAAAGAACCACCAGACTGTGAAGTATGCGGTGCAGTCAAACATTATCTCATCCGGTGAGGACACCGATCTCACTCCTCAGGACATTGAAAATGTAGCCCGAAAGACCGGCAACAGTCTTAATGTGGACATAGATATCAAGGAGACAGATCAGGCGGTTGATACCAGGGATATCCAGTATGTTATTGAGAAGGGTGACAGTGGCGAAAGCTTTGTGAGAGTGTGGAGCAATTTCACCGCAGGAGATTACACTTGGGTCATGACCACAAAATATGATGTGAGCCAGGTGTTTAATGAGGTGGACGATCTCCGGAAGACCAGTAAAAGTATATTTATCATGGTGCTGGTTTTCGGGGCAGTGTTCAGTCTGGTGCTTGCCTTTGGAATAACAAGACCAATAAAGAAGCTTAATGAGACCAGTATAAAATTTGCAAATGGAGATTACGACGCAAGGCTTGAGCCGGGCACCAAAGATGAGATCGGCGAGCTTACTGCCAATTATAATGATATGGCGGACTCCATCAAGAATAAGATATATGAGCTTGAACTTGCCATAACCCAGAGGGAGGATTTCAATGCCAGCTTCGCCCATGAGCTTAAGACACCTATGACCAGTATAATCGGTTATGCGGATATGCTGTATCAGAAGGATATGCCTACAGACCAGGTTCACGAGGCGGCAGGCTATATACTTAACGAGGGCCTGAGGCTTGAGGCTCTTTCCTTTAAGCTTATGGAGCTTATCACCCTGAACAAGAACGATTTCATACTTGAGGAGACCAATCTCTACGAGCTTCTTGATGATGTATATAAGACCAGCTGCAAGAAAGCGGAGGACAGGGGCGTTGAGCTTGTGGTCAGGAATGACGCATATGACATATATGTGAGAGTTGAAAATGACCTCTTTAAGACCCTTATGTTGAACCTTGTGGACAATGCAGTTAAGTCCGGAGGAGATAGAGTTACCATCGAGGCAGAGGAAGTTTCAGATGGTGATGAAAGCAGAGAAAAATACAGAACACATGGAGCTGACAGGGCTCATGAAAATGACGAAGTTAATGAAGTCTCGGGAAAACTGAGGATAAGTGTAAGGGATAACGGAAGAGGAATACCTGAAAATGAGCTTAACAGGATAACCGAAGCCTTTTATATGGTGGATAAATCCAGATCCAGAAAGGAACACGGAGCAGGTCTTGGTCTGGCATTGTGCGACAAGATCGCCAGGCTTCACGGAACCGAATTGACATTTGCCTCGACGGTGGGACTTGGAACCGAGGTATCATTTGAATTAGAGTATACAAGCTATGAATGATTTGAAAAAAAATATAAATAAAAGCAAAATTGAAAAAAATTCAATAGCAGAGAAGCCGGGTAAAGAAAAAAACGGTAAGGATAAAAACGGTAAGGATAAAAATGGTAAGGATAAAACCGGGCATGGCAGGAAAGATAACTCCGTAAATGTCTTACAGTCAGACAGGTCAGATACAAGAAGCCCCAGAAGACATTGGCTCCGATTTGCCGGATGTATGCTTATAACAGCGGTGATCGTGGCGGCGGGCATAATAGTCCCTGACAGACTATTGTCTGTAAAAAGGGCAATGCTGTACAACAATCAGGTGACAGTGGCGGCAGATGACATTGAACCCTTTGGGGAAGCCTACAACAGCACCAAGAATAGGCTGCTGTCAGTGATACGTTTTCAGAATGAGAGGGACGGTCATGACATTGATGTTGCATATGTGGACAGGGACGAAAAAAGCAATGGAATAGATGGTGCGGCACTTTATCAGAAGGGCATAGACAAGCTGTCCAAGTTTTTTGAGAAGATAGACGGAGTAAGCTTCAGTGAGGACAATATGTATTATGTCACTGTGATCAAGGCTGACAACAGGGACATTTATGAGATGGAGATCGAGATGAACGGGGGCAGTGATGAGCGTGGAGATGATGTGAGCATATATGATGACATGTATGCCGCTGCTGACATGTACATTACCTCCGATGTGGAGTCAGGACTTCCCCTGACATGTACCATATTTGCCCAGTATAGGGATCTTCTGGAGCTGTGGAGATCTGTGATTTCCGCATATCAGGAGACACTGGGGATCGACTGGACGGATGTGACCGATTACACGGCAAATGGATATGGTGACGGAGATGTAAGATCGTCTGCTGATGGCAGTATCAGTGGAAGTGCTGCCTCGGAGGATAAGGGTTATGATCCCGGATACGATTATGGAAATGAAGCCGGAGTCACAGCCGGTGGCTATGACGGCGGTGTATACTATTCATTTAAGGCAATAAGCACCGACGGCGTATTCATGTTGATGGGACAGATCGACGGCATGGGAGACGGAAGCTATATCTTCACCTTCCGCCTGACAGAACGATACTGATACTTGAAAATATCAATACTTGAAAATACCAATACTTGAAAATACTAATATCCGAAGACGTGGATACATGAAGATGTCTATATATGAAGATGTTGGAATTTTAATATTTTGACGGAATTTGCAACTTAGACACATCTGACAAACAAGTAGGTTACTTCACACTGATATCATCTGTATAGAAAATACAGGATGAGGAGTGAAGAAATATGGATTACCGGCAGAGAAACACGAACCCAGGCACATACATACAAAGAAACACAGAGATGGGAGTGCTTAAGGTTCCGGATATAAGAAGGGCAAATGAAAAGAGAGCTTCGAACATGAACAGAAGAGTAAATGCACATAAAAATGTAAACAGAAATTCAAATATGAATAGAAGCACAAACCCGGGCGGAAATGCAAATGTGGATAGAAACACAAGTGCAGGCAGAAACAGACATGCTGACAGATATGAGAGAGACAGCAGGCATACTGAACCTGGCAGACCAGGGAGACCAAGGAGACCGGAGGTAAGCGGCAGGACTGAGTATTATATGAGAAAGCTCGGCGTAAATTCCGGGATACTCATAACCATGGCAGTTCTTGTGTGCATTATCATCGGCTGTAGCATAGGGATATTCTACACGAGCAGAGGAAATGACGCAAAAGCTGATGGCGGCTACGGAACATTTGCCAGTACGCCGGCAGGAGCCGAGGCAACCAATGTTCCTACGGAAGCAGAGGATGAGGCCGTGGATGAGTCTGTCTATGAGACCATGGAGGACTATGACCTCTGGAAGGACTACACAGCAGAGGATAAGGAGAAGGTCAGATATGTGCTTCTTAATAAGAGCAAATACAATGATGACCTCATAGAAAAGATAAAGACAAATGAGGAGCTTGTGGACTATGTGTACAATTATCCTGAGGAGTACGGCAAGCCCCATACCATAGATGTATCCGGTGAGGTTGTGGAAGGTCAGGTACCGCTGTTTCTCCAGTGGGACAAGAGATGGGGCTACATACCATATGGCTCGGGACTCATAGGCTATACCGGATGTGGTCCAACATGCATATCAATGGTTTCAGTATATCTGACAGGGAACACATCCTATACTCCGGATGTGGTTGCGGCATATGCCGAGGAAAATGGATATTATGTAAGTGGAAAGGGTACTGCCTGGTCTCTCATGAGCCAGGGATGTGAGCGTTTCGGAATAAGGGGCAGAGAGATAAGCCTGAACGAAGATGTGATGATATCGGAGCTTGATCAGGGAAGACCTATAATCTGTATAATGAGTGAGGGCATATTCACCACATCGGGACATTTTATCGTTCTCACCAGTTACAGGAACGGGAAATTTGTGGTAAATGACCCCAACAGTCCGGAGAAGAGTGCCAGAACCTGGAGCTATGATGAGATACAGGATCAGATAAGTGATCTCTGGAGCTATGAGAAATTAGATTAGCTGATGAAAAGTCAGATATATGTGATATAATCATGTATGTAGTCTGATGGCAGAATACAGAGCGTGGCATATAAGCTTTGACGGTGTCTGATGACAGAATACAGAGTACGATATATGCTTTATTGGTGCTTGGTGACAGGAGGATGTGGCATGGAAGAGGAAATAACCACAGATGAGAGACTTAAGAAACAGCTGGAATTTATCCTTGAGATCGATAAGGAGAAGAAGATATTCAGACAGACCCACATAAGTGGGTATGAGAGAAATGAAAATGATGCAGAGCATGCCTGGCATATGGCTGTAATGGCATATCTGCTTAGGGAATATTCTGATGAGCCTGTGGATATAACAAGAGTTATGCTGATGTGTCTGATACATGACGTAGTAGAGATAGATGCAGGAGATACTTATGCATATGATTCAGAGGGTAAGAAGACACAGAAGATCCGCGAGGAGGCGGCAAAGGAGAGACTGTATTCTATGCTGCCGGATGACCAGAAGGAAGAGCTTATGGCAGTATTTGAAGAGTTTGAAGCATGTGAAACTCCGGAAGCGAGATTTGCCAGGGCTATGGATAACCTCCAGCCGCTGATGCTCAATGACAGTAACGATGGCCGTGACTGGGTGCAGCATGGAGTTTCGGCAGAGCAGGTGTATGGCAGACAGAGCAGATCAAGGGATGCATCAAAGGTACTATATGAGGTGACAGATGCTATAATAAAAAAGAATATCGCACAGGGAAATATAAAGGGCTCCGTGACGGAGGAATAAGACATATGCATTATGCAGAATAGGAAAGATAAGGTGTGATGTCATGACAGACATCATGCCTTTTTTTGTGCAATAAGCCGTCATGCAGAAATTGTGCTTGCACAAATTTCTATATGACGGCCAATGGACATCGAGCCGTTAGGCGAGATGAACATTGAATACATGCAGAAATGGTTTCTGCATATTCCCCCTATACGACGCGTAATCCAGCGGTTTTTCCCTTAATATACTACTGGTCGATTGTGAAAATATAGTAAGATATGGTCTAATAAGTGAGGAGGTAGTCATCAGGTTAATGAATAAAGAGGAATTTGGTCAGTTTGTTTCAAGCCGGAGGAAGGAACTCGGATTGACGCAGAAGGACTTAGGAGAAAAATTAAATATAACTGCCGGTGCAGTTTCAAAGTGGGAACGAGGATTGAGCTATCCCGATATATGTATGCTGGAGGATCTGGCGAATACTCTTGAGGTTACGATCGTCGAGCTGCTTAATGGAAAAAAAGAGGAAATAAAAGCCCCGATCACTACAGAGCAGGTTGAGGAGATCATAGATTTTTCTCTGGAGATTTCTGATGATGAGTTAAAAAGACGTAAGGAAAAGAACCGGTTGATCATTATATTTTTGGTCATGATCTTAATGCTTATTGCGTCGATTACATTAAATATTTTAAATTATTCGAAGCTTCAGAGCCAGAATAAGGAAAATACGCAGAATGAGATCACTGCAACTCAGGAAGAAATGGAGGAGCCGCAAGATGAAGAGTAAGGTTAATATAATGGAGCTTAGTCAGACCCGGGTTCTTATGGGGGTACTTGCCCTTGTGACGATGTTCCATCACATATCAGTATCGACAGTATGCAAAATGTATTATGGAGATATGTTCAATGCGTTTGAAAATGTGGGAGTTTTCTGTGTGGGATTTTTCATGTTTATGTTCGGATATGATCTGATCTTCAGCATGCAGACAGAGGAAGCTGTTAATAAGGAAAATGTGATGAGAAGCACCATAAAAGGAAAACTTTTCCCATTATTAATAACATTTTTTATCTGCAATTATGCATACATGATCGTTACACAGATGCTTGGTGAGCATTACACTATTAAGAATCTGCTTTGCGCAATATTTGGTTTGTTTCTGCTGAATGATCAGATGTGGATAGCAGTCGAAGTACTTTGGCTGTATCTGGCAGCTGCAATCATATATAAGATTACTAAGAATATAAATAAAACAATACCGATCATGGGTTTGATAATTGTGATATTGATGGCGGCCAGCTTTTTTATGGGACATGCTGATTCCTCAGACAGAGTTACTAACTGGATGTATGGTGAATGGTGGTTTAACACGTTGCCATGCTTTTTATTAGGAATGATATATGCCATAAAACAGGAAAAGATCAATGAACATTTGAATGAAAAAAAAGCAGCGACATTTATTACATTGCTCATGATATCTGTGATCGGAATATATTTCACATTATCTGTGATCGGCAGATACGGCTATTGGACAGAGACAGAAGTCAACATGCACTTCGACCACAAGCTGATCACTGCACTTGTTCAGATTCCAACAGTATGTGTGGTATCCGTTTTGCTCGTTTTCCTGGTGCAGAATATCAGGCTGAAATTCAAACCTCTTGAAATGAGTGGCAGGGTATACCTGGAATTAATTCTGTTAAACAATATTTTTATTTATATATGTTCAAAAAAGGAATTGCAGTTCGGTAAGATTGAGTTCGTGGTTCTTGAGCTTATCTTTACTTACTGTGGTGCGATCCTTATGAATCATATCAAGAATGTAGCTATTGGCTGGAAAGATAGCAAAGGCAGATAGCTGCATCGGGCAGATGATTAAATTTTAGCAGCTGTTGGTCATACATTTGAAAGGGGAAAAGAATCAGAGAATGAAGACAATATGTAAATGCAGTAAGGTTGTAATAGCAGTGGTAGTCATATTTACCTTACTTGGAATGTATTTCACTGCTGGTAAGAAAAAGGAAGAAAAATCAAATTTTGGTTATACGTCAGTACTTCAAAATACTGCAGTTACATATGTGAATGAGTATGACTTTAGTTTCGAGACTCCCAAATCGTGGAACAGATTTTTCAGCGATACTAAGGGCGATGTCAGAGGCCAGATGAGTAAGAATGGATTGCTGTTTCTCGGATTATCACAAAGCAGTAATCAGGCCATTGAGCTTACGGTAAATGCATTTTCGGCTGATGATCTTGAAAATGAATTTAAACATTACGTTGAGACTCCGTCTAATGGGTACAAGGAAGTGACCGATGTAGAATATGGCAGCTTTTCAGTTGGCGAGAATGAGTTTTTGTCTGCAATATATAAAAGATATTCGCCAAGCTGGGCAGAGCATGATATAGTTCTCAGCTATGCTGCAGTTGTTGATGGAAATGTTATCTGCTTTACAGACTACATAATGTATGCCAAGGATTTTAATTTTGAAGATGGTAAAAAAGAGCTCCTTAGCGTATTTGAAGATTATACGGAGACATTTTCTTTAGGTGAAAGACAGGATGCCAGATCATCAAAAAATAAGAATACCGGTGGTATCGCGGCACTTACATTTTCAGCATGGGTCTTATTGCTCCCACTGATATTTATACTGATCGCAGATGGACAGATTGCTACTAACTCTCTTAGATGGCAGGAGGATATATTAGATCTGAAGAGCTCGAAAAGTCTGCTTGGCTTTTTGGCGGTCTGTATAGTGCTTCATCATACAGTGCAAAAGGTTGGAGCGGCAAATGCAGTTGGCTTAGGCTTTCTGGAGAACTTCGGTGTCTGCTTTGTAGGTGGATTCTTCTTTTGCTCCGGATATGGTCTGATGAAGAGCTTCGCAACAAAGAAAAATTATCTGGATGGCTTTTTCAAAAAGCGTATGCCTGCAATTTTAGTTCCGTTTTATGTATGTAATATAATATTTGTCATTACAGAAGTGATTGCAAATGGACTTCCTGACCCGAAAAAGCTGATAGGATGGCTTATGGGATGGACACTGCTTAATACACAGATGTGGTATATAGTAGAGATCGCTTTGTTTTATATTATATTTTACGTTGTATTTAAAAATATAAAAAACAGAAAGGCTGCGTTAAGCGTTATGATGTTACTGCTGAGCGCATTTACCGTAGGCTCATTACTGCTTGGACATGGTGACAGGTGGTTTCAGGGAGAATGGTGGTTTAACTCAAGCCTTATGTTCGGTGTCGGAATGATCTGGTGCAGTGGTGAAGACAGGCTGCAAAAGGCTATCAGAAGATTCTATCTGCCGGTATTAGCTGTTGTGGCCGCAGCATTTGTCGTATTGCTTAAAGTGACAAATTATATGCTTGATACATATGGCTACTGGTCAGAGACAGAGTCAGGCATGGGATATGCAGACAAATTCAGATGCCTTGCAGCGCAGCTGCCTATGGTATTCTTCTTTGTCCTGTTGATCTGTGTGCTTGCACAGAAGGTCAAATTCCAGAATAAAGCACTTGAATTTTTTGGGGCGATCTCGTTCGAACTGTATCTGATACATAATCTGTTCCTGACATATTTTCCGGGAATTGTTGGAGCAGGAGCATTGTTTGTGTTTGTTTTGGTCTGTGGAATCGTTTCAGCCGTAATAATCAACAGATTAGACCAGTGGATACTGTTTAAGCTGTTCAAGGCAAGGAAACCTCAAAAGATGAATGTGAGAAAATGGCTTCGCAACAAGATCTCAGTTTTAGGACTTGCCATAAGGCTGGAGCTTAGATCAATGAAGTCACACCCAAAAAGAGTGGCAGTCAAAGTTGTGAGATATGTCATCATTTTGGCAGTCACAGCGTTCACGATGTTTCCTATAGTGGTCATGTTTATTAACTCAACTAGATCAAGCTCCCAGATCGTTGGAAATGGAATAAGCTTTATACCTGGTGGCATGGTTGCTGAAAACTTTGCAAAATTCTTTACCAGTACAGAGACAGCAGGAGTTATTTCCCTGTTAAGATGTATACGTAATTCCATTATAATTGCTACCGGCTACTGCTTATTTGCAACATATTTTGGAGCGATGACAGCATATGGCTTTGAAACCTACAAATTCAAAGGAAAAAAACAGCTCTGGGCTGTGATCATACCTGCAATGATGATCCCTAACCATGCGGCGATCATTGGATTTATGAAAATTGTTAAGACCCTTGGACTGATAGACAGCTATATTCCACTTATCATACCGGCTATTGCAACACCTTCGGTAGTGTATTTTATAAGATTATATCTCCAGATGGTGCCTCTTGGAGAGATAGTGGAAGCAGCCAGAATAGATGGATGTGGTGAATTTGGAATTTTTAACAGGATTATTCTTCCTACTATAAAGCCTGCTGTAGCGATACAGATGATCATGACTTTTGTTACATGCTGGAATAACTCTCTCTCTCCGAACATGCTTCTTGTGGATCCTGCAAAGAAAACGATTGCTTCCTATATGCAGCTTTTTGTGGGAGAAAAATCAGCCAGCTATAATCCGGATACATATGTTGCACTTTTGTTGTCATCAGTGCCGACAATGGCGATTTATATCCTGTGTTCAAGATATATTGTTTCGGGTATCACCCTGGGCGCAGTAAAGGAATAGGTACTTGAGTGGATTCTATAATAAAGAATGATTAAAAGACGTGCTGTCATAGCTGGCAGCATGTCTTTTTTGTTGCGAAGGGGGAATATGTGGAGTAAGATATAGATATATTTACGATCAGGAGGGGCATATATGGTAGATGAGGATAAGATAATAAAAGCTCTTATAAGTGATGCGATATGCACGTTTGAGTTCGACGTTACCCGGGGAATACTGGATGATGAGGTAATAGAGAACAGCGGAATGGGATTTCTTAAGACCATGGGAATTACTACTCCGTGCAGGTATGACGATGTAATGGAGATACATCTGCGCATGGATGAAAACTGCATATATGCTTCTGACAGATGTGAGGGCAGGGTTACATGTGAGAAGCTTATAAATATTTTCAATGAAGGACATACAAAATGTGAGGTCAATCTGTATACGCCAAATACAGGCAGACTGTTGAGATTTACATATATCCTGTGGAAAAATGAGGAAAATGGCCATGTGATGGCATTTGTTATCTGCAACCAGATACAGGAGAGAGAATATACACAGAACCGACGGTTTCAGTCAATACTTGATGACAATACAGCCATGATAGATGCACTGGCAGAGGCGAAGCATGCAAATCGTGCAAAGACCGTATTCCTGAATAATATGTCCCACGATATCAGGACACCGATGAATGCCATCATCGGCTTCACATCACTGGCAATGACGCATCTGGACAAGCCTCAGCAGGTGAAGAACTATCTTGAGAAGATAATGACATCCAGCAATCATCTGCTCTCCATCATCAACGATGTGCTGGACATGAGCAGGATCGAGAGCGGTCAGGTAAAGATAGAGGAAAGGGAATGTTCACTGGCGGATATTATGCAGGATATTAGAAGTATCCTTCAGCCGCAGATCAATTCAAAGAGACTGGATTTCTTCTTTGACACAATGGACATAGAGCACCAGGATGTGTTTTGTGACAGACTTAGATTAAATCAGATACTTCTTAATATACTTTCAAATTCAGTTAAATACACAAAGTCAGGTGGCAGCATCACTGTAAGACTTATGGAGAAGACCGGTGCACCTGAGGGCTATGCCGACTATGTATTCAGGATAATGGATAACGGCGTGGGCATGAAGCCGGAGTTCCTTAAGCATGTATTTGAGCCGTTTACAAGGGAAGAGTCAAGCACAGTAAGCGGTATACAGGGTACAGGCCTTGGACTTGCCATCACCAAGAATGTGGTGGAGATGATGAACGGAACCATAAAGATAATCAGTGAGCCTGATGTGGGAACTGAGGTTACACTGAAATTCAGATTTAAGCTCAGCAACAATCCTCACAGGATATCTGCCATAAAGGAGCTTGAAGGCAAGCGTATCCTGGTTATTGATGATGACATGGACACCTGCGAAAGTGTCTGCAAGATGTTGAAGGAGCTGGGACTCAGAACCGACTGGACCACCCTTGGCAAGGAGGCGGTGTTCCGTGCAAGAATGGCAATGAGCGAGGGCGATCCTTACTATGCTTACATAGTGGACTGGCTCATGCCGGATATGAATGGCATTGATGTTGTAAGGAAGATCCGTGGGGAGGTCAAGACCGACATTCCTATGGTGATACTTACGGCCTATGACTGGTCAGACATGGAGACTGAGGCAAGGGAGGCAGGAGTTACAAGCTTCTGTGCCAAGCCGTTGTTCATGTCAGAGCTGTATGATGTATTAAGAAACCATGCGGATGAGAAAATGGACGAGAACCTGGACAGTGATGACGATAAGGCACTTAAGGGTAAGCGAGTGCTGCTGGTTGAGGACAATGAGCTTAACCGGGAGATCGGTGTGGCTATCCTTGAGGAGAGTGGAATGATCGTTGAGACCGCCGGTGACGGACAGGAAGCTGTTGATATGATGGCTGCCTCGGAAACTGGACATTACGATATCGTGCTTATGGATATACAAATGCCGGTTATGGACGGCTACGAGGCAACAAGGACTATCCGTGCAATGGACAGACCTGACGCCTCAGATGTACCTATAATAGCCATGACTGCAAATGCTTTTGAAGAGGACAGGAAAAATGCATTCGAGGCAGGCATGAATGAGCATATGGCGAAGCCGTTTAACCGCGAAACATTAAAGAAGATGCTTGTTGGACATATGTTGAAAAAAGATTAAATGTGAGGTAATATACCAGTGACGTAAGGAGATGAAAACTATGAAATATAAACTTGCAGTATTTGATATGGACGGAACTATACTTAACACACTGGAGGATCTCACAGACAGCACCAATTACGCACTGGGACAGTATGACATGCCTGAGCGTACCATTGATGAGGTAAGACATTTTGTGGGAAATGGTATCAGAAAGCTTATAGAGCGTGCGGTTCCAGAGGGAACACCTGTAGAGGTTGTGGATGAGGTGTTCAAGACCTTCCATGGTTATTACAAGGACCACTGCGCCATCAAGACCAGACCCTATGACGGTATAAAGGATGTAATATTGAAGCTCAAAGGTATGGGAGTGCATACTGCCGTAGTTTCAAATAAAGCAGATTACGCAGTTAAGGAGCTGTGCGACGATTATTTTCCGGGACTCTTTGAGTTCTCTGTGGGAGATAAGGAAGGACAGAGAAGAAAGCCGTATCCTGACAGTGTTATAGCGGTCCTTGACAGGTTTGGAATAGACAGGAAGGACGCAGTATATATAGGAGACTCAGAGGTGGATCTCCAGACCTCGAGAAATTCAGAGATGGATGTGATCATGGTAGGCTGGGGCTTCCGTGAGGAAGAGTACATTATGAGCCTTGGAGCACCGTTTGTGATACATTCCCCTGAGGAGATACTGGAGCACTTCTGATATCAGAAATCTTATAATGATGTAAGGATGTATAAAATGCCCGATATATAGGCCGCAAAGCCCATGTATTGGGCATTTTTGCACATATAAGAGCTATTATAGTGTAAAAATCTTGAAAATTTATTGAAAAAACACGTATAAAAATCTTAATAAATAGTAAAATTTCGATAATCTATCCAAAAATATTCTATTTTTTTTCGACCCCTTAGAAACTATAATGAATTTAGTCGTTGAGGCAAAACAAAAAAACCTAAACAAAACGGGATTGGACGAAAGAATCCCGAAACTCACAAAAAAACAAAACCGACAATTTTAAAAAGCAGGAGGAAATGTCAAATGAGAAAAAAGAGAGCATTAGCTGTTATAGCAGCAGCAACACTTGCAGTGTCAATGGTAGGATGTGGATCATCCGGTAATGGTGGAAGCGGAAGCAGCAGTAGTTCAAAGAACAGTGAGAAGCCACTTTGCTGGTTCAACCGTCAGCCATCAAACAGTTCAACAGGAGAGCTTGATATGGACGCTCTCAGCTACAATGATGATACTTATTATGTAGGTTTCGATGCTAATCAGGGTGCTGAGCTTCAGGGCCAGATGGTTCTTGATTACATCAAGGCAAATGCAGCAACAATGGATCGTAACGGCGACGGCGTAATCGGTTACGTACTTGCAATCGGTGATATCGGACACAACGATTCAATCGCTCGTACAAGAGGTGTTCGTTCAGCACTTGGTACAGGCGTTGAGACAGACGGAAACGTAGATTCAACTCCGGCAGGAACAAACGTTGATGGTTCATCAAAGGTTGTTCAGGACTCAACAATCGAGGTTGATGGCAAGACTTACACAATCCGTGAGCTTGCTTCACAGGAGATGAAGAACTCAGCAGGAGCTACATGGGATGCAGCTACAGCTGGTAACGCAATTGGAACATGGACAGCTTCATTCGGTGATCAGATCGATGTAGTTGTTTCAAATAATGATGGTATGGGAATGTCAATGTTCAATGCTTGGGCAAAGGACGCTAAGGTTCCTACATTCGGATACGATGCAAACAGTGACGCAGTTGCAGCTATAGCAGAAGGCTACGGCGGAACAATTTCACAGCATGCAGACGTACAGGCATATCTTACACTCAGAGTACTTCGTAACGCACTTGACGGTGTAGATGTTGATACAGGTATCGGTACACCTGATGAAGCAGGTAACTGCCTGACAGAGGGTGAGGATTACAGATACAGCGCAGAAGAGAGATCATACTACGCATTAAACGTAGCTGTAACAGCTGATAACTACCAGGATTTCACAGACTCAACAAAGGTTTATGACAAGGTTTCAAAGCAGCTTGACTCAAGCAAGAGCCCTAAGAAGAAGGTATGGCTTGATATCTACAACGCTTCAGATAACTTCTTAAGCTCAACATACCAGCCACTTCTTCAGAATTACGATGATCTTCTTAACCTTGACGTAGATTACATCGGTGGTGATGGTCAGACAGAGTCAAATATCACAAACCGTCTTGGAAATCCAAGCGAGTATGACGCATTCGCAATTAACATGGTTAAGACAGACAATGCAGCTTCATACACATCAATTCTTAATCAGTAAGATATTGATCTAAAGGCAAAATGATTTAACTCAGAAGGGTGTCAGAAAAAATTGATACCCTTCTTTTACTAAGAAAAGGAAGTAGAACTATGGCAGATGATAAGAATAAATACATCTTATCGATTAACGGCATGAGCAAATCATTCGGTAGAAACAAGGTTCTTAATCATATCAATTTGAACGTAAAGCCTGGATCAATAATGGGTCTTATGGGTGAGAATGGTGCCGGAAAATCGACAATGATGAAATGTCTCTTCGGAACCTATCAGAAGGACGAAGGAACTATAATATTAGATGGTAAAGAAGTAAACTTTACAGGTCCTAAGGACGCACTTGAAAATGGTGTCGCAATGGTTCATCAGGAGCTCAACCAGTGTCTTGAGAGAAGCGTTGTAGATAACCTCTTCCTTGGACGATACCCTAAGAACTCAATGGGTATAATTGATGAAGGCAGAATGAGAAAGGAAGCTTCTGATCTGTTCAGAAAGCTTGGAATAACTGTTAATCTCACACAGCCTATGAAGAGAATGTCAGTATCACAGAGACAGATGTGCGAGATCGCCAAGGCTATCTCATACAACTCAAAGGTAATCGTACTTGATGAGCCTACATCATCACTTACAGCACCTGAGGTTGCCAAGCTGTTCAAGATGATGAGACAGTTAAAGGAGCAGGGGATTTCCCTTATCTATATCTCACATAAGATGGATGAGATCTTCGAGATCTGTGACCAGGTTTCAGTACTTCGAGACGGTAGCCTTGTTATGACAAAGGACAGCAAGGATACAGATATGAACGAGCTTATATCAGCGATGGTTGGTCGTTCACTGGACAACAGATTCCCACCGGTTGACAATAAGCCCGGTGAAACCGTTCTCTCAATACAGGGACTTTCTACAAAATACGCTCCGAAGTTGCAGAACATCACCTTCGATGTAAAGAAGGGCGAGATCTTCGGACTTTATGGTTTGGTTGGTGCCGGCCGTACAGAGCTTCTTGAAACCATATTTGGTATTCGTACAAGAGCAGCAGGAAATGTAGTATACAATGGAAAAATGATGAACTTCTCCTCACCAAGGGACGCTATGGATCATGGATTTGCCCTTATCACAGAGGAAAGAAAGGCAAATGGTCTCTTCCTTAAGGGAGATCTTACATTTAACACAACCATTGCAAATATGAATCACTACAAGAGAGGTCTTGCATTATCAAATGATGACATGGTACGTGCAACAGCAGAGGAGATCAAGGTCATGCATACAAAGTGTATGGGACCTGATGATATGATCTCAAGCCTGTCAGGTGGTAATCAGCAGAAGGTAATCTTCGGTAGATGGCTTGAGCGTTCACCTAACGTATTCATGATGGACGATCCTACAAGAGGTATCGACGTAGGTGCCAAGTATGAGATCTACGAATTGATCATCAACATGGCAAAGCAGGGCAAGACAATTATAGTTGTTTCCTCAGAAATGCCTGAGATACTTGGTATCACAAACCGTATAGGCGTTATGTCTAACGGACACCTTGCAGGTATCGTAAACACAAAGGAAACAAATCAGGAAGAATTATTAAGACTCAGTGCTAAATATTTGTAAAAGAGAGGAGTATTGGATATGGCAGACAATAGTAAGATACTTTCGGCTGAGGACGAGGCAAAACTCTTAAAGCCGATTGATGAATATGTTGGAAAAATACAGAGTCAGATCGACGCACTTCGTGTTGACGGAACTGACAAGGTTCAGAGCTTAAAGAACCATATAGCCCTCACAAAGGAGGACAAGAACTTATCAAAGGACGAGATTCAGAAGATCGTTGCTAAGGATAAGGTAGAATTAGAGAAGGCCAAGGCTGTTGAAGCAGCAAATAAGGCAAAGGTTTCAGCTCTTATCGCAGATGCTGAGGGATACCTTAAGAAGCATTACAAGACAGAATATTACCAGAAGGTAGAAGCAGCCTGTGAACTGGCAAAGGCAGCAGAAAATGAAGAGTATGACAAGAAGAAAGCAACCTTAAAGGTAGAGCATGAGCAGGCACTTAAGTCACTTACAGATGCCAGCGAGATCAAGGATGAGAAGTATGTATATAAGAACAGACTCTTCGATATCCAGATGGCTCACGAGTCAAAGCTCCAGGAGATTAAAGACAGAAAGCATGACGCATTCTCACATCAGTATCACCTGATCGACCTTCTCCGTATGTCAAAGTACACATTCGGACAGAAGAGAGCACAGGGATTTGAGAATTACAAGTACAACTTCAATACATCACAGTTCCTTTACAAGAACGGTCTGTACATTGTAATCATCCTTATCTTCATAGCACTTTGTATTATTACACCTATCGTAAAGAATACTCAGCTGCTGACACTTACAAACATACTTAACATTTTACAGCAGGCTTCACCTCGAATGTTCCTTGCACTTGGTGTTGCCGGACTGATCCTCTTAACAGGTACCGATCTTTCCGTAGGTCGTATGGTAGGTATGGGTATGGTTACTGCCACTATCATCATGCACAATGGTGTTAATACAGGTGGTGTATTCGGTCATATCTTTGACTTTACAAATATCCCTGTAGCAGGCAGAGCTATCTTCGCTCTTGTTGCATGTATCGTTCTTACAACAGTATTTGCAATGATAGCAGGTTTCTTCATGGCGAAGTTTAAAATGCATCCATTCATTTCAACAATGGCTAACATGCTTATTATCTTCGGTCTCGTAACATACGCAACAAAGGGTGTATCATTTGGTGCTATTGATTCAGCAATCCCAAATATGTTCATCCCTAGAATTGGTAACTTCCCAACAATTATCCTTTGGGCAGTTGTAGCCATCATCGTAGTATGGTTCATCTGGAACAAGACTACATTTGGTAAGAACCTCTACGCTGTAGGTGGTAACCCTGAGGCAGCAGCAGTTTCAGGTATCTCAGTATTTAAGGTAACTCTTGGAGCATTTATCCTTGCCGGTATCCTTTACGGATTTGGTTCATGGCTTGAGTGTAACAGAATGGTTGGTTCAGGATCAGCAGCTTATGGACAGGGCTGGGATATGGACGCGATCGCAGCCTGCGTAGTTGGTGGTGTATCATTCACAGGTGGTATCGGTAAGATCTCAGGTGTTGTAACTGGTGTACTTATCTTCACATCACTTACATACTCTCTTACAATCCTTGGTATTGATACAAACCTTCAGTTCATCTTCGAAGGTATCATCATCCTTGCAGCTGTAACACTTGACTGTCTCAAGTATGTACAGAAGAAGTAATTGCAGGCAGACAAATTAAATGCTGTGTGATCTACAATATCACAGGTAAATTTTATAAAACGACAGTGTCGTAGACGTAAAGCCGCTTTGGTTATCTAAAGGATGATCGGGCGGCTTTTCTTATGGCTGGTTGAGGATATGCGAGGATATTCAAGGATATTCAAGGAACATTTGAATGGCGGTTGTGACCTATATTCTTGTTTATAAGATTTAGGTCACGATTAATTTAGGGATTTCTTGACCTGGATTCCGAAACCAGGAAATCAAGTCAAGAAAACACAGGATGCAACGCACTCTGAGTCGAGAAAAGCAAGATAACTACAATATCATATATGAAGTTTGTGTAAACTGATTTATGCATGTAAAAATATCTGCTATAATACAAAGAGATGCAGATAAGATATTAATGGACTGATGCATCTACACAGCCAACTAAACACAGATGGTTGAATACAGACGGTTGAATACAGCCACCTGAAAACAACGGAGGAAAAATTGATGGACAAATATAAAGTACTTCTTGTGGATGATGAAGAAGAAGTAATTGATGTAATAGAACATAAGATACACTGGGATATGCTGGGCTTTGAAGTAGTGGGCAGTGCCAACAACGGAGTAAAGGCACTGGAGCTTTCAGAGAAGCTGCAGCCGGATGTGGTCATAACGGATATAAAAATGCCGTACATGGACGGACTTGAACTGTCCAGAAGACTGAATAACGAATATCCAAATATACATATAATAATATTTACAGGCTTTGACGAGTTCGAATATGCCAAGGAGGCAGTACATCTTGAGATAGAAGAGTACATGCTTAAGCCTATCAATGCACTTGAACTGTCAGACTGCCTTAAGAGACTTAAGAATACCCTGGACATTGAGAGAGAAGAGAAGCTCAACGTGAAGAAGCTTGAGAACTACTTCAATGACTCCCTTCCTATGCTCCAGATGAACCTGTTCATATCCCTTATTGAAGGTCGTGTGAAGGAGTCAGACTATGAGAAATTCCTTTCCGCATACCAGATAGATATGAAAGGTCCATATTATTGCTGTGTCATATTCCACACCTCAGAACATCATGTGCCGGAGGGCATGAACCCTCTGCTGCTGTCCATGTCAGTAGAAAGAGAGATCAAGGACAGGATACTCTCAGAGTGGAACAGCCAGATATTTACCTATCTCGGCAACACAGTACTGATAGTAGAGCTTGCCTCAGAAGACGCAGTGGCACAGCTTACAGATACCTGTGACAGGTTCTGCAGGTGGGCATACAGAGTTATGGGTGCCGTGGTTACAGCAGGTATCGGAAGGTGCCTGGATAATCTTTTCAATATAAACAATTCCTACGACGGTGCAAGGGAGGCAGTATCCTACAGAGTTCTCTACGGAACCAAGAGAGCTATCAATATCGGTGAGATAGCACCAAAGGAACAGGATATAGCCATCCAGTCAGAGGACACCAAAATGCATGACCTATTTAAGAACATACATCTTGGTTCCGTTGACGCCATAAAAGCGTCTGCCGTTAAGGAGATCGAGAAGCTCCATAAGAATGCCAAGACCGTGAGCCAGTACAATCTTGCTACCATGGAGATGGTGGGAGCCTTCTACAGATTTTGTGTAAATAACTTTATTGATTTTAACGAGTTCTGCTGTGGCGTGGAAAATCCATACGAGAAGGTGCCGGAGATGGATGAAAGTACCCTGACGGCATGGATAACAGAGGCTTCAATGGCTATTGCGGAGGAGCTTAAGAACGCCAGAAACAGCACATCAAGAAGATTGGTTACGGACGCTCAGAATATAGTGAGGGAGAGATATATGGAGCCTAATCTGTCGCTGGACACAGTGTGCTCAGATCTGGGAGTTTCCAACTCTTATTTCTCCTCAGTATTTAAGAAGGAGACAGGAAAATCATTTATCTCCTATCTTACAGATTACAGAATGGAGCATGCGGCGGCTCTTATACTTGAGACAAATGAAAAGAGCTACAAGATTGCGGAAAAGGTGGGGTATCTTGACGCAAATTATTTCAGCTATGTGTTTAAGAAGAGCTTCGGAGTATCACCTTCAAAGTACAGGACCGAGCACATGAACGGCTGATGACGGTCGCATGAATTACTGATGATAGTTACATGAACAGTTGATGATTGTTTTATTGACTATGATACAGAGATGATCACACAGAAATGGAAGAACATTTATAATGGGTAACAAAAAGGGAAATGAACAGCAAAAAAATAAACATTCCCTCAGCATGAGGATAAGGGGCTGGTTTCACAGGGGAAGATTTATAGGCTTTGATATACAGTCCATAATCATGGCGGTGCTTACGACACTTACCATAGTGACAACCGTCGTTATGGGTCTGCTTATCTATAACAGATTTAAGATGGCAATAAAGCAGACTGCCATATCTAACGCAGAGAGCCTTATAAACAGCACCGTTGAGAAGGTGGATTCGGATCTCCTTAATGTGAGGCAGATCTCCAATGCCCTGAATTACAACATAATCCAGGAAAATGATATAAATGACCAGGAATTTGCCAGGCAGTTCAGCCTGCTGTATGAGGTGAACAACGACAAGATCCAGAGCCTTGCACTCTATGACAATAACGGCAATCTGCTGGCGGCAGAGCCGGTCACGGAGCAGAAGACCGGGGTAGATGTGACCACCCAGGACTGGTACACTGACGCCTTAAGCGACATAGAGAATATACATTTCTCTACGCCTCACATACAGAATTTATTTGCAGATGGATCATATAAGTACTACTGGGTAATATCCCTTAGCCGTTCGGTGGATATCAATAACGGGGAGACTCCTAAGAGCGGTGTGCTCCTTGTGGATATAAAGAGCTCCGTGATATCCGACACCATGAAGGCAATAAACGAGGAATCCAATGACGTCTACTACTACCTGTGCAACAGGGAGGGGGAGATAATCTACCATCCAAGAAGAGCAGAGATAGACAGAGGACTCATCTCCGAGGAGGTAAGCAAGGTCTCCATGCTGGAGGACGGAACCTACGAGCTGAAGCTTAACGGAAAAAGCGGAAATGTAGTTGTGGGAAGCATTGCCTATACCGGATGGAAGATAGTCGGTGTGGTTCCGGATACGGTCCAGACCATGAATATCAAGAAGTTCAGGTACTATATAATCACCACCGCCATTGTACTTCTCATGATGATCCTTGAGGTGAACAGGATCATCACCAAAAAGGTTTCAAGACCTATACTTAAGCTTAACGAGTCAGTTAAGGCATACGAGGCAGGTGAGAAGCCGGATATATATGTGGGTGGTTCCTCAGAGATAAGACATCTGGGATATTCCGTCCAAAAGTCCTATGAGCAGATCGAGGAGCTGATGGAGGAGATAATCAGGCAGCAGAACCAGCGGAGAAAGAGCGAGATGGACGCTCTCCAGAGCCAGATAAATCCTCATTTCCTGTACAATACCCTTGAGTCTATTACCTGGATGGTGGAGGCTCACAAGAACACTGACGCAGTATTCATGATATCCGAGCTTGCCAAGCTCTTAAGGATCAGTCTTTCAAAGGGCAGGACCATAATAAAGATATCCGATGAGATACAGCACAGCAGAAGCTACATGAATATCCAGAAGGTAAGATATAAGGAACGCTTCAAGACGGAATTTATAATAGACGAAGAGGTAAATGATTACTGTATCGTTAAGCTGGTGGTTCAGCCTATCCTTGAAAATGCCATTTACTACGGCGTTGGTAACATGGATGAGGATGACGGCGGAAAGATCATAGTCCGTGGTGAGAAGAAGGATGATGATATCTATATCACCGTTGAGGACAATGGAATGGGAATGACCGAGGAGGTTGTTGACAACATTCTTACGGACAATGAGAAGGTGCCGAAGCATGGTTCCGGTGTGGGACTTATAAATGTCCACAACAGGATACAGCTCATGTTCGGCAGCCGGTACGGGCTTCAGGTGTACAGCGAGCCTGACGAGGGAACCAGGATAGTTATCCATATCCCTGCAATACCTTACAACGAGGAAAATCGTGAGGAGCTTGAGAAACAAAAATACGGAAAGGCGAAGGTGACAGATGAAGAGAAGTAAGATTACCATTATTGTGGCAGAGCTGATCCTTCTTGCCCTTGCCGGAATATTTGTAAGAAAGATATTTGAAGAGGATGTTCCACAGAAAAGAGTTGCAGTCATAGTTGAAAATTCCGGTGACAAGAGATGGGACTCATTGTTTCAGGGACTTAAACATTCGGCAGATGTGAACAATCTCCACCTTATAATATGTAATACAGATGACATTGAAAATGCAGATGATGAAAAGGCACTGATAGATGAACAGCTGGACAATGATGTGGATGCATTTATCATCTGCCCGGCTCCGGGAAGCAATACATTACAGATGTTACAGGAGCTTAAGGACGAGACCCCGTTTGTGCTTATTACAGAGGATGTGTATGATTCCGGGGCGGATAACGGAGGAAGCACCGGTGAAAATGTCGGTGGAGATACCGGCGATGATGAAAAGTCGGAAAAAACAGAGAATACTCCAAGCGGATTTCCGGTCATAAAGCCTGACAATTACCAGATGGGCTACAGGCTGGGTCAGGAGCTGATCAAAAATACCGGTTCCCTTGAGGGAAAGAAGATAGGGATATTTGCAGGAAGAGAAAAGACAGAGGCAACCGTAAGCCAGGTAAATGGCCTTATGGACGCCCTATCCGGCACAGGCTGTGAGGTCATATGGAAGTACTATTACCTTGAAAATCAGAATGTGTGCAATCTGGTGAATAACTCCCAGAGAGCTGATTATATATGTGCAATGGATACCTATGTGCTGGACAGCCTTGGAGAAGCCGCTGAGAACGGACTCTATAACGGGGCAGAGATATATGGTATCGGAAGCAGCATGAAGTCAGTATCTCTTCTTGACTATGGTCAGATAAAGTGTCTGGTGATACCGGACGGATACGGTATCGGATATGAAAGTGTTGCGGAGCTTGCCAAGAAGCTTGACAGCTCATTTTATTCCATTGGAAGCTACGAGGCAGATGTGAAGGTTATCTACAGGGAAGATCTGTTCTCGGAGGATGTAGAAAGGTTCTTGTACTCATATGAATAGACTTATATTAAAAAAATTAACAGCTTTTATACTTATCCTCACAATGGCAGTGAGCTTATCAGGCTGTGGCAGCAGGAGGCATAAAAGGGACACTACCCTGAGGGTTGGAGTAATAACCTACACCCAGAACGACGCATTTATCAATGCCCTTACAGACTGCCTTAAGACAGAACTTAAGTCCATGGAGACTGCGGATATGAAGATCATAGTTTCCGTAAGAAGTGCAGATGATGACCAGGCAGATCAGGATGAGGTGGTAGATGAAATGATAGACGCGGGCTGCGATATACTGTGTGTGAACCTGGTGGACAGAACCGCGCCTTCAAAGATAATAAGAAATGCCAGGGAAAATAATATCCCGGTGATATTCTTCAACAGGGAGCCTGTCATGGATGACCTTATGCAGTGGGATAAGCTGTATTACGTGGGCTGTGACGCGAAGCAGTCAGGAGAAATGCAGGGTGAGATCGCTGCGGATTATATAAATACCCATCCGGAGGTAGACAGGAACGGAGACGGCAAGATACAGTACATCCTTCTTGAGGGAGAGGCAGGACATCAGGACGCCATAAGCAGGACAGACTGCTCAGTCAAGACCCTTATAAGTAACGACATTTCCCTTGAGAAGCTAAGCTATCAGTTTGCTGACTGGAACAGAGGACAAGCAGAGAACAGGATGACACAGCTTATAAGCCGGTACGGAGCCGACATAGAGATGGTTATTTCAAATAACGATGAGATGGCACTGGGAGCCGTGGCGGCATATGAGAAGTCGGGCTATCCTAAGGAAGACTGGCCCGTGATATTCGGTATAGACGGACTTAATGACGCCCTTGACGCAGTGGAAGCCGGAGACATGCAGGGAACTGTGTACAACGACAAGGAAGACCAGGCAAGGGAGATGGCGAAGCTGGCGGTGGATATTTTCCAGGGGAATGATATTGAAGCCCACGGCCTGAGCCTTGGAAGATACTACGTGTCCCCATACCAGAAGGTTGATGAGTCCTCTGTGGAGGAGTTCCTCAAACCACGCCAGTAAATGTATGACCGACAAGTATTGATCGGCAGGTACTGATCAGCAAAGACTTATCAGTGGCAAATTTATAAGAAAGTATAGAGAGAAAATTATGCAGAATAATTGGACAGAAGAGTTTTATAATGAAATAAATCCTGAGAAGAGACTTGAGATATTAAAGGCAAATACACCTGATGAAAAAACAGAGGCAGACTGCTTCAGAGACAGGCTGTGGGTTGCCAGATATGGTAAGAGAAAGCCTAAGAATGACGCATTTGTCAAGTGCCTCATGGAGATGAAGTATGTGTCTGAGGGCGGTGCCATAGACATAGGCGGAGCCAGGAAGAAGCAGGCAATAAGCGTCATCACAGGATTGTGCCTTTTTGAGGCAGACAAGAGAAGTGAGGAAGAGCAGGAGATACTGGTAAATGAACTGAAAAATGCTTTCCTTAAATTCATTGACGTAAGCAGGAGCGGCAGGGGATTTACCTCTATAGTATTTGGAATGGGACAGCTCTCGGATGAGAGTGTTACAAAGAAGATCGCAGAGCAGATAAGTGCCATTGCATTTACAGCACCACATATGCTTCACATGGACAGGGAATTTGCACTCATGCAGAAGGCAGCACTTATGGCATTCAGGCAGGAATATCCTAACAGAGAGCATTTTCTTAAGAAATAACCTTTGAAAATGTCTGCAAAAGGAACCGGGCATGAGAATAAGGGAAGAATAAGCTGACCGGTAATTTATCTGTGAACATACCGGATAAAATGAATGTCGATATAAGTTGTCGGATGTATAAATATTTGGTATAATCGTATAAATATGTTGATTGTAAAGATAGATCACATGAATAAACTTATTGTATATGCAGCAAGTGTCATTAATGTGAGTAGTGACATGATACCGTTTGTGGCCCTTGCAAGGTGATCTAAAAACATGACGGATATTGATCAGAAAGTGGGTTACAGATGAACAGAGATATTGAACTGAAGGTAAGGAGAAAAAGGCTGGTGCTTATAGTTGAGGACAATGAACTCAACAGAGAGATCCTTACCTCTATTCTTGAAGATGAATATGACATTATCACCGCTGAGAACGGAGAAGAGGGTATAAAGCTTTTATCTAAGCATTATACTGAGATTTCCGTTGTTCTCCTTGATGTGTATATGCCGGTGTGTAATGGTTTCGAATTTTTGGTTCGTGTGAAGAGTGATGAGCTTCTGTCACAGGTCCCTGTTATTGTTACTACCGGAAGTGATAAGATAGAGGATGAGGTTAAGTGCCTTGATCTTGGTGCTTCTGATTTTGTTACAAAGCCTTATAATCCTAAGGTTGTATTGGGAAGAACCCGTAGTATCATCAGACTTCGTGAGTCTGTTGCGGCTCTTTCCATTGTTGAATATGATTATCTGACAGGTGTGTTTACCATGCCTGCTTTTTACCATTACGCAGAAAAACTTCTTAGGGATGAACAGGAGAAGCCTGTTGACCTTATAGTTGCAGATCTGCAGGAATTTAAGCTTGTCAACGGTCTGTTTGGCGAGAAGGTGGGAGACGAGGTGCTCAGGTTTATAGGAAAGCTGCTTGGAGACCTTATTCCTCCGGGACTTGTGGCAAGACAGGGAGACAAATTTTTCTGTATGTTCCCAAGCGATAAAATGTTAGATGAAAAGTTTTTCTATAATTTCAAGGACAGGGTCACTGTCGACGCTCCGGTTTCAAATCTTAATATAAAATTCGGTTACTATCCTGATGTGGACAAGAGATTTCCACCATCAATATTGTGTGACAGGGTAGTTATGGCTGCCAGTGCCATTAAGAAGGATTTCACAAAATGTATCGCTTATTACGACGACAAGATGAGTGAGAAGCTGGTGGCAGAGCAGCGTATGGAGTCAGACTTTGACACAGCCATTGACGATCAGCAGTTTGTTGTATGGTTCCAGCCTAAGATAGACGCCAACACAGAAGAACTGGTGGCTGCCGAGGCACTTGTAAGATGGAAAAAGCCGGACGGAACCATGATCTCTCCGGGAGAATTTATCCCATTATTTGAGAGGGACGGACTTATAAGCACACTGGATACTTATGTATTTAAGAGAGTGTGCCATTACCAGAAGGAAAGGCTGGATAAGGGAGAGCGGGTGTTCCCTATATCTGTCAATCTTTCACGAAACAGTATCTACCATAAGAATATAGCAAAGCATTACAGAGGTATCGTAGAGGATATAGGTATACCTGTTGAACTTGTACCCCTGGAGCTTACGGAATCTGCCGCAACAGGCGGATACAGAGTAGAGATATTCGCTAAAGAGCTGGTGGATGAGGGCTTCGTGCTCCATATGGATGATTTCGGAGCAGGTTATTCATCACTGTCAAGCTTGTGTATGCTGCCCTTTAGCGAGATCAAGCTGGATAAGACACTGGTCGACCAGATCGGAACGGACAAGGGTGAGATAATAGTAAAGCATACCATAGGCATAGCCCATGAGATGGGGATTCAGGTTGTTGCAGAGGGTGTGGAGCAGGAAAATCAGCTTAAGTTCTTAAGGGATATGGGCTGTGACATGATCCAGGGATTTTATTATTCAGCACCTTTGGACAGGGAGAAATTCAATAAATTTGTAACAGATAAAGGATGTAAGTAGATATGAAAAAAAGAAGTCATATGTCTGTATATGTGGCGGTTGCAGTAATGCTTCTTACTATCGCTACAGCAATATTTTACAGATATACTACATCAATGAGCAGGATATCACTGGATCAGTGCTATGACATTCTGGATAATTCCAGATCCCAGATCGGTGCCATTGTTGCAAATGAAATGACTAACGAGCAGGAACATCTGTATGCTGCGTCAAATCTCCTTTCTGAGCTTCTTGCGGAATATGATGAGGCAGAGAAGGGAACAGAAAGCTGTGACAGCAGCCTTGAGCAGATCATAAATATAATGTCGGCATTTGGCTCCAGTAGATTTTATTCCCACTGGGAGATATGCACTCCTGATGACAGGATACTGCGGGATGACGGAGTGGTCATGAACATGACTCCTGATTATTCATTTGCAGAGCGGGTAGATCATGAGTTTGTGGTTTCAGAGAGACGTACATCCATCATGGATGGAAGTACCCAGATAGTAATGTTGTCCCAGTGCATATTCAAGGATGACAGATGTGTGGGCATACTTTCTTCGGTTATAGATCTTGAGTCATTCGAGAATGCGTTCCTGAAGAACTCCTACAAGAGCAACTGTGATGTTGTGTTGTTTGAGCGTGGAACCGGAGATATCCTCATTGATTCAGATAGTGATACCCTGGGAAATATGTACAGTGAAGAGACCGTAACAGAGAGATTTGGCAGTTCCTGGAGTGGCCTTCAGAATGATATCATGAAGGACGAGGCAGGTCATGCATCGGTTAAATTAGGCGACAGCAAATATTACTTCTCCTATGATGGCATATCCTTCGGGGACTGGCGTATAATTGTATACGAGCCGGCAGAGGTCTGCATGAAGTCTGCCTATGCTACCAAGAGGGAGACATTGTTCCTCATTATAGTTGTGTTTGTGATCTTCATGACACTGTTCGGAGTTATCATCTATGGTGAGAGAAGCCGTAGTAAGCTTATGAAGGCACAGGAGGAGGAGCTCAGGCTTGCCCTTGATAAGGCAAACCGGGCAAATGAAGCCAAGTCGGAATTCCTGTCCAGGATGTCCCACGACATAAGGACGCCTTTAAACGGTATCATAGGTACCATTGATATTGCCGAGGCAAATAATGACAATACGGAGCTGCTTACGGAGAACAGAAAGAAAGCCAGGGTGGCAGCCAATCATCTGCTATCCCTTATAAATGATATTCTCAACATGAGTAAGCTTGAGGATGGCAAGATAGAGCTTGCCAATGAAGCTATTGATATAAGAAAGGTTGCAGATGAAATTCTTACTATCACCGAATTAAGGGTGAAGGAAGCAGGGATAACTCTCAAACATGAGGATTGTTCAGTGAACATACCTTACCCTTATGTATATGGAAGTCCCCTTCATCTGAGACAGATATTTGTAAATATAATAAGCAATGCCATTAAGTACAACAAGCCCGGTGGCTCTGTGTCTGCCAGATTGTATTTTGTGAAGAGAGATGGAGACAGGATTTACTATGCCTGTGAGATAAAGGATACGGGCATAGGCATGAGCGAAGAGTTTGTGAAGCATGTGTTTGATCCATTTGTCCAGGAAAATGTTGACGCCAGAAGCGTGTACAACGGAACAGGTCTTGGACTTGCCATAGTAAAGGGACTTGTGGACAAGATGGAAGGAACCATTGAGGTAGAGAGCAAGAAGGATGTGGGCACCTGCTTTAAGGTGGTCATTCCATTTGACATTGCAGAGGAAAAGGACCTGGTGCCGGCGGCAGGAAATGATGGCTCCGAGGTTTCCACCATAGAGGGCATGAAGATCCTGGTGGTGGATGACAACGAGCTTAACCTGGAGATAGCCACAGAGCTTTTAAAGGAGCAGGGAGCTGTGACATTTGCCGCGAAGGACGGCAGGGAGGCAGTTGAGCTGTTTAAGAAAAATCCGGCAGGTACATATGATGTTATACTTATGGATATCATGATGCCGGTTATGAATGGAATAGAGGCAGCAAAGGCAATCAGAGCCATGAAGGATGAGCGTCCGGACGCTGCTTACATACCAATAATTGCGTTGTCGGCAAATGCTTTCAAGGATGACGTTGACAAATGTCTTGCGGCAGGAATGAACGGACATATGTCAAAGCCTATTGATATAGCAGAACTGACCGCAGGTCTTGCGGAGATAAAGAGGAAAGCCTAACAATCAGTCGGGCTTTTCTCTTTATCTGTTATGGCCACGGACAGGTGCGACATGCTTGCATGGATTTTGTGTTTCGGAAAGGAGATATTATGTGTGCATATGTTGAATTTAAGGATGTGAAGAAGGTGTACAAAACCGGTGAAGTGGAGATACACGCTCTTCGTGATGTGAATTTTGAGATCGAAAAGGGTGAGTTCTGCGTGATCGTTGGTGCTTCCGGTGCCGGAAAGACCACTATATTGAATATCCTTGGCGGAATGGATACCCTCACCAGCGGAAGTGTAAAGCTTGCGGGGAAAGAGATATCCAGACTTAATAAAAGACAGCTTACAGCCTACAGGCGTTATGATGTGGGCTTCGTATTCCAGTTCTATAATCTGGTACAGAACCTTACAGCTCTTGAGAATGTAGAGTTGGCGGGGCAGATCTGCCGGGATCCCCTTGACGCGGTAACAGTGCTTAAGCAGGTGGGACTTGAGGACCGTATGGCGAACTTCCCTGCCCAGTTGTCAGGTGGCGAGCAGCAGAGAGTTGCCATAGCAAGGGCACTGGCTAAGAACCCGAAGCTTCTCTTGTGCGATGAGCCTACAGGTGCCCTTGACTACAATACAGGTAAGGCGGTACTTAAGCTGCTGCAGGATACCTGTCGTAACACAGGAACTACAGTTATAGTCATAACCCACAACCAGGCACTTACTGCCATGGCGGACAGGATCATAACTGTGAAGAGCGGTACTGTTGAGAAGGTTATTAAAAATGAAAATATCATGAATGTTGAAGATCTGGAATGGTAGGTGGCTTATGAGATCAATGATGAGACGCACGACATTTCGTGAGATAAAAAATACATTTGGAAGATTTGCAGCAATAATGGCTATTATTGCACTTGGTGTGGGATTTTTCTCGGGACTTAAGATGACCAAGCCCGACATGGTGAATACAGTTACGGACTTCCTCAGTACATCGGATTTTTACGATCTGCACCTTATGTCCACGCTGGGATTTACAGATGATGACGTGGAAGTATTCGCAGGGGAGGATGATGTGAAAGCCGCCGAGGGCGTGTATTCATTTGACCTGTTGTACTCGGGCTTTGACGAGAGCGAGAAGGTCTTAAAGACCATGTCCCTGCCAGAGGATGTGAACAAGCTCCGCCTGGTTGACGGACGTATGCCGGAGAGCAATGACGAGTGCGTTATCGACGCCAAGATATCGGATGTGTCCATAGGGGACACGATCAAGGTGTCCCAGGAGAATGACGACACATACTATGACGCCATGAAGGATAAGGAGCTTAAGATAGTTGGCACCGTCAACTCGCCCTTGTACATCAACTTCGAGAGAGGAACAACATCCATCGGAAGCGGTAAGCTCTTAGGCTTCGTTTATGTTATGGCGGACAACATAGAGAGCGACTACTACACAGATGTATATGTGCGGTTTAATGAGGATTATGACCTGTATTCCGACGAGTACAAGGATTACATGGATGAGAAGAAGGACGCATGGGATGAGATCTGCAAGGATCAGGTGACAAAGCGGTACAGGGAGTTCATGATCGCTGCCGGTATGCCGGTGGAGGTGATCGGGGATGTGAGCATAGATGACGCTAACGATGTGGACTACTACGTTCTTGACAGGAACACCAATGTGGGCTACGTGTGCTTCGAGAGTGACTCAAGCATTGTGGATGGCGTATCAAAGGTATTCCCTGTGTTCTTCATACTGGTTGCGGTTCTTGTGTGCATGACCACCATGAACAGAATGGTGGAGGAGCAGCGTTCCATGATAGGAATGTTTAAGGCTCTGGGCTATGGTGAGGCGACCATCATGGGCAAATACATGATCTACTCCGGAACTGCCGCGGTGATCGGCTGCGTGGGTGGATACCTTATAGGCACTTATGTGTTCCCGGAGGTCATATGGTATGCCTACCATCTTATGTATATAAATATTCCACTTATAAGAGTTGCTGACTGGAAGCTGATCTGCATTGTGCTGGCGGCGTCACTTCTCTGCACCATCGGAACTACCTGGCTGTCCTGCCGGTATGAGCTTTCCGAGACTGCAGCGGGACTTATGAGGCCAAAGGCTCCGAAGCCCGGCAAGAGAGTTCTGCTGGAGCGTATTCCATTTATATGGAAGCGTATGAAGTTCCTTAAGAAGGTTTCCGTGAGAAATATATTCAGATACAAGAAGCGTTTCTTCATGATGATAATAGGTATAAGCGGCTGTACGGCACTGCTCCTTACAGGCTTCGGCCTTAAGGACTCCATATCGGGATTTGCCGATACCCAGTTTGAGGAGATACAGGTGGCGGACGGCACCATAACCTTCAATACCGTGCTGGGGGAGGATGCATCTGACGGAAATAAGGACAGTGCCGGCGTACAGGATAGTGAAACTGATAATTCAGACAATGTGACACTGGATGAGTTGCTTGGTGATTACGTTGAAGAGTATGACATTGTAAGTGAAATGAGCTGGGATCTCATGGAAGACTCAGGAATAAAATCCGTGAATATGATAATCATGGAGGAGCCGGCACACATATCAAGATATGTGAAGTTCAAGGACCACAAGGGAAATGAGATAGCTTATCCGGGCAAAGGCGAGGCAGTCATAAACAATGCCCTGGCAGATCAGTATGGTATCAAGACCGGTGATGAGATAACTGTGAGAAACAGTGACATGAAGGAGATGAAGGTCAAGGTATCGGGAATATTTAACAATCACGTATACAATTATGTGTTCATTTCCCCGGATACCTACGAGGAGCAGATGGGAAGTGCTCCGGAATACAAGACAGTGTATTTCAATCTTAAGGACGGCACCGACGCCCATCAGGCGGCAGCAGACCTTATGGAGGACAGCAGTATCCTGTCTGTAACTGTAAATAAGGACATGAAGGAAAGAATTTCAAATATGATGAAGAGTATGAATTATATCGTCATTGTGGTCATTCTTTCGGCAGGTGCTCTGGCATTTATCGTTCTCTATAACCTTACAAATATCAATATTACCGAAAGAATCAGAGAGATCGCAACCATCAAGGTGCTGGGCTTCTTCAAAAATGAAACCTCGGCATATGTATTCAGGGAAAATCGTGTCCTGACGGCATTTGGAATTGTCTTCGGACTTATACTGGGAGTGTTCCTCCACAGCTTTGTTATGTCACAGATAAAGGTTGACATGGTTTCCTTTGATGTGTATGTGGCACCACTGAGCTATGTATATAGTATCGTGCTGACATTTGTATTTAACTTCCTGGTAAATCTCATTATGTCGGCAAAGCTTGAAAATATTAATATGGCTGAGTCATTGAAATCAGTAGAGTAAGATATATGGAGATCTGTTAAATTTGAAAGCCATGGAATGGCATTGTGAAAATTTATGTATGAAATCACCCACCAGATCACGCCTCAAAAAAAAATGTAGAACTTTGGGAAATTATGTTGTATTCTATTTTGGTTGAGAGTAAGCACGCCGCCACTTGGCGAGCCGTGTTATAGGAGGCTTCAGCCATTACCCTTAATACGAGTAGCATTAACGAGAGGGCAAATTTTAAATGGGCTGATGTTCAAGGAAAATGGAGGAAAAAAATGAACTTTCTGGAAGAGAGAATTTTAAAGGATGGAATTGTTAAAGAGGGAAATGTACTTAAGGTTGACAGCTTTCTTAATCATCAGATGGACATTCGCCTTTTTGACCAGATCGGAGAAGAATTTAAGAAAAGATTTGAAGGAACAGAGATAAACAAGATCCTTACAATAGAGGCGTCCGGAATAGGTATTGCCTGCGTGGCAGCAAGACATTTCGACGTGCCGGTTATATTTGCCAAGAAGTCAAAGAGCATAAACATAGAGGGTGACGTGTACGTGGCAGAGGTTGAGTCATTTACCCACAAGTGCAAAAATCAGGTTATCGTATCCAAGAAATTTTTAAATCCGGGGGACAAGGTTCTTATAATAGATGATTTCCTTGCAAATGGCTGTGCCCTCCAGGGACTTATCTCTATCGTAAAGTCCGCAGGTGCCAGCGTTGAGGGAATTGGAATTGTCATAGAAAAGGGCTTCCAGACCGGCGGCCAGATAATCCGTAACCTTGGTTATCACCTTGAGTCACTGGCGATCGTTGACAGCATGAATTCTGAAACAGGCGAGATCGAGTTCCGCCCGCAGTAGACTGTGACAAATGAAATTGAGTTGCGTTTACAATAAGTAATGTGACAAATGAAATTGAATTGTGGCTACAGTCAGAATAAAAGATAATATAAAATTCAGGAGAAATCTTATGAGTAAAGATAATGCAAATAAAAATCAGGCTTCTATGGATAACATTTACAAATTAGATGGAAGAGTTCCTGTTGGAAAAGCCATACCTTTTGGCTTGCAGCATATACTTGCCATGTTCGTTGCAAATATCGCACCGATCATCATTGTGGCAGGTGCCTGCGGCATGAGTGCCCAGGAAAGTGCCAAGCTTATACAGAGTGCCATGATCATCGCGGGAATTGGTTCTCTTATACAGATGTTCCCATTATGGAGGGTCGGTTCGGGACTTCCTATTGTAATGGGTATTAGTTTTACATTTGTGTCGGTGTTCTGTTATCTGGGACCGGTTTACGGATATAATGCCATAGTGGGTGCCGTCCTTGTGGGTGGTATCATAGAAGGTGTGCTGGGTCTGCTGGCAAAATACTGGGTTAAGCTGATTACCCCGGTTGTTGCAGCAAGTGTTGTTACAGCTATAGGCTTTTCACTTTTGTCAGTTGGTGCCTCCTCCTTCGGCGGCGGCAGCGGCAGTGACAATTTCGGTTCAGTAGAGAACTGGATACTTGGTGTCGTGACACTTATGTGTTGTCTGGTGTTCCATGTATTTGCAAAGTCATACTGGAAGTAGTTGTCAGTTTTGTTCGGACTGATCGTCGGTTACATAGTTGCGGTGTGCATGGGAATGGTTGATTTCTCAGCGTTAAAGGATACTTCCGTCATCGCACTTCCACAGATCATGCCGTTTAAGCCGGAATTTAATGCAAATGCGATCCTGTCAGTTACTCTGATCTTCCTTGTTTCTGCAACAGAGACTATCGGCGACACATCAGCGTTGGCAGTGTCGGGGCTTGGCAGGGATGTTACTCAGAAGGAAACCTCAGGCTCTATTGCCTGTGATGGATTTGTCAGTGCATTATCATCAGTATTTGGATGTCTTCCTATAACATCTTTCAGTCAGAATGTAGGCCTCGTTGCCATGACCAAGGTTGTAAATAGATTTACTATCGCTACCGGAGCCATCATTATGATCCTTGCCGGAATATTCCCTGTATTTGGTGCGGTTCTTGCAACTCTTCCGGACGCAGTTCTTGGCGGATGTACCATCATGATGTTCGGTACTATCGTGGTGAGCGGAATCCAAATGCTTGGAAGGTGTGGATATACCCAGAGAAACATTACCATTACAGCTCTTTCACTTAGTATTGGTCTTGGATTTACCCAGGTGCCGGAAATATTCGCAATATTCCCTAAGATCATCCAGACAGTATTCGCTGAAAATTGTGTGGCAGTGGTATTCATAGTTGCTATCATACTAAACCTTGTACTTCCAAAGAACATGGAGGCAGACAGAGGAACGGCAGAAGCTTAAAGATAAGAATAAAAAAGGAAAAGGTGAGTAGAATTTCTACTCACCTTTTCCTTTTCTCTGCATAAGTTCCATGTACAAATTCCTGCATGAAAACAATTCAGATATGGATTTATTTAGTCGGCGCGACAGGATTCGAACTTGCGACCTCCACGTCCCGAACGTGGCGCTCTACCAAACTGAGCCACGCGCCGTAACCACACCTTGATAGTATATGATCTTTTGATAAAAATTTCAAGATATTTATTAACAAACAAAATAAGTAAAACTTTTAGACGTTTTTTCAACACCATGATTATATAACAAGGATACAAGCAAAAGAAAAGATGTTAGGGCATTGTGACGGATTGTGTCAAATTTTAATGGGCTGATGTTCAATTCCGGAAGAACAATCCTGAAAATCAAAGAGTAATGTGAGGGAGCGTGATATCAGTGGAGAGATCAAAGTTGAATATAAATAAAGAGAGACTTGAAAGAAATCTGTACGAGCTTGGTAAGATTGGGCGGAATGAACATGGTGGTATAGACAGGGCTCTTGGAAGTAAAGAAGATCTGTTGGCAAGGGAATGGCTCAGAGCTTATTGGGAAGGCAAAATGGGACTTAAGGTCAGACACGACGCCATTGCAAATATGTGGGTTCTGTATGACAGTAGATTACAGGAAAACACAATCGGAATGACATCAGAGAATACAAAAGAAAACACAACCGGAATGACATCAGAAAATACAACAAAAAACACAAAAGAAAGTTCGTCAGGAGAATACAATCCCCTCCCCCCAATAGTCATAGGCTCCCATCATGACGCAGTTCCGGATGGTGGAATGTATGATGGAGCACTGGGAGTACTTGGGGCAACGGAAATTGTTGAGACCTTGATGGAGGCAGGCGTGAAGCTTAATCATCCTATAGAAATAGTGAGCTTCACGGGAGAAGAGCCTAATCCCTATAATGTATCAACCCTTGGCAGCAAGGTCTTAAGCGGAAGGCTGGTAAGGGAGGATTTGGAGAAGCTTACCAGCTACATAGATGGTTCGCCGCTTTCGGAATGTATAAGTGCAGCCGGTGGAGATATTGAAAGGGCAGAAGAGGCACTGATAAAACCGGGAGAGATCGACTCCTTCATAGAGCTTCACATTGAACAGGGACGGAGGCTCTTCGACAGAGGACTTACCTCAGCCTCGGTAAATTGCATAACCGGAATATACAGGGAGAACATCACTGTCCATGGTGAGGCAAATCATGCAGGAACTACGGTGATGGGCAACAGACACGACGCATTTCTGGCGGCGGGAGAATTTGCCCTGGGATATGAGAAGATCATAAAGGAGGAGCACAGAGATGATGTGGTGGGAACCATAGGATACGTTAAGGTATCGCCAAATGCCGCCAGCATAATCCCCGGAAGCGTGGAGCTTATCCTTGAACTTCGGTGCTGCAGCGAGGAGATAAGGCAGAGAGTCAAAGCAAAGGTTTATGTGCTGACTGAGGAGATAGATGAGAAGAGAGGTGTCACCATAGAAAGGAAGCTTAATCTGGATCAAAAGGAAATGCCTATGGATCCTGAGGTTATAGCAGCCATAGATCAGGGTATTGCGATCATGGGACAGGAGCCTGTGACGCTGGTCAGCATGGCTGGTCATGACGCGGCAAATATGGCGAGGGTCACAAGAAGTGCCATGATATTTGTCCAGAGTATAAATGGAAAAAGTCACTGCCCGGAGGAAGATACAGACATAGACAGGATAGAAGAAACTGTTAATGCAATGCTTCAGGCGGTACTGATACTTGATGAAAAATAAAGGGTTTTTAATGGACTGATGTTCAAAGAAGGGAGATGAAGGGTATGAGTAAGATAATTTATAAGGCAAAGTACATTTACACCGATGAGAAATTTGTTACAGGTCATGCAATTCTTGTGGAGGGCAACGAGATAAAGCGGATAGAGAAGGCTGACCTGCTGGTCCGGGCTTTTCCTGACGCAAGGGTCAGCGACTGGGGTGAGGTGGTCATTGTGCCCGGCACGGTAAATGCCCACAACCATTGCTTCCAAAGCCTGCTTAGGGGAATTGCCTGCGACAGACCATTCCTTGAGTGGCGGGATAATGCATTGTACAAATTCTCCCCGAGACTTACCAAGGAGCATATATACAATGGGGCGGTATTTGCATTTTCAGAAATGATGAAGTGCGGAGTTACCACAGTTTCGGATTTCTTCTACCTTCACAATTACGGCATAGAAAGTGATGAGATGATAATAAAGGCTGCAAATGACGTGGGAATACGTCTCGTATTGGCAAGAACCATGTACGACTGGAAGGGAGCACCGGCAGGCTATGTGGAGACCATAGACGACGCAGTGAGAAGAACCAGGGATCTGGCACTTAAGTATAAGGACGATGATATGGTAAATATTGTCCCGGCACCTCACAGCTTACATGCTGCCACTCCGGAAATGATACTGGCAGGTCACGCCCTTGCAAAGGAGCTTGGGACAAAATTCCATATACATGTGGCAGAGGAGCCATTTGAGGTGGAGCAGGTCATGGCGGAGCATAATGGCAGGACACCTATAGAATATCTGGACGAGCTTGGAGTGGTTGATCCAAGCATGGCTATAATACATGGCGTATGGCTTAAGGACACAGAGATAAGAACTCTTGGAGAAAAGGGCGGAAATCTCATCTACTGTCCGTCAAGCAATATGTTCCTGGCTGACGGTATAACAGATCTGGTCGCCATGATGAAGTACGGTGTGAAGATCGGACTTGGAAGTGACGGAGCATGTTCAAATAACCGTATAAGTGTATTTGAGGAAATGAGGATGGCGGCACTTCTACAGAAGGCTAAGACAGTGGACGCCATGTGCATGAACTATAAGGACGCATTTCTCATGGGAACAAAGAACGGTGCAGAGATACTTGATCTTCCGGTAGGAGAGATAAAGGAGGGCTGCAAGGCGGATCTGGTGGCAATAAGGACGGATGTTATGAGTATGCAGCCTATCTCAGGATCAGGCGAACAGCTTCTGCCAAATATCGTTTACTCCATGCAGCCTGACGCCATTGCCAAGGTCATGGTTGACGGCAGGCTTACGGTGGACAATGGCAATCTTCTCAACATACCGGAGAGCCAGGTTGTGGACATGGTAAATAAGACCATAAGCGAAGTGGATTATTAAAACAAGTGCATTATAAAAAGAGGTGGTTGGTGTGGAAAAGGTTTTAGTTACGAATACATCCCAGATCGTGACCCCTGTGGGAAGAACTGCCAGGTTCGGTAGTGATATGGGAGAGGTTACGGAATATAAGGATGGTGCAGTATACATATGCGACGGAATAATAAAAAGCATAGGTACAAAGGAAGACGTGTACCGATACATGGTGTCAGAGAACGGACATGATTTCATGGATGGTGTGACTGTTATAGATGCAGAGGGCAAGGCTGTCATACCGGGATTTGTGGACTCCCATACGCACTTTATATTCGGCGGATACCGGGAGGACGAGTTCATGGACAGGCTGTCCGGAATGGAATATATGGAGATAATGAAGCGGGGCGGCGGTATTAAATGTACTGTGGACGCCACCAGAAGAGCCACGGCAGAAGAGCTTGCCGAACTTGGCGGGAACAGGCTGGCTTCCATGCTGTCCCAGGGAATAACCATGGTGGAAGGAAAGAGCGGATATGGTCTTGACATGGAATGTGAGATAAAGCAGCTTGAGGTTATGAGAGAGCTTAATAATACCCAGCCGGTGGAGATCGTTCCTACATATCTGGGAGCACATGCTCCAAGTGATCTCTTTTCTTCGAATGCTGAGTACATAGACTTTATGTTAGAAAAGGTTCTGCCCTATGTGAAGAAGGAAGCTTTGGCGGAATACTGCGATGTGTTCTGCGAGGAGGGCGTGTTCTCCATAGAGGAGTCGGAGAGACTTCTTAAAGGGGCGGAGAGGCTTGGCTTTAAGCTTAAGCTTCATGCAGATGAGATAGCAGCCTTTGGTGGAGCAGAGCTGGCAGGCAGGTTAAAGGTTCAGTCCGCAGACCACCTTTTGATGATATCCGATGACGGAATAAAGGCACTTAAGGAAAATGGCGTAGTTGCAACACTGCTTCCATGTACTGCATTCTGCCTTAATAAACCATTTGCACCGGCAAGAAGGATGATAGACGCGGGGGACGCAGTGACACTGGCAAGTGACCTTAATCCCGGAAGCTGCTTCGCCAATTCTGTGGCATTAATGCTGGCACTGGCAGTGATAAATATGCACATGACCATAGAGGAAGCCCTTACAGCCCTGACATTAAACGGTGCCGCAGCCTGCGGACGGGCAGATACAGCCGGAAGCCTTGAGGTGGGCAAGCAGGCGGATATGGTGATACTTGACTATCCAAGCTACAAGTTTCTGGTGTATCACACGGGAACCAACATTGTTCATAAGGTTATAAAAGGAGGCAGGCTTGCGTATGAAGATAAGATCTGTAAATAAAGATGAGTTCAAGACCACCAGGTGGAGCGGCGGAACCACCACTGAGTTTTTCATTTATCCGCCGGGGGCAGATTATCAGAAGAGAAAATTTGCTGCCAGGATATGCAGTGGGCGGTGCCCAGGCAATAGCAGCTATGACTTACGGAACCGAGTCAATAGCACCGGTTGATCTTATATGTGGTCCCGGTAACAGATTTGTTACAGAGGCTAAGAGACAGGTTCTCGGGGATGTGGGAATTGACTCATTGGCAGGCCCTAGTGAGGTACTTATTGTAGCTGATGAAACTGCAAATCCTGACTTCGTTGCCATTGATCTTCTTGCTCAGAGTGAGCATGATCCAAATGCGAGAGCAACACTTGTTACAACTGATGAAGCCCTTGCAGTTAAGGTTCTTGACAAGGTTAAGGAATTTGCCGGAGAGCTGGCAACAGGTGCCACATCACTCCAGAGCTGGGAGGACAACGGAATAATCTATGTTGTGGACAGCATGGATGAGGCCATCGACATTGCAAATGACTTTGCTCCGGAGCACCTTGAGGTTCAGGTCAAGAATGAGGATGAGGTGGCAGACAAGCTGTACAACTACGGCTCATTGTTCATAGGACACTATGCACCTGTATCATTTGGCGATTACTGTTCCGGTACAAACCATACCCTTCCTACAATGAGAACAGCAAGATACTCAAATGGTGTGTGGGTAGGAACATTTATCAAGACATCATTTGTACAGCATATCAGCAAGGAAGGCTGCGAGAACATGGCAGAGACCTGTACAACACTGGCAGGTGTTGAAGGACTTCTTGCCCACCAGAAGTCAGTAAGCATCAGAGTTTCATAGGAACAGAAAATGACATTCGGGCACCGGTTGGTGTAACTGTATAGGACATACAGGGACAGATGACCGGTGCTGATATCAAATACAGAACCGGAGGTACAAAATGGCATATTTGACTTTATTGGAAGAGACTGACACCTATGTAAAGATCCAGAAGACAATAAAGGAAGTTGATATTGTTGTGGAGCTTTCTACAGAATACAACCCGAAGCTGGTTCCTGATACGGGAATACAGATCCTTGACCATTTCATGTACACCATAGCATGGGGACTTAATATGTCTATAGGATGTACCTGTAAAACAAAGATGTATGTTACACATCACACCATCGCCGAGGATCTTGGACAGACCGTTGGTGTTGCCCTTAAGCGTTTTTTCTATAAGAAGATGACGGAGAAGGGCTGTAACATATGCGGCAGTGCGGTATTTGGCCTTGATGAAGCTCTTGTAAGAGCCATGGTCAATTTCGAGGGAAGGAGAAACTGCTTTATAACCATTGCAGACGAATGTCCGGGAGGTAAGCTTGAGCTGGTGGAGGATACCCAGTCGGCAAATATGATCGCGTTTTTTGAGGGCTTCTCACAGGGCTTTCCGGCAACAATACATATAGATCTTCTTCAGGGAAGAGATCCTCATCACAGCTGGGAGTCGGCATTCATGGCTCTGGGCGAGGCACTTAAGATGGCGTATGCCGACAATCCATGGAAGAAGTCCTGTAATAATCCATTTTACTGCGATGAAGGAGCGTCTGATCCATCATTGTTATAGATAAGCAAAAAGTTTCATATTTGTTTTGATGATGTAGTAGAACCAATCTTTAAGAGAAAGATTCAACGAAAGGCAGGTAATGAGTATGAGAAAAATTCTAAAAAAAGTTATTTCGGTGGCACTGGCGGCAACATTTGCACTTGCTATGACAGCATGTGGAAGCAGTACAGAAAAGAAGACAGAGGAGGCAGGTCCGGTACATTGTACCCTGGCATTCTCAACCTGGATAGGCAGTGGTCCATTTTATATTGCCAAGGAAAAGGGCTTCTTCGAGGAAAATGGTCTTGATGTGGATATCAAGATAATCGACGATGAGTCAACATTTGCCTCTCTGCTTGGATCACAGCAGATAGATGCACTGGGACATGTAATGGACAGAGATGTTATCAACTTCACAAAGGGAATTGAGGAGACCTGTATAATGCCTTACGACCAGTCGTCAGGCGGTGACGGTATCATTGCTTCGGCAGAGATCCAGTCAGTTGAAGACCTTAAGGGCAAGAAGGTTGCCCTTGATAAATCTGCAACAGGTTATTTCTTCTTCCTGACAGTGCTTGCTGAGGCAGGAATTGATGAGAGCGAAGTGACTATTGTGGACATGGACGCAGATTCGGCAGCTACAGCCTTCGTACAGGGACAGGTTGACGCAGCGGAAACCTGGGAGCCATGGCTTTCAAATGCAAATGAACGTGAGGGCGGACATCTTCTCTGCTCATCAGCGGATTATCCTGATACCATTGTTGACTGTGTATTCATGACAAATGCCTTCATAAAGGAACATCCGGATGAGGTAAAGGGATTTGTCAAGGCTTGGAATGAAGCCATTGACTGGTACTATGACGGCAATCAGGACGAAGGAAATAAGATCATGGCAGAGGGTCTTAACATAGAGGTATCTGACGCAGAGAGTCAGGTTGCCGGTGTTACATGGTATAACAAGGACACTGCGGCAGAGTTCTTTGATGAAAGCTCAGACAGCAACATATACGATATGGCTTCAAGAGCCGTGGACTTCTGGGCTGAGAGAAAGATCGTAGATAAGACCATTGACGTTAAGGATTTCATAACAGGTGATTACCTTGAAAAATAAAAATATAACAGTTTAGGTCATAATTGCCCATTGGGTCAGGTATATCGGTAAGCCTGAGCTCAATGGGTAAATTTTTAAAGAGGATCTGGGTAGTGCAGATTTTAAATGGGCGGATGTTCAAAGAAGGAGTGAGTGTATATGGAATTATTTGATCTTAAAGATAAGGTTGCCATCGTGACCGGCGGCGGTTCAGGTCTGGGACATGGATATTCGGTCAACCTTGCAAAGGCAGGAGCAACAGTGTACATGTTCGGAAGAAGCGAAAAGCCTCTTAAGGAGACTGCAGACGAGATAGCATCCTTCGGGGGAACGGCATATGCATGTACCGGAGACATTACAAGTACAAAAGACATTGCTGACACGGTTAAGACAATTTATGACAAAGAGGGGCATATAGATATATTGGTAAATAACGCAGGAACAGAAATAGCGGAGCCTTTTCTGTCCGTGACAGAAGAACATTTCGATACCATTATGGGGGTAAATATCAAGGGCACATACATGATGGCAAAGGAAGTGGCTGCATATATGATGAAGCAGAACTCAGGCAAGATCATAAACATTGCGTCCCTTGGAAGCTATATAGGTCTTGCAGACTCAACAGTGTATTGCAGCTCAAAGGGAGCCGTGGTACAGTTCACCAAGGCTATTGCCATAGAACTTGCAAAATATAATATCCAGGTAAATGCCATTGCCCCGGGGTACTTCATGACGGAAATGACAAGACCGTTTTTCGAGGATGAAAATCACAGCAAATGGATAAAAGAAAGGATACCTCTTGGCTATGTGGGAACAGAAGCTGATCTTGCGGGAACGGTGATATTCCTTGCTTCCCATGCTTCTGACTATGTAACAGGACAGACAATCCTTGTGGATGGAGGTTGGATGGCAGGATGATGAAGACAGTAAGATATTACGGAATAGAGGATGTGCGTTATGAAGAGCTTGTCATCCCGGACGTTGGTGCAGATGATGTTCTGATCAGGGTTTTATATGCGGGCATATGTGGCTCGGATCTTCATATATACAGAAAGGGCATGTTCGTACAGCGTATCCCGGAGACCATGGGTCATGAATTTGTAGGTGTGGTAGAAGGTTTTGGGGAAAATGTAA
The DNA here is from genome assembly GCA_050872265.1 of Coprococcus sp. GTDB lineage: Bacteria > Bacillota > Clostridia > Lachnospirales > Lachnospiraceae > Coprococcus. The sequence goes on from JBNMGN010000008.1 coordinate 88,384, forward strand.
AGGGCTTTAAGCCGGGTCAGCTTGTGACAGCCAATCCAATGGTGCCATGTATGGAGTGCGACAGCTGCCAAGCCGGAAATTATAATACCTGCGACAGTCTTGGATTTATCGGTGAGGTGCGGCCGGGATGTTTTGCCGGCTATATATCCATGCCGGAGAAGGAGGTGATACCTATTCCGGGAGTAGGGGATATTTCGTTGGATGCTGAAAATCCAAACGGCGATGAGATGAAACTTGTTAGTTGTGGAAATTCAAATAGTGATGAAATAAAAAATATCGATAAAATTGAGGTGTTAAAGAAAATAAGAAAATATGTCCTTACGGAGCCTCTTGCGGTGGCACTTAATGTGTGCCACAGGATAAATTGCAGCAAGAATGACAAGGTTGCCATAATAGGTGCAGGCCCTATAGGTTTGTTATGCTGTTCGGTGCTCAAGCAGGTGGAAGGAGTGGCACATGTTACTCTGGTGGATCTGGCAGAGGCAAGGCTTGTCTATGGCAAGGCGATCGGTGCCGATCTCTGTATTCAAAATTCGGATGAACTGACGGATGATTATGACGTAATAGTTGACTGTGCCGGCGTTGCACCGTCTGTAAATAGTGCAGTTAAGCATATAAGAGCGAATGGCAGGATAGGTATCGTCAGTGTATTTGAAAATCCTGTGGGAATCGATTGCAGTGAGATCGTAAACCGACAGCTTAACATTATTGGTGCAAATGTCTACCACAGAAGTGACATGGAAGAGGCAGCAGAGCTTTTATCAGACAGTGCCTATAATTTTGAAACTGTCATAACCAATGAGTTTCCTCCGGAGGATTGCAGGAAAGCATTTGCCCTTTTAAATTCCGGAGACAAAAATGCAGAAAAGGTAGTGTTTACATTTGCATAGCCGACGGCGGGATTTTAAAACCATGAAAATATAAAATGGAAAAAACTTTATGGTGATGAAAACAAAAATATATAAAGTTCTATATTATTAAGAATTAAAAAGTGGAATAAAGTTTTCGTGAAGGGAAATCATATAAAATGAAGCTGAAAATACCAGGACGGAGGTTTATATGATTTCACCGGATACCATAAAATTATTGAGGGAATGTGACGCAGGAATAAAGATGGGAATGTCATCAATAGATGAGGTTCTTCCTTATGTACAGGCAGATGATATGAAGAGAATACTCGAGGAGTGCAGGGCTGAGCATGATGACATTCAGACGGAGATAAACAAGCTCCTTGACAAATACCATGATCAGGGCAAGGAGCCGAATCCTGTAGTTCAGGGCATGGCACAGATGAAGACCAGTGCAAAGCTGATAATGAACGAGTCAGACAAGACCATTGCAGGTCTCATGACCGACGGAAGCAACATGGGTGTGAAGTCTCTGAGCAAATACCTGAACCAATACAAGGACGCTGACGCTAAGGCAAAGGATATAACGAAGCGACTTGTGGAGCTTGAGGAAAAGCTTGCAAAAAATATGCAGCAATTTCTGTAGATGAAAAAGCATGAGAGTATGGAGGGTGATCCATAGCCTCATGCTTTTTTGATATTAGTGTGGAATGTGCAAATGCAGCTTGTCGGTTACTGTAATAAGCTTGGGTCAGGCTTTATAAATTCCACATCTCCGAATACCTTCTGCTTTTCTGCAATGATATCCTTAACAATATTTTTGCCGAACTCATAGTTAGATTCCTCATCATAGTTATACTCAGCAAGTGTTCCGTTTTCTATTGGAACATACACTAATCCTACATGATCTGAAATCTCAGATCTTATTCCGGAAGGTGAGCTGCTGTCAACATTTGATGTATCATAGAAAAAGGCCGCTATACCGAAATCTTTAAACTGCCAGCCTACGTATACCAGTTCAAGTGAAAAGCCGATATCGGTGATTTCCGGGTGAATAAAGTCATTTATCAGAGCGTGTGCATCCAGTGTTTCGGAGAAATAAGTCACATAATTTGGAGAACCAAATTCTGCAGCTAACATATCTAACAGTAAGTACTCTTCACATATGTCACTGTGATCTTTTTCCAGAGCTGCAAAATCATCATCAGATATTCTGAAGGTGGTATTGCTGAGATAGGTGTCTGACAGGTACCATTTCATATTATCAAGAGCCTCACCTACGGTTCCGTCATCAGCGTCTATTTCCAGGCTTGGATAATCAAGACTGTCAGTAAAGAAAGAATATGCATAGGCGTCATTGTTTAAGCAATCAGCAAGGGGAACGTTTCCCGAAGCATGAAACGGGATATTGTTTAATGTATCTGTGGTAAATGGAAGTGCCTCTCCGTAAAGTGTAGCACCCTCTGGAAGCTCCAGATATTCTGCGTCTGACAGTTCGTGGGCTATGATCCATGGACAGTCTTTGTAATCTATATTTGCAGTATCATTGTCCCCTGAGCTGTCGGAGCTTTCGTCACTTCCCGAACCGGCATTGTCGGAACTGCTATTCTTTGTTGTGGCGTTGTCATCTCCGGAAGATTTGCTTCCCTCATCCTTTGATGATCCGCAGCCTGCCGCTGACATGAGAGCCATGGCGAGAGTAAGTCCAAGTGCTGTTGTTTTTAGTAAGTTTTTCTTCATATTTGTCCTCCTGTCTTTATGCCATTTGACACTATCAAGTAATACTCTTATATTATACAGACGAAGCAGAAAAAGAAAATGTTGGGGTTGAACAAAAAATTTTGGAATTTTTTTGAAAGTTTTTATTCGGGAGGGGATTAGTTTAATTCTGATAAAAATTCAGACCTAATCATGCGGAATATCATGAAAACGTCCGTCAAGCTCCTCAGTTTTCACTATATTTATAAATGCGTGCTCGTCTATTTGCCTGATTATAGGCACAAGCTCCCTCTTGGCGTCAGAATTTATAACTGAATAAATAAGTGTCTTTTCCTTTTCTTCATAGCAACCGGTGCCCTTGAACAGAGTGGCGTCGTGGTTGGTCAGATCCCTGATGGCATGGTAGATCTCATTTGACCTGTCCGAAATAATGAACAAGGTCTCCTTCTTGTACCGCTTGTACATGAGCTGGATCACCTGGGTGCTGCAGAACTGGTAAATGATCGAGTACAGGGCACTGGACCATCCGAACAGGGCTCCCGCGATCACAAGCATTACAACATTTCCCATGAGAATGTAGTTCCAGGCGTCAATCCCCTTCTGATGGGACAAATATATGCTGATGAAGTCCGTTCCGCCGGTGCTGGTTCCCACATTTAAGCACAGACTGATGGCAATTCCGTTGATGAGACCACCGAACAGACTTATGAGCACGATGTCATTTGTAAATACATATCCCGGCAGTACATCAACAAATATACTTGACAGCAATATGACTATTATGGAATAGATGGTGAAACGCTTACCGATGTATTTGTAGGCAATGTATGTTGGGAACAGGTTCAATCCTATATTGAACACTGCAAATGGTATGCTTACATGAAGAAACTCCGTGCCGATATCCTGTAACAGCAGTGAGGCACCTGAAAAACCACTTGGAAATAATCCTGCATTTTTCGTGAAACACCGCAGGTTCCATGCATACAGGATAGACGCAAATATTACTACAAAAAGGCGGAAAAACTGATAAAACTTCGGGTGCTTTGACTCTAAAGATCTAAACATATTCTATACCTCCTATAATCTGACTTCATCTAGTGGACGAGGCACGGCATAATGCACATGATTATGCCGTGCCCCGATCTAAAAGGGCTTACCTGTATTATACCACAGGCAGAGGGAGGCGAAACAGGTGGAATGTTATTATTGTTTAATATCTATCTGATATTGTTCTATAAATATTTCACGAGCTCATTGATGATCGGTGCGTAGTGCTCACCCTGGAGACCGTAGTCTTTTTCCTTATAATTCCATGCGGCACGACCGATACCGTACTTCTCGAATACAGAGTGGATATCCCTGTACCAGTTAAGAGTGCCGTTAAGAGGAGCTCTGTCGATGACTCCATACTCGCCACAGTACATAAAGCCGTTTCTTTCTTCAACTGCCTTGATTCCATCAAGAAACATGGTTTCAAAAAAATCCGGACCGAGAGTGTGAAGCCCAAGGCTTTCATCAGCAAATGCTCCGTTAATACATCCAGGTATTTTTTTTGATTCTGTAACATATTTGTTCCAGTCACCGGGATATTCAATGTGAAAATCTTCCGGCATTCCATCTACCCAGTAGGCAGACTGATGGGTGAACAGCATTGGCTCATAGCAGTGAAAATTGTATACAATGTTCTCGTCATCCCTATGAGGGAGGTGCTTTATTGTGGTGACGGCATTGTAGCACACTCCGCCCAGAAGTATTTTTGCGTTCAAAGCTTTTGAACGGATAATATTTATACAATTGGAAGAGATATCATTCCATTCATTTATAACATCAGGGCTTACAATTTCATTTAATGGCTCAAACATGATGATGTCAGAGTCCTTTGCATATCGGGTAATTAACTTTTCCCACATTTTATAGAATCTTTTCTGGAGAGCTTCGTCATAGAAGAAATTCATTGATTCTGCAGGATTGTCAAATACATAGCCGTATGTCTTATGCAGGTCAAGAACCATATTGAGACCATGCTTCCTGCACCATTTGATGCATGAATCAACGTAGAAGTATCCAGTTTCTTTGTCACTTCCGTCTTCGTTTTCAAAATTATCATAATCAATTGGAAGACGAACGTGATCAAGACCCCAGGATGCTATTCTGATAATATCTTTTTCTGTGATAAATGTGTCAAGATGTTCCTTTTCGAGCGATCCTTGTGACAGCCAGCCGCCAAGGTTTATACCTTTTTTAAATCCGTATAATGTTTTCATAGTTAATGACCTCCTGATTAATATATTATGCTTATTTGCATGTTTGTTAGTAATTGACAGTAACATTTTAATAGATTATATGGTAGCATTTATACCAAAATATTAATATCTCTAATATGTCATTTATATAATAATTGTGATATACTAACATAATTAGTGCAATGCATGAAAAATAAATATCGGAAGTGTTAAATGAGGTGTCATATGCAACGAAGAAACATAGATATTACAGGAAAAGGTGGCAGATCATGAATATATCGGATGAGATAGTAAAAAAACAGTTTGTTCAGAGAGAATACGGTCTGGCACATCCTACCTATGACAGAGAACTTGATTTTTACCAGCTTGTAAGCAGTGGTGATGTGAAAACTTTGGCCGGTATGCTGCTTGCGGGGGAAGAAGATGATGTAACTCTTAAATCGCGGGGGATATTGTCGGAGGACAAAGTTCGCAACAGAAGATATCATGAGATAGTCCTTGTAGCAATGATATCCAGATTCTGTATAGAAGAGGGTATGGAGGAGATGGAAAGCTACAATCTCAGTGATTTCTACATTAACAGACTTGATAAAGCACAAACCCAACAACAGATAACAGATGTGCATAATCAGGTGGTCATGGATTATGCTAAACGTATGAGACATGTAAAAAATAAGGATGTTATGTCACTGCATTGTATAAGGACGATGGATTATGTGTATGATCATCTCCATGAAAAAATAGAAATTTCTGAAATGGCAGAATATGTAGGTGTGGAAAGATCATATCTGAGCAGATTATTTCACAGGGAAGTGGGACAGACTCTTTCTGATTATATTATGGACAAAAAGCTTCAGGCGGCAAAGAACATGTTATTGTGTTCGGACTTTTCCTGTATGGAGATATCCCAGTATCTTGCATTTGCCTCCAACAGTTACTTTACAAAGTGTTTCCGGGAGAAATTTGGAAGTACGCCGGGGGCATATAGAAAGACAAATTACCGAAAGCACTGGAAGAAGTCAATTTATTAAACAAATAATCGAAAGGCGGCACAGAGAACAAGAAAATGCAGTTAAAAAATATATTGCCATTAAACAATGAGACGACATTAAGAAATAAAAGACCATCAAGAAAGCCGTCATTGGCGGAAAAGAAACTCTTGCTGATAAATAAGAAGATAATATTGCTTATGGCAGTATTTGCAATCTGCGTATTCCCGGCAGGGTGTGGCAGCAAGGAAAGCAACGCCGGAAACAAAACAGCAGTGAGTCAGACAGAAGACAACGGACAATCGACCGGCAACTCGTCAGAGGAGGCAGGAAGCTCGCAGCAGGACGTTACAGATAAAGAGAAAGGTGATACGGAAGAAACTATGATCTATGTGGCATTGGGAGATTCGCTGACTCACGGGTATGGGCTGGCGGACAAGCAGAAGGACAGATTTTCAGCGATTATAGCCGACAAGCTCAGGGCGGATGGCTACAAGTGCTCAGAGTTCAATTATGGTGTGGACGGGCTGACCAGTGATGGGCTTCTTGAAATGTTGAATGGGGGGCAGTGTTCCATGACCAGCCGTGCTGATCTGATCACTATTGATATCGGGGCAAATGATGTTCTTCATACGGCGTCTATGCTGGCGGCATACGCCATGTATGATATGGCGGCACCGGAGGATGAGTACGAGAGCATACAGGCTGAGCTGGATAACAGCCTGGACAAGTATCAGAGCAATTTTGAGACGCTTATAGATAATATAAAAGGGGCAAATCCTGACGCCAGGATCATTTGCACCACAATATATAATCCCTACAAAAATCTTGACATGACAATACAGGTGCCGGACGGAGAGGTGTCGTTAAGCGAATACACCGACACGGTGGTCACAAGGCTCAATAACGTCATGAGGGAGGTTGCGGCAGACAAGGGGATAGAAGTGGCTGACAGCTACACGGCATTTGAACTGACAAATAAAACTGTGCTCAATGCAAAAAATGACGCCACAGGCACCAATATGGACATACATCCCAATAAGGATGGATATGCCCTCATGGCGGAGGCTTTCTATCAGGTGATAAAGAGCAAATAGAATACAAGTTACGGCTAATAAGATTAAAAATTGCAAATAGTATGAATATACCGAATTTTCTCTAAAGTTGAAATAATTTAAAAAATATAGTATACTGTCACAGAACATGCGTGGTATATAAAGACTGTGCAGAAAAAATACTCTGTAGATTGAGTCAGACTCCATTATTGGTGTTTTTTATGGAGTGACAATCAAAAATGGAGGTAGAAGTATATGGAATTGTTTTTAGGAAGACCTGAGAACACCGAGGGCAGACTGCCCAGAGAGATCAGGGTTTATGATTTCCTTGACGAACATGGGATTGAATACATGAGGACAGATCATGCTCCGGCAGATACCATGGAGGTTTGTTACGAGATCGATTCGGTGCTCAATGCCACCATTTGCAAGAACCTGTTTTTGTGTAACAGGCAGAAGACAAAATTCTATCTTTTGATGATGCCCGGGGACAAGCCTTTTAAGACGAAGGAGATCACGTCCCAGATTGGTAGTGCGAGGCTGTCATTTGCGTCACCTGAGGACATGGAGAAGTACCTGGATATTAAGCCGGGAGCCGTGAGTATTATGGGACTTATGAATGACAAGGACAATGTTGTGCAGCTTCTGGTGGATGAAGATGTGATGAAGGAGGAGTACCTGGGATGTCACCCTTGCGTAAGTACTTCGAGCCTTAAAATAAAGACCGCCGACGTGTTTGGACCATACCTGAAGGCAGTGGGACACGACATGATAAAGGTGAAATTAACAGGAGAGGCATAAGCCTATTGGAATAATATGGATTTAAGAGTGATTTTTGAGGGCGGACATACAAAGGAACGCACCCATGCTGCATATAAAAACCTTGCAAATGTTGAGCTTGAGCTCACTGCAAATAACATGTATCGTGCCCTTATAACCGGTGACAGCATGAGACCAATCCTCAGGGAAAATCGTGACGTGGCGATAGTGGGCAGCGTCCGGGGGGTGCTTTCGCCAAATGATGTGGTGTTGTACAAGCGTCCTGATGGGCAGTATGTACTTCACAGGATACTGAATACCTATGGAAATTATTACGTTACCTGCGGAGATAACAGGTGGAAGCGGGAGAAGATACCTTTTGACTGGGCGATAGGCATCATGAAAGGTTTCTATGATGATGACGAGTACATAGATGTGACGGACAAAGCCTACCAGCGATATTCAAAACTCTGGTGCAGGATATATCCCCTTAGGGCTGCCTGGCTGTGGCTGCGACATTTCTTCCAGTTCGTGAAGGAATTTGCAATATCACTTACCATCAAATACGACAGATTTATAAGGAAAGTCCGCAGATGGTGGATCCGCCATAAGAGATTTTAGGCAGATAGCAGGTGCGGCGTGACCGAAATAAACATAAAGCGAGAATTTGCAATGGGTGAAAATAAAAACAGAGCTACTTCAGGAAAAGACAAGACTGGTTCAAAAAATAAATTCAATACCGAAAAAAAACAAATTAAGGGCAATAAAATTTCTGAAAATAATGACCGTAAGCAGCATAACAGCAAACCGGCAAAATCCAAGACCCCAAAAAGCGACAAATGTCCGGTCTTCGGCAAATGTGGCGGATGTCAGTACCTTGATATTCCTTACGAGAAGCAGCTGGAAATGAAGCAGAAGAATATGGAGAAGCTGCTGTCTTCATTTGGCTATGTGGATCCAATCATCGGCATGGAGCAGCCGTATTTCTATAGGAATAAGATAAATGTTTCCTTCAGACGTTTAAAGAACGGCGAGATAATAGCCGGAATTTACGAGGAAAGCACCCACAACGTGCTGCGTACCGACACCTGCATGATCCAGGACAAGCGAGCTGCAAATATAATACAGACAGCGGCGGCACTGATAAGATCCTTCAAACTGCAATTATATAATGAAGACACAGGAACAGGGCTTATCAGACATATGCAGATACGAACAGGATTTGCCACGGGGCAGATTCTGGTGATAATCGTCACTTCAAGACCTGAATTTCCATCAAAGAAAAATTTCTCGAAGGTATTTGCAGAGAAATGTCCGGAGATAACCACCATAGTTCAGAACATTAATCCCAAGAAGACAACAATGGTTCTGGGAGATAGGAACCAGACCATATATGGAAAGGGCTTCATTGAGGATATATTGTGCGGCAACAGATTTCGCATATCTCCGGGAAGCTTCTATCAGGTAAATCCGATCCAGACGGAGGTGCTTTACAATAAAGCCATCAAGTATGCGGATCTCAAGAAGAAGGAGACTGTTCTGGACGCTTACTGCGGCATAGGAACCATAGGGATATCCATGGCGTCAAGAGCTAAGAAGGTCATTGGCGTTGAGCTGTCAACGGCAGCCATCAGGGACGCAAATAAAAATGCCCAGATAAATAAAATAGACAATATTGACTTTTATAATAATGACGCCGGGGTATTCATGGAGGAACTGGCTGAAGCTGGTGAAACCATAGATGTTGTGTGCATGGATCCACCAAGGTCAGGCAGTAATGAGATGTTCCTTTCATCCCTTGTTACCCTTTCCCCAAGAAAGGTTGTATATGTGTCCTGCGGTCCGGAGAGCCTCGCCAGAGATCTCAAGTATCTCACAACTCATGGCTACAAGGTGATCAAAATGACTCCGGTTGATTTATTCCCGATGACCGAGCACACAGAAATGGTGTGCTTACTGTCGCGTAAAGTCCCAGCTTAAGTGGGCTTAAAGCAATTATATTAGATAATGTGTCCGCGAATAGCTGCACCCTTTGTTGGAAATGAGACTGTAATATAGCCAATAAAACGAGTAATTCGGGAAAATGTATATACAAAGGAGATAGCGAGTATGTTAAACACCCTACACATGCAAATGATAAAACTATACGCCGGTGACCCCAAGAGAATACAGCACTTCTGTAAGGTTCACAGCTATGCGAAGCTGATCGCAGAGATGGAGGGAGTGGATGATGACAAGAAGTTCATCATTGAGGCGGCGGCACTTACCCACGATATAGGTATACATCTCTGTGAGGAGAAGTACGGAGATTGCAGCGGCAAATTACAGGAGAAGGAGGGGCCGGCTCTGGCGAAGGCACTTCTTGCGGAGTTTGGATTTCCGGAGCAGGTGTCAGAAAGGGTTCAGTATCTCATAGCCCATCATCATACCTACAACAACATAGACGCTATAGATTATCAGATACTTGTGGAGGCGGATTTCCTTGTAAATATGTATGAGGACGGACTGTCAAAGGTAAGCGTCAAAACCGCATATGATAATATATTCAGAACCGAAGCCGGACGGCTTATCTGCCGTGAGATGTATGCCCTTAAAGCATGACAGACCCCCAAACATAAGTATTGGACATATACCTGATATGATAGTACACTTTAAATATAAAAATCCCTGCAAATAGTGGAATTGCAGATTAGAGAAAAATACAACAAATTATTATATAACTTCGAAAAGGGTCTATATTAATAAACTGTTGTATTTTTTTTTTTTTTTTTTTTTTTTTTTTTTTCAAAAATTACAGGGCGGAAATGCTGAAAAATACTGAAAATCCGATTATGACGTCATAATTGACCGCACTTAAGTCCTGGATTCTCGGAAACGTGACGAGGATACCACGTCACGAATTGCCGCAAACCCTTGATTTTTCTGATTTTTTGCCACTTTTTACTTGACGTTTTCATCGTCATGTCTTATAATATTAACAC
>JBNMGN010000014.1:0-62746 GCA_050872265.1 Coprococcus sp.
ATATACCCCACTTCCTCTTCATGCCAGTAATTGCTTACCACATTATATGCTATTTGGCATTATAATTGCATTATAATCCAGCAAACATACAAAAATTTCCTTCCAAAATTAGACAGACTAAAAAGGTGTATCACACAGCTCACCCTCATGTGATACACCTTTTATTTTGCTACCATGACAATGTCACTGTATATACCTGTCAAGGAGCTCCACCATCTCATCATAGGTCTCAACCTGGTTTATAAGATTACGAAGCTTGGAAGAATCCTTGAAGCCTGCCGAATACCACGCCACATGCTTACGCATTTCATGGATACCGGTAAACTCACCCTTGTACTCTATCATGAGTCTTGCATGCCTTAACATCATCTCTTTTATTTCGTGAAGATCAGGCCTTGCCTTTATCTCACCGGTTTCGAGATATGTCTTGATCTCATCAAATATCCATGGATTGCCTCTTGCTCCCCTGCCGATCATGAAACCATCGCAACCAGTCTGTTCTCTCATTTTTATAACATCAAACACATCATTGATGTCTCCGTTACCTATAACAGGTATGGACACCCGTTCCTTTACCTGCCTTATGACATCCCAGTCCGCATGTCCGCTGTAATACTGGCTTCTTGTCCTGCCGTGGACGGCAATGGCACTGGCACCGCTCTCCTCCGCAATATGGGCAATCTCCGGTGCATTGATGTGCTCCTCGTCAAATCCGCTTCTTATCTTTATGGTGATGGGAAGCCTGCACTTCCTCACCATGGCACTTACAATATCCCCTATGAGCTTTGGATCTTTCATAAGGGCTGAGCCCTCACCGTTATTTACGATCTTTGGGACCGGACAGCCCATATTCACATCTACAAATGCAAATCCCCTGTCCTCTATCTTATGTGCCATGTCAGCAAGAAGCTCCGGATCCGAGCCAAATAACTGGACACCTATGGGCTTCTCCTCCTCCGTTGTCATAAGCAGCGGTCCGGTGTTCTTATTGTTGTAATAAAGACCCTTGGCACTTATCATCTCTGTGTATAATATGTCACAGCCCTTTTCCTTACATAAAAGACGAAATGGCAGGTCGCATACCCCTGCCATTGGCGCCAGAATTAACTTATTCTTAAAATCCATATTATCTCTGTTTGTCCATTATAATCCTAAGTCCCTGCAGAGTAAGATTAGGATCGTACACATCTATACAATCCGAATTCTCATATATCATCTTTCCGAGACCACCTGTAGCAACAACCTTCACTTCCTTATAGCCTGACTCTTTTTTCATACGCTTTACTATATATTCAGTCTGACCGATATGTCCGAGACATACACCAGCCTGCATACTGGATATGGTATCCTTACACAGGATAGTTTCAGGAACCTTTATCTCGATCTCAGGGAGCTTGGCAGTTCCCTTCCACAGAGCATTTGCACTGAGCCTTATACCCGGTGATGTAACCTCTGCCACAAAGCTTCCGCTTTCATTTACAAGGTCATAGGTGGTAGCTGTTCCGTAATCAATAACTATAACGGGACCACCATAGATCTCATATGCAGCCACCGCGTCAACTATTCTGTCGGCGCCAAGCTGCTTCGGATTAGGTATTGCGATATTTATTCCTGTCTTGATCCCCGGCTCCACAATAAGCGGATTAGATTTAAAATACTTCTTTATTCCATTTGTAAGAGAATGCATAACGTCCGGAACAACTGATGTCACGATAACCTCTGTGACCATATCAACAGTCAGTCCCTTCATCTGCATAAGCTCCACCAGGAATACACCGAACTCATCTGAAGTCCTTGAAATACCTGTTGTCATTCTTGAGGTATGTACCAGGCTGTCGCCATCGAACACACCGATAGTGATATTTGAATTTCCCACATCCACTGCAAGTAACATTATCTTTTCTCTCCTTACTCCTGATACTCTTCAAGATAAAATACTCTGAAATACATCTCAAGACTCGCAAATAAATCCTGCTTCTCTTTTCTGAGCTGCTTTACCTTTAATGCACTGCCTATATCATCATATAATACGTCATATTCATCTGCCTCGGTCTCAATATTCAGTCCGCCGTCCTCATCAAAATACAGTGTAAATATTCCGCCCACATCCTCAGTAAACAGAACACACATGATCTTGAGTTCTTTCTTTATCTCATCAGGCAGCCCTATAAAATCCTGGTTCAGATAATACTTCTGTTCATATTTTGAACTTGCACATAATACGATCTTATTTGAATCCATATAAACGCTCCAATTCATTATTACATCAGATCTAAGGCTTTAACATATGGCATACATCTGCTGCCATAGTCATTAACCTATAACATCTGACATATTATATAATCCCGCAGGCTTTCCTGCAAGATATTTTCCTGCTTCAACTGCACCTTTGGCAAATACTGACTTGGAATAAGCTGTATGTTTGAACTCTATAACCTCATCAACCCCTGCAAATATAACCTCGTGCTCGCCTACGATAGTGCCGCCTCTGACTGATGAAATTCCCAGTTCTTTCTTGTCCCTTTTCTTTCTTACCTGGCTTCTGTCGTATACATATTCGTACTCATTATTTCTTGCCTCATTGATGGAGTCTGCCAGTGCAAGGGCTGTTCCTGATGGTGCGTCAACCTTCTGGTTGTGGTGCTTCTCAACGATCTCAATATCATAGCCTGCCGGTGCAAATATATCTGCAGCTTCCTTTAAAAGCTTCATAAGTGTATTTATTCCGAGAGACATGTTGGCTGAACGAAGAACTGCCACCTTATGACTTGCCTCCTCTACCTTGGCAAGCTGTGCCTCACTTAAACCAGTTGTGCAGAGTACCACAGGTATTCCACGTCTTACGCTGTAATCAAGGAGCTTGTCTACTGCCACTGCTGCAGCGAAATCTATGATAACATCAGCAGGCACATCACATGCGTCTATATCTGTGAATACCGGATATCCGTTATCCCTGTTATCTACCACATCTATTCCTGCAACTATCTCTGCAGTATCGTCATTCTTCACCATGTCTGTTATAACCTGTCCCATCTTTCCGTTACAACCGTGCATAATAATCTTTACCATTTATTTTGTCCTCCGTATTTTTTTTGACAGCTTTGCTGTTCTTACAATAATCGTTACAATGTATTAAAGTAAAAGACCGAGTAGGAAACACCTACCCGATCTTTTACTTTATATTATGTCATATTCCAACACAATATCCTCGAATCTGTGTACCGCTTTCAACAAGTCTTAAGCAAGTATACCATAATTCTTCATTGCTGTCTTAAGTTTTTCTACATTTGCAGGTTCCATCTCTGTAAGTGGCATTCTGAGGGTGCCTCCGCAGAGTCCTAAGATCTCAACTGCCTTCTTAACAGGAATAGGATTTACCTCGCAGAACAATGCATTGCATAACTCAACTGCCTTAAGCTGGAGCTTGAGACTTCCTTCTATATCGCCCTCAAGGAACTTCATGACCATATCATGTGTATCCTCAGGGATTATATTTGCTGTTACTGAGATAACTCCCTTTCCACCCAGTGAAAGAAGCGGAACAACCTGATCGTCATTTCCTGAATAAATATCTATACATCCCTGTGCCAGTGAAGCAAGCTTAACAACCTGGCCGATGTTACCTGACGCTTCCTTGATACCTACAATGTTGTCAACTGTCTTTGCAAGCTCAACTGCTGTCTCAGGAAGAATGTTGCAACCTGTTCTTGAAGGAACATTGTAAAGGATGATAGGAAGTGAAACTGAATCTGCCACTGCTGTGAAGTGAGCTATAAGTCCCTTCTGTGTAGCCTTGTTGTAATATGGAGTAACAACAAGAAGACCATCTACGCCGTAGCTTTCTGCCTCTGTAGAAAGGTAGATAGCTGTCGCTGTACAATTTGATCCTGTACCTGCAATAACCTTGATCCTGTGGTCTGCGAACTCAACGCACTTCTTAATGCACTCAAGGTGCTCTTCATGTGAAAGGGTTGCTGCCTCACCGGTGGTACCGCAGATAACGATAGCGTCTGTCTTGTGGGCAACATGGAACTCTACCAGCTCCTTAAGTTTATCAAAATCAACGTCTCCGTTGTCCTTGAACGGAGTAACCAATGCAACTGCTGAACCTGTAAATATTGCCATAATAAAAACCTCCTAAATATTATAGAATGCTTCGCTTTTAAGGCGAGCCAATAATTCCGTCTACCTGTTTTTTATTATACATTTTCCGCAATTTTTACTACATGCAAAATAATGCTGTATGCTTTTGAAAAAATGTCAATCGAGCAGGCTGACACCTACTCGACATGCAATCAATGCCATCCCGCCTGTCGGCTCGATGAACATTGGCCGTCATATAGAAATTTGTGCAAGCACAATTTCTGCATAACGGCTTATTGCACAAAAAATAGGTCGACGTGAGCCGACCTATAGAATATCTTTATCCTATCAAGTAGCTCTCCATCTCTCGATGACAGTCATACAGCTCTTAACTGTACAACCAGAATATATCATCATGGGCTGATATACCCTTCGGCGAACTTCCCTTTCTCCGGCTCTCACTTGTTCCATATACATCAAACCGGGTACTCTTTAACTTCGCACCTCTACTTTAATTTATTCTAGTAATCCCTAGATAGTGCATACTATAGCACCAAAAAGGACCTGTGTCAATATCATTTGGCAGCAGGCACATTGTAATATGTTCCCCGCTCATTTTTCCTTCTTCTCTTATCCATATAAAGCTTCTCATCAGCCGTGGATATCATGTCGTAGAGATCTATCTCACTACTGTATCTTCTACGGCATATACCAACACTCATGCCAAGCATATATGCCTTGCCGGAGCCGCTATTTTCATCTGAGGTGATAGCCTCGATACGTTTTCTGATATCCTCCTCGCTTTCATGGTCATCAGTCAGCATGAACACCACGAACTCATCTCCGCCGTATCTGGATATTACCGACTCCCCTGCAAATGCCGCCTTGAGGATACGTCCTATACCCTTTATGGCATAATCTCCCTCATCATGACCGTAAATATCATTTATATATTTCAGGTTGTCCATGTCCGCATAGGCAACCATTACTGTCCTGCCTTCATTGTCACCCTTCATCAGCAGCTCATTTATCTTCTCAATGAATCCCCAGCGGTTGTACAGTCCCGTAAGCTGATCCTTCTTGGAAATATCATTTAAAATATTGTTGTTCTCCACGATCTTTGTCATATTTTCCTGGAGATTTCTCTGTATCTTCTCCTGCTGTTCCATGAGATGCAGTGTCTTCATGGCAACAGATATCTGCAATGCCGCAGGCTCTATCTTGTCAAAGTCTTCATAATGAACCTGGCACAGGAGAAGTCCATATAACTCGTCCGCCGAGAATATAGGTGACAGTATCATGGTCTTTCTGTCCTCGTCTACTACATATCTGTTGACAAATATATCCGATACCGGCATATCCTGTTCCTCCACAGGCACCGCATAGGATTTCTGGTTTACATAATACGCCTTAAACAGCACTCGCTCAGGTGGTGTGAACTCTGCATTTCTCTCATGGAAGATAGTCTCCCTGAACATGTACAGATACGCGGATTTCACCCCTATGGATTCCAGGTTATCCAGTGCTCTCTCATAGTGCACTGCCTGTCCACTGTTCATCTTAAACATATCTGCCGTCATGCAGCTTATAAGTCTTGCCATCATCTCTGTGCCGTTTCCGGCGTCGCTTCGGCTTCCATTATAGAGAGCCAGCTCCCTGTTGAAGTCCATGAACATCTTGACCACGGCAATGATCTTTTCACTCTCACTTATCTCCTTGCACAGCTCATGCTGTATGACCTTAAGTGCATTTAATATAAACTCCATGGTGGTATATCTGAGCAATGGCATGGCTATAAATTCCCTAAAATCCTGCCTTATGATATTCTCAACATTATCTGCATCACTCATGACCGGATATGCCACAAGATCCTCTACCAGTCTCCTTAGCTGTGACCTGATCTCATCAATTTCGGAATTTCTTATATATTCATTAAACAGATACCTGTCAACCTTGTTAAAAGCCCTGTCAACCTCCACAGGGATCATGGCTCCACGCATATCTATTATCTTTGACAGGCTGTCATAATTGTATATTCTACAGCCACAGGAGCTTCTGAGTATCGGATGGGTCTCGACCCGGATATCATCTGCAGTCCCCTCCGAGCTTATAAATTCCTCAGCCTTCATTACTGCCTTATAGGACAGCTCAGCGGCATTGGCCTCCACAGTGGAAAGCGGTGGGTTAAGTGCCGATGCGAACTTTGAATTGTCAAAGCTCACTATCTTCAGATCCTCACCTATTTTTATTCCAAGTCTGGCACAGGCATTGTAACCACCTCTTGCCATTCGGTCATTTGCAAATACCAGCCCTTCCAGATCTCTGTTCTCCCTAAGGAACTCCTCCACCAGGCTCTCCGTGCTCTCCTCAAAGTTTCCATATATTACCCTGTCCTCATCAAATGGTATGCCTGCCTTATCAAGAGCATTTCTGTAGGCGCACAATCTCTCCATGGCGTCAACATTGGTCCTTGGTCCGCTTACATAGCCAAGCTTTCTCACTCCATGAAAGCTTATAAGGTGTGTTATAAGCTTCTCAAAGGATATTTTATTGTCAAATGTTATGGATGGGACATTATCGATATTGATATAAAGACACACCACCGGTATGCCAAGAAATTTTTTCAGAAAATCCACCTGGACATCATGAGGGACACGACAACCTATCATGCCCATCATGACATACAAAATATCCAGATGACTGTTTCTTGCAAATTCAAATAAAGTACTGTACTGATATTCATATTGAAAATGTTCCTCGGAAATATCCTTGTCATCAAGGTACATTCCGGGAATTATAAAAAGATTCGCGTCCTTTGCTATAGCTCCAAATTCAGCACCCTTAATTGCCTGATTTGAAAAAACCGCATTCACATCATCAATAAGTACACCAATATTTAACCTTCTCTTCATCTTCTGTAATACCCCCATGCACGTTTATCATTCCAGACATTCCATCTTGCTTACGGATACCTCATAGGCCACCTTGCTGACCACCTGATCGTTTCCTATCCGCTTCTGATACTCTCTGCTCTGTATCCTGCCCCATAATGCAATATGTTCCCCTACAGAAAGTCTGCCTGCAAATCTGGCATTTCTTCCCCAACAGATACATGGTATGTAATCACTCTTGCCATATGCTCTGTTCACTGCCAGCAATATATCTGCTATCTCTCTTCCAAGAGGAGTCATCCTGTACACAGGCTCCTTACACACATACCCATCAAGGAATACCTGATTAGGCTTGCTGTCCCATGCTTCCTCCTCATCGAGAGTCTCTATTTCCCTTACAAATACAGACAATATAAGTCTGTTCTTAGTCTCCTCATGCTTATTATAAGATCTGAACTGACCTTTTGCCATAATTTTTTCACCAACATGAGAAGTTGTTACGTCAAACAGCCTGTCTGACACCATAAGCGGGATAACATCATAGGCATCACTAAGGCGGCTCACCACCAGATCTACCATATAAAAGCCCTCGCCAAATATTTCATGGCTGAACACAAACTCCGATGCGATCTCCCCTGCTACAACTACCTGATTATTGTTTAAAGTTTTTTCCGTCATTTCTTTCTCCCTTCCGGTATTTCCTTATGTATTTTGTTTACCTTAAAGAATATTCTCCGGGGAAAAGATTTATGCTGCCTTAAACAATCTAGTTTTGCCGAATGTGCCAAATACTTATCGACCTGTATCTACAGCCTTTTCCAAGACTATTTTAATATATACGAAGTATTTTTACGACCCCTTTTGTCGTTACATCACATTTTTTTATTTCATTCGCTGTCTCATACATTCATACGATACCAAAGCCGCGGATGTTGCCGCATTTAGGGATTCAACCTTTCCGCACATTGGTATTTTTATGAGCTTATCCGCCTTACCGCTGAGCTCCTTCGACAGCCCGTTTCCCTCATTTCCGATAAGAAATGCGGTACCGCCTGTGAAGTCCTCATCATATATGTTCTGACCTGCCAGATGGGCACCGTATATAGTGACCCCTTTCTCCTTAAGAAGCTCTGCCGCCTGAAGAAGATCCACATTATATACAAATGGCAGTCTGAATATGGCTCCCATTGTAGAACGTACCACCTTAGGATTATAAGGATCACAGGAAGCTCCGCCTATTATAAGGCATGTAACTCCTGCCGCCTCCGAGGTACGCATTATGGTTCCGAGATTTCCCGGATCCTGTAACGACTCCACCAAAAGATACATACCTGTATCCCCCTTGTCTGCCAGAATGTCAGCCAGCTCATAATGGTAACATTTCACCACAGCCAGAAGCCCCTGGGGAGTCTTTGTCTGGGATATACTGTGGAATATGTTGTCCTTAAGCACATATAAAAAAGGCTCGTCACCGGTATATCCCAGCTCTTCCCCATACCTTACAAATGCACTTTCGGAGAAATACACCGCCTCTATCCTGTCAACAGGAAGCTCAGTGAACATCCTTATACCCTCCACAACAAACACATCCCGTTCTCTACGGTATGCAGAGTCCTTATTCAGCTTATTTATCTCTTTAATATTTTTATTGGAATTTGAACTTATTATCTCCATATGATCAAGTTTTCCTTTTCCTGTTTGTAACTCCTGTCACGTTTTTATGATTGCTTTCTCTTACGCTTAAGCACCTTGTCGCTGCCGTAAGCCCCGGAAAGCTCTTCCATAAGGGCGTCGTCAGGATCTACAAGAAATCCTCTGCCCATGTTCTTTATCTGTCTTTCGGCTCTGAGCTGCACCATCACCGGACATAAACCCCTGTGGTTCTCAAGTATGGCAGCAAAGCCCTCAGCCTCTTTGTTGTAGTGCTCCATGTTCTCAAAGCACACCCAGACTTCCTCATCGCTGACTCCTGACGTTGCCCCCGGATAGCCGGAATTATTGTAATTGTCATAGCTGCCCGCTTTTTCATTCATATTTCCCTGGCTGGAAGAATAATTTCTGGCAGCTTGTCTGAAGCTGTTAAAATGCTTTCCATTTTCCGCTTCATCAAAGCTCATAACCTCTGAGGCAATAAGCTTGCCCCCTTCCTCCGACGCCTGGGCACGTCCCTTTATGAGAACCTTGTTGTCCACAAATAACAGGCTGCGGCACTTGTCATAATCTCTTGGGAATACCACCACCTCAACTGAGCCAACCATATCCTCAAGAGTTACAAATGCCATATTCTGCCCATTCTTGGTGATCTTGGTGGATACTGTGGTTATTATTCCGCCAACTATGTACATTACCTGATCCTTGACCTTAGGGCTTCCGTTCTCCTCATCCACCTGGAAATCAGTGGTCAGGGCACTGGTGTATCTGTCAAGCATATCCGTGTACTGGAGCAGCGGATGTCCCGATACATACACTCCAAGGACGCTCTTCTCCAGAGACAGCTTCTCCTGCTGGTCGTACTCCGGCACGTCCGGATATTTCACCGCAGTCATTTCCTGGAATTCCTCTCCGAATATATCTGCAAATGAAAACTGTCCTGCCATGGAGTTCTTCTTCTCCCTTGCCACCTCATCTGCAATAACAGGATATGCCAGCATAAGCTGCTTCCTGTTAAGGCCGAAGCTGTCAAAGGCACCACCGAGTATAAGTGCTTCCACAGTTTTCTTATTTGTATCCTTAGAGGACATCCTCATAAGAAAATCCTTGAAATCCTTAAAAAGACCATTTTCATCTCTTTCCTTTACCACACGGTCTATTACGGCAGTTCCCACGCTCTTAAGTCCCGACAGTCCGAACCTTATGGCGTTTCCCGAAACTGAAAATCCGCTGACTCCCTCATTGATGTCTGGTGGCAGTATCTCTATACCCATCTGTCGGCAATGTCCGATATACACAGCAACCTTGGAGCTGTTATCCTTAACCGATGACATAAGGGCAGCCATAAAGCATGTAGGATAGTAGCATTTCAGGTAAGCTGTCTGGTATGCCACAATGGCATAAACCGCCGCATGGGATTTATTAAAGGCGTATTTTGCAAAATCTGTCATATCGTCAAAGATCTTATTTGCAACGGTCTCGGATATGCCGTTATTTATACATCCGGGAACCTTAAGCTCCTCGTTTCCATATACGAAATACTGACGCTCCTTGGCCATTACGTCAGCCTTCTTCTTGGACATGGCTCTTCTCACCAGATCGCTTCGGCCAAGAGTATATCCCGCAAGCTTCATAACGATCTGCATAACCTGCTCCTGATAGACGATACATCCGTAGGTCGGCTTAAGTATATCCTCAAGAAGCGGGGTATCATAAACTATAGTCTCCGGGTGCTCCTTGCCGTTTATGTAATTAGGTATGAAATCCATAGGGCCCGGACGATACAGGGATATTCCCGCAATAACATCCTCAAGGCTCTTGGGCTTAAGCTCCTTCATGAAGCTCTTCATTCCTGCACTTTCAAGCTGGAACACACCCTCTGTATGGCCGGAACTTAAAAGCTCAAATATCTTAGGATCGTTGTAATCCAGATTATTTATATCTATATCCACGCCATACTGTTCTCTGGCGAATTTCACTGCGTCATGAATGACCGTAAGGGTCCTAAGACCCAGGAAGTCCATCTTAAGAAGTCCCAGACGTTCAATGGTAGTGGCTGTGAACTGTGTAATAACAGAATCATCACCGCCCTTGGCAAGAGGAACATACTCATCTATGGAATCCCTGCCGATAACAACACCGGCTGCATGCATACCTGTATTTCTCGGAAGTCCCTCAAGCTTAAGTGCCATATCTATAAGGTGCTTGACCTCAGGTTTCTGTTCATACATGTCCTTGAGATCCTTGCTTACCGAAAGAGCCTTGGTGATGGTCATATTAAGCTCCATAGGAACCGACTTGGCAACTGCGTCACAGAGGGCATAAGGAAGATCAAGAACTCTTCCCACATCTCTTATTACGTTTCTTGCCGCCATGGTCTGGAAGGTTACGATCTGCACAACCTTCTCCTTGCCATACTTTCTTACAACGTAATCTATTACCTCCTGACGTCTCTCATAACAGAAGTCCACGTCTATATCGGGCATGGATACTCTCTCAGGGTTAAGGAATCTCTCAAAGAGAAGATTATATTTTATGGGGTCAAGGCTGGTTATATGCAGGCAATAGGAAACTATACTTCCCGCTGCGGAGCCTCGTCCCGGTCCTACAGGGATGTCGTTATCCCTGGCATATTTTATGAAGTCGTGGACTATAAGGAAGTAATCCACATATCCCATGTTCTTTATGGTATTAAGCTCATACTCCAGCCTGTCGGTGATCTCCTTTGTGGGAACCGGATATCTCTCCTTAAGTCCCTCCATACACAGCTTCGTGAGATACTCATAGGCAGTAAGTCCGTCCGGAACCTGGAACTCAGGAACCTTCTGCTCACCGAAGACTATCTCAACATTACACCTTTCCGCTATCTTATGGGTATTCTCCAGAGCCTCCCTGGCATATGGGAACAGACTGTACATCTCCTCCTTGGATTTAAGATAGTACTGTCCACCCTCGTATTTCATTCTGTCCGTATCGGAAACCTTTTTATTTGTCTGGATACACAGAAGGATATCGTGGGCGTCTGCGTCCTCTGCGTAGATATAATGGGAGTCATTGGTTACTACCATAGGTATTCCAAGCTCCTTTGACAGCCTCATTACACCTGCATTTACAGTTGCCTGATCCGGAATACCGTGATCCTGCATTTCAAGAAAATAATTATTTTCCCCGAATATATCCAGATGTCTTAAGGCGGCTTCCTTCGCCTCCTCATAGTTTCCCTTTCTCAGGTTCACTGCCACTTCACCGGCAAGACATGCGGACAGGGCGATAACTCCCTCATGAAATTCCTTAAGAACCTCCATATCCACACGGGGCTTGTAATAAAAGCCCTCGGTAAATCCTCTTGAAACTATCTTCGACAGGTTCTTATATCCTGTATTGTTCTCCGCCAGAAGCACAAGATGATAGTATCTGTCCTCTCCCTTATTCACCTCTCTGTCAAATCTGGAGCCAGGACTTACATACACCTCACATCCGATTATGGGCTTTATGCCAACAGCTCTGGCAGCCTCATAGAAATCAATAACACCATACATGACACCGTGATCAGTTATGGCAAGGGAGTCGTATCCAAGCTCTGCTGCTCTGGCAACCAGCTCCTTTATCTTGGCAGAGCCATCCAGAAGACTATATTCAGTATGCACATGTAAATGAGTAAATTCCATATATTCCTCCCATTTATTTGAACATCAGCCCATTTAAAATTTGCCTTTTTAGGTATTGCCCCCTCATTTCATTCGGCGGCATATCGTTGGTACCATTTTATATGCATCTTCGATGCATGGGTACCTCCTCTGGCAAAGGGCTGACGCCGCATGTCAAGTTTTCATATAAAACTTGACACATTCATCTTAAAATCATTCCCAACCCAGGCTGACACGCCGGTCAGATTGTATGTTAATATCATTCCTTGTTGTATCAACCCTTGTTGTATCAATCCTTGTTGTGTCAATGTCATTTCTTGTTATGGAGGATATTCTTTCTGATATACATGAAAGTTTCATCCTCCCCCTTTTCCTTAAGCATTAGAAGAAGACTGTACAGTAATTCCGCACTTTCCGGGTGCAGCAGAGTCTTCGATCTTCCCTGCTCAAAATATTCAAGGGGCATTGCGTCCGTATATTTTTCTTTATTATAATTTCTTGAAGCAGCTATCCTGTCGCAGAACATCTCCACAACATATTTCACAGGCATTTTGCAGCCCACCAGTCCCTCAGACCTGTTGGGACTGTAATCTATCCAGTATTCAAGATGGTGCTTATTTCTTCCTTTATGGTGAAGCCATGCACTGGAGTAGCCCTTGTCCTCACGTTCTGCGTCATTCGGGCTTCTTGTTCCCTGGTAATACTTCACTCCTACAGAAAACTCGGTATAAGAATACTTTGACAGGTCATGCAGTAAGCCCTGCTTATAAAGTCCCACCTTAAAGCAATACTTCATCACCATTCTCTTATGATTATTTATTGTCTTCAAATGCTCATACCATTTCGGCATATCTACACTTCCTTTACGACATGGCACATGGCGTGCTTTCCTCTGTTCATGTGTCACAAACATCATTATATAACGAAAAAGCCCCAAAGTCTGTATCTACACCTTTGGGGTTATATCCAGCCGAAAAAGGGACTCGAACCCTCGACCCACGCATTACGAATGCGTTGCTCTACCAACTGAGCTATTTCGGCAATCTATCAGAAATTCCAGATTCCATATAATGGGATATTTAACAATCCCTTCTTAACATACATGTCATCAGTGGAAATCCTAACCGAAGTATTATTATTATATCTGCTTGTAAATACCTTTACACTCTGTGCCTTTGAATGTGGAGTAGTCTGCACATCAACAGGAATAACCTCTCCTTCTCCCTCATAAACGAAATCAACCTTGGCAGTTGCAGAGGATATCCAGAAATATAAAGGTCCTATCTTCTTATTTGCTTTCAATTCAGAATACGCATACTGTTCAGCCACAACGCCGCCCATTGTATCATACACATTATTCAAATCAACACTTGTACATTCAATTCCCGCCATGATCCTTAAGAGTCCATGGTCAAGATGATACAGCTCAAAGGATTTCTCATCCACCTGATCCTCAAGAGGAAGAACTCCATCCTTAACTCTGTATACCCTGTTCACCACACCGGCTTTAACAAGAAATTCCACAGAGTCTTCATACTCTCTTGCCCTCGCCTTAGGATCAACATAGCCGTACATGAACTTTTTATTGTCCTTTGTAAGCTGCTTTGGAATACTCTTCCATACTGCCACAACCTTACGAAGACTTCTCTTAGGTGCTGTTTCAATAATGTAATCATTGATCCTCTCCAACAACTGCTTCAATGCAGCGTCAGCGTCAATAAAGCTCTCATTTTTGTAATACGCACTGACAACCTCCGGCATACCACCTGTAAGGAAGAAGGTCTCAAGCATAGTCTTAACACTTTCTCTCACCTCATCAGACAGAGTATCCATCATCTGATTTTCAATGTACTTACACAATTTTCTACCCTTACCTGCCTTAAGGAATTCCTCAAAGGTCATAGGTGTCATTTCAAATATATCCAGTATATCCTTACACTGTTCCTCTATGTCCAGCCGGCCGCCCTCTGTGGCAATGATAAGCACACGGCAGTCCTTACGGCTTCCGGCATACATGGCAAGATTTTTTATAGACATTGTATTCAACTGTGCATTATCAAATATAAGAAGCTTACCTTCGAAATCATATTTATCTACTGTAGTTACTACCTTTGCATGAACCTTATCCGGTTTTCTCTCTTTTGATATATACTCAAGAAGATCGGGATATTCCGCCAGATCTATCACAATATACTCATCAAAAAAGCCTGTGGCAAAATCCATAGCTGCCCATGTCTTGCCCACAGCCTTTCCGCCTTTTATTAATGCTGCCTTATGCTCATCTCTTTCATACCAGCCAGCCAAATCATTAATAATGTTCCTAAACATTTCCTATCACCTCTTGCAATGACACTTTTTACAAACCATACTGCCTATTCTATCAGTAACAATTTCACGCCAAAGACTATAATAGGATATCACTATTTCGCAATTTAGTAAATACAATTTTCTTAATCGTACTGGAATCTGTCGTAAAAATAATCCTTATAATAATCATCCTCGACGTTGATGAACTTGATGGCTATACCGTATACGAACTCCTTATAGCATTTCCAGTCATCGTTCTTATCTGTAACATTGATGTCGTGAGTATCTGAGAATATACACTCACCCTCTCTGTTTCTTACAACAGTCTTTACATGGTATATATCAGGATCCTTTGTCTTGTCTGCTGTGATCCCGATGACACCATAGCTTATGGCTGCCGACTCTCTTCTTATGGTTATTGTAGGCTCTATCTCTCTGAATATGCAGTCATCGATCATATCCTCAATGAAAAATCTGCGATTTTCATAAAGATACTTCCTCATGGCAATCACAGCTATATCATTCTGTGACCGAAAAGTTTTCTTCGCAAGCTTTTCTACATCATTTGCCAATCTTACATCCATTCTTACCGGTCTTACTTTTACTTCTTTTTTTGCGGTTATCGCCATTTCCCATTACCCCTTTTTCTTTCTTATTTTTTTGGTAAATCTTGTATCATCATATATTCTGTATAAGAAAGCCCCGGAGTGTTTCTCCGGGGGCTCTGTAAATCCACCGTCAAATAATTACTGCTTTCCGATTGAAAGATATCCACTCTCGTTTGTCTTCAACAGGAACGCAAGACCGATATTCTTCTTGCTGTCACCTGTAGCTCTGTATATCTCACCAGTCTCCACAAGAGTTTTAGCCATATTTATAAGTACATCCTTGAACTGCATCATTTCTCTTCTGTCTCTTGAACTCAGCTTGAATATGTACTGGTTCTTTGAGCTTATGAGAAGTATGCTGTAGGAATGAACATTCTCTTTGTTTGTGAGTATCGCTGATCCTACCATTCTTGAGTTGGCGATGATGATATCTGCATTCTCATCAGGAAGATACTCTGAACATATAAGCTTGTATATCTTAAGGTAATCCTCCTCGGCACTGGCGTTGACAGGCATTTCAGCCACGGCAAATTCAACAACCGAATCGGCAAGCTTAATGGTACCGCCCTCATCATTGATGGTCGCTGTACACTCCTTAGGAACACAGAGACGGAAGAACTTGTTCTCCACGATCTTCTGTTTCTTATCAGGCTCTCTGAGAACCAGATCAACGTAGTTAAGCTCAAGCTTGTTCATAGCTACGATAGCTGTCTCATCACCGGTCTCAGCCAGATCGATAAGTGCGTCATACAGTGACCATATCTGGGCTGTGGTTGTAGGAACCAGTTCAATGAGCTTCTCTATGGCAGGCACATATCCCATACTTGCATTCTCTATATACAGCTTGATAGCCTCATCCTTAGGAAGTCCCTTCTCACACTTATATGTAATAACCTTAAACAGATTGACCTTATCCCAGTCATCATAGTTAGCATTAAATGCCTTTTCAAAGTATTTAATACTCTTTATCTCGCCCTTGTAGTCCTCCTGCTTCTCCTGAACCTGATAGATCTTACCAAGCTCATAACCGGCCTGGGCACTTCCAAGTCCAAGGGCTTCAAGGTATGCCTTCTCGATCTCATATGGTGTAGCAATGTAGAATATCTGTCTCTGCTTCATCATTGCGATCTTAATGGCTGCAGACTCACTGCCTGCCTGTACGGCTCTCTCCCACTTCTCAACGGCTGTCTGAAGATCCTCGCCCTTCAGCTCCTCAAGATCCTTGATGTATCCGTCAGCTTCAACTATACCGTTAGCCTGTGCCTTCTTGAAATACATAAGAGCCTTGGCACCATCTCTCTTGGTCCTGAGCAGTCCATAGTAATAAATTCTTCCAAGATAGAATGCAACTCTCTTGTGTCCGAGACGCTCTGCGTTCTCGTACCAGTTAAGTGCCTTCATGTAATCCTTAAGCTGCTGGTCATATACCAGTCCCAGAAGGAATGCCAGCTCAGGATCCTTGGTAGCTTCAAAGAGCTGTTTTGCATAGCTGATGGTCTTCTCTATATCCCTGTATGGTGAATCCTCATCATAATACAACTCTATAAGCAGGTAACTTGCCTTTATACTTCCGAACTTAAGTGCCTGCTTGGCAGCCTTCATGGCTCCCTCATAATCCTCCAGATAGTAGCAGTATATTGCTTCGTTGTAGTACTGCATATCCTTTCTGTTGGCACTCTCTTCACTTACAAGAGTCGGATCTATAAATGCAAATGAATTTGCTGTTTCAAATATTATCTCCTCGTACTGCTCAATGATCTCCATTGACGCACATACGAATCTCATACATGCCAGTCGGCGTCCCTGATAGAAAGCAAATGAAACGATGCCCTTCTCAAGATCCTTATGATAGTAGGTAGTACATATACCGTCTGCGTACTCTGTTACATAAGCCTTGAGCTGAAGCTCCTCATCAAATGCGTCATTACAATATCTCAGGTAGTTCTCAAGGGTCTTCTTGGAATCCTTTGGTATACTGTCATAATAAACATATATGGCGAAATCCTTATATGTAAGGCTAGGTGCGTAATACTCCTCTCCTGTGGACTCATTGATGGTCTTTACCCAGTCCTTAGGAAGCTTGTGTATATATCCCTCAACCTGATTATGAACATATGTATACTGGTACTGGAGTCTTGAGGCCTCGATAACCTTATATCTAGGCTCCTTACCCTTTTCCTTTCTCTTGGCAGCGATCTCAGTGTAAAGTCTGTCCTTTTCCTCAAACTCTATGCTGTCCTCATGGGTGCTGGCATAAAGCACTCTCTCGTATGAAGCCTTGGCCTTAGCGTCACCGGTATCTGCAAGAAGCTTGTACCAGTGCATAGCCTTCTCCATATCAACAGGAACAACGAAATCACTCTTGTTACCATACTGGTCAACACGGTTAAGTCCGCTCTCATATATGGCACCCAGGTTCATATACGCAGCCTTGATACCGCACTCTGTAGCTGACATCTCAAAATACTTTATGGCCTTTGAGAAGTTCTGTACCTCTAAAAGCATCTTAGCCAGCTTATATATGGTATCTCCATCCTTGTTCTGATTAACATACTTTTCCAAATATTTAGTTGCCTTGTTAAGATCTATACTGGTCTTAGCGTTACGGTACTTTCCCTTTTCAAAGAACTCAGCCAGAACAAGAAGTGCGTCATTACCGTAGCTTCTGTACTGAGGATCCATGATTCCGATATCCGAAACCTGTTCAAGTATTGTAACGGATTCCTCCCCGTCACCATTGTCCATAAGGTTCATAGCCTTATTGAACTGAAGCTCTACATTGTTGACAGGCTCTTTCTTTTTTGAAAACTTTGCAACGAAAGGTATCTTACTGAATAAGCCACCAAAAAATCCCATATTACATTCCTCCGACGACATTGAATGTCCACTAATGGTTTTAATTTTAGCACAATAAAATCACTGGTGCAATAAAAAGCGATATATATACAGGATTATTTTTCGTTTCCGATATAAGCTGCAAGCTGTTCGCAGGCCTTTTCCTCATCCGGTCCTTCTGCCTGGATAGTAAGAGACTCTCCCTCTGCAAATCCAAGGCTCATCATACCCATTATGCTCTTGGCATTGATCTTCTTATTGTCTGAAATAAGATGTATCTTGCTGTCAAACTGACTTGCAAGCTGTACGAGTACTGCAACAGGTCTCTCCTCTGAAACTGCTGTTAATGAGATTTTCACTGTTTTTTCAACCATAATAGTCCTCCTAAGTTTTACCTGCAGCCACGAAGATGGTCTGCAATTTCACTGATTTTTCTTAATCTATGATTTACTCCCGATTTTCCTATCGGGGGATTTATCATCTCGCCTAATTCTTTAAGGGACGCGTCCCTTGCCTCCAGTCTTGCCTGTGCCAGCTCCACCAGATTGTCGGGAAGATAGTGTATGCCTTTTACCTTGATAATATACTCTATATCCTCGATCTGTCTCACTGCCGCATTTACAGTCTTGTTGAGATTTGCGGCCTCACAGTTCACCTTACGGTTCACATTATTTGCAATATCCTTAAGGATCCTTATATTCTCCATATCCATAAGAGAAGAATAGGCTCCCATGAGATTAAGCATGTCAACGATCATGGTGCCGTCCTTAATGTAAACCACATGGTATCTCTTCCTGGCAATGACCTTACTGTCTATATCAAAATTATGTATTATACCTGATATAAGCTCTGCCCTCTCCGGGTTATCACAGACTATCTCAAAATGATATCCCTTCTCCGGATCGCTTATGGATCCCGATGTCATGAAGGCTCCCTTTATAAATGCCCGCCTGCAGCAGTCCTTCTGTATCACAAGACCGCTTATATGCATTTCCTGGCAATCAATGCTCCGGGCATTTCCACTGCTGTTTTCAGTTTTTTCTGTTATCTTTAATGTTGTAAGTATCCTCTCAACATCCTCCGGCTTATTAAAGACCATTCTGTACACACGGCTGTTTGTCCCGGTTCTCTTTACCGAGCACTCAGACACAAGCCCGAACAGCTTCTTTATAAGCTCCGACATGGTATTTGCTATGACACTTCTCTCGGTGGATATCACTATGCTTACCGGTTTACCGTCTCTGTAGCCCACATGTCCCACCATGCCTATCATCCCTGCCAGCTCTGCGATCCTGCAATGCCTTGCAGCACTTATGTTCCTGGCAAGTTCCTTTTTTACATCAGATGAAAATGACATATGCTGCTCCTGTATCCATCATTATTGTTGTTTTACTATTGCGTCCTTGGCGATATCCCTGTGTACTATCCTTACGGTATATGGGGACTTTGAAAGTCTTGTGTACACATTATTTGCAATGGTAACAGACCTGTGCTTTCCCCCTGTACATCCAATGGATATGACCAACTGGTTCTTCCCTTCCTTTATGTAGTTAGGAATGAGAAATTGCAGCATGTCGTCAAATTTATCAAGGAAGGTATGAGCTTCATCGCAGTTCATGACATAATCCTGGACAGGCTCATCATTTCCCGTGAGAGGTCTCAGTTCAAGATCATAATAAGGGTTCGGCAGAAATCTCACATCAAATACAAGATCCGAATCCCTGGGTATTCCATATTTGAATCCAAAGGACATGACCGTGATTATGAAATTGCCGTATTCCATATTGCTGACAAATATCTTGTCAAGCTCCTTCTTGAGCTCTCTCACCAAAAGGCTTGAGGTATCTATAATGTAATCTGCCTCTTCCTTTAAGAAGCCTATGAGCTCCCTTTCCTTCTTTATACCATCTATTATCCTGCCATCCTTTGTGGAAAGAGGATGGTTTCTTCTGGTCTCCTTATATCTTTTAACAAGCGTAGCGTCTGAACATTCAATGAACAATATCTCATAAGGGAAGCCACATTTCTTAAGATCTGCGAGACAGGAATTAAGCTGTGACAGTGCACGTCCGCTTCTTATGTCCACACCGATGGCCACATTGTCCACCTGTATCTGTTCGTCATAGGCTATCTCTGCAAATCTCTTTATAAGCTGTATCGGAAGGTTGTCAACGCAGAAATACCCGGCGTCCTCGAGGGTATTAAGGGCAGTACCTTTTCCCGCACCGCTCATACCGGTAACAATAACAAATCTCATACTAGAACTCTCCTAACATCTTAACCTCAGGCTCAAGAGTTACGCCAAACTCGCTCTTTACCTTTTTTACAACATCATCCATAAGGGTTACAACATCCTGTGCCGTAGCCTCTCCTGTATTTATCACAAAGCCGCAGTGCTTCTCTGAAACCTGTGCTCCTCCTACACTATATCCACGAAGACCTGCGTCCATTATAAGCTTGCCTGCAAAATATCCCTCAGGTCTCTTAAAGGTCGATCCGGCAGAAGGATAAGCTAAAGGCTGCTTTTCCTTTCTCTTTGCCAGAAGACTGTCCATCTCTGCCTGTATCTCACTTATATCACCCTTTTTAAGCTCTATAACCGCTCCGGTAACAATAAGCCCTTTCTCCTCAGCCAGGCTGTGTCTATAGGAGAAATCCATCTCCTCACAGCTAAGCTCTGAAAGCTTTCCTGTCTCATCTATAACACTTACAGATTTTATTATCTGTTTCATCTCACCGCCGTAGGCTCCTGCATTCATATACACGGCACCCCCAAGGCTTCCCGGTATTCCCGAAGCAAATTCCATTCCTGTAAGTCCGTTATCCCTGGCAACCTGTGACACCTTAATGAGTGAAGCTCCCGCTTCTGCTGTTATGACATTGCCATCAGCAGCTATGCTGTTCATCCTTCCCATGATATTGATCACTACACCTCTGTAGCCCTTGTCTGCTGCCAGTACATTGCTTCCGTTTCCAAGTATAAAATATGGCATGTCATAGTCTCTGCAGATCCTGACCACATCAGCTATGGCTTCTGCTGTCTCAGGACTCACAAAATAATCAGCCGGTCCGCCGATCCTGAAGGTTGTATGCTCTTTTAATAAAACATTCTTTTTAACATTCTCTGCATGAACTGCTTCTCTTAATGCGTCAATAAATCCTGTCATATATAACTCCAAACTTTCGGACATCAAAAAAGTCTCTAATGCACCATATTTTATCCAGTTTCCACGGGACGGACATATCCCATGTTAACTAAACATTCATATCATACATTAAAGACTTTTTAAATTCAATATGAAAAATCCATATAAATAATGCCAGATTTTCAAATGTCTTGTATATTTTTAGCTAATTTTTCCCGAAAGGCCACTATTTTGTGATTATACTGCAGGCTCCACCGTATATTCCGGCGTCATTTCCAAGGGTTGCAAGAGCAAACTGTGTTGTTCTGCATGCATGGAAAGCATACTCAAGGAAATATTTCTTGGTGGTATCGATAAGGACCTCTCCCGCTCTTGAAACTCCACCACCGATTACGAAGATCTCAGGGTCGACTACACATGCGATCTGTGCCAGCGCCTTACCGAGAACCTTGCCGTGATTTTCCACAAGGGAAGCAGCCAGCTCATCGCCGTCCTTTGCAGCGTCAAATATTTCTTTTGCTGAAATATACTGTACTGTACGGAGCTTTGATGGCTTGTCTGTTGTGTTAAGAAGGATATTTGCACTTCTTACTATTCCTGTAGCTGACGTGTACTGCTCAAGACAGCCTGTGTTGCCGCAGCCACACTTCTCTGTCTCGCTGTCATTTACACAGATATGTCCGATCTCGCCGCCGGCACCGTTTACACCGGAGATCATCTTTCCGTTGATGATTATTCCTCCGCCTACACCTGTGCCAAGTGTGACCATAACGATGTTCTTGTGACCTTTTCCACCGCCCTGCCACATCTCGCCAAGAGCTGCCATATTGGCGTCATTTCCTGCCTTAACTACATATCCTGTAAGCTTTGAAAGCTCTTCTTCTACATTGAAGATACCCCATCCAAGGTTTACACATCTGAGTACTGTTCCGTCTGCTCTTACAGGTCCCGGAACGCCCATTCCTACACCAAGGACATCCAGCTTGTCTATACCCATCTCAACGCGTCTGTCCTCAACGGATTCAGCTATGTCTGAGAGGATGTACTTTCCACCTTCATCTGTTCTTGTAGGTATCTCCCATTTGTCAAGAAGCTTACCGTCATCTGTGAATATACCGATCTTTACTGTTGTTCCCCCGATATCTACTCCAAATACATACTTTGCCATTTTGAATTAATCCTCCTTCTTTGCACTGCCCTTCATTATATTCTGGGTAACTCTGTTATAGAGCTCCTGTGCAGCATTGTATCCCATCTTCTTCTGTCTGTGGTTTACGGCTGCCGATTCTACTATGATCGCAATATTTCTACCCGGTCTGATAGGAATATTATGGCTTACTACTCTGTTTCCAAGGAACTCCGTATACTGATCCTCAAGACCAAGTCTGTCGTATTCCGTATCCTTGCTCCACTCCTCAAGATTGATAACAAGGTCTATGCTCTGCTCAAGCTTTACACACTCTACACCGAACAATGACTTTACATCTATGATACCAATTCCTCGAAGCTCAATAAAATGTCTTGTGATATTAGGTGCTGATCCAAGAAGTGTTGCCTCACTGACCTTCTTTATCTCAACAACATCATCTGCTACAAGTCTGTGCCCTCTCTTTATAAGCTCAAGAGCTGCCTCTGATTTACCTATTCCACTCTCGCCCATGATAAGAACACCTTCGCCGTATACATCTACCAGTACGGCATGTACCGATATCCTCGGTGCCAGCTCAACGTGAAGCCATCTGTCTACCTCATGGACAAAGGCTGATGTGACAGCGTCTGATGTAAGAACAGGAACTCCGTGCTTTCTTCCTGCTTCTATTATAAATTCATAAGGCTCCAGTCCACGGCAGAATATAAGGCATGGTGGCTTATATGAGAAGAATTCATTCATGATCTCAATGTTCTCTTCTTCTGTATGCATAGCCTTAATATAGGCATGTTCTACGTTACCACAGATCTGTATCCTGCCCGCGTCAAAATGCTCAAAGAAACCTCCGAACTGTACCGCCGGTCTGTTCATACCCGGATCCATTATAAGGACCTTGTCGGTATCTATCTCCGGAGTATAATTCTTAAGGTTCATTTTCTCTATAAGCTGGGAAACTGTAACACTGTAATCCATACTAATACTTGCTCCTCCTTATTTTATATGCAGGCGGCACCCAACTACCCATCTTAAGGCTCCCCTGTGCCACATACACGCACTATAGGAACATGATACCATATTTTCAGTTGTACTGCCACTGTTTTTACAGGTTGTTTCTACAATTTGGCATTTTGTTTTAAGCATTGCTTTCTGCCATTTTTTGTATTTTGTTTTAACCATCTGTTTCTTGAATTTGGTATTTTGTTTTTTCCCGGTTGTGTGTATAATCTATTAAGATAAATTTTTATGAAACAGGATCAGATATATGTTTAGTATAGAAGAAGAATTAAAGAAACTCCCCCATACGCCGGGAGTTTATCTTATGCACGACAAAAACGACCAGATCATCTATGTGGGCAAGGCCATAGACCTGTATAACCGGGTACACCAGTACTTTCAGGTGGGTTACAAGCGTTCACCTAAGATCGAGAAAATGGTCAGTCATATTGCCTGGTTCGAGTATATAATCTGCGGCTCCGAGATCGAGGCACTGGTGCTTGAGTGCAATCTCATAAAGGAGCACCGCCCCCACTACAACACCATGCTTACTGATGACAAGGGATACCCTTACATCCAGATAACTGTAAATGAGGATTTCCCACGGATACTTTATGCCCATCAGATGAAGCGTGACCACTCAAAGTATTTCGGTCCCTACACCAACAGCCGGGCTGTTAAGGATACTATCGAATTGCTCAGGAAAATATACAACATAAGAACCTGTAACCGGAAGCTCCCAAGGGACATAGGACTGGAACGTCCATGCCTTTACTATCAGATAAATCAGTGCAAGGCTCCCTGCCAGGGATATATCTCCAAGGAAGCGTACTCTGAGAATATCGAGAAAGCCATTTCTTTTCTGAACGGACATTACAAGCCTGTCCTTAAAGATCTGAATGACAAGATGATGGAATATGCCGGCGAGATGGAATTTGAACGGGCTGCGGAAATGCGGGATCTTATAGAAAGCGTGAAACATATTTCCGAGAAACAGCGTGTGGATAACAACAGCACCGAGGACAGAGATGTTATCGCCGTTGCCTCAAACAACATGAACGAGGGTGTTATATCCATCTTCTTCATCCGCGGAGGCAAAATGTTGGGCAGGGAACATTTTCACATGAAGGGTGTAATGGCTGAAACCTACGGAGATATCCTGAACGCATTTATCAAGCAGTACTACGCCGCCACTCCGTATCTGCCTAAGGAGATAATCGTTGAGCACGAGATAACGGACTGTGAGCTTGTGGAGGAATACCTGAGCAAGCGTCGTGGAAACCAGGTTAAGATAACCATTCCTGCCAAGGGCGAGAAAATGCAGCTTCTTAAGCTGGCAAGAGACAATGCCCACCTTGTGCTGTCCCAGGATACAGAAAAGCTCAAGCGTGAGCAGGAACGTACCGTCGGAGCTGCAAAGGAGCTTGCAAACTTGATCGGAGTGCCTTCTGCCAAAAGACTTGAGGCCTTTGATATATCCCACATAAGCGGATATCATTCCGTTGCCTCAATGGTGGTATTCGAGGACGGCAAGGCAAAGCGGAACGACTACAGGAAATTCAAGCTTAAGACCATTGACGGTCCCGATGACTACGCCAGCATGAGGGAGGTTTTATACAGAAGATTTTCTGATGAGCGATTTAACATCTACCCGGATATCCTTATGATGGATGGTGGTAAAGGTCAGGTAAACATAGCCCTTGAGGTACTTAACGATCTTCACATAGATATCCCTGTATGCGGCATGGTAAAGGATGACCACCACAGGACCAGAGGACTTTACTACAACAATGAGGAAATAGAATTTCCTGCAAATACACAGGCATTTAACATGATCACAAGACTGCAGGATGAAGCTCACAGATTTGCCATTGAGTACCACAGAAGTCTCAGAAGCAGATCCCAGGTTCACTCCATACTTGATGACATACCGGGAATAGGTGACAAGCGTAGAAAGGCACTGCTTGCCTACTTCAAGGACATAACCGCCATAAAAAACGCCGACGCCACAACCCTGTCCATGGCTCCCGGCATGACAAAAGACGCAGCGAAGAATGTATATGACTTCTTTCATAAGGAAGGTACAACATCAGGGAACACAAAACAAAGAATTGATAAACATACTGATAATAAACGTGAAGGGTAAAAATAAGCCATGATATTTTTATGACTTATTTTTCATGACTAATATAGGGAAAGGATACTTTATGGAATACAATTTTTTTGCACTTATATCAAGAATGAAATATATAGACAGATGGGCTCTCATGAGAAATTCCAGAGAGGAAAGCCTCTGCGAGCACAGTCTTGAGGTTGCTTTCATCTCCCATGCCCTTGCAACCATTGCAAATGTCCGCTACGGCAAGGACTATGACGCGGAGAAGGCTGCCCTGATCGGCATGTACCATGACGCGTCGGAGATAATTACCGGAGACATGCCAACCCCTGTAAAATACTACAATGACGAGCTTACCGACGCCTTTAAATCCGTTGAGAATATCGCCTTAAGAAAACTTCTGTACAAGCTTCCCGAGGATCTCCGGGGTGCCTACGAGAACGTCCTCATCAAAAGCAATGAGGACGCCGAGCTGTGGAAGCTTGTTAAATGTGCCGACAAGCTGTCAGCCCTTATCAAATGTATGGAAGAGACAGGCTCCGGAAACACAGAATTTAAGAGTGCCCTGGAGTCCACCAGTGCCAGGATAAACGAACTGACCGAGGCTTTCCCGGAGGTAAAGGATTTCGTCGAAGAATTTCTCCCTGCCTACGGCAAGACCCTTGATGAACTGTTGAAGAAATAAAAAAAGAGTATCTGTTTTGGGTGGCATATTATTAAACCTCCTCAAAGTGGATACTCTTTTTTTCTTCTATCCTACGCCTGTGCAGGCTGGGCTTCCTTTGTTTCCTTTGTCCCTTCTATCCTCTCAAATATCTCCATAAATTCCTTTCCTGTAATTGTTTCATGTTCAATAAGGAAAGCTGC
Source organism: Coprococcus sp. (assembly GCA_050872265.1). GTDB lineage: Bacteria > Bacillota > Clostridia > Lachnospirales > Lachnospiraceae > Coprococcus. The sequence continues at coordinate 26,294 of JBNMGN010000014.1, forward strand.
AATGGAGTCAAGGGTATCAAGGTGCTTTGATAATATGCCCTTCGCCTTAACGTATGACGCCTTTATCATGTCTCTTACTTCTTTATCTATCTTGGCAGCTGTTTCATCGGAGCACTGGAGTGCCATGTTTCTGTCAAGATACTGACCCTCTACAGCCTCAAGCTGTACCATTCCGAACTTATCAGACATACCGTAGACTGTAACCATGGCTCTTGCCTTTCTGGTTGCCTGCTCAATATCATTTGAAGCTCCTGTAGTCACAGAGGCAAATTTCAGTTCCTCTGCGGCACGTCCACCGAGAAGTGTAACAATATCAGCCTCCATCTCTGCCTTTGACACCAGATATTTCTCTTCCTCCGGCACCTGCCATACATAGCCGAGAGAACCCATAGTTCTCGGAACTATAGTTATACGCTGGATAGGTTCTGTATGCTTCTGCAATGCCACAAGAAGTGCATGTCCCACCTCATGATACGCAACTATACGCTTCTCTTCTTTGCTTAACAGTCTGTCCTTCTTTTCCTTACCTGCAAATACCACTTCCACGGCACCTATAAGATCCTGCTGTGAAACTAAGTCTCTGTTGTTCCTTACAGCAGCAAGAGCTGCCTCATTTATGATATTTGCAAGGTCGGCACCCACTGCTCCCGAGGTTGCCAGTGCCAGCTCATGAAGATCCACAGTCTCATCCATCTTAACATTCTTTGAATGAACCTTGAGGGTATCCTCACGTCCCTTGAGATCAGGCTTCTCCACAATAACTCTTCTGTCAAATCGTCCCGGACGGAGAAGAGCCTTGTCAAGGGTCTCCGGTCTGTTGGTTGCTGCAAGTATAACAATACCCTTAGATGTGTCAAAACCGTCCATCTCCGCAAGAAGCTGGTTTAAAGTCTGTTCACGCTCAGAGTCACCTCCATGACGGCTGTCCCTGCTCTTACCGATGGCGTCGATCTCATCAATAAATATAATACATGGTGCCATCTGTGAAGCCTGTTTGAACAGATCTCTCACTCTTGAGGCACCTACGCCTACATACATCTCAACAAAGCTTGAGCCTGACATTGAGAAGAAAGGAACATTTGCCTCACCTGCAACTGCCTTTGCAAGAAGGGTCTTACCTGTTCCCGGAGGCCCCACAAGAAGTGCTCCCTTTGGAAGCTTCGCTCCTATGGCAAGATACCTCTTGGGATTATGAAGGAAGTCAACCATCTCTGTGAGGGACTCCTTAGCCTCCTCCTCACCTGCCACATCTGCAAATGTAACTCCGGTCTTCTTCTCCATATATACCTTGGCGTTGGATTTGCCTACGTTCATTATTCCTCCGCCCTTCTTCATCATGAGATTTAAGAAGAGGAAGAACAGGGCAAATATAGCCACATTTGAAATAATACTGTAGAATATGGCTCCGCCGCTTTCGTCAACGCCCTTATATTCTGTTCCGTATTTGTCTGCTGCGGTCTTAAGCCTCAGTGCCAGACTGTCATCAGTAATAGGTACTGTCACATAGGTTGTCTTTGACAGTATTCCTGTCCCCTGTTTAGGCACCCACTTGATCTGTGAGCTGTACACTTCAACCTCACTTATCTCTCCGGCGTCAAGTGCCTGTATAAACTGGCTGTATGGTGCTTCATCTGTACGTCCGTCAGATATACGGTTATACACCTTCCAGAACAAAAGTGTAAGGACAACGGAAATAACAATAAGAACTATCATTGATTTCGGATTTTTCTTATTTTTGTTGTTATTGCCATTTATGTCGTTATTATTCTGCTTATCGTCCAATAGCTTATCCTTTCTGTGTAAGATATTTCAGTGTTCAAAACTGATTTTACCTGTAACATTATATTAGTATTTCCTTTTTCAGGCAATACTATAGGGAAAAATATAAGGGAATGGTTATTGTTTTTTTTGAAAAATTTTATAATTTATTGTATTCATAAAAAACGGGCGGCAATAAGTACTATACATCAAAAAACGCCTTCGCTATGATTTTGATATATAGTCTTATCTGCCGCCCTTAATATGAAATATACTAAATATAAAATTTTACATTTTGCATTATATTTTTTCAAAAAGCTTTTAAGCGTAGAGTGGGTACTTTGTTACTATGCTCTTAACCAGCTCTTCTGCCTTTGCCTTATCGCCGTCAAGGACTGCTGCCTTGATCGCTTCTGCGATAACTTCCATATCGGCTTCATTTGCACCTCTTGAAGTTACAGCAGGTGTTCCAAGTCTTACACCGCTTGTTACAAACGGTGACTTTGGATCATTTGGAACTGTGTTCTTATTGGCTGTGATATGAACCTCATCAAGGAGCTTCTCAACTTCCTTACCTGTACGTCCAAGTCTCTTGAGATCAAGGAGCATAAGGTGGTTATCTGTACCGCCTGATACGATATCAAAGCCTCTTGCCATAAGTGCAGAAGCAAGTGCTGCCGCATTCTTGACAACCTGCTGCTGATATGCCTTGAACTCAGGTGTAAGAGCTTCCTTGAAGCATACTGCCTTACCTGCGATAACATGCATAAGAGGTCCACCCTGGATACCAGGGAACACTGCCTTATTGAAGTTAAACTTCTCATTTACTTCATTGCTGCTCATGATCATACCACCACGAGGTCCACGAAGGGTCTTGTGAGTAGTGGTTGTTGTAACATGTGCATATGGGATAGGGCTCATATGAAGTCCTGCTGCCACAAGACCTGCAATGTGTGCCATATCTACCATAAGGTATGCACCTACTTCGTCAGCTATCTCTCTGAACTTCTTGAAGTCAATGGCTCTTGCATATGCTGAAGCACCTGCTACTATGAGCTTTGGCTTGCACTCCTTTGCAATGGCAAGAACATTGTCATAATCTATAAATCCATCATCATTAACACCATAAGGAACACAATGGAAGTATTTTCCTGACATGTTGACAGGTGAGCCGTGGGTAAGATGTCCGCCGTGGTCAAGGTTCATACCCATGAATGTGTCACCAGGCTGCATGATAGCGAAGAACACCGCCATATTTGCCTGTGCACCTGAATGAGGCTGAACATTTACATACTCACATCCAAATAATTCCTTGGCTCTCTCTCTGGCAAGATCTTCAACCACATCAACATACTGACATCCGCCGTAATATCTCTTGCCCGGATATCCCTCTGCATACTTGTTTGTAAGATGGCTTCCCATAGCTGCCATAACTGCCTTTGAAACAATATTCTCTGAAGCAATAAGCTCAAGATTATTGTTCTGTCTGTTTAACTCGTCTGTCATTGCTGCCGCAACTTCAGGATCTACCTTTGTAATTTCCTCAAATCCAAACATATTAATGATTCCTCCTAAACTTAATGTATATATAGTATCAAACTGCACACACATTTGCAAGGAAGGGAGATCATTTTCTAATTTTATTAACTTCTTGCCACAAGTCTCTTTCCATCGTAATCAAGGACTACCGGCTTATCTGTGCTTACCTGTCCTGAAAGGATCATTCTGGCAACCAGAGTCTCCACATTCTTCTGGAGATATCTCTTAAGCGGTCTTGCACCGTATACCTGGTCATAGCCCTGTTCTACCACTGCCTCCTTGGCTGCGTCTGTAAGCTCGATCCTTATCTCACGGTCTGCCAGTCTCTTGTTAAGATCAGCCAGCATGAGGTCCACAATGCCCTTGATATTCTCTCTTGAAAGAGCATTGAACAGGATCGTCTCATCTATACGGTTAAGGAACTCAGGTCTGAAATGAGCTTTAAGCTCACCCATAACCTCTTCTCTTACCTTATCACTGATATTGCCACCCTCGGCAGCTATATCGGCACCACCTATATTAGAAGTTATGATGATTATGGTATTCTTGAAGTCCACAGTTCTGCCCTGGGAGTCTGTTATACGTCCATCATCAAGCACCTGAAGCAATACATTGAATACATCCGGGTGAGCCTTCTCAACCTCATCAAAAAGGATAACTGAGTATGGCTTTCTCCTTACAGCCTCAGTAAGCTGACCGCCCTCTTCATATCCTACATATCCCGGAGGCGCTCCTATAAGCCTTGCCACTGAATGTTTCTCCATGTATTCACTCATATCGATACGAACCATATTGGCCTCGTTGTCAAATAAGGCCGCTGCCAGTGACTTGGCAAGCTCTGTCTTACCTACACCTGTAGGACCAAGGAACAGGAATGAACCGATAGGCTTTGTAGGATCCTTGATACCTGCCTTTGATCTGATTATGGCGTCACTTACAAGTTCTACGGCGTTATCCTGGCCAACAACCCTCTTCTTAAGCTCATTTGCCAGGTTAAGGGTCTTGCTCTTCTCGCTTTCAGTAAGCTTCGATACAGGTATACCGGTCCACTTTGATACGATCTTGGATATCTCCTCCTCGGATACAACCTCATGTACCAGCTCCCTTTCCTTGTCAGAAGCAGACGCCTCAAGGGTCTCCAGCTCCTTCTTGATGGCAGGAAGCTTACCATACTGTAACTCTGCCGCCTTGTTAAGATCGTAATTTCTCTGAGCCATCTGGATATCAGCCTTAACCTTCTCCATTTCCTCCTTGAGGTTACGGATCTTCTCTACGCTGGCCTTTTCATTTTCCCATTTTGCCTTAAGATTATTCGCCTTGTCCTTAAGCTCTGAAAGCTCTGCCTGGATATCAGCCAGACGCTGCCTGCTTAGGTGATCCTCTTCCTTCTTGAGGGCGGCCTCCTCAATCTCAAGCTGCATTATCTTTCTTGTGATCTCATCCACCTCAACAGGCATTGAGTCAAGCTCTGTCTTTATCATGGCACATGCCTCATCCACCAGGTCTATTGCCTTATCAGGAAGAAATCTGTCTGATATATATCTGTTTGAAAGAACAGCGGCATTTACCAGGGCGCCGTCAGAGATCTTAACGCCATGGAACACCTCATATCTTTCCTTTATTCCCCGAAGGATCGAAATAGTATCCTCAACTGTCGGCTCATCTACTGTAACCGGCTGGAAACGTCTCTCAAGAGCTGCGTCCTTCTCAATATATTTCCTGTACTCATCAAGGGTTGTGGCACCTATACAGTGAAGCTCACCTCTGGCAAGCATAGGCTTTAACATATTACCTGCGTCCATGGCACCGTCAGTCTTACCGGCACCTACAATGGTGTGGAGCTCATCTATGAAGAGGATTATCTCGCCCTCTGATTTCTTCACTTCATCAAGGACTGTCTTAAGACGCTCCTCAAATTCACCTCTGTACTTGGCACCAGCCACCAACGCACCCATATCCAGTGCAAATATCTTCTTATTCTTAAGTCCCTCAGGTACATCGCCACGCACGATCCTCTGTGCCAGGCCTTCAACTACTGCGGTCTTACCTACACCGGGTTCACCAATAAGAACCGGATTGTTCTTGGTCTTCCTTGAAAGGATCCTTATAACATTTCTTATCTCGCCATCCCTGCCGATAACAGGATCAAGCTTCTGTTCCTTAGCCCTTGCCACCAGATCGTAGCCGAACTTCTCCATTGCCTCATAGCCGTTTTCCGGAGTATCACTGTCCACCTTTTTATTTCCTCTGATGGACGCCAGTGCTGTAAGGAAACTGTTCCTGTCTATATTCCAAACCTTTAAAAGCTCCTTAACATCCCTGTCAGCCTTGCTGATGATTCCCAGGAACAAATGCTCAACAGATATATACTCATCGCCCATCTGCCTTGCTTCTTTCTCTGCCTGTATGAGAGCCTTTGAAAATTCATTTCCGGCATACATATTGCCACCGCTTACTTTAGGTAACGAAGCAAGCTTATTCTCAACCCGGTCTACTGCCGCACTGACATTTACATCCATTTTCTCGAAAATCTTAGGAATAAGACTTTCATCTGTCTCAAGGAGTCCTGCCAGCAAATGAAGCTGTGTCAGCTCCTGATTATCAAATTCCAACGCCTTCTCTTTAGCCTTTTCAACTACTTCCAAGGACTTCCTTGTATATCTATCCATATCCATAACACTCGCCTCCTTATATATAATCAGCCCATTTGAAGATACAAACGGGCTGCTCACCATGTAACATTCACCACTCTGAACATCACATTTTCTCTTTACGAGTATTAATATATCACTTCTGTTAGCACTCGTCAATAGTGAGTGCTAATAATTTTTAAATTTTTTTGATCTTTTTTTTGCAATAAAACACGGAAGCAACAACAGCACCGACACCAGGCTGCGTAGCCGGTATCCGTTTATTTTCCGCCTCTGTCTGTAGTAAAATCTCTCTATCACATCCTTATCATCGTATGTACGCCTTTCGGATATCTCCCCCAGTTCATCCGATACATCCTTCCAGAAATCGAAATCCGACCACCTGGCAGGAAGCATCATATGGGGAAATATATCCAGATAATCAGTCACATAATAATATCCGCTTCCATCATAGCCATGGTGCCCTGCCACCTCTAAGGCATATTCCCCCCTGTAATTTTCTTCTGATACATCAATTATGACGCCATTTACAATTTTGTTATCAACAGATTTCAAGTCATCATCATGACTATTTTCATTTTTCCCCTGTATTATCACAAATGCATCCCCGGAGTCGATCACAGCTCTCACCACATACTCCTGGTCTCCAAATGATATACTGCATCCCGCTGTCTCCGTGCTTCCAAACAGCTCATATGCCAGCTCGCTGCTTACTATGCAGCCATAGCTATCATCCACCGAAAGGCTGCCGCCTGTATCAAACATGTCCTCAACAGTAAAATCCACTGTGACTATATCCGCCTTTACCTCCAGGTATACTCCTGCACCGATAACGGTAAGCTTCGGTTCTATATAATAGGTTCCCTTTATATAATTTTCATTCTTCATTCCTGAATACTCCACCTGGCCTGTGGTCATGATGGCATAATCCCTGTCAAGACGATACCTGTAGCTCTCAGATATGCCACAGGCAATGTTCCATACAGCCACGGCAGCTACCAACACGCTCAGAATAATCCATGTCACCATTTTCTTCATACTTATTCACCTGTCTTTGAACATCAGCCCATTTAAAATTTGCCTTTTTAAGTATTGCCCCCTCATTTCATTCGGCGGCATATCGTCGGTACCATTTTATATGCATCTACGATGCATGGGTACCTCCTCTGGCAAGGGGCTGACGCTACATGTCAAGTTTTCATTTAAAACTTGACACAATCTTTTCAAGAACCGTGTCACCTGCTTCCACCTTCTTGTCAGCACTTACTATGATCTTATCATCCGATGTCAGGGCTTCACCTGAAATTCCCGCATCATAATTATTTGTATCTCCCACCTTGACGTATACCTTGGCTGCCACAGTCTCTGTTCCGAGGATAGTGTCCTTTTGCCGCTCCACCAACACATAGGAACCAAGGGTGTCCGCATGTATGGCTGATACAGGCACCACAAAATCATACTTATCAGACTGATGGGATATATCTGTAAGCACACTGTCACCAACATTAAACATATCTCCGGAGATCACCGCCTCAACCACATAGCCCTGATCATCTGCCCCATCCTTATACACGGCAGAAACCTCAGTGTTCACCTTTCTGTCATCTATCTGTACCATCACTTTATCACCGATATCTATGTATTGCTTTTCACCCTCAGTCACAGACATTCTGAGAGTGTACTCATCCGCCTTCTCCATAATCACTATAGCTGCCTCATCTGTGGTCCTGCGTCCGACCTCAAGTCTAAACTCTGAAACAACTCCATCAAACTCCACGCTGATCAGTCCCTCATTTTCCATAATAGTCTCAAGTTCCAGAAGCTGTGCATCAAGGACTGCAAGCTTGTCATCCATTACATTTCTCTCGTCTCCCCAGGTATACCAATACCCATCCATAAGGTTTTTACGCTCAAGCTTCTTCTCAAGATACAGGGATCCGGCTTCGTGGGGATCCACCTTCAATAGCCTGTCCCCTTTGCTTACCTGCTTTCCGGGGGACACATATATCTCACTGACCATAAGCTCCGGATACACATACACGGGAGTTTTCTTATCCCCCTCAACAACTACCTCCTGAAGCACATCCCTTGATATTGTTCCAGACGTCCCATACATGACCTCCACCCTGGGGGTCAGTGCAGTGGCTGCCCATCTTGCCATAACCGTACCGGCAAATGCCACAGCAAAAAATACCGCCACTATCCTCACAATTCTTTTTTTACCGGAGCTTCCGCAATTCCCATTTGAACCTTTTATCCTTCTATGTCTCATAACCTCGCCTCCTTGTGTTAGTTGTTAGTCATCAGCGGAGCCTATGGATATGCCCTCTGCCAACACATCTCTTCCTATATAGAATACAATAAGGGATGGTATGCAGCTAAACAGGGCAAATGCAAATGCTCTGCCGGCCCCTCCTGCCGACACCTCCGGCAGGTACACCGACAACGGCCACAATGATCTGTCCCTGAGGAACACCACCGGCTGCTCAACTATATTCCAGTATTCAAGAAATCCCAATATAGCCGCCGAAAGTATCCCCTTCTTTGCTATAGGTACAGCCATGTGGACAAATATCATAAATTTCCCTGCTCCATCAAGCCTTGCAGCCTCCACCACTGACGCCGGTACCCGTTCAAAGGCACTGAACATGATAAATATAGGAAATGTAGAGAACACCAGCGGCAATATTATTGCCCAGTGGGTGTTGACCATATGCATACCATTAAGTACTATATACTGAGATAGCATAGTAACCTGAAACGGCAGTATCATACAGAACATATAAAGTCCAAATATCATCTTTGCCCATCTGCTGTGGCTCCTGGCAAGTCCCCATGCCGCCGGCACTGCAAATAAAAGCTGCCCCGCTATCACAACACCTACTATCTTCACAGAATTCCAGAAAAGCACATAGTATTCAGGAGTGTCAAATAACAGTTCAACCACATTTTTAACAGTAGGATAAAGCGGTATGAAATGCCATGTGGCATAGCCCATGCCATCTCCTATAACAGGTGCCAGTATCTGATCCAGCTCCACTTCATTGGTGAATGTGCCACACATAAGAAATACAAGAGGCATAACCGACAGCACCGCCGCAGCTATGACAAATATCCTGAGCAGGATATGAAAGATCTTCGCCGGCACATCCTTTAACAACGTATATGCTACATGTATGCATTTTCCAGAGTTGCATTTTCTGTTTCCTTGATCATGCTTTCTTCCTCCATACAGGCCTGTATAGATCGTATGCCGGTCCGTAAGACAGATAACTCTTATAACAAGTATGACTCCAAAGAACACCCCCGCCGTCATAACCGCCCCGGCAGTTAATTTGCCAAGCTCCAGCTTCTTAAACCAGTTGTTGAATACATGCTGGAGTTGATATATGGCAGTATCCGGATATCCTCCCGCCATGAGATACTGCTCCCTGAATATCTTAAGGGAGTTCACCACCGACAGCATGGCTACTATAAAAAACGACCGTTTCATATTAGGCAGGGTGATCCTTAATATCCTTGTAAATCTTCCGGCTCCGTCAACCTTGGCTGCCTCATATATCTCCGTAGGTATGGCAGATAATCCCGCAAGCCATATAAGCATATTGTAGCCAATGTTCTTAAATACAAATGTCCCCACAAATAACCGGAACACCGCCCTTCCATCAAAAAAGCTTATGGGCGTGCCCCCAAGCTTCGTGATCAGTCCATTTACTATTCCATTTTCAGCAAACAGGATCTTCCATACCACTGCCAGGGAATTAGAGGGGAGCGCAAGAGGAATGAGAAAAGCGAACTTCACTATATTGCCCTTCATTTCATAAACCTCTATAGCCACCACCAACGATACAGCTATCAATAATGGAACACCCACCAGTTCAAAAAGCAGGGAATTTCCTGCTGCCAGCCTGAATGCCTGATTATCAAGAACTACACTGTAATTTGTCAAACCCACAAAGCTTCCCTGCCCACCTCTCCTGAAGGATGATATGAACACATCCGCCAGAGGAAGCACTATAAAGATCATGACCCCTATAAATCCCGGAACTATGAATTGGTACATTTTGTCTTTTTTCCTCATATGTATCACTCACTTAAATAAACTGAAAGTTCACTATCTATGGCATCCATTGTATCCTCAAGGCTCGCACCACCCTCAAGGTAGTCAGACATATTGTCCCTTATCATATTTCTGATCCTGGCATCAGTGTTTGACGGCACCTTAAGCTGTCTGAGCTTGGCTATATAATCCTCAAGGTACTCGTCGGTACGCCAGTAGGACCAGTCCAGGTATTCATTTTCGCCTACCTTGATCCCGCCTCCCGGAGTTCCCATCTCCAGAGCCATTTCATTACTTGCCCGGATGCCGTCTATATTTACAGCATTTGCAACATCAATTCCATAATACATTTTCTGCACATCTACCCCGAACATGTCTTTAACAAACCGGACCGCATTGTCCCGGTTGTCTTCCTTATTATTTATGGCAAATATTGTGTTTGGTTTATACACCGCACCTTCGTCATTCCCCCACAGTCTGTATTCATAATCAGCATTTGCAGTGTTCTCTTCCATGCCCACTATGGCATCCTCCTTTATGCTGTAGAAATACTGGATTTCCAGCTCAGACTTCATGTCCACCAGGGCAAATCTCCTGCCTGACCACTCCCTGTTGAACAATGAACTCATATAAGCACTATTTACAGCCTTCTTCGTCTGCTCCTTATAGGTTCCGTATTTTGCGGTCCAGTCATCTATCTGCTCTTTAGTGGTCCTCGCCATTCCGGCATCATACAGGGACTTAAGATCTGTCAGAAATCCCTTAAGCTTTTCCCTGTTGTAGGTTCCATACATATCAACAATGTCTGACGCATAAAGGGGATACAATGTGTCAAAATAACACTCCCAGTAATAAAATGACATATCACTTTCATTTGCAGGCTTATCCTGACTGTTCATGTATATCACAAGTGACTCCACATCCGTAAGATCTCCTATCTCGCTGCCCGGTGCCACCACCGCCGTAAATGTCTCGTAGGCAGGAATGGCGTATATCGAGTCGTCCGGATTCCGGTATGTATTGAGGACATTTTCAAGGCAGTCAGGATTTTCCTGCTGTATATCTTCAAGCACCCGGGACAGCTCCATAAGCACTCCCGTATCCTCATAGCTCTTAACATTCAGACCATCCATAATAAGCACATCCGGCCCTTCCCCGGCCAGAAGCTGTGTATTAAGAGAATTTATGGCATCGCTTTCCGATATGCCGTTTTGATCGTCAACACCCCAGATGTACTCTACATCCATGTCGGGATTATCCCCCATATACCAGGACACGAGAGTTTCATAGGTTTCGGAATAGTATAAGGAATACAGGGTAACCTGCTTTTTTTCCGTCTGTGCCTGCCCCTTTTCTCCGGAAGCATACTCACCAGAGGAGGAATACACAACAATATTCTTCTTGTTATTTAAACCGGCTTCCACCACTGCAAATGTATCTTCTGCCTCCATTACAAAGTCATATATCCTGCCGGTGTTCTTAAAGGCTGTGATCCTTATGCCCAGCTTGTCTGACAACTTATAGGCAAATATCCCCGTGTTTAACACAACATATAGCTGATCCGTCCCTTTATCATATTTCATGATATTGCTGCAGCTTAAGGAGTCCTTTCCCTTCTCAGCCGCAGTCTCTGACAGTCCTTCCGCCATGGTACCATCAAAGGATGAGATCGTAGCATCAAGATTTCCATTGCTTACATCATAGACAAGCATGTTACGTTCCGTAAGGACCACCAGTCTGTCTCCGACAACACACATGTCTGTGCAACCCACATCACTTATATCCCATCTCTCCTGCCCCTTCATATCAAAGCAATGTATATTGTCTCCGGAACAGGAAACCACATAGCCTGAGTTGTCATCAAGAAGCCTTATACTGTCCACATTCCCGTCAATTCCCTCTGACAGGATACGGAGATCATTCTCCGGTGTGATCACCGCGATCCTGCTTGTTATGTTGTTTCCTGTACCCACACTGCTTGCCGCAAGGTAAATACTGCCATCCTGACAGATATATGCCGCCGAGAGCATATCTGTCCCGGACATCAGTTCCTGAAGCTCCAGCTTCTCCTGTTTAAACTCCCCGTCAAGTGCTTCTCCTGTAAGCCTTATGTACTCACCATCTTCATCAGCTCCCACTATCACATACTGATCTCCTGCCTTGCCAAAGCCACAGATCTGCCTCAGGGCAAGCTGTGCCTGTTGGTATGAAGTCATCTCTGCTGCCGCTCCTGTCTTATCCGTATCTTCCGAGCCCCCTGCACCACAACCGCCGCAGAGCAGTCCGATTATGAATATCAATAGAAATAATATTGTCATTTTTCCTGTTTGTTTCATGAGTTACCTCCCCTTTTCAACATCAGCCCGTTTAAAATTCACCTATTTGGTGTCGCTATTCCAATATGGGTTTTCAACACACCCTATCTTTATTCAGATTGTATCATCTGTCCAGGGGTAAATTATCTAAAAAACATCTAATTTGCACATATTCCTTTTAAACATCGTTAAAATAGATTAGTATGGTAACAGGGTATTGGCTACCCCCACACAACACTATAGAAATGGAGATCTGCATGAAGCTGCTGCTTGTAGAAGATGACATCAATCTTGGAAATATTTTAAAAAGGCAAATGGAAGAAAAAGGCATTATCGTAACTCTGTGTGGCACAGGAAGGCAGTGCACCGAGCTTATATATTCCGGTGCTGACATAGATATTATGGTGCTTGACTGGATGCTTCCCGACATGTCCGGTCTCGATATCCTTAATCAGTTATATTTTGACAGGATCTCAATTCCTGTAATAATGCTCACGGCACTTGGTACCCTTGAAAATAAAACTGCCGCCTTTTCCCTGGGTGCCGATGACTATGTGGTGAAGCCATTTGAACCTGACGAACTGCTTGCCAGGATATTTGCCCTGTATAGAAGGGCAAACAAAGTACATTCATTTGACTATTCATACGGAGATATTGAATATCTTATAGACAGCCACACCATCAGACACGGCGACCAGTCGGTGCAGCTTACAAACCGTGAAGCCCAGTTGTTCCAGCTGTTACTCAGATCTGCAGGTAAGCTGGTGACCCACGACGAGATAATTGATGCCATATGGGGCCTCAACTCAAACGTGGGAAATGGCAATATCCTTAACTATGTTTATTTTCTCAGAAACCGATTAAAGACCATAAACAGCAGGCTTGTGATAAAGGGTGTCTACGGAAGCGGCTACACCCTTGTGGATGAAGGAGAGAAAATGAAGGAATGATAGCAGCCAGAAAACAAAATAGACAGATATAGCTATGAATAGTTAAGTGTCACTGTTTGGATTGCTGTTGTTCAAGAAAGAGGTCTCTATGAGAATTGCTGTTGTTGAAAATGGGACTCTATGGGGATTACAATTAATGAAAGGAGGAGCCAGCATATGATAAAACAGCTTAGAAAAAAACTCACTATATTTCTGGCTTCGGTTATTGCTGTGATCCTTGTCGTAATGGCAACACTGCTTCTGCACACCGTAATACAGGAACACACTAACAGCTCATATTCCTCATACTCCAAAGATGCAAATCTGTTATATTTGTATCTCGAGCAGTCAAATTCCATAGATATGAATATCCTAAATGAATACAAAGCCAATAACATCAACATAGATATACTGCGAAACGGCAATGTAGTTATGTCAACTAATGCTTTTAAGGAGAGCAATTCTATTCTTGACCTCGGAACTCCATATAACCAGCCTCGGTACTGGGATGATTATTACAGTGCCATCAACAGAGGAAATACATATCGACATTTCTACACAGTAAGCTATAACCGCATCAAATACTGGAACAGCTACAGTATCGTTAATATTGGCGGTACCTATTACACCGTCCATACTCTGTTCAATAATAAGCTCATCACCAATTATAAAATAAAGATGAGCATATTATTTTTCGTTGTAACTCTGGCTGCCATACTGCTTTTGGCTGTCTTCTCTTACTTCTTTATAATGAAGGTTCTTGCCCCGGTAAAAGACGCTTATGAGAAGCAGGATCTCTTCATAGCCGTGGCATCCCATGAGTTAAAAACCCCCCTGACCATTGTAAAATCCTGCTTAAGTGGAATGTCCGGAAATAAGCTAAGCAATGAAGAAAATGACTACATAACCACCGCCACCGGGGAATGTGACAGGATGACCGATATGATAAACAATCTTCTGACATTTGCAGATATAAAAAAATCCGGGAAAGATAACTTCAAAAACGCCCATCCAGAGGATGTTCTCATAGACTGTTATAACCGTTTCGAGGCCGTCGCCCTGCAAAAGGAGCTGGACTTTACAGTTTCACTGCCTGAGGAACCACTCCCTCTCATCTCCATGGACAGAGACAGGATGCTCCAGTGCCTGTCCATCCTGGTTGATAACGCCATATCCTGCACTTCGGAGGGGCAAGTCACTCTGTCCGTATCTGCACGTAATAAACATCTGTATTACATGGTGGCAGATACCGGTCATGGCATAAACGATGAAGATAAACCACACATCTTTGAGCCCTTTTACCTCCGCCGCAACACCCCTGCCACTCACTTCGGTCTGGGGCTTAGCATCGCCAAAAGCATTGCCGACCTGCATAATGCAGAGTTGACGGTGGAGGATAACGCTCCCAAGGGAAGTGTGTTTACGATCACGTTTAGGGATGAGGGATGAGCTGGTTACACAAGTTGTGTTTTGAAATATGGGATGATGAGGTCATCCAATCATTATTTTCAGGAAATATTTTCGCTTTAATATTCCATGCAGTTATTTTTATTGTTTTTTTGCTTTTTAGTACAAAATGTATTATCCTCAAATGCAACCTATATGGATATGTTTCTTGAAATTGAAAGCTGCCGATACCACATCGAATACCAGTTATTAGAAGGTAATATGGCTATACGAATGGTGGAATACGGCATGAAAGAAACCATCCGCGGTCTAAGACAAAATGGCGATATCACCAGAGTCTCAGACGGCAGATATCAAAGAAACTCCAGAAGGGTAAATCTCTTGCCCAGATAGCTGATGAGTGCGAGATCTCCCAGGACGAAGCACAGAAATATATAAGTGAGATACAGGACGGTAAATAATACCAAGGATCACTTTCAGGGGCGCTGGTCAGTAAAAATAATAATCCGTATGTGTATTAGAGTATACGACATAAATAAAGCGGCATGTTGGTTCAAATGGACTAACATGCCGCTTTTGTGATATTTTACAATTTCATGCAAAAGATTATATAACTTATTGTTTTTACCGTAGTCTGCATTGTTTTCATCAATTCGCAGTCATATATTTTCATGCCTCACTCAACCTTTTTAACCACTTCGCTCTCCACAACATGCTTATAAAGGCATCTGTCATCTCCACTGCCTACCATGATATCATAAGAAACCTCTTTGTCCTGATCAAAAGTTCCCCACGCGTCTATTATGTAAAAGTTGCCTTCCAAGGTCATGTTTTTGTACGCCCCTCACTGGTAGACCTTTTCATTGACATTTATATCTGTGAGCGTTGTCGTTACAATATTGATTTCAAATACAAAATGCGGCATAAAGAGGAACGATTTTTTTATTGTCCTCAAAGCCGAAGTTTTTAGCAGAAAGCTTTATAGCATAAGCAGGCTTGTAAGTGTCCATATAGACCTTTAAGCTCTTGGCTCTGGTATTGTCGGCAGACTTAACCTCAATAGGAATAAGCTGCCCATCACGCTGAATGACAAAATCAATTTCGGCTCCCCGCTCGGATTCCCAATAGTAAGTGCGGTAACCATTAATGGAGAGCTGCACATTGACATAGTTCTCCGCCATACCACCTTTGAAGTCGTTTATTTCTTCGACCATATAAAGAATGTCATTAGCGGCTAAATCCTTCTTAGCACACAGCAATCCTAAATCGGATACATAAATCTTGAACGCATTAATGTCGCGGTAATTTTCAAGTGGCTTTTTGATTTGCTCCACCTTATAAACCTGTGACACGATGCCAGACAGGCAGAGCCATTCAATTGCATTTTCAAATTCTGAAGCCCGTCCGCCCTTCTTGATCAGCTTATATTGAAAACGGGTGTGTGTTTTTGAAAGCTGAACAGTTATATTGTCGTAAGCAAGTCTGGTTTTCTTGATTTCATTCAAATTGTTATACTTGCTCATATCATTGAGATAGCTTGCAAGTATCGTATCCTGTGTATGACGAACAAGGATATAATCCTTTGTTTCAGCAAATTGAAGTACACACTCCGGCATACCGCCGACCACAAGATATTGACGATATAGCTGCATTGCGGCGGCGTGCAGGGCAGACGGCAGTGGAGTGTCTGTATGGAAGCACTTTTTTATTTGCTCAACCAAATCGTTCTCACCGAGCGCCAGCATATATTCCTCCATATCCATAGGATAAAGAGTTTTCATATCGACCTTTCCCACAGGAAAAGAGAATTTTGCTCTATTAACCGCAACTCCGAGCAAGCTTCCTGCAACAATGATGTGATAATCCGGAGCGTCCTCGCAAAAGTATTTGAGAGAAGTCAATGCTCTTTCGCAGAGCTGAACCTCATCAAATACTATCAGGGTTTTCTCTTTTACAATGGTCTGACCTGCGATATGTGATAAAATCGGAATCAGATAATCTGGACTGATGTTTTCTTCAAAGGTTTCATTCAGCTTTGGATTGGTTTCAAAGTTGAAATATGCCACATTTTCATAGTGGGTGCGTCCAAACTCCAGAATGGAATAGGTTTTTCCCACCTGTCTTGCCCCCTGCAAAATAAGGGGCTTGCGATGTTTGTTTTCTTTCCACGCTTCCAAGAAGCCCATAATCTTTCTATACATAATCCGTCCTCCTTAAAGGTACTAATCATAGTATAGCAGATATTCATGTAAAAATCTGTGATTTTTTATTATTTTTTTGCACTAATTTACGTGATTATTTTTGTTAATCTCTCGTTATACTACACGAACATCTTTTATTCTAAGTGCACTCCCACAAATCCTACTTTTAGCAAAAAAATCCAGTACTTTTCTATTGTTCTATTTTATCTATACTTACAATATTAAACGATATAATTTCACCATTGTATGCAACCCTTGCATTATAATGGACCTCGCATTTCTCGCCACTCAAATAGTATAAATCCAACGCTGCCGCAGCTATTCCTGTCGCATAATCGTCCTCTCCATAATCATTACTATAATAGTTTTCATCTGCATCAGCCATTCGGATCACATCTCCCTTGTTTATCTGATAGTACTGCTTAGGAACTAACCTTGATCCATTTACGAATGTTCCGTTAGAGCTTGCCTCATCAGTTATGAAGTATTTGTCTCCCTGTCTCACAATACTACAATGCTTTCTGCTGATCATATTGTTAAATGTAATACATTCATCCACCAGTTCTCTCTTCTTACCTATAACTGTACACTCTCTGCTTAGAGTAATGGTTACAGGCTGCATACCGTTAATCAATACGAGGGACAGGAAGCTCTTGGGTGGTTCCAATGGTGGCAATGGAATTCCCCTCCAAATATCCGGATCAGGATTTGGCCCCGGATCAGGTGGATCAATAGGATCAGGGTATTTATGTACGGGCTGCATACCGCCGACCTTTAACTGATTGTATACATCTACAAGGGACAACTTCCCACTGGATAAGCCCCATACAAATTTCTCGAATTTTTCCGAAGACGCTCCCCTTGCCGACACGCTGTTCACAAGCTTGATCATCTCAGACTTAAGATCATTCTCAAACTCCGGATAATTGTTATAAAGCGGATAGTTCACCGGAACATACGCCAGCTTTACCTTCAAAGTATTCATATCAACATACACACGATGCCATTCCATATCTATATTCTGAAATGACAGAAATCCATTATTCCTAACCTCAATCACTGCCCCTATAAGATTGAGCAGTATATTCATGAGAGTGTCTGCAGGAACACCGTTAATTATGTTTGATACCTGAACATAAGCAACCTGTTCCATAAGACCGATGAAATCAGCCTCCCCTTTCATCATTTCAATAGGGAGATATATGAAACGCAGCTCCTGTGTTACGGTGTTGTAATATATCTGATGCAGATCTAATACGATCTTGTTCATAGGAAGAGCATATGCGTTCATCTCTCTGCTAAATTTAAGGATCAGATTTATATAGAAGAAAAAATCTCTCTTGCAGACCGGTCTGGCAAATATTGCGCTAAGACTTATACCCTCCGGTCCGTAATACTCCAATTTCCTGCCACGCAGCTTCTTTACCCGAAACAATCCCCGGATATTTTTACTATTGTGTTCCCTTATGAAATATTCCAGTTCCACCTCATTAATAGTTTCTTTTCTGGATAATTTTGCTCTTATTCTTATTTTGTTGTCTTTAATCTTACTTTTGTATTTCGCCATATCGTTATCTTCTTGAAATATACCTGCTTATAATTATTTAAAATTTTATCACAATATTTTTCTGTTAATTATTTCCATGTTTATACCGCAAGAAAACATGTCTGTTTTACATCCTTATTCTTCAAATGAACTGACATATCTTCTTCCTATCTTTAGCTTTTCTCCATCATCAAGGGTTATGACAGACCGGTTAAACTTCTTTATGTAATTTCTGTTGACTATTATGGCGTTATGACACCTTATGAAATTATCCGGCAGCTCCTCTTGTATCTGACTGAGCGGTTTATACTCATACAGAACCTCTTTGTCGGTGTAGAACTTTGTCACTCTGTTTTCAATTCTTATAAATCGTATCTTGCTGCACTCAATTATATTTACCGATCTGTCAAACTTGATCTTTATGGTATTATTCTTTCGGGCTTCCACTGCTTCATTTATTATTTCAGTTATACATTTTTCCAGCCTTGAATCCTGTATGCCTTTTATCACACAATTAAAATGCTTAGTCTCGTATATATCTACATTTCCCGGAACCTGATCGGTGTAATATATGCATTTACATAACGGAGCTACACCATTTATCTTTTTAACTAATTCAACTCCGGTGAACCTCGTATCTATGAAAATTATGTCTGTGATAAACACATCATAGTCAAACTTCTCGTCCTCAATATCAAACAGTATATCGTATGGTGTACTGCACACGATAAGAACATCCTTTACATCGGCGAATTTCGCCTTCAATGTGTTATAGGTTTTAACCCTTGTAATAATATCAGAATCACATACACATATTTTCATCTCTGCCATCCCCACAGGTCTCATTTTTTCACCGGATATCTCCAGCAACACAACTTTATCGAATTTTGTCTATCAAAGCAATTATTACCAAGCCTATAGGAAGTTGAAGTAATATGGTCGGGAATATTTGCGTTGTCTGCTCTACATGTCACAATGTCTAATCGAAACATTTCAATGTCTTTTTGAACACTTTGTTGTCATTCAGTCATTTTTGATACTTTAAACACGTCAAAATCTGATATTATCTCGACATTATTAATCATTGTAATATGACTGGATATAGATTATCCTAAATATATCGACAAATTATTTGCGGTAATGGATTGATGTTCCAAGAGGGAGGATTTACATGAAATACAGAACCAGAATAAGCGAGGATATATGTTCTCTTGAGGAGTTATTTACAGAACATCTGGGACTTTCTATACCTATAGTGCCTCAAACTTCTACATACTCCAACAGACATACCTTTAATAAGCTGTTTTTCTCACAAAATGTTGACCCATCCATGAATCTTGACGAGATATTACAATTATCTGTATTTAAGGATAATGACCTTGACCGACTAAAGAGTGAATCCCTCTCCACCAAGAATCCAATATACTTCATAATAAATCCTGATGAAAGCTTTCCTACAGGCTCCAAATTAAGTGTATTATTCTCTAACATGATAAAGAAGAATTACACCGGCAACAGTCAGCAGCCTGCCATAAGAGAGCTGTTAAATTCTATAGACTATAGAAAGCTGTGCAAAAGAATTGATATATTGATAAAGAATAAGTGTGATGCCGTGCCAGAGTTTAGCACAAAAATCGAAGCATATATACACAATATACTATCCAGTGACAATACTCTTGCAGAACATTGCAACACATTGAAATGTTCTTCTTCGGATGAATATATCGCTGCTTTCCTGTTATATGCATTGTTTGATGAGCAGAACTTCCAATTATATGTACGGGAGAATAAGGAGGTCGACCAGTTAAGACATGCGGCCAACGGTATCACTGCAAATATTGACAACTTACATTTACAGAAGCTTACCGGTGAATTAAGATCAGTTGATATATCCCAACGCTGCCTAAGCTATGGTTTGGTGATAGCCTATGCTGTTCAGATGTTGCTTGCCATTGTCTCATATGTATACAGTGATCCCCGGAGTGACACCAACATGGAAGCCATTATGTTTAACGTAATACTCCTGTGTGTTTCCATTATCCTTACTGCCCTGCGTTTTATTCCATTTGCAATGCAGAAGAAATATGCACAACTAAGTCTCATACTTGAGCACTCGATATTTGAGAAAACCAATGAATTATACAGTGTGTCCCTGAACAGATTTCAGAACTGTTCCCATACCCTTGAACACATCCGGCGAAACAGGCGGAATATAATACTCATCTTCTGCTCGCTAAGTGTATGCTATATCGCCATATCATTTGTGTTTAACAGTTTTCCCATACTTGTAGCACTTATAGCAGTTACATTTGCAGTGGTGTTATTCCTGGACAACTTTCTCCATGACATGGTCAGCTATAAGAAATACGACAGCTATTACAATAATTCACAGACTGACGATCACCAATCTACGGCAAGACATGGTCTTGCGAAAATATGCAGATGGGACTACGATTACAGAGAGCACGCCTTCCGTCACAACGGCTTCAACAGACTTAACAATTACAGTGAGGACTGCATAAGGCACATCTACAACCAGGTAGCTGATACCTGTCAGTTTTCATGGCAGCTGCTGACAGCATTTATCATGATCCTTTCCTCTGTGGGCGTAGTAGCTCAGGTTATGCAGCTTGCATTTCCTGATGTTAAGTATTTTCATATCTCGAACCAATCCATGATGTACTCCATCATTATGGTTTTAATATTGGTAAATGGAATATTAAATATCCTGATTTTGCTACGTTCCGGAAATCACTACCAGAAGCTGGCTCAATTCTCATATTATGCCGGCAGCACCAATATGAATCAGGAGGAATTTGCAAAGTTATTCAGGCATAACATTTACTCCGGCGACATTTCAGATATTGATATCGCCAGAGGCATATACAATTATAATTTTTGTATGTACGAGAAGGATGTTCCTGCAGAGAAGCTGCAGCCGGTTGATGACAGATATCATATTTCCTATATTCTGCTACAGAAAATGCATTTGATCACAGCAATATTCATCTGTATATTGGTAACTTATTTCAGTGTAGCGGTGTGGAACATGAATTGCCTGAGGAATTTAATCCTCACACCGGTATTTATATCAGCGTACCTGATCTTCACCTTTCTGATATATCCATTCTGGAAGCGTTCAAGAGTCAAGAAAGATATTGAAGAAATCCATGACTTGGAAAAAGGACAGCAGCCGTAAAGCTACTGTCCTTTTCTACAATAATCCTTAATGTAAATATCATGTTTGCATGAATTTATATCTGAAAGCTAATGTTCATTTATCAGAACTACATCGGCAGCTTTTCCTTACTTGCTGACCTTTCTAAAGTTCTTCTTTCCACGTCTTACTACAATGCCTTCGCCATCAAACTTCTCTTCTGGAAGCTTAACTGAGATATCAGCTACCTTCTCACCATCAACGGCTACACCGCCCTGCTCTACGGCACGTCTGCCCTCGTTACGTGAAGCAACAAGCCCTGACTTAACAAGAACTGATACGATATCGATCTCGCCATCCTTGAAGTCCTCTGCTGTAAGTGTTACTGACGGCATGTCAGCAGCTACGCCCTTTGAAAATAATGCTCTTGCACTATCCTGAGCCTTCTTTGCCTCTTCCTCACCATGAACAAGCTTTGTAAGCTCGTATGCAAGGATCTCCTTTGCCTGATTTAACTGGCTGCCTTCCCATGAATCCATCTTGTCGATCTCTTCAAGTGGAAGGAATGTGAGCATACGGATACACTTAAGAACGTCTGCGTCTGCTACATTTCTCCAGTACTGGTAGAACTCAAATGGTGATGTCTTATTTGGATCAAGCCATACGGCACCCTTCTGGGTCTTGCCCATCTTCTTACCCTCTGAATTGAGAAGAAGTGTGATCGTCATGGCATGTGCGTCCTTACCAAGCTTTCTTCTGATAAGCTCTGTACCGCCAAGCATGTTGCTCCACTGATCATCCCCACCAAACTGCATGTTACAGCCATACTTCTGGAATAATGCATAGAAGTCATAGCTCTGCATGATCATGTAGTTGAACTCAAGGAAGCTTAAACCCTTCTCCATACGCTGCTTGTAGCACTCCGCACGAAGCATGTTATTTACTGAGAAGCATGCACCGACCTCACGAAGAACCTCAACATAGTTAAGATCAAGAAGCCAGTCTGCGTTATTTACCATTAATGCCTTGTCATCTGAGAAGTCTATGAACTTGCTCATCTGAACCTTGAAGCAATCTACGTTATGCTGGATTGTTTCCTTTGTCATCATCTGTCTCATATCTGTACGGCCTGATGGATCTCCGATCATGGCTGTACCGCCTCCGATAAGGGCGATAGGCTTATTTCCTGCCATCTGTAATCTCTTCATAAGGCAAAGTGCCATGAAGTGACCTACATGAAGGCTGTCTGCTGTTGGGTCAAAACCTATATAGAAAACGGCCTTGCCGTTATTTACCAATTCTCTTATTTCTTCTTCATTTGTAGTCTGGGCAATAAGTCCTCTGGCTACTAACTCTTCATATATTCCCATTTTCTTCCTCCAAACAATAAGTTCTTCTGTCTTATGATCAAAAGTCATTATATTATACCACTGTTTTAGGTGGGTTGACAATATTTAATTAAGATACATTGGCCTTCATATAGAAATTTATGCAAGCATAAATTCTGCATGAAGGCTTATTGCACTTGACACGTTTCCACAACAAAACAAGGCTCTGGTCCATACAGAGTATAAACCAGAGCC
Organism: Coprococcus sp.; assembly: GCA_050872265.1. Taxonomy (GTDB): domain Bacteria; phylum Bacillota; class Clostridia; order Lachnospirales; family Lachnospiraceae; genus Coprococcus. The sequence goes on from JBNMGN010000014.1 coordinate 49,440, forward strand.
TCTCCCCTTTTGTTTTCCAACGATATTTTAATTTTTTGTTTATAAGTTCTCTCACAATCCCCTTAAATGTGAGATTTATTAAAATCCAGCATGTACATATCCGCCTGCATTAAAGCTCCAATTCCCCAATCGAATACTCATCTGCAAACTCTACCCGCATTTTCCAGGTGCCATAGATTTCCCCACAAAATTCTTTTGACTCTATATGCGGCAGCCTTGCCGGATCGTCCCTACTTCTTGTAACGACTGCAAGTACGCTCACTTGCATTTTTATGAATTCTTAATCTGAAAGTTTGATCTGAATACATCTCTTCTTTGCTATGTATCAATTATTTTCAAAATCCCCATTTCATCCAATAATTTCTACGTTGATACTGCTTAAATCGTGTTGTGTCATAGTTGTATCCATATCATACATGTAATCATTTATTTCCGTTCCTCGTCTCTCCCTTGTCTCCCTTTTATAATGTCCTACATATCTCTGCAATCACGCCGACTCCATTCCCCCTCTCCCTTCATAAATCCTGTTACATTTTCGGGATAAATACATATTACACTAAAATTTTTAAGAAATTTGTCAAATGGTGTCGGCTAATTAAAATTTTTTTATTTTTTCGGGGCATATATGTCATTTATCTCAAAAAAGATCCAATGTATTATCCAGATATATTTCTTCTCTGACATTTATCTGGTATTCCGGTTTAGTCATGTAATACAAAAGAAATTCCAAAACCAATGCACTGCCAAGTCCTCTACCCTCAATCTTGAAATTCGAAAAGCCCATTGGCATATAAGTATTTCTTATATCTTCAACTCCTATAAAGCCCGGATTTAACATGGCCTTGGAGAAGCGATATCCGCCATCGTGATCCGCAGCTGTACATTCGTGGTCATGTTTTTTATCTGCAAATTCATTATTTAAATCTTGCTCTGCTTCTGTTTGCATCCGCTTCGAAACATCGCTGCCATAATCATTCTCGGTTTCGCCAAGGATCTTGCGGCTCACATCCTCATAACATGCCCTGCGATCAGTGCAACCAAAGTAGCAACATTCATTACACAGAAGTTCCACTTTATTTTTCTGCTGTTCAGACAGATTCTCCAACCTGTCAAAGCGTTTGTTCAACCTGAAATCCGACACAACATAGCTGAAATCCCCGCGATCCAGTTCCTTCACAAGTTCATCAAAATCAGTCAAAACCTTGGTTGTTGAAGACACCAGATAAAGCCCCGGATAGTTTGCTTTCAGATAGTCAAGCAGCAATTCCGAATGTACAATAACACCATTTTCCCCTTTTTCCTGGCAAAATATCCGGCACAGCTCATTACACCTTCTGTCGGAAAGGTGTGCTTCCCTCAGTAAGGAATTGCTAAATGTAAGTCTTGCAGAAATGCCACATTTATTCACCAAGGAAAGGACTTCCCTGACATTGCAATCTCCATATTCTACACGGCCGCCACCCCAGATACAATCTGCAGGGGCACCATAGATAGAGCCTATATCACACCAGTCATAGAAATATTCCCTGTGTTCATGAAACAAAGGCAGAAACACCTTATATAATTCATAAAATTCAAATAATCCCGGCAGATGAAAATGTGCCACTCCCTCATGTTTTTTCATTTATAACTTCTTTCCCATCTATATTTTTACTTTTCCTATCCAAATGTCGATAGCCCCTACTCTATCTGCTCCAGTATAAACGGATCCTTGATCTTGTTGTCCTCAGCGAAGAACAGGATCTTGGTGAGCACCTCCGAGGTCTTCGGGTCATCATCCACAAATGGCAGGAATATGCGTCCCCGCCTCTGGGAATGAACAGGAAGAACATTGATCATAGGTCCTGCCTCCTGATGTACAACGCCACTTCCCAGGTGCACCGTGTAGTTGGCACGCTTGCCATTTATGATCGCATGGTTCTTGGTAAATGATACATTTGCCAGCTTAAACAAAGGCATTGTAAATTCCGCTATGGCTTTCCTCATCTCTATTGTAGAGTGGGAGGTCTCCGGATCTACGCCACCGGCATGGGCAACGCTGACCGCCATATCCACATCCCTCATAACCTCTGAGAATATAATATCCGGAATGTCCTTTATCTTAAGATCATTTCCGGTCCTTCTGTCTGTGAACACCACCCATTCAAGAGTAGGAGCCTCGATGTCTGACGGAGAAAACCAGTCTGCAAGAGCATAAATCCTTGCAACAATATTTTCCTTATAGTAAACCTTCTGCAAGCCTTCATCCACATCGGCAACCCAATGTCTGGATCTTAAGCAGCCAAGAGTCTTCCTCGGCTGTACCTGATTTCCTGCATACCGGAGCGAATGTTCAAGCTGCAGTTCCTCCTCTGTCTTAACATACAGCTCTCTGAATACCTGCTTAAATGGCTGAACTATCTTCCGGGCAAATACATACTTCTGCACATCATGCCACAGCCCCGCCTTATACATATGAACCGGATGCGCCACAACAAGCTTCGTATCATCCGACAATTCCACACATCTCACATCTATCATACTACCCGGAAGTCTATTGATGTCTCCATCTATTGTATTCTCTTCCGGTTCTGCATCATCTAAGTTCTTGCCTTTATCATTTAAACTCTTGTCTTCAGCATTTATTGCCTCAGCACCGATCGCATTAAATCCCTCAAGCGTTGCAAATCCCAGCACGCATTTTTCTCCCTGCACCTTAAACACCACTGCTGCCACCATGTCACTGATAACCGGATTTTCGAGCATACCCTTTATCTCTGCCCAGGTGTACACTTCCTCGCTCTCCATGGCATCCTCAAGCATTGCCTTTGTACGCCTTGCCTGCTCTGTCATCTGCTTCTTTGCCTCTGTGAGAGCTACAACATATTCATCCTTCTTAAGCTTCGCAGGCACGGATTTAAGCTGCTTGCCGTTCTTCTCGCATATCAGGGTACATTTGCCGCCATCTCCCATTTCAAGCCACAGGGACACCTCTCCCACGTCATGAGGCTTGAAATAATCCGACATGCCCTGAGCCACAAGGCTCTCCATACGGAGTATAAGTCTGGTCACATCCTGATAGCCAGCATTTATCGCCATATTCTGCAGGGCGATCTGGACTGCTGCCGACTCGCTGGCTCTCCTCTGGGCACCGAACTGCTTGCTCTCCTTCTTGAACTTCTGGAGGAACATGTATCTGTCCCTGATCTGTACCTCATTTTTAATAGGTAGTATTCCCACTGCCATAAGCAGATCCTTGTTACGCTTTGTCTCGATCTCAGCCATAAGCTCTGCCTCATTGTATCTGCCCAGGGCTGCGTCCGCATACTTTCTTGCCCTGGTATGCTTTGCACCGTCTGAAATATACTTTGCCGCCTTATATATAAGGGTAAAATGTTTGTCGCCAAGCTTCTCGTACACCTCAGTGAACCACGCCCTGTCAAAGGCTCCATCGTTCAGCTCATCCACAGACAGCGGTGTGTATCTTGCTATCATGGCTGTCCTCTTATTGTCAAATGACTCGTTCATGTGTGCCATGAAGTAATAGCAGCCCCCTGCAAATCCGTCCCAGCCCAGATACTCTCCAACTATATCTATCCATTCCGGAGAATACATGGCAACCTCCACCAGACGGGCTTCACCTATATCTGTACCTGCAAGATAATGCTTAAGGGTTTCCGCATTGTCCCCAACTCCCGGCAGACAGGACTGGAGAAGATGTGAAAGACTGTTTTTCTTGCTTACCTTCATTCTGTTTCCACCATAGTTGTAGCCACTGTTAAAATATGATGATCTCTCCAGAGTCTCCTTGCCCAGAGCTGACAATATCCTCACAAAGTACTCTACTCCATATATTCTTGTAAGTCCGTATATATACCGGGAAAATTCTGTCTCCGTATCTCCCCTTGTAAGCTCGGCTTCCATAACCAGACCGGCCATGTCCTCATACAGCTTCTTCGCAATGTCAAATATCCTCTGATCGGTCTCAGAAAGCTCATTTGAAGGATCATGCAGAAGTATCCTTCTTATATTCTCAACTCTTCTCTGCTCAAGCCAGCTCCATTCATTGCGTCTGGTCTGTACCTGCCTGTCTCGTTCAGTAATGTACCTGATGATATCAGACACGCACTTAAGGTTACTGTCCAGCGGTTTTCCCTCAAACGCCATCTTATACATATAATCCCTGGTTACGATTCCACGACTATATGCCGCAATATAATCATGAAGAGTAGGTACCCACATCATTTCTCCAGCGTATATCCAGTAGTAAGGCTCCCCCGGAATATTTACAACTTCTTCAGGCACGCGGAAACCATAGCACTCAGCCAATGCATAATTATATGGGAACAAATGACGGAACTCCTCCTCATTTGCCGCAGCTATATCCGAACCATCTTCCACCTCAATGAAGCAGATCTTCTTTGCCAGAGTAAGGTATCCTGTAAATTTCATGATCTGCTCATTGGTTATGACACCCCTGTGGTATACTCTGTTTCTCTCCTCTTTATCTGCCCTGGGACTGATCACCAGGAAATCATACACCAGCTCCGACTTCCGGGAGATAAGATAATCTGCTGCCACCACTGCCAGCTTTCTCATGTCGGTGATCAGCACATATTTGTCGTAAAGGTATGAAACGACTGTCTTTATGCGTGACAGATAGCCGTAATTGTACTGTTCCACCACATACTGCCCGCCAAACATATCCCTGATGAAGCTCTCGCAGTATTTCTTGAAATCTTCCCTGTCATTATTGCACCCCTGCAAATAAGTGTATACCTGCACAAGCCGTTCCGGAGTCTGTATATTCTCCCTGTAAAAGCCTTCCCACAGCTCTGAAAATTGTATACTTCCATCCTCACTGTAAATTCCTCCGGGCTCCCCAAGCATACAGATCTTCCCGATCCTGTTGGTGTACTCATCGTTCTTGTGCTCATCTATCAGGGCGTCAAGCTTCTTTATGATCTCGTCTGTCTCTGAAACAGCTTCTGTCTTGCCTGTGCCAAGCTTCGCCTTTAACTTTGCAAATGCTCCTGCAAGCTTTCCTGTATCTCCACCGATCTTCCCCATGACAATACCGCTGTCAGGAAAATATCTTTTGTAGACTTCCTTGCAAGCCTCAAGATATGCCGTGTCGAATACCGGCTCGTAGGTTGCATTTACATCGTAAAGACCGTATCCTCTTTCTGCATTTGGCTTATTTTCCCCGGTATTTATTATTTCATTTATCAATATCTGCTCCTTGGTGCTTACCTTTGAAGCAGCGTGCCCCATGGTATCAATACGCTTGACACACATGGCAAATAATTCTTTCCTGTCATCATCCTTCTTTAACTGTAACAGAAGATCAAGCCCCGCAGTCCGCTTCTCTTCCTTAGGATCCGCAAGAAGTCTTCCGATAAGCTCATACATGCTGTCCCCATCCATCTTATAGAGTATCGACAGCACCGTATCCCTGACGTCAGCCTTCTTATACTTGAGCATGTTCTCAAGCTGCGTATAATTCTCCAGCGAAAGCTTCATATTCTTAACAAGCTCAGCAGCCTTCTGTCTGGTAAATGTTTCCTTGTCGGCTACAGCTTCCACAAGAAGTGCCCTCTGGTCGTCATTTGCAGGTTCCCTTATAAGTGCCATCATAAGTGTATCCCTGCTGTATTTTGACGGGTCGATATCCCCCATCATGCGGACAACCTCAGTGATCTTGTCCTCATCTCTTAAGGCACTGGCACACACTCCAAGTCTCATGATAATGTCCGACTTCTCAAGATATGCCACATTCCATGGGAACACGCAGGGATTTATCTCAAGCTTCCTGCCCGGTATCTTGTCAAGAAGCCCCATAAGGATATCGTATACCCTGAGGCACTCCTCTCTGCTGTCAAAGTATCTGGAAAACTCAGCATATGTTTTATTTCTTACCTTGCCCTTATACCTGCGTCCCTCCTCGTATATCAGCTCGTTCATATACACCTGGTAGTCCGACATAAAGCTTGGCATGATGACCGCCATGGTGTCAGGTTCATCTCCATATCTCTCCACAAATTCCTTTGCCGCATTATGCACATACATCTTTCCGAGACTCATGGCATCTATGTACATTGCAAATACCATTCGCTGGTGCTTTGTACCATTAAGTGCCAGCTCCTGCATTATCCGGCATGCGTCATCTATATCAAAGAAGCCATAACACCAAAGTGCCAGGTATATCTTCATGGCGTCCTCACCCATAAGGGCCTCATGTCTGGCGTTCTCATCATGGAGATATGTGTCTATTATATAAAGCTGTTTTTCCTGTATACGGTCGATCTTGCTCTCTTCATTTGCCACAAGTCCTGTCCATGTACCAACAGCCCTTGTGACAGCGGCGTACCTCAACAGCTCATTGTCCTTAACCACACGAAACAGTGTCATGAAGGCCTCTGTGGTTCCGTAGTCCATGTTCTCGCATATTGCCTGGCGGAGTCCCTCCTGGAGCCTTGCTGCCAGCAGCAGCTTACCAAGAGCCTCGTGGAGCCTGCTGTTCCCACTCATACATATTCCCCTGATCATTTCAGTGGTAAGCTTCGCCCCGGTGCCCTCACCAAACAGAATGTCCATAAGGACCTCCTCAAGCTCGGCATTTCCCCTGTCAAGCTCTGCCTGTATCCAGTATTCCGATATTGCCTTCCAGCCATTTGCACCCTTATCCTTGTACAGGCACAGCATATCCTCCGGCACATTCCCCTTGTATATAGAAACTATGTCTACATTATATATTCCCATGTCATGATACTCAGCCATGATCCTGAAATATCTGTCCATATATGATGTATACTTCTTCGTCCGCACAGTCCTTCTGAAATAAGACTGGCTCGCCTGCCACTTTATTATGCTGTCTATAGTGCAATAGAAGTCCTCCAGCAGATAATCCGGTATCCAGCCCGGCATATTCTTTATTTCGGATCTGAAGAAATCTGATGGACGGTTGCCCTCTTTCTTAAGAAATTTCTCCAGCTTCTTTCCTGTTTCGGTGAGGTTAGCCGCCCCATTATATCTGCTGGTTTCTTCAATGATCTTCTGAACCTCCGTGCTGTATGACTTCTTAAGTTCATTTGACCTTTCCTTGTATGCGCTTCTTACGTCCCTTGCAAGATTTTTCTCTGCTTCCCTCTCAAGCTTTGTCTTCTTATCTTCTCCCATGCGTAACCCCTTTCGATATTTTCCTTCTGGCATTTCTCTACCATATTCTTCCGGCTAACATTGTAAGTCTGATGAACGTGATCTCGTCTCCCTCTGCAAATGTAACCTTTTCGTCCAATTCCGTAAGCTCATCACTCCCCAGGAACACTCTGAACAAGCCATCTTCAAAGCCTGTTACAGCCGTCTCCACAGCTTTCGATACATCAGGCTTTTTCTGTCCGTACACTATGCCAAATGCTATCTTGCCGATCTGTGCCATGTCATCTATATGATCATTTGTAAGGACAGCTTCTCCACTGTCCATACGCTCTATGTATCCCCTGACACATATCTTCACCGTCTCTGTTATAAGCTCCCGTAAAGTCTCCGGCTCCGCCTCATATTCAAATGGCACTTTGTCCACAGTATTTCTTCGTTTTCCAAGCTGTTTCATATTCATGTATAAAAGCATGTGATTCCTCCCCCGCTGTTTGACACTATACCAACATTTTCCCATGTAAATCTATCACCGTCAAGCTTCAGGTAAACTTTTGAAAATTTACAATCATAAAATTTAAAAATGGTACCAAGCATATGGCACTTTCCTCGTTACCATAAAAAAGCACAGGTGCTGCAGCGTGCCAGCTTTAATGGCAACACCGCAATCATCCTGTGCTCTTATCTTATATTTTTCACCTACTCCTCGTGTTTCTTTGTATTACCCGGCACCAGTCTGACACCCTTCATGAGCTTGTATCCAACAGATCCCCTGATAGCCGCCAGTTCAGCCTCAAGCTCCTTTATACGCTCACCTCGCGCAGTCTTGTCCTCATACGCCTGCTTAAGCTTGGCATTTATCTCAGACTTCTCTGCATAAGTCTGTTTGAGCTTCTCATTTAACTCGGATTTCTCTGCGTAGGTCTGTTGAAGCTTCTCATTTAACTCGGATTTCTCCGCATAGGTCTGCTGGAGCTTGGCGTTTATCTCGTATTTTTCTTCATAGGTCTGTTTAAGCTTGGCATTTATTTCAGACTTTTCTGCATACGCCTGCTGGAGCTTATCATATATGTCTTTCTTGTCTGAAAATGCCACTTCAAGCTCTCTGCTCCTGTGGTTCTTTATATCATACTTTGCCTGCTGCTGGTACCCTGTAAGATGAGTAATAAGTATTTTCAGCTTGTCCCTATATGTATCAGCACTTAGATCATTTGCAAAATAATCTTCATCACCATAAATTCCTTCAAAAAAGTCTGCCCAGGTCTCGCCAATATCCATGCGTCCCAATTTCTCTACATGCTCTCTGCTGTCATTTCCAAGCCTGATGTTTCTATCCCTGTCCTTCAATATATCTACAATAGTACGTGCCATAAAGACATAATCCTGCTGAGGAACGCTAACTATACCTTCTCCGGCTTCCTCTACCTCAAGCCATGGCATATCATAGCACACCACAGGCAATCCATATGCCTGTGCCTCATAAAATGTCATTGGATATCCCTCACTAAATGATGTACTAATGAACAGAGAGGCGTCTGAGTAATATCTTCCCACATCCATGGTAAAGCCTACACACTCCATGTTTTTCTCCAGATGATTTTCCTTTATAAGTTTTCTTAATTCTGCCTCCAACTCACTTTTTCCTTTTCCTACTACAGTAAGTTTTACATAAGGCATCTCCTCTGTCACAAGCTTCATGACCGGAATCAGATCAAGAGGCCTTTTTATATCATCAATTCTTGCCACCCATACTATTTTATTTGGTGAATAGCAACTAACTTTTATATCACTCACGTTAAATGTAAGTGGATTATTTATAAACTTTGTTTTTTTGTTATATACCCGAGTGTAAATTTCATCTGTTAGTGACAAGGTAACTATGCCATCACACAAACCATATATATATTGAAGCGAGTCTGCCTCACATCCCTGAAGTCCATATGGCATACAGGTAAAGTTATGAACATGAAGAACAAATGCCGGTCTTGAAGGATGACTCTTTACAGTCAGCAGATCCCACAATGTACAATGCTGTGTGAACATATTGGATATAAATACATCGACATTATTTCTATCGAGGAGATCATTTATCGCCTTCATTCGCTTAAGATATTCTCGTTTTTCTACCTTATATGAAGGAATGTATTCTCTCTTCACGTCGGCATTTAACTCGTATTCATTCTCTTCCGGACCATTGTCTGTAACAAGTATTACATTGTACTTTTTATTTCCCTGTTCGTCCGTCATAGAAGCCCATATATTACACAGCAGCACAACAACTCGCTGGGCACCGCCATTTGTAATGTTCCTGTAATATGTAACTATTGTTTTAGGTGTTTTGTTATTATCCAGAGGCTTGTTGTATCTGTCCACATCTTTCATAACCCTGGCGATCTCATCTACATTAAACCAGTATTTCTCCGCAAGTCCGCCGATAACCTCATCATAGCCCCACTTGTCCACCATAGCTTCAAAGTACCCGGATCTGTATTGTGCAGGCACCTTCTCTGCGAAGTCCGCCATAGCCTCATTAAGAGATTTACTTGTCATTTCCTGTAAAATATTGTTCATCAAATCACCTCACGTTTATTGGCATGCCTCACAAAGTGATGGCATGCTTTTCTTTGTAACGATGTATTCCACTTTCCATTTATAACACATATGATATTATAATCATCCTGTCAAAAAATCAACCCTAATATTATACCGATTTCATGGAGATTTCGACGAATTATTATCACTGTCTTATTTTAAATTCAGAATATTGGTCATTTTGAATTTTTCTTTAAAAAGGATCGCCATGACATAACGAAACCTTTATATCAACTCGTTTTGTTCTATAGCATGATTTCCTCATTATCTTACAATTAAAAAGATCTCTTAAGACTTAATCCTAAGAGATCCTCTATAAGCCGATGATCGGACTCGAACCGATAACCTGCTGATTACAAATCAGCTGCTCTGCCAATTGAGCCACATCGGCGTATTAAATTTTTAGAAAAAAAAAGATGCCCAAAGTATGGTGCCAGTATAGTTCGGTTTAACCGAATTGTCAACGGTTTTTCCGAATTTTTTTCATTTTCCGTTGATTTATTTCCGCTTTTGCCGTACAATAACTTCATGAGGAGGTGGATCCATGAGTTCACTTGGAAATAAAGAAATTATGGCAAACAACATAAGATTTTATCTCAATCAAAACGGCATATCACAAACTGAAATATGCCAAACACTGGGGTTTAGCATGTCTACTTTTTCCGACTGGGTGCATGCTCGTACATATCCTAGAATTGATAAAATAGAATTGATGGCTAATTATTTTGGAATAGAAAAATCTGATTTAGTAGAAGAACGCACAAAATCACAACGTGCAGGGATTTCTATCAATGTCCTCGGTCGTGTCGCTGCAGGCATACCAATAAATGCTATCACTGAGATCATTGACACAGAGGAAATATCCGAGGATATTGCTAAAACTGGAGACTTCTTTGCATTAAAGATTAAAGGTGACAGTATGGAGCCTCGTATTGTGGATGGTGATGTTGTCATCGTTAAGCAACAGGAAGATGCTGAGAATGGCGATACTGTAATTGCCCTTGTAAATGGTGATGATGCCGTTTGCAAGCGTCTCAGGAAGTACAGAGATGGGCTAGAGCTTATATCCAACAATCCTGCTTATGCTCCGATGTTCTTTGACAAAGAAACTATAGAGACTAAGCCAGTGCGAATAATTGGCAAGGTCATAGAATTAAGAGGAAAATTTTAAAATTCATTATATACTTAGGAGGAATATTACATGAAAAAGAAACTATTAACAATTATGGCTGTATCAACATTAACATTATCTCTTGCAGGTTGTGGTTCCAATGACACTTCCAATGCCACTACTACCGCCACCACAGAGACTGTAACAACCGAAGCAACCACTACTGCACCTACAGAAGAAGATACAACTGAAGCAAGCACTACAGAAGCTCCTACAGAAGCCGAGACACCTCAGGGCACCATAGAGGATCTGGCACAGTATCTCTTAGATCAGGGAGTTGTTACCGGCTCTACAGAAGAAACCTTCTATACATATATTGGTGCTATAAATGGTTTCAAGTATCTTGACTCTGATGTGGAAGTATATGAGTACGATATGACATCTGACACATACCAGGAGATAGTAAATACAAATAGCGTAAGTGGTCTTACTGTATCTGCAATCAATGGTCCATACGTCCTTATATTCAGCAACGGCAATGTTGACCAGGCTGTTATAGACTCCTTTAACGCTTTTAAATAAAAGGATTAACCAGCTTATTACATACCTAAAAATTGAATAATGTATTTAATCGGGCAGCTGAGGGGTGTTACACCATATCCGTTCGAGTCTTGGAAAGGAGTGGTGCCTTATGAGTACATATGAGGAATTCATGGTTATATTAACCGTTGCGATACTTATTGTAGCAATTCTGAATTATAGAAAATAAGAAAAACACCTCGGCCTGACAAGCATACGAGGTGTTTTACTTTGGTCATGTTTGCCGGACGGATAGGTCGTATCTATCGCTCGGCTGTCTTGTTAAGTACATTATACAACATTTTAGGTATTTGTCAAAATAAAAAATCCCCCAGGTGTTACCAGCACCCGGAGGATAGTTACCCACAAACCGAAGGCTTATGAATAACACATCATCAAAACACATTATACCATAAGCCTTCCACTTTTGATAGGCTTATTTTTTATGCCTATTTTTAGAATAGGAGGAATACTATGTGGTGTGAAATGCAGAAGAATGGAACAGTCAAGTACTGCGAAAGGTACACAGATCCACTTACGGAGAAAGTGAAGAAAATAACAGTAACTATGCCTAAAGACACCCCGCAGAACAAAAACAAAGCAATGAGGATCCTCAATGCCAAGATTGAACAGGCAATTAATGAAACGTCTATTGATAGGAAAATAACCCTTGCAGAGCTACACAAGGCATATCACGAAGCTCAATGTGTGACCTTCAAGCAATCAACCACCAAGAGGAACTACATTATTATAAGCTCTGTTATAAGTCTTCTTGATGAAAATGCTATAGTGAACAACCTTACCGCACAGTACATTAATAATAGGCTACTTGCAAGCGGAAAACCTATATCAACTATCAATACATATATTACTCGCTTTAAAGCCATGCTTAATTGGGGATATAAAAATGATTATCATGATAACTATAGATTAATCAGTAAACTGGAATATTTTACAGATCAGTCCCAAGAGAAAGCTACAGAAGAAAAATACCTGGAGCCGGCTGAGATTGATAAACTACTTTCCTACATGCAATTAAAGAACATGTGGCAGTGGTACTATGTTACAAAGCTCCTCATATTGACCGGAATGAGATTTGGAGAGCTGGCAGCTCTAAACATTGAAGATGTAGATTTGACCAAGCATACAATACATATTAATAAAACATATGACAGCATTAATGATGTTGTCACGACACCAAAGACGGACAACTCAGTAAGGGACATACATATACAGCCGGAATTGACAATCACAATCAAACAGTATTGGCTTTGGAGAAATGAAACTTTAATGTTGCACGGTAATATTACAAGCGACCTCTTTGTTCCTGATATCAGGACAGGCTCATATGTATCTCATGACGCATATGCCGCATACCTGAAGAATAAGTCTATATCCGTATTGGATCACAGAATATCACCACACAAGCTACGTCACACCCATGCTTCACTATTGGCGGCAGCAGGTATGACCCCTGATCAGATTGCAAGAAGGCTAGGGCACAGTAAGAGCGATATCACACAGGATATATACATTCATGTAACACAACAGACAATTCAGTCTGACAACAAAACGCTGGATACAATCACTCTCATTTCATAACAAAAAATTTTTGCCCCTATTTTGCCCCTAAACCCTGTTTTGCGGCAAAGAAAAAAGCCTGAAACCATTGATTTTTCAAGGTTTTAGGCTTTTAAATTCAATGCCCAAAGCTGGAATCGAACCAGCGACACGAGGATTTTCAGTCCTCTGCTCTACCAACTGAGCTATCTGGGCATGTGTTTTTTTCTTTTGTATATTGCATTAAATGCAATTAGTAGCGGGGACAGGATTTGAACCTATGACCTTCGGGTTATGAGCCCGACGAGCTTCCAGACTGCTCCACCCCGCG
>JBNMGN010000019.1:0-44113 GCA_050872265.1 Coprococcus sp.
ATGACAGGTGTGTTCACGGGACGTTCACCTAAAGATAAGTACATCGTTATGGATGAGAACTCAAAGGACACTGTATGGTGGACATCAGACGCATACAAGAACGATAACCACCCAATGACAGAGAGTACATGGGCAGTTGTTAAGGACATCGCTAAGAAGGAGCTTTCAAACAAGAAGCTTTATGTAGTTGATGCATTCTGTGGTGCTAACGCTGACACACGTATGGCAGTTCGTTTCATCGTTGAGGTTGCTTGGCAGGCTCACTTTGTAACAAACATGTTCATCAGACCAACAGAGGAAGAGCTCAAGACATTTGAGCCAGACTTCGTAGTATACAATGCTTCAAAGGCTAAGGTTGAGAACTACGCAGAGTTAGGTCTTAACTCAGAGACATGCGTAGCATTCAACATCACAAGCAGAGAGCAGGTTATCATTAACACATGGTACGGCGGAGAGATGAAGAAGGGTATGTTCTCAATGATGAACTACTACCTTCCACTTAAGGGAATGGCTTCAATGCACTGCTCAGCTAACTGTGATATGGAAGGTAAGCACTCAGCTATCTTCTTCGGTCTTTCAGGAACAGGTAAGACAACACTTTCAACAGATCCTAAGAGACTTCTTATCGGTGATGATGAGCACGGCTGGGATGACAACGGCGTATTCAACTTCGAGGGTGGATGTTACGCTAAGGTTATCGGCCTTGATAAGGAATCAGAGCCAGACATCTACAACGCTATCAGAAGAGATGCTCTTCTTGAGAATGTTACAGTTGATAAAGACGGAAAGATCGATTTCGATGATAAGAGCGTAACAGAGAATACTCGTGTATCATACCCGATCGACCACATTGAGAAGATCGCTTCAAAGGTAAATGGCGTTTCAGCAGGTCCTGCTGCAGAGAACGTAATATTCCTTTCAGCAGACGCATTCGGAGTACTTCCTCCAGTATCAATCCTTACACCAGAGCAGACTCAGTACTACTTCCTTTCAGGATTTACAGCTAAGCTTGCAGGTACAGAGAGAGGAATCACAGAGCCAACACCTACATTCTCAGCATGCTTCGGTCAGGCATTCCTTGAGCTTCACCCAACAAAGTACGGTGAGGAGCTCGTTAAGAAGATGAAGGCTAACAACGCTAAGGCATACCTTGTAAATACAGGATGGAACGGAACAGGCAAGAGAATCACAATCAAGGATACAAGAGGTATCATCGACGCTATCCTTAACGGTGACATCAAGACAGCTCCTACAAAGACAATTCCTATGTTCAACTTCGAAGTTCCAACAGAGCTTCCAGGAGTAGATTCAGGAATCCTTGATCCTCGTGACACATACGCTGATCCAACAGAGTGGGAGACAAAGGCTAAGGATCTTGCAGAGAGATTCCAGAAGAACTTCACAAAGTACACAACAAATGAAGCTGGTAAGGCTCTTGTTGCTGCAGGTCCACAGTTATAAGATTTTGAAAAATTCTAAAGATTTTTGATGAAATCTCATATATAAAGAAGCATTCCGGGGAATGAATATTCTTCGGGGTGCTTTTTTTTCCCCATAATTCCCTTGACAATCGAAGCCTATAGGCTATAATGATACAGAAATGCAAGTGATTTGCATATTGTAACGATTTCAAAGAAATCGTTATGTAGCGTCGGCCCTATTTTTTCGAAGAAAAAATTTAAAATGGCCGATGTTCCAGATTGTAACGATTTTCGACAGCTAAAAAAAGGTGGTATTATGAGAGAGATTTTATTAGACACAGCACTGGACAGTATAAAGCTGCTTCCCTTCCTGTTACTGACGTATCTGGCGATGGAAGCATTAGAGCACAGCACCGGCGGAAAGACCGTTGGACTTATAAAAAAAGCAGATAAAACAGGTCCTATAATAGGAGGGCTTCTGGGAATTATGCCCCAGTGTGGCTTCTCGGCAGCAGCCTCGAGCCTTTATGCCGGAAGAGTAATATCCCTTGGAACCATATTTGCAGTGTTCTTCTCAACCTCAGATGAAATGCTGCCGATACTCATATCCGAGGATGTGCCGGTAAAAACAATAATAAAGATACTCGGAACAAAGGTTGTTATTGCCATAGTATCAGGATTTATTGTAGAATTAATATATTGGATGTTCATAAAAAAGAAGCATGATGATATGGATATCCATGTGGTCTGCGAGGAAGAGCATTGTGACTGCCACGATGGCGTGTTCAAGGCTGCCTTAAAACACACGTTGAAGATATTCGTATATATTTTCATCATATCTCTTATATTAAACGGAATCATAGCCTGGATAGGTGAAGACACCCTGACAAAGCTATTTTCAGATATACCTGTAGTTTCAGAGCTGGTGGCAGGACTTGTGGGGTTGATCCCTAACTGTGCCTCATCAGTTGTCATCACTGAGCTGTATCTCCAGAAGGTTATTGGAGCAGGTGCCATGATGACAGGACTTCTGGTGAACGCAGGCGTAGGTATCCTGGTGCTTTGGAGACTGAACAGACACCCTAAGGAGAATATAGCCATAATGGCAGGTATGTATATCATGGCTGTGATCTGGGGCGTGCTGATCGAGTATCTTGGAGTGATATTTTAAGGCGTGATAATGGAAGCCGGTTTAAAGGGTTTCATGAGAACAGGAGATGAAGAAGATGGCATATAACACGGCGAGCCGTAAGCGGATATTGGAATTTCTTAAGGCAAGCAGGGACAGGACCGTCAGTGCCGGAGATATTGAGAGATATCTGAAGGAAGAGCACCACGAGGTGAACCTGAGTACCATTTACAGATATCTGGACAGATTGTCCCAGGACGGTACACTGATCAAATACACCGATCAGGGGGCAAATCAGGCAGTATATCAGTATATAGACGACAGCCACAAATGTATGGAGCACCTTCACCTGCAATGCGTGGAGTGTGGACAGATAATACATCTGGAATGTGGCTTTATGAAGGAGATCGCAGGGCATATACAGACTCATCATGGATTTACCATACAGTGCTGCAACTCCATAATCTACGGAGTATGCGACAAATGTAAGGAAAAATGCAAATGCGGGTGCGACGATCATAACGTAGAAAAATGCATATGTGAGGATGACCACCACGAGAAAAAATGTGGATGTGGGTGCAGCGATCACTAAGGGGTCAGCTGCACCGGATAAAATAAAGAAAGTACGATCGGAGGAGTAACATGAGAGAATACACAACACAGATGGATGCTGCAAGAAAGGGTATAGTAACCCCTGAATTAGAAGCAGTTGCCAATAAGGAAAGCATGACTACAGAGGCTCTTATGAAGCTGGTAGCAGAAGGAAAGGTTGCTATCTGTGCAAATAAAAACCACAAGTGCCTTAACCCTGAGGGCGTGGGCAGCATGCTTAGAACAAAGATCAATGTAAATCTTGGAGTGTCAAGAGACTGTAAGGATTACAACATAGAGATGGAAAAGGTAATGAGTGCAGTCAACATGGGAGCAGAAGCCATCATGGATCTTTCAAGCCATGGAAATACTCAGCCATTCAGAAGAAAGCTCACCAGTGAGTGCCCTGCCATGATAGGAACAGTTCCTGTATATGACAGCGTAATACACTATCAGAGAGATCTGGCAACCCTTACTGCCAAGGATTTCATAGACGTTATCCGTATGCATGCAGAGGATGGTGTGGATTTCGTTACACTTCATTGTGGAATAACAAGAAAGACCATAGACCAGATCAAGAAGCATAAGAGAAAGATGAACATAGTAAGCCGTGGAGGAAGCCTTGTATTTGCATGGATGAGCATGACAGGAGAGGAAAATCCGTTCTACGAGTACTTTGATGAGATCTTAGACATATGCGAGGAATACGACGTGACAATATCCCTTGGAGACGCCTGCAGACCGGGCTGCCTTGCAGACGCCACAGACGTGTGCCAGATAGAGGAGCTTGTAAGACTTGGAGAGCTTACAAAGCGTGCGTGGGCACACAATGTACAGGTTATGGTAGAGGGACCTGGACATGTACCTCTTGATCAGATCGCTGCAAATATGAAGGTGCAGCAGACCATCTGTATGGGAGCACCGTTCTATGTACTTGGACCATTGGTTACAGATATTGCACCGGGCTACGACCACATTACAAGTGCCATCGGCGGAGCAGTTGCAGCCATGAACGGAGCAGCCTTCCTCTGCTATGTAACACCTGCAGAGCACCTGGCACTTCCAAACGTAGATGATGTAAAGCAGGGAATAATAGCGTCAAAGATAGCAGCCCATGCAGCAGATATAGCAAAGGGAATACCACATGCAAGAGATATAGATGACAAGATGGCGGATGCCAGAAGAGTACTTGACTGGGACGCTCAGTATGCATGTGCCATAGATCCTGAGACTGCCAAAGCAATAAGAGACAGCAGAGCACCGGAGGACGACCACGGTGATACCTGTAGTATGTGCGGTAAGTTCTGTGCAGTAAGAAGTATGAACAAGGCTCTTGCCGGAGAGTATATAGATATACTTTAAAAGGTAAAAGGGGCTTAGTCCGGGTTGTTGTCAAGGAGGACAAAATGGAATACGTGAAATTTGATATGCACTGCCATACATCAGAGGGTTCCGTAGACAGCGCAGTAAAGGTTAAAGAATTTGCAGCAGAATTAAAGAAAAAAGGATTTGGAGGTATGCTCATAACAGACCATGACAGCTATGGCGGATACAGGGCATACCGGGATGATCCCGATAAGATAAAGGATTTCGTTGTATTAAGAGGAATTGAATATGATACCTTTGAATACGGACATTTTCTGGTGGTGCTTCCGGAGGACGCCCCGGAGTCAATGTTCAAGCTCCTGGAGCACAGGGGACTTTCACTGTTCAACCTCATCAGACTGGTACACGGTTGCGGCGGCGTGCTGGGACCTGCCCATCCCTGCGGAGAGAAGTTCTTAAGTTTCCTGTCCACAAGAAAGAGCTTTGTGACGTTGTACAGATGGTATATAAAATTCCTTGATTTCATGGAGGGCTATAACGCCTGTGAAGACGAGCAGGATAACTATATTGCAAGGCTCATCGCCCATGAACACGGGCTGCCGGTTGTAGGCGGCAGTGACGCTCATAACGTAGACTGCATAGGAATGGGCTATACATTGCTTCCGTCCTGTATCAAAACAGAAAAGGATTTCATTGCATTTATCAAGAATGGCAACAAGCCAAAAGTTGGTGGACACAGATATTGCATGACCACCAAGGACAAGCTTGGAACGGCCAATCTGTCCCTTGTATATGGTTTCTTTATGTATAACAAATGGGGTGCGTTTTGTAATATCACATTAAGACAGAAGTATAAGAGACAGGTCAGACTTGATCTCATGAAGAAAATAAAAAGAAAATGAAAGATTATATGAAAAAAATTGAAAGAAAACTTTCGTATGATCTTCAAATGATCTAAAAAATAAAAATATTGGTTCAATAAAAGAGGCTTTCGACATGGATTTGTCGAAAAATGTCGAATTATGTCGATGAGTTACCTCTTGGATTACATCATTTTTAGTATACAATATAGGTGTAAGTATGGTATGCTTTTCAAAAGTGATGTTATCTGTAAGGCTACAAATGTTGATGGGGAAAATTATAGGATGATTTTCAACGAAGAGGAGGAATCACATGACGTCTGCAGCAGATACCATAATCGCTGAAGTAGGAAAAGTAATAAAAGGAAAAGATGAGATAATTAAAAAGGTGCTGGCAACCATAATTGCCGGGGGACATATTCTTCTTGAGGATATTCCGGGAGTTGGAAAGACCACCATGGCAACAGCATTTGCAAGAACCCTGTCCATGGATTACAACCGCGTCCAGTTCACACCGGACGTACTTCCAAGTGATATAATGGGCTTCTCAATGTACAACGCCAAGACAGGAGACTTTGAATACCGTGAAGGCTCAGCCTTCTGCAACCTGTTCCTGGCAGATGAGATAAACAGAACCTCCCCTAAGACCCAGGCTGCACTGCTTGAGATGATGGAGGAGAAGCATGTGACTGTTGACGCAGTGACAAGGGATCTTCCAAGACCATTTACAGTCATAGCAACAGAAAATCCCATAGGCTCCGCAGGAACCCAGATGCTTCCTGAATCCCAGTTGGACAGATTTACAATACGTCTCACCATGGGATACCCTTCCCATGAGGCTGCCATAGCAATCCTTAAGGGACAGGAGTTCAATCCTATAAACAGCGTTGCCCAGGTAATATCAAAGGAAGAGCTGATAGACCTGCAGGACAAGGCAAACAGCCTTCCGGTACATGACTCCATAATAGAATATATTGTGGATATCGTGGAAGCCACAAGGAGCAGCGAGTATTTCAGTCTGGGTGCAAGTCCACGAGGTGCAAATGCCATCCTAAGACTGTCCAGAGCCGTTGCTGTTATCGAGGGCAGAAAATATGTCACACCGGGAGATATCGCATTTATCCTTGACGATGTGTTAGGACACAGAGTTAAGCTTTCGACCAAAGCAAGGGCAAATGGCTTTGGGGTGTCCGAGGCACTTACAGAGATAAAGAAAAACATAAAAGTACCAAGAACATAGAAAACAGGAAATGCTGATGTTCAATACCGGAGGAAGAAAGATGATAAAAACCAGAAACATAATTAAATATATTGTCATATTTATTCTGAACCTGCTCATGCTGCTCTTCCTTCACTCATATTTCAACATGGTGATAATGATATTGCTGCTGGTGCTTCCGCTGGTATCCGTAATATCTGCGGCAGTAGCCATAAGATGTGTAGATGTTGCCATAGAAGGTGCAAATGAGAAGCTGAACATCAACGAGCCATTTCTTCTCCGGGTAAAGGTCACCAATAAAAGCTTTATCCCGGTTTTAAACGTATTTATGAATGTGGATGTAGAGAATAATTTCTTCATGTCCGCAGGAACCCATGTTCTTAATGTCCCTGCCTTTATAAGAGGGACAAATGAAGTTAAATACCAGTTATCAAGTGAATATATAGGCATAATAAAAGCCTCAATACCGGACATGACCATAATGGACTGGTTCGGATTTGTGAGACTTAAGAGAAAGGTGGGTGTCAGCAAGGAATACACTATACTTCCTGATACAGCACTTTCGGTTATGCCGGACAATGCAGCTATAAGTGCAGGTATGACTGAGTCGGAGGAAAGCCGCAAGAAGGGAAATGATTTCACTGAGGTATCCGACATAAGAGAGTACATACCGGGAGACAAGCTCCAGAACATACACTGGAAGCTGTCGGCAAAAGAAAATAATATCATGGTAAAGGAAAGAGTGAGCCTCTCTTCCGATGAACTGATGGTTCTGGTGGAGCTTACAAATGATGTTGACATGATATTAAATGATATTTTATGTGCAATGTATGGAATGGCCGATTACATGATCAGACAGAATGTTCCATTCAGTATATATTGGTGGAGTGTAGACGATCAGGATATGAAGAAGGCTGTCATAGACAATATGGCAGACCTTGAAGAGACAATGGAGAAGATCTTCTACGAGCGTTACTATGTTGACGCGAAGCTTGGAACCACCATTATGAAGAGACTCATGAACGAGGGATCAAGGTTCATGACTATCGGAAGACGGGACGCAGAAAACGGGGTAACAGTATTTACTTATAAGGATACGGTCGAAGGCTGTATCTGTGAGTAGAAACGGAAGAGAAATGGGAATATTAAAAAAAACAGAGGAAAAACAGAAGATCAATGTATGTCAGGGAATAACCCTTGCAGAGTCGGTACAGATGACCAGGATGGCAAGATACCAGGAAGTGCTGGTAAGAGGAATACTTGAAGTACTGATAGTGTTCGGAAGCGTAGGCGGTGTTCTGTCATGTGTGGGACTTAACTATCACATGCTGGTGCTGTTTATTGATGACGCTGCCATTGCCGCGTATTTCAGTAACCTGTTCAGGACAGGAAAGATCTGGCTTCGGGATATAGGCTATGTTTCATACTTTGTCATATTCATTCTTGCCATATTCCTGCTTAAGTCCTATGCAAATAGTGGATTTTACGCCATGGTCAACGAACTCCTGAACAAGATCACCGACTATTTCATGGTTGATGATGTTAAGGTGTTCTCCGAGTCCGTAGGAAACAGGGCAGTGACAGTACCTATAGCAGCTATATTTGTCAGCAGCATAGAGATAATCGTACTGAATATATTCCTGTCAACTTATATGAGTATCACAGCGGCAGTCCTGATGGGTGTGCCGGTGTTCATACTTCCTCTTTTCTTCAGACTTGAGCCGGATGTTTTGTATGTAATACTTTTATGTGCCGGAATATTCGGGGTTATCGCCTTAAAGGGCAGCAGGCATTACAAGCTGGTCTTTGACGACAGACAGTTTGACACCACGGAAAAGAAGGGCAGACTGAAGACAATAAGATATACACAATCAGGAAAGATAGCCGCCCAGATAACCGGCGTGCTTCTCGGCATAATATTGCTGGTGCTTGGCATTGTAAACGTGGTTTATCCTTCTGATAATTTTACCTACAGATTTAAGAACAGCTCAGTAAAGGCAAAGATAGAGGAGCCTCTTGGAAACCTTATAATGTACGGTTTTGAGGCTTTAAGGAACAGACCGAATACAGGTGGTATAGCAGAGGGACAGCTTGGCGGAGTTTCGTCAGTCATAACAGACGGTGAACCGGATCTTGAGCTGATATTTACCCCATACAGCACAGATACCATATACCTTAAGGCGTTTGTAGGCGACAGATACAGCGTGGATCACTGGGAGAAGGACGAGGATAGCATGTATCCTCTGCCTCGTGTGGCAGGAAATGCCACTACCACAGCTACAGTTCTTGACAAGACAGACGAGGCTGCTCATGGCAAGATGGAAGTTATTAATATAGCTGCAAATACCAACTACTTTTACATGCCTTATTACACCCTTTGGGACAGCGGGTTGGAAAGCGGATACAAGAACAAGAGTGGTATCCAGAGAGGTCAGGCTAAGTCATATATCTACTATCCGGATTACAGCTATGAGGCGGACAGCAAGGCACAGATAAAGGATTCTTATCTTGATATCCCGGAGGCCAACAGGGCAGTTATAGAAAGGTTCTGCAGGGAGGCGGGCTTCGGAGGAACCGACGAAGAGATAGTACAGCAGGTTACAGCGTACTTTGAGGAGAACTTCCCATATACCATACATCCGGGGGCAACACCCTCAGGAGAGGACTATGTGAACTATTTCCTTACCACCACAAAGAAGGGGCTGTGTGCACATTTTGCGTCGGCAGCCACCCTTATATTCCGTTACTATGGTATTCCTGCAAGATATTGTGAAGGATATGCGGTGGATTATAACGGAGTCCTTGACGGAAAGCTTTTTAATGAGTATTATGGATATAACAATAACAGCAAGGAATATGATGATTATTTCACTGGAGAGAATCAGCTTGGCAGAACCGATGTAATGGTGGTTGATGTGACAGATGAGTCGGCTCACGCATGGGTTGAGGTGTACATAGACGGCAAATGGCAGGTGGCAGAGACCACACCGCCGGCAGGCGACGAGGAAGAACAGGATGACTTCTGGACAAGATTCGGTCAGTACTTCTTCGGAGACGGAACAGATGATACCCAGAATTACGGAGCTGTAGATTCCTCAGCTATACTGTCCATGGATAACGTCAAGTGGATAGTTCTGTTCCTGGCATCACTTTTAGCTGTTGTGATACTGGTATTCATCATCAGGCTCCTTGTAAGGAAGATCAAGAGGATACTTAGTTATCATACAGACTTTGTAGGCGATGATGTTATTGGATATTACACATATATGTGTGATTACATGAGACTTACCCGTGTGGGATTTGACGAGGCGGATACCCACCTGAAGCAGTCGAAGCTTATGCTCACCGGCAAAGGCGAGCGGGTGGAAAATCTTGATCCGACCCGTATGTCAAATGCACTTGAGATATCCGAGACCGTGGAAGAGTTAAGCTATGACAACGGCATTGATATGATGTCGGAGAGCCTCATTGATAAGTCAGCCAGAATATATAACATCCTTCAGGGTGTTATGGTATTTGTGAAAAACAATACAGATTTAAAGAAGCGTATATATGCATTCTTTAAGCTTTAGATAATAATTAACGGCAATTAGAAATTTTTTTTTCATATTGTACTCCTTTGCGGATCAGAATAGCTTTTCCACTCCCTATGCTTCTGATCCGGGTGCAGCATATGTATTTTGGCATATGCTGCATTTTCTTTATAGAAAAACAAATTTTCAAATAATATAAAATATATGTTGACATTCAATTAAATATATGTTTAAATGTTCATAGGTTAAAACAAAAGAGATGTTTAAGCCATATTATCTATATAGAAATAATATAATAAAAATATAATCTAAAAGGAGAGAAACGACATGAAGAAGTACAAGATCGAAGTTGACTGTGCAAACTGTGCGGCAAAGATGGAAGAGGCAACAAAGAAGGTAAGCGGTGTAAAGGACGCAACAGTAGCATTCATGGCACAGAAGATGAGTGTTGAATTTGAAGATGGCGTTGATGAAGCCAAGGTTATGAAGGATGTACTTAAGGCTTGCAGAAAGGTTGAGCCTGACTGTGAGATTTTCCTGTAAGACAGGACTTAACAGAAATACCCCCTACCCTGCAGGCTCACCATCACGTGAGCCTGTATTACTATCAGGGCAAGCCTGTTTTTTCTGTTAAAATGGAAAGGAGTAAATGTTATGACCAGAAAACAAAAAAAGGTTTTAATAAGAGTAATAATATCTGCAATCCTTGTTGTGGGCTTAAGGATCACATTCCAATTTGCAGATGTGAATAAATACATAGAGCTGGTGTGCTACCTTGTTCCGTACTTTATCATTGGTTATGATATATTAAAGAAAGCGGTGCTTGGTATATTCCATGGAGAAGTGTTCGACGAGAACTTCCTTATGGCAATAGCAACAGTTGGTGCCATTGCCCTTGGAGAGTATGTGGAAGGTACAGCGGTTATGCTGTTCTACCAGATCGGTGAGCTGTTCCAGAGCTACGCCGTTGGCAAGAGCCGTAGAAATATATCAGACCTTATGGACATAAGACCTGACTATGCAAATGTCTATGAGGGCGACGAACTGGTACAGGTTGATCCTGATGATGTTGAGATCGGAACAGTGATAGTTGTTAAGCCTGGTGAGAAGGTGCCTATCGACGGCGAGGTTGTAGAAGGAACCTCAACACTTAACACCAGTGCACTTACAGGTGAAAGCCTTCCAAGAGAGGTGAAGGCAGGAGACGAGGTTATCAGTGGCTGCGTCAACATGTCGGGTGTGCTTAAGATAAAGACCACAAAGCCATTTGGAGATTCGACAGTATCCAAGATCCTTGAGCTGGTGGAGAACTCCAGCATGAAGAAGTCCCGTTCAGAGAACTTCATCACAAGATTTGCAAAGTATTACACACCGGCAGTATGTATAGGTGCCCTTGCACTGGCAGTGCTTCCACCGGTTATAAATATCATCATAGGAAATCCTGCAGCATGGAGCAAATGGGTTATAAGAGCCCTCACAACTCTTGTAATAAGCTGCCCATGTGCCCTTGTAATATCAATTCCGTTAAGCTTCTTCGGAGGTATCGGCGGAGCTTCAGCAAAGGGTATCCTGGTGAAGGGTTCCAACTACCTTGAGATTCTTTCTCAGACCAAGTATCTTGTGTGCGACAAGACAGGTACTCTTACAAAGGGCGTGTTCCAGGTAACAGAGATCAAGCCTGCTGAGAAGTACACTGAGGATGAGCTTTTAAAGCTTGCAGCATATGCTGAGAATTATTCTAACCATCCTATAAGCAAGAGTCTTAAGGAAGCCTATGGCAAGGATATTGATCCTGCAGAGGTTCCTGAGGCAGGTATAGAGGAAGTTGCAGGCCACGGCATTATCGCCCATGTATCGGGAAAGGAGGTTGCCTGCGGTAACATCAAGCTTATGAAGAAGCTTGGAGTAAGCTACTTCAACCCTGATAAGACAGGAACTGAGGTTCATGTTGCGGTTGACGGCGTATATGCAGGTTACATCCTCATATCAGATATTGTTAAGCCTACAGCAGCCAAGATGGTTTCCGAACTTAAGGCAAATGGCGTTGAGCATGTGGTAATGCTTACCGGTGATGCCAAGAAGGTTGCAGATTCCGTTGCAAATGAACTTGGCATAGACATTGTAAAGAGTGAGCTTCTTCCGGCAGACAAGGTTGCCGAGGTTGAAAAGCTTATTTCCGAGAAGGGTGAGAAGGAAAAGCTTGCCTTCGTAGGTGATGGAATAAATGACGCTCCGGTTCTTTCAAGAGCAGATATAGGAATTGCTATGGGTGGTCTCGGATCTGACGCAGCCATAGAGGCAGCAGATGTTGTCCTTATGGATGATGATCCGTCTAAGATCGCAACAGCCATGAAGATATCAAGAAAGACCTTAAGGATCGTTCATCAGAATATAGTATTTGCCCTGGTTATCAAGTTCGCATGTCTCGGATTTGGTGCAGTCGGTTTCCTGAACATGTGGTGGGCGATATTTGCAGATGTAGGAGTTATGATCCTTGCAGTACTTAACGCCACAAGGGCATTGAAGTTTAAAGAGTGATAAAAACGGCAGATGATGAGAGATTTAGGTCAGGAACAGAACTTGAAACGGCAAATGGAAGTCTGAGTGACAGAATGAGAATTGAAACACCGGATAGAAGTTTTGGTACCATATCAAGATCTGAAACAATAAAAGAGAGGTGCGTATGACATATACACATATATTAGCTCATGGTAATGACAGTGAAGCAGTGAAGAAGGCTATGCCGTCTGTTGATGACTGTGCCGCCGTGGCAGAGGTATTTAAGCTTATAAGCGATGGCAGCAGGTTGAGGATATTATGGCTGCTGTGCCACAGGGAAGTGAGCGTGGGAGACATAGCAGAGATAATGGACATGAGCAATCCGGCAGTGTCACATCACCTGAAGCTCCTTAAGCAGAGCGGACTTGTGGACAGCCGGAGAGAAGGAAAGGAAGTTTTCTACAAGCTGGCAGATACCGAGCAGGCAGAGCTTATCCACAGAGCCTGCGAAACCATGTTCCACATAACCTGCCCGATGGAATAGAACCTTATGTGAAAGCTAAGATTAAAGATATAATGTTTTGGCGGAACCGCCAGAGAACCCCTGGGAAATGAAATTATTTCCCGGGGGTTCTACCATTTTTGGAACAAATTTAAAAAAATTAATTGAAGTTAAAGTTGTAAGCTGTGTTTTGAATAAGGCATAAAATTAATTTTATGTATTTCACTAAATGTATGAATTGATTTAGCAATATATCAGCCATGTTTGAAGTGAGTACCTCACCATGACCGATCATGAGAAAAGATCAAGTATCTTTCCCACAGTTTCTACCTTGCCCATGACATTACTCTTTCCTGCTGCAGTTCCGGTCTGGCCTCCTGAGGCAGTTTCATTTGCATTGGCTTCTGAGCTTACGCCGGCTGAGCCGCCACTCATAAGGACCGGTGCCATCCATACACGGCCTGTTCCACGATATACATTTACAAAGCCCTCTTTGGAGATGGCTGATCCAATAAGACTCTTGGTGGATTTCTCCACAGAGAAATTAAGACTTCCTGACCAGCATATCGCCATATTTCCATCGATCTTGAGGACATCATCCTGAAGGTCTATCTGGATCAATTCCTCAAGGGGAACGATACTTTCAAGGGCACATACTCCGTTGCCGCGGAGACTCAGGTTGAAGAGCCCCTCGCCGCCGAGGACTGCCGATGAAATATTTGTCCTTGATACAACCTTCTGTTCAAGCTGGCTGTCGCAGGCAAGAAACAGACCATCATCAAGAACGATCTGACCGCCCCAGTCAGCAACATTTGTCAGGATCAAATGTCTGTAGGTGGGTTCAAGCATAACCTGACCGTAACCTGAATACACAGGCTTTACGGCACTTTCCTTTGTGACTGCTGATGAAACCATTTTTCCTATGAAATTTCCCACACCCTTAACATCTGATGTCATCTGAACCTTGCCGCTCATCCATTGCATGGCTCCGGCCTGTATGGTGTAGCTGTTTCCGTTCAGGTTAAGAAGAAGCTGGCGGCGGTTTACGTTCATTTTCGCCATGAAGTATTCAGTTTTGGATGTAAGGGGGCTTACTGACATATCCCTTGCATATTCAATGACCTGCATACCGCCAAGCTGGGATTTTATTACTGCATTTTCAGTGCTTAATAAGTTCTGCTGTACCATGATCTATCCCTCCTGTTTATGCTGTAGGTGCCATGAGAATGGTACCTGTTCCACGATATACATTTACAAAGCCTTCCTTGGAAATAGCTGATCCAATGAGACTCTTGGTGGATTTCTCAACAGTGAAGTCAAGGCTTGCTGACCAGGCGATCGCCATATTTCCGTCAATCTTAACCTCGTCATCCTGAAGGTTGAACTGGATAAGCTCCTGCTGTGGAACCGGGCTTTCAAGGGCTGCGATACCATTGCCTATAAGGCTTAAGTTGAAGAGCCCCTCACCACCGAGAACGGCAGAAGAAAGATTTTTCCTTGATACAGTTTTGTACTGGAGCGTATTGTCACATGCCAGGAACAAGCCGTCGTCAAGGACAATCTGACCCCATTTTGATACGTCGATAAGAATGATATGTTTGTATGTAGGCTCTAACATAAGATAACCCTGACCTGTGTATTCAGGTTTGGCAATGGTCTCCTTTGTTACAACGGCACTGGCTGCCTTACCAAGGAAATTACCTACGGTGACATTTGTCTTCATGTTTACATTGCCGAGCATCCACTGCATGGCACCTGCCTGAAGAAAGCAGCCGGTATTGTTGAGCTGAATCAGCACCTGTCTTCTCTTTACATTCATTTCCGCTGAGAAATAAGCCGTCTCTGCGTTGGATGAAGAAACAGAAAGATCCTTCTGGTGCTCGCATACGAAGAACTGTCCCATTTGGGATACACACTGAATATTCTTGTTGTTAAATAAATTGTTGATCTGAAACATTTTTCCCTCCTGCATTTTTAGAACGCCAGCCTGCTGACTAAAGTGAAAGCTGACATCATACTTTATGTAGTCTGACCGCAAATACACTATTATTTTATCATGCTTTAGGGCGTGGTAAAAGCAGTATATTGATAAAATGCCAAGCTTAAAAGGCAAAAATAATACTATATACCCCAGTGGAAAAGGCAAGCGGGGTATGAGAAGCCAAAACAAGCAAATATACCCCGATCCAAAAATAAATAGTAGAAAAAAGTCTCAACTTACGATATGCTAAAAGTACAACTTCCAGAGTCATGAAACTGAAAATAAACAAGAAGCACAACTCTCAGAGCCACAGCTCTGGGGAAATACAAAACATATATACTACAAAGGAGAAAATCCCATGATGTGGATGATAATATTTATACTTACCATAGCGGCATCCCTTGCCGGAATTATTTATCTTGCAGGCAAGATCCAGATGTTCCTCACAAAAATAAAGAAGATAAGCGAGATGAAAAAGCTTTACCAGAAAATAATAGCCCTGGCAGGGGTGCTTCTGGTGGTTCTCGTAATAACATTGATATTTGACTTTATAAACGCGTTGATATGCATACTCCACCTGCTTATTATTTCGCTTATTTGCGATCTGGTGGGATTGCTTGCCAGGATCAAGAATAAAAAGGCGGTATTCCTTACATCAATAGGCTTGACAGTAGTATATCTTGCTGTAGGATTTTATCTTGCTCACCATGTGTGGGTCACAGATTACACTATAACAATACCTGCAAAGCCAGATATAACAGAAGCAACCAATATAACAAAATCCGACCAGGATACAACAATCACGATCGATCAGAGTACAGTAACAAAGGAAGGTACATCTTCCCTCAAGGTTGTCATGTTTGCCGACTCCCATATAGGCACAACCTTCCATAAGGAAGAATTTGCAGAGTATGTGGAGCAGATGAACGCCGAGAAGCCGGACGTTGTGTTTATAGTGGGCGATTTCGTGGATGACGATACCACCAGGGACGACATGCTTGGCTGCACCGCCGCACTGGCGAACCTTCATGCAACCTACGGAATATACTATGTGTACGGCAATCACGACAAAGGCTATTACGACAATGCCATCCGTGGCTATACAGGGGATGACCTTGCAAATGAGCTTGAGAAGAATGGCGTCACAGTCCTCGCTGATGATGTGGTACGCATAGCAGACAGATTTTACATAGTCGGTCGAAACGACCTGTCAGAGATTGAACGTGGTGGAAGCAGGGCAGACATAAGCGAGCTGATGAAGGAAGTTCCTGAGGACGGCTATGCAATAGTTCTTGACCACCAGCCGTCAGACTACGACGCAGAGGCAGCAGCAGGGGCAGATCTGGTGTTGTCCGGTCACACCCACGGCGGTCAGTTGATCCCAATAACATATGTGGGAGAGTGGATCGGTGCAAATGACAATACCTACGGATACGAG
The DNA here is from genome assembly GCA_050872265.1 of Coprococcus sp. Lineage (GTDB taxonomy): Bacteria > Bacillota > Clostridia > Lachnospirales > Lachnospiraceae > Coprococcus. The sequence continues at coordinate 16,500 of JBNMGN010000019.1, forward strand.
CAGCGAGACAACACAGACTTCATTGTTACATCAGGAATATCCGACTGGGCAATAAAGTTCAAGACCGGCTGCAAATCAGAATATGTGGTCATAAATATTGACACAAAATAATAAAAGCGATAAAAGTCATAAAAAATGAAAGCAATAAAAGAAATATAAATGTGGTGTTTATTAATTTTACATCATAGATTAATGAAACCATCATAAATGAAAATTAAAAACAGAAAGGAACATAAACGTGGAGTTTAAAGGCATAAAAAAGATTGACGAGGGCAAATTCATTGCCAGATACGATCTGGAATATGAAACAGTTGACGGACAGCAGAAAATATATGAAATAATAAGCAGGAACAAGAATATCACAGATTTTGAGGGCGTTCATGGCAGGAAGGCCGACGCCGTGGTAATAATTGCCACCGATGAAAATAATGAGAAGATCCTTATAGACAGGGAGTTCCGTCTTGCAGTTGGAGAGTGGGTCTACAATTTCCCGGCGGGACTTATCGATCCCGGCGAGACTCCGGAGCAGAGTGCGGTAAGAGAGCTGAGGGAGGAGACAGGCCTTGAGCTTTACGAGATAAATGACTTCATAAATACCAGCTACAGTGCAGTTGGATTTTCAAATGAGACAAATGTGTGCGTGGTGGGAAAAGCCCGCGGAACCTTCAAGCCAAGCACATCCACACTTGAAGAGATCGAAGCCGGCTGGTACACAAGGGAGCAGGTTAAGGAGCTCTTAAAGACAGAGAAATTCGCCGCAAGAACCCAGGCATTCTGTTACAACTGGTGCCGCACCCCAAATTAGCAATACTCAAGGGAGGAAACCACAGATGAACAAAATACTTGTAATAGAAGATGACAAAGAAATAAACAACCTCATTTGTGAGTTCCTGTGGGAGAACGGCTACGAAACCATATCTGCAAATGACGGTATCACCGGCTTAAGAAAATTTGCAAATGAAAAAAACATAAGCCTCGTGATACTTGACCTTATGCTTCCCTACAAAAGCGGCGATAGGGTGCTTTCGGAGATCCGGAAAACAAGCAGCATCCCGGTGATCGTGACCTCAGCTAAGGACATGATCCAGACCAAGGTAGACATTATGCGTCTTGGGGCAGATGACTACATCACCAAACCCTTTGACCTGGACGAATTGCTGGTCAGGATCGAAGTGGTGTTAAGACGCTGCAACCTTTCCCAAAGGCTGGGAGCAGACGGCACCGAACCACAGAATATAACCACATCAAGCGGCATGACCGGAATTCGGGAGGGGATTTATACCTTCAAGAACCTCACCCTCGACGATAACCTTAAGGAAGCCAGGGTAAATGATCATGTGCTGGAGCTCACCGCAAAGGAGTATGAGATATTGAGGCTTCTGGTGACAAATCCAAGAAAATTATTTTCAAAGGCAAATCTCTACGAGAGCGTGTGGAACGAGCCATATTATGCCGAGGACAATACCCTAAAGGTGCACATGAGCAATATCAGGAATAAGATAAAGAAATACGACAGCGAAGAATACATAGAAACTGTCTGGGGAATGGGCTATAAAATAAAAACATCAAACAAGCAGCATATTTAACCTTTTCTTAACCTTTGACTTAACTTCATTTTAACCATGGGGCTTTATCATAAAAGACAGATCAGATAAATGTGCCGGGTTTTATATAAAACCTGACATGCAGCGTCAGCCATTTACTCAACAAGGCTGATGTTTAATGTGCAGGAGGCAGAAAAGGTGAACGATAAATATATTCTAAAGATTGAAAATCTATCCAAGTCCTACGGCAAGGTCAAGGTTGTGGACAATTTCAACATGACCGTGGAGCCGGGACACATCTACGGACTTATCGGTCCAAATGGCGCAGGAAAAACAACAATAATGAAGATACTGGCAGGTCTGGTACTGCCTGACAAGGGAAAGATCACCATGTTCGGCGAAAGCGAGAACCTTGACCGGGCAAGGACAAGATCAGGCTTCATGATAGAGGCTCCATGTCTTGATCCCAGCATGACCGCTCGTCAGAACATGGAGTACATGAGGACTTTAAGAGGCGTGGCGGACAGGAACAGGATCCACGAACTTCTGGAATTTGTAGGTCTTGCAAATACAGGAAAGAAGATCGTGAAGAGATTTTCCCTGGGTATGAAGCAGAGACTTGGCATTGCCATGGCACTTCTTGCAAGTCCGGAGCTTCTGGTTTTAGACGAACCTGTAAATGGTCTTGACCCGGCAGGAATTGTTGAGATAAGGATAATGCTCACAAAGCTTGCCACAGAGCAGGGGATACCTGTTATAATCTCAAGCCATCTGTTAGCTGAGCTTTCCGAGCTGTGTACGGATTTCACCATACTTGATAAGGGTAAGCTCATAGAGAACCTTACAAAAGAAGAGCTTGAGAATAAATGTCGAAGCTACATAGCAGTAAAGACAGACAATGCAGATGCCCTTGCCACGGTGCTTGAACAGGAGCTTGGAATAAGAGAGTACAAGATCCTTGAAAATGGCGAGGTACATATATACGAAAGAACAAATGACATAGAAACAGTTTCAAGAGCCATAACAAATGCAGGGCTTACCATAACAAGATTAAACCCTGAGGGTGAGAGCCTTGAACAGTACTATCTCTCAAAGGTAAGCGTTGACGGCGACGTTACGGGAAAATCCCCCAAAACAAGCAGATTTCTGGGTGGCAGATAAAAAGTAACAGACAGAGTATCGTATACAGAAAACAATAAGGAACTCCGGTTCATTATCATATGAGTTTGGAGCTTACGAAAAGGAGAGATAGTCATGAACAGATTAATAAAGTCGGAATTTTACAGAATAAGAAGATCAAGCCACTTCACCATGTGGATATTGATGGTGACATTTTTAACATTTGCAGTGCCTGTAATAGCCATATCCCTCACATGTATGGAGAACAAATACAATGTTGAAAATTTCGTACAGTGCTACATGGCAAACAGCGGCACTCTTACCTTCATGCTGGTGTCAATGCTTGCAGCCACAGTTGCGGTCATGCCATATAATTACAAAACTTCAAATTATATGGTGATAACAGGAAACAGTATTCATAAGATCCTGATAAGCAATATGGTCACATTGCTTGTATCCATAATACTTCCGCTGATGGTGGCATTTGCAGCATTAACAGGAATATTTTACGCCATGGGCGGCATGGGGGACATATCGGGAAATGAACTTGCGAAGAAGTGGGTGCTTATATTCATAGGCCTTGCTCATCTGATCATCGTAAGCGGAATGATCTCGGCAGTTGTGAGACATATTGCCGCTGTGGGAGCAGTCCTTGTCAGATGGGAGCTGGTGGATATAATCCTGCCTATGGTGCTGTACCTCTGGCTTGGAGATAAGAGCAGGATCGCCGCAAATAGCTACAACTGGATGGTTTCAACAGTATTTACAAATGAAGAGCTGGCATTTTCCACAGTTGACAGCAAACTGATAATATATCAGCTCTTGGCACTGGTAATCGAGGTGGCATTGTGGTATGTTGTATTATGTGTGAAGCACCGAAAACGTAACTATTGATAATATCATCCGGCAGGAATATAGATTTTCATATGTGTTCAAAAACATTATTACATATGACCGGCGGATGGCAGATTTTTCAGATGAAAAAATATGGTATATATAATAATTTCATTACTTTCACTGCTGGTGTTGATCCTTGCTGTAAGGCTCCATCAGTATAAGAGACAAATGAAGATATTTGCAGAGAGAACCGGGGCGCGAGTGGAGTTTGACATGAACGCTCCGGTTTCTGTGGATTATTTTTCAAAAGATATAATAGACCTGGCAAATGCCTTAAATGCCTACACCGACAAGGCGAAGAAATACAACCTTGATCTGGTGAAGGAGCAGCAGAGGCTTAAAAATGTTATGGCAGGTATCTCCCACGATTTCAGGACGCCCCTTACGGCAGCCAGAGGCTACCTGCAGCTTCTGGATAAGAAAGGTGCCATAGGTCAGGGTGAGAGAAAATATTACGACATAATCATAGACAAGATGGACTATCTTGCCATGCTTTCGGACGCCTTCTTCAGCGTGTCAAAGATAGAGGCAGGGGGCGAGGATATAGAACTTCGCCGGGTGAACATCACTAAACTCCTCACAGAGACCCTTCTCGGTCAGTATCCTTGGATAGAGGAAAATGGTATCCGCCTGACCGCAGACATTCCCGAGCAGGATATCTATGTCATGTCAAATGAAGACTGCCTCATGAGGATATTTAACAACATATTCTCAAATGCCAGAAAATACACGAAAAGCAGCCTGACCATATCCATGAACCCATCAAATACAACGGAAACAGAAAACCAGCCGGAGCAGACCGGAGAACAAAAATATATCCTGACCTTTGAAAATGATATGGAGCTAAAGGACGAGGTTGACTCCGGAAGAGTCCTTGAAGCCTTTTATCGTGGCAGTTCCAGAACCAGTGAAGGTTCCGGTCTCGGTCTCTATATAGTAGATCAGCTTGCCACCCGCATGGACCACAAGGTAGAGGTGGAGATCAACAAAAATATTTTCAGGCTGGCACTCATATTCCATGATCAATACAATATAGTATAAAATTGAAGTTCCGACCATGGGATTTCTTTTACATTCAACTTATAATACATATCATAATGCCCGCGTTCGTTATACATCCCTTATGCATTAATGAAAAACAAGCATTGAGTGAAGCCTGCAAGTCTGCTATAATCAAGTTAAGTGTGCAGAGACGTAATAAAACACATAAATATTAACAATAAACGGAGGAGACAAAGATGGCAATGAATATTGTATGTTTAGATTTAGAGGGAGTTCTCGTTCCTGAGATTTGGATAGCATTTTCAAAGGCAACAGGAATACCGGAGCTTATGAAGACCACAAGAGACGAACCGGACTACGATAAGCTCATGAAGTATAGAATAGCAATCCTTAAGGAGCATGGACTTGGACTTAAGGAGATCCAGGATACCATCGCAACTATAGATCCAATGCCGGGGGCAAAGGAATTTCTTGATGAACTTCGTTCAATAACACAGACCATCATTATAAGTGATACATTTACACAGTTCGCAGCTCCACTTATGAAGAAGCTGGGATATCCTACAATCTTCTGTAATACACTTGAAGTGGCAGAAAACGGCGAGATCACAGGCTTCAAAATGCGTTGCGAGCAGAGCAAATTAACAACAGTAAAGGCACTCCAGTCCATCGGCTTTGAGACAATAGCTTCAGGAGACAGCCACAATGATCTTGGCATGATCCAGGCAAGTAAGGCAGGCTTCCTCTTTAAGAGCACAGACCAGATCAAGGCTGATTACCCACAGATCCCTGCTTTCGAGACCTACGATGAGCTCATGGCAGCCATCAAGAAAGCACTCTGATCGTTCGATAAGTTTATTGAGGAGATGACCAATATGACACTTAAGGAATTAATAGAAAAATTAGATTACGAGGTGGTCTGCGGCGATATAAACACAGACATAAAGTCCATCACATCTGACTCCAGGAAAGTCACCGACGGCACAGCATTTATCTGTATCAAGGGTTATCAGTCAGATGGCCACGCATACATAGGCAAGGCCATTGAAAATGGTGCAACAGCCCTAATAGTAATGGATGTTCCCGACTTTGAAGCCATGGAGATAGAGCCACATGCGGCAGCAAGACTTACCATAATCCAGGTTGCTGACACAAGATTTGCTCTTGCATATATGTCAGCAGCATATTTCGGATACCCTGCAAAGGATATGGAGATGATCGCATTGACAGGCACAAAGGGTAAGACCACCACAGCCCATATGATAAAGAGTATCCTTGAAGCAGCAGGCAACAAGGTGGGAATGATCGGAACCGTAGGTGCATTTGTGGGGGATGAGAAATATCCTACAAATAACACCACACCGGAGTCCTACGAGCTTCATTCCCTGTTCAGAAAGATGAAGGACGCAGGATGTACCCATGTGGTAATGGAGGTTTCATCCCAGGCACTTAAGCTTCACAGAACAGCCGGAATACATTACGATTATGCGTTGTTCCTGAACCTTTCACCGGATCATATAGGACCAAATGAACATGCAGATTTCAACGAATACAGAGACTGCAAGAAGATGTTGTTCTCCCAGACCGACAAGGCCATCGTAAATTATGACGATGAGAACTGGCAGTACATGACAGAGAATGTGAAGGGTGTGGCAACAACCTCAAGCCAGGGCAACAGCGAGGCTGACTACTACTCAACAGATATAAAGAACATATGGAGACCGGGCTTCCTGGGTGTTGATTTCAAGCTTCACGGAAAGCTTGAAGAGAGCATGGAGCTTAACATCCCCGGAGCATTTAACGTGGAAAATGCACTGCTTGCCATAGCATTTGCCCATGAGAGCGGGATAGCATATAAAGATATATTAGAGGGCTTAAGGACCGTATACGTTAAGGGCAGAAGCCAGCTTGTAAAGGGCACAGAGGATATCTCAACCTTCATAATCGATTATGCCCACAACGCCCTCAGCATGGAGAATATACTTACAACCTTAAGGACATACAACCCTAAGAGACTTATATGTATGTTCGGAGCCGGCGGCTGCAGAGCCAGAGACAGAAGATTTGGAATGGGAAGAGTATCAGGAAAGCTGTCCGACCTTTCCGTTGTAACAATGGATAATCCAAGGACCGAGCCTGTGGCAGATATAAATGCGGACATAGTAAAGGGCATTGAAGAAGTAGGTGGCAGATACATCGTAATAGAGGACAGAAGAGAAGCCATCCACTATCTCATTGAAAATGCAAATAAGGACGATATCGTTGTATTTGCAGGTAAGGGACACGAGGAGTACATAGAGATAAATAACCAGAAGTTTGACTTCTCAGAGGAGCAGGTTGTTAAGGAATATGTAGAAAAGAAACGTCAGGAGAACGCAGATCAGGCATAGCTTCTGTAGGATCCTGTTAAGTTATGGAAGGAAACAGATATGAATACATATGACAGAATAATGGGAATAGGAACCAAGATGACCGACATGGACGCGTCCACATATCAGGGGGCGTTTATCGGTAAGATATCCTACACCACAACAAAGGAAGCCGCAGAGGCTGAACATATCACATACGAGTATGGGGATGTAAAGGAAAATGCATTTATGTATATTCTTTCAATCCTTGGCAAGGTAGATGGAGTTGAGGCTCCTGTGGAAAAGATGACCATTACCCTTGTAAAGGCGCAGGCAGCAGGAGACAAGGGCGCAGAGGCTGAGATAAAGAGAACTCCAAAGGCAGAATATGAAAATGAAGAGCCGTTCCATACATTTTCAAAGGAAGAGGTATACAGCTTCAGCAAGGAGACCGGAGATGAGAACAAGATCCATCTTACAGATCATCCGGTAGTTCAGGGAATGTTACTTGTGAGAACAGCAGCCTGCAAGCAGGAAGAGCTTACAAGGCTCGATGTGAAATTCACAGAGCCATGCTACGCAGAGGAAGAGCTGTACTGGGGCTTTAACGGAAGAGAAAATGTTCTTTATGCAGATGGCTATGTAAAGGCGTCCTTCAAGATCAAATAGAGACGACATATAAAATAATACAATCTTGGGCAGATGATATATTGTTTTTCGGGAGGTGCCATGAAGAAAAGAACATTAATATACCTTTTAGGCAACATAGCCATACTGGTTTCACTGTTTCTGCCTTACATCAGGTATAAATTCACCTACAATGAGGATCGGGTTGAAGCCAGCTTCACATTATGGAACATAAAGGAGCTTAACACCGTGCCGGGGCTTCCGGAGATGTCGGTGGCAAGGTTTGTGCCATACATATTGCTGGTGCTTGTGCTGGTGGCATTTGTAGTGGGATTTTTTGTTATGACAGGCAATGATGACCTGAGACTTGCCACAGTGGTGATAACAGTTTTACAGATAGCTGCCTTTTTTATGATGAGACTATGCGGTGCCATTAAGGCTTATTATGCCATGTTTGATACCATAGAGGAGAATGCTAAGGCAGCAGGCTACACCGGAAGTGCAGGCTTTGGAATAGGATACATGCTGCTTATAGCAGGAATAATAATAAGTGCCGTAGGATCAATACTCTGTATCACAGAGGAAGAATGATAAGCGGCCGTATAAAAACATTAAAAAGGAATACCGGACATAAAAAAGAATATCGGACATAAAAAAGAGAATGTGGATTTTAGTTTCCACATTCTCTTTTTTAGTTATTTCGTAATCATTTTTCGACGCTGCGATTACTGCTTGAGTTTTATATACTGTGATGAACAGTAACCTGCATAGCTTGAATTGTTCTGGGTGTATGAAACCTGATACCAGATAACTCCATTTGTCCTTGTGGCACCGGTGATGGTCACTGTAGTGCCGTTTGAAAGGCTTCCGATTATGACAGCACTTGTGTCACCGGACTTTCTTACATTAAGGCTTGAAGCAGTAACCGTACCTGAAAGATTACCTGAGTAATAGGTGGTTCCGTAGGATACTCTTGAATTATAGGTATTTCCGTTGTATGTCTTGTAAGCTACCACATGGTATCTGTAAGGGGAGGTAAGTGCCGTGCCGAGGTAGGTAGTGTTGTCAACACCCTCAAGGGTGGTTACAAGAGTATATTTGTTGGTTGTAGTATTGTATATATACAGCTTGTAACCTGTGGCGCCTGCCTGCCTATCCCAGAAGAGGAACTGGTATCCGCCGAATAACTTGTATTTGAAATTGGATACCTGTGATGGGCATGTGGTAGTATTAAGCTCCGTTTTATCTGAAACATAGTCAACGGAATTTACGGTTTTGTATGCCTGGATCATGAATTTGTAGCCCCTACATGACAGCAAGCCCGGAACTGTATAGCTCTTTGTTCCGCTTCCCACCTTCTTGATAAGATCATACTGATTGGTATTGTAATTGTAGTAGTATAACATGTAGCCGTTTGCTCCGGATACTGCACTCCAGGAGAGGCTTATACTTTCGTCGGTATAGGATGTAAGCTTCAGTGACGATACCTTGGCAGGTCCCGTTCCTGCATATATCTTATCCGAGTAAGGGTAGGCATTTGTAATTTTGCCGTTACTCATTTTGTAGGAACGCACACAGTACTGGTAGCTTACTCCGTTTGGAAGCTTGTTGTGTATATAGAAGTTAGAGTAGTTATTTGCAGTGTCTCCCAGAACCTTCCATGTGGTAGTAGGAGAGGTCTTAACATATACACGGTAGGCACTTACACCCTTCTGCATATCCCACATAAGCTTTACCTGATTGGAACCGGAGGAAGCAACATGAAGGTTCTTGACCTTGCCCGGTGACTGGAGATTTCCCATGGTTGCTGTGGTTATTCTATTTGAAAATGCTCCATAGTAGCTGCCTGAGTGCAGATAGTGGATCGCACGTACTGCATAGGTATAAGCTGTACCCTCTAACAGGTTATTGTCAGTATAAGTAAGGGATGCTGCACCTCTTACAAGGGCAACCTGTTTATATGTATTGGTATCATTGTCCAGCCTGAATACCTGATATCCGTAGCAGCCAACGACCTTGGACCACTTAAGGGATATGGCACTGTCACTTTGAGGTGTAAGGGTAAGGGTTTCAACCTTGTCAGGTGCCTTCATATATGCGTAATTTAAATCTGTAGCGTGATTGATGCCGGGTACCTGACCGGCATCAGAGTACTGCCAGTAGTTGTAATCACCAGAATAATTTGCCGTATTATTATATATTGCAAGCCACATAGGGTAGTACTTAGTGATATCATCTGGATTAAGATTATTATTTAACAGTGATTTATATGAATACATCATGGCTGTGTAGCCGCTGTTTTCGATGGTTGCACAGAAGGCGTTACATATGGCAGTTGCAGCAGCTTTTGAAAGCTTGGCATTCTGAAGACGACCTCCGGAATAGAATTCATAATCAAATATTACAGGGAGGTTAATATTGTATCCCTTGATAAGATCAATGACAAATCTTGCTTCCTGCTGGGCCTCTGCAACAGTGATAGACTGGGTATATGTATATACACCTACATCAAGACCGGCAGCTATGGCACCTTCAAGATTGGCTTTGTAGTTATCGTCTGTATACAGGGAGCCGGCTGATGCACCTCTTCCCGATACACGGATGAATACGAAGCTGTATCCTGCATTCTTAACCTGTGTCCAGTTGATGTTTCCGTTCCACTGGGATACGTCGATACCGTTTAATACGTCATAACCTGAAAATCTTGAATCGTGATAGTAGGCCTGGAGTGTGGTGCTTGACTGGGGATTTACAATAAGGGCATTAGGAGATACCCTATCCTTAAGGTTTTCTTTAGAAGTGTCCTCGGTTGTATCTTCAGAAGCCTTCTCAGTGGTGGCATCAGAAGTATCCTCAGTGTTAACCTCGGAAGAGTCCTCAGCAACATCTTCAGTATATCCAGTATCCTCGGTATCCTCATAGGAAATGTCCGGATTTTCAGAGGTGTATTCAGAAGCGGTCTCGGTAGAAGCCTCATAGGCGTCCTTCGTAACTGCTCCATTTGCAGCCTGACTATTTAGCGGGGCAAATCCCGTAAGCAAAAGAAATGCACTGACCACAGACAGACTTATCAACGGTTTCAATCGTTTTTTCCTGATCATTTTGTCCTCCTTCATTGAACGCCAGCAGAAACCATGGAACTACATTCAGTTAAAATTCTGACGTATTTTGGGTCGTTTTGTCATTATGATGGAAGGCTGTACGGCCTTCCGGCGTCATTCCCACAGGGGGTGAAAAAAGCCTTTACTTAACATAATATAAATAATATGGTTAAAAGTCAACAATCAGGCGGCAATTTATGCCCTAAAAATCGACAAAATCAATAAAAACCACCATATAAATTTAATGCTGTAAAGTAAAAATATATATAGAAAATAGAAATTCCTATGGTATAATGTAGGCGTGTCGTGTAGTATATACATTATTATATGCACTATTTGTATATATTCTGAAAAAAAAAGGGGTATACTTATATGGATACGGATATGGAAAAAGGGGTTGGACCCTTAGGAGCCATTAAAGGGATATTTAAAGGAATCATAAATCCTGTGGAGTACGTGGACAGTACAGTGAGATCCGGCTGGGGAACGACACTTCTTATAATGCTCATTGCAAGTCTTCTGGTTCCGTTTCTGACTTTCCTTCTTCCTGCCGACGCATTGTTCGGAGGAGACAGGCTGGGTACAGAGCTGGAGCAGATCCTTCCGGAGTTTGAACTTTCCGAAAGGGGACTTAAGAGCGGGCTTAAGTTTGAGAAAGCTTATGATAAGAATCTTTATATAAAGGTGGATACAGAGGTGGGAGCACTTGATGAGAAGGAGCTTTCCACAGAGCTTAAGGGAACGGTATTTCCAACGGCCATATATGTGTCATCAAAGAATATTTACATCTATTACGACGGACAGGGAACCATGCTTGACTGCGGTGCGTTGTATCAGGGGTTAAGTGTTTTTATGAGCGGTGACGTCATAACCAGAGAGGATGTAGTTTCTTATATAAATAAGACAGACATGCCGGTGATCATTGCCATATACGTTGTTATGGTTGTGCTGGCATTTGCAGGCTTCTATGGTTCATCCCTTATATGGGCAGGACTTGGAACTGCATTTTCAAATACATTTGAAGCAGATCTTTCATACGGAGAGCTTATGAGAGTTGCCATACATGTGAGAGTCGTGTGGTATATTTTAAAGAAGCTGCTTAAGGCTTACTTGCTCCCATCATTTGGGACACTGCTTTGGCTTGGCGCACTGGCAGCAATATTTGTCTATTACTTTAAGGGCATAAAGGCCTTTGGAGAAAAGAATAAAAATAATTTATTTACAGGAGGATGCAGATAATATGCGTAAAACAAAGATAATATGTACATTAGGTCCTGCAACAGATGATGATAATGTCCTTAAACAGTTAATGCTGGCTGGAATGGACGTGGCGAGATTTAACTTCTCCCATGGTACCCATGAACAGCACAAGGCAAATAAAGAACGTGTTGTTAAATTCAGGGAAGAACTTGGACTTCCTATTGCAACTATCCTTGACACAAAGGGTCCTGAGATCCGTGTGAGAGATTTCAAGGATGGCAAGGTAGAGCTTAAGGCCGGCAATAAATTCATCCTTACAACAGAAGATATCCTGGGTGACGAGACAAAGGCTTCCATCACATACAAGAACCTGGTACATGATGTTAAGCCTGGCAATACAATCCTTATAGATGACGGACTTATCGAGCTCAGTGTAGAGAGCGTAACAGAAAAGGATGTTATCTGCCGTGTTGAAAATGGCGGAATTGTTTCAAACCACAAGGGTGTAAATGTTCCTCGTGTTGATCTTTCCATTCCATATATAAGTGAGCAGGATCGTTCAGACATTATCTTTGGTATTGAGAACGACTTTGACTTTATTGCAGCGTCATTTGTAAGATGTGCAGACGACGTACTCCAGATCAGAAAGATATTTGACGAGTATCATTGCGACAACATCAACATTATCTCAAAGATCGAGAATATGCAGGGCGTTGAGAATATAGATGAGATCATAAGAGTATCCGACGGTATCATGGTTGCCAGAGGTGACATGGGGGTTGAGATCCCTCTTGAGGATGTGCCTGTAATCCAGAAGATGATCATTAAGAAGGTTTACAATGCTGACAAGCAGGTTATCACAGCAACCCAGATGCTTGATTCCATGATGAAGAATCCCAGACCTACAAGAGCTGCGGCTACCGACGTTGCAAATGCTATCTACGACGGAACCAGTGCCATCATGCTTTCAGGTGAGACAGCCGCAGGTAAGTACCCTGTAGAGGCACTTTCAACCATGATAAAGATCGCGGAGAGAGCAGAGCAGGATATTGATTATACCAAGAGATTTCAGAACAGAGACAGTGAGAAGAACTCTGATATTACCAGTGCTATCTCTCATGCAACCTGTACAACAGCCCTTGACCTTGACGCAGCAGCAATCGTAACTGTTACAAAGTCAGGTAAGACAGCAAGGATGATCTCAAAGTACAGACCGGCATGTCCTATAATCGGATGTACACCTATAGAGAAGGTAAGCAGACAGCTTAATCTTTCCTGGGGCGTTAGTCCTTTGGTTATCCCTGAGTGCGACAACACAGATGATCTCTTCGAGGACGCAGTAGAAGCAGCCAAGAAAGCGGGATTTGTAAAGGACGGCGAGGTTGTGGTCATCACTGCCGGCGTACCTCTTGGCGTTGCAGGAACCACAAACCTTGTTAAGGTTCATGTTGCAGGACATATCCTTGTTAAGGGAACCTCTGTAAATGACAAGTCTGTATGTGCACCACTGTGTGTATGCAAGGATGAGGCTGAACTTAAGAAGAACTATAAGAACGGAGATATCATCGTAATACATGAGACCAGCAATAATATCATGAACGAGTTAAAGACAGCTTCAGCTATCATCTGCGAGAAGGATGGCATAAACTCCCACGCAGGAATAGTTGGCTTGAGCCTTGACATTCCTGTTATCCTCGGTGCTGCAAATGCTACCGATATATTAAAGACCGGTTCCATCGTTACAGTAAAGGGTAAGGAAGGCGTAGTAACCTCTAATTAATAATTAACCTCTAACATATATAACAGCCATAAAATAAAGAAGGAGATATCAGGATTTCCCGGTATCTCCTTCTTTTATGTTATTGCAACGGGTCAAATGCTCAAATATTACAAAAATATTAACCTGCTTCACGTCTTAAAACCTCGCAAATCCTGTAAAATCAAGGAAATGTCAAAAAAAGTCAGAAATATTATGTTGACAAACTATATATGCGTTGCTATAATACAAAGGAAATGTAACAAATTTGTAATAAAATATATTACATTTGAAACAAATGAAACATTTATGACAAATAATTGTTGCGGATAAGTAATAAACGCAACGAGCTATATTATAGGAGGTATGATGATGTTCAGAACATCTATAAAGGCTGCCACCACAATAGTAGCGGCCGGGTTAGTTGTAACAACAGTATTTGCGAATTTAGGCATGAATACTAATGCTGATGAAGTCATGAACGACTCATCAATCGGTATTTCATCTGCAATAGACAGATATGTAGAGACTGCCGGTAACTCAGCAGACAATACAGAGCTTGCAAATGCCGATGACACAACAGAGGAAGCAACAGATGGCACAACTGAAACAACAGAAGACACAACAAAGGTAGCAGAGACATGCAAGTATCCACAGTTTGAGAACAGATGTCTTACAACTACAACAGGAAATGTAAACATCAGAAGCGAAGCAAGTGCTGAGTCAGAAAAGGTTGGTACACTTCCATCAGGAGGTATCGCTCTTGTAAAGGAAAAGGGTGATGAGTGGACATACATAGCGTCAGGAAATTGCGAAGGATACATAAAGAACGAGTTCATCGCATTCGGTGATGACGCAGGTGCTTATGCAGAGTCACATCTTGATAAGGTTGCAAAGGTTACAGCAACAACCCTTAGCGTAAGAGAAGAGGGAAATGCAGACAGTACATGTATCACACTTGTTCCTCAGGGCGGCACATACACGATCTTAAGTGATGATGGCGACTGGCTTCAGATAGCAGTAGATGACAGCACAACAGGTTACATCAGCTCAGAATACGCTGAGAAGGAATTTAAGGTAGTAAGAGCTACAACAGTTGCCGAGGAAGAGGCAGCAGAGCAGGCAGAAAAAGAAGCTCAGGAAAAGGCTCAGGCTGAGAAGGAAGCTCAGGAGAAGGCAGACCAGCAGACAGGCGGTCAGACAGAGACACCTTCAAATGATAACGGCTCAGGCAGTGACAATGGTTCAGGCAGTGGCTCAGGATCAGGTTCAGATAACGGTTCAGATTCCGGATCAGGATCAGGAAGCGAAGCTCCTGCAGCACCTGTAAATACAAGTGCAGATGGCGTACAGAAGGGTGCAGACCTTGCAGCATACGCTCAGCAGTTCGTTGGAAACCCATATGTATACGGCGGTACAAGCCTTACAAACGGTGCTGACTGTTCAGGATTTACACTTGCACTTTACGCACTCTGGGGTATCAACTTACCACATTCAGCAAACTCACAGTCATACATGGGAACAGCCGTAGATTTCTCAGATCTTATCCCTGGTGACCTTATCTTCTACGCAGATCCTGACGGCACAATGGGTCACGTAGGAATTTACATCGGTAACGGACAGATCGTACATGCCAGCTCAAGAAGAACCGGTATCAAGATCTCAAATTACAATTATAGAACACCTGTTAAGGCACGCAGATTATTCAGCTAATATCTTTACAGGAACCGCACAAAGCACCGGCAAAAACGCCGGTGCTTTTTAGCTTTGCACGTCATGGTATTTTTAGCGTGATAAACAATTATGGTATTCTTAGTGCAATAGGCATATAGTATATTGTTTATGGTGAAAAATGCATAAAAAAATTATGCAAAATGCTGACTTATAGTGCAAAATGTATTGAAAAAAGTACAGTTTGTGGTATAATAAGAACATCAATTTGGATGTGAATCCAAAAAAGAAGGAGTTGGGCATCATGAATTACATAATAAGTGGTAAGAACATTGAGGTTACAGAGGGTTTGAAGAGTGCTGTACAGGACAAGCTTTCAAAGCTTGAGAAGTACTTTACAGAAGATACCGTTGCTCAGGTAACATTTAGTGTAGAAAAGGACAGACAGAAGATAGAAGTTACAATACCAATGAAGGGACACATTATCCGTGCAGAGCAGGTGAGTGATGATATGTATGTTTCTATCGATCTTGTACTTGAGGTTATAGAGCGTCAGGTTACAAGACATAAGAAGAAGCTGATAGACAAGGCTCAGAACGCAGCTTACTTCCAGAACGCATTCATCGAAGAAGATGATGAGGAAGATGACGAGATCAAGATCGCCAGAACAAAGAAGTTTGACGTTAAGCCAATGTATCCTGAAGACGCATGTATCCAGATGGATCTTCTCGGACATAACTTCTTCGTATTCAGAAACGCAGATACAGACGAGGTAAATGTAGTTTACAAGAGAAAGGGCAACACATACGGTCTCATCGAACCGGAAGTATAATCAATTAAATATATGAAATATCACCATTCCCCGTGCTCCCATGGAACACCTGGAAACCAGTGATAACCCCAAATACAGGCTGCCATAGCAAAACATGGCAGCCTGTATTTTTTCATGTTGACGATATGACATACATTTACATACATGGTTCACCAGTGGCATACATAAAAAATGCCTTGATATACAGCCCGGATAATGTTATCATGTACCCTGAATAACAATAAGCAGGAGTGTGTAAAAATGGGATTATTTGAAAAAGTATTTGGAACACATAGCGAAAAAGAACTGAAAAAGATCAAACCTCTTATAGATAAGATAGAAGCATTAGATCCAGATATGCAGGCTTTATCCGATGAAGAACTTAAGGCTAAGACACAGGAATTTAAAGACAGGCTGGCTAAGGGCGAGACCCTGGACGATCTGCTGGTAGAAGCATTTGCAGTAGTAAGAGAAGCAGCATACAGAGTGCTTGGGATGAAGCACTACAGAGTACAGCTCATCGGTGGTGTAATATTACATCAGGGCCGTATCGCCGAGATGAGAACCGGTGAAGGTAAGACACTTGTATCAACACTTCCTGCATACCTCAATGCCCTTGAAGGAAAGGGTGTCCATGTAGTAACTGTAAATGATTACCTGGCAAAGCGTGACGCCGAGTGGATGGGAAAAGTTCATGAATTTCTCGGACTTACAGTAGGTATCATTTTAAACAGCTCAACACCGGAAGAAAGAAAGGCGGCTTATAACTGCGATATTACATATGTAACAAATAACGAATTAGGTTTCGATTACCTGAGAGACAACATGGTGATCTACAAGGAGAAGCTGGTATTAAGAGGGCTTCACTACTGCGTAATCGATGAGGTTGACTCAGTACTTATCGATGAGGCAAGAACCCCGCTTATTATCTCAGGTCAGAGCGGCAAGTCCACAGAGCTCTACAGAATGTGCGATTACCTTGCAAGACGTATGAAGCGTGGCGAGGGTGACGGCGAGATATCCAAGATGGATATGCTCATGAACAATGTGGTGGAAGAAGACGGAGATTTCCTTGTAAATGAAAAGGACAAGTATGTAATGCTCACTGCAAATGGTGTAAAGGAAGTAGAGCAGTTCTTCCATATAGATAACCTTTCAGATCCTGACAACATGGAGATCCAGCATAACATTATCCTTGCCCTCCGTGCCCACAACCTTATGTTCAGGGACAGAGATTACGTTGTAAAGGATGACGAAGTACTTATCGTTGATGAGTTCACAGGACGTATAATGCCGGGCAGAAGATTTTCAGATGGTCTCCACCAGGCAATAGAGGCAAAGGAAGGCGTAAAGGTTAAGAGAGAGAGTAAAACTCTTGCAACCATTACATTCCAGAACTTCTTCAACATGTTTGAGAAGAAGGCAGGTATGACAGGTACAGCTCTTACAGAGGAGCAGGAGTTCAGAGAGATCTACGGAATGGACGTAGTAGTTATCCCTACAAACCTCCCTGTACAGAGAATTGACTATCCTGATTCTATATTCAAGACACGAAAAGAAAAGTTAAATGCAATAATAGAGCAGATCTGCAAATGCTATGAGACAGGCCAGCCTGTACTGGTCGGTACCATCAACATTGACGCTTCAGAAGAGATCAGCCACCTCTTAAGCAAGAGGAGGATACCTCATAAAGTACTTAATGCCAAGTTCCATGAGCTTGAGGCTGAGATCGTTGCAGACGCAGGTCAGAAGGGTGCAGTTACCATTGCCACCAACATGGCAGGTCGAGGAACCGATATTAAGCTTGGCGAGGGTGTATCAGATCTTGGTGGTTTAAGGATCATCGGTACAGAGAGACACGAGTCAAGACGTATAGATAATCAGCTCCGTGGTAGATCAGGACGTCAGGGTGACAGAGGTGAATCAAAGTTCTACCTTTCACTTGAGGACGATCTTATGAGGCTCTTCGGATCAGAGAGAGTAATGGGACTTTATGACGCCCTTAAGATACCTGAGGGAGAGGAGATCCAGCACAAGACCATCTCCAACTTCGTAGAAAAGGCACAGATGAAGATAGAGAGCAACAACTTCGCTATCAGAAAGAGCCTTCTTGAGTACGACCAGGTAAATAATGAGCAGAGAGAGATCATTTACAAGGAGCGTAGAAGAGTTCTTGACGGTGAGGACATGCATGAGGTTATCCTTAAGATGATAAAGGATGATGTAAATTCATGCGTAGACCAGGTGTGCTCAGGTGAGTCACATCCTGAGAACTGGAACATTACCGAGCTTGACGACATGCTCAGAAACATAATCCCATATCCTGAGCACATCCAGTTAAAGGATAATGAGAAGGATGGAGATATAGCAGCTCTTAAGGAGAGACTTACAGACGAGGCCCTTGACCTTTACAAGAAGAAGGAAGAGGAGATCGGTGATGAGCAGCAGATGAGAGAGATCGAGCGTATCATGCTCCTTAAGGTCATAGACAGAAAGTGGACAGACCATATCGATGATATGGACAGACTCAAGCAGGGAATAGGCCTCCAGTCACTGGGACAGAGAGATCCTGTTGTAGAGTATAAATTTGCAGGTTATGACATGTTCAACGCCATGACAGCTTCTATCCAGGAGGATACAGTTAAGCTCTTAATGAGAGTTAAGGTTGAGCAGAAGGTTGAACGTGAGGAAGTAAATAAGGTTACAGGAACAAATAAAGATGATACAGTAACCAAGGGACCTGTTAAGAAGGCAAAGAAGATCGGAAGAAACGATCCATGTCCATGCGGCAGCGGTAAGAAGTATAAGAACTGCTGTGGCAGAGATCAGTAAAGAAATATTCCATACATCTTACGATGTGTATTGAATTGCAAATAAATCAGAAAAGCAGGTGATTATAGGTGTTAGAAACAGACCAGATAAAATACACTCTGGGCACACTGAAACAGCCTCTAATGGAAGTAAGGGATTCACTTTGACATCCCCGGCAAATTAGACGGAATAGGCAAGCTTCACTATGAAATGGAGCAACCGGGATTTTGGGATGATATAAAACATTCAACAGAAGTGTCCAGGGAACTTAAGTCGCTGGAGGATCAGGTGGATGGCTTCAACAAGCTGTCTTCCGACTTTGATGACATGCAGGAACTGGTGGAGATGGCAGAAGAGGAAAATGACGCTGCCATGGTTGAAGAGATCCAGAACATGCTGGAGACATTTACAAAGGAGTTTGACGACTACAGAGTAAAGCTTTTGCTGTCGGATGAATTTGATAACCATGACGCAGTGCTCACCTTACATGCAGGAGCCGGTGGAACCGAGGCGTGTGACTGGGTATCAATGCTATACAGAATGTACACCAGATGGGCAGAGAAGAAGGGCTATAAGGTTGAACTTCTTGACTACCTTGAGGGTGATGAAGCAGGTATAAAATCAGTAACTATACAGGTGTGCGGAGAGAATGCCTACGGCTATCTCAAGTCCGAGAAGGGCGTGCACAGACTGGTGAGGATATCACCGTTTAACGCGGCAGGCAAGAGGCAGACATCATTTGCCTCCTGTGATGTGATCCCTGAGATCGAGGAAGATCTTGAGATCGAGATAAATGATGATGACCTCCGTATAGATACATACAGATCCTCAGGTGCAGGTGGACAGCATATAAATAAGACCTCCTCCGCCGTCAGGATAACACATCTGCCTACGGGCATAGTAGTTCAGTGTCAGAATGAGCGTTCACAGCACATGAACAAGGATAAGGCAATGCAGATGTTGAAATCAAAGCTGTACCTTATCAAAAAACAGGAAAATCTTGATAAAATATCTGATATAAGAGGCGAGTTGCTGGACAACGGCTTCGGAAGCCAGATAAGATCATACGTTATGCAGCCGTACAAGCTTGTGAAGGACAACAGGACCGGCGAAGAAACAGGAAATGTTGCTGCCGTCTTAGACGGCGGACTTGACAATTTCATGAATGCGTATTTAAAATGGAACAGTTGCAGAGAATAACTAATTAAGAAACATCAAATGTAAGGATAAAGGAGAAAGAAAACAATGGTGAATATAGCGGTTTTAGGCTACGGCACAGTTGGATCAGGAGTTGTTGAGGTTATAAATACCAACGGCAGTATCATAAACAGGAAAGCAGGCGAGGAGATCAATATTAAATATGTTCTCGACCTGAGAGATTTCCCTGGAGATCCTGTTGAGAAGATTCTTGTTCACGACTTTGAGACTATACTTAATGACGAAGATGTAAAAGTAGTTGTTGAGGTTATGGGTGGCGTTGAACCGGCTTATACATTTGTTAAGAATTGCCTTCTTGCAGGCAAGAGTGTTGCCACATCCAACAAGGAGCTTGTGGCTACCCACGGAGTTGAGCTTCTTAAGATCGCAGCAGAGAAGAGCGTCAATTTCTTCTTTGAGGCCTCAGCAGGCGGTGGAATACCTATTGTCCGTCCACTTATCTCATCACTTACAGCAGATAAGATCACAGAGATCACAGGTATACTTAACGGAACAACAAACTATATTCTTACAAAGATGGCAAATGAAGGTGCTGACTACGCAACAGTACTTAAGCAGGCTCAGGAGCTTGGCTATGCAGAGAGAAATCCTGAGGCTGACGTTGAGGGTGGAGACGCATGTCGTAAGATAGCGATCCTCACATCACTGGCATATGGCAAGAATCTTGACTATAATCGTATCCATACAGAGGGAATAACAAAGATCACAACAGAAGATTTCCGGTATGCGAAGGTTATGGACGCAGCAATAAAGCTTGTGGGAACCACAAAGGAGATAGAGGGAACACTTTATACATTTGTTGCCCCTATGCTCATTGGTAAGGAACATCCACTGGCAGGAATAGATGATGTATTTAACGGTGTATTTGTCCATGGAAATGTTCTTGACGACGCAATGTTCTATGGAAGAGGTGCAGGAAAGCTTCCTACAGCTTCAGCAGTTGTTGCAGATGTTGTGGACGCGGTGAAGAACCTTGGACGCAATGTCCTCACTATCTGGGATGAGGAACCTCTTGAGCTTGGAGATTTCAAGGACGCAGAGAATAAATTCTTTGTGAGAGTATCAGACAAGGTTGAGGACGCAGCTATAGAGGCTGAGTTTGGTGAGGTTTCATATATCACTGCAGGCATAGCTGGGGAGAAGGCCTTCATCACAAAGCCTGTTAAGGAATCTCTTTACGAAGAGGCGTGTGGTAAGTTTGATATTATAAGCGGCATACGTGTTGACTTTTAATTATTTGCAGAGATAAATATATGCCGGTGGAAGACTGTTTTAAGACAAATATCTTTCGCCGGCTTTTGTGCATTGCATATAAAATGGTACCGACGATATGCCGCCGAATGAAAAGAGGGGGCAATACTTAAAAGGCAAATTTTAAATGGGCTGATGTTCAAGATAGGAGGGAACAAACATATGAAGAGAGCAGATTACATAAGCTGGGATCAATATTTTATGGGAATAGCTATGCTGTCAGCAGAGCGAAGCAAGGATCCCTCTACCCAGGTTGGGGCGTGTATCGTAGATGAGAACAACAGGATAATGTCCGTAGGCTACAATGGTATGCCGGCAGGCTGCAATGATGATGCAATGCCATGGGGGAAGGTAGGTGATCCTCTGGACAACAAATATTTCTTCGTGTGTCATGCAGAGCTTAACGCCATCCTCAATTACAGAGGCGGAAGCCTGAAGGGCGCAAGACTTTATTCAACCCTGTTTCCTTGCAACGAGTGTGCCAAGGCCATAATCCAGAGCGGGATAAAGGAAGTCATATACCGTTCAGACAAATACTCCAACACCGACAGCACTATTGCTTCAAAGAGGATGTTTGACATGGCAGGGATAACATACAGACCATTTGAGATAAAGGGACGTCAGATAACCTTTGATCTGTAGAACGGATAGGACTGCAGAGCAGATGTGAACATACCTGGCTGCCAAAAACAACCACGGAAGCGAGCATACCTGGCTGCTAAGAATAACCACGGAAGCAAGGAGCCTGCGATCATGTCAGGCTGCAAATGACCGATGTGGAGTGAAACGAGAATATAAAAAGATCGGAAAATATTGAGAACATGGAAGATATAATAAGAGAGAGCTTCAGCGAGGAAGATACCTACAACATAGGCAGAGAATTTGGTGAAGCTGCTAAGAAGGGCGATGTATATTGCTTTTACGGAGACCTGGGCGTGGGAAAGACCATTTTCTCCAAAGGCTTTGCCAAGGGACTCGGTATCGATGAAGTGGTGAACAGCCCTACATTTACAATAGTTAAGATATATGATGAGGGACGACTGCCCCTGTATCACTTTGACGTGTATCGCATCGGCGACGTGGACGAAATGGACGAGATCGGCTACAACGATATGATCTACGGTGATGGTGTGTGCCTTATAGAATGGGCGAATTTAATAGAAGACATACTTCCTGACCATTACAGGAAGCTTACCATAGAGAAAGATCTTACGAAGGGAACAGATTACAGACGCATAAGCCTTGTATCTGTGTAGCTTGAAATAAACAGGAGGTACAGACGGTATGAAGATACTGGCTTTTGATAGCTCAGGCATGGTGGCGTCAGTTGCCCTGACTGAGGACGATGTTTTACTTGGAGAATACACAACCAATCATAAGAAGACCCATTCACAGACTCTGTTGCCTATGCTGGATGAGCTTATGAAGATGTTGGATATGGATGTTAAGGATGTGGATGTCCTTGCCCTTGCAAATGGTCCGGGTTCATTTACAGGCTTGAGGATCGGTGCAGCAACAGTGAAGGGATTGTCGCTGGCTCTTGATAAGCCGGTGGTTGCGGTTCCTACACTTCTTGGTCTGGCGTACAATATGTGGGGCAGTGACCATGTGATCTGTCCGCTTATGGACGCAAGGAGAAACCAGGTGTATACGGGAATATACAGATACAGTGACAAGGAGGGTATAACAACAGTTCTTGATCAGACACCCCTTGACATAGCTGATATTATTGATAGGGTAAATGAAATCGGCGAGCCTGTGGTCTACCTTGGAGACGGAACTGTTCCATATGCTGAACAGATAAAAGAGAAGACTAAGGTGGATTACACATTTGCACCTGCCCATATGAACAGACAGAGTGCCGGAGCTGTAGCAGCTGCGGCGTATGAACTGTATAAACAGGGACATGTTTCAAATGGCGATGATTTCGCACCGGATTACCTGAGGAAATCCCAGGCAGAGAGAGAATCCGGCAGGTAAAGATAAACAGGTAAGAACAAAAGGCAAGAATAAGAGAGAAAGTGCCGGATGACACATAAAAAAGAAAGCACGCATTGATCTTGTAAGCCGTGCTGAGAAACAAGGAGCAGTAAAAATGAGTTTTGATGACGGTGGGGCGGCCCCCATTATTACCATAACTATAAAAGAAGCAGAGGAATGTCAGGCTATTGACATAGTTGAACTTGGAGAGAAGATATTTTCAAATCCATGGAATGAAGAAAATGTAATGGCTTCCATATTTGGAACCTATGATAAGGTAATGGTTGCCATGGAAGGAGACGGCGACGGACAGGCGCTGGTGGGATATATAATATATTCTGCACCGTGCGAGGATTGTGACCTGTTAAGGATCGCGGTTCGCGAGGACGCCAGAGGCAGAGGTATTGCCACACAGTTAATGCAGTATATGGTGAATGATCTTAAGAAAAACGGACATGAATCCATAATGCTTGAGGTGAGAGAAAGCAACGAAAAGGCGATAGCCCTGTATGAAAAATTTGACTTTGATGAGATATCAAGGCGGAAGGATTATTACAGAGATCCGAAAGAGGACGCTGTAGTAATGAAGAAATACTTGGAGTAGAAAGCTCAAAAATAATTTGAATAGCAATATTCGATTTAAAGAAGATAATATCCATAAATTACCGGTATAAAATTAAGAACAAGTATATTAGTATAGGCTTATATTATTTTTACAGCGAGGTGCAGAACAATATGATGTGCAATGGATGTGGAAAAAACATAAATACCGGAAATAATAAGGACAAAGATATAATATATCTTGAGGATTTTGTAAGGATCAGAAAGGAATGGGGATATTTCTCGAAAAAAGACGGAGAGACCCATGAAATGATACTGTGCGAAGAGTGTTATGACAGATTGTGCAGAAACCTCATGATACCTGTAAGTGTAAAAGAGACGGCAGAGCTTCTGGGAAATTGATCCCGGAGCTGCCCGGAGATATGAAAAAGACAAAGGTATAGAAGATGGAGGAAGTATATAATGCTTGATGTGTGTTTGCTTGGAACCGGAGGAATGATGCCCCTGCCTCACAGGGCACTGACATCACTTATGGTGAGATATAATGGCAGTTCCATACTTATAGACTGCGGTGAGGGGACTCAGGTTGCCATCAAACAACAAGGCTGGAGCTTTAAGCCCATAGACGTTATATGCTTTACCCATTATCACGCAGATCACATAAGCGGACTTCCGGGACTTTTGCTTACCATAGGTAATACCGACAGAAAGGAACCATTATTGCTGGTTGGACCTAAGAGGCTTGAAAAGGTGGTAAATTCCCTCAGGGTTATAGCACCGGAGCTTCCATTTGAGATCAAATTCAAGGAGCTTAACGAGGCTGAGGAGCATTTTGAAGTATGCGGTATCAATTTTGACGCATACAGAGTGTGCCATAATGTAACCTGCTACGGATACTCCATGAGCCTTAACAGAACAGGCAGATTTGACGCGGACAGAGCGAGGGGACAGGGCATACCTCTTCCATATTGGAACAGGCTCCAGAAGGGAGAGACTATAGAGACAGATGGAAAGATATTTACCCCTGATATGGTACTGGGACCTGCCAGAAAAGGCCTTAAGGTCACATATTGCACTGACACCAGACCGACTCCTGTCATAGAAA
This sequence comes from Coprococcus sp., assembly GCA_050872265.1. Classification (GTDB taxonomy): domain Bacteria; phylum Bacillota; class Clostridia; order Lachnospirales; family Lachnospiraceae; genus Coprococcus. The sequence goes on from JBNMGN010000019.1 coordinate 41,502, forward strand.
AGTATGCAGCCGGATCGAATCTGTTTATCTGCGAGGGCATGTACGGTGAGGAAGATAAGATCCAGAAAGCCATAGACCACAAGCATATGACCATGTATGAAGCGGCGGAGATCGCGGCGAAGGCAGATGTGGGTGAGATGTGGCTTACCCATTACAGCCCATCCCTTGTGAAGCCCGCTCAGTATATGGACAAGGTTCGCGAGATATTCCCAAGGGCATATGCGGCAAAAGACAGAACAGAAAGAACCCTGGTTTTTGAAGAAGAATAATAAGCGGTTAAGGCGCATTTTAAACGGTACCGGCGGGGTACTGGTTGGACAACAGAGAGGAACATATTATGAGTGACGAAAAAGAAGTCAAGATACTTGCCATAGAGTCATCTTGCGATGAAACCTCAGCAGCAGTAGTTGTAAATGGAAGAAAAGTATTGTCAAATATCATATACTCCCAGATAGATATACATACTCTATATGGAGGCGTTGTGCCGGAGATAGCTTCAAGAAAGCACATAGAAAAGGTAAATCAGGTAATAAAGGCAGCCCTCAAAGAGGCGGACTGTACATTGGATGACATAGACGCGGTGGCAGTAACCTACGGACCGGGGCTTGTAGGTGCATTACTTGTGGGAGTAGGTGCGGCTAAGGCCATAAGCTATGCCAAGAAGCTTCCGTTAGTGGGAGTACATCATATAGAAGGACACATAGCAGCGAATTTCATTGAGTCTCCGGACCTTGAACCGCCATTTATGTGCCTGGTTGTTTCCGGTGGACATACACATCTTGTAAAGGTTACAGGCTACGGTGAATTTGAGATTCTTGGGGTTACAAGGGATGACGCCGCAGGAGAAGCATTTGACAAGGTGGCAAGAGCCATAGGACTTGGATATCCGGGAGGACCTAAGGTTGATAAGCTGGCGAAGGAGGGAAATCCTGACGCCATATCATTCCCAAGGGCGAAGATAAGCGACAATGAATATGATTTCAGCTTCTCGGGACTTAAATCAGCGGTGCTTAATTACATTAATTCCGCGGAAATGAAGCATGAAGAGATAAACAGGGCAGATGTGGCTGCCTCATTCCAGAAGTCTGTAACAGACGTTCTGTCAGAGCATGCGGTAAATGCTGCGAAGAAATATGGAATGAAGAAGCTGGCACTGGCAGGCGGAGTTGCGTCGAATTCAGCCCTCAGGGCGGCAACGAAAGAGTTGTGTGACAAAAACGGCATAGAATTGTACTATCCAAAGCCGACATTGTGTACCGACAATGCAGCAATGATCGGAGCTGCCGGATACTATGAGTATATAAAGGGTACAAGACACGGATGGGATCTTAACGCGATCCCGAACCTTAAGCTTGGGGAAAGATAAAACAGATGAAGAAGAAAATAACAGCCATAGTCCTTGCAGCAGGAAGCGGCAGGCGTATGGGTGGCGATATACCAAAACAGTATATGGAACTTTCCGGAAGACCGGTAATATGGTATTCATTAAAGACCTTTCAGGATAGCGATGTTGACAACATAATACTGGTGGTTTCTGATGAGTGTATAGAATACTGCAGAAAAGAAATAGTGGAAAAGTATGGATTTTCCAAGGTTACTGATATCATAAGCGGCGGAAAGGAAAGATATGATTCCGTACGCAATGGGCTTGAAGCCTGTGAGGGTGCAGATTATGTACTGATACATGACGGGGCAAGACCTCTGATAACAGATGATATGATAAAACGATCCATTTCTACCCTGGAAGAAGAAACAGGCTGCTCTGTGGCTGTAAAGGCTAAGGATACCATCAAGATAAGTGATGAAAATGACTACGGTGTGGATACTCCGGACCGCAGATATGTGTGGCAGGTGCAGACCCCTCAGAGCTTTCGCAGGCGAGAGCTTGTGGCAGCATATGAGAAGCTTGCTGCCAGCGGGGATACAGCTATAACTGATGATACCATGATCATGGAGCGGTACGGCGGTGCGAAGATCAAACTTATAGAGGGCTCCTATGCAAATATAAAGATTACCACCCCGGAAGATCTGGTGCTGGCAGAGGTATTACTGGAACACAGATTATAAAATGTACATTGTAAAAACGTATAGCAGCCACCTGGGCAAATGGACTACAGAAACTGCAAATACGCTTGCTTTCACCATGTGCAAAAAAAATACAAATTTTTTAAAAAAAGTAGTTGACACCATGTGGGTTGGGTGCTATTATATACAAGTCGCTGGCGAACAGCGATAATGAAAACAGCATAAAAGCTATGGAGAGATATCGAAGCGGTCATAACGAGGCGGTCTTGAAAACCGTTTGTCCGAAAGGGCGCGAGGGTTCGAATCCCTCTCTCTCCGCTGGACTTCATGAGGAAGTTCTAACCAGGATATCGCTTGATACTGGGAGAAGTACCCAAGCGGTTGAAGGGGCTCCCCTGGAAAGGGAGTAGGCCGTTAATAGCGGCGCGAGGGTTCAAATCCCTCCTTCTCCGTTAATTTTAAAACGATGTCCGACAAATGAACCATGAAAATTTAACAACATGACAACCCTGAAATTTCTTATAAAATTTCAAGAACGTTGGATGGTAAAACATCAACAAACCAATAACAGTAAAAATGGTTAGGAA
>JBNMGN010000024.1:0-32127 GCA_050872265.1 Coprococcus sp.
ACAGCATGGCAGAGTAGCCAAGTTCGGCAGGGATAAACGCTGAAGGCATCTAAGCGTGAAGCCCCCCTCAAGATTAGATATCCCTTCTTCGGAATAAGACCCCTTGAAGACTACAAGGTTGATAGGCTTCGGGTGTAAGTGTGGTAACGCACTCAGCTGAGAAGTACTAATAGGTCGAAGACTTATCCTTAGAGGTTAAGATGATTGCTTTGAAGATTGGAAACTTGCATTTCCTGTTTGTATGAAATTCTGAAAGAACATTTTATTGTATATATTTTGTGAAAAAGAAGAGAACCTGAGTGGAAACATTCAGGTTCTTTTCTTTTCATGTTCATAATATTATTTTCTGCCAGCTTTAATACAAAAATGCAGAAGCGACAAGACAAATAAAATCGTACTAGGACATAAAGCATTATTCTGCTTCACTTCACAAAATTATCACACAAATTCCTCTGCAATTATTACATTTATATTGAGAAAATGTTAACTCTATGGTATAATATTTCCTGGTTTGTTCTTCAGACTACAATATATAGTACAATTAGAAGAAAAACAGCATAAAAAACATTGTGAGGAAAAAGATGAGATTATCAAATATAAAAAAAGCAGGAATATGTATAGTATCCCTTGCAGCATTGCAGACCGGTCTGGTAGCATTTGCAGAGGCTGATCAGGTGGCAACACCGGATGATACTACACGTAGAGCTGAGACAGAGTTTAGTATCGACAGAGAAAATCATGTTATATCAAATGCAAATGACGGCACCTTCGTTCTTGAATATGCAGAGGATGAGGATTATTTCGTTGGATATGCCGAGGACAAGGCAAATGAAGTTGCCTACGTACTTGTTACATATGAAGACGAATATTATCTGGTAATTGCAGATTATGATAAGTATTTAAGCGATTATTCAGGAAAATATGATGACAGCTTCTTCGTGGATCTTAAGGAGAAGGGTAACAGTATCAGTACATATTCAGCAGCTGGCAAGGATAAGACAGAGCTCCAGCCTGATGTGGCAGATTATGATGAAGACAGTTCAGTTATAAACGTAGAGATAAAGGACGAGGACAAAGAACTTGGAGATACATTTATATACACAGATACCTACTCAGTTTCTCCTGACGGATGGTTCTGCGGACTCTATTATGTAGATCAGGATTTCGCCGACGGAATTGTTGATGTGGACGGAGTGAAGTACTTCTTCAAGGATGGTAAGGTAGTGCCTAAGGAGCTTGTGGAGTTTGAGGGCAACAAATACTACACCGACGCATTTGGCAAGATCGTCAAGGCAACCTGGGTTACAGTTGATAAGGTCGAGATGTATTTTGACGGAACCGGCAAGAACATAAGAAATTATTACGGATATGATTACTCAGAAACATCAAGACGAGGCACCTGCGAGATGTTGTCCAATGGTAAATGGAGCAACGTAACAGAAGGTGCATATCTGGTAGGTGACGCCTATTATTATTTCAGAAACGGAAAGCATTATACAGGAACCACATGGGTGAAGTATAATAATTCATATCATCTTTATATTGATCAGGGTAAGTGTATACACAAGCTTACAAATTATGAGAACACATACCAGTACTGGAAGTTAAAGGGAAGCCAGTGGATCGTGGCCGAGAATGAGTACGCCGCACCTCTTTATGGTATGTCATTTTACTTTGGTGCAAATGGTCTTGCAACCGTAAGACTTATAGACAATACAAATTCAAATGAGAAATACAGAAACACCATACAGGAATATAAGAATAAGACATGGACACTGGTACAGAATAAGATGTATCAGTTCAACAGCTATTATTATTTCCTGGATGAATACGGAAAATTTGCAACTAACGTATGGAAGACTTCAAACAAGGTAAGAAGATACTTCGACGCAAACGGTTCAAACTCAAGAATATATTATGAAGAAGATTATGATGACGCCGATAAGGCCGGAACTCTTGAGATGTTCATAAACGGTGCGTACACCACAGTACAGAAGGGTGCATACATAATATCCGGAGACTATATGTACTTTGAGGAAGGTAAGAGAGTTACCGGAGATAAGTTCGTGCTTTACGGCTCCAACTACTATATCAATGTTACCAAGGGTCTCGTTACAGAGAAGGTTGTATTTGATGGAAACAAGTACACACTGTACAGTTGTGTGAACAATAAGTTTGTATCCAAGTCAGGTGCATGGTTTAAGACTTCAACAGGAATAAGAATGTATTTCTGTGCAAATGGATATGCTTCAAGATGTTATCTTGCACGTAATTTCTACAACGTGGATTATACAGGTACTGTATGGGACTATGATATCAGTAGTGACAAATGGATCCAGCTTACAGGCAGGATCGCGTCAGTGGACAACGGTTATGTATGGCTTAACTCAGCAGGCTCACAGGTTGATGTAATGGGCTGGAAGGATTATGCAGACAAGAGTGTCCTCTATGTAAATGACAAGGGACTTGTAACAGAGTATGTAAGCTATAATCCAACAACCAAGACTACAACATACAAGACGGGTGAGAAGCTTGCTCTTGCTCCAAGAGGGGTAAGATCAGCGAAGCTTAACGGCGATGTGGTTTATTACTATCCATATGAAAATGGTGTCTGCTATGTGGGTGAGGCAACAGTAGGTGGATTTTCATATGTATTCAATCAGTACGGATACGCCACAGAGAGAAAGGCTGTAGCAGGTCTTTCATGGGACAATGACGTGTGGATGTCAAGAGTGTTCAAGAAGTATCTGGGAACCAATTCCCTGTACTGTAATACATTTACCAATCTGGCACTTGCTTTGATCGGCGGCGACAATGTGGCTTCAGAGAGAGACGTAAGATTTAAGGATCAGTCCTCAGGAGGAATCTTAGCAACAGGTTCACCTATGATAAGAACCTGGAGATGGGGCACTGTGTACGGAAAGCTTACATATGCCAGCAACGGAGCATGGGTTGAGAACCAAAGTATAGTTCTCAACAAGAATATCGTAGATTTCAATTACAATGACCTTGAACCGGGAGACCTTATAATATATGAGCAGGGTGGTGATACTACCCATATTTCACTCTATATTGGAAAGTTCTCCACTGTGGACTCTTTGAAGACTTACCTTAAGAACATGGGAGTTTCAGACACCGTCATTGCAAATAACGTAAAAACCTGGGGGGGCTATTACGAGGGAAATGATTCAGCATACTGGTGTATAGAAGGTGGAATGGGTTCAAATAATTCAGTTTACATTTGCAATAACTGTTACCTTACACCTGGCAGCGGTAATTCATATGCTACCAAGATTGTTAAGCTTAATCATGCAATAAAGGTAGACAACAACTAATATACTTAATATCTAATATAATGAAAGACTCCCTGACGGACGATCAGGGGGTTTCTTCGCATATTATGGGGTGATTATTTGGAAGGATTAATAAGCAGCAAGAATTTAACGGAATTAAACAGTATAAGGATTGCCATCGAACAGAGTATAGATACCAAGCTTACAAATGCAGGTATTTATTTTCATACCATATCAAGGGTTAAGTCAGACGAGTCCATAACCCACAAGCTTGCCACAGGAAAGTACAGTAATTACGACAATGGCAGGAAGATACAGGATATAATCGGTATAAGGATAAATCTTTTCTATTCAGAGGACATAAAGATATGTGAGCAGATCCTGGAGGATACCTTCAAGAATGACAACTGGTCCAAATCCGAATGGGAAGAGAACAAGTTCGAGGCTCAGAAATGTAATGGTGTGTTCAGGATACCCAGCAGGTATCTGAGAAATATAACCAATGATCTGTGGGAGTACCCATTTGACCAGACCTTTGAGGTGCAGTTAAGGACAGTGCTTTTTGAGGGTTGGCATGAGATCGAGCATGAGATGAGATACAAATACAAGATAGATGATCCAGAACATCCAAGCAATCTGTGGGATGGACAGGAGAAGCTTGCCAGGGTAATGAACAGTATCATTGCCAATCTGGAGCTGTGTGACTGGTCCATAATGCAGATATTTGACAATATTGCAAGGACGCAGTTCCAGGCAGGAAACTGGGAATATGCCATAAGAAGCAAATACAGGTTAAGGATCACCCAGGATGATCTGAAGCCGGAGATCAGGGCATATTTTAATGAAAATCCTGACAAGGTAAGTGAATTTTTCGCAGTGTCAAAGGTTCAGCTTGTGTATATTCTTCTGAACAAGAAATATCACAAGAAGCTTACACCGGACAGGGTGATATATCTCATAAACAAGGAGATAGTCCATGATGAGTATATCTCCGGACTGCTGGATAAGGAGCAGTTTGTAAGGGTAAGCAATAAGGATATACGTTCAGAGGTTCATCCTCTTGTTTCGGATTATGTATATAACCAGAGTATCTACATAGACGGAAATGGTTTTGATAGGGCGTGTGAGATCATATACGACTGGGTGTACCAGCATATGAATCCGGTGTTCAAGCAAATGCCGAAGGAAATGTGCGATGTCCATTACGAGACCATTGGATATAAGGTTGACATAACTATAAAAAATAAAGAGCTTTATATGGATATGCAGCATATAAGCTGTGACGAGCCGGGGGTTATATGGCACTCTAAGGCGACCATATACGAGGATAATGTGGGACTCATGCTCCATGGTGAGAATATATGTGAGACCATGAACTCAAGGGAAAGAAGATACAACAGACCTAAGTTCATGAGGGATATATATAATCAGGTTGGATATATTGATTGTGGCAGGACTCTCGGTGAGAATGTTAAGGCAAGGCTTGTAAGCTATCCGGAACTTTATGAGCTTGTGGAGGATAAGACCAGAAAGCTTCCTATCATACTTCTTGTGAAGCCGGAGGTGATACCTGACTGGGCACTGGATTTTGACGGCTATATCATAGAGGTTGATATATTAAAGAGAACTCTTTCGGGGATAGGACATGTTCTTACCTGTGATGAGGATTGCAAGGCAAAGCTTGGAGAATATTTTGGTGCTGACAATGTAGAGGGTGCTGTGTTATATTGGACAAAGAACAGCAACAGTCCTAAGATATACTCTATGGATGACATTAACAAGAGCTATTTCGAAGAGACAAGTCACAGCGTTGAGGATGACATAGAATACGAGAAGGCTTTCAGATACAGACTGAGAGAGGCTGTTTCGGAAGAATTTGTAAGATAATAGAGAGGTTTACATAACTATTATGAAAAATAAATTATTATCGGTGGCAGTTCCCTGTTACAACTCACAGGATTACATGAGAAAATGTGTGGACAGTATACTTGTAGGGGGAGAAGATGTTGAGATCATCATTGTAAATGATGGCTCGACGGATGACACCGCAGAGATTGCTGAGGAATATAAGAGGAAATATCCATCAATAGTAAAGGTTGTACACATGGAAAATGGCGGACATGGCGACGCAGTAAATCATGGAATTGCAAATGCCACCGGCTATTATTTCAAGGTGGTTGACAGTGATGACTGGTTAAGTGAGGAACCATTGAAGAAAGTTTTAAGCGTTCTCAGAGGATTTGTCGATGAGGCAGAGAAGGAAGAGCGGGAGCCTGAGCTTGATGTACTGATCTCAAATTATGTATATGACAAGGTGGGCAGAAAGAAGAAGCGTGTAATGCGTTATACGGGAGCCCTTGAGGAGGATAAGCTTCTTACCTGGGATTCAGCCAGGATAAAGTTCCGGCAGTACCAGTATGTGCTCATGCACTCTGTTATCTACAGGACAAAGATACTTAAGGATATAAAGCTTTCGCTTCCTAAGCATACCTTCTATGTGGACAACATATTTGTATTTGTCCCTATGATGTATGTGAAGACCCTTATGTATGTAAATGTGGATCTGTACAGATATTTCATAGGACGAGCAGACCAGTCTGTAAATGAGCAGACCATGGTAAAGCGTATCGACCAGCAGATATACATTAACAAGGAGCTGATCAACTACTTCACCAAGAAGAAGGATTTAAATAAGCAGTTGTACGCCTTTCTGTTACAGTATCTTGAGATGATGATGTGCGTAAGCTCTATCATATGTATCGTAGGTGGCACTGAGGAATGTCTTGAGAAGAAGAAGAAGTTGTGGGCATACCTGAAATATAAGGATAAGAAATTATACAGAGAGGTGCGTTATGCACTTCTGGGTGTGGTCATGAACCTTCCGGGAAAAACGGGACGATACCTGTCAAAAACAGGATACCATATAGTACAAAGACTCTTTGGATTTAACTGATCCAAAGAGTCTTTTCTTGTGCAATAAGCCGTCATGCAGAAATTGTGCTTGCACAAATTTCTATATGACGGCCAATGTTCATCGAGCTGATAGGCGAGATGACATTAATTGCTTATTTTTTGTGATCCTTTTGCTGCGGTTCTGTGTCTGTATATAAGTACATAGAATACAAAATAGAATACCACTGACATTATGATAGCAGACGCCACATCAATGACTGAGTGCTGCTTAAGGAACATGGTTGACATAATTATTAAAACAGTAAGTACAACCGATGAAATCTTAAGTATTTTATGATCCTTCATGCCGTTACTTTTAAGGATGGCGATCATACAGCCGATACTGTTGTAGGCGTGTATGCTTGGAAGGACATTTGTACATGTGTCTGTCTTCTGCAGGAAGTCCACAAGTCTTGAAAAGACATTATCGTTAAATACGATAGACTGTCTTAATGTAAGACCATTTGGATATATGGTGCAAATGATCAGAAACAGTGTCATTCCGCTTATAAGGAAGCCGCAGCTATAATAAAACTCACTCTTTGAATAGAAGAAGAGATATATAAGTGTGGCGGCTACATATACAAACCAGAGCAGGTATGGGATTATAAACACATCTATAAAAGGTATCTTGTCATCCAAAGGGCAGTGTATAATTTGAAAATCCTTTGTGACGGTCTTCTCAAGGTATAAAAACCATGGAAAATATATAAATATATAAATAAGCACCCATGCGTGGCTGTATTTTTTAAAAAATGCTTTCATACTGCTATAAGCCTTTCTTATTCCGACATTTCTTCCCATTTTTTATAGGCTTCATCAAGCTCTGACTGCAGGGCGTTGCGTTTTGAAGTCAGTTCATTTAACAGTGACGAATTTGTTGCGTTTTCGGGAAGTGAAAACTGCTCGTCGATCTCGGCAATATCATTTTCAAGCTTTTCAATCTTATCCTCAAGCTTTTTGAGATCATTTGCCTTCTTTCTGAGGGCTGCCTGTCTTGCCTTGTTCTCCTGCCAGGTAAGCTTAGCCTCTGAATCTGAGGTGTTCTTCTCTGATACGGTATGACCGGATACGGAAGAGAAGCCATCCTTTCTGCCGGCATCATAGTTCCGATGGCTTTCATAGTAATCATAGTTGCCGATGTAATTGTGAAGCTGTTTATCCTTAAGCTCTATGATCCTTGAGGCAGTCTGATTAATGAAGTATCTGTCGTGGGATACATAAAGGACGGTGCCGGTGTAATTCTTAATGGCATTCTCAAGGATTTCCTTTGATACAATATCCAGATGGTTGGTAGGCTCATCAAGGATAAGGAAATTCGCCTCGGAGAGCATGAGCTTCGCAAGACTTACACGACCACGCTCACCACCGCTGAGATCACCGATCCGTTTGAATACATCATCACCGGTAAACAGGAAGGCTGCCAGGACATTTCTTATCCTTGTGTTGGTAAGCTCCGGATACGCGTCGCTTATTTCATCAAATATTGTATTGGACATATTGAGTACCTGGTGCTCCTGATCGTAGTAGCCGATCTGGACTCTTGATCCCAGGGTGATGGTTCCCGCGTCCTTTGCCAGGAGACGGTTTATCATCTTAAGTATAGTGGTCTTGCCGGTTCCGTTTCCTCCGATCAGTGCCACGTGCTCCCCACGCTTGATGTCCATGTCAAGGTCAGTGAAGAGTGTATTGTCTGCAAATGATTTGGAAAGACCTCTTATGGTCAGAACGTCATCACCGCTGAGCACCGATGGCTCAAGGACTATATGCATTTCGCTGTTGACCTCTGTAGGTTTCTCCAGACGTTCTATCTTATCAAGGGCTTTTTCGCGGCTCTCGGCACGCTTGATGGATTTCTCACGGTTAAACTGTTTAAGTTTTGTGATAACCTCTTCCTGATGTTTGATCTCAGCCTGCTGGTTAAGGTAGGCCTTCATCATATTTGCCCTTATCTCAAAACGCTTCTCTGCGTAGTAGCTGTAATTTCCGTTATATACATGGGACTCGCCATTGTCCAGTTCCACAACCTTAGTCACTATCTTGTCAAGGAAATAACGGTCATGGGACACGATTATAACACTTCCCTGATAGGCTGACAGAAATCCCTCAAGCCAGGAGATTGATTCCATATCCAGATGGTTGGTAGGCTCGTCAAGAATGATAATGTCAGGCTTAAGTAACAGGAGACGACCAAGGGCAAGACGGGTCTTCTGACCTCCGGACAGGGTATTTGCATGTCTGTCGAAGTCCTCCCTGGCAAATCCAAGCCCCTTAAGGACGCCTGTAAGCTCACTTTCGTAGGCGTAGCCGTTCTTATATTCAAATTCATGGGTATATCTGTTGTAGGTCTCAAGAACATTTGCAAGCGCGTCACCTTCAAGATCCTTCATGGCAAGCTCCAGCTCCCTGATCTTTTCCGACAGCTGGATAATAGGCTTCATGACATCCAGCATGACATTGTACACTGTGTCGTTAAAGCTCATGTCCTGGTGCTGTGAAAGATAGCCTATGGTTCTGTCCTTGGAGATTATCACCTGACCGGAGTCCGCAGGCTCCTCGCCTATGATGATCTTTATAAGGGTTGTTTTTCCTGCACCATTTATTCCCACAATGGCCATTTTTTCTTTGTCTTCAAGATGAAAACTTATATTTTTTAATATGTCATCTACACCGAATGATTTGCAGATGTTTTGACAATCAAGTATCATTTTATTCACCATTTGTTGATTATTTTCTGCCTGTTAATTATATCTATTACGTTGACTTTAAGCAAGTGATATTATAAGATTACTGGGGCTAAATCTATAAAGATTTTATTAATTTTTCTTATAAATCAGGCGGTTGGTGAAATGGACTGGTGTTGACAGGGGAAGTTTGATATGAAGAGAAGCGGATTGAAAATTTTTATAATATGTACAATTCTCGTGATGCTCGGTGTGGCATTGGCGTGGGCGGCCGGAAGAAAGGGAGGAAACACCGAAAGCATAAGGACTGACGGAACAGCCATGGGCACATCCATATCGGTGGTTACCTATGGAGGTAGCAGTTCCGTGCATGATGAGATATACAAGAAACTTGATGAGTTGGAGAAACAGTATCTTTCATTCCGTGTGGAAGGCTCTGCCATATATGACATAAACAATAATTATGTTCCGGGACAGGCTTATGAACTGGATGAGAAGCTTGCCGGTTACATTGATCTGGCTTTAAGGATCGGTGATGACAGCAATGGTACATTTGATATTACCATCAGACCCCTTGCAGATGTGTGGGGCATAGAGGATGGCAGCACGGAAGTACCCACAGACGCAGATATAGCTGAGGCACTCAAGAATGTGGGATACAGTCATGTGACGGTAAGCACAGAAAAAGGCAACACCTGTGGCGTTACAATAGACAGAACCGGGATGATGCTCGACCTTGGAGCCATGGGTAAGGGTATAGCCTGTGATGAACTGTATAATATTCTCAGTGGTTCATCGGTGTCCGGTGCCTGTGTATCTGTAGGCGGAAGTATACTTGTGTATGGCAAGAAGCCGGGGAATGGCTCGGAGGATACAGAATTTAAAGTTGGAATTAAAAATCCAAGAGTTGATGACGATGATACGGAAAATATGTGTGGGATCCTGAGCATTGACTCCTCAGATAAGCCGGTATATGTATCAACCTCCGGAGATTATGAGAAATATTTCATAAAGGACGGCAGGAGATATCATCATATATTAAATCCTAAGACCGGCTATCCGGCAGACGCTGGGATCATATCCGCTACTGTTGTGTGCGATAGCGGCGCAGTCAGTGACGCTCTGTCCACAGTATGCATACTCATGGGAAGAGAGGACGCCATGAAGGTTCTTGAGAAATACAACGCCGAAGCTGTTATGATAGATGAAAATAAACAGGTTTACATAACTAATGGACTTGTTGATAAATTTACAATAAAGGACAATAACTATAAGGTAGTGGAGTGATTGTGCCCCACAAAAAGAAAGAGGAAAAGATATGAAGAAAATAGCAGTGTTGTTTCCGGGAATAGGATATCATACGGACAAGCCGCTTTTGTATTACAGTAAGAAACTTGTCATGAATAGAGGATATGAGATTGCAGATGTGAAATATGGCGTACTGCCTTCAGGAGTTAAAGGAAATCCGGAGAAAATGCTTGAAGCCTTTAAGCTTGCATTAAAATATGCTACGGAGCAGTTACAGGCAATTGATTTTAATTCATACGATGAGGTTTTGTTTATCTCAAAAAGTGTCGGGACTGCCGTTGCTGCCGCCTATGCAAATGAAAATCGTATAAATGCGAGACATATTTATTACACTCCCGTGCCTGAGTCATTTGCATATATTAAACAGCCGGGAATAGTATTTCACGGAACTGCTGATCCATGGGCAGATACGGAGCTTATAAAGACAGAGTGCAGGAAGAGAAATCTGACATCATATATAACAGAAAATGCCAACCATTCCATGGAGACCGGAGACGTAATAAATGACCTTCAGATCATGAAAGGTATAATTGAAAATGTCTCAAGTTTTCTCTGAAAACTTGAGATGTAGCGTCAGCCCTTTGCAAATTTTAAATGGGCTGATGTTCAATGATTTAGGAGGCAGTGCATATGATACAGGATATTTATCCTCATAAATTAAATAATCATTTTGATCCGGAGATACAGGCCGGAAACGAAGATATTTTGCTGTGTATAACAGATGGAAAGATATTGGTGCAGGAGTGCCGCTTTGAAGACAACGAGATCGTATTCCCAAGGGTGAGGGATATCAGTGAAAGAGTATTTCTAAATGCGAATGAAGATAATGATATCGTATTTCCAGGGGGTAAGGATGTTGCAGATAGTTGCTTGAAGAGTGAAGAGGGAAAACTGAGATATCTCTTTTCCATAGATGAAACAAAGTATTTCCTTCTTGATACCATGCTTGGATCGGGAGAAATTCCGGAAGGATATGCATACGTTGATGAGAGAAGCCTGAGGAAAGAAGGAATTGGTCCGGACGATCATTTATTTGCAGCTATTACAGGCAAGCATTTGGCGGATTGGTATCGGGACACAAGGTTCTGCGGAAGGTGTGGCCATAGAATGATGCACTCAAAAAAAGAGAGAGCCATGGTCTGTGAGGCGTGCCATTATACTGCATATCCAAGGATCATGCCGGCGGTGATCGTGGGTGTTACCAACGGCGATAAGCTGTTGATCACCAGATACCGCACGGGTTTCAGATATAATGCCCTTGTTGCCGGATTTACTGAGATCGGCGAGACAATGGAGGAAACCGTCCAGCGTGAGGTGATGGAAGAAGCGGGTGTCCGAGTGAAGAATATAAGATATTACAAGTCTCAGCCATGGGGATCTGCAAATGATATTCTCCTTGGATTTTACTGTGATGTTGACGGCGATGACAAGATTTCAATGGATACTGAAGAGCTTAAATATGCGGAATGGGTGCAGAGGGAGGACATTGTCCTTCAACCGGGAGAGTTTAGCCTGACAAATGAGATGATGAAGCGTTTCAAAGATGGAAAAGAAGTCTGATTTGGCAGGAGAAAATGTTTTCTTCGCAGGATTTATTGCTTGCTATGACCTGGAAATTAAATTCCGAAAAAAGGGTCAAGAAAAACCGCGAAAGAAAATGACTTGGAAATTCAATTCCGAAAAAAGGGTCAAGAAAAACCGTAAGAGGAAATGACCAGAAAGTTAAATTTCTTAAAATGGGTCATAAATAATAGTGGAAAATAATGACTTGGATTTCGAATAACGAAAAACAGGTCAAGAAAAACCAGAATTAGTAATGACTAAAAAATCAAATATTGAAAATAGGTCAAGAAAGGCAAAGAAATTCCGTGACCTAAATTTCAGTATTTCGAAAATAAGGCAATAATGTTCATAATGCAAAGGGATTTTTTTCATCAGGTAATGTACAAATATACAAACATAATAGAAATACATGTGTCCGGAAAATATAACAAAGAGGATCATATATAACAGGAAATATAACAGGAAATGGTAAAGAAGAGAGATTTTATACTGGCGGCGGTGCTACTTGTTACAGGAATAATTGCATATCTGTGTATGAAATTCCTGCCTGAAAACGGCAGTGAGGTTAAGGTATATGTGGACGGAAAGGAAACTGCCACATACAGTCTTAGGGATGACGGAATTTATTCCGTCAAGGGTAAGAATGGAAATAATACTCTTGTGATCAAGGGTGGAGAGGCAATGATGAAGGACGCAGACTGCCCGGATCGTCTATGTGTGAAACAGGGAAGCATAAGCAAGAACGGAGAGTCTATTGTATGCCTGCCACACAAGGTCATAGTGACAGTGGGCGGCGGAGACGAGGCTGATTATGATATCAGGTAAGCCGATTAGAAGCTGACTATGCTATTGAGTAAAAACGTCTTAAACAGGATAGTATAAATTAAACAAGAATTAACATAATTGGAAAAAAATAAGATAAACAAGAATTATCATAATTGGAAAAAAATAAGATAAACAAGAATTATCAGAATGGAAAACAAATAAGATAAAAAAGAAATAAGATGAAAAGGAACTATGAGTAAATCCAACAAATCAACAAAAGGACAAGCAAAAAAACAGGCGAAAAAAGAGTCATCAAAACATAATATAGAAAATGTCAAAAATAATAAAAATAACAAAAATAACAAAGCCTCAAAGGCTTCATCCACATCCCGCTCGTCAGCTAAAAATGTAGCTGTGACAGGGGTGTTTATTGCCCTTGCCATGGTATTTTCATATATTGAGACTTTTATACCAATAAACATAGGTGTGCCGGGAGTGAAGCTGGGACTGGCAAATATAGTTACCATAGTGGTGCTTCACAAGCTTGGTGTGGGAAGAGCAGTGTTAGTTTCCAATATTAGGATAGTGCTGTCAGCCATGTTGTTTGGAAATATGACAGTAATGCTGTACAGTCTTGCGGGTGCTATGGTAAGTCTGTTGGTCATGACTGTGTTATGTAAACTAAAATTCTTCTCTATTGCAGGCGTAAGTATAGCAGGAGGCGTGGCTCACAATATGGGGCAGCTGGTTCTTGCAATGTTTATGTTGTCTGATCAGCATGTGCTTTACTATGCTCCGGTCCTTATCATATCAGGAACCATAGCAGGTATCGTTACAGGAATTCTTGCAGTCGCCATAACATACAGAGTAAATATTGACAACTAACCTTTCACATACAAATATCAACAGACAACACTCCTATAGTACAGAAAATATAGGTTGTTCATGACAGATATTATCAAAGTTAAAACATAAACCGGAAATAAAAATCCAACATCTGACAAGTATATACCCACTGATCAACATATAGCATTTAATCAACACTTCTATCAAAATTTTCCACCATATTTTGGTTGTTTTTAATCCCCTAAAGTATTATTATAAAGGGTGTGCTTATGATTATTTTTATCAATATTTATGCGGATATATTTGCGGATATTTTAACGCAGTTTCATGTTGGTAGAAGGGTAGTCACAGACATACAAATAACCAGGAAAGAGGTAGATCAATGGGCAAATTAACATTCCCAGGTGGTATCCATCCCAATGAAGGAAAAAAGTTGACCATGGACAAGCCCGTAGTGGAATATCTTCCAAAGGGAGACTGTGTATATCCATTAAGTCAGCATATAGGTGCCCCTGCTGTGCCGATCGTAAAAAGAGGTGACAGAGTACTGGCAGGACAGAAGATAGCAGAAGCCTCAGGCTTCGTTTCAGCAAATATCCACGCGTCCATTTCAGGAACTGTCAAGGTAATTGAGCCACGTATGACATCAAGTGGCAGTAAGGTTAATTCCATAGTTATTGAAAATGACGGTCTGTTCGAGTCTGTAGATTATTCACAGAACAAGATGGACCTTGAAACATTGTACAGGGATGATGTGAGAAACATCATCAAGGAGGCAGGTATTGTCGGTATGGGCGGCGCAGGCTTCCCTGCAAATGTCAAGCTTACTCCTAAGAACGAGGACGAGATCGATTACATAATCGTCAACGGAGCTGAGTGTGAGCCATATCTTACTTCCGATTACAGAAGAATGCTTGAGGAACCGGAGAAGATAATCCATGGACTTGAGATCTGTATAAATCTCTTTGATAACGCAAAGGGTATCATAGCCATAGAGGATAATAAGCCGGAGGCTATCAAGCTTTTAAGAGAGCTTACCAAGGACAACGAGAAGATCACAGTTAATGAATTAAAGACAAAGTATCCTCAGGGAGCTGAGCGACAGCTCATATATGCAAATACCGGAAGATATGTCAACTCAAAAATGCTTCCTGCCGACGCAGGCTGTATAGTACATAACGTAGATACAGTAGTGGCAATATATGAAGCAGTTGTTGAAGGCAAGCCCCTTATCTCAAGGATAGTTACAGTTACCGGTGACGCCATAAAGGAGCCGTGCAACTTCCTTGTAAGAACAGGAACCAACTGCCAGGAGCTTATAGAGGCAGCAGGCGGCTTCGAGGATGACAAAATGCCGGAGAAGATCATAGCCGGCGGCCCTATGATGGGCAAAGCATTGTACACACTGGATATCCCGTCGGTCAAGGGACTTTCAGCTTTGTTGTGCATGACCCATGACGAGGTTACAAAGTACGAGCCGTCCAACTGTATCAGATGTGGACGCTGCGTATCAGTATGTCCGGGACGGGTAGTTCCATCACTTTTGGCAAAGTACGCAGAGCATGGAAATATAGACGCATTCCTTGCAAATCACGGCATGGAATGTTGCGAATGTGGATGTTGTTCTTATATCTGTCCGGCCAAGAGACATCTGACCCAGACCATAGCAGGTACAAGAAAACAGATCCTGGCGTCGAAGAAAAAGTAGGAGGTGAAGACAGTGGAACAGACATTTAAGATATCATCATCTCCTCATGTAAGAGATGACAGAACGACTACAGGCCTGATGGCAGATGTTATCATCGCATTAATGCCTGCAACCGTATTTGGAATATACAATTTCGGATACCATGCATTATTTTTAGTGCTCACCTGTATAGTTTCCTGTGTTTTATTTGAATGGGGCTGTCAGGTAGTACTGAAGAGAAAGGTAACAGTCAAGGACTGCAGTGCCATTGTAACAGGACTTATCCTTGCCCTTAACCTTTCACCGGATGTGCCTGTATGGATGGCGATCCTGGGAAGTGCATTTGCAATAATAATAGTAAAGCAGTTGTTCGGCGGCCTTGGACAGAACTTCATGAACCCTGCCCTGGGTGCCAGATGCTTCCTGCTTATTTCATTTGCAGGACAGATGACAAGCTTCACATACGACGGAGTGACAACGGCAACACCACTTGCAGAGCTTAAAGCAAATGGCGTAAGTGCCATAAATCTTCTTGATATGTTCAAGGGTACGATACCGGGAACCATCGGTGAGACCTCAGTTATATGTATCCTTGTGGGCGGTATCTACCTTATCGTCAAGAGAGTCATCAGCCCGATCATACCGCTTATGTACATAGGAACATTTGCAGTGCTCATATCAGTATACAGTGCGGCAAATGGCGGCTTTGACCCAGCATATCTTGCGGCTCACCTGTGCGGTGGCGGACTTATGTTAGGTGCATTCTTCATGGCAACAGACTATGTTACATCCCCTATAACAAAGGGCGGCAAATACATATTCGGTGCACTCCTTGGTCTTCTGACCTTCCTTTTCAGAATATTTGGAGGTTCAGCAGAGGGAGTTTCATATTCTATTATATTTGCAAATCTTCTTGTGCCTCTCATTGAGAAGGTTACAATGCCTAAGTCCTTCGGACAGGGAGCAGAGCTTCTCAAGGCAGAGGGCTCACAGGCAGGCAACAGCAAGCGTGTAGATAAGAAGTCCATAGTAATTGCGGTTGTTGCGATACTTATAATCACCTGTGTGGCAGGATTTGCCCTTGGATATGTATACGACATCACAAAGGAGCCTATAGCACAGGCGGAACAGAATGCCAAGGAAGAGGCATACAAGGCTGTATTTAAGGACGCTGATTCATTTGAAGAGTATGACTGCTCAGATGCAGCAGAGGTGTTAAAGGCAGCAGGCTTTGACAGTGATGTGATAGATGAGGCGGTAGCGGCGAAGGATTCATCCGGTGAGACTGTGGGTTATGTATTCCTCGTAACCTCAAATGAAGCTTACGGCGGAAGCCTCCAGCTTGCCATGGGTATCACAACGGACGGAACCGTAAACGGTATCTCATTCCTTTCACTTTCCGAGACAGCAGGTCTTGGTATGGAGGCTGACAAGGATACATTTAAGGATCAGTTCGCAGGCAAGAGGGTGGACGAGTTCAAGTACACCAAGTCAGGTGCCGCAGCAGACAATGAGATAGACGCCTTAAGTGGTGCCACTATAACTACAAATGCCGTAACCAATGCCGTCAATTCCGGTATAAGTTACTTTAATAGCATAGAAGGAGGTAACAACTAATGGGTAAATGTACGGAACGCTTATACAATGGTATTGTTAAAGAAAATCCTACATTTGTACAGATGCTTGGTATGTGTCCTACACTTGCGGTTACTTCTTCAGCAATAAACGGTGCAGGAATGGGTCTTACAACAACCTGTATCCTGGTACTTTCAAATGTGGCGATATCATTACTCAGAAAGGTTATCCCGGACAAGGTCAGGATACCTGCCTATATTGTAATAATCGCTTCATTCGTTACAGTTATACAGTTTCTTCTTCAGGCATTCATACCATCACTGAATGACAGTCTTGGTATCTACATTCCGCTTATAGTTGTAAACTGTATCATCCTCGGACGTGCAGAGAGCTATGCGTCAAAGAATAAGGTTATGCCATCACTCTTTGATGGTCTTGGAATGGGACTTGGATTTACAATAGGTCTTACTGTTATAGGTGCTTTCAGAGAGCTTATCGGTAAGGGCTGTGTATTTAACTATCAGATACTTGGTGACGGAAACCTTCTGTCATCAAACAGCAACAGTGCATTAAAGGCCATTGGTGATGTTCTTGCATATTACAAGCCCATCACAATATTTGTCCTGGCACCGGGAGCATTCTTCGTACTTGCATTTCTTATCGCTTTCTTAAATAAGAGAAATGCAAAGAAGGCGGCAAAGGCAGCAGCAGAGGGCAAGGATACATCAGAGTTCTGCAGACCTGAGGGTTGTGCAGGCTGTGCAAATGTACTGTGTGCCGGCAAGAAAGCCGCAGAGGCTCAGGCAGAGACAAAGCCTGTTGAGCAGGAAACAGAGGCAAAACCTGTTGAGAAAAAGCCTGAGGTTAAGACAGAAGTAAAAACTGAGGTAAAACCGGCGGAGAATAAGCCGGAAGCAGGAAAGGACGGTGAGGCATAATGGAACTTTTACTTTTTGCTATTGGGGCAGCCCTTGTAAATAACGTAATACTCAGCCAGTTCCTGGGCTTATGTCCGTTCCTTGGAGTGTCCAAGTCAGTTAAGACAGCTACAGGTATGGGCGGTGCGGTAATCTTCGTGATGACCATTGCCTCCTGTGTGACAAGCGGTATATATTACGGAATACTTGTGAAGCTTCATCTTGAATATCTCAATACCATAGTGTTCATTCTTGTTATTGCAGCACTTGTACAGTTGGTTGAGATGTTCCTTAAGAAGAAGGTTAAGCCTCTCTATGAGGCACTTGGTGTGTATCTTCCACTGATCACAACAAACTGTGCAGTGCTTGGTATCGCACTTAACAATGTTCAGGCAGAATACAGTATCTTAAAGAGTACTATCAACGGATTTGGTTCTGCACTGGGATTTGCAATAGCGATCACGATACTTGCGGGAATAAGAGAGAAGATAGAGTACAGCGATATACCTGAGGCATTTAAGGGAACACCTATCGTGCTTCTTACATCAGGACTTATGGCTATCGCATTCTTCGGCTTCGCAGGAATGATGTAGGAGGTGTGGCTATGAATATTGAAGCAGTACTTATTGCAGTAGCAGTAGTTGGTGGTATAGGTATTCTCGTGGGCATACTCCTTGGTGTTGCCGGAGAGAAATTGAAGGTTGAGGTTGATCCTAAGGAGGTTGCCATAAGAGAGGCACTTCCGGGAAATAACTGCGGTGGATGTGGATATCCCGGCTGCGATGGTCTGGCAGCAGCTATTGCCAAGGGTGAAATGCCGCCTTCAGCATGTCCTGTAGGTGGAGCGGCAGTGGCAGAAAAGATCAGTGCAGTGCTTGGGGTTGAGAACGTGGAGAACACCAGATATGTGGCATTTGTCAAGTGCGCAGGAGACTGTGAGAAGGCAAAGGATGTGTATGAGTATGTGGGCCCTAAGGACTGCAGGCTGGCACAGAACAATCCTAACAACGGACCTAAGGGATGTACCTACGGATGTACGGGATTTGGCTCATGTAAGGCAGTGTGTGAATTTGACGCCATAGATATAGTGGACGGAATTGCAGTGATAAACAAGGACAAGTGCAAGGCATGTGGCAAATGTGTATCTGTCTGCCCTAGAAAGCTTATTGAGCTGGTTCCTTACGACGCCCCTTATCTTGTAAGATGTAATTCAAAGGAAAAGGGCAAAGAGGTCAAGGCGGTATGCCAGACAGGCTGTATCGGTTGTACCCTGTGTGTGAGAAACTGTGAGATGAAGGCGATATCCTTTGATCAGAACCTTGCACATATTAATCCTGAGCTGTGTAACCGTTGTGGTACATGTGCTTCAAAGTGTCCGGTTAAGATAATTACAAAGGATCACTAAAGACCGGCATAAATGATAATATTATATGAGTAATTCATCAATTTCATGTGGAAGCATAGAATATATTATAATATAATTCATTTGGTGTCCTATGAGATTTTGTGAATTAAGAGAGAAGGAAGTTATTAACTGCAAGGATTGCAGGCGACTGGGTTATGTAACAGATATAGAATTTGATCCGTGTTCAGGTAAGATACTGGCCATCATTGTTCCAAATCAGAGCAAAAGCTTCTGGTGCTTTGGAGTGGCAGAGGAATATTACATAGATTTCTGTAATGTAGTCAGGATTGGACCGGACATAGTTCTTGTAGATGTGTGCCCCGAAATAGGAAGAGCAGAGGTATAAGGAGAAAAGAACGTATGAAATGTCCATTTTGCAGCGTAGATAATACAAGAGTAATTGATTCAAGACCGGCAGATGACGGCGATTCTATCAGAAGAAGAAGACAGTGCGATGCTTGTGGAAGAAGATTTACAACCTATGAGAAGGTTGAGACAATTCCTCTCATTGTCATCAAGAAGGATAAGAACAGAGAGACCTACGACAGAAGAAAGATAGAGGCAGGCGTGATCAAATCCTGTCATAAGAGACCTGTTTCAGCAGAAGCGGTTACAAAATGCATTGATGATATTGAAAATGAGATCTTCAACCTTGAAGTTAAGGAGGTTGACAGCACCCAGATCGGTGAGATCGTTATGGATAAGATAAAGGATCTTGATCAGGTGGCATATGTAAGATTTGCTTCGGTGTACAGAGAGTTCAAGGACGTTAATACATTTATGGATGAGCTTACCAAGCTGCTCAGCCAGTAAGAACAGTAAAAACAGCCATGATGTTTTGGGCACACTCAAGGCATTGTGGCTTTTGATCATTGTAGATAAAATTTACTTTGAAGGGTGGAATTATGGCAGACATTTTTTTTACCATAACTAATTCGGGAACAGATGAGATAGTAGAGAAAAAGTCCAGATTTATCGGCTATGCGGAGCCTGTTGCTTCCGAGGAGGAGGCTCTTGCCTTTATTGAGAAGATCAGAAAGAAACATTATGACGCGAGACATAACTGTTATGCATTTGCCATTGGAAATGAAAATACACTGCTCAGGTTTTCTGATGACGGGGAACCTTCGGGAACTGCGGGAAAGCCTATACTTGAGGTGATAACAGGCAGCCAGGTGGTAGATATATGCATAGTTGTCACAAGATACTTCGGCGGTACGCTTCTGGGAACCGGAGGTCTCGTGAGAGCATATACGGAAGCCGCCAAGGTGGCGTTAAATGCTGCCGGGATAAAGAAGAAATACAAAATAAAAGAAGTTGACATAACAACAAATTACAACGATTCCGGAAAGGTCTCATACCTGCTCAACAATGAGGCTGTGATAATAGCCGGAACAGAGTACACTGAAAATGTGAGATTTACAGCACTGATCCCTGTGGAAGAGGTGGACAGGCTCACAAAAAAAATAACTGAAACCACTGCCGCAAGAGCAGAGATCTCAGTTAAGGATGAACGCTTTATAGTATAAGCCTTCATAATCTACATATAAGTTGGTGGAAACAGGTATGACAGAAGCCTGAACACCACATTTTTATCAGTCAGATCTATAAATATAGGTGAAAGCACCAGGGTACACGCCAGTATTATAGGAAGGATGGCAGTGAATACCCTGTAGCTTCTTACCAAAATCTCAAGCACTGAACAGAATACCATGCATATGATGATGTACAATAGCATCTTGAGAAGAAGTGCCGGGGCGTTATCAAAGCCCTTAAATATCCCTATTGCAACAGAGCCTGACAGGGCAGCAGGCAGCAGATAAACCAGTACATTTACAACATAGAATTTAATCTGACCGGACTTGTTGAGCTTTTTGTATATATTATCATTTTCATCTTTTTTATAAGTCAGAAGTCCCATAAGTGAAGCGGTGAATATTACAAAGCCTGCGAATTTCTCAAAGGGAAATGTGAGATCCGACAGCCTGATACCGGCAAATTCACCGGTGTCATTTGTAGAGATGGAGAATATCTCGTCGCTGTTAAGTATCTCGGAATATGCAGTATCAAGGAGCTTCTCTGCGTCTTTAGAATAATATGGAGAGGCAGAAGAGGACACCGACAGGTAATGATCGATTATGGCACCGTCATATGCCTTTAACAGCTCTGACATGATGATCTCCATGGTCACGGTGTCGTAGGAGGTGTTGCCTGTTGTAAGTACATTTATCCTTGCAGACTTGTAATCCTCTATGAAGTTAGCCGAGAAATCCTTACCTATTGTATATCCGCAATCATATTTCCCTGATTCAACAGCATTTCTCAGCTCGTCCGATGACCCTGCAAATTCAAACACAAAGGCGTCATTGTGGGTTGTCATAAGCTTCTTAAAGTTGTCAAGCCACTGGTCATCCTGTTCTATATATATGCCGGTGGTAATGCTGCTCTTTACAGACTTCTCCGGAAGCATACGGAAGGTGATGGCTATGATCGGCAGGATCAACAGTATTATGAGATTTAATGGCTTCATGCACATTCTTTTAAAAAGTATCAAAAATTTCTTCATTTCTTGTCCTTAATCCTTTGAACATCAGCTCATTTAAAATTTGCATTTTTAAGTATTGCCCCCTCATTTTATTCGGCGGCATATCGTCGGTACCATTTTATATGCATCTACGATGCAGGGGGTACCTCCTCTGGCTTTAGCCGTACAGACATCTGCACAACAGTCTGTGGAGTAGGTGGTACGGTGAGTATCTGCTGATATCCCCTGCAAATTGCGGCAGCAGATTTCGAGGAACTAACAGCCCACCTATATAAGCAAGGGCAATGAGGATACACAGATATAACAGCCCTGCGGCAGCTTGACTTACAGGAAGCTTTCCTATTACAAGGGTAAATAGGGAAACTGAAAGACACAGCAGAAGTCCATAGAGGAATATCCATGGAGTGAAGCTTATGTCCAGAACATCTGACAGCCGGGAGACTGTAAAAAGTATCCCATACAGCAGCATGAATATTACATACAAGCCTGATGTCATGGCGATCATCTGGCTTACAGAGCATTTCACCCCACCGATACCATGGGATTTTAACTTTATGAGATATGCCCGGTTGTTGTTCTTGATAAATGAAATATAAATTATCCCAAGGAGGGACAGCAGTATAAGTATGCCGGACGCCAGATAATGCTCCGTTGGGGTATAGACTCCTGTGGCGTCTGTGTGTATCTCTGCAAATATATCTGTTCTGTTTAATACATAGTTTATTGTAAGCTCGTTTATTTCCTGGAGCATGGCAGAATAAACCTCATCGGACCATTCCATGCTCCGTGCCATTCTCTGGTAGGCATATATGATTGCCTGGGAGGTTCCAAGCATTGACGAGGTAGATACAAATATATCCTTTAACAGGTATGTGGTAAGGGTTCCGTCCTGATTGTAGTAGACCTCTATGGGTTCATTTTCCCCGTTCATAATGCTTGACAGCACGTTGTCGGGTACAAGTATCAGAGCCTTTAATTCTCCGGCTTCAACAGCCTTTATGCCGGAGGCTTTGTCCTGATATTTTATTATGGTGGTGTAGCTGCTGTAGCTTTTCATGTCGGAAACCATGTTATATGCCATGTTGGACATATTTGAATCTGCGGACATTACTATGCCTATGTCAACAGGTGCCTGTTTATCCTTGCTGTATAATAATTTTCCTGAGAGTACAGACAGACCGGATATTATGGCAGCAAGAAAAAGGGCGGCAATAAGCATTGGCACAAATAGGGTCTTTATTCTTTTAAGGTCGGTTAAGATCAATCGTTTAAACATTTATTCCTTATATATCCTTTCCAAGGAGAAGACGCATGTAATCCTCTTCCAGAAGCCTGTTCCCAGAACCCTGTACCATGGTCATAGTTCCGTTTCTCAGTATATTGACTGTAGTACAGATATTGAGAGCCGCCGCTTCGTGGGTGGCGATTATTATACTTCCGCCGGAATTTCTGTATTCGGTGAGATAGGACAGTATCCCGTTCTTGCACAGCATGTCAAGGGCTGCCAGTGGCTCGTCAAGGAGCAGAAGATCAGGGGCTTCCATCATGGTGATGGCAAGGCTGAGCCTCTTTTTCATGCCGCCGGACATGTCCTTTACCTTTTTGTGGAGAAATGAATTTACCCCAAGCTTCTCAAGGATGGAGACTGCAAACTCGGATGTAAGGGCTTTACTGCCACCGGAGTGCCATAATTTAATATTGTCTATGGCGGATAATTCCGGAATAAGGGGATTGTCCTGAGGCAGATAGCTTATCCTCTTACCGGAGCCGGTGAAGCCGAAGCTTCCGGAGTCAGCCTTTATACATCCTGCCAGGATATTGAGAAGTGTGGACTTTCCTGATCCGTTTATGCCCAGAAGACCTACACAGCTTCCGGGTTCAACATTAAATGAAACCGATGAAAGAACCTTTTTTCTTCCAAAGGATTTAGAGATATTCTTAATTTCAAACATTATTGCTTCCTTATAATATTTATTTTTTCACGCCGGTGGCTTTTATTCCTCGATCACATGAAAATCCAGATAATCGAAATCAATGGAATCGATGAAATTGTCAGAGGTAAATCTGGTCCTTGCGTAGCAGATGAAATCCTCCTGATTTTTCTTAAGCCATATAGGTACGGCAAGATCAAATTCGTAACACATATCCTCAAGTGCCTTATATACACGCTTGGTACGGGACATTTCGTAGTCATCTATCTCGATAACAGTGTCCTTTACCAGGCGGTTTTCCTTCATTATCTTTCCCCAGACTCTGAACATTATAGTATCCTCCCAAGGGTTTAGTTTAAATTATGTATAGAAAATTATATATTAATTCATATTTATTAACAAGGTGGATATATGGGCAAATGACACATTTTTTAAACATTAAAAACACATTTGCGTCACATTTTCCGATTATATTATTACCTGTAAAGAGGAAATAACATAGATGATCAGCTCGAGTAAATGATACAGACATTGATAATTAACTACAGAAAGGATGACATATATGGATAACAGTAATTCAAATGAACAGAACAACATGAACAGGAGCTTTGATGTGTTCGGTGGCAGTACACCGGAGACAGAGAGCAGAAAGATGGAGGCAGATAAGCTTGAGTCAGGATCTGGAAGCACCGACAGAGCAGAGACCTCCCGGGAGACCAGTTACACACAGACAGAAGAACAGGGTACAGACAGTGTAAACAGCAAGCCTGCAGAAAACAGTGTGAATAATGGATACACACAGGCAGGCAATCTGGATACAGAAAGCAGATACAGCCGCACAGTAGATCAGGGCATGGATAACAGCTATACACAGAGCGGATATTTACAGGAAGGAAGCCAGAGAATGGGCGGCTTCACATCGGCAAATGCTCAGCAGATGGGTGGCAGCTACAGAAGCACAGGTGCACAGCAGATGAGCGGAAGCTACGGAAATGCAAGTGCCCAGCATATGAACAGCGGCTACGGAAGCACAGGAACCCAGCATATGAACAGCGGTTATGGAAATACAGGAGCCCAGCATATGTATAACGGCTACGGAACCGCAGGCGCACAACATATGAACGGCAGCTTCACATCAGGTGATCAGCATATCAACAATTTTACATCGACAGAAAGTACAGGATATAACGGTGGCAGCCAGACACCTCTTGTTAAGAATAAGAAACATACAGAGAAGAAAGCAGCAAAGAAAAAGAGTAATAATGGATTTGGAAGAAAGCTGGCATGGATGGCATGTGCAGGCGCAGTATTCGGGATCCTTGCAGGAGCTACATTCCAGGGAGTCAAGTATGGCTCAGATAAGTTATTTGCCAAGAATGGCGTGATAACAGAAAGCACTACTGCCGACAACTCGGACACAGAAGCTTCTACGGATAATTCAGCAGATAATTCTACTATAGCAAAGACATCAACCACAACAGATACAGTGTATGATGTTACAACAGTTTCAAAGAATGTAATGCCATCCATTGTTTCCATATCAGGAACATATATGAACACTTATCAGAGCTGGTTCAACACATACCAGCAGGAGACAGAGGGCGCCGGCTCGGGAATAATAATCAGCCAGGATGACAGCAACCTTCTGATCCTTACAAACTATCATGTTGTAAAGAATTCTACAGCCTTAAGTGTAGGCTTTGTTGATGGTGAGGCAGTAGACGCAACAGTCAAGGGCTACGATGAGGACAATGATGTGGCAGTTGTATCAGTACCACTTGATCAGATAAAGGACAGTACAAAGAGCAGCATAAAGGCTATCACAATGGGTTCATCAGACAGCCTTGAGGTTGGTACACCTTGCGTTGCCATAGGTAACGCTCTTGGCTATGGCCAGTCAGTAACAGTAGGATATGTAAGTGCAGTAGACAGAGAGATATCAATTTCAGATGGTTCAACAGTTAAGGTTATCCAGACAGACGCAGCCATCAATCCTGGTAACTCAGGTGGTGCTCTTGTAAATATGAAGGGTGAGCTTATCGGTATGAACACAGCTAAGTCGGTAGACAGCCAGGTAGAAGGTATGGGGTATGCACTTCCTATCTCAGATATCTCAGATATTATCCAGGATATCATCAAGAACGGTACAAATGCTTCAACAAGCACATCATCAAGTGCATACCTTGGAATTACAGCCCAGACAGTAACTGATGAGTACACAAAGGGCTTTGGAATGCCATCCGGTGTAAATATCACAGCAGTATCTTCAGGCTCACCTGCAGAGAAATGTGGTCTCCAGACTGGCGATATCATCTATGAATTTAACGGTAAGACAGTAACAGATATCACAGAGCTTCAGAAGATGATCGCAAATCTCCAGCCGGGAGATACAGTCAAGATCGGATACTACAGATACAACTCAGGAAGTTATGAGCAGATGAGTGTAGACGCAGTACTTGAGGCTAAGAACTAAACAGATATGGTCAATATTCAGGATCATTATATATGATCATTTTAATCAGGAGCAGCGGATCAGTGGAGGTTCGCTGCTCTTGGTTTTGTAATGATGTTTATGGCATTTTTATATTTTAGGTGTTGCATTTAACCGGTATTTGGTGCATTATATCATGTGGACAGTTTTAGTAACAGATGATTAAAGTAATAAGGAGTATTTGATGTATAAATATGAAATAGTTGCAAAGTGTGGCAGAGCCAAGAGCGCCACATTTGAAACCGTTCACGGAACAGTGGAGACACCGGTGTTCATGAACGTAGGAACAGCGGCGGCTATAAAGGGTGCGGTTGCAACAACAGATCTTAAGGAAATAGGTTGTCAGATCGAGTTATCAAACACTTACCATCTTCATGTAAGACCCGGTGATCAGGTTGTGAAGAAGATGGGAGGACTTCATAAGTTCATGTATTGGGACAGACCGATACTTACAGATTCAGGTGGATTTCAGGTGTTCTCACTGGCAGGACTCAGAAAGATAAAGGAAGAGGGCGTAACCTTCAATTCCCATGTAGACGGAAGAAAGATATTTATGGGACCTGAGGAGAGTATGCAGATCCAGTCAAATCTTGCTTCCACCATAGCAATGGCATTCGACGAGTGTGCACCGGCACTGGCAGAGAGAAAATATGTGGAGAATTCAGTTGCAAGAACAGCCAGATGGCTTGTAAGATGTAAGAATGAGATGGACAGACTTAACAGTCTTCCGGATACCATCAACAAGGAACAGCTTTTATTTGGAATAAATCAGGGTGCCATATATGAGGATATAAGGATCGATCATGCAAAGCGTATAAGTGAGCTTGATCTTCCGGGATATGCGGTTGGAGGACTTGCGGTAGGTGAGTCAACAGAGCAGATGTATAATATCCTTGATGTGACAGTTCCGTATCTTCCGGAGAACAGACCTACATACCTTATGGGTGTAGGCACTCCTGTGAACATCCTTGAGGCTGTAGACAGAGGCGTGGATTTCTTTGATTGTGTATACCCATCAAGAAACGGACGTCATGCCCATGTATATACAAAGCATGGTAAGCTTAATCTTAAGAATGCAAAGTATGAAACAGATGACAGACCGATAGAAGAGGGATGTGGATGTCCTGCCTGTGCCCACTACAGCAGAGCATATATAAGACACCTCTTAAAGGCAAATGAAATGCTTGGTATGAGATTTTGTGTATTGCATAATTTGTATTTTTATAATAATATGATGAAAGAGATCAGACAGGCTATCAGGGAGAACAGGTATCCTGAATACAAGAAGTCCATGATAGAAAGTCTGACAAGTAATGAAAATGTGTAACATTACACATTAAAAAGTGAGGCACTCCATTAATTTGTGAGTTATGCCGAGTAACGAAAAAGGAGAATAATAATGAATTTATTAGCAGCAGTTTTATCAGGCAACGCCCAGGGATCGGGATCTACAACAAGCTCAGTTGTTATGCTTGTAATGTATATCGTGATCTTTGTTGGTATATTCTACTTCCTGATGATCAGACCTCAGAAGAAGCAGAAGAACAAGACAGAAGAAATGCACAAGGCTATGGAGCCTGGTGACAATATCATGACTACATGTGGTTTCTACGGAACAATCCTTGATATTCCTGATGACACAACTATCATTGTAGAGTTTGGTAACAATAAGAACTGTAGAATCCCAATGCACAAGAATGCAGTTGCAGAGCTTGAGAAGCAGGGAACAGCAGTAGAGTCAGAAGATAAGTAATATTTCGTATAGACAGATAAACACAGCAAGATAAAAAAAGGAACACAGCCATTGGATCATCCAAGGCTGTGTTTTATTTTTTGATATACGGCTTCCGTGACCCGAAGACTTCCACGTCCGCTGCCTATATCTATGTCGGGCTTGATATAACCGTGAAAATCAGAGCCGCCGGATACCAGAAGAGCATGGTGCTCAGCAATCTCACGAAGACGTCCGCTGTCGTAGCCGTTATTTGAGGAATGATATGCCTCTATGCCTTTAAGTCCCAGCGGGATAAGATATTCTATCAGCTCTTCAATCTCCCTGTAACCGTATTTGTACAGCATAGGGTGGGCAAGAAAAGCTCCCTTACTGTATTTCTTGAGAATTTCCATGGCGTATTCACAGGGAATTTCCTCTTTCTTTATGTAACATTTGCAGCCCTCCCCAAGATATTTCTTAAAGGCCTGATCCTTGTTCTTTACAATTCCGTCCTCAAGAAGGACCCTGGCAAAATGTGCTCTGGTAATGACTGAGCCGGGATTGCCGTGGGCAAGCTTCTCCATGGTCATGTCAATACCCTGTGACCGGAACAGTTCGCACATGGCAACATTACGCTTGATGCGGTCATTCTTTATATTATCAAGGATAGCAAGAAATTCAGGATTGGTATAGTCCACATAATATCCGAGGATGTGGATCTCCCTGCCTTTGTACATGGCGGAAAGCTCTATGCCCGGAATGAAATCCGGGAGAGTGTCAGCCCGGCCGGTTCCGGTAGCTTCCTTCATATATGAAAGTGCCGGTAAGATCCCGTCTACCGTGTCATGATCTGTAATTGCAAATGCAGCCAGATCCTTTTCAATTACCTTCTGACATACTTCCTCAGGTGTACATGAACCATCGGAAGCAGTGGTGTGTATGTGCATGTCTATGTATTTCATGTTGAGCGATACTCCTTTTTAGAGTTGATTATCCGTATCTAATATTATATTAACAGGATGATAACGTCAAATACCATCCGGTATGGGTAATTGATATGTTTTGATCTATAACAGGAGAACCTGGGCAGGCTTGGAAAATGCTTATAACACCGCTTATTGATACCCGGATATCAACTACAAGGTAAATATGGCAATTTTTTATTCCTTATTAATAACTTTTTTTCGGTTTGGTATAGACTAAATTGTCAATTTATGAGAAAATATACCCAATGGTGTGGTTTTTAAGAATATCCATAACCTAATTAAGTAATTTATATTTCGAAAGGAGTTTCACAATGATTTACACTAAGGAAGTTGAAAACATGTGCCCTGTTGCTAAGGGTGCAAAGCATGAGCCAGCTCCTATTCCAGAAGAAGGAAAGTGGGTTTACTCAAAGAAGATTGAAGACATCTCCGGTTTTACACACGGCGTAGGCTGGTGTGCACCACAGCAGGGTGCCTGCAAGCTTTCACTTAACGTAAAAGATGGTATTATTGAGGAAGCATTGGTTGAGACTATTGGTTGTTCAGGTATGACACATTCAGCTGCTATGGCTGCTGAGGTTCTTCAGGGCAAGACAATTCTTGAAGCCCTTAACACAGACCTTGTTTGTGACGCTATCAACACAGCTATGAGAGAGTTATTCCTCCAGATCGTATACGGACGTACACAGTCAGCATTCTCAGATGATGGACTTGCAGTTGGTGCAGGACTTGAGGATCTTGGTAAGGGTCTCCGTTCACAGGTTGGTACAATGTACGCAACAAAGGCTAAGGGTGTTCGTTACCTTGAGATGGCAGAGGGCTATGTAACAGGTATCGCACTTGACGCAGACAATGAGGTTATTGGATATCAGTTCGTTTCTCTTGGAAAGATGACTGATTTCATCAAGAAGGGTGATGATCCTAACACAGCTTGGGAGAAGGCAAAGGGCCAGTATGGTCGTGTTGCTGATGCCGTTAAGATCATTGACCCAAGACAGGAGTAATAGAAAGGAGAAACGAGAACAATGGCATTATTTGAATCATATGAAAGAAGAATAGACCAGATTAACGCTGTACTTAACAGCTATGGTATTGCTTCTATTGAAGAAGCTGAGAAGATTACAAAGGACGCTGGACTTGACGTTTACGAGCAGGTTAAGAAGATTCAGCCAATTTGTTTTGAGAACGCATGCTGGGCTTACACAGTAGGTGCAGCTATCGCTATTAAGAAGGGTTGCAGAAAGGCAGCAGACGCTGCAGCAGCTATCGGTGAGGGACTTCAGTCATTCTGTATTCCTGGATCAGTTGCTGATCACCGTAAGGTTGGTCTTGGACATGGTAACCTTGGTAAGATGTTACTTGAGGAAGAGACAGAGTGCTTCTGTTTCTTAGCAGGTCATGAGTCATTTGCAGCAGCTGAGGGTGCTATCGGTATTGCTGAGAAGGCTAACAAGGTTCGTCAGAAGCCTCTTAGAGTTATCCTTAACGGTCTTGGTAAGGACGCAGCTCAGATCATCTCAAGAATTAACGGATTCACATATGTTGAGACAAAGTATGACTACAAGGAAGCTAAGCTTAACGTAGTATATGAGAAGCCATATTCAAATGGTCTCCGTGCAACAGTTAAGTGCTACGGTGCTGACGATGTTCAGGAAGGTGTTGCTATCATGCATTACGAGAATGTTGGTGTATCTATCACAGGTAACTCAACAAACCCTACACGTTTCCAGCACCCAGTTGCAGGTACATACAAGAAGGAATGTATCGAGCAGGGTAAGAAGTACTTCTCAGTAGCATCAGGTGGTGGTACAGGACGTACACTTCATCCAGATAACATGGCTGCAGGTCCAGCTTCATACGGTATGACAGATACACTCGGACGTATGCACTCAGACGCACAGTTCGCCGGTTCATCATCAGTTCCTGCACATGTAGAAATGATGGGTCTTATCGGAATGGGCAATAACCCTATGGTTGGTGCTACAGTTGCAGTTGCAGTTTCCGTAGAGGAAGCAGCAAAGGCTGGTAAATTCTAAATAAAAGGCTTAAAAGCTTGACTTTTCGGGCTATTCAGACTAGGTAATTCGGTCTGGATAGCCCTATTTTTGTGTCCGTAAGACACACACAAGTCGCACGTAAGACACACACAAGTCGCACGTAAGACACATACAACAAGTCACACAAGTCACAAAACCTTTAGACGATGTAAGTTAGGGTGTTAGATGATATACTGCTTGTTCATTTGTAAGGTGATTCTTCAGTTGATGAATTATTAGTATCGCAAATGCGTTTTTGTTATGTCTGATATAAAAGCTACATGAGTTATGAATTGGGTTAGACACAAAAAATGTGTATAGAATGAGATGAATAACAAGGCAGATTATAACAGATATCACAGATTTATTTGTGAAAAATAATTTAGAATATGGAGGTAGTTAAGATGGGCTACAAACGTAAGAATGGCACAGGAGGTATAACAAAAATGCCAGGAAAGAGAACCAATCCTTATAGAGTTAGGATTACAAAAGGTTGGTTGCTGGATATGGTAGAAGGCAAGTCAAAGCAGCAGATACGGAGAGTTTTTTACCAATCTTAACAAGGTTTCCATTGGGGATATCGTAACCCTTCTTGATACAGAAGGAGTGCTCCATTCTTATGAGGTTACGGAAACTTTTGTGGTGGATCCTTTCGATCATTCGATTCGTACACAGGGAGAAAAGGAAGAATTAATTCAACGTAAATTTGTGAGGGTAGGTGAAGTCGTATAACATCAACTTGCATGAGAAGATTGAAATGCAGAAAGCCAAGGAACTTTTTGGAAAAAGTAATTGAGTGATTAATCCTGTCTTGCTATAATTGAGACAGGGTTAGTTTTGAAGAAGATTATAATTTCCTTTCAAAATGGTTAAAATGAATTTGTGACACCAGTGGTGACACAATTTTCAAAAGGGCTTAGTGAAGCACTTGGAACGCTAAAGCCCAAAATTGATATAGCTACAGTTGCTGCTAAGGTTGAAACCTAGCAGGAACAGACCAAGAAAGCAAAAAATCACCGGTACGATTATGGATGAAGTTCTTCATAGTAGACGCGTATTTGGACATAATGGCGGTGTAAGCCATGCGGCAAATATAATTAATACGATAAATTCAGGTACATTTGCTCAAACAGAAAAACGCCTTGCTATAGAAGGATTTACCAGGATTGTTCCAGACATTGTATGGAATCTTGGTAATCAATTCTGCGCTTGGGCACATTAAAGGAGAGATTATGTTTTTTGGAAAGACAAAGAAAAAAATAAACCAACTATAATTGAGCATCCTGTATTAGGAACTTTGATTAAAAAACAGATTGGTACACAAAGAAGAGCTTTATCATTACATTATGGGATAAAACTTTTGACTTGTATCTGTGTATATACTCAAATCAAAAAGATGCTGTAATTTCATTTGAACAAGAAAAAGCAA
>JBNMGN010000023.1:0-32583 GCA_050872265.1 Coprococcus sp.
GATTGGAAGTCCCTCATTATAAGATGGAAGCACCAGTGCTTGGCTTTCTTTTAAGTATCTTTCTTTTGCTACACCGTCTGTCCATCCAGCAAACTCAATCCACTGCCCTACCTGTTGCTCATTTGCAAGTTTCTTCAAATGTTCTTCTTCCGCACCAGTTCCAGCAATAACAAAATGAAGATTTCCCAGTTTGCCGCTCTCTTTCAGTAAACCGACTGCCTTTATTAAGTCCTCTACTCCTTTACGCTTAATCAAAACGCCCAAAAACAGCATTTGAAATTTATTGTCATTCCACTTAGCAGTGTACTCTGGAATATGCACTGTATTACTAACAACAACCGTGTTTGTTTTAGGCTCAATACTGTTTATTACCGCATTCCATTTTTCACCAAGAACAATGAAAGCCGAACACTCTCCCAACATTATTTTGATTTTCTTCTGTGTCCGCTCATTCAATTCGTTATACCACTTCTGAAATTCTGATCCGTGTAGATGAATAATATCCGGTATCCCATTCTTCCTGCACAATCTGTGGATCGCATTTTTCCTATAAAAGCTACCCTTGTAGGACATATGAATATGAACCACGTCAGGCTTATCTGATTTCAGACACTTTCTGATATTTTTATATGTGCTGGCAAAATAGAGCATTTTTTTTATTGCCGATGCTTCTATATAAGTCGGAATGAAATTCATTTCAACACCAACCGAATCCCAATCATAGGATAGCAGCTGCTGAATAACGCTTGTGATTCCACCTTTAACTGATTGATGGTTTCCAAGCATTAAAACCTTAATCTTCCCCATGCTTCCTCTTCCCTCAAAATCACAATGATTTTATATATTTCTCTATACTTTCTACAATAGTCTTGGTATTACTCACATAACTCTTGTATGTGGTGTTTTTCACAATTTCTAACGCTTCACCTATTTTATCTACATCATCACACTCGCAAATCAAATCTAGTTCCTTAAATTGTCCTACCAGTTGCAGTTGATGATCGTCAACGTGTTCGCCATATTTGGCACGGCGCGGAACAGCAATGACCTTTTTTCCTTTTTTCACCGCACCAATAATCGCGCCTGTCCCACCATGAGTAATAACTATATCCGCTTTACCCATTTCCACACTAAATTCTTCTCTATCCAAAAATTTCTTATAGTTATACTTTTGTGGTATATAGTCGCTATATCCAATTTGTGCAAATACATCTTCTGACACAACAATCTCCTTTTCGCACAACTCATCAACAGCTTTCAACAACCTATTGAATTGAAATTTTTGTGAGCCTAATGTTATAAAAATTTTTTCCGCCATTTAATAAATTCCTCCTAAGTATATTGCTTTAGGATAGAATTCAAGCATTGGTTTCCACTGCACATAGAACTGGTCTGCAAACTTATAGAGCAATTTACCTGTCTCCGTGGGCGATGTGACCTTAGCAAACGATTCTATGTAGATAAGCTTCTTACCCATAAGCTTCGAAATAAGGCAAATCGGGATCATTGCTAAAACACCGGTGCAGATAACCACATCTGGCTTTTCTTTTCTGTAAATACAAACAGATTTCCATGTATTCACAATCATCTGCCAGATAAAATCTTTTTCTCTACGATTCACCTGATTCATATAATATGTTTTTTCGCCTTTTGCCTTTGCACTATAATCAGTTTTTTCTGTGACAACGAAACTGTCGTATTCTTCCATCAATGGTTTGAGCATCATAAGTTGCTCATAATGTCCACCCGATGATGCTGCAAAACAAATCTTGATTTTTTTCTTACTTTCCATCTTCCTCTATCCAATCCTTAATCTCTCTGGAAAATATCTCTGGTGTACACTTTTTCTTTCACATCATCCAGGCACTTGTCATAGCGGTTTGCGATGATGGCGTGGCTCATTTCTTTGAACTTGGTCAAGTCATTGACAACCACAGAGCCGAAGAAAGTCTCTCCATCTTTCAGAGTCGGCTCATAGATAATAACAGTTACACCTTTTGCCTTCACACGCTTCATAACGCTCTGGATAGAACTCTGCCGGAAGTTATCGGAGTTGGCCTTCATAGTCAGACGGTAAACACCGATGGTCACTGACTTTTCCTTATCCTCATCGAACTCATTCTCTGCATCATAGCCATAGTAGCCAGCCAGTTTCAGAACACGATCTGCAATAAAGTCCTTACGAGTACGGTTAGATTCCACGATTGCTTCGATCAGGTTCTCCGGCACATCGGCATAGTTTGCCAGAAGCTGTTTGGTATCTTTCGGCAGGCAGTAACCGCCATAACCGAAACTTGGGTTGTTGTAGTGGCTGCCGATACGCGGATCAAGGCAGACACCGTCAATGATCTGCTGGGTATTCAGCCCCTTGCTCTCTGCATAGGTGTCCAGCTCATTGAAATAAGCGACACGCAGAGCCAGATACGTATTGGCAAACAACTTGACTGCCTCGGCCTCAGTGAAGCCCATGAACAAGGTGTCGATGTTATCCTTGATGGCACCCTCCTGGAGCAGACCAGCAAACTCATGTGCTGCTTCCACCAGACATTCATCACTCAGGTCAGTACCGACGATGATACGGGAAGGATACAGGTTATCGTAAAGAGCCTTTGATTCACGCAGGAACTCCGGGCTGAAAATGATATTCTTGGTATTGAATTTCTTGCGCACAGAAGCGGTATATCCAACAGGAATAGTAGACTTGATGACCATAATGGCATTCGGATTATATTCCATAACCAGCTTGATCACAGCCTCGACAGCGGATGTGTCAAAGTGTTGTGTGTGGCTGTCATAGTTCGTTGGGGCCGCCACTACAACAAAATCTGCATCTGCATATGCAGCCTTTGCATCCAGGGTTGCGGTCAAATTCAGTTCTTTTTCAGCCAGATATTTTTCGATATAATCATCCTGAATCGGAGATTTTTTGCTGTTGATCATATCGACCTTAGCCTGCACAATATCGACTGCTACCACCTGATGGTGCTGCGCGAACAGCACTCCCAGAGAAAGCCCGACATATCCGGTTCCGGCCACAGCGATTTTATAGTTTTTCATAGTTCTATTCTCCCTCACTTTGAACATCAGCCCATTTAAAATTTGCCTTCGGCAAAGGGCTGACGCTGCATGTCAAGTTTTCATATAAAACTTGACACAATCCACTAGTCTTTTATTTTGTAAAAACAGCAAACAAACCCACGGCGGATTACTCCAATGGCAATCCACCATAGGCTCGATTCGTTCTCCTTTTTTTTACTTACTGCTCATTTTGTGGGTCAAAACAGAGCTGCGCCAAAACCTCCCACATATAGCCTCTAGATTCCAGCGTCTCCGCTGCCTGTCAGCAAATAAACACTTTTGTTGAACGAGTCAAGCCGTCAAACCCTTTAGTTACCGTGGTATTTCTTGGTTGACCCTATTATATCTCCAGCCCCCTTTTTTCTATAGTAGGAACAGTTTTTATCCGTATTCCCTTGTATCCTTTTCCTGTATCTGTGTCATATTCAGAACCGCTTACATGGTGTCCTTTCCGGTTATAGCAGGTAACTTTATTTCCCGCACTGACCATCCGGGTGGCAAGCTCTTCAACAACTATTTCCACACCACCTTCTCTTGACGGTATTCTTTTATGACCATACATCGCAATCTTCATAAACTATTTTCCTTATTATAAGGTCAATGTCAGATAAGCTTTCCTCTTACATCGCCCCATCATTCTTAAGCACAACCTTGATCGTCTTAAACAGTATCCTCACGTCATTTCCAAGGCTCCACTCGGCTATGTACTGTCTGTCCAGCTTCACGACCTCATCGAAGTCTGTTATCCTGCTTCTGCCACTGACCTGCCACAGTCCTGTAATACCGGGCTTGATGGTCAGTCTTGATCTGTGATGAGGAGTATATTTCTCCCACTCGTCTATTGTTGGAGGTCTGGTGCCCACCAGACTCATGTCGCCCTTGAGGACGTTGAAGAACTGCGGGAACTCGTCCAGCGACCAGTCACGGATACGATTTCCGATTCCCTTCTTGATGGTGCCGTCAGGCAGCTTCTTTGCGCCTATTATCCTCGGGTCGAAGTCCAGCTTAAACATCATTCCGTCCTGTATGCGGTTTTCTGCCATAAGCTCGGCTTTCCGCTCCTCGGCGTCCATGTACATGCTTCTGAATTTGTATATCTTGAACCTCTTTCCGTTCTTGCCCACACGGATCTGTGAGAAGAATATCGGTCCCGGCGATTTTATGAATATTATAGGACCAATTATCACAGTTAGCAAGACTGTGAATACAGAACCCACAAGTCCGCCCACTATGTCTATGGCTCTCTTGATAAATGCCTGCCTGAAGGTCAGGTAATTATTTGAACTGGTGACCGTGTTGTGTCCGGCGAATTTTTCCAGGAAATATTTCTGCTCCTTCATTGCCTGTGGCAGTCTCACTCTAAGATGGAAGGTGATTCCCATGTCCGCGAGCTGTTCCAGAGTTTCATTTGCAATGTAATTGCTGTCTGCCATGTCGAAGTATATCTCATCAACCCAGCCTCGAAGGATCTTGTTATAGGTATCGTCTCCGTAAGTCAGCACTCGCAGATCGGAATCCAGATCATCTGCTGCTTCTATCTCTGCCTTTACCTTTTCTATATCCGTGTCATCAACGAATACCAGTCCCTGTATGTGGCTGCCCACATATCTGTAGTCCCTTATGTCCTCAAGTATGCTCTTATATGTATCCGCCGATGCAAATATAACCAGTGCCTGCCTTGTATTATTCCTGCTCTTAAGCCATCTCTTCCACAACTCCCTCACTGTAAATGAAATAACGCAGAACACTCCGGCGGTCATGACCGTAGTAAGCCTCGAGTACTCCGCACCTTTCTTAAGGGCAAATAACACAAAAACAGAGAACACCAACACGAAGCATGCCAGCTTAAACACTGACAACAGCTCCCTCAGATGTCCCCTGCGCAATATATTCTTATATGGATTGATAGTAAAAAATCCTATGAACAACACCACAAGCAACAGAAGTGCTGCATTAAGACATACTGAATCTGTAAATAACTTATCTGCCCCATGCCTTACCATATAGGCAATGCAATATGAGCACATAAGCGCAACTATATCCAATACAGCAAAATCCCAATGTTTGAATATCCCCTGTGGTTTCCTTTGATACATACTGTCTCTGTCTCCCCTGACGCTGGCCCTCACTAATTTGTCCTCTCCTCAGAAAATTGCAAATAGAATTTCACAAGCCAGCCTTCGTTATTGCCAATCTTAATATTTCCTTAAGAAAATACAACGATATTGAGGCTTCGTCAAGGCTTTCGGGGGCATTTGACAATATATACCACTTTTTCGTCATAATTTGTCATGACACTTTTGTTTTTCGTAATTGAGACATTGCGGTAATGAATTTCATGTCCGCGGACATTTCCCTATTATAAGAAGTTACAGCCACATCACTCTGCCATAATGTGCTCTTGTCTCTGCCTGCTCATAGGCTGATATGATCCCTCCACAGCCGGCGTATGTCACGATACTTACTATATCTGTCTCGTCAAGCTCATCTGCCAACAGCTTGAAGGCTTTCACCGCCAAAGGAAGCTTGTTTCACTTAGTCAGCCTGTTTTCTTATTCCACATATTTTCCCATATGGGGCTTTCTATACATTGTACGGATCAGGCGGTGAAATTTATGGATATTTTTAAATATTTGCAGATAAATTTTCCTTACACCTTACTCCATCGGTTCTGCCGCAAGAAGCTGCATGACATAACGCTTTTCGGGTATTTGCCATCTAAACGGCCAGATCAGCGTATCCTCTGCCGTGACTTTCATGTCATATCCGTTATGAAGTGCTATGTCCCGCTCCAGCTGCAATGCTCCCTCAACTCTCAAAATCTGCCTTATGGCGTTCCTGTCTCTGCTATCAAGTACCTCAAGTACACGCTGCTGCTCCCGGTCACTCTCGACTGCTGTGATCTCGTATCCCCAGATCATTTTCCGTTTAGTGAGCTTGTACATAAGATCATTCAGTCTGGTGACCGCAGCGTCATTCATGGCTCTTATTGCCGACTCTATTTCCATAAGCTCTTCCTCGTTGTAATTTCTTTTGTATGCGTACAACAGCCCTGCAAATCTGGCATTCAACTGACTGTGCAGCCCCACCCCTACGGTATAGTCAAATTTCATGGGTGCGGCCTTTTGTGTTGTCTCCTCTATCAACTTGAAACTATTTGCCTGAACTATATCCTGAAGGTGCTCCACTACTATCTCAGGCTCTATTCCATCCTGCAACAACTCTTCAAATATATGTGCGTCCTCATGACTGTGCTGCCAGAATGGTATGTCCGCCACCACGGCTTCTTTCACGCCGTACCTGTCAATGGCACGCTTCACACCATCAATATCCCGGTCTATAAGTATCAGCCGGTAGTGCTCAGACAGCTTCCTGAGATCAAGATCCCACGCCTCTCCAACGCCAAATATTGCAAGTGTTGGCATGGCTGAATGATCAGTCAAGTTTTCTCCTTGCACAAGTTTTTTTCTACAAACTTCTGAGTTCTCCTGCAACGCCCTTTCCCGGCAGTTGGTGATTATGAAATTAGTCAGTGCCGCCCTGTACTCCGCCCAGGGTTCATCCGCACCATATATTCTTTCAGACTCTATCATTTTCTCTAAAATGCTCATTTTTAATATCCATAAGGTTTACGCCTTTTTCCTTTATATTTGTTATAGATAGTTGCCGGGGCATGTCAACTTACTTCCGGCTTCCTGTGCCCCGCCTGTCATATTATAGATTTTTTACACTTATTTCATTGTTATGACACATGCATTTGGTATATAATTGATGTGTCGTTTATGTACTAATATATCAAAAGGACAACATATATTGCAATGCCTATGCTTGCTTTAAAAAATATAAAACCAACCTACTATTTCAGAAAGGCTATATTATTATTATGTACGAAACAAATACAACCCATTTTGACAAGAAATTTATAGATGAATTAAGTGCAGACACAGGGCACCCTTTTATTAATGATATTACAAGGTTTGAGGAATTGATGATGATGTACAGCTGTGCCATTAAGGAGGTACAGACCAAGCTCGAGGTTCTGAACATGGACTTTGGAGTCCGCTACAGAAGAAATCCTATTGAATTCATCAAGACCAGACTCAAGCGTCCTGACAGTATCGCCAAGAAGCTCAAACAAAAGGGCTGTCCTATAACCGTTTCCGCTATTCGTCCAAATCTGAATGATGTGGCAGGTATCAGAGTCATATGTTCATTTATTGATGATATATATGCGGTTGCCGAACAGCTCATCGGTCAGGATGATATCACATTGATCGAGGCAAAGGACTACATATCCCACCCTAAGGAAAATGGTTACCGAAGTCTTCATCTTATTGTGCAGGTTCCGGTTTTCTTCGCCGACTACACAAGGGACATGAATGTTGAAGTTCAGATCCGCACTATTGCCATGGACTTCTGGGCAAGTCTCGACCACAAGCTCAAATACAAGCATTCTCTGTCAAACCCTGAAGAAATATCCAAAGAACTTAAGGAATGTGCAGAAAGCATTGCGGTAACTGATGAACATATGCAACTTATCAAGAACAAGATTTATGGTGAGTCCATACAGCCTAAGAAGAAACGAGAGGATTTCGAAGGCAAATTATAAAGTGCAGATTTAGTATAATTTTGTGCCATGATCTATATTTAGTATTTCTGTGTTTGTACTATAATCTGTTTGTACTATAATCATAGTTTAGTATTTTAATACTAACGCCATAATTTCTACCTGGCACTTTGCATTTATAATATTTTTCACTTGGAAGCTTTTCATTTATACCGCAGAAGTTTTTCATTTATACCACAATTTTCATTTGACAAATGCAGGATAATAGTATAAAATATGGTCTGTTGTAAGGATTTAATCCTTATATGTGTGTATGTAGCTCAGCTGGATAGAGCACTTGGCTACGGACCAAGGTGTCGGGGGTTCGAATCCTCTCATGCACGTAAAAAGCGTGGATATTTGTATCCACGCTTTTTTATTTTCTATTTTTGTTTTTTGGCTATATAACATTTTCATTCCTAGCGGGGTATATTTGCTTATTTTTGTTCCATATACCCCATTAGTAGCGCCTCCTCCCATCAATCTAATTCATCACTGTATATTCGATTTCCCTGTAAAGGCTTATGCCATTATTGACGAATTCATAGGTTCCGTTTCTAAGGGTGATATGCCTGTCCTCGGTTGACATGTCGCTGCCGGCAGAGTTACGCACATCCGTGTGAACGGCCGATTCATTGCAGCAGATCACAGCATTTCTTGAAGCATTTCCCATGGCAAATGCGTACGAACCCTGAAGGGTTACTCTGTAGTCTGCATGGTCAATGGTTATATTGGTATCTGTTCCGCCGCCTATTCCGTAGAAATTGCTGGTCAAAGACTCCACACACACACTGGAAGCCGAAACAGCTACATTACATCTGCTGCCGTTCATAGTTCCCACGCCCACGCACTCAGTTCCACCACATTCCAGCTTAAGAGCTGTATTTGCAATGGTTATATCTGTATTGCCGCCTATGGTACCTATGGCAACGCCTGTAGTATTCATGGATACGCAGCTTAGATTGCACTTCATTATGCTTATGCTCCTGTCTCCCGACAGTGAACCTATACCTACACCATACTGCCCCCGGAGCTCAAGCTCGTAACTGCCTCGGTTGATAAATATATTTCCACCACGGCCCGAGCCTATACCTACGCCCCTTAATCCGCTGGCAGATATGGTCACTCTTCCGTCCTGTTCAAATATCAGGTCTCCGTGTCTCTCATTAAGAGCATTGCCTATTCCGTAGTATTTGCCGTTATTTACATCTATGTCTATGTCACCATTTCCCCTGACTGTAAGGACAGAGCTCTCAGGCACTCTTATGCCACCGGTCCTTAACAGGTTGTCCTCGACAAGCACCAGGGTTATGTTGCAGTTCTCACCGATATTGATACAAGGCTTCTCACGCTCACTGGCAAGATTTACATTGTTCAGCTTTATACCGCAGTTCTGACCATCCTCCACATCTATTGAGATATTGGACTTAAAGCCGTCGGCTCCAATGATCTCCAGAATATCACCCTGCTTGTAGCCCGCCACCCTTATCTGGGTGTATTTGTCCGTTGCAAGGGTTACGAGGGAAAGCTTGCTCTCGCCATTTGTAATGTATATCTTGCTTCCGTATCTGTTGAGGTTCGTCTGGTTGTACTGGACGATCTCATTCTTGATCGGTGTTGCTATGCCCTCCACGATTCTTGCCTCAGGACGTCCTGTGTAGAAGCCCTGAATAAGGTCAACGCCAAGTCTTATTACCTCCTTAAGCTCGTTGGTGTTCTCAACACCCTCAGCCAGTGTAAGGATATCGTTGTCATGGGCATACTCTATGATATTTCTCACAAAATGCTGCTTTTGTACGCTCTTGTGAATGTCCGTCATCAGCACCCTGTCGATCTTGACATATCTTGGCATATAACGCATGAGGTTGTCCACATTTGAGTAACCGGTGCCGTAATCATCTATGGCTGTCTCCACCCTCATCTGAGCGTAGCTGTCCTTAAGGGACTGGAGCTCACTGTCATTCATCTGGGTCTCCTCAGTGAACTCAACCACCACCTGCTCATTTACCCCTCTAAGAAGTCTTGTAAGTATGCTTCGGCGTCTCTGGTCAAGCCCACAGCCCGGTATACTGTTTACGAAGATCTTCTTGCCGTTAAACAGATATGTATACTTCTTCAAATGGGATATTACATTGTTAAATGTGGCGTACTCCACATCCGCCAGCCTTCCAAGCTTCTCAGCACTCTCAAGGAAGTCCATCGGTGAGAGCTTCTCATTTATATCAAACCGCATAAGCGCCTCGTAGGCGTAGATTATTCCTGTCCTTGCATTTACAATAGGCTGGAAATAATAGATTATGCGGTTCTCGTCAAGGATCTGGTTCACAAGGCTGTCCCTGCCGGCGTCTGCACCGCCACGCTTGTTGATGACTGCCATTGCCGTATCCTTCTTCTTATTTTTAACGCCTATGGCTTCATTTACCGCTTCCTCA
Organism: Coprococcus sp.; assembly: GCA_050872265.1. Taxonomy (GTDB): domain Bacteria; phylum Bacillota; class Clostridia; order Lachnospirales; family Lachnospiraceae; genus Coprococcus. The sequence goes on from JBNMGN010000023.1 coordinate 10,117, forward strand.
AGCTCATCCGGGTCTGCCACATCCCTGACTGCAAGACCGGTCATTACATTTATATTGTAGATCTCATTCTGCCTGTTCAGATCCTTCAGTCGGTCATCAAGGTTGTTGCAGAATATCTTGCCCCTCATGCCCACCATGTCCTCTGACGGTGCTGCAAATAAAAATTCGTCGTTGCACATTCTCGAACAAATCTCTGAGTCCAGTGTAATATCCTGTATTATCCTGGAAAGGCTGCAGATTGCCTGATCTCCAGTACGTCTTCCGAAATTGGCATTTATCTCTTTTATCTTGAAAATGTCCACCGCAACAATGACCACCTTCTTCTTCTCTCCGTTAAGATGAAGCCTTGCAGTTACATTTTCAATAAATCCCTTGTAATTATACAAACCGGTAAGCTGATCTCTTACCTGGGTTGCTTCAAGCTTCTCAAGGAGACGGGCATAGCTTGCCTGTCTGTAGAATGCCATCATGCCCTGGGATACATTTGTCACCCAGTTTCTGAAATCCTCATTTAATGCCTTATGCTCTTCCCCATAGGATATGACCACATAGCCGTAGCTCTTCTCATTAAAATGTATCGGCGTGAAAAAGTAAGTCTGTGGCTTCTCATGGGCTGCCCACATATCAGGTATCATGAGCTTACTGTCAAATTCATCATCAAAATCTATTACATTTCCCGAGTCCGGATCAGGTCCGCACTTGATGACCCGGTGCATTTTCGTAGTGTATCCGGTGGTTACATAGTCATCACTGTTTACCTTGACCGGATCGTTCCAGCCATCATTCATACAGATACTTAAGCTTTCAAAATCTCTTATCTGGTACACATACTGGAATATGGTTCCGAAGAAATCATTTATATCAGATGTAGATAAAAGATCATCCATAAAATGATTGTAATTTGACTTGTAGCTGTTCACCGAAACATCCGTTGTCCAGTTGGTCCGTCTTATGGAATCCGTTATAACTTTGGTATCATCACAGCCACAACTGCTGCCGAAGAACTCCGGTGATGAGCTCTTAAACTCCCCTATATGAGTACCGTCAAGCTGAGCCTTAACCCAGCGGGCAACATACTCTCCACATGGTGCAGAAGGCTTCTCCGCAGAGGTTATGGACTTAGGACACTCCCTGCCTTCATCTGTCATATCAAAGCCGATCAGTGCCACATCCTCAGGTATCCTGTATCCATGGGCTGTAAGCTTCGCCGCAACGCCCATAGCCATCTCGTCATTTGCACAGGCGATGGCTTCCGGCATGTGATTTCCGCGACGCTTCATAAGAAATTCTGCTGCCTCCGTACCTGAACGATATATGTACTTTCCGTAGAAAATATCATCCTCAGGCACAGTAATGCCATGATCTCTCAGGGCGTCTCTGTAAGCCTTTTCACGCTGCATGGAATGAGGATGATTTTTCATTCCATTTACAAATGTTATATCCCTGTATCCGTGATGTTCTATGAGATGGCTCACCAGATCGTAATATGGTGTATAATTATCCATCATAATGGTTGGGAAATTCTCACTTTCCTTGTCAACAACCACCACAGGTCCCTTAAATACATCCTTGATACGCTTCTCAAGCTTAAGTGCAACACCGGCAGTCTGTATGGTGTCCTTCAATATGACGATGGCGTCAAAGGATGGATAATTAATAAGATTATATATATTGGAATCTCCCACGCCCCTGGGCTGGGTCTCCTGGAATTTAAGAAGCATAGAAAAAACACATACATCATAATTCTGTGTGTATGCCTGTTTTAAAAAACCACTCAGGAACGCATGCTGCATTTTATCTTCCGTCTGGGCAACCAACACCGCTATTCTTTTACGTCCCATATACGCACTCCTTTCAAGTAACCCTTAATAAATCTGAAGTCTGTCTTGAAACCATTTTCAAGTCCCATTTCCCATTTAACTATTAAGTATATATTAACACAATGTTAATTTTTTGTATAGTTTACCGTCAAAATTTGTGCATAATCACCAAAGGGAGAGCCCCTGAAGTCAGGTTCTCTCCCTTTTAAATCGTGTATATTTGTGAATAATTCCAACTGTATTATGATATCTGCTCGAACTGTGAATTATACAGGTCAGCATAGAAGCCGCCCTTCGCCATGAGCTCTTCATGGTTACCCTGCTCGATGATATCTCCATCCTTCAACACAAGGATGATATCTGCATTTTTAATGGTGGACAGTCTGTGAGCGATAACAAAGCTTGTTCTGCCCTTCATCATGTTGTCCATACCCTTCTGTATGCTGTGCTCTGTTCTGGTATCTACTGATGAGGTTGCCTCGTCTAAGATAAGCACAGGGTTATTTGCAAGGATCGCTCTTGCTATGGTTATAAGCTGCTTCTGTCCCTGGGATACATTGGTTATCTCCTCGTTAAGCTCCATGTTGTAGCCGCCCGGAAGTGTTGTTATGAACCTGTGGGCATGAGCCGCCTTGGCTGCCGCTATAACCTCTTCATCTGTTGCGTCAAGACGTCCGTATCTGATATTCTCCATAATGGTGCCCTTAAAGAGCCATGTATCCTGAAGAACCATTCCGAACACATCTCTCAACTCTCTTCTGTTGAAGTCCCTGATATCGTGTCCGTCAAGCATGATAGAGCCGCCATTTACATCGTAAAATCTCAGAAGAAGCTTTACTATGGTGGTCTTTCCTGCTCCGGTCGGACCTACGATAGCCACCTGTTGTCCCGCCTTCACATGTGCTGAGAAGTCTTTGATGATGATCTTGTCCTCATCATAACCAAACTTCACATGGTCAAATGCAACTTCGCCCTTTATTCCCTCTATCGGTACGGGATTTTCTACTATCTGCTGCTCTTCATCCTCTTCAAGGATCTCAAATACTCGCTCTGCTGCCGCAGCCATCTGCTGCATAAGGTTAGTAACCTGGGCAACCTGCTGTATAGGCTGTGTGAAGTTCTTAACGTACTGTATGAAGGCCTGGATATCACCGATCTGGATAACTCCCTTTATGGCAAGGGCTGCACCGGAGATGGCAACGCCCACATATCCGAGATTTCCCACAAACATCATTACCGGCTGCATAAGCCCTGAGAAGAACTGAGCCTTCCATGCTGACTTGTACAGAGTCTGATTTGCATCTGCAAATTCCTTCTTAACTGAATCTTCCTTATTGAAAGCCTTTATTACTGTATGTCCGCCGTACACCTCTTCAACCTTGCCGTTTATGTGTCCCACATATTCCTGCTGGGTCTTGAAGAACTTCTGTGACCTCTTAATGACTATACTCATAAGGATTATGCTCACAGGCAGTATCAGCACTGCTATAAGGGTCATTAACGGGCTTATGGTGAGCATCATTATAAATACACCTATAACTGTGGTGATGGATGTTATAAGCTGTGTAATGCTCTGATTTAAGCCATTTCCCATGGTATCAATATCGTTGGTGATCCTTGAAAGCACCTCGCCGTAGGTTCTGCTCTCAAAATACTTAAGAGGCATTCTGTTGATCTTCTCGGATACATCCCTACGGAGTCTGTAGCATATCTTCTGGGTCACGCCTGTCATTATGATACCCTGAACGAAGTTAAACAGGGCACTGACACCATACATGGCAAGGACTATAAGAAGTATCCTGCCGATCTTGTCGAAGTTGATACCGCCGTTGCCGCTTATCTTGTTCATGATACCGCTTGCCAGCTCTGTGGTAGCCTTACCAAGTATCTTAGGACATACTACGTTAAATATTGTTGAACCCAGGGCAAATATCATTACTGTAAATACTGCGATCTTGTATCTGCCCATGTATTTGATTATCTTGCCTATGGTTCCCTTAAAGTTCTTGGCCTTCTCGCCGCCACGCATGACTCCGCCGCCACCCATAGGGCCTCCGTGCCGTCTCTGGCGGTACTGATTGTTCTGAGGCTGTGTATTGTTGTTTTCTGCCATGATCTACACCTCCTCCTTATCGTCTCTCATGCTTGCTTCTATCTCAGCTTCTGACAGCTGTGACTGGGCAATCTGTCTGTATTCCTCACAGTTTCTCATAAGCTCCCTGTGGGTTCCTATGCCTGCGATCTTTCCTTCATCTATAACAAGTATCTGGTCTGCATGTAATATGGTACTTACACGCTGTGCCACGATAAATACTGTGCTGTCTGATACATTTTCAGATAATGCTTTTCTTACGGCTACATCAGTCTTGAAATCCAATGCCGAGAAGCTGTCGTCAAATATCAGTATCCTTGGCTTCCTTGCAATGGCTCTTGCTATGGCAAGTCTCTGCTTCTGTCCGCCTGATACATTAGTTCCGCCCTGGGCTATCGGTGCCTCAAAGCTTTCCGGCTTCTCATTTATGAACTCTGTTGCCTGGGCTATGTCTGCGGCAAGCTTTACATCATCCTTGTCGGCTGTCTCTGCACCGAACTTAATATTTGACTCTATGGTTCCTGAGAACAGGACTCCCTTCTGAGGAACATAGCCTATGTTACGTCTTACGCTGTCCATGGAGGCGTCTCTTACATCTGTTCCATCTATTGTAATGCTGCCCTCGGTAACATCATAAAATCTCGGTATAAGGTTCACCAGTGTTGACTTTCCACATCCGGTACTTCCGATTATGGCGGTTGTCTGTCCCGGCTTCGCTGTAAAATTAACATCCCTAAGCACATAATCCTCGCCATCCGGATATTTGAAGGATACATTGTCGTATCTTACAACGCCCTTAACATCCTTAAGCTCTACTGGATCTTTTTTGTCATTTATAATAACCTCGGTGTCGAGAACCTCTTTAATTCTGTCTGCTGCCACACCTGCTCTTGGAAGCATGATGGACATCATTGAAAGCATGAGGAAGGACATGATGATAAGCATTGTGTATGTGATAAATGCTGTCATGGCACCAACCTGTAATGTGCCCTCGTCGATCCTGTGGGCTGCAACCCACTCAATAAGTATGCTCACGCAGAACATAAGGAGCATAAGGAGCGGCATCATGAAGGTCATGACTCTGTTTACAAAGAGCATAGTCTTTGTAAGATCCTTATTTGCCTCGTCAAATCTCTCCTCTTCCTTCTTCTCTCTGCCGAAAGCTCTTATTACAGGGATACCTGTAAGTATCTCTCTGGACACAAGGTTCACTCTGTCTACCAGCTTCTGCATGGACTTAAACTTAGGCATTGCAATGACCATAAGGGTTCCTATAAGTACAATTATCGCAATAACCGATATAACGATTATCCATCCCATATGTGCTCCGGTGTTTATTACCTTTATTATTCCGCCCACAGCAAGTATCGGTGAGTAAAGCACCATCCTCAGGAGCATTACCGTAACCATCTGGATCTGCTGTACGTCATTTGTCGATCTTGTGATAAGTGACGCTGTGGAGAATTTATTTATCTCGTTATCGGAGAAGGATATAACCTTGGTAAATATCTGCTCTCTTAAGCTGCAGCCAACTCCTGCACCTACTCTTGAGGCAAGAAGACCTACCAATACCATTGAAGCCACCATTAAAAGTGTCATGCCAAGCATCTTCACACCTGTCTTAACAAGGTATGATATCTGATCGTGCTTGTAGTCATACTCTGACATCTCGTAACAGGTAACTGTACAGGTCTTGGCGGATGACTGGAAGTTCTCGTCTCCCATCTTATCCTTCATGGACTCCATAAGGCTTCTGAGGGTCATTCCCGAGCCTTCTGTATTCTGCACTGACTCACCTGTCTGATCACCTTCTGTATCCTGAACTGTTCCCGGTGTCTGTGTTCCTTCTGTATTCTGACCGCCTCCCGGTGTCTGTGTTCCTTCTGTATTCTGACCACCTCCCGGTGTCTGTGTTCCTTCTGTATTCTGACCGCCTCCCGGCAACTGGCTTCCCATGGCGGACAGATCCATCTGGGACAATGCTATCCACTGCTCTACTGTCAGATCATCAAGATCGATCCCTGTAACCTCAAGCATGGACTTTAACTGGTTGTCCTCAGTGGCGGCTGCCATCTTATATGGATAGAAATACATCATCATAGGTATCTGGCACGCTTCGTCAATCTCGTCAATATGCTCTCTACCTTCGTCTGTCATGTAGTAACAGCCGTCCTGTCCCTGCTCATAATATCTCTCCCATATGTCAGCGTCTTCATCATTCATGAAGCCGTCTATGACCGTATATGCTTTTTCATTGATCTTATAGGGACTCACATGTTCCACGCCATAATTCTGTATACCTGTATCTATGAGAGACGAGGTATAGGAGGGAAGTGCCAGATCGCATACTGCCTGTATGATCAACAGGGCAAATATAACTATGACTGATTTCCAATATGGCTTTAAATTCTTAAAAATCTGCAGCATAGCTTTCTCCTTCTTATCTTATATAACCTTCATTAGCATCTCACCTGACACCCAGGCATATACGCCCAAATATGCAGGTTACGGTTTTTCATTCTATCACCCGCTTTTTATACCGTCAATTAAATAAGAATAAACTTCTTATAAAATAATCCGACAGCAATAACCACCGGCATTTTTTCATTACAATAAATAACGCAAAAGGGAAAACAGTGCAAGCCACACCATTTTCCCTGTCGTTACAAATATATTCTTTTCTAATCCGCAAATGCTGATTACATGATCTCCTTGATCCAGCCTTCTGGTCCTTCGATACGACCCATCTGAATACCTGTAAGAGTATCATAAAGCTTCTTGGTTACAGGACCCATATCTTCCATTCCGCTTGGGAAGCAGATTTCCTTACCATGATCATAAATCTTACCTACAGGTGAGATAACTGCTGCTGTTCCGCAGAGACCACACTCAGCGAAATCTTTAACTTCATCGAAGTATACCTCACGATGTTCTACCTTCATACCAAGGATCTTGCTTGCAACATCTACAAGTGAACGTCTTATGATTGATGGAAGGATACTGTCTGACTTAGGTGTTACGAGAGTACCATCCTTTGTGATGAAGATGAAGTTTGCTCCACCTGTCTCCTCAACCTTTGTTCTTGTAGCTGCGTCAAGGTACATGTTCTCATCAAAGCCCTCTGCATGTGCTGTAACAATAGCATGTAAGCTCATTGCGTAGTTAAGTCCGGCCTTGATATGACCTGTTCCATGAGGTGCTGCTCTATCATAATCTGAAACCTTGATAGTGATTGGCTTAGCGCCGCCCTTGAAGTATGGTCCAACAGGTGTACAGAACATTCTGAACTGATACTCACTTGCCGGCTTAACTCCGATTACAGGGTTGCTGCCGAACATATATGGTCTTATGTAAAGTGTTGCACCTGATCCGTAAGGTGGAACATATGCTGCATTAGCCTTTACTGTTTCTACTACTGCCTCTACAAATCTATCTTCAGGGAAAGCAGGCATCTCAAGTCTCTTAGCTGAGTCTACCATTCTTGCAGCGTTTAAGTCAGGTCTGAAGCACACGATTCTTCCATCTTCTGTTGTGTAAGCCTTAAGTCCTTCAAATACTGTCTGAGCATACTGAAGAACACCTGCACATTCGCTGAGCACAATATTTGCATCCTCTGTAAGACAGCCATCATCCCATGAACCGTCCTTATAATTTGATACATATCTCTTGTCTGTCTTTACATAGCCAAATCCAAGATTTGACCAGTCGATATCTTTCTTCTCCATGTCAATACTTCCTTTCAACTAAAAACTTAAAATAGTATTAAATATGTTATATCACATTTATTTTGCATTTTCCATATAAGTATTAAATTTTCTATATTTTTTGTCAGATTTTTTTACATTCACTTTGTATTCTGAATTTTTCTTCATATTATTATAATGATTTCTAACGGTTGCTGCTCAATAAAAGAAATCCCTGTCAGACTTTTTGGTCAAAGTCCAACAGGGATCTGCTTTTATATGCATTGATATTTTTCTTACTGATCAGATCATTACTCTTCTGTTCTTAATTTGCCCTCTTCAAATGTCTTAACAACCTCTTCTGATGGTGCCTTTGTCATAAGTGTTACTATAACAGTTACTATAAGACCTGCGAAGAAGCCAGGAACGATTTCATATAAGCCTGTTGAGCTTGAGAGGAATTTAAACCATAACATGTCCACCGCAAATCCTGCGACGATACCTGCCAGTGCTCCCTGGTAGTTAAGCCTTTTCCAGTAAAGTGAAAGAAGTATTACAGGGCCGAAGGCGGAACCGAAAGCTCCCCATGCGTTACTTACAAGATCCATGATACTGCTGCAGCTTGGGCTATTTGCAATTATAAATGCCACAACTGAAATTATGATAACTACGATACGACCTGCCCAGAGCATCTCCTTGTCTGAAGCATTCTTTCTGAACATTGGCTTATATACATCTGATGCAAATGCTGATGATGAAGCAAGGAGCTGTGAATCAGCTGTACTCATAGATGCAGCAAGGATAGCTGACAGAAGTATACCTGCGATAAGTGCAGGGAACACGGCTCTTACCATGCTGATAAATGCCTGTGATGAATCTGCCATAAGGGTTGGATCTGCGCCGAAATATTTACGGGCTACGATTCCTACTACAGAAGCCATTGTAAGGATGATAGCTGTCCATATGCTTCCGATGATCCTTGATTTCTTCATTTCCTTCTCTGACTTGATGGATATGTAACGTACAAGTATATGTGGCATACCCATGTATCCAAGTCCCCATCCGAGACCGGAGGCTATTGTTATGATACTTGCTTTATCAAATGTTCCTGATGAAAGAATGTTGTAATAATTTGCAGGGAGTACATCTGCCGGTGTCACGAAGCCTGCTGCACTCATTGCAAATAATGCAATTATCGGTGCTATAAGCAGTGCTGCCAACATAAGAAGTCCCTGGAAGAAATCTGTCCAGCATACTGCATTGAAGCCTCCAAGGAATGTATATACAACAATGATAACTGATGCACCGATCATGGCATATGATTCCTTAATTCCCATAACTGTGTTAAACAGTGTTCCACAGGCCTTGATACTTGATGCTGCATATATACAGTAAGCAATCATGAAAATAATGGCACATGCCAGCTGGAGCACGTGATTTGATGCCATGAATCTGTTTGTAAGATACTGTGGTATTGTTATGGAATCTCCAAATTTTATTGAAAGTCTTCTGAGTCTTGGTGCTACAAATATCCATGCACAGATCGTACCAATGGCAAGTCCTATGGATATCCACACCTGTCCCAGACCTGCAGCATATATGCTTCCAGGCAGTCCCATAAGAACCCAGGCACTCATATCTGAGGCTCCGGCAGAAAGTGCTGCCACCATACCATTCATGTTTCGTCCACCAAGGAAGTAATCCTTCTCTCCGGCTTCTCCCTTCGACTTGAAGAAGAAGTACACACCTACTCCTATTACAAGCACGAAGTACGCAATAAATGCGATCAATTCGTAATTACTCATTTTTTCTCTCCCTTTCTCTTTTTCTCTCTATCACACTAAAGTAAAAATACACGAGGTTAATTCTACACAAAACCCATGGAAAAATCAAGCTATATTAATTTTTAAAGTAGCTTAATCAATTTTTACGTACCTTGATTAACAAAAGTTAGTGTTCACTTTTCAGGATTTGAGTGATATTATATAGGGAAACATATTTGAGAAGCATGCCTGCGGGCATGCTTTTCGTGATTTATGGGCAGTTAGTCCGGGCTTAGCATGATTGCATGGGACTCACTCATTTTGTGAGAGGGCTACATGAAACTGTCAGAATTTTAACAGACTGAATTTTAACAGGCTGATGTTTAACAGGCTGATGTTTAACAGACTGATTTTTAACAGGATGATTTTTAACAGGATGATTTTTAACAGGATGATTTTTAACAGGATGATGTTCACTATCAGGAGGGGGATTTTTATGAGCAGGTGCGAAAACAAAGAAAACAAAAGTGACATGGCTATAGCCATGCGGATCTCAACGGTAAGTATCATATGGAATGTGGTACTGTCTCTTGCCAAGCTTCTTGCAGGAGTGATAGCAAGCTCCAGTGCCATGATCTCTGACGCAGTACATTCCGCCTCAGATGTCCTGAGTACAATTATCGTTATAATAGGAATACGGATCTCCGGCAGGGCTTCCGACAAGAAGCACCAGTATGGTCACGACCGATTTGAATGTGTTGCTTCTATAATACTTGCAGATCTGCTGTTCCTTACAGGCTGCGGTATCGGATATTCCGGCATTAAGGTAATTGCAAATGGCAACTACGGTGACCTTAAAGCTCCCGGTATACTGGCACTTATAGCAGCCATAGTCTCCATTGTCGTTAAGGAGGGTATGTTCTGGTATACAAGAGCCGGTGCAAAGAAGATAAATTCCGGTGCCCTCATGGCTGACGCCTGGCACCATCGTTCAGACGCATTATCATCTATCGGAGCCTTTATAGGTATCCTCGGTGCAAGGCTTGGCTTCCCGGTTCTTGATCCTATTGCCAGTATCGTTATCTGTCTGTTCATCCTTAAAGCCGCCTTTGATATATTCAAGGACGCCTTAGACAAGATGGTAGACAGTTCCTGTGATGATAAAACTGTAAATGATATAAATACAGTCATCTCGGAGATCCCCGGCGTATGCCACACAGACTCCGTTATGACAAGGCAGTTCGGCAACAAGGCATATGTTGATGTGGAGATTGCCGTAGATCCTGATATGCTTCTTGAAAATGCCCATGACATAGCTGAAAATGTACACCACACAATAGAAACTAATTTCCCTACAGTAAAGCACTGCATGGTGCATGTAAATCCGTACCACGGGGAACCACAGCAGTTATGAAACCACAGCAGTTATGAAAAAGAGGGTTGCACAAAATGTGCAGCCCTCTTTTTCTATATACCTGATGCATCTTCGATGCATGGACGCCTCCTCTAATGAGTAACGCCCCCTCACATTCGTGATGCGGCATTTCGTCGGCGTCATTCCATATGCATCTTCGATGCATGGACGCCTCCTCTAGCATGCTTTCTCTGCCGGGGTATATTCGCTTATTTTTGCTCTCTATACCCCGCTCATTTTATCTTCCGGGGTATATTTGATTATTCTTGCTTCCTATACCCCGCTCATTTTATCTTCCGGGGTATAGTTGATTATTTTTACTTCCTATGCCCCGCTCATTTTATCTTCCGGGGTATATTTGATTATTTTTGCTTCCTATGCCCCGCTTACTTTCTTCGCCGGGGTATATTTGCTTATTTTTGCTCTCTATACCCCGCTCGCGTTATCTTCCGGGGTATATTTGCTTATTTTTGCTCTCTATACCCCGCTCGATGTCGCCCTTCACATTCGTGTTGGTATTGCCCCCTCACATTCGTGTTGGTATCGCCCCCTCACATTCGTTCGGCGGCAAGTCGGTTGTGCTATTCCAGATGCATCTTCGATGCATGAGCACAACCTCTCGGCGGTAGGTCGATTATACCATTCCGATATGCATCTTCGATGCATGAGCACAACCTCTCGGCGGTAGGTCGATTATACCATTCCGATATGCATCTTCGATGCATGAGCACAACCTCTCGGCGGCAAGTCGATTGTACCATTCCGATATGCATCTTCGATGCATGAGCACAACCTCTCGGCGGCAGGTCGATTGTACCATTCCGATATGCATCTTCGTCGCATGGCACAATCTCTAAAATCCTGTTCCTCTGTTATCAATTATTCTCTTTGCCTTACCCTCTGATCTTGGGATGGTCTTTGGTGGAACAAGCTCGATCTTGGCACTGATAAGAAGTGTCTGCTTGATCTGAGCCTTGATCTCTGTTGCCAGTGTCTCGAGAGCCTTAGCGTCATTGAAATCAAAGTCTTCTGATACCTCAACCTGGATGGTAAGCTTATCCTGTGAATTTACACGATCAACAACAAGCATGTAGTGGGCCGACGCATCCTCGAAGCCTAAGAGAACACCCTCGATCTGGCTAGGGAATACATTTACCCCTCTGATTACTAACATATCATCTGTACGTCCTGTGATACGGCTCATCTTAACTGTTGTTCTTCCACATGCACATGTGCCATGGTGAAGAGTACAGATATCATGTGTCCTGTATCTGATCATAGGAGTACCTGTCTTGGTAAGTGTGGTGAATACAAGCTCTCCCGGTGTATCATCCGGAAGTGGTTCACCTGTTACAGGATCAATGATCTCTGCGATAACATGATCCTCATTTATATGCATGCCCTTCTTCTCCATACACTCGAATGCAACACCAGGGCCACCGATCTCTGTAAGTCCGTAAATATCCATTGCGTCAAAGTCAAGAAGATCCTCAAGGTGCTGTCTCATCTCCTCTGTCCAAGGCTCTGCACCGAAGCAGCCTGACTTAAGCTTAAGCTCTTCCGGCTTGATACCCATTTCCCTGATGGTCTCGGCAAGGTATGTTGCGTATGAAGGTGTACAGCAGAGCATTGTTGAGCCTAATTCCTTAAGCATCATTATCTGTCTCTGGGTATTTCCTGATGACATAGGTATTACCATGGCACCAACCTTTGTTGCACCCTGATGTGCACCAAGCCCACCTGTGAAGAGTCCGTATCCGTATGCCACCTGGATTATATCATCCTTGCCACCGCCTGCGGCTGTGATAGCTCTGGCTACCATCTCTGTCCATACATCCACATCGTGCTTTGTATATCCCGATACAATAGGCTTACCTGTTGTACCTGATGATCCCTGGATCCTTACCATGTCCTTAAGGGGAGCTGCAAATAATCCATATGGGAAGTTATCTCTAAGATCTGTCTTCTGCATGAACGGCAGCTTGACAATATCATCTATTGTCTTTATATCCTCAGGCTTAACTCCCGCCTTGTCCATTCTCTTTCTGTAGGCAGGAACATTGTTGTACTCAAGTTCAACTGTCTCTCTAAGCCTCTTACCCTGAAGCTCCCTTCTCTCCTCAAAATCCATACATTCCATCTCTCTGTTGTAGATGTAATGAATCTTCTTCTGTCTCATTTCCTGTAATCCTCCGTGTTTTATTCCCAATACCTTATATCTGGGGCTGCATAAGCACATTTATATCCATTCATATGTACATGCCTCTGTACAGGTATCCGCATATGGTTCTGCATATGCTTCTGCAAATATTTCTCCCGCCCCTTAGGCTTTATCACACTAAAGTTTTAAAAGGGCGATATCTATTAAAATTTTACAATTACTGTCTTAAAATGTCAAGTTTTATTGTGATTTTCACTATATAACAATCTAAAAAAAGGAGCCGTCCGAAGACGACTCCTCTTATCTGAAAACGTCGTATAAAAGTCTACTAAAGCTTAAGCGAATGCTGAAGTATTAACCTTTACACCAGGTCCCATTGTTGAAGTAAGAACAACGCTCTTAAGGTACTGACCCTTAGCAGCAGCTGGCTTAGCCTTAACAACGGCATCTATTAATGTCTGGAAGTTCTCATTTAACTGTTCCTCTGTGAAAGAAACTTTTCCCACTGGCACATGGATAATATTGGCTTTGTCAAGTCTGTACTCTATCTTACCTGCTTTAATATCAGCGATAGCCTTTGTTACGTCCATAGTAACTGTACCAGCCTTAGGGTTTGGCATTAAGCCCTTAGGTCCAAGTACACGTCCTAAACGACCAACAACACCCATCATATCAGGAGTAGCTACAACAACGTCGAAATCTAACCAGCCTTCCTTCTGGATCTTTGGTACTAATTCCTCGCCACCAGCGTAATCAGCGCCTGCTGCAAGAGCCTCGTCAACCTTTGCACCCTTTGCAAATACGAGAACCTTAACTGTCTTACCTGTTCCATGAGGTAATACAACAGCACCACGAACCTGCTGGTCTGCGTGACGTCCGTCTACACCTAATCTTAAGTGACACTCAACTGTTTCATCGAACTTAGCTGTTGCCATCTTCTTAACTAAAGCGATCGCTTCTGCCTTATCATATGAAGCAGATCTATCATAGAGCTTGCTTGCGTCTACATATTTCTTACCTTTTTTCATTCTAATTAACCTCCTGTGGTCTTATCGGGAGCGACCCTCCCACTAAAATGTATAAATTATTCCTCTACTGTAACGCCCATTGAACGAGCTGTTCCAGCGATCATGCTCATAGCAGCTTCAAGGCTTGCAGCATTTAAATCCTTCATCTTAAGTTCAGCGATCTCCTGAACCTTAGCCTTTGAGATAGTTGCAACCTTTGTCTTCTTTGAGTTTGCTGAACCTGACTTGATGTTACAAGCCTTCTTGATAAGAAGTGCAGCAGGTGGAGTCTTAGTGATAAAGCTGAAACTCTTATCCTGGTAAACTGTGATTACAACAGGGATGATCATATCTCCCTGATCTGCTGTTCTAGCATTGAATTCCTTTGTAAATGCAACGATATTAACACCCTTCTGACCAAGAGCTGGTCCAACAGGTGGTGCAGGAGTTGCCTTTCCTGCAGGTATCTGTAATTTAATATATCCTTCGATTTTCTTCGCCATTTTAGCGCACCTCCAAAAAATTGTGGTAATAGCGAGCCTATGCTCTTCCACTTGACTCTCTACATTTTCTTGATATCAACAAATGCAATGTCTACAGATGTTGCACGACCAAATATTTCAACATCGATGGTTACGGTCTGTTTACTTGTGTTGATTGCCTTAATCTTTCCTACTGTGCCTTCCCATGCACCTGATACTACTTCGATGGTATCACCGATCTCTGCATCTATTACGATCTCCTCTTTGTTGATTCCGAGATTCTTCATCTCTTCGTCAGAAAGTGGTACCGGCTTAGATCCAGGGCCTACGAAACCTGTAACACCTCTGGTGTTACGAACAACGTACCATGTAGCGTCGTTCATGATCATGTTAAGCAGTACATATCCAGGGAACATTTTCCTCTGCACAGCCTTCTGTACTCCGTTGCGGACCTCAATGGTCTCCTCAACAGGTACTGATACTTCTAATATCTGATCCTGTAATTTTCTGTTTTCAATTGTTTTCTCAATATCAGCTTTTACTTTGTTTTCATATCCTGAATAGGTATGAACAACATACCATTTTGCATTTTCTACTTCTGACATGTTCTTCACCAACCTTTACCCTACTATGAAATTTAAGCCAATCTGAATCAGCCAATCTACTACAGCTATTAAGCAGCTAAGTATAACAGTTGAAATAACTACAACTACTGACTGCTTCGCGAGTGTTTTTCTGTCAAGCCATTTGATCTTGCCAAATTCACTCTTTAATTCCTGAGTCCAGCTTCTTTTGAGAGTTGTCGATGTTTCTTTTTCATTTTTTGACATAGTAACAATCCTCCTTAATTGAACTGGTTCAGACTATTTTGTTTCCTTGTGTACTGTATGCTTCTGGCAGAATCTACAATACTTCTTTGTCTCCATTCTGTCTGGATGCGTTTTCTTATCCTTTGTCATATTGTAATTACGCTGTTTACAATCCTGACATGCCAGTGTTATCTTTACTCGCACTTCCATTTACCTCCGTTTAATTATTTTAAGGCATAAAAAAAAGACCTCTTACATCGCACGTTTAACAATAGCATACTTGTCCACTGCAAGTCAAGAAATCTTTTTCATTTTTCATATATTTTATATGTCGGTCTTACTTCACCGAGCCGCCCACTTCCTTAAGGGTCTGGAACAGTTCCATGTCAGACTCTGTGAGCTTGACATTTGTACACATAGTCTTTCCCTCATCTGTGACGATCTTTACTTCTATTATATAGCCTTCCTTTATGCCGCTGCCCGCTGCTGCCTGCAGGAACATCGGAAATTTCGGATGATTTCTTGCGAATTTCTCCCAGGCACTCTTTATCTTAAATATTGCTGCCGGATTCATCATAGGTTCAGCACTTCCTTTCGCATACTTTCATTAATTTATAATAGCTGATATAGCTCCAAATGCTCCGATACTCACCAGATACATTATGATACCTGCCAGGACAACGCCTGCCATTACTGCCACAACCGACTTCTTCCATTCCAGGTCAAGGAAGCTTGCAGCCAGTGTTCCGGTCCAGGCACCGGTTCCCGGAAGAGGTATTCCTACAAATAAGAACAATGCCACATACACGCCCCTGCCGGCTTTCTCCGTAAGCTTCTTTCCACCCTTGTCGCCCTTCTCAAGACACCATGTAAAGAAACCGCCTATAACCTTCTTATCCTTGCCCCATTCCAGCACTCTTCTTGCAAACCAGAATATAACAGGCACCGGAAGCATATTTCCAATTACACATATTATAAATGAAGGTATGGACGGCAGTCCAAAGCCCACTGAAAATGGTATGGCACCTCGAAGCTCCAGCAACGGAACCATGGAAACCAGGAAAATAATTATATACTTTTTTAACATATCAGAAATCCTTTACCGGTTTATATACTCAATAACCTATATATGCATCTTCCACTGACAATATAATCGCGAACATCTTATCATGAAATACGATCTCAGACTTCTCATAACTCATATCTCAGAATGTACTCATAAGCTTGAAGTCCTTGTCAGTTTTCAATACACTTCCGCAGATTACGCTTCTCTCTCGTAGAATGGCTTCACCATCTTCATAACCTGTGCACCAAGTCCGTTTGAACCAGGAGTCATGCCGACCTTCATGCCAAATGCATACTCTTTTATAAGCGGTATAACCTCAGCGAACATTCCCTGGGTATCACCAACTGCATCAACTACAATGAGATACTCCTCATCTCCATCATCCTTCTCAATGATCTGGAGATATGCTGCCCTTACCTCAGGTCTTGTCTTAAAATATTCACTTGCCTTCTCCTGCATGTCAACAGGCGGATACTTAGGTGTACGAAGCTTTACCTTAGTATTTGCAGGTATTGTCTCCTTGCTTGTGGCCGCCTCCTGAGCCTTGCCAAGCTTATCAAGGAAATCTGCCACAAGGATAAGTCCCTGTCCGTGAGGATTGATGACCATACCCTCAATGCTTCCGTTACTCTTTAAGATAATGTCTGCGATCTCTCTGTAACGTAACAGAACCCTCTCCACAGGCTCCTCAGATGTATTCTTATCAAATTCAACATCATCGGTAAAGCAAGGCATGTAATGATGTCCTTCCTTATTTGTGATTATCCTGAAGCTGACCTTTACCTTCTCGCCAACCTTAAGCTTGCCATCGGCATCCTTTACAGGCTTTGGGTCAAATACCGCAGGCACAAGGAACTGTGCTCTGAGCAGAGCATCAAGATAAGCTCTCTGGGTATTCTCATTCTGATTTTCCCTTATATCATTAATTGCCTTTACAAGGTCTTCATTTGTAATCTGTTTTCCTAATTCCATTTTCGTCTCCTTAATTAATTGTTGGCACGATATAGCGTGCTTTTTTATATCATCTGCCCCTATCTTATCCGATAGTTTTATTTGCTCTTTGGATATGAAGCTTCGTATTTTTTAAGCTTCTCTTCATCTTCCCTGGCACCTTCACTGTGAACGGCAACCACCTGGTCCGGTCTGACCTCCGGCATCTCTGCGCCGATCCTCTCTGTAAGCTCATGAAGGAACTGATCTCCACCCTTATAGGTACTTACAGGCAGAACAAGAACTCCCTTCTCGGTAGCCATAACATATCCTCTCGCCTTGTGATAGAACGGCTTGTCCGAAGCAGCCTTGTCCTTTATATCCGCAATGCTGTATTTCTTCCATACAAAGGGTATCTTGGAGAACATTATATTCTCATCATCCATCACCGTCTTAGAGCCTGCTATGCATCTGCACATCAATCCAAGCAATGCCCCCACCAGCACCGCAGCAATGGTAAGGCCAAGTCCCATTCCCCGGAACATCTTGTCAAATCCAAACACTGCCGCAATTACAAGCACCAGTATCAGTGTACTTACAATAAATACATTTGGTCCTATCATAGTGTAAGCCACCCATGCTCCGTTTTTTTTGCGGGAACATTTCGCATAATAGCTGAAACCCATAGGTAATATGCCGGTATCTCCTCCACAATGAGGGCAGTACTTCTGATTTCCCGAAGCATACACCGGGATCGACTTTCCACAGTGCGGGCATCTGAAGAACAACACGTTAATTATTCCGGATATAAGTAAAAGTGAGACAAATATTACCCAGCCCACTGTTATGTGTCCTGCAAATATTGATAATACAATGCTCAAAACTCCTATTAAAGGCATCAGCACTATCAAAAGCTTTACTATAAAAAGTTTCATAAAACTCCACCTTCTCATTGAACATCAGCCATTTAAAATTTGCCTTTTAGGTATTGCCCCCTCATTTCATTCGGCGGCATATCGTCGGTACCATTTTATATGCATCTGCGATGCATGGGTACCTCCTCTTTTTAGGTATTGCCCCCTCTTTTCATTCGGCGGCATATCGTCGGTACCATTTTATATGCATCTACGATGCATGGGTACCTCCTCTGGCAAAGGGCTGACGCTGCATGTCAAGTTTTCATATAAAACTTGACACAATCCATTCATAAACCTTTTCATATTTTATCATAAAATAAATATTTGTAAACAGCCTTCCCCTGTGCAAATATTAATTAAAACTTAAATCTGCATAAACGGGCACCGCCAATACTGCCACGGCACAGTTTCCACATTTGCCCCGCCAATACTGCCACAGTACAGCTTCCACATTTGCCCATCACTACAAAAGCGGCAAATGAAGAGATCAAGTCTTCACCTGCCGCCTGTCTGCATATTATCAATCTATGATACTATCTATCATACTGTCTATTTATGATATTTTCTTATCTATGACATTTTCTTATCTGTGATACAAGGTAAACTATGCGTCCGCCTTTTCCTTCTCATCTTCCCTTGAGAACAGCTTCTCAAACTGATCAACCGGTATCGGTCTGCTGTAGTAGAAGCCTTGGATACTGTCAACTCCCCAGTCTCTGAGAAGGTTCTTCTGGGTCTCGCTCTCAACACCCTCTGCGATACTGGATATCTCCAGATCCTTGGTGGTATCGAGAATATTCCTTACTATATAATTAACACGTCTGTTACTGTCCTCGCCAATGCCGTCTATAAATGACTTGTCGATCTTAAGAGTAGTAAGAGGCATATTCGCCAGAAGATTAAGGGACGAATAACCTGTTCCGAAATCATCTATGGATAACATGAAGCCCATCTCCCTCAGGCTGTTCATAACCTGGATAAGATATACTGTATCTCCATACGCAAGGGACTCGGTAAGCTCAAATTCTATATACTTCCTGTCCACATCGTACTTGTTCACGATGTCCTCAAGAGATTTCAAAAGAACCGGGCTGTATAACTGTGCTCTTGACATGTTCACTGAAATAGGAACCAGCTTATAGCCCTCACGCTTCCACTCTTCCAGTTTCTGGCACACAGACTCAAGAACATATCGGTCAAGCTTGCCTATAACTCCCTCTTTCTCAAAATAAGGTATAAATTCTGACGGAGGGATTATTCCTTCATGATGGTAATCCCATCTTATAAGAGCTTCCGCCCCTACCAGTGTATTGTCCATCGGTCTGTACTTAGGCTGATAGTATACAACAAATTCCTTAGCTGCCAACGCTCTGTCCAGATCACTCTGAAGCATCTTGCCCTTAAGCTGTTCTTCCCTCATCTTGTCTGTGTAGAACTTAATCTCGGTTTCATTAGGCTTAACCCCACTGTGCTGTGCCATCTTGGCAAGATCAGTTATGGTAGCACCATAGGCACCCACATCATCTATAGAAGCAACGCCACATCTGAAATAAACCGGATATGAAGAATCCTCATCAAGGAACTCCATCCGCTTAAACATGGCCTCAAGGTTCTCACGTATCACTTCGTCAGGAAGCTTCTTGATCATCATTGCGAAATTATCGTTATCACATCTGCAGCAATAGTATGCCCAGTCCTGATCATCCAGTACATCGCATACCTTCCTTAAGAGATTGTCTCCCACATCATGACCATATAATTCATTTACAACTTTAAAGTCTTTTATATCGAAATGGACAAATGCAAATGTATCTATGCCATACTTCTTAGGCTCAGCAATACGCTCTCTCATCCAGTTCCAGTTATAGAAATGTGTCACAGGCTCAAAATATGCCATCGCGAGTAAATCTTCTTTTGTAAATTTATTGATGTCGATCTTCTGTTCAAGCTTTTTCACTCTGTCCATACGAGCCCTCCCTTCTCTCGGCACTATCTAAACGCCTTAATTACTTTTGTTTAATTTGTGCACATATAATGTCTATACGCATTTTTCAATATACATATTATACAATAGCATTTGTCACATTGCAATACAGATAGTAGAAATAGGTCTCTTCCTTAGGCATTTTTGCTATTATGTACAATTTCATGTATGTATTTTGATAATTATTTTCCAGTATTTGCAAATTGTGTATTTCTCGACAAATGTTTTTTTATGGATACTTGTTTTTTACTATACATTTTGGTAAAATGTGTATATAATACATATAAGTGTTGAAAATACCAAAAGAAACAATGGAGCAAAATGCATTCCACAGAAGTGGTACGCAGCTACTCCGGATATAAAGGAGGCTCAGTTATGGCTGAAGTAAAAGAAGACCGCAGGATAAAGCGAACCAAGCGTCAGTTATCTGCAGGTTTGATAGAATTAATGAAGAAGAAAAATATAAAGGATATTACCATCAAGGAACTGGTGGAGAAGGTAGACATCAACCGTTCAACCTTCTACCTCCATTACAGTGATATCTATGATCTTCTTAACGATATAGAAAAAAATCTTATGGAAGAGGTTACAAGCGTCTTCAATTCCTACAAGAATATAGAACAGCTTGAGGACAGCTATGCATTCCTGCTTACATTGTTCAAGACATTTGACAATAACAGGGAGCTGTGTAAGATCCTCATGAACAACCCTAACAGCAGCAGCTTCATGGAGGAGATGGAGGAAACTCTTGAGGCTGAGATCCGTAATAAGCTGACGGAGATACTCGGAGACACTTCTCTCATTTCGCCTAATTCATACATCTTCTACAGATGTGGCTGTACGGGTCTGCTTAAGTACTGGATCACAAATGACTCACCGGAGTCCCCTGAGGAAATGGCAAAGGAAACCTACCATCTTGTAGTTGATTCCCTTGTAAGGATCCAGGAAGAAAAATCCAGAAGCTGATCATAGGATATACATTCTGCAAATGTAGTGGTTTTATATATTTCATTTTTTTCAATAATGGAGTAAAATAGATACTTAGTACCGTATGTACCTGCCGATAACGGCAGACATGTGATACTGAGTATCTTTTACTTTATTGGAGTATTAATAATGAGTAACGATAACAAAAAGACAATGCCCATAGGTGTTTTTGATTCAGGGCTTGGAGGTATAAGTGTCCTTCGAGAGATCGTGTCACTGATGCCTGAGGAAAATTACATATATTATGGGGATTCTGCCCATGCACCATACGGAACCAAAACCTTGGATGAGATACGTCGTTTAAGTGAGGCTGATATGGACTTTTTACTGGCCCGTCATGTTAAGGCTGTTGTAATAGCATGCAACACTGCTACTGCCGCTTCAGCAGAGATCCTTCGTGAAAAATATCCTGATATGCCTATAATAGGTATCGAGCCGGCACTTAAGCCTGCGGTATTATGGAAGCCCCACGACAAGGTTGCGGTTATGGCAACACCAATGACCCTTAAACAGGAAAAATTCCAAAATCTCATGCACCACTATGAGACAGCTTCTGAGATATATACTGTTCCATGTCCCGGTCTTGCAGACCTTGTTGAGCAATACGAGCTTACGGGACCTAAGATCACCAAATATCTCACGGATATCCTAGCTCCGGTGCTTGAAAAAAACATAGACGCCATCGTTCTTGGCTGCACCCACTATCCTTTTGTGGAGCCGGTCATCAAAGAGATCGCAGGTCCGGATGTAAAGATATTTAACGGAAGCCACGGAACTGCTGTTGAACTTAAGAGACGTCTGGTGGAAAATAGGATCAAAAATGGCTCAACCGTTCATGGAACTATAGAGATATACAATAGCAATTCAGATGATAAAACCTTAGAAATGTGTAAAAGACTGCTAAATAGTTAGCAGTCTTTTATTTCCTTGAGACATTAAAAAAGCACATCATGATTGATGTGCTTTTTTAATGCCGGCGACCGGAATCGAACCGGTACGGGAGGTTAGTCCCGCAGGATTTTAAGTCCTGTGCGTCTGCCAGTTCCGCCACGCCGGCATTATCCATAGGATAAATGGGACCTACAGGGCTCGAACCTGTGACCCTCTGCTTGTAAGGCAGATGCTCTCCCAGCTGAGCTAAGATCCCATTTTGTAACATATATTCAATTATCGTCATATAAACATTCATGAATATATGAGCGACCCGGATGGGGTTCGAACCCACGACCTCCGCCGTGACAGGGCGGCGCTCTGACCAGCTGAGCCACCAGGCCTTATTAGATTTTTATGCAGCATACTTCTTTTATGAAAGTGTTGCAAAGAGTGGACGTTCGGGGACTCGAACCCAGGAC
>JBNMGN010000022.1:0-36695 GCA_050872265.1 Coprococcus sp.
CCCTGGTAAATATCCCAAGCTCTTTAAACACGGGTATGTCCATCCCCTCTTCGAGGATATATTTCTTCTTACGATTATTCCCCTGTATGGTCACCGACTTCTTATCAGACTTCTTTCTTGTAAGATGGGACTCGCCCTTTTTGCTTACCCGCAGCTCGTAATCATATCCCACTGCAAATGAATTGAGCTGCCTGAAATCCCCCACTATATATCCTCCAAGAGTATCCTTAAGATCATCTTCACCTATGTTCTCGTGGAACACCTGCTTGTCTGTGTATTTCTCAAGCTGGTACACAAGCTTTCCTGATATCTGCTTCTTACCGCATACTATCTTCCTGTATTCGCCCTTGCCGCCACCAAGCACTATCTTGTGTGGATTTGAGGCTATTATTTCGTCAAGCATTTCTGCTGTTTTTTCTGCTGACATATTTTCTCTTCCTGTTTTCCTTATTTTTCTTGCATACTTACGCTGTTTTTAGGGTATCACGGTGCCTCATGTTGTGCAAGTGTTTTTGAGCAAAGCAACATAAGTAAGCCTTGGGGGGGGGAGCACAACTTCATCTTGTAGAGCCCCTGCCTCCTATGCTATACTTAAAGCTAGTGCAAACAACCATAACAAATACAACAACATAACATTAATATAGAAACAGGAGAAATATCATATGTGGCTGGCAGATAATTGGAAAGATTACGAAGTTATAGACTGCTCTGATGGTGAGAAATTAGAGCGTTGGGGAAAATACATCCTGCTAAGACCGGATCCTCAGGTTCTCTGGAGCACTCCAAAGACCGACAAGAGATGGAAGCAGTTAAACGGACACTATCACAGAAGCAACCGCGGCGGCGGAGAATGGGAATTCTTCAAGCTCCCGGAGCAATGGACCATCAATTACAGAGACCTCACCTTTAATTTAAAGCCGTTCAGCTTCAAGCATACAGGATTGTTCCCGGAGCAGGCAGCCAACTGGGACTGGTTTTCCGAACTTATAAGAAAATCACCAAAGAAAGATATAAAGGTATTGAATTTATTTGCATATACAGGTGGTGCAACCTGTGCCGCCGCCAAGGCAGGTGCCGCTGTAACCCACGTTGACGCCTCAAAGGGAATGGTCACCTGGGCAAAGGAAAACGCCGTATCCTCAGGACTTGCAGACGCCCCTATCAGATGGATAGTTGATGACTGCGTGAAATTTGTAGAAAGAGAGATCCGACGCGGAAATAAATACGACGCGATAATCATGGATCCACCATCCTACGGCAGAGGTCCAAAGGGCGAGATATGGAAGATCGAGGAGAAGATACATCCATTTATCAAGCTCTGCTCTGAACTTTTATGTGACAAGCCACTGTTCTTCCTGGTGAACTCATATACCACCGGTCTCCAGCCTGCAGTTCTTAACTATATGATAAGCACTGAGGTAAAGAACAAATTCGGTGGCACCGTTATGGCTGACGAGATCGGACTTCCATGTACAGTATCCGGACTTCCTCTTCCATGCGGAGCAGCCGGAAGATGGCAGCGATAGCAAAAAGCGGCAGGAAATCACTTTCCTGCCGCTTTTTATTATCTTTCATCCATATCCAGATATTCTCTGTGGCTTCCCACATACTTGTATGCCGGTCTGATGATCTTGCCTGCATTTACAAGCTCCTCTATTCTGTGGGCACACCAGCCTGATATTCTTGCAATGGCAAATATAGGTGTGAACAGCTCGATAGGTATGTCAAGCATTGTATATACAAATCCGCTGTAGAAGTCTACATTTGCAGAGATCGCTTTGTTGCTGTTCCTTCTCTCTCCGAGAAGCCTGGCTGCGATCCTTTCAACTGCAGCATACAAAGCAAATTCCTTCTCCTTGTGCTTCTCAACGGAAAGCTTCTCTGCGTACCTCTTGAGGATCCTTGCTCTTGGGTCTGACTTGGTATATACAGCATGACCCATTCCATATATAAGCCCTGAATGGTCAAAGCCCTTCTTGTCAAGCAATGATGTGAGGTACTCTGTTATGGCAGCCTCATCCTCCCAGTCCTTAACATGTTCCTTAAGATCGTTGAACATCTGCTGAACCTTAAGATTTGCACCACCATGCTTAGGTCCCTTAAGAGAACCAAGAGAACCTGCAACTGTTGAGTATGTATCTGTTCCTGTAGATGATATTACATGGGTTGTAAATGTTGAGTTGTTACCACCGCCATGCTCTGCATGTATTACCAGACAGATATCAAGAACCTGAGCCTCAAGCTCTGTGTACTTCTTGTCTGCTCTGATAAGTCTTAAGAAGTTCTCCGCTGTGGAAAGTCCCTTCTTAGGATTATGTATTACAAGACTCTTATCAAGGTAATAATGTCTGTAGCCCTGATATCCGTAGGCTGCGATCAGAGGGAACTGGGCAATAAGCTCAAGACTCTGTCTCAGCACATTCTTTATGCTGATATCATCCGGATTATTGTCATATGAATAAAGTGTCAGAACGCACCTCTGGAGTACGTTCATCATATTCTTACTTGGCGCCTTAAGTATTACGTCTCTGGTGAATTTGCTCGGGAGCTCCCTGAAGGTCTCCATAAGCTCGATAAAGCTTGCAAGCTGCTCCCTGTCAGGCAATGAACCAAACATAAGCAGATATATAGTCTCCTCAAATCCAAACTTGCTTCCGTGAAATCCCTTTACAAGGCTCTCCACGTTATAGCCCTGAAAGAACAGGCTTCCGTCTGCCGGAACTCTCTCTCCGTCGATGACGTCATAACCGATAACATCGGAGATCTCGGTAAGACCTGTAAGGACACCCTTACCATTTGAATCTCTTAATCCTCTTTTTACATCATAGGTAACATAGAGGTTTTGATCTATGCTTCCTGACGCATTACAGTAATCCACAAGCTGATCAATTATCCTGTTATATTCTTCGCTACCTCTTTCCAAACCTCTATCCCCTTTCCATCGTTAGTATAAACTCTAGCTAATCTCACATTAGTTTATCAAATTATCACCTGCCATGCAAGAAAATGAATAAAATATTTATAAATGTGAAAAAGCAATGCATACCATGTATATTTCCGGCAAAAGAAACAAATCCATTCATACGCACTGCTTTCCGCTTTTATATTTCTATTATATACCTTTCATAGGCATTGATTATTGTTGTGTCTCTGTAATGGGACTCCCTCACGAAATCCCTTCCGTAATTGATGTGGACATGCCCGTGGACAAAGTACTTAGGCTTATATTCCTCCATGAGCGTCCTGAAGCACTGAAAACCATTATGGGCAAGATCCTCGGAATCATTTATCCCCTTTGCGGGAGCATGACCTATAAGTATATCAAAGCCTCCGGCCTTCTTGATCTTTCTCTTAAGCTTCTTTATCCTGTTCTCCATTGCCTTGTCAGTATACTGATGAGGTGCTCCGCCAAACTTGTATTCCATGGAACCGCCAAGTCCCAGTATCCGGACACCCTGATACTCAACGACCTGACCGTCTATACATATGCAGCCATCAGGCGGGGTATCTGCGTAGCATACGTCATGATTTCCATGAACGTAATACACAGGTGCATGGGTAAATGTTGCCAGAAATGACAGGTATTGCGGTGCAAGATCACCACAGGAGATAATCAAATCTATACCTTCTAATTTTTTCTTATCAAAATAATCCCATAAATATTTTGACTCTTCATCCGCAAGTACCATTATCTTCATCTTAATGCTTCTCCACTAATCCCTCTTTATTCTGCCAATGCCCTACACATCTTTGTCTTTATACCTATTCCTGCTCTGTATTTACCAGCGTTTCCACCGGCTTCTTGAGCTCGAGGTTCTCCGGCTGGTCAAGTCCCTGGACTGCCAGGATATCCTGAGCGTCATCCTGTATCTCATCAGGCTTAGGAATAGCTCCCACTATATTGTCATTGAGCCATGTCATGTTAAGTATATCCTGTATATCAAGCTCACTGTTCATGTTGTCGGCAACCACATCCTTCTGGGAAATTATCTTTCCGTAGAAAGGTGAAACCTTGCCGTTCTTGATCAGATCCTTCATAAGATCAGCCAGCCTTATGGTTCCCTTAGGCAGATGTGCCGAGCAGATAACATCTACTACTCCGGCGGACATTCCCCACCAGTAGCTTACCGCCTTCTTCTCATCAAGCTTCTCGTCTTCCTTCCAGTTTCCTGCCAGGATAGCCGACACGATCTTCTCGTAGAAGGCACCCCAGTTGTATACCGGCATTGCAAGATTTCTTATCTTACCGTCTCTTATACAGAACAGTCCGAACTCTCTTGAAGCATTTGCAGGGACGATCATATCAATATATGAGATATAGTGGACATCCAGCTCCTCAAATCTCTTCTTTGGATTGCTACCCTTCACCTTGGACCATTCCAGATACACCTTTGCATTAGGATTTACCATCTGTACTCCCAGGGCAAATGCATTGATATTTGCAACGGTACCGCTTATAGGATAATCCGCCACAAATCCTACCTTGTTGTTCTCGCACAGAGAACCGGCTATGATACCTGTAATGAACTTCGCCTCATACATACGGGCGTAATAGGTTCTTACATGGCTTGTGGTGGTGTTAAGTGAACAGTTAAGTATCTTTATCTCCGGATGGGCAACCGCCACCTTAAGGGACGCATTCAACATCTCCGGGCTCGTGGTAAATACCAGATCGTATTTCTCTTCAACTATTTCATTAAGACATTCCACCAGCTTCTCAGGGGTATCAACCGACGGAAACGCCGTGGTCTCCACCTGATTTGCAAATTTATTCTTAATGTCATTTCTTCCAAGCTCATGACAATATATCCACATGGAATCCTGAGGACGCTTATCGTACACAAATGCGATCTTAAGAGTCTTAGGCTTCGCCTGGAGTATATTGATAAGCTTAGGCTTTGAATTGTCAACAGGATCAAGGACCGGAGTAACCGGAGTCTCCTTCTTCTGGTGACTGAGGATTATCTCGTCCCATACCTTATCAACATTTGCCTTGACCTCATCACGGCTCATATGCTTCAATTCTTCGTAACTATATATATTAAGGAAGATAAGCATTGCGTCATTCACATTTATCTTAAGCTTATCCGCCCCCTTCTTGGCAAGAAATGCCTTTTCAAATGCAAGATGTGCCGAGTTAAAGTCAAGCCTTGCATCATCTGACAGCGGCTCACCGTCACTTATGCCCAGGTGCTCCCTTAATTTGTCATAGCTTCCAAGCTGCGAGAACCACATATAATTTATGCCGGTCTGCTTGTGGAAGTCTACATATTCATAATATATCTTGTTCTCAAGTTCATCGGTCTTCTTCGGCATCTTCCTTATTACCATGGCAGGAATTGACTCTGCACCGAAATACTTAAGAACACTTACTCTTTTATTTCCCTCTATTACATAGAACTTGGTCATGTACTCATAAACCTTGATAGGATCGTGTATCCCCTCTTCAAGGTGTGACTGACACAGACTTGCCCACTTGGCACCAAACTCTGTATCATAATCAAGTATCGGCATGAAGTTCGACGCAAATGCACGAGTCCTGCCCTCAGTTGCTGTTCCCACAACATTTCCAAGTGCTATATGCTGTAACCCTAAATTAATCTCCCCAACCACATCCGACGCAGTAATCATTTTATCTAGTACCGGCAAATATGGATCTACACCCTTGGCAACATCAGCCTGGTATCTTTTCTCACCAAGCTTCTGTGCAGCTAAATATTCCGTTGCTGACATAAAAATCACTCCTATCTTTCGAACAACATCCCTCATAAACCGGGGGTAAGGAAACCTTGCAGATCAAGGTTATCCAATCACTTCGAAAACGCAGTCAATAAACTAATTTACTCTTACTAAACTCGGTATTCTATCACACTTTTTGAAAATGTAAAGAGTAAACAGAAAATACCGGTAAAAGTTCTCATATTCATATTATACTATTTTCAACATTTTTCTATAGGCATTAACATTTGTTTGTAAAAAGTTCACAATTTGTTTTATATATTTTATACATTTGTTCTTGATATTTGCCCGTCAGTAGTATAATATATACATATAGATAAGTCAAATTAGCACAAATCGAAATTAACTTTGGTGTGTGTGAATACTTATATATATGAACCCGGTTGGAGCTCCTCTCCTCCGGGTTCTTTTCGCATCACCTTTATTCATTGTAACAGCTCGTAAAGTAATCGCGTTCTATCCTATTTTATATACCCCTCAACACAATCTAATGCATATACTTGTTGCACAACTCCCGGGATTTTATTATACTTAGACTATATTTTTTTACAATACATATATAATGGAGGAAGAAATGGGAGACTCACTTTATAATGATGAAGATTCAACAACCGTTTTAGTGGCAGACGATACTACCCAGGACGGTTTTGATCAGAACCAAAGCGTGTATGCTCAGCAGAGCTTTAACCAGAACGGTTACGGTCAGCCACAGAATGGCTACGGAAATGCCTATGGTCAGGCAGGCTTTAATCAGAACGGTTACGGTCAGCCACAGAATGGCTACGGAAATACCTACGTTCAGCAAGGCTTTAATCAGAATGGTTACAATCAGGGACAGAACGGTTACAGCCAACCACAGAATGGCTACGGAAATACCTATGGTCAGCAGGGCTTTAATCAGAATGGTTACAATCAGGGACAGAACGGTTACAGCCAACCACAGAATGGCTACGGAAGCACTTACGGTCAGACAGGCTTTAACCAGAATATGACGCCAACTCCTGCAAAGGAACCTAAGAAGCCTATGGATGAGGCAACTAAGGACAAGCTTCACAAGATCCTGTCCATTACAGCCTTGGGCATTGCGGGAGCAGGCTTTATAGTTGTGGCTATACTTACTCTGATCTCCACCGTATTCTCATCTACAAAAGATTTCAGGGGAAGCTACAAGGATTCCCAGAACACCACGGAAGCTGCTACAGAAGCCGGTTCAACTGGCGAAGGCGATACTTCAGCTGCCGATGATACTTCTACAGACGAAAGTGACACCTCAGGTGCCGATGATACTTCTACAGAACAGGGGGAATAATGATATGAAGAAAAAGTATAAGATATTATTGATAATTGCCGCCGTTCTCGTGGTTGTGGATCTGGTAGGGTTCTTTGTATTTACATCACCTGCAATGAAGATTAACAAGCTCTTCAAGGCACTTAACGACGGAGACAGCAAAGCTTCCCAGTCTGCCTACAGGGAACTGTCCGACAGCGGCAAGGACAAGGCAAATGATCTGCTTATTGACTTCGCCTACGACAAGGAAAATAAGCTTGAGAATGACAAGATAAAATATAAGGAATTTTCAAAGTGCATGGAGGCTGCCACCTCAGTAACTAAAAAAATACCTGAAGAGGTAACAGGCTTCAAGGCAAAGGGTGACAGATACCAGATGACAAGCCTCTACGAGGACTGTGCAAAGGAATACATAAACAACAAGCAGTCAGATGAATACATCAAGTTAAAGAACAGCTTCCTGGATATATATGACAGCTACACCTACGACACGGAATTTGACAATGCCATGGTGGAATACCTGGATGGAAAAAACGAAGAGTTCAGAAATAACACCATAACTGCCGACGAGTTAAATGCCTATGCATATACCGGTGCAGACCTGTTCAGCGGCTATTCTTCCGCATATAACAAGTCAACTAGGATCGCCGATGATCTTCAGAACATCCAGAAGTATGAGGCACACTATCAGGAGGCTCAGGGCTACTTCGATAATAACCAGTACTACGAGTGCTACGATTACTGTGTAGATGAGCTGGACTACTATTTCTCATATGGTGATGACACCACAGGTTACTCCCAGAAGTTTGAGACATTAAAGGATAACGCATATGACACCGGCAAGACCTACTATCTCAATCAGGCAAATGCCGCCGTAGCAGATGGCAGACTTGATGACGCCAAGGAGATCCTTCAGAAGATCGATGAGTTCTATGAAGGAACTGTCAACACCGCCTCTGCCTGGGAATCAACCCACGAGGCATGGATGACTCCTTATGTGGAGTATATTGCAAATATAAACGACACTGTAAAGAATGATATGGCTTCTGCTCCTGCTACAGGAAATTACAATGATCCAACAAAAATGGATTCAAGCTATATATACATTTCAAAATTCGCTATTTATGACTTTGACGGAAATGGCATACCTGAGCTTATAGCTATTGATGAAGACCATGATCTTGAGTTTGTTTATACCTATGACAGCGACAAGGTTGTCCTTACCGGAGTATTTGACATGGATCGTATAGGTGACGATTCTTCTTCTGTCGTAATAAATCTCCTGACTCTTCCTGACGGATGGCAGGGACGCTCACTGATCGAGCTTTCAGGTAAGACATGGACAGAAAAGGAGTCCTACTACGCCAACTATGATGATGAAAGATACAGAGTAAACGGCAACGATGTGACCATAGATGAAATGGGCGAGGAGTCAAACTATATGGACAAGCGTTCCAATTCAATATCCTTCTATTCATACGACATCAACAACGCCGACGATGTTAAGAGCATAATCTACAGCTATACAGCAGATAATTAATTATCATACCGCCCCTGCAGGCTAACCTGCAGGGGTGGAATTTTAGAATTTGGATGTGATTTTATGAGTAATATTTTTAAAGATTTCGATTTAAGCAATATGCTTGTTATACTTTTCCTGTTTAGTATGGGAAGTATGATAGGCTGGGTCATAGAACTCTTCTTTCGAAGATTTTTCTCTCCCAACAATCCTAACCGCAAATGGATAAATCCCGGCTTCTTAATGGGGCCATGGCTGCCACTGTACGGAACAGGTCTTGTAATACTTTGTTCCATCGCAAGTATCCGCATTACTGCACTGGACGATCATCCTGTGATACAAAGTATCGTCACAGTACTTATTATGACAGTTGCCATGACGGTGATCGAGTATATTGCCGGTCTCATATTCATAAAGGGTATGAACATCAAGCTGTGGGATTACAGTGACCGTCCCGGCAATATACAGGGTATCATATGTCCGCTGTTCACCTTCTTCTGGGGTGTTGTGGCTGCCATATATTACTTCTTCATACACCCACACATTATCAACTCGCTTATATGGCTTGCAGGTCATCTTACTTTCTCATTCTTCATAGGCTTCTTCTATGGAATATTTGTGATCGACCTGGTAAATTCATTTAAGATAATGGCAAAGGTTAAGAAATTCGCAGACGACTACAACATAGTGGTAAGAATAGAGGAACTTAAGGCACACATTGCAACAGCCCTTGATGATGAGAAAGAGAAACGTCGTTTCCTTCATCCTCTCCACAGCTTAAATGCCCTCACTGCAGCATTTGAGAAAAACAGTGAGAACTTCTCCATACAGAAGAAGATCAAGAAGGTTGCAGAGAAGCTTAAGGACGATATACAGTAAAAAAAGGAACATGATCGGTTGATCATGTTCCTTTTTTATTTATATTTCCTTTGTATATACAGCCTTACATCCACTTCAAATCAAATTTTATATCCATGGATCTATCCTATTTGCCGGATTCCAGCTCTCCTGACAGTACTCCGTATTCCTTAAGTGCCTTAACCGCATCTCTCGACAGCTTCTTAGGAACCTGTATCTGTACTGTAACATACTGGTCACCTACAATGTTGTGGTTTCTTATATTTGCAACACCTTTACCCTTAAGCCTTATCTTGCTTCCCGACTGGGTACCTGCGGCGATCTTACACTTTACATTACCTGTAAGGGTACTTACTATTGCCTCACCGCCAAGAACTGCCGTGGTAAATGGTATGCTCACAGTTGTATATAAGTCATTTCCTTTTCTTTCAAAACCGGGCTTATCCTTTATGTGGATCCTTAACATCAGGTCTCCGTTTGGACCGCCATTTGCACCGGGATAACCCTTGCCCTCAAGACGTATACACTTGCCCTCTTCCATACCGGCAGGTATGTGGACATTCAGGGTCTGATTTTTACCGGAGCTGCTTAAGGTTATGTTCTTATCGCAGCCAAGGACAGCCTCTTCAAATTCTACCGTAAGCTCTGACTCGATATTCCTTCCCTTTGAAGGATAATTTCCACCGCCAAAGCCACCTCCGAAGCCACCAAAGCCGCCGTCAAAACCTCCTCTTGCGCCGCCTCTTCCACCGCCGCCGAAGAATGAACCGAATATACCTCCGAGTATATCATCCATATCTCCGCCTTCAAAGTGGAAGCTTCCGCCTCCGAAAGGATTGCCGCCTCCCTGTCCTGCATCGAATGCTGCATGGCCGTACTGATCATATATTTTCTTTTTCTCCGGATCGCTTAATATCTCGTAAGCCTCGGTAACTTCCTTAAACTTCTCTGCAGCCTGGGCATCACCGGGATTGGTGTCCGGGTGATACTTCTTCGCAAGGACTCTGTATGCCTTCTTTATCTCTGCATCGGAAGCATTTCTTGAAATACCAAGAACCTCATAGCAATCTCTTTTTTCTGCCATCTGCGTCACTTCCTACTATTTATTAATCCATCACTGATATTTTAATTGCCAAAACAGCAGCCGCTTACCATCACAGACCTGCTGCAACAAAAATCTTAAAAGGAGCCTCCTGCAAGTGCCGGAAGCTCCTTCTATCTTCGGATATTTCCACGCCTTCGCATGTTCAATCCTTTATATTATAAAGCTTATTGAAAAATAAGCAATGATTTTATTCACTTTACTTATTATCCAAATCATATACACCGACTACAGGCAGCCATCAAATAACCTTTTCCATCACAATTACTCAATAGCGATGTACTTGTCAGACTCAGGCTTTTCCTTCTTCTCAGGCTTAGGAATGTTAAGGACAAGGACGCCGTTCTTAAATGCAGCCTTGATATCCTCCTGCTCCACTTCCTCACCTACATAGAAGGTTCTCTGGCAGCTTCCTGAAAATCTTTCCTTACAGATGTATTTGAATGAAGGCTTCTGTGCAGGCTTTTCTGCAGCTTTCTCATCAGCAGCCTTCTCGCCGGAAGCTTCTTTCTTTTCGCCATCCTGACTTTCCTTCTTACTCTCTGTCTCCTTGGCTGCTGTCACTGTAAGGTAACCCTTGTCCAGCTTGATAGCAATCTCGTCCTTCTCATATCCCGGAAGATCCATCATAAGCTCATAGCCCTTCTCATCTTCCTTAATATCTGTCTTCATAAGACTCTTAGATGTATGTCCGTATGCCTTCTTCTCAGGCTTCTTTGCTTCTCTTTCAGGGTAGTATGGATATCCTGCCCAAGGCTCCTCGAAAAATGGATCGTTAAAAAATGTGTCGAATAAATCATTGTTTCTTGTTGTTAATAACATAAGTCATCTCTCCTTTTCCATACAGGCAACGTATCCGGCAAATGATACGTTACAATATATTAAGCAGATCAGCTACGGGATCATCATATATTGATGTTGCTGATATGTTGTTTTCCTGTTGACAATTATGTTATAGCACTTCTATTAGCACTCGTCAATAGTGAGTGCTAATAATTTTTGTGAAAATTCTGTGAACTGTAAAAGGCACCACTCTGTCATAGAGCAGCGCCTTCTAGCTTACTTTGATTTTTCTTACTTTAACTTCTCTGCCTTTAATATCGGCTGGAAATCATTTACCTCCTTTGCGATAACACCACTTAGGGCAAGGAGACAGATAAGATTAGGTATCGCCATCAAAGCATTTGCCACATCAGAGAAATTCCATACAATATCAAGGGTCATGGTTGCTCCGATATATACCACAAGGGAGAACACTA
The DNA here is from genome assembly GCA_050872265.1 of Coprococcus sp. Lineage (GTDB taxonomy): Bacteria > Bacillota > Clostridia > Lachnospirales > Lachnospiraceae > Coprococcus. The sequence continues at coordinate 11,766 of JBNMGN010000022.1, forward strand.
TCCTGTATATCATATTGAATTTGTGGGTCTTGAATATATACTCAAAGGCTTTCTCGCCGTGGTACTCCCATCCCAGGATAGTTGAAAATGCAAATAACACAATGCCGATACTTACCAGCCAACCTCCGATCTTTCCTATAGCTGACTCAAAGGACAATATTGTAAGGGCTGCACCCTTTATAACGGTTGTTGCCGCATATGCACCATCATCACTGAATGTATAATGATTACCTGCTCCGTCTGTCCATGTGCCTGCAATCTCTCCTGTCACAGCAAGACTTTCACTGACATTAAGCTTCTCTGTGGCGTCTACGGAATCTGTAACATTGAGATCCTTCTCCGGCACCATGGTAAGCTCTGTGGCTGTATCTGTCTTTGTATCTTTTATGGTAAGCACAGTGCCATCCTCGTTAAACTCATAGGAATATTCCGCTGAGCAATCCTTATCATCGGTATCCGTCGCCTGAACCGATATTACGTTGTCTGTAACAGTGTATGTACCTGCCACTCCGTTCTGATTTGCCCCAAGCATACCTGATGAAGCAATGCAGAGACCTGTAATGGTACATACAACTATTGTATCCCAGAAGGTACCGGTCATGTTGATGTAGCCCTGACGTACAGGATTATCTGTTGTGGCTGCTGCCGCTGTGATAGCTGCCGAGCCCATACCTGCCTCATTTGAAAATACTCCTCTGGCAACACCGAACCTCATGGCATTCATCATGGCTGCTGTTATGGTTCCGCACAGACCGCCGCCTACAGCCTTGACGTTAAACGCCATCTTAAATATCATGGCAACACCATCAGGAACATTTTTATAATTTATAACTATGACCACGAGACCTGCAATAACGTAGAAGATCGCCATTACGGGAACAACTACTGAGGAAACCTTTGATATAGTCTTGATACCACCTACTATGATAAGCAGTGCAAGAACTGTGAGTATGATACCCACAACCTTCACTGAAGCTCCGAAGGTATCATTTAACGACTCCGCAATGGAATTTGCCTGGGTCATATTACCTATACCGAATGATGCTATCACTGCAAATAAAGCAAAGAGCCAGCCGAGAACCGCTCCCACCTTCTTATGCTTGAACCCCTTCTTCATGGTGTACATAGGGCCACCGGACATTTCGCCCTTTTCATTTACCTCTCTGTACTTGATGGCAAGCATACATTCCGAGAACTTTGATGTAAGTCCGAACAATGCTGAGATCCACATCCACACCAGTGCTCCGGGACCACCTGATACCATGGCGGTTGCAACACCTACTATGTTACCGGTACCTATGGTTGCCGCCAATGCTGTTGTAAGGGCTGAAAATGGGGATATGTCTCCTGTTCCCTTATCCTTCTTTCGTGCCTCCTTGGACAATGTGCTCTTAATGGCATAGCCCAGGTTCCTCCATGGCAGGAACTTAAGACGTATTGTCAGGAATATACCTGTTCCCACAAGAAGGACAAGCATTACCGGCCCCCACACAAAATCATCTACTGCTGAAATAATTGCTCCAAGTCTCTCCATATCGCTCTCTCCTCTCATTCATTTGTGCGGTTGCACTTTCCTCGTTATCTTAATAATAGAAAAGAGGCACACGCAATAAGCGTATGCCTCCTTTGACATTTACAGGCTTAATAATATAAAATTTTTACCAATTTGTCAATATCGCCACTTATCTTACACGAATTGCCCTATATCTGTTATAATTCCAATATATAAAATACGCTTCGAAAGTGTCTTATCAAGAGCGGGACAAATTTCAAAGAATAGGATATTTATTATGGATATTATAGGATTTATACATACGGATTTTATTGAGAAATTCGGTATTCCAAGGCAGAGCGGCCTGATACCGGAGCTTACGGGAGTTATTGAATTCCTGCCGGAATACAGGCAGCCTGAGGCCTTCAGGGGACTGCAGGACTTCTCACACATCTGGATATTATGGAAATTTAACAGAGCTAAAAAAGATCATTGGAGTGCAACGGTTAAACCGCCAAAGCTTGGAGGAAATACAAGAATGGGGGTATTTGCCACCAGATCCCCTTTCAGACCTAACAATATAGGTCTGTCGTCGGTACGCCTTGAAAAAATTGAGTATACTGAGGAGCATGGTCCTTTGATCTATGTATCAGGAATAGATATGTTGGACGGTACTCCAATATTGGATATCAAGCCCTACATCCCTTACAGCGACTGCCATCCTGACGCAACAGGCGGCTTCACGGAGAGCATAGACCGGACTCCCCTTGAAGTGGTATTTGCAGATGGATTATCGCTTCAAAAAATCTTTTTCCATCTGGGTACTGACAAAAAGACCGCCCTGACAGCACTTCTGGCCGGGGACCCGCGACCGGGATATCAGGACGATCCTGACAGAATATATGGTGTGGCATTTGCCGGTTATAATTTTCGTTTCACAGTAAAAGACAGGGTTCTTACTGTTATATCAGCAGAACCCTTGAACTAAGTATATTCAGAATATTTACATTTTCGCCACATGCAGCCTGCTGCCGCTGTAAGAATGATCAGTGACAGATACTTCATTCTTATTATGATAAGCTTCTCTTTATCTGTCACCTTGTCAATGGCAGTTCTGTCCACAGGCGTATATCCCGCAGCTGAAATCCTGTCCATTGTCCTGCCGTCGATATTCTGCTTATCTATGTATATAAGAATATTGTAACTGTCCCCGCCTGTATCCATCTTGCCGGCACTGTCATCTGCTGTTCCGGAAGTCTTGTCACTTCCGGTGCTTTTATTCCCTGTGCTTTCATCACCGAAATCGTACACCGCATAAAGGGCTGCCTCTTCATCAGGAAGGGATGACTCGGCAAATATCTTTATATCGCTATCTGCAGTGATACGCACCTGCCCGTTCTCTATGCTGCAATACTCCGCCAGCTCCTTCACCGCCTTGTCATTGGCATAATACACGGTCATGGCACTGCCGTTACTGACATTGTACCTGTCTCTCATATATTCTTTTGACACGTACTTCACAGGAAAGCTAAAATCATGCTGCCTTACGGTTACGGAGAACTGGTCTTCCTTATAAAGGGTAAAGTATGTGACCTCAGAAAGCTCCGAAAGCTTCTGCAGTCCGTTTCTTGAAGTATCACCACTCACTACACACTCCATGCTCTGGGACAAAAGCTTTACAAGATCGTGTCCATACATGCATATTCTGACTATACAAACGATTATCACGACCACCAATATCAGTCTTATCTTCTCACTGTCATTCTGTTTTATTTTCTTCAGATATCTCTTCATTGTCACAATCCTTGACCACCAGCTTATCAGTACCCACCAGATCATCCCCGGCTTTTCTTCTGTGCATGATGCATTTTGATATGATAACTCCTCCCAGTATGAGAAATACTGCAGCCACAAATACCATTATTATCCACCACTGTGATGTATCGGCAGGTTTTTCTGCATCTGATGATGTCTGGGTAAATGGTGACATTATATTTGTTTCAAATTCCATTTCATAGGAATATTCCACACCATTGGAATCCTCATAGTAACAGGTTATCGTACCACTGGTATAACCATACAGGTCTCCTGAGGAGAGACCACCTATGTTCACATCAACACTTCCACTTCCCACTGCGCCTGCCTCTATAGAACCAATGAAAAGCGTTCCTGCAGGCTTTACTCCGTCAGCCTCCAGCTGCGCTCTTACATTGTATACCGGTGCATTTCCCAGATTTATGGCATTAAGGCTCACCGTTACCTTATCTCCTACTTCAACCTCTGAAGGGAAATCTAAAGGATCAAAGGACACATCAAGGGGCTGTTCTATATTGATCCTGGCATTTCCTGCACTGGTGAAGCTGGTTCCCTTGTCATCTGCATAGTCCATGGAAAGAGCCAGATTATACTGTCCGCTGGCAAGCTTCTTGCTGTAGGAATACTCATATGTCACAACGTAGGTTTCTCCTACATTTAACTTGTCCACGAACACTGTATCAGAAGGACTCTCAAGCTGTAAGCCTTCAACAGTATCACTTACTGACACAGTAAGATTTCTTACATTTTCAGACCTGCTGGAGTTGTATATGGTTATACTTGCTTTTAACTTATTCTCTCCAATGGACTCAGTGCTGTATTCCTTTACCAGGACCTTTGGGGCAAATGTTATCTCGGTAGTCGGTTCATCTGCCGGTGCCCCATCGCCGCCGTCACCACCTGTATCCGGTTCCTTTCCATCTGATATCACCACATACATGGTATATGTATCCTCGACCTTATTTCCTTTTTCATCAAAGCCCGACACCTTTATATCCACCGGATAGGTTCCATTAAGCCTGTCCTTATTGAGATCAAGTTCATATTCTATCAGATACACCTTATTCTTCTTGTCAGAATTATTTATATTCCACTCCTTTAGCGTTACATCTTTCCTGTAGTTTTTGTAGACAAATGGAGAATTGGCTGTATCTCCCAACTGCACTGCAGTATTTATCCTGTCACCCTTTATATTGCCTGTGGAAGTAACCGGTATGACAATATTCACTCTGCCATCTGCACATTCCGGCATGTAACCCTCCGAATAGGTCTTGCTCATTCCAGGATACAGATTTTCGTTGTCAATATTAAATTCAACTCCGGAAGCAGACTCCGGATCTTTTACCGGCTCAGTAGAAGCCTCCTTATCCTTGTCTGGATCCTTCACCGGCTCAGTGGAAGGTTCGGCAGTATCCACATTGTCATTACCGCCTGTGCCTGCTATCCGTTCTCCCTGGCTGTCAGTCTCACTTAATGTGAATTCCGGAATTGCTGCGTGCACACACATGCCATGGAAATTTATAACGAGCATGCATATTATGCAGCCTGTTAAGATCAAATATCTTCTTTTATTTTTACTCATGTCCATCTCTTCCTACCATTGTATATTTTCATGTATCTGTTTCTGATATATCAGCTTTCGACATATCAGCTTCTGACAGTTATCACATTTCAACATGTGTTTTTGCCCGGAACAGGTACCGGAGGAACCCCTATCTCCATCTCGTACACCCTGTCACACAGCTCCTCTATATCCACTGCATTATGGCTGGCAAGCAATATCGCCTTTCCCTGGTCTCTAAGATCAAGTATCAGCTTCCTCATCTTAAGCACTGTATTCTTGTCAAGTCCGTTAAAGGGCTCATCAAGTATCAGTACATCCGGGTTCTCCATGATGGCCTGGGCAATCCCAAGTCTCTGCCTCATACCAAGAGAATATTTGGATACCGGCTTTTTCATGTCCGGATCAAGTCCCACCTTGGCGATGGAATCTCTTATTTCCTTACGTCCTACCCTGGATCTCAGGTCTGCCAATATCTTGAGATTTTTATAACCACTTACATTTGGCAGAAAGCCCGGTGTCTCGATTATCATGCCAAGGCTTTCCGGGAAATCCTCATCCTTCCCTATCTCGGCACCATTTACATATATCTTCCCCTTGTCCTGCCTCATGAAGCCGCATATGCACTTCATCAACACGGTCTTGCCGCTTCCGTTATTTCCCACAACCCCATGTATAGAGCCCGGGGGGATATTGATGTTCACGTCATTTAACACCCTGTCCCTGCCAAAGGATTTAAAGAGATGTTCCACTACTATCCCTTCTTTTTTGTTATCATCAGATTTCATTTAACTTCCTCCCTACTGCCAGAGCAAAACCTTCAAGCAACACCAGTGAGATCCCTATAAGGAACATCACAAGCCCTGTCTCCCCGAACATCCACTCCTTCTTGGGATTGGACCATTCATAGGGACACAGCATATACAGGTCCTTGGCGTACCTTTCATATACAATGACCAGTGCATAGCAGATAACAAAGCCTCCGCCATAGGCGATGTACCTGCTCATGGATACAGTGGCGATAAGCTGTGCCAGCACTGCAAATACAAATCCTGCTGCAAATATAGGCAGGTATTGATACTCTGCCTGCTTGCTTTCCCTCATGAAAAAGCTGCTAAGCCATGCTCCCATAAGGATGGCACCGCCGCCACTTACTCCACAGGCAAGGAACTTGCCGATTATGTACGCCATCCTGGTGGTCCTGCCGATATATTGTTTTATAAATCCGCTCTGGTAATCTACGATCCAGGCTGTGCTGTAGGGTATTGCCGCCGCCACAGGAACACTCATGTAAAATGTCTCCGTGCCGTATCCTGAATACACACAGATAAGCAATTCCACTATGATCACCGCCACAAATCCAAAGGAGCCCACAGCCCTGCGTATATCAATAATAAAACTGTTCATATTCCTACTTCCATGTACCTGTGAAATTAAAGGTATATCTCTTTATCTTTATTGCCGACAGTACGAAAAACAAGGTGCTGGTCACCGCAAAAAATCCGTATGAAAATCCAAGTCTCGGCAGATTATCATATCCGAAATTATGCATATAATAGGTTGCCTGGTTAAGAGGTGACATCCAGCCAAATATTATATTTGCGATCCGGCTCTGCTCATCCGACAGCTTAAACCACGCCTGTACTATGTCTGGAGTGAGAAGATATCCGAACAGGCAGTATATGATCCCGCCTACCATTCCCAGGTTATCCTTCACCAGATTAAGGAACAGTATTATGGAGGATAACAGCATGGTGTAGCCAAGAAGCAGTGCAAATATATTAAGGGACACCTGATATGGATATGACCTTTCAAGCACCTTTACAAAGGTGGGCACTGCGATCTTCTGTCCTATATTGGAATAGCCAAGGATCGCCGCTGTGTCACTCCACATATTTGCAGAGTAGGATCTGGACATGGACAAAAGCATGGTGGACGCCATTATGAACAATGTGTATATTCCTGTGGCTGAAACCATATAAAATATCTGCCCCAGAATATATGTCCTTCTGTCTATCCTCACTAAGAAGAAGGGCACGTCGTTCCCCAGGTGCGGCATATCTGCAAATATAAGCAGCAGCATAAGGGATATGACCATCACCGATTTAGCGTCTCCAAAGGTCCAGATAAATGCCTCATTCATCTGAAGCACTGTGTCATGCTCCTTCGAGAACTGCACCACCTTGTCCGACAAAAGAAAGCAGAATATAAATCCTATCATAAATGCCAGATATATCTGTGGGCTGTATACCCACCTTTTGTAATTTGCCTTTGCTGTATAAAATATCTTCTTCATAACCCATGCATCTGTATCACTAATATTATCAGTAAATGTAATCTGTAAATATAATCTGCAAATTTAATATCCCACTGTACGGTCTATGATAGTGCCGTCTATGGCATTGATGGTGAGGACTACTTTATCTTTCTCAGGATCAACCTTATATGAATAATCTCCATATTCTACATCTCCTATGAAATCCCATACAGGCACCATAAGTCCGGTAGAAAAACTGTCCTGTTCACTGACTCTTGTATACCTTAAAACAACCTTATTTATGTTATAATTTGTATATGTCCCATCCTTGGGAGATTTTCCATCTATAGGATTATTATTCTGTGCACAGCTTACAGTTATCATCTTCTCAAAAATACCTTTAATCTCATCAAAGCTCTTTATGCTGCTATCCTCGACAACTGTATCTGTCAGTTCCAATGGCGACTCATATTCAAAACCCACAATCCCATCATCATTTACATAAACTCTTATTTTTTCCTCTGACCAGGTTTTAAGATTATACTCTCCCCCTGTCCAGCCATCGCTCTCCATATAGCCTCCACTATTGTCAACCATAACACCATCAAACTGTCGGTTATACTCCAGCACATATACCATTCTGTATCCATCAAGTCCCTCTGGTCTGTTATAGCATAGCTTCGCACTGTCACAGGAAAAATCAGTAATCTCCATCTTATCCATCAACTCCTGCGCCATAGTTTTCGCCTCATCAACGGAGATATTTGCCCCAGCTTCCTTAGGCAGTTCCTTGATCTCATCCAAGCCCAGATGTTGTTTCATCTCTTCCAAAGACTCAGTCACGCTATAATCGTCATACATATCACCAATCACCGAATTAACCCATATTTCTCCTGTATTGCTGACCATATATCTGAACAGATTACCTCGTTCCTCATTCTCCTGAATATACACTGTTACATATCTTCCACCAACGCCACTGTTAGACCCTCTGAACAGCTTTGTCGTACCCAGGTCACTTTCCCATGTATAAAATTCGTCATCAGGATTATTTTCCAGTTCTTCAGACACATCTACCATTTTGGGTTCGACCACGTGTGGTTCAAGAATTTCAGCTGTTATTGTCTCTGGTGCCGTTTCATATCCTTCCTTAAGAGAATTCAGATCAGCATTTGCCTGTTCAATACGGCTGTCAATATCATCCGTTTCTGCTCCACCATTTTGTTTCTTGTCTTCCAGGTAATCGACTTCTTCCTTCTTTACACTGATCAATCTCTCGTAATCAGCCTTCGTATATATAGTATCAGCAGCAAATTTAGTATCCGGTTCACAGATATTTAAAAATCTGCTCAGGAAATCATCCCCCAAAGTTTTCTGCCTTACCCTTACTACTGACAGCTTATCTACGTCCGGAACCTCAACCTTGGCATTAACATTTACATTTATCTTAAAACTGTCATCTGTAATAGTTGTAATATAGTTTTCATATTTCTGTGTAGTATCCTGTATTATTACATCTGCCTTACTACTGTCTTCACCTGTTTCCTCAGCTTTACTTATCATATTTTCCAGATCTTTGTTCTGTACTATTGGTGTATCCGGATTTTTCTGGCACCCTGCCAGTATCACGGCCGCAACAGCTGCTACCAGCACCTTATTTATTCTTTTCCCCATGTGGTTCACCCCATTTCCTTAAAAAAATCCACCAGAATTTACCTTTGCTGTATAAAATATCTTCTTCATAACCTATGCATCTGTATCACTAATATTATCAGTAAATGTAATCTGTAAATTTAATCTGCAAATTTAATATCCCACTGTACGGTCTATGATAGTGCCGTCTATGGCATTGATGGTGAGGACTACTGAATTTTTAACTGCATCCATCTTTGATGCATCTCCCTCATAGCTTACACTGCCGATAAAATCCCATACCGGCACCATAAGTCCGGTAGAAAAGCTGTCCTGTTCACTGACTCTTGTGTATCGGAGCACCACCTTATCTACAGTTATATTCGTGCTCAGATTAGTATCATCATCACTGCTGGTATCTGATGCATAATTTGCAACGATCATGCTTTCAAAGGTCTTCTTTATATCATCGAAGCTCTTTAAGCTGCTGTCCTCAACCACGGTCTCCGTAAGTTCAAGAGGTATTTCATAGTCAAATCCCACTATTCCATCGTCATTTACATACACCCTTACATTCTCACCAGACCATACCTTCTTCACGTAGTCATCGCCCGACCAGTCATCAACCATCATATCCCCGCTGTTATTATCTACAAATACACCATCAAACTGTCTGAGATACTGAATAACGTAAACCTTACGATATCCCTGGGTGGCTGCCGCATCTCTGAACTCAGGGACTTCATAATACAGATCTGCATCGCTGCATGCAAAATCAGTAAGCCCCAGTTCATCTATAAGCTCCTGTGCCTTGCTCTTGGCATCATCCAGAGATATGGTGGCATCAGCTTCACCCGTGAGCTCAGAGAACCCAGAGGCACCATCCATATAACTGTCAAGCTCCTGCTTTGTCTTTCCGTGTCCCTCCAGTCCACTCGCCACAACAGATTTCACATATATTTCATCTGTATTGCTCACCCTGTACCTGAACAGATTACCATAATCAGCATTATTCTGAAGATATACTGATACGTATCTTCCACCTACTCCACTGTTGCTTCCATAGAAAAGTCTGCTTGTACCAAGCTCCGATTCCCACTGATAGAAATCATCATCAGGATTATCGGACAGCTTATCTGCCACGCTGACCAGCTTTGTATCTTCCTTTTTTGCTTCAACATCTTCTGCAGCCACTTCTTCCGGAGCATTTTCATATATACTCTGCCAGGAATCAATGTTTTTCTGGAGATCATCTATCACTGTTTGTTTCTCCTCATCAGAAATGTCAGTATTTCCATTTTCAACATCATTTATCTGGCTTCTTATCTGTGATATATTATCCTCACACTCTGATCTGCTGTATATTCTGTCTGAGGTGAACACAGTATCCGGCTCACATACGCTGAGAAACTTCGCCAGAAATTCATCATCTAATTCCTTCTGCTTCACTCTCACTACCGACAGCTTATCTACCTCAGGGACCTCAACCTGGGCATTTACCTTTACATTTACCTTAAAGGTCTCATCTGAAATATCCTTAACATAGGATTCGTAATTCTCAGCTGTTTCCTGTATCACAGCATCTGCTTTTTTACTGTCTGTTCCATCTCCGCTTGCTTCACTGACCATATTATCCAGATCCTTGTTCTGAACTATAGGAGTCTCCGGACTCTTCTGACAGCCTGCAAGCATCACAGCCGCCGCAGTTAATACAAATAATGTTTTTATCTTTCTCATATTAAGCTCCTTTCAGACGGTTCTGTACGCCCGTCTAACAGATTTCAGTCTTATGCAGATAATTTAATATCCTGCCGCCCTGTCCACGATAGATCCATCTACTGCATTTATTGTAAACACCACCTTGTCCTTTTCCTGCCCGGAAAGACCTGAGGTATCACCATAATCTATGTCACCTATGAAATCCCACACCGGAACCATAAGCCCTGTATGAAAATCACTTCTCTCACTTAATCTTGTATAACGGAGTATAACCTTGTTTACTTTAATATCTGTGTACTTCACATCCTCTTTGTCACCGATATCTGTATACTCCACTTCTTTCCCGTCCATATCCAATAATTTCTCCATGCCCGAGTTATATAATGTGGTTATGCCATCTTCAAATACTGTCTTTATCTCGTCAAAGCTTTTCAAGCTGCAGTCTTCCTTCACCGTTTCCCCAAGTTCCAGAGGTGCTATATAATCAAAGCCCACTATACCATCATCATTTACATATACATTTATCCGCTCTCCTTCCCAGATTTTTTTCTCATCATTATTATCCAGAAGCATATAACCGCCCTCATTATCTACGAATACGCCGTCAAAGGCTCTGACGTACTTCATGACATATACCATTCTGTATCCGTCACCTTTATTATTACAATCTCTGAAATCCGGGATTTCATAGCACAGCTCTGCACTCTTGCACGCATAATCCGTAAGCTCCAGCTTGTCCAACAGTTCCTGAGCTTCCGCCTTTGCCTCATCGGCAGACAAGGTGGCATCTGCCTCATCAGGAAGCTCCGGATAGTTCTCAGCTCCTGGGCGAAGATCCTTCAGGTCTGCCTTCTTCTTCCTCTGTATGCCACTGGTGTCTCCTACAACTGTCTTAACATGTATCTCCCAGGTTCCTGCCACCCTGTATTTAAATGTGCTTCCATAATTCTCATTATTCTGCATGTACACTGTAACATACCTGCCATCCACACCACAGTTCGTACCGGTGAACACCTCCTTTGTACCAAGACCATATTCCCACTCATAAAAGCTGTTTTCCGGATCATTGCCAAGCTCATCAGCCACATTGACAAGCTTCGGAGTTACTGCATACTTGGATACAGCCTCCCTGTTTATATCATCTGCTGCCCTATCATAATTCCTCTGCCAGGTCTTAAGGTCTTCATTCAGTGAATACAGCTTATCACGTATTTCTATTGATGCTTCTCCCTTGCTGCGTTCCTCCTCATCAGCTTCTTCCTGTGCTGCCTTAAGCTCGTCATCTATCGCTGCCAGCTTCGTCTCGCAGTATTCCTTTGTATATATCATATCTGTTGTGAATACCGTGTCCGGCTCGCAGATATCAAGAAATCTATTCAGGAAATCATCATCAAATTCCTTCTGGCTGACCCTCACCACCGACAGCTTATCCGCTTCAGGAAGCTCCACCTGTGCACGAACTTCAACATTCACCTTATTCTTATCATCTTTTATGGTTCTTACATACTCAGCATTGCCATCAACAGCCTCCTCCACTGTCTCACCGGCAGTCTCGGTACTGGTCTCAGAACTGCTGTCTGTACTGGTCTCCACCACTTCATTTACCAGATTATCCATGTTTCCGGCCACAGGACTGTCCGGCTTCTTATTACAGCCGGCAAGCATAAGGGATGCAGCTGCAAGTATATATAATATCTTCGTCTTTTTCATATTTTTCCTCTTTTCATATTGAACTCCAGCCCATTTATAAAATTAAGCAAGCTGACACCTACTCGGCATGCAATTAATGTCACATAGAAATATGTGCACAATGCAAAGACCACATGCTGGATTTATTCTAGCATGTGGCCTTTCATCAAGTATTCATCAAAATTTAAACAAATTGTAAATTCATAGATGTACCCTGTCCCAGGGTGCTGTTTATTTCAAGTGTGGCATTGTGTTTGTCCAGGATAAGCTTAACTATCGCAAGTCCCAGTCCTGCGCCTCCACTTTTTCTGCTTCTTGATTTGTCCACCATATAAAATGGTTCAAGTATCTTGTGGATCTCATCCTCGGGTATTCCTCTGCCCTTATCTGTCACGCTTATGCTTTTATCTCTGGCTGTAATAATAATCTCTGCACCTTCAGGACTGGCCTTTATGGCATTGTCTACAAGATTAACAAGCACCTCCGTCATGAGATCCTCGTCAACCATGAAGGTCTCACCATTTTCACTGCATATGAGCCGGATATTCTTATCATCAGCAATACCATCACAGATTCTGCATACATTTGCAAAAAGCTTTGACGCAGACACCTTCTTTCGTACAAGCTCCTGTTCCTGATCAAGAGACAGCAGCTTCATCATCTTACCTGACAGTCTGCTCAGTCTTCCACATTCCGACTGCATATACATCAGAGCCGTCTCTCTGTCCTCATCTGAGAGTCTGGCATTAAGAAGAAGCTCAGCATATCCCGACATAGACGTCATTGGTGTTCTCAGCTCGTGGGAGAGATTTGCCATAAGGAGTGTCTTTCTGTGTTCGGACTCCGACAGCTCCTCCTCACGAAATCTTATCTTCTCAGCCATGGTATCAAAGGTTCTTGACAGATCACCTATCTCGTCCTTCGAGGTTATCTCTATACCTGTATCATATACCCCCTCGGAAAGCTTTATTGCCCTCTCCTTTAAGCTGGCTATAGGATCAAGGAGTCTTTTCGTCAGTCTTATGATTATAAACAGCATAACTGCAAATACTGCCAATGTAACACCCACTATAACAATCGCTGTTCTCCAGGTCTTTCCAAATGCCGATGTCACATCGCAGAGATAATAAAATCGCAGATTCATGTATTTCGCAGTTATCGGAGCATAAACCTTGTCTCCATATCTAAGATATACATTATTTTTTTTATAATTTACAGAGCCATAAAAATCATATCCGTATAGGGTATGGTTATAGACCTTTTCTCCATAGTCCTCATCTGTCCCACTGGTCTTATAGCAGACAAGATAATAATCCTCCTGCCTCTTCAGATAGAATTTCAGAGTCTCCAGATCACCATTTGCTGCATATTTGCTGCCCAGACCTGTGACGGTCTCATCAAGATCCCTCTGATACCTCTCACTTACATCAGCAACATTGTTTCTGTACACAAGAAGGATCGTGACCATATCACACAGAACAAAAGCAATAAGCATGGATATGACATTTATCAATATAATTCGTTTCTTTAACACGGTCTACCTCATATCCTGCTAATTCTCTTCAAATCTGTACCCAAGCTTGGATACGGTCTTTATGTTGTCGTACAGGTCAAGCTTCTTCCTTAACTGTCCTATATGAACATCTACTGTCCTTGTCTCTCCGGCGAAATCAATCCCCCACACCATAGACAGTAGCTTCTCTCTGGATATGGCAATATTCTTGTTCTTGACAAGTACCAGCAGAAGTTCAAATTCCATAGGCTTTAAGGATACCTCCCTGCCGTTTTTCTTAACTGTGTGCTCGTCGGCATTTATCACCAACCCTGCAACCTCTATGGTGCTGTCTATCTTGTGGTTCCTTACCAGAACCTTCTCTACCCTTACAAGCAGCTCAAGGATCTCAAAGGGTTTGGTAATATAATCCTCCGCACCTCCTGTGAGTCCCGTAAGCTTAGAGTCAAGATCATCCCTTGCACTTACATATATAACCGGTATATCATACTTAGCCACCTCCGGCATAAGCTCAAATCCGTTCATTCCCGGAACCATTACATCAAGCAGTGCCAGATCGTAATTATTGTCCTCCGGAAGAGCTTCATATGCTTCCAGCCCATCTAAAAAAATTCTTGTATCATAGCCGGCCACCTTAAGGTTCATGGCCACCATTCTGGCTATGGCTTCATCATCCTCCACAATGAGGATCCTGTTCTTTCTCATATTCCCTCCAAGTATTACACATAAGCATTCTTAACAGCTTCAATACAGTACAGCACAATTTTTTCACATACCTTTATTGTTGTCACATCTTTTATAATATAACACTACACCTATGCTAACACTTTTTTCGGGGAATATCAGCAGATATCTACTTTTTTTACAAATAAATTACATTATCCTAGTGTAGTCGGCGATCAGTCTGGCAGTCTTGTCAACCCCAAGCTTCACAGCATCTATACAAAGATCATAGTCCCCGGCACTTCCCCACTCTTCACCGGTATAATACTTGTGATATCCCCGTCTCTTCTCATCCGTCTTATCTACCACAAGCCTTGCCTTACGCTCTGACACGCCATGCTTCTTGGCAATATTTTTCACTCTCTCTGCCCTGTCTCCGCATAGAAATACCCTTGCTGTACCAGGCTCATTCCTGTAGGCATAGTTTGACGCCCTTCCGATCACTATAGCGTCCCTGTCTCCCAGCAGAACCTTAAGTGCCTTATGAGGTATCTCATAGGACTGTGGTGAACAGAAATCATCTGCCACAGAGCTCACCATGGCATTAACCGGCTCCTCACCAAAATAAAATGGATATTTCTCGTATATCTTCTTTTCCTTTGCCAGTCCTATAAGATCCTTCTTGGTATAAAAAGGAATGGCAAGCAGCTCTGCAAGCTTCCTGCCCACCTCATCACCTGAACATCCGCATTGTCTTCCGATTGTAATGATCATTTTCCCACCTGCTTTCTTCAGCTCATTTAAAATTCTTAGTTATCCTCCACAAGCCCATCTATAAAATCATAGTGTCTGTCTATGGCGTCCATTACCTGATCTTTGTTTTTATCCACCAGCCCCTTATACATGTTAAAATGCATTTCATACAGCATGTCCTTCTGGCTTGCGTCTGTCTTCATCAACGCTCTGTCTATCCACTCTCTGTATATCTTCGTTAGGGACTGCATAATAGTGATAAATATATTATTCTCCGTTGCTCTCACAAGTATTTCATGAAAACTCTTATCCGGCTCCACAGGAAGCTCCTGCTCCACCTTCATATTTGCCAGTATTCTTTCAATGGTATCCCTGTAATCCTCTGATAGTCCCCTGACAAGTAAAATACTGCACACGGATTTGTCAATGACGCGACGGAACTCACATACATCTTTCTTCGTTATACTTCCAAGAGCCATCATCATCTGGATGATCTGCTGTATGGCAGCTCCCACATCACCGGAAATATAATTGCCCGAGCCCTGGACACGTCTTATGATCCCCATACCGCTTAGGGTAGACAATGCCTCCCTTATGGAATTGCGTCCAATGTCAAGTTCCTCCGCAATAGCCCGCTCTGTAGGAAGCTTGCTCCCTATCACGAGACTGCCGTCCTGCATACGTCCGTATATGTACTGTATTACCTTTTCGTATTCCTGATTTGCCCCTGTAAGCTTCTTTTCTTCTCCCATTTTTAACCCCTTTTCATTGAACATCAGCCCACCTGAAATTTATCTGTTTTGTATCGTTCATACCCAGTGGCACTTTCTAACGTCATTCTAAATATGTCATTCGACGATTTCTAATAACTGGTATGAGGTATTTTAGTAAAAATTTGCAAATAACGTGGACAACACCACTGTAAGTATACCCGACACCGCTATGGCAAGGCTGCTCATGGCACCCTCGATCTCACCAATCTCTATTGCCTTGGCAGTTCCTATGGCATGGGACGCTGATCCGAATGCCAGTCCCTTTGATATAGGCTCCTTTATGGCAAATATCTTGCATATCAGCTCACCCATTATATTTCCAAGAACACCTGTAACTATGATAACCGCAACTGTTATGGTCACATAACCGCCAAGCTCCTCGGATACAGCCATTCCTATGGCTGTTGTAATTGACTTTGGAAGCAAGGTCACATACTCCTCATGGGTTAATCCCATTATCACCGACAGCACCAGCACTGTTCCAAGACTTGTAACCACTCCTGCAACCAGTCCCAGCACCACCGCCTTGAAATTTTTCTTAAGCAGCTCCCACTGTTCATAAAGGGGGATTGCAAGGCACACTGTTGACGGAGTAAGGAGCCAGCTTAAATACTTCGCTCCCTCGTTGTATGTATCATAATCCACCTTGCTCACCACAAGCACGATGATCGTTAGGACTATTGAAATCAAAAGAGGGTTAAATATTCCAAGCTTAAATTTTTTCTTTAATATAGAACCGGCCAGATATGCCAACAGGCTTAATGTTACCCCTGCAAACATGGATGTTTCGAAAAATTCATGCATTTATTTCCCCTCCTTCACATTCTCTTCCGAGACTTTTTCCAAACCTTCCAAATCTCCCAACTCTTCCAGGTTTTCCAAGCCTTCCAAATCTTTCAAGTCTTCTAAATCTTCCAAATTTTCTTCAATCTCTTCGTCGGTCACATCATCTAAGTATTCTAAAGTCTCATCTGTTCCTGCCATTCTTCTTTTTCTGTCCCTTCTTATTACAAACTGGGATACTCTTCCTGTCACCGCCATTACTGTGATTATGGTCACAACCGTAACAACGCACACAGGAACAAGCACCGGCTTAAGCCTGCCCCAGCTCACCATCAGCCCGACTCCAGCCGGAATAAACATGATCGGCATGATCTCTATGAGAAATTTGCCTGTATCCTTTACTGCCTCAAGCTTTATAAGTCCTGTCATCAACCCTGCAAATAAAATCGCCATGCCATATATACTGGCAGGTATCGGTAACGGCAGCACATATTTAAGCAATTCCCCTATAAAAGAGATCGCCAGGATCAGTAAAAATTGTCTTATGTATTTCATATTTTCTTTCTCTCCCTTTGAACATCAGCCCATTTAAAATTTGCCTTTTAGGTATTGCCCCCTCATTTCATTCGGCGGCATGTCGCACTTAACTTGTTGCTATAGCAAATATTGGTAGTACCAATTCGGCACTACCAATATTATTCCTTATCATATGATGTTGTCAATGAAATTTAGCATATTTTCCACTTATTCTTTTATTATGAGTGACCACACCCTGTTTTTACGTTCATCACAAGGAATGTTCCGATCACCACTTCCTAATTCTGGCTGAGGATATTTTCCTCCTGAAGCATTTTGTAACGCACAAGGCTTGCCCCATCCAGGTTCTCCTTACGCATATCTACAGCAGTTATCTGATGATTTGTGTAGGTGGTGTAATAGTAAACTCCCTTATCTGCATTCCAACATGAAGTGTATATGGTGATCTCGTATTTTCCTTCTGCCACCTCACAACAGCCCCTCTGCTGATCCACCGAGCCGAGTATATGGAAGAACTGCCCAACGCTGTCAGTCTCTCCTTCTCCTGAAATTGAATTTGTCTTTATAAATGCAGTTCTCACAAATCTTGAGGCTGATGACAGATCTCCCGGAAGTCCCAGTGCTCCCATGCCACGGCTATAGGCTTCAAGCCCCACATTTTCGGGGAACATATTTTCCGGCTGCTTCGGTGACAGATGCATATAATTGTTCAACATAAACATCTGCCGGTCAAATGGTGGATTATTGGTAAGAACCCCCACCGGATTATCGTATATCTTAAGCCCCTCTGCCACTGCTTCTACTGTTATGGCTCCGCTTTTATCTGCTATGATCCAGTGCAGCTTCGCCGCAGGGAAATTGTCGCTGTATGGTGTACCTACCAGATTTATGGTGGCAAGTGCCTTTATTGCCTCATCAAGGTTCGCACATTTGCTCAGTATCCATGGGATAAATTCAAACTGAGCAACATTTTTGCTTCCGTCCACCGGCTCAGCATAGACTGCATTTCCCACAAAATTAAGACCTGCCATTCCAAGCCCCTTTTCATTTACCGCGTCATAATAAAGTGGATAGTCATCCGTCACATGAGCCATTCCTATGATGGCATAATGGCTGCTATCCTCCCCTGTATATCTGAACTTGAAGGGATAATTTCTCGGCGTGATAGTTATCTCCTCGCCATATGAGAACTCATAATCCAGAGTCCGTCCCATATAAAAATCTTTTGTCTTATAGGTTGCCGCTGTACACATATCCTACCTCCATTACTTAACATCTTCTTATCTACATCACCATGCCAATGCTCTCCGCCACACTATTGAACATGGGCTTATCTCAAATTATCTATGCCAGCTCATCAATATCGCCATCGTTTTTTCATGAAAATACTGATACATTGCCTCTCACTTGCATTCTCAATCTTCAACAACTTCTATCTTAAATATATTCAAAGTGTCCACATCAGGGCACGAAAATACCGCCGTCCCCTTTTCCTGACCGGGTATCTCTCCGCCATACCTTAATATATCCACATAGGGAAATGCCACATGCATTGCCATTGGACACAACATACCGCGTTCCGTATCAAAATCATAGGAATCACCGATCTTATGTCCTCTGTGACAGCCCATGGTTCCCTTCTGATCTATCAATGTTATCCTTATCTTTGGTCTCTTCATTATCCTATAACCTCCAGACAGGTCTCGATAGGGATCCCCTTATATTTATCTACATTATCTGCATTCTTTTCTATCATATTCCTAACCACATTCATGGCTGACTCAGTGGCATACCTTATATGCGTATATGGGAAGATTATGCTTTTCACGATCCTGCACCGCTATGACTCGCTTAACCTTCACGTCAAGCCCAGCCTCTTCCTTAACTTCCTTTATTGTATTTTCCTCTACAGACATATCCACATCACACCAGCCTCCCGGCAAAGACCAGGTTCCATTTGCCTCGTGTACTAACAATATCTTGCCATCCTTGAATATTGCTGCTCTTGTGTCAATCTTCGGGGTCTGATAACCCACATCACTGCAGAACAGGTCCTTCACCTTCTCGGTGGAAATCTCCGTCTTATAGGATATCATTTCCGCTGCAATGTCCCTTATACGCTGGTATCTCTCAATATCAAATTTATCTTTTCCATAATATAGACCGCTCTGTGCCAATGCCTGCAGCTCCACAGCCCATTTTAACCATTGTTCATTTTTATACATTTTCCCACCTGCCTATCCTTAATCCGAACCATAATACTGCAAATAACGTACCCATCCAATTAACTCCTAAGCTATACTACAACATAATAATACAGAATTTAGGATTTATCAATTTTAGATATAAACCTAAAAAAGGGTTCCGGAGATAAATCTCCGAAACCCTTGAAAAGTCTTATATTATTGAACTATCATTCAAGTCAAAATTACTCAATGATAGTTGCAACACAACTGTTAATATCACAACTTGTATTGTTCTGAATATTTATAGTTATATTTTATTTATAAAATGGTACGTTTTGTGATTATTATATCTATTTTGAAAGTTTTTCAAGTCCAAAATAAGCCCATGGGCTTTTTACCTCCAATTCAAATGAAAGGGCTAATAACAATGAAATTATTACACGCTGAATATAACCCGATGCATAACAGCATCGACATTAACCACTATAATGGCTACATCCTCCGGATTGACTGTAACCTGGCAGAATCCGAGATACGGACTACTCCTAATTCCCAGAGGTGTCTGAATGCTCTGGCAATTGATAATCCGCTGGAATATGCCCGGCTTACACTTGATGGAGAGATGCAGGCATGGGTGGATGCGGAGGATAGTTTGGAAGTGTTTTAACAGATGTGCCTCATCTCCTACCTAGAGATGAGGCATTATGTTGTTTATCCTTTGATCTTATTGTCTTTCTTCTTTTTTGGCAAATCAAACTCCACAAAATTTTCTCCAACTGTTGATACTGTATAATAATTATTTACCACATTAATATACCCATATTTCGAAGAACTTGTATCATTTAAGCTTTGCTTTAATGCTTTGGGAATTCTTGCATTCACATTTTTATAACATGTGTAAATATCCTCTATGGTGATTTCCTGTTTTTCTAAAATTTTTTCCAAATAGTAAACCGCAACCGTATTTACTTCAATACCTGTTTTAGGTTCTTTCTTTTCATAAAATTGTTGAAAAGTTTCTCTATCATTAGGTAACAAATTTAAGTCTTTATTCATTTGGTACGATTCTTTTGAACTATGTGAACCACCTTTCAATGCAGGTGTTTTCTTTTTACTTGTTGTTTTCTTCTCTGTCGGCATAAACTCGTCTATAAATTGAGTTCCGTTCCTTGTCAATTTATAACGTCCTCTGACATCTGATTTCATTATCATTGCTTTTCCCACTAGTTTGCCAAGCACATCACTCACATTTCCTGGTACTGGAATTTTCGCTTCACTAAAATAGTTTTTTAAATCGTCACTATTTACATCTATCACATTACAAAACTTCTCTTTATAATAAATCAATCCTAACGCAATATCAATTTGTTTTGAAAAACCCTTTTGATTAAGGAACTCATTCACACTACATTCTCCCATATCTTGTAATTCCAACACTGGTGTATTAGATGTGGGAATTTCAACTATTTCATTCGTTACATTGCTAACTCTTGTTGCCTCTACTGCACTAATCGCAGCGGGTAATATTTGAGATAAAAACTCCTGTCTCTCTTTTTCAACATCCTCTGACTTTCCTTCTGTCTCAAATTCAACAATATTTCCTATTTTAAACTTTACTTTCAATTGATTATCCATAACTTTCCTCCTATGAGATTCCTACTTTATCATATAGTTCATCTAACATTACTCTATATGCAATTTTTATATCATCGATATCTTTTTTGCTTGCCGTATAGGTGATACTGTGAGCTGAATTATTTCCCACTTCTCTAAAGATATCAAAATTGTTTTTTACACGAGAAGAAAAATTCAGCGTGGCATTTGTTTTTGCATTCTTTACAATTCCCTCTAACATAAAATGATGTCCTTGTTCATTTGTAATATCCTGCTCCACACCATTTCTTTGATATGCAAGTACTAGTAAAATTTCGAATAATCTCCTCAGCAAAACAGCACATGCATCATAACAATTATTGTCATAGGTAAAATTGATTTGTTTGATTATACGATCAATATATGGTTTCTTACCTCCAAATTTCACTTCATCAATCAATTCACTATTCGACTTAACCGAAACTGTATCACTCCATAAATTTCCATAGTCACTTTCTAACTTTTGCAAAACAATTGGAATAAACTCGAATTCCTTCCCGGCATTCCTAGAAAGCATGACTTTTTCATTTCCCTTTATCAATTTAGTTTTAAGACGCGACACATTCGGTCTATTAAATCCAAAGGCCTGTAACAAGTCACATATTTCACTCATGCAGAATGTTGTTTTTCCTGTTCTTTTATATTCAAAAAAACACACAAACTTTGTTCTGTCTATTTCTGATTGCTCACCTAAATTA
Source organism: Coprococcus sp. (assembly GCA_050872265.1). Classification (GTDB taxonomy): domain Bacteria; phylum Bacillota; class Clostridia; order Lachnospirales; family Lachnospiraceae; genus Coprococcus. The sequence goes on from JBNMGN010000022.1 coordinate 33,490, forward strand.
ATTTGATTAACAAAATCAATTATTTCCACTTATATCACCTCGATTAATCACCAGAATTAAACTCCACTAGTTTTTCCCAATCAATACTTCCATCCTCTTTGCAGAAATCATTTGAGAACACTCGCACTAATCTATTTGCTGCTTTATTATAACTGTCCTGGTACTGTGCTACATACTGCTCTGGCAAGGTACCCATATATGTAATAATCTTCTTGTAAAATTCTTCATCTCCTGTTAATTCTGTCCAAAAACTCTTTCCAGCCAATTCCTGATACATCTTTGGTTTTCCGCGACCAGAATCTTTCTTTTTTCCATAACAATATCCCACATACGCCTCATATCTCGCCTTTGCCTGTTGCGCAAGTTTTGATGCAGCCATAAAGTTTTGTTCTTGACGTTTCTTGCTATCCGCATTGAATACAGATGGCCCGCTCTTAACAGCAATTGCATACATCGTATTCTCACTCTTATCTTGAATCATAATATCAATCCCTTCAGCAAGCGCCTTATTCCCATTACTTGCAGCAATTGCAATAGGTTCAAAAAAGCAATTGCCGAATATTGTTTCTTCGCTTGAACTCACGAACGCAGTAAGCACTGATTCAACAATTTCAGCTGCATTCTGCATAGCTTTTGCACGATACAAATAAGGATTTTTTCTTTTCATTATTTTTTGAATATTTAATTCATCTATTTTTGCAATCAAATTTGCATAGAAAGTTTCTAATGCCCGTGCAATTGCCTCTATAACTTCTTTTTCATCGTAACTACTATTTATTGGCATACCGCATTTCCTCCTAATTCCAATGCATTTTTTATTCTATTATGAATATCTGTTCCTCTAAATCTTTTGGTCTTAATCAACGCTGTTTTATCTGCTGTCGCAATAATCGCACGTCCGATTGCCTCTGCCAAACCAATTGGGACTGCATTTCCTATCTGCCTATATTTTGCAGCCGTGGTTCCTATAAATTTCCATCCTTCTGGAAATTGTTGTAATCTTGCATACTCATGTACACTCAGAGGTCTATTCATTCTTGGATGGCACATCATTGTTGCCTTCTGCACAGGTGATGTCACAACGGTAGGTGCCGGTTGACTATAAGATAATCGTCTATAAAATCCTACTTTCCCGCCACCAGACTCATATGCCCCCCCCATTGCAATTTTCTTTATATCCTCAGGTAAATCTTTCCAATTTCCGCCTTCTGGAACCATTTCTAAGTAATGTGCACGCTCCTTACTTAATGTTGCACATTCTCCCCTTTCATTTTCTATATCACCGATTGCTTCTCCTACAGTTTTCCATCTATACTCTTCCTTTTGATGAATCTGAAAATGTGTAGGAATTGGCAAGAATATATCTTCATGGTCTCTGCTTCCAATCAATACAAATCTTTCTCTAAATTGTGGGACTCCATAGTTTACTGCATCCAACACACCATAAACAGTTTTATACCCAAGTTTATCAAATTCAGATAAGATAACATCTAATACTGTCCCAAGCTGTTGTTCTGGATCATCCGCATTTCTTTCCGCTATAGGAACATGTCTTAAAGGTGCGGACATAATACCTTTAACATTTTCCATTATAAAAAAGCGAGGTTTAATATAATCAATCATCCGAATATAATCCATAAATAAACTTCCTCTCGGATCATTAATTCCTAGTCGTTTCCCTGCTGTTGAAAATGGCTGGCAAGGAGGTCCTCCACATACCAAAAAAGGCTCTCCTACATTCAATCCCGCCAAATCCAGCATTTGTTGTGGTTCAATTTCTCGGATATCTCCACCCAATACTTTGTATCCATTTGCCTTCATTGTCTCTATACATGTAGGTTCAAAGTCTTGTCCGATTTTAACATTCAAGCCTGCTTTTTCCAATCCTATGTCCAATCCCATCGCTCCAGAAAAAAAGGAAATAACATCTCTATTAGAATAAAATTGACTATAATTGAACTTTTTTTCACCCATTATATTTTATCTCCATTCTCTAATACAAAACGCCTCTCAAATGTACAATCTACCACTTCCGCAATCTTCTCTAAATCCGAAATTGTAAATGTCTCTCTCTTTAGTTTAGCATTAAAATTCTGCGGTGATGTTCCTACTCTTCTAGCCAACTCAGATACACTAATATTGGATCGTATGCATAATATTTTAATTTGTTCTGATACATTCATAATGGTACCTCTTTCAAAATTAAATTCTATTATTTCAAGTATAAACTTTGTATTTTAAACTGTCAATTATTTTATACCCATAAGGTAAATAACGGTTTATCTTAGGTGAAATGTACAACGAGCGTCCCGTTTGTAACTCAAGAGTCTCTCTTTGTAAATGAAAATCTCATTTTGTAAGCGAGATTCCCACTTTGTAAACGAAAATCCCGTTTTGTAAGCGAATTTCCCGGATTTTCATTTGTACATTGACATGTTATAATACGTTCAGTGATAAATTTGCGTACAAAAACCAGAGATCAAATCCCGTTCAAAATTTTTGTATTCGGAGAATCCATCCCTGTTTTATAGTTATTCTGCCGTCTTTGTTCTGGCGGCATTTTGCAAATTTATCTGTTACTTTCTGAGAAGTTTAGGCTTTAAGATGATGTTTTCGGCTGCAACCGGTTTACATCCAAGTTTCTTAAGTATATCTTCTCCGTAATAAAAGCTGAACGTTTCGTATGGGCTACGGTTGTTCAGCTTTTTTCTTTTATAAGAATTGATATGATCCATCATCAGAAAAATATCTTTCTGTGTCAGATCATCAAAGCTGCTTCCTTTTGGTAAAATGCGGCGTATCAATTCATGATTTACTTCGCAGGCTCCCTTTTGATAAGGAGCACTTGGATCACAGTAAAACACGTTTGTTCTGTTACACGGAATCGTATCACGTTTTTCAATCGCTTTTGGATTTGAGAACTCGCTTCCATTATCCGTCAGAATAACAGGAAACAGTTGTGAAAAGGTTTTACTTCCGAGAACTTTATCCAACAGGTTTATGATCTGTATGACAGATGCTGACGTGTTTGAGTCTCTCAGAAATGCAAGCATTAGACTTGTTTCAACGAAATGTATGGTAAGCAGACATTTGCCTCCTATACGTCCGATAACACTGTCCATCTGCACAACAGTAGACTCTGGATTTGCCTCGAGAAACTTCTGAAAATTAGTATAGTTTCTGCCAATACGGCACCCTCTGTCTAC
>JBNMGN010000002.1:0-221245 GCA_050872265.1 Coprococcus sp.
AAAAAACAGATTGGTACACAAAGAAGAGCTTTATCATTACATTATGGGATAAAACTTTTGACTTGTATCTGTGTATATACTCAAATCAAAAAGATGCTGTAATTTCATTTGAACAAGAAAAAGCAATCAGATATTATCTTGATAATCAGATTCAAATCGAACGAGATATTAAAAAAATGCTGTTGAATTTTTTCACACTTCAGATTGTTCTTTGATTGAAAAGAGTATACAAATTGAGGGATTGAATTTTACAAGGAATGGAGCTATCAGCATTGGTTTAATAGCTGATTTTTCTGATGAGTTTTTTGAAAAACATATTGGAGAAGATGTTATTTTTACAGATTCTTTTGGGATGTCAGTTTATCCGATTAAGGCAGTGCTTCCAAATGAGAAAGTATATTACAACTTCAATAATAAATACGAAGGAGATTAGAATATGTATGGCATTTCTGGCACATATATCTATGAAATATTATAATAATATTTGGGATTCTGGAGATGTATAAGGTATTGGCAAATGAATAATGAGATGAAACGAGACTTCTGATATTGGAGGTAGTAATATGGCAGAGGAGATACTGTTTTCCGGCGAATCAAAAAATATTGAATATAAGGTTGCAGTACCGGATAAAAGCGAAAAATATATGAAAACTGTTGTAGCTTTTGCTAATGGTAGGGGAGGAAAAATTTTTTTCGGAATAGAGGACAAGACCTTAGAAGTTGTGGGAATGGATGAAGATAGTATCTATAAGACAATGGATGCCATTACCAATGCTATTTCAGATTCTTGCGAACCTGCAATCAGACCGGATGTGGCGATGCAGACAATTAAGGATAAGACAGTGATTGTGGTAGAGATATTTCCGGGGGCAGAGCGTCCATACTATATAAAATCACAAGGCGTGTTTGATGGTACTTATGTGCGTGTTGCAGGTACGACTAGGCATGTTGAGGATTACATGTTAAGAGAGTTGATGCTGGAGGGGAAGAACCGTTATTTTGACAGTGAAATATGTCAGAATATGGATATATCAGACAGTGAGATTGAGGAGCTCTGCAAGAGCTTGAAGGAGACAGCTATGCGAAATACATGGCAGGATAGTGAAAAAGCGAAGATTAAGGATGTCACCAGAAATATACTGATTTCATGGGGCGTTCTGAAGGAGGAATGCGGAAAGGTATATCCGACCAATGCATATGCACTTTTGACCGGACGGATGGTGGGGCAGCCGGTTATTCAGTGCGGTGTGTTCAAGGGAACCAATCGGGCGCATTTTGTTGACCGGAGAGAGTTTGAGGGTTCCATTCAGGAACAAATGGATGCTGCATACCAGTATGTTCTTGAAAAAATTAACATGGGAATGACAATAAAGGGAATGTACAGACAAGATGTATATGAACTTCCTACAGACAGTATAAGAGAGTTGATTGCAAATGCAGTGGCTCATCGTAGTTATCTTGAGCCGGGGAATATACAAGTGGCATTGTATGATGACAGGCTAGAGATTACTTCGCCGGGCATGCTGCTGAATAATGTTACGATCGAAAAAATGATAGAAGGTTACTCAAGACCGAGAAATCCTGCAATCGCAAGAGCCTTTGCGTACATGAAAATTATTGAAAAATGGGGAACCGGAATACCGAGGTTATTCGCAGCCTGTGAGGAGTATGGATTACCCAAGCCGGAGCTGATTGATTTTGATGGTGATTTCAGAGTTAATATGTATCGTAAAAGAGATACTAATACAAAAACAGGTGATCAAACATGCCAACAGGTGAACGATGGGGTGAATGATGAGGTGAACAAACTGCTGAATTATTTAAAACTGCATCCTGATTATACGGTTACTCAATTCGCAGAACATTTTGAGGTAAGCAGAAAAACAATAGCAGCGAGATTGAAAAAACTGAAGGATAAAGGATATATTGAAAGAGTTGGATCTTCGAGAAAAGGTTATTGGAAAGTAAATTGATTTTATCAAATGGACAACTCCGAACAACCCCAATTATTCCATTCGGACAAAAAGGTGAACAATTAAGGTGAACGATCAGGGAAAATGATTAAGGTGTATGATAGGGTGAATAATTAAAGCAACCATTGCGGATTACCGCTTGGCTTTTCTTGTGGAGTGAGCATAGACATTCATTGGGGTACTGATATCTGAGTGCCCTAACAGTTTCTGCACATCCTTTGGTGCTGCTCCGTTTGCCAGAAGGTTACTTGTGTAGGTGTGACGCAACTGGTGAAAGTGAAAGCCTTCAAATCCATCCAGCTTCTGTGCAATCTTCCTGCAAACAATTCCTAATGTACTTGGCATTTCCAGACTTCCATCCGGTCTTAAGACCATATTTGGAGGTGCTACTTTAGATGATAACAACAGCAAGGCAATTAAAAGATCTGATTCGGAATCTGTCAAAGAAAAAATCTGATGATGCGCAAATTTTGATGCGGAATTATATGATGGAACGATTTTTGGAACGAATTTCTTTATCAGAGTATAAAGACAAATTTATATTAAAAGATGGAATGCTGGTGGCAGCAATGGTTGCGTTGCAGTGTACTTCTTTTGTTCAGAAAATGTCTGGTGTTGTTGTGATAAAAAAACTGAAGTTGTTCTGTGTTAAACTTTTGGGTTCTTCAGTTGTGATTAAGCGTTTTTTTAGCGAATCAGAGGGCTTTTAGAGAAATCTAAAGGCTCTCTTTTTTTATTGCCGCCTTTTATTTATCTGTTGACAAATGAGTTAGAAAAGACTAACATAATCACATGACCAAAACACATACAAATGGTCATGCGATTTTCAGGGAGGAAACAGAGATGGAAGATAAAAGAAAGTACGATATTTCAAAGCCTGTAGTGCTTCCGGCAGGAATGTACCACTTGAATGATAATCCGGCACTGAATTTTCAGTTGAACAGATTGGTAAATATGGATATGGGTGATCTTGACAAGGTTCGCAAGGTGGGCAGTAAGATAAAGGATGTTAAGAGCTGGAAAGAGGTTCTTATGAAGAGTGCAGACGAGGAATATGTCGCGGGAGACATGAAGAGTGCCATGGGCTTTTATCGTATGGCTGAATTTTACATGGACAGGCATGACCCGGACGCTTTAAGGTGCTGGAAGAAAGCAAGAGAGATATTCTTTGACTATTTCGAGGATTTCTTCAAAGGGGAGCACCCGGTTGTTGAGAAGTTTGATGTTCCTTATGAAAATTATACAATGCCGCTGCTTAAGATGAATCCTGAGGGTGTGTCAAAGGGGGATATTGTTGTTCATGGAGGATTTGACTCCAATTACGAAGAGTTTTTTCCGCAGTGTATGTACCTCAGGCAGAATGGATATACAGTTTATTTATTTGAAGGTCCTGGACAGGGAGAAACCATCCGACTTCACGGGGCAAGTCTTCCTCTTGAGTGGGAGAAGCCTGTAAAGGCGGTGCTTGATTACATGAAATTATCTGATGTTACCCTTGTGGGACAATCCTATGGTGGATTTTACGCACCGAGGGCGTCAGCATTTGACGAGAGGATAAAACGATGTGTGAGCGTTGCCCAGTTCCCGGCACTTTCCATGAATTTTCACAACTCAAGCTTTGTATCAGGACTGCTGTGGGGATTGTTAAATGTCATATTGGGATTATTTGGCTGGTTGATAAATCTTATTTATAAGTTGAAGAAGGGACAGGGAATGCAGTTCTTTGATACATATTTTCACAGACTGGGTGTAAAAGGTGTGTATTCAATGCTTTCATATATGAGAAAGATCGACATACGGCCATTTGCAGATAAATTGACAAAAGACTACTTGATTATTGGCGGAAGTAAGGATACTATGAATGCCAGGGCTTCAATAGGAAAGCAGATGTTCATACTTAAGAATGCCAGATCCGTTGCAGCCAGGGAAATAACAGAGAAAGAACAGGGAGCAGATCACTGCAATGTGGGAAATCAGCAGGTGGCAATGGACACCATTTTATTATGGCTTGAGAGCCTGGAACGCAGGGACGAGACGCTCCGTAGAGTAAAAGAGGACAAATAATGCATTTCACCAGTGAAGAACAGGAGCAGATCCGTGAGAGAATGTTCACGGAGGGGATAGTTTTGTTGAGAGAGTATGGCGTCCAGAGACTTACGGTGGACAAATTAACTAAGAGCTGCGGCATTGCCAAGGGAAGCTTCTATCATTTTTATGATTCCAAGGAAGCTTATCTGCTGGCATTGACGGAATTTGCAGGGGGAAAGGTTCAGGAAATGCTGGTAAGGAGGCTCGCCGGAAGGAGCCAGATGACAACCCATGAGTTCTTTCAGTTCTTCAGAGAGTATATTTACAGTGACTATGATCTTCTGAGGTTTGTTACTATTGAGGATTTTCAGTGGATCCAGAAGCACCTGGTAAATAAGGATTTCTTCAAGGCTGCAAATCAAATGCCTGAGATGGACAGGTGGCTTGCCCTTATGTCGGATTCCAGACCGGATCTGGATAAGGGAGTACTGGTAAATCTCATAAAGTGTATATATGGAATGAGAGAGGTCAGGGCAAATCTTGTGCAGGAAGCCTTAGATGATACCATTGAGTTCCTGTTGGTACAGATAGAGCAATATGTTGTGGGGAAGAAGTAACATTGCATTGACACCAAAATACCGGGTTGATATAATATATCGTCGGTTATTATGAGATTAAATAACCCTATTTTAGATTATGAAGAGGGTAATGAAAAATGTTAAATCAGTTCTCGAGAACGCAGCTTTTAATAGGTGAAGCTGCCATAAATAAATTACAGAAGTCCAGAGTTGCCGTATTTGGAATAGGCGGCGTTGGCGGCTATGTATGCGAAGCATTGGTAAGAAGTGGTGTTGGGGCATTTGACCTGGTGGATGATGACAAGGTATGCCTCACAAATCTTAACCGGCAGATCATGGCGACCAGAAAGACTGTAGGCAGGTACAAGGCAGAGGTAATGAAGGAAAGGATGTTAGACATAAATCCTGATGTTGATATCAGGATACACAAATGTTTCTTCCTGCCTGAAAATGCAGATGATTTCCCATTTGACGAATATGATTATGTGGTTGACGCAGTGGATACGGTTACTGCCAAGATTGAGCTGATACTCAGAGCCAAGGCTCATAACGTGCCGATCATCAGTGCCATGGGAGCCGGAAATAAGCTGGATCCCGGCAGATTTAAGATCGCAGACATTTACCAGACCAGCGTATGCCCACTGGCAAGAGTTATGCGTAGAGAGCTTAAGAAGAGACATGTGAAGAACCTCAAGGTTGTATATTCTGATGAACAGCCAATAAGGCCTCTTGAGGATATGAGCATAAGCTGCAGAACACATTGTATCTGCCCACCGGGGGCACAGCATAAGTGTACAGAGCGTAGGGACATTCCGGGCAGCACGGCATTTGTACCGGCAGTGGCAGGACTTATGATCGCAGGCGAGATCGTGAAGGATCTGTCAAAGACTGTGCTGTAAATAAACTTATGACCCACAGTTGGTGCAGAAGTCAGATGATTATGTAAAAATTTGGAGAGTGATAAAAATGTTATTTATATGTTATCCGAAATGTTCAACTTGCCAGAAGGCGAAAAAATGGTTAGATGAGAATGGAATAGATTATACGGAGCGTCACATAGTTGAGAGCAATCCAACTTATGATGAACTGAAAAAGTGGTATTCAAAAAGTGGGCTTCCGTTAAAGAAGTTTTTTAACACAAGTGGTATGCTTTATAAGGAAATGAAGCTTAAGGACAAGCTTCCATCCATGAGCGAGGATGAGCAGCTAAAGCTTCTTGCTACAAATGGCATGTTGGTTAAACGCCCTATGGTGGTGGATGAGAAAACTGTCCTTGTGGGATTTAAGGAAGCAGAGTGGAAAGAAAAATTAAAATAAGCAAATGAGCAAGGAATCACAGGTCATAAATTTGGTCTGTGATTTTTTTATGGCTACTCCCGTTTCCCCTGAAAATGGATTATCATGCCAAGAGCAGGTGATGTTAAGGCTGTGTAACGATCGTCTGCGGACAACAACAGACAAAGGGGAAAATATAGCATGGAAGATAATGAGCAGATTATTACGACTGATAATGAAGGGGAGGTAAAGGCATACGGATATGTCAGAGTGTCTACTACGGATCAGAACGAGGACAGACAGCTTATTGCTTTAAGCTACAAGGACATAGATGTGGAAAATATCTATATTGATAAAATTTCCGGTAAGGATTTTGAGCGGCCGGCATATAAGAAAATGAAGTCAAAAATGAAGAAGGGGGACATACTTTATATTCTTAGCATAGACAGATTAGGGAGAAATTATGAGGAGATACAAGAGCAGTGGCGGCAGCTCACCAAGGAGATCGGAATAGATATATGTGTTATAGACATGCCGCTTCTCGATACAAGAAACGGCAAAGATTTAATGGGGACATTCATAGCAGATCTTGTACTTCAGATATTGTCATTTGTAGCACAGAATGAAAGGGAAAATATCAGGAAGAGGCAGGCGGAAGGTATAGCTGCTGCAAAGGGGCGAGGTGTACATATGGGACGCCCGGTCTCGGAAGTGCCATGTGATTTTGAATATTTTGTGTATCTCTGGAAGCATAAAAGGATGAAGCTTGAAGTGATACTGGATGAATGTGGAATATCAGAGTCTACATTTTTCAGGAGGATAAGGGAGGAATGATACATTGAGGAGCTGGTATAGTTGTAAAATGAGCACAAAAGCTCTGATCTTCTTTGACTTTGGTGCTTATTTTAAATACAATATAAGCATGAAAGGATGGCGGCGAGGTGAGCGATAATTGTGGAAATCTGAACTTTAACTGCCTGCTTATGCTCACACCACTGGATGTGATCGATTATGTGGTGATTCATGAACTGTGTCATAGAGTGCATATGGATCATTCGGCTGCTTTCCGGGCAGAGGTGCAGAAGGTGCTGCCGGATTATAAAGAGGCGAAAAAGTGGCTTAAGGACAATGGTAGCAGTATTATAGGAAGAATGTAATGAATTTGTTTAAGAAGAAAAAGAATGTAATGTCCTATGACAGGGCAAATGAAAGACCTGCAATAAGATCAAGTATATGCACCGGTGAGCAGGTGGCAGGCTTTAAGGATATCCATACAGGAAAATTCCATGATGTAATGCTTATAAGGAATGAAGCAGATCTTAGAAAATTTAAGAAGCAATATGGAATTGCTGATGAAGAGAATATAGATATATGTTATTAAATATATAAGAGGAATGATTATGCAATACAGAGAGATTATAGAAGGAAAATTTGTAGATCGCCCAAACCGTTTCATAGCACATGTTATGGTAAATGGTGTGACAGATACGGTTCATGTGAAGAATACCGGAAGATGTCGTGAACTTTTGCTTCCGGGAGCTGATGTGAGACTTGAGGGGGCGGACAATCCGGCTAGAAAGACAAAGTATGATCTTGTTGCAGTGTATAAGAAGACTATTGGCTGGGTGAACATAGACAGTCAGGCTCCCAATAAGGTGGTGAAGGAGTGGTTGGATACCCAGGACTATGACTTGGTGAGACCCGAATATAGATACGGAGCTTCAAGAGTAGATTTTTACATGGAAAAGGGCAGGACAAAATACCTTATGGAGGTTAAGGGCTGCACCCTGGAGATAGATGGTATAGGATATTTTCCCGATGCTCCCACAGAACGTGGAGTAAAACATTTAAGAGAACTTGCCGGAGCAAGCAAGGCCGGCTATGACTGTACGGTGGCATTTGTGGTGCAAATGGAAGGAGTCCGTGAGGTCAGACCATGTGTCAGCATACACAAGGAATTTGGCGAGGCACTTGCCGAGGCAAAAAGAAGTGGCGTTAAGGTGCTGTATCTTCTGTGTGAAGTTGGCTATGACACATTAAAGATCGTGGAAGCTGTTTATGAGAATTAGCGGAGGAGATGGTGAAGCACCAGAGCTGGTGATGTACAAGAAGAGGTAAATAATTTTAATATTTCTGTCTGGAATAGATTGGCATATTTATTATTGAGGTGTAAAATAAATATGCCATTAGTTTTATAAAATTACAGAATGAGAGTTTACCCGGTCATTTGAAGATCTGATATTGATGGCAAGGAAAAGAGAAATTGAACAAGATATGGAATATTAAAATATTCTTTGACAGTTGGTTGTAGAGACAATTTTGTTGTATAAAAATACATGGATTGGAGATGCAATAATATGGAGATAAAAAGTATACTTATAAAGGATACAACAAGGGAAGAGCGGATCCGTATAGTGCAGGAGGGACTCAGTCAGTGTGGCGGTGCCTGCGATTTCTGTAATGGTTGTGACAACCTGGGAGGAGGCTCTGTAGACGCATTTTACGAGCCGTATATAAATGGTGAGAAGGAATTGCGACAGTTAAATGAGGAATACAGAAGCAATTCCGGCATGGTAAAGTAGGTAAAAATATGAGAGCACCTGCTATAGAGAATTCCACCGAAGAAGAGAGACGACAATACATCAAAAGTGCATTTCCCTGCATTGCAGATTGTGATATGTGTGGGATGTGTACGGTTTTCAGGGGCAAGGATCCGGAGCTGGCATATGCTGATTATATCAGCGGAAAACGTGATTTCATGGATGTGTCAGGGGACTATAGATAACATGGAGTAGCTATATTAAGATTAATCTTGAAAAGTGATTGAGGATTGTTGTATAAATATACTTAATTAATATTGTATATATTTTCATGTTGGATGATAAAGACAGAGACATAAGCGGAGACAAGAGGAGAAATTTTATATGAAAGTAGCGATAGTATATACATCAATTCCTAATAATGATACATACACTTTGCTGGAAAAACTATCAGACGGCAATAATGTTGACTTGATAGATGGACAGCTTTCCATGAAGATAGATCTGACAGAATATGACATGATCGGTATTGTAGTGGGTGACTGTCCCGGCAAATTCTTCAAATAATTTCTGGATTACATATCCAGGTATTTCCCAGAGGGCAGGGAAACATTTTTGATCAGCACTTACGAGGGAAATCCGTCATTTAAGGCGATAGAGAAGATATTAAATAAGAAAAATTACACAATAAAGGGCAGATATTACTGCAAGGCACAAGATGTATCCACACCCGGCTCTTCCGGATTATTTCGCAAGAAAGGCAAGAAGCTTCCAAGTGATGAGGGCTTAGCCGGAGCAGTGGAGTTTTATCAGCAAATGGTAAAATGATGACATTTTGTACGGGGGAGAAGTTAAAAATGTGATTTGAACTGCTTAAAGCGTAGAATAGAAGAAATATAGACTAAGAAAAACCAGTTGAGGTATAAAGCCTGCTGGTTTTTTATATGAAATCATATTTTTATTAATTTATAAAGTGGCAAAAATTATGGGAGGAGATTACATGCGTCTTATTCATTTGTCTGACCTTCACATAGGAAAGCGTGTCAACGAGTTTTCCATGCTGGAAGATCAGGAGTACATATTAAAGAGAATATTAAACATCATAGATGACGAGAAGCCGGATGGGGTTATCATAGCCGGTGATGTCTATGACAGGACAATGCCGAGCGAGGATGCGGTGAAGCTTCTTGATTGTTTTCTTACATCTCTGGCGAAGAGAAAGCTGCAGGTGTATATCATTAGCGGAAACCATGATTCAGCGGTGAAGTTATCATTTGCGTCCGGGCTTATCGACCTTAGCGGTATTCATATTGCACCGGTTTATGATGGAAAGGTGGAGCCAATGAGACTTGAAGGTTCTGATGGTATATCAGCGAATATCTATATGCTGCCTTTTGTGAAGCCTGTAACAGTGAAGAATATATTCAAGGATGAGGCAGAGGATATAAAGGATTATACCGGTGCCTGTCGTGTGGCAATAGAGCACATGGATATTGATGAGACTGCTACAAATATCCTTGTGGCTCATCAGTTTGTTACCGGAGCAGAGCGTTCAGAGTCAGAGGAGAATATTGGAGGGCTTGATAATGTGGATGCAGGAGTATTTGCCCCATTTGACTATGTGGCGTTGGGACATATCCACGGACCGCAGAAGGTAGGAAGAGACACTGTAAGATATTCAGGAACACCACTTAAGTATTCTCTTTCCGAGGCGAAACATCATAAGTCGGTTACAGTGATCGATATTCCTGAAAATAAAAAGATAGAACTTAGGACTGTTGAGCTTGTACCTATGAGAGACCTAAGGGAGATCAGGGGGACATTTGCAGAGCTTACAGACAAGGCGTACTACGAGGGCACACCTGTGGAGGATTATATCTATGTAGTTCTTACCGATGAGGAGGATATACCGGACGCTCTTGGTAAGCTCCGGGTGGTCTATCCTAATATAATGAAGCTTCGCTACGACAATACCAGAACCAGGACGGACAATACCATTGAGGAGGGGGCGGTGCTTGAAGGCAAGCAGCCTATAGATCTCTTTGAGGAGCTATACGAGAAACAGAACAATAAGTCTATGAGCCCTGAGCAGAGAGAGTTTATGGAAGAGCTTATAAATAAAGTGTTCAAGGAGGAAGCGTAATGAGACCATTAAATTTAACCATGTCAGCATTTGGCCCATATGCCGGAGAGCAGAAGCTTCCTCTTGAGAAGCTGGGAGATCATGGGCTGTACCTTATAACCGGGGACACCGGAGCGGGCAAGACAACTATATTTGACGCCATATGCTATGCACTTTATGACGCACCAAGCGGAGTAAATCGAGATTCGAAAATGCTCCGTTCAACTTATGCTGCAATGGATACAGAAACATTTGTAGAGCTGATATTTGAGCATAGGGGAGAGCAATATAAGATAAAGCGTTGGCCAGAGCAGGAAAGAGCCAAGAAGCGGGGCGGGGGAACAAAGATAGATTCCGCAAAGGTTGAATATCTGCGCCCTGACGGAGTGGTTATTTCAGACAGGAAAGTTGTGGCAGAGCAGATCAAAAATCTTCTTGGTGTGGACAGGAGTCAGTTCACCCAGATATCAATGCTTGCACAGGGAGATTTCCTGAAATTGCTGTTGGCGTCTACAGACGAGAGAAGAAAGATATTCAGTGAACTGTTTCATACAGCTAAGTATGGCGAACTTCAGAAAGCACTCCAGAAAGAGACTGCGGAGATCAAACGCACCTGGGATGATATGAAGAAGAGCATAGACCAGTATGTCTCCGGAATTGTTTGCAATGAGGATGATGTTTTATCTATTCAGGTGGACAAGGCTAAGGCAGATGGGCTTTTGACCGCCGACATAATTGAACTTATTGATACATTGATTGAAAATGATACCGAAGCGGCGAATGTTCATGATAAAAAGTACGATGAAATAGATAACCAAAAAGAAGCGCTTGATAAATTGATCGGTAAGGCTCAGGAATTAGATAGATCAAAGAAGGAACTGGATGTGGTAAAGGTATCCCTTGAGCAGGCAAAGGATAAAAAACAGCATGCGGAGGAAGAATTTAAAGCAGCAAAATCAGCCCTTGGTGACGTGGAAGGATTGCAGAAGCAGGCCGCGGTTATTGAGACGGAGCTCCCAAAGTATGACAGATTAAATGAATTGAAGCTTCAGGTTAGTGATACCGAAACAAAACTCAGGCAGAATGAGATCAGGCTTGAGAGGAATAAAAATGAGATTACAGCCAGGCAGACAGAGCTCGAAGGATTTAAAGCTGAAAATGAGAAGCTTATGTCAGCCGGTGAGAAGCGTGCAGAGCTTGAGACTGAGAAAGACAGGTTGTCCCTTAATGTTGAGGATATGAAGGCACTTCAGAATAAGATTTCTGATCTTCATAAACGTGAGCAGCTTGTGGAAAGTTCCAGAAAAAAGTATCTTAGGCTGAGTGCGGAATATGATGAGAAACGCAAGACATATGAGGATATGGATAAGGCATACAGAGATGAGCAGGCGGGTATCCTAGCAAGTGATCTGAAGGATGGAGATGAGTGTCCTGTATGTGGTTCCACAAAACATCCAAAGCTTGCGGTTATCAGTGATCTGAACAAGGGGCTTACCAAGGAAAAGCTTGACCTGGTAAAGAAGATCAGTGAGGACGCCCATAATGCTGCAAATGACAGCTCTGCAGCTGTTAAGGTCAATATGTCAAGAGTTGATGAAGCTAAGCATAATATATCGGATCAGGCAGCTAAGATTTATCCTGAAATAGAAATAATGTTTGGCGAGAACGTTGATGACACCGGTAATAATGCTGCTGGGGGAAATGTGCTGAATATTGTGGAGATTACAGATAAGCTTGCAACTGATATTAAGAAAAAATCCCAGAGGATATCTGAGATCAATGAGGAAATTGTTTCTGAGAAAAGGAAGATTGCCAGAAAAAATGAGCTTGCAGCATTGATCCCTGAGGCAGAGAAAAAGCTTGCGGATATCCAAAGTAAAGTGACGGAGCTTGATAAGGAGTGTGCGGCTCTTAAAACGAAGCTTAACAGTGATAAGGAGCAGTGTGAAGAGCTGGCGGATGGTTTAAGGTTTGTCGGCCGTAAGGAAGCTGAAGCTCAGATGGAGTCATTTGCAAGGCAGGCAAAGAAATTGAAGGATGATTATGACAAAGCAGAAAAGACATATAATGATATAGATAAAGGCATATCAGCATATATGGCACAGATAGAAACCCTTGAAAAGTCACTGCAGGAGGCTCCTGAAATCGAACTTGAAAAGCTTAAGGCTGAGAGGAGCGAAGTGCAGCAGAAGCTTAATAGTATGAGAAAAGAAATGGAAACCATTAATCATCGTATTGCTACAAATAAGATCCAGAAGGTTAACATAACTAAAAAATCTGATGAGCTTTCAAAACTTGATGAGCGGTTCAGGTGGATGGCAGCACTTTCTGATACAGCGTCGGGAACTGTTTCATCAAAGGACAAAATACAGTTTGAAACCTATGTCCAGATGACTTATTTTGACAGAATGATAAAGCGGGCAAATAAGAGATTTCTCAAGATGTCGGAAGGACAGTATGAGCTTGAGAGAGTTAGGGAGAGTGACAACAAGCGGAGTCAGGCAGGTCTTGATCTCTGCGTTATCGATCATTACAACGGAAGCAGGAGAAATGTAAAGACCCTTTCCGGAGGCGAGTCATTTATGGCGTCTCTTTCCCTTGCACTGGGACTTTCCGATGAAGTTCAGGCGTCAGCAGGTGGAATCCAGATAGACACAATGTTCGTAGATGAGGGCTTTGGTTCCCTTGATACGGAGAAGACTCTGCCCCAGGCATACAATGCCCTGACCAGTGTGACGGAAGGCAACAAGCTTGTTGGTATTATATCTCATGTGTCTGAACTCAAGGAGAAGATAGAGAAGCAGATAGTGGTTAAGAAGGATCATACCGGCAGGTCTGAGGCAGAACTGCATGTGTAATAGAAGCAATAAAGCCATTCAGTAGTTTTATAAGGTGTAAAAACCGAAAACAATAACCGAAAATACCTATAATACAGTCAAAAACATACCAAATATGTAATGAAAGCTGTATTATAGGTAATTTTTTGCATTTTCTCACAATCACCTATTGACATAGTAGGTAAATGGGCGGTATTATCTCCATAGTAAAATTTGGCAAAGGATGTGATGGATATATGCTCATTTCATCTAAGGGCAGGTATGCCATAAGAGTTATGGTGTATCTGGCGATAAATCAGGGCGACGGCTGCATACCTCTTAAAGAGATAACAGACGCAGAAGACCTGTCCCAGAAATATCTGGAGAGTATCACCAGAGTGTTGTCCAAGGGCAAGCTTATAGAAGCGGTCAGCGGTCACGGCGGAGGCTTAAGGCTCACAAGGGAGCCGTCAGAGTATACCCTTGACGAGATCCTTAATCTTATGGAAGGATCCCTGGCACCGGCAGCCTGTGTGAAGGATGATGACATGTGCTGCAACAGCGAGGCATGTTATACAAGACCTATCTGGCAGGGGCTGGCTGAGGTTATAGATAATTATTTTAAAAATATCACTTTGCAGGATGTTGTTAATTCTGCACTGCAAATGACGAAAAACACGGTATCGTCTAAATAAGGAATAAAATGGTAAAAATATTAAGGAGGGCATATCATGTCAGACAATCAGTTATTAACAGTTAAAAATCTCCATGTAAATGTTGAGGAGAAGGAAATATTACATGGCGTTGATCTAAGCATAGGAACAGGAGAGACTCACGTACTTATGGGACCTAACGGAACCGGTAAGTCAACACTTGGCTATGCACTTATGGGTAATCCAAGATATACAGTAACAGAAGGAGAGATATGGTTTAAGGGACAGAACATCACAGAGGAAGCCGTAGATTTCAGAGCAAAATCAGGTATGTTCCTTTCATTCCAGAACCCTCTTGAGGTTCCGGGAGTTACCCTTAGTTCATTTATAAGAAGTGCTCTTGAGCAGAAGACAGGAAAGAGAATACGTCTCTGGGATTTCAAGAAGGAATTAGAGAAGACAATGGAGCTTCTCCAGATGGATCCTTCATACGCAGAGAGAGATCTGAATGTAGGTTTTTCCGGTGGTGAGAAGAAGAAGGCAGAGATATTGCAGTTACTTATGCTTAAGCCATCTCTTGCAATCCTTGATGAGACAGACTCGGGTCTTGACGTAGATGCTGTCCGTACTGTATCAGCAGGAATTGAGGCATATCAGAAGACCTGCGGCGGCAGTCTGCTCATAATCACTCACAGTACCAAGATCCTTGAGTCCCTTTCAGTTGATTACACCCACGTAATGGTTGAGGGTAAAATGATCAAGACCGGCGACGCAGCTCTGGTTGATGAGATCAATCGTGAAGGCTTCGGCAGATATGAGAATGAGAAGACAGAATAACCGGGAAGGAGTCTGTAGACGAAAATGAAAGAAAAAACATATGTAGAAGACATTGACAGAAATATATATGATTTCAGATATGAAGACAAGGACGCATACAAGTTAAAGGCAGGACTTACACCTGAGATAGTTGAACAGCTGTCTGCCGAGAAACATGATCCGGAATGGATGAGACAGTTCAGACTTGATTCTCTGAAATTATATAATGAAATACCGGTTCCTGACTGGGGACCATCTATAGAAGGCCTTAACATTGACAACATTGTTACTTATGTAAGACCAAATACCAATATGAAGGCAGACTGGAAGGATGTTCCTGAGGACATAAAGAACACCTTTGAGCGTCTGGGTATACCTCAGGCAGAGCGTAAATCCCTGGCGGGCGTGGGAGCTCAGTATGATTCAGAGCTTGTATACCACAATGTCCGTGAAGAGGTTGCTGCCAAGGGTGTTGTATACACAGATATGGAGAGTGCCTTAAACGGAGAATTTGCAGATATGGTGAAGGAGCATTTCATGAAGCTTGTAACTCCACACGACCATAAATTTGCAGCACTCCATGGAGCAGTGTGGTCCGGCGGATCATTTGTATATGTTCCTAAGGGAGTTAAGGTTGATATCCCGCTCCAGTCATATTTCAGACTTAATGCAGCAGGTGCAGGACAGTTTGAGCACACACTGATCATTGTTGATGAGGGAGCAGACCTTCACTTCATAGAGGGATGTTCAGCACCTAAGTACAACGTGGCAAATCTCCATGCAGGCTGTGTTGAGTTATTTGTAGGAAAGAATGCGAAGCTCAGATATTCTACCATTGAGAACTGGTCAAAGAATATGTACAACCTGAACACCAAGAGAGCCATTGTTGAAGAGGGCGGAACCATTGAGTGGGTTTCAGGTTCATTTGGCTCCCATGTATCCTACCTGTACCCTATGAGCATACTTAAGGGAAAGGGCTCAAGAATGGAATTTACAGGTGTGACATTTGCAGGAAAGGGACAGAACCTGGACACAGGAGCAAAGGTGGTACATGCGGCAAGGGATACAAGCTCATATATGAACACCAGATCTATATCAAAGGATGGAGGAATAAGCACATTCCGTTCATCTGTTGTGGTTACCAAGGAAGCGGAGAACTCCAAGTCGGCTGTTTCATGTCAGTCACTTATGCTTGACTCAATATCCCGTTCAGATACTATTCCTGCCATGGATGTCCGGACAAGAAAGGCAAATATCGGTCATGAGGCACAGATTGGAAGTATCAGTGATGAGGCAGTGTTCTACCTTATGTCAAGAGGCATGAGCGAGGAGGACGCAAGAGCGTGTATCGTAAGTGGATTTGCAGATAACGTATCTAAGGAGCTGCCGCTTGAGTATGCTCTTGAGATGAACAATCTGATACGTCTTGAGATGAAGGGCAGTATAGGTTAAGAGGAAGCCCCCCTTTACCCCGATATAAGATTAGGAGGAACTTACAATGGGACAAATAGAAGAATTTAAGATAAATCCGCTGCCATCTATAACCTGGAACTGGCTGCGGCTCAATGATGTAAATGTAAAGTGGAACATGGACATAGAGCCATGCAACATAGGGATAAAAGAAGATAATAATGAAAAGGCTCAGGCTGCTGACATCTGGAGCGGTATAAAGACAGGTGCCGGAGAGGCTGCCGATGTAATATTTGCTGGGGAAAACGGTAAAGCTAATGTGGCAGCACTTAGCTTTGAAAATGCAGACAATACAGAAGCGACAGACATCAATTCCGGTGCATGTGAGAAAGTGACTCATGTTGACATAACATCGGACAAAACTTCATCCGCCGGAGTTTTGAAGATCTATGGAAAGGAAAATTCCAGCGTATCTGTTATAGAGACATTTGGAAAGGGTGGAAATGGCAGTCTTGCCTTCCGTACACTGGTTCAGGCAGAGAAGAACAGCAGGGTGAGACTGGTGCAGATATTCCTCGAGGATCAGACATTACTTAATGATGTGGGCTGTGTATGCGAGGAAAATGCAGACTTTGAAATATTACAGATATTTGCAGGTAAGGGAAACCTCTATAACGGTGTAAGAACCGACCTTAAGGGTGACAAGTCACACACCGAAAAGGCAATAGGCTACCTGGGACAGAACAAACAGGTGGTTGACATAAATCTTGTAGTAAATCACCTTGGCAAGAAGACAGGCAGTGAGATCCAGGTGGATGGAACATTGAAGGACGAGGCAGAGAAGACCTTCCGTGGCACCATTGATTTCAAGAATGGTTCATCACAGTCAGTTGGAGCTGAGACAGAGAATGTTCTCCTTCTTGGCGACAACGTGGTAAATAAAACAATTCCTGTTATCCTTTGTGCTGAGGAGGATGTGGAAGGCTCCCATGGTGCAACCATCGGCGAGCTTGATGAGGAGACCATGTTCTACTTCGCTTCCAGAGGTATTGATCAGGAACTGGCAGAGGATATCATGACCAAGGGTAAGATGGAAGTCTTATACAGAAAGATAAATGATGAGGTTACTGAGAAGCTTGTAGAGGAGCAGTTAGCGGAGGTAATGGGATATGACAGAGAAGAATTATAGGAAGGATTTTCCCCTCCTTCAGAATAACGATACCATTTATATAGACAATGCAGCTACATCCCAGAGACCGGCAGTGGTCATAGAGGCTGAGAAGAATTTCTACGAGGAGGCAAATGCAAATCCTCTCCGTGGCTTCTACCCATTAAGCCTTGAGGCTACCAAACGGTATGAAGCTTCAAGGACTGTTGTGAAGGCGTTCATCAATGCCAGGTCGGAGCAGGAGATCATCTTCACAAGAAATACCACAGAGAGCCTTAATCTCATTGCTTACAGCTATGGACTTAACAATATTAAGGCAGGAGACGAGATCGCCATAACCATCATGGAACATCACAGCAATATGTTACCATGGCAGATGGTAGCGAAGCAGACCGGAGCTACCCTGAGATATCTTGAGTGTGAGAAGGATGGTTCATTTGCAGAGGAAACATTAAAAGAAGGGATTAATTCCAAGACTAAGCTGGTTGCCATGACCCAGGTGTCAAATGTTCTTGGCTGTGTCAACCCTATAGAAAAGGTTGTAAGACTTGCCCATGAGGTTGGAGCAGTTGTAGTGGTTGACGGTGCCCAGAGTGTGCCGCACATGGCTACAGATGTCCAGGCACTTGACGTTGATTTCCTTGCATTTTCAGGTCACAAATTAATGGGACCTATGGGTATAGGAGTTCTCTACGGCAGAAAGGAACTGCTTGAAGAAATGCCACCGTTCCTTACAGGTGGCGAGATGATACAGTCGGTTACAAGAGAAGGTGCAGTGTATGCTGAGCTTCCTCATAAGTTCGAGGCAGGAACTGTCAATGCTGCCGGAGCTGTTGGACTTGCGGCTGCCATAAAGTATGTGGAGAGCGTTGGGTTTGACTATATAGAAGAGCGTGAGCAGGCACTTACAAAGAGAGCAATGGAGGGGCTTGCCAAGGTTCCTCATGTTACTGTTCTCGGTTCGGATGACCCTGCAAATCACACAGGAATAGTAGCGTTCTTAATAGATGGAGTTCATCCTCACGATGTAAGTGAGATACTTGCCTCAGATGGCATAGATGTAAGGGCAGGTCATCACTGTGCCCAGCCGCTTCTTACCTATCTGGGCGTGCACAATGCTACCAGGGCAAGCTTTATGTTCTACAATACAGAGGAAGAAGTTGACGCATTTGTAAAGAGTGTGGCAGGCGTCAGAAGGAGTATGGGCTATGGCGAATAGAATATTTTACAATGAGATACTTACAGAGCATAACATGAGACCAGATTTTAAGCATGATCTCCCGGATGCAAATATCGTTCTTGAGGGAGTCAATCCCAACTGTGGAGACGATATATGGCTTAAGTTAAAGGTTGAAAATGGAATTATAGAGGATGGTGCATTTGTAGGAGACGGATGTGCTATCTCCCAGGCGTCAGCGGACATTATGCTTGGAATGATAATCGGAAAATCAGAGGAAGAGGCCAGACATCTTGGTGATCTGTTCCTGCGTATGATCAAGGGTGAGGCGAGAGACGAGGAAATAGACGAGCTTGAAGAAGCGTCAGCTCTTAAGGATATATCCCACATGCCTGCAAGGGTAAAATGTGCGGTACTTGGCTGGCACACCCTGGATGAGGCTCTGAGTAAAAAGGCAAATTAAATAACTTTATAAAAATAACCTTCATGTTGTTGGACAAGCTATAAGCTCTGACCCATGGAGGTTTTTATTATTTGCAGATGAAAAAATCGCAAAAAAATGGTATAGTGTGTTGGTGTATTATTCATGCATAGGAGGAAGCACTAAGTGTCGAAGGCACATTTAGAATGGTGCGTTCCCCGTAATGTGAGCGGTATATTGAAATTGGAAAGAGGGATGGAAATGATAAATAATATCAGTGACGCAATTCCTGCTGCACAGGCAGGAGATCAGGAAGGATTAAATTATATTTACTACAATACATATAAAGACCAGTATACGCGGGTGTATGGAAATATTTCGAACATTGAAATGTCTGAGCAGGATAAGGAGAAGTTCATACAGGACATTCTTAAGGAAGCCTATGAATTTATATTTGCAAATATAAAATATGTGACAAATATTAATCAGTTTGACGGCTGGCTGGTAAATGTAGTTGACGATATAGCAACAAGAAAGGTTGCTGAGCTTGAAGCAGATGATGATAAATCCGCAGCAGGCGGAGTTATAGTCGGTGCCTCCGCCGGAGCCGGAGCAGCGGTTGGAGGTTCAGCAGCCGGGAATGTCTTAAATGCAAATGCAGCTTCTGCAATTAATACCGGTGCAGTTGGAAGCCAGGCTGGAGAAATGGCAGGAAATGCTGTTGGAACAGCTACAGGTAAGGCAATGGCAGGTAATGGTATGGCTGGCAGCATGACGGAGGCAGGAGTAGGAAAGGCAGCCGCCGGAGCCGGAAAAACAGCAGAGGCAGGAAGGGCAGCCGCTGAAGCAGGAAAGGCAGTCGGAGCAGGAAAGGCAGCGGCAGCAGCAGGTGCCACAGGAGCCGCCAAGGGTGGAATAGTAGGAACAATAGGATTTAAGGTGGTGTGTGGTGTAATAGCTGTCGGTGTAGCAGGCGGTGCAGTTACCGGAGCCATTGTAAATCATAAGGATAAAAAGAATAAGGTTGAGACGACAACAGAAGCAACATCAGAAAATACTACAGAGGCAGCCTCATCAGAAACAACCGAGGTCACCACAGAGGAAACAACAGAGATCACTACCGAGGCAGCCTATGCTCCTGTAGCAGATGACGAGTGGGCAGATATCTTAAAGGGTGGACTTACTAAGTCTGAATTTGAGTATATGCTGGCTGATGTATCGCAAAAAGCAGGAAAAGATGGTGGCATCGAGAAGCTCACACATGATGATATCAATTTGCTTTACCTGACTTCAGGCAGTGAAAAGAATGGGCTTAAGGTTATAAGAACCGAAGGCTCTGGAGATACAGGATATAATGTATATAATTTAAGCGATGTAAACGCTTATGTATCTGTATTGACTGATGATATATTAACAGCCGATAACTGTAATACCGAACAGTCTGCAAAGGTAAACGGCGATGAGATAAGTATCTATACAGGTGTCACAGATTCCCACGATTATGATGCTGAGATCATGGACAGCAGGTATAGAGCCGGTGACACTATGTATGTGGAATATACTTATTCATATGTTACCTATGCAGATGATCCAAGCAACAATTATGACGCTGTTAAGACAGCTGTCCTTGAACCTAAGGAGGATGGAAAGTATCAGGTTAGGGAGATCCTTGCAGGTTCTATAAAGGACAATTTCGGCAATCAGTTTGATGATAACGGTGGAGCTGACGATAGCCAGAACCAGACTACAGACAATACTAAGGGCGATCAGTCAGATATGTTCATAAAGACATTGAAGTCTATTGATACAACACAATTTATAGATGATAGAGACGGTTCTGTTTCTCCTGTAAAAGAGGTTACATATCAGCTTTATGATGTGGATGGAGATGGCAATGATGATCTCATAATAAATAAAGCTATAGATGATGGACAACCAATCATACAGTATGGCGAAGACGTTTATATAAATAAAGGAACAAAGCTTGTTAAGGCAAAAAATGAGCTCGGATGGCAGATGGGGACATTTGTATATACAGAAACAGGTATATATAGATCTGCATATGGAAGGTTCAACGGTGAACATGAAGTATATCTTGTAAATTATCATTTGGGAACATTGACAGAGTCGGTTTATGCTAACCTGACTGCCGATGATATAGAGAATATGGGCGGAGAATACACCGGCTGGGGCGAAGTGTATGATGTTCCGGAATACGAAATAGACGATTATAGTCCATTTAACTAGAGCAATATTCCAAAATGTTGATAGCGTCTCCGGCTCGTGTCAATTATGATAATAGCATAAAAATATTTGGCATATTTATCCAGTGAGTGGATTGGTTATGTATGGTAAAATTTCATGTAATCGAGTTTATATTCAAAGTGTTCGGAGGTTATAGAGATGGATTTTTCAGGTTATCCAAATATAAGTGCAGCTATTGCAGGTTTTGGAAAGGTCAAGGAGACAGCATTTAACAAAAAGGCATATGCTCTTGCAGAGCAGTCATGGGCGAGTCTTTCTCCTCAGGAGATGGCAGTCCTTGAACAGCAGATACCATATGGAGTTAAGATACAAAAGACATGTATTGTCACGCCGGTTGCTATAGTGGTTTACATATCAAGAACTGTCAGGGTTATCCCTGTTCGCAATGTAATGTGGATATATGGAAATGTTGTGAAGCAGACCACGAACTTTATTCCGACAGCCAAGTATCATACACTTTATCTGCTTGATCGTACAGGTGAGATCACAGCACTCTGTCAGGTGACAACAAATGGATTTTCTAAGAAAAATCCTACAGGTGAGGCTATGGAGCAGATCCACGGAGTTATAGGACAGTACAGGACAGGTGTGATCTATGGATATTCCGAGGATGTAGAGAATTATTTCAGAAATAATTTTGACGCTGCAATTCAGGCTATAGATATAAAATGTGCAAATGGTCAGCAGTAGTTAAGAAATACTGATAACGTAGATTACAACGAGAAAATACAGTAGAATAACAAAAGTAGATAATTACATATATGGAATAAAAATAAGGAGACGTTTTGTCTCCTTATTTTTATCATACCAACGAAGAAAGAACGACAAGCTTAAATATCCCTTATTTGCGACTGCTGAAAACAATTTGTAAACGGTACTTTTGCAAGTATTTTACAGGTATGAAACAACTGTTATACAAGTTTAAGCTATACTTTTAGATGTAGTAAGAAGACCTGAGATAAAAAAATTGGGCTGGAATAGGGAGATAAATATGACTACATTGGATATCAGTATACAAGCACTTGAACATAACATAGATATAATAAGAGAACTGGCAGGACGATCACAGATCATAGCAGTGTTAAAGGGAAATGCATATGGTCTTGGACTATGCAGATTTGCCGCTTTCCTTGAGAAGAGAGGAATAAGATATTTCGCTGTTACAGAATTAAGTGACGCCATAGCTCTTCGGGATAATAACATAGAGGGCGAGATCCTTCTCCTTACCCCGATCCATGACGCAGAAAGTATAACGATGGCAATAAAGAATGGAATAACAATGAGCGTTACAAGCTACGAAAGCGGCAAGGTCATTGAGCAGACTGCAAGATATCTTAATCATTTCTTTGCCCATGTACATATGTGCATAGATACAGGATTTGGCAGGTACGGTTTTTTATATAATGAAGAGCCTGAGGTCAAGGGCAAATGCATTGAAGAGATAACAGATATTGCTCAGAATATGCACCATATACATGTGACAGGGATATACTCACATTTTCATGCCGCCTGTAGCAAGAATGAATGTAGTGTGAGAAATCAGTTTGATCTGTTTGAAGAGCTGTGTGGCAGTCTTGAAGATGATGGAGTGATGGTTGGCATGAAGCACATTTCTTCCTCAACATCGCTTGTCCGTTTTCCGGATATGAACCTTGACGCCGTAAGAATAGGCTCCGCATTTCTTGGAAGGCTTGCCGTAGAAAATCCCTATGACTTTGCAAATGTCTGCAAGCTGAGTGCAGCCGTTGATGACATCTACGAGCTTCCGGCAGGCCATAATGTAGGTTATGGAACAGGCTTCCGATTGACTAAACCTACACGCACTGCGGTGGTGTCCGCGGGATATTTTCATGGTCTCGGTATGACAAGAGAGACCAATTACAGACGCCCCTCCTTCCTTGGCATGTTGCGTTTGTGCAAGCATGCCTGTATAAATAAGAAAACCACAGCAACCTTCGATGGAAGAAGTATGCCTGTCCTTGGACAGATAAATATGAATTCCTGTATCCTGGATGCTTCCAGGGTGAAGATTGCTGTAGGTGATTATGTTTCATTTCCAATCAATCCGTTGTTTGTAAATGCATCCGTACCAAGGGTATATTGTTAGAGCCTTGGTACTTGTCTCCTCATAGATCTATATGTTAGAATACAAAAAGATGATGTTATTACATCTTGGCGAGGAGACAGAGCTGTTCCGGGAAAAGGCGTAAGGAGAAGATCATCGGTATCAGGACTCCTGTTCTCAAGAAATTTGCAAAGGAATATATGAAGGAACCGGGCTGGGAGCAGTTTCTTAAGGAATTGCCACACAAATACTATGAAGAGGTGTGATTAAGTATGACTACAAGAGAAGAAGCACTTGAGTATGCCCTGTCATTTCCCGACTCTTATCAGGACGCCCCGTTTCATGATGATAACTGGCAGCTTGTAAGAGTAAAGGATAGCAAAAAGGCATTTCTTTGGACTTATGAAAGAAACGGATATATTAATCTGAATGTAAAGGTTACACCGGATACCAGAGATTTAATGAGGATGGCATATGCTTCCGTAGTTCCCGGGTGGCACCAGAACAGGGAACACTGGAATACTGTTATCCTTGACGGAACAGTTCCCGATGAAGCCATAAAGCAGATGATCGCTGAAAGTTACGATTGTATAACGGACAGCCCTACAAAGAGGATTTATGAGGCAGTAAAGCGGATACCAAGAGGCTTCGTTGCAACCTATGGACAGGTGGCAGCTATGGCGGGTGACAGAAAGATGGCACGGGCTGTGGGAAATGCATTGCATAAAAATCCCGATCCGGAGCATATTCCCTGCTACAGAGTAGTCAATTCCAAGGGTGAGCTTGCAGGAGCATTTGCCTTTGGCGGGGAGACCGTTCAGGCAGATCGGCTCATGGCAGATGGAATAGAGGTTGTAAACGGAAGAGTTGATCTTAATAAATATCAGATGAAAGACGAGGCAGAAGACATATGGCAGTAAAATATAATTGGGCAACATACGGCGTAGGCGTTATAGGACATCAGCTTGCTGAGGCGATGAACAGTCTGGGAGGTTCCCTTTACAGTGTTGGAAACCGTACCTATGACAAGGCAGTGAAATTTGCTAAAGAATATGGGATAAATAAGGTCTATAAGGATCCGGAGGAGATGTTCACTGATCCGGATGTGGATATAATCTATATATCAACTCCACACAACACCCATATAGATATATTAAGGAAAGCCCTTGCAAATGGTAAGCATGTATTGTGCGAGAAATCCATAACCTTAAACAGTGATGAGTTGGCTGAGGCGGTGGAGCTTGCTGAGAAAAATCATGTGGTGCTTGCCGAGGCAATGACCATATACCACATGCCTATCTACAGAAAGCTTAATGAGATAATCGCACAGGGGAAGCTTGGACCGTTAAAGCTTATACAGATGAACTTCGGAAGCTATAAGGACTGGGATATGAACAACAGGTTCTTTAACAGAAACCTTGCCGGTGGAGCAATGCTTGATATCGGCGTGTATGCCCTTTCATTTGTAAGATGGTTCATGACAGAGACACCGGACAAGATGGCAACACAGGTGAGATTTGCCCCTACGGGAGTAGATGAGCAGGCAAGTATGCTTCTTATGAATAAAAATCAGGAGATGGCTACCATAATCCTGTCATTACATGCCAAGCAGCCAAAGCGTGGAACCATATCATTTGAACATGGTTATATAGAGATATACGAATATCCAAGGGGCGATGAGGCAGTGATAACCTATACTGACGACGGACATACTGAGAAGATAACTGCCGGAGCTACAGAGGAAGCCCTCGCCTATGAGGTTTCTGACATGGAGGCAGCAGTGGATGGAGATAACAGGATGTGCCTTGATTACACCATAGACGTGATGAAGCTCATGACAGAAGCCAGAAAAGAATGGGGACTCAGGTACCCGGAGGAAGAAAGATGAGAAGAAAAGACAGAGAAGTTACGGATTTTAACGAGATCATAAAAATAGTTGATGAGTGCGACATAGTAAGGCTGGGGCTGGCAGATGGAGCTTATCCTTATATAGTTCCGGTGAATTTCGCCTACAAGGTGGAAGCCGGAACGCTCTGCCTGTATATACACGGAGCCATGGCAGGAAGAAAGTATGAAATGTTAAAGGCTAATCCTGTGTGCAGCTTCGAGATGGATATTCCCCTTAAGATGGACTGTCTGGTGGAGCAGAAGGATGTGACCATGAGATACAAATGTGTCATGGGGCAGGCAGCGGTTGAGTTCCTTGAAGGTGATAAAAGGCAGCAGGCAATAGATGACATCATAATGGACAGATATGATGAGACCAGGGATTTTCAGTACAACAAAAGTGCTGTTTCCCGTACCGCTGTAGCGAAGCTTACAGTCACCGAAATTACCGCCAAGGTAAACCCATTAACTGGTGGAGCAGACCTGTAAATACATATAATTAACCGTATGGAAGCACCTGAAAAATGTGACCGGCTGTCAGACAGTGAAAAGTTGTAAGCCAATCACATTTGCAGGTGCATATTTATACAAAAAAATATTAAAAAAATTAAGTTTCCCTGTTTATTAAATTAATTAAATTGTGTATAATAAGAAATTGAATAAAAATACAGTGGAGGTAATTATGCCAAAGAGAACAGATATAAACAAAGTACTTATTATTGGATCAGGTCCTATAGTTATAGGTCAGGCATGTGAGTTCGATTATTCAGGAACACAGGCGTGTAAAGCCCTTAGAAAGCTTGGATATGAGATCGTCCTTGTTAATTCCAATCCGGCAACTATCATGACAGATCCGGAGACAGCAGATGTTACATATATTGAACCCCTTAATGTAGAACGTCTTGAGATGATCATTAAGAAGGAACGCCCTGACGCGTTACTCCCTAATCTTGGTGGTCAGTCAGGACTTAATCTTTGTTCAGAGCTTTATAAGGCTGGAATCCTTGATAAGTATAATGTAAAGGTTATCGGTGTTCAGGTTGACGCCATTGAAAGAGGCGAGGACAGAATCGAGTTCAAGAAGACAATGAACGAGCTGGGTATCGAGATGGCAAGAAGTGAGGTTGCCTATACAGTTGATGAGGCACTTGCTATTGCAGACAAGTTAGGTTATCCTGTAGTACTTCGCCCTGCTTACACAATGGGTGGAGCCGGCGGTGGTCTCGTATACAACAAGGAAGAGCTTAAGGTGGTATGTGCAAGAGGTCTTCAGGCAAGTCTTGTAGGTCAGGTTCTTGTTGAGGAGTCTATCCTCGGATGGGAAGAGCTTGAGCTTGAGGTAGTACGTGACTGTGAAGGCAACATGATCACAGTATGCTTTATTGAGAATATCGATCCACTTGGAGTACACACAGGTGATTCATTCTGTTCAGCACCTATGCTTACAATTTCTGAGGAATGTCAGAAGAAGCTTCAGGAGCAGGCATATAAGATAGTAGATAAGGTACAGGTTGTAGGTGGTACAAATGTACAGTTCGCCCATGATCCAGTATCAGACAGAATAATAGTTATAGAGATCAACCCTCGTACATCCCGTTCATCAGCTCTTGCGTCAAAGGCAACAGGTTTCCCTATCGCCCTTGTATCAGCAATGCTTGCAACAGGTCTTACACTTAAGGATATCCCATGCGGTAAGTACGGAACCCTTGACAAATATGTACCTGACGGAGATTACGTGGTTATCAAGTTCGCACGCTGGGCATTTGAGAAGTTCAAGGGTGTAGAGGATAAGCTTGGTACACAGATGCGTGCCGTAGGTGAAGTAATGAGTATCGGTAAGAACTACAAGGAAGCCTTCCAGAAGGCTATCAGAAGCCTTGAGATCGGAAGATACGGTCTTGGTCATGCCAAGAACTTCGATACACTTTCAAAGGAAGAGCTTCTTAACATGCTTATCACACCATCATCCGAGAGACATTTCATTATGTATGAGGCTCTCAGAAAGGGTGCTACAGATGATGAGATATTTGAGCTTACAAAGGTTAAGCATTACTTCATACAGCAGATGAGAGAGCTTGTTCTTGAAGAGGAGGAGATCCTTAAGTATAAGGGAGGTCTTCCAACAGATGAGCTTCTTATCCAGGCTAAGAAGGACGGTTTCTCAGACAAGTACTTAAGCCAGCTTCTCGAGATATCAGAGGATGATATCAGAAACAAGAGGATCGAGCTTGGAGTAGAGGAGGCATGGGAAGGCGTACATGTATCAGGTACAGAAGACAGTGCTTACTATTACTCAACATACAATGCTGAGGACAAGAGCGAGGCTACAGACAACAGAAAGATCATGATCCTTGGCGGTGGTCCTAACAGAATAGGGCAGGGTATCGAGTTTGATTACTGTTGTGTACATGCAGCACTTGCATTAAAGAAGCTTGGATTTGAGACAATAATCGTCAACTGTAACCCTGAGACGGTTTCAACAGACTATGATACATCAGATAAGCTGTACTTTGAGCCATTAACACTTGAGGATGTATTAAGTATATATAAGAAGGAGAAGCCACTGGGGGTTATCGCACAGTTTGGTGGTCAGACTCCACTTAACCTTGCAGCAGATCTTGAGAGAAATGGTGTTAAGATCCTTGGAACATCTCCTGCGGTTATCGACCTTGCAGAGGACAGAGACCTGTTCAGAGAGATGATGGATAAACTTGAGATCCCAATGCCTGAGTCAGGAATGGCTACAACTGTTGATGAGGCAGTTTCCATTGCCAACAGCATAGGTTATCCTGTAATGGTCCGTCCTTCATACGTTCTCGGCGGACGTGGAATGGAAGTTGTATATGATGACGCCAGCATGGCAGACTACATGAAGGCAGCAGTCGGTGTGACTCCTGACAGACCAATACTTATCGACCGTTTCCTTAACAATGCTCTTGAGTGTGAGGCAGACGCCATAAGTGACGGAACACATGCATTTGTCCCTGCCGTTATGGAGCATGTAGAGTTAGCCGGTGTACATTCCGGAGATTCGGCATGTATCATCCCATCAGTACATATCTCAGAGGAGAATGTTAAGACAATTAAGGAATATACAAGAAAGATAGCAGAGGAAATGCATGTAAAGGGTCTTATGAACATGCAGTATGCTATTGAGAAGGGTAAGGTATATGTTCTTGAGGCAAATCCAAGAGCGTCCCGTACAGTACCTCTTGTTTCAAAGGTATGTAATGTAAGAATGGTACCTATCGCAACAGATATAATCACAAGTGAGCTTACAGGAAGACCATCACCGGTTCCTGAACTTAAGGAGAAGAACATTCCTTACTATGGTGTTAAGGAAGCTGCATTCCCATTCAATATGTTCCAGGAGGTTGACCCTATACTCGGACCTGAAATGCGTTCAACAGGTGAGGTTCTCGGACTTTCACCATCATATGGTGAGGCATTCTTCAAGGCTCAGGAGGGCGTAGGTTCTAAGCTTCCTATGTCAGGTAAGGTCCTTATGTCAGTAAACAGAAAGGATAAGGAGGATATCGTAGCCCTTGCCAAGAGATATAATGCTGCAGGCTTCGATATCGTAGCTACAGGTAATACCTGTGACCTCATCACAGCAGCAGGAATACCTGCCAAGAAGATAAAGAAGCTCTATGAGGGTCGTCCAAATGTACTTGATGCCATTACAAATGGTGAGATTGATCTTATAATCAACTCCCCTATCGGCAAGGAAAGTGTAAATGATGACAGCTACTTAAGAAAGGCTGCCATCAAGACAAAGACTCCTTACATGACCACAATAGCTGCTGCCAAGGCAACTATCGAGGGAATAGAGTACCTTAAGACTCATGACAACTGTGAGAGCAAGTCATTACAGCAGCTCCACAGCGAGATAACAGACAAATAAGATATACATCTTAAACAAACATTAATAAACATATGATCGTTGGATGTTGATTTAAACCTGATATGGGTTTATATTATAGACACGAAATGAACATTTAAAATCTCAAAGGGCTGGCACGAAGAATAATGTGGCAGCCCTTTATTCATTTTATGGGAGGAAAGAAATATGGGACTTGAAATAAAAGACCTGGTGAAGAGCTATGGAGACAGAGTGGTTGTGGATCATCTGTCATTTACCATGGACAGTCCGGGAGTATATGCTCTGTTAGGTACAAACGGAGCAGGTAAGACAACATCCTTAAGAATGATATTGGGTATGCTTAAGCGTGATGAGGGCGAGGTGCTATTTAACGGAAAGCCCCTTTCCACGGAAGAGGTAAATGTAGGCTATCTGGCAGAGGAGAGAGGTCTTTATCCTAAGGTCACACTTATGGATCAAATGCTCTACTTCGCCGCACTTAAGAATGTGCCTAAGAAACAGGCTGCGGAAAGGATAAAGTACTGGGCTGAGAAATTAAAGCTTACGGAATATTTCTATCCGGAGCCGGTTATGAAGAAGGGAAGAAAGGTTCCTGCCAAGCCTTATAAGGCAGACCAGTTAAGTAAGGGAAATCAGCAGAAGGTACAGCTTATGGCAACCTTGATCGCAGATCCTGACATAATCGTACTGGATGAGCCTTTGTCAGGTCTTGATCCCGTTAATACCAATATCTTCAAGGATATAATCCATGAGGTAGCTGCAAATGACAAATACATAATCATGAGCTCCCATCAGATGGCGACCATAGAGGAGTTCTGCAGCGATATCACTATATTAAATCACGGCAAGGTGGTGCTTAGCGGTAACTTAAATGAGATAAAGAAGAGCTATGGAAGAGTAAATCTCATAGTCAAGGCAGAGGAGGATATAAGCTCATATATAAATGATCTGGGACTTAAGATCACAGAGGAGACGCCCGACGCAACAATGGTCAAGCTTGACAGGGAGGAGCAGGCTAAGGAACTTCTTCACAAGCTTGTTGACGCAGGGGTGAACATCATCAGGTTTGAACTGGCAGAACCATCATTACATGAGATCTTTGTTGAGAAAGTAGGGGATGTAAATGAAGAAAAGTGATTTTACAGGTTTTGGATATGTCTTTAAATTCACCCTCAGGCAGACTCTTAAGCAGAAATCCTTCATAATAGCATTTACTATATTGCTGGGGGTGGCTGCTGCCGCATTTCCGGTTATGGCCATAATACAGAACAGTGGAATTTCATCAGCAGATTCATCTTCTGTAGAAAATCTGTATGTGATAAATGAAACCAATATTCCGGAACTGCCGGTTGAGCTTAAGAATAAAGATATCAATGTGACTGATATGTTCGAAGATCAAGATTACAGTGAAGACGACATAGACAGCTTTTACAATAAAGTAGATGAAGAAAATGAAAATGCGGTCATACTCAGGGCTAAGATGGATCTGGAATCGGGAGGATATATATTTGATATGTATTATCCTGAGAACAGCAAGGTATCCGAGGATGACGTATATTCTCTGGGGACAGAGATAGAAAACTGGTTTTCTGAATATAAGGTTAAGATCCTTAATATTGATAAGGATACACTTATGAAGGTGACAGCCGGAGTAACCACAGAGGTTATGGATATTGAGAAGTTCAGTAAGACAGATGAGGTCAAGGCCATATCCCTCACACAGTATTCAGTTATATATGTAATGCTCATACTGTTTTATATGATAATCGTCATGTCCGCTTCCCTTGTGGCAAATAAGGTCGTGGAGGAGAAAGCCAACAGGATCGTGGAATACCTTATGACAACTGTAAGGCCTATGGCACTTATGTTCGGCAAGATCATGGCCATGCTGGTGGCAACTGTTGGACAGGTACTTATAATAAGTGCTGTGGCAGTTCTGTCAAAGAAGCTCACGGACACTGTTATTGGAAGCGGAGTTTCATCAGGCGGTAAGAGTGTGATACCTTTTGAGGTTCTTACAGGACTTGATGTGAAGGGATACGCAGCCTGTATAGTGATACTTATAATCGGCATGATCATGTATGGAATGCTTGCAGCATTATTCGCTGCGTCAGTAAGCAGGATGGAAGATCTTCAACAGGGAATGAAGGTATACAGCATGGTAATACTTATATCGTTCTTCATGTCATTTGCAGCAGCTAATACCATGATGGGCGCAGGAGTGAACGGATTTGTGAATTTCTGTGCTTATTTTCCTCTCACCTCTGTGATGGTACTGCCGGGCATGATAATAATTGGCAAGGCAGGCCTTGCCATGGTGGCAATATCGGTTATTGTAATGGTGATATTTGCTATTTTACTGCTCAGATTTGTTGCGTCCGTATATGAGAATGTCATAGTTATGAATGGTAATCCTATCGGGGTGAAGGAAATGCTGACTATGGCAAGATATGCTTTTATCAGAAAGGAGGCTGCCGGAAATGAAAAATAAAATGCACGGATTTAAAACGGTGTTTTCATACAATCTCGGAATGCATATGAAATCAAAAAAGTATCTGGCAGTCACTATAATACTTGCGGTGTTTCTTCTTGCCGGATTGAGCATATTTATCATGATAATGGGTGATAAGACCGGCAGTGATGATCAGTATACATATAGTGCAGATAAGGTTTATGTCATAGATGAGACAGGACTTGGAGTTCCTGATTACAGCATGTATGGAGCGGCACTGGGATATGAGGACGCCGCCGATACGGAATTTGTCAAATCTGACAAAAGCCCGGAGGAACTGGTGGACAATGAGGGAGCACAGTATGTGGTGGTACAGAAGAAATCCGGTGATTCCTTTGTGCTGTGTGTTATCTTTGGAAATACCGATGGTGCGGAAGATGGACAGGTGGATTTTAACACCTCAGCCATGGAGGAATATCTTGTTCCATGTTTCAAGACACATCTGTTCCAGGTGTCAGGTCTTACTGAGGATCAGATAGTCCAGGTAATGCTTCCCGTGGGAATTAATGTTTCAAAGATCGGTGGGGAAAGTGAACCCCAGAGCAGGCAGGCTGTTGCGGTTATTATGATACTGGCATTTGTAATGATCATATATTTTGCAGTGCTTATCTACGGTCAGCAGATATGTGCCGATGTGCCTATGGAGAAGACCAGTAAGCTTGTTGAGCAGATAATGATGTCTGTGACGCCTTATGCCCTGGTGAGTGGCAAGATACTGGCTATGGTAACTGCCTGCGTGCTTCAGTTTATTATATGGATAGGCTGTATCATCGGAGGCATACTGGCTGGAGATGTTCTTTCAAGGACTGTTCTTGGAGTGGAAGACAGTGTTGTGACAACGATTCTGGAGCTTTTAAGAGGGTGGTTTGACGGTATGGGATTTTCCGGTGCTTCAATAGTTCTTGCGGTACTGCTTTTTATTGCAGGCCTGGTATTTTACCTTATGCTGGCAGGGCTGGCAGGCTCAGCACTTGCAAGACCTGAGGACGCATCGAATGTCCAGGGTATATTTATACTTCCTCTTGTGGCAGCCTTCATGTTGGTTATGTTTGCTTCAGGATTAACTGCATCGGGAAATTACAATATCTCCCTGGCGTATAACCTTGTGCCGTTTTCTGCAGCAATGACGGCTCCCGGAAGTGTGCTCATCGGTGAACTCTCCATTCCTATGGCTATAGTGTCACTGCTTATTTCCGTTGTATCGGGAATATTTATACTCTACGTTGCGGCAAGGCTGTACAAGGGCATGATGTTCTTCAGTGGCAAGAAGGCAAAGCTCAAGGATTTCATCAGTGCAATAAAGGAATAAAATTTCAGATTTTTTCATAAAAATTTAAAAAATATAAAATATCTCGTCATTATCACTTTGAAAATCGTCAAAATATGTTAATATAGTAGGGTAAAAACGTAATATTAGTATCTCTACTTTGACGAATAGGAGGGGAAGAGTTTAAAGGAAATAAATCTGAGATGAGAATATTACCAAAAAACTAAATCAGGAGAGAGCAAAAATGGACAAATTTTTTAAGATTTCCGAAAGAGGAAGTTCAGTAAAAACAGAGATATTTGCCGGAATCACAACATTCTTTGCTATGGCATATATCATCTTTGTAAATCCAAACCAGGTTGCGGCAGAAGGTGCAAACGGCTGGTTGGTAGGACTTGGTGCAGACCCTGTAGCTATGGGTAAGATATGGAATTCTGTATACATCGCATCAATCCTTGTAGCTATTATCGGTACATTACTTATGGCGTTTGTAGCTAAAATGCCATTTGCCCAGGCTTGTGGAATGGGTCTTAACTCATTCTTCTGTACAATATTTGTATCAGGTGCATTCTTCGCCGGTGCAGATGTTATCACAGGTTATCAGTCAGGTCTTGTGGTAGTATTCCTTTCAGGTGTGGTTTTCCTTATTCTTTCAGTTACAGGACTCAGAAAGTATATTGCGGTTTCACTTCCTGAATGTCTCAAGAAGTCAATATCAGCAGGTATCGGTCTCTTTATCGCCCTTATCGGATTAAAGAACGCAGGAATAATAGAGGACAATCCTTATACATTTGTTCAGTTCTTTGATTTCCACGGAAGAATTTCTTCTATCGGTTCAGAGGTTGACGGTGTTGTTACAACATCATTTGATGTTTGGAGACAGTGCGTACCTGTTCTTGTAGCTATCCTTGGTGTATTCATCATTGCAGCTCTTGCAAGACGTGGATTAAAGGCAAGTGTTATTATCGGTATCCTCATCTCAACAGTTCTTTACTGGGTAATGATGTGGGAGGTTCCAAGCTTTGACGTAAGCGGTATCTCACAGTCATTCAAGGATTTCGGCGAGATCGGATTCTTAGGTGTATTCAATGGTGACGCATGGTCAGCACTTGTTGACAGCTCTTATATTGGTGGTATATTCTCAGCTATCATGCTTGTTGTAGCATTCTGTCTCGTAGATATGTTCGATACTCTTGGAACTATCTATGGTACAGCAACTTCAGCAGGTATGCTTGATGAAAACGGTGATCCTATAAGCCTTGATCAGTCAATGCTCTGTGACTCTATCGGTACAGTATCAGGTGCCGTACTCGGTACATCAACATGTACAACATTCGTAGAGTCAGCTTCAGGTGTTGGTGCCGGCGGTAGAACAGGTTTTGCCAGTGTTATCACTGCTGCATGTTTCGTTGTGTGCTTATTCTTAAGCCCACTTGCAAGCATTGTTCCAAGCTGTGCAACAGCTCCTGCTCTTATATACGTAGGTGTTCTTATGTCTAAGAACTTCGCTAAGGTAGACATGGAAGATATGGGATCAGCAGTTCCTGCATTCCTTACTCTTATCATGATGCCACTCACATACTCAATTTCAAATGGTATCGGTATCGGTGCAATTTCTTACACAGTTATCGCCCTCTTCACAGGAAAGTTCAAGAAGAAGGATATCGTAGTAGCGATCATTGCAATCCTCTTTATCTGCAAGTTCGTAACAGTAACTATGTAACACAGTCCCTATTTCGTCAACGCTGTTTTGGATCATAGGATCTGAGGCGGTGCTTCCTCAGGGGACTTGAGAAACACACAAGTAGAGCAGCAACCATTAGAAATAGGGGCTGCTGCAGCGTAACGATGTCATGGACATCATTACAATAAAAGTAAAAGGACCCGTGAAAAGATGAGCAATCATTTTTTCACGGGTCCTTTTATATACGCACCAGAGTGGAATCGAACCACCGCACATGGCTCCGGAGGCCATTGCTCTATCCACTGAGCTACTGGTGCAACAAGAGTATTTTAATACAAAAAGCTGTTATTAGCAAATATTATTTTAGTGCTGTGGAATATTTTGCATTTAATATGAACTTGCAATTTGACAATGATAATGTTAATATTCACCTTGTATAATTACAGACAGAGTGTGAAACGAAAGGTTCGGTGCTTGCAATGGCTAAGAATAAAAAGAAGAATAAGAAAAACGAAGAAATTTATGATGATCTGCCGAATACAGATATAAATGAAGATACATTATACGACGACACATCATATGATGATACTGAATATGACGATGAAGTGTATGACGACGAGACAGCTTATGATGATGAAGCTGATTACGATGATGATGTAGAGTACCCGGAGGATGGGGAATACGCTGAGGATGAAGCCTATGCTGACGGCGAAGAGTATTCTGAAGAGGATCAGTACGAAGATGGCGGGGAATACGCCGAGGATGAAGCTTATGCCGATGGTGAAGAGTATTCTGAAGATGACCAGTACGAAGACGGCGGGGAATACGCCGAGGATGAAGCTTATGCCGATGGTGAAGAGTATTCTGAAGAGGATCAGTACGAAGACGGCGGGGAATACGCTGATGACGATCAGTATGAGGATGATGGTGAAGCCTATGCTGAGGATTATCAGGATGATACAGACTATAAGAATAATAAGCAGTACATAGATGACGCCTTTGGCGATATGTGGGACGAGCGTCCTGAGAAGAAGGATTACAATGGTCCTAAGAAGCCATCGGCTGCTCCACTTGTTACCTGCTGGATATTATTTGCAGTGTTATGTGTTGCCTATGTGTATTTCTTCTTTATAAGAGATACCTCCAAGGATAAGGGGAATACAGGAAATACCACAGTTGCCCAGAATACGGAACAGACCGGTTCTGAGGAAACTTCAACAGAAGAGGTTTCTGCTGATGAGGTGGGTAAGAGCAATTCTGTTGAGCTTGATATTCCTGAGAATGCTTCTTATAAGAAGTGTGACGATACAGCCATCACAGATGTGATAAATGCTTTCCTTACAGCTAAGGTGAACTGTGACCAGGAGGGACTTAAGGCCTGCGTTCTTGAGACAGAGAACTATGATGATATGTCAAAGGTAAATTCCGCTGCGGAGTTTATTAAGGAATATAAGAATGTTACCTGCTATGTGACAGATGGATATGATGATAACGGCAAGGTGGTATTTGTACTTTCAAATCTTGTTATTGCCGATGTTGATTCTAATCCGCTTAATATTGAATCCTTCTATGTGGCAAAGCAGAGTGACGGTACATATAAGATCAACGAAAACAGATCAACCGGCATTGAGAGTTATATAAACAATGTAATAGCGAAGTCTGATATACAGAAGATATATGCTCATGTAAGTGACAATGTACAGTATCTCTATAATAATGATCCTACCTTTAAGGATTTCTATGACAAGATACATCCTACAGATACAGACAATACCGGTGATGGTTCAACTGAGGAGACAACCTCTGAGGATAATTCATCTTCAGAAGCAGACACACAGGCAGAAACAGAAGCTTCTACAGAGTCTGCCCAGTAGGTATGGACTTACAAAGGATATGATAAAAAAAGCTGCTTTTAAGAAAGGCAGCTTTTTATATAATCTATATAATGTATGATCTGTATAAATAATGTGTGACTTGTGTATCAGATGGCTTCGGCATCGCTTCCGTCAGGGGTGATATCTATCCCTCTGGTCTGGACCGGTGTTGAGAACACGATCTGTGTCTCAGTATTTCCAAATTTCTGAAGCTGACCGATAAAGGCGTCCAGCTCCATGGTGCTTGGAAAGCATACCTTCATAAGCATTGAGTATGAGCCGGTAACACAGTTACATTCAAGCACATTAGGGCATGAATCGATAAAAGGATAGAAGGTTGGCTTCTGCTTAGGGTCAAGAGCCATATGAATAAAGGCGGTGATGTGATATCCAAGGGCTTCCGGATTAACAGAAGCGTGGTATCCTGTGATTATACCGCTTTTTTCCAGCCTGTCTATTCTTGCTGAGACAGCAGGAGAAGAGAGGAAAACCTTACTGGCAAGATACTTAAGAGGAGTTCTTGCATTTGTCTGAAGTAAATGTAATATTTTTCTGTCGATAGCGTCCATATGTGCCACATCCTTTTCTATATAATTTATTATTTTGTTCAGATAATTACGGAAAAAGGCGTATTTCATAATGAAACACGCCCTTGTGATGATTGAATTATATATTATATAGTTTAAAAAAACAAGTGAAAAATGAGAAAAAGTTTATTTTTTTCTCCAAAATATCTATTTGCATGGATAAAACTATAGAAAACACTAAATAAACAAAACTGAAATGGAGATAATCTAATGGCGGAGAGTGAAGGAATACGATTAAACAAATATCTCAGTGAGGCTGGTGTATGTTCCAGAAGAACTGCCGATACATATATATCAGATGGCAGGGTGAGTATCAACGGAAAGACTGCTGAGATGGGACAGCGGGTCATGCCGGGCGACAAGGTCACATTTAACGGACGTATTGTGAGACCGGCAGATAAGATGGTGGTTCTTGCATATAATAAGCCCATAGGTCTTACCTGCACAGCGGATGAGAGAGATAAGGACAATATATTTGCCCATATAGATTATCCCGTAAGACTTCAGTATGTGGGAAGACTTGATAAGGATTCCCAGGGACTTCTGCTGCTTACAAATGACGGAGACCTGTCAAACAGCATACAGAAATCGGTAAATAATCATGAAAAAGAGTACAGGGTAAGGGTGAATAAACCTGTTACGGAGGAATTTTTAAGAGCCATGGGCGAAGGAGTTCCTATACTGGATACGGTTACCAAGAAATGCAGATTAAGAAAGCTGGACAATTATTCATTTACAATAATACTTACCCAGGGATTGAACAGACAGATCAGAAGAATGTGCGATTATTTTGGATACAAGGTTGTAAATCTTAAGAGGATAAGGGTCATGAATGTGAGGCTTGGAGATATGAGACCGGGAGAGCTAAGACCGCTTACCTCTAAGGAAGAGAGCGAGCTGAGACGATTGGTTGGAAAGCATTAAGGGGGATCTTATGAAGGATATAGACAGAATAAAAGAGCTGGTGAAGACACTTAATTATGCTGCCATGAAGTATTATCAGGAAGATACAGAGATTATGAGCAATTTCGAATATGATAAGCTTTATGACGAATTATGTAAACTTGAAAAGGACACAGGTATAGTTTTGTCAAACAGCCCAACTGTTAAGGTTGGTTATGAAATATTAAGTGAGCTTCCAAGGGAGAGACATGAGAGCCCTATGCTTTCTCTTGACAAGACGAAGGATGTGGACGCCCTTGCCTCATGGCTTGGGAATAATAAGGGAGTCATATCCTGGAAGATGGATGGACTTACGGTTGTTCTGACCTATGAGAACGGTGAGCTGGTCAAGGCGGTAACCAGAGGAAACGGAGAGATCGGTGAGGTCATTACAGGAAATGCAAAGATGTTTGTGAATATACCCCACAGGATCGGATATAAAGGAAAGCTTATAATCCGTGGTGAGGCAGTTATAAGATATTCAGACTTCAACAGGATAAATGACGCCATTACAGATGTATCGGCAAAATATAAGAACCCGAGAAATCTCTGCAGTGGATCCGTAAGACAGTTAAATAACAAGATAACGAGAGAGAGAAACGTGAATTTCTTCGCTTTTAATCTGGTGGCAGGGGATGATGTGGATCTGGGCAATTCCTTTAACGGTCAGCTTGACTGGCTTGAGTCCCAGGGCTTTGAGGTGGTTGAGCACTATCTTACCGATGGGGCAGATCTTAAGGATAAGGTTAAGATGTTCTCCGAGAAGATAGGAAACAACGATTTCCCTTCCGATGGCCTTGTGGTGGTACTTGATGATATAGCCTATGGCAGGAGCCTTGGAAGAACTGCCAAGTTCCCAAGGGATTCCATGGCGTTCAAATGGGCTGATGAAGAGGCGGTAACACACCTTACAGATATATGCTGGAGTGCTTCGAGAACAGGACTTATAAATCCTGTTGCAGTATTCGACCCTGTAGAGCTGGAAGGAACAACTGTGAGCAGGGCGAGTGTCCATAATGTCAGTATAGTAAAATCCCTTGAACTTGGCATTGGAGATGAGATAGCTGTATATAAGGCCAACATGATAATTCCTCAGATATCAAAAAATCTTACAAGAAGCGGCAGTGCAGAGATACCTAAGTCCTGTCCTGTATGCGGCGGTGAGACAGAGATAAGGAATGAGGAGGGTGTGGAGACCCTTTATTGTACAAATGAGTATTGCCCTGCCAAGAAGCTTAAGTCATTTGGACATTTCGTGTCAAGAAATGCCATGAATATCGACGGACTGTCCGAGTCAACTCTGGAGAAATTCATAGATTCCGGATATCTTGATAGCTTTGATGACCTGTATCATCTGGACAGATACAGGGAAGAGATAACAGGCATGGAGGGCTTTGGAGAAAAGTCCTACATGAAGCTTATTGAGGCTGTGGATACCTCCAGAAAGACCACTGTGGCAAGACTTTTAAATGGTCTTGGAATACAGGGAGTAGGCGAGGCCAACGCCAAGGTCATCGCAAGATATTTCAAGGATGACCTGGATAAGATCATGCATGCCGGATATGACGAGCTGGTAGAAATTGACGGTATCGGAAATATTATGGCGGGAGATATAGTAAGATACTTTGAAAATAAGGAAAATTGTGATACTATAGAAAAGTTGAGACGAGAACTGGAATTTCAGGTGGCGGAAAATACCGCAGAGCAGATATTTGAAGGAATGACCTTTGTAGTTACCGGAGCACTTAACCATTATGATAACAGAGACACCTTAAAGGCAGAGATCGAGAGCCTTGGAGGAAAGGTTGCCGGGTCTGTGTCATCAAAGACATCATATCTTATAAACAATGATGTGAACTCCCAGTCCTCAAAGAATAAAAAGGCAAGAAGTCTTAACGTGCCTGTTATATCCGAAGAGGATTATATGAAACTTTTGTCTTAAAATGGCATTTTTGCAGATATTCCGATAAAGAAGTACGGATTATTGAACAAGCAATGAAAGGAAATGATAAATATGCCAATAAGAATAGATGATGATTTACCTGTAAAGAAGATACTGGAAGATGAGAATATATTCGTCATGGGAACCAGAAGAGCTGTAGGTCAGGAGATAAGACCTCTTAATATCCTTATCTTAAACCTTATGCCTTTGAAGGAAGAAACAGAACTGCAGCTTATGCGAAGCCTTTCAAATACACCTCTTCAGGTTAATATAACGCTGCTCAGAACCATGACATACCAGTCAAAGAATGTAACTAAGGGACATCTTGACAGATTTTATGAGGACTTCTCAAGTGTAAGGAATAAAAAATGGGATGGCTTCATAATAACAGGTGCACCGGTTGAAAGGTATGAATTTGAGGATGTGGATTACTGGGATGAGCTCAGGGAGATAATGGACTGGTCAGAGGATAACGTAACCTCAACCATGCATATATGCTGGGGAGCCCAGGCTGGACTTTATTACAGATATGGTGTTCCTAAGTATGATCTTCCGAAGAAGCTTTCGGGTATTTATGAGCATCATACATTTCACAAGAAGACCCCACTGGTAAGGGGCTT
This sequence comes from Coprococcus sp., assembly GCA_050872265.1. Lineage (GTDB taxonomy): Bacteria > Bacillota > Clostridia > Lachnospirales > Lachnospiraceae > Coprococcus. The sequence continues at coordinate 40,506 of JBNMGN010000002.1, forward strand.
TGATGATACATTTTTTGTGCCGCATTCAAGGTATACAGGTGTATCAAAGGAGGATATAGTGAACAATCCTCATCTTGAGATCGTGGCTGAGTCAGATGTTGCCGGACCATATCTCATTATAGGTGATGGTGGAAAGAATATATTTGTAACCGGGCACCCTGAGTATGACGTTCTTACTCTTGATAAGGAATATAACAGGGATATGAAGAAGGGTCTTAATCCGGACATACCGGTGAATTATTATCCCGACAATGACCCGACAAAGACACCAGTCAAGTCGTGGAGATGTCATGCAAATACGTTGTATGCCAACTGGCTTAACTACTATGTATACCAGATAACACCATATGACTGGACAGTCTAAAGGATCAGTATAAGATCAGAGCGGTATATTATATATAAATAAAAATAATTTGACCGGGTAAGCCTGGCAGGTGAAAAATTTAAGAAAGGGAAGATCTTCTGCGAAAGAGACAGAGGATCAAAAGGTGACACATGGGGGAGAAAAGAGGAAACTTTTCAGGAAAGATAGGATTTGTTCTTGCTGCGGCAGGAAGTGCAGTGGGACTTGGTAATATATGGAGATTTCCATATCTTGCAGCAAAGGATCATGGTGGTGTATTCATACTGGTATACATTATCCTTGCACTGAGCTTTGGATTTACACTTCTTACAACAGAGATAGCAATAGGAAGAAGAACAGGACAGGGACCACTTACGGCATATGGGATTCTGCACAAGGGCTGGAATGGAATCGGAATACTGGCATGGCTGGTTCCGGTTATCATACTTCCATATTACTGTACCATCGGTGGCTGGGTATTTAAGTATTTTACCGTATACCTTACAGGGGCAGGTAAGTCCGCTGTTGCCGATACGTTTTTTACTGGGTTCATAACCTCTGATTATGCACCTATGGTGTTTGGTATAATTTATCTTCTGGTTACAGCACTTGTTGTATTCCTTGGAGTCGACAATGGAATTGAGCGTATAAGCAAGATACTTATGCCTATACTGCTTCTGCTTATACTCGGAATATCAATTTATTCCATAACCTTAAGCCATGAAACAGATAATGGTACAGTGAGAACAGGCTTAGAAGGACTTAAGATGTATCTTATACCGGATTTCTCCGGTATGACTGTTAAACAATTCTGTATGATAGTTATGGACGCTATGGGACAGCTGTTCTTCTCTATCAGTGTTGCCATGGGTATCATGGTTACCTATGGTTCGTATGTCAAGAAGGACGTGAACCTTATGGCTTCCATTAACCAGATCGAGATTTTTGATACTATTGTTGCAATGCTTGCCGGCATGATGATAGTTCCTGCAGTTTATGTGTTCATGGGAACAGAGGGAATGTCCGGAGGACCTGGACTTATGTTTGTTTCACTGCCTAAGGTATTTGATGCCATGGGTTCTATAGGAAATATAATAGGCTTTGTATTCTTCCTTATGACATCATTTGCAGCTGTTACGTCTTCGGTATCAGTCATGGAAGCAATCGTGTCCGGTATAATGGATAGGTTCAAGTTCTCGAGAGTAAAGAGTACTATCATATGTCTTGCATATGCCATTATTACTCTCGTAGTTGTATGCCTTGGATATAATAAGCTTTACTTCGAGGTGAAGCTTCCAACAGGAAGTACAGGTCAGATCCTTGATATCATGGATTTCCTCAGCAATAATATCATGATGCCTATTGTAGCATTGCTTACATGTATATTTATCGGCTGGATCGTAAAGCCTGGAACTATAATAGATGAAGTTACAAATGGCGGACAGAATAAGTTCAGAAGAAAGGGACTTTATGTGGTCATGATAAAATTCATAGCACCTGTTCTTTTGATAATTCTTCTGTTACAGTCCTTCGGAGTATTTTAAGCTGCGGATCTTATATCAGCCCGGGAATTTTGGGATGATTTTTGATCAGTCTGTTGACGGAGTTTAAGGCATGTAGAATGAAAAAATGGAAATGGAGATGCGTATGAGTTTATTAGGTATAATCGGTGCCATGGAAGAGGAGGTCGTCAAGCTTAAAGAGATGATGGCTGAGCCGGAGCTTATAAAGAGATCCGGCATGGACTTCTATAAGGGCACAATAGAAGGTAAGAATGTTGTGGTTGTTAAATGTGGCGTAGGCAAGGTAAATGCTGCCATGTGTACACAGACCATGATAGATGTGTTTAATGTTGACGGTATCATCAACACAGGAATAGCCGGTTCCCTTAATGCGGATATCAACATAGGTGATATAGTGTTCGCTTATGACGCAGTGGAGCATGATATGGATGTGGCTGCCCTTGGATACGAGCCTGGAATAATCCCTGACACGGAGATGAGTGTGTTTAAGTCTGACGAACATCTTCTTGATATAGCAAAGAATGCTGTAAAGGACTGTGGACTTACAGTGGGCGTGTTCACAGGCAGGGTTGTAAGCGGAGACCAGTTCATATCAAGCAGGGAGAAGAAGGAATGGCTGGTGAAGCAGTTCGGCGGACTGTGTGCTGAGATGGAAGGTGCTTCCATTGGACATGTTGCAAGCCTTAACAAGGTTCCGTTCTTAGTGTGCAGAGCCATATCAGATAAGGCTGACGACACTGCGGATATGGACTATCCTACATTTGCAGCTATGGCAATAGATAACAGCATAAAGATGATGACAGAGATAATAAAGAGTTTTTAACGGTACATTTTGACAAGAGATGCATCCATGGACATCTGTCAGATACAGTGTTCTCATGGAATGTGTTCAATGATAAGGAGAGAAGTATTATGGAGAAGATCGCAAGCTTTAAGATAAATCATCTTATTCTTAATCCGGGTATATATGTATCCAGGAAGGATAAGGTAGGTAATGAGATCGTAACAACATTTGACATAAGGATCACAAAGCCGAACTTCGAGCCGGTGATGAATACAGCTGAGGTGCACACCATAGAGCATCTTGGAGCTACATTTTTAAGAAATGATGAGAAGTATAAGGATAAGGTTGTGTATTTCGGTCCTATGGGCTGCCGTACAGGCTTTTATCTGATACTGGCAGGAGATTATGAGTCAAAGGACATAGTGGAGCTTATGATATCAATGTTTGAATTTATAAGACACTATCAGGATCCTGTACCCGGAGCAAATCCAAGAGAATGTGGAAATTATCAGGATATGAACCTGTCAATGGCAAATTATTATGCAGAGAAATTCCTGACAGAGGTTTTATATAACATAACCGAGGACAGACTTGTGTATCCGGAGGGCTGATCAAATACAGTTGACCTTTTAATTTTTTAGTGATACGATAAGGCTGGTTTTTTTAAACGAAGAGTGCGTAGTACTCTGGTTACTGTTTTAGATAGAATAAATTAAGAGAGGTAAGAAAGATGACAAAGAGTTTTGGAGATTTGATTGAGCAGGTAAAGAAGTGTGAGAAGAAAACTGTTTCAGTTTGCTGCGCACAGGATGATGCAGTTCTTGAGGCTGTAAGAGCAGCTAAGGAGAAGGGGATTGCAGACGCTATCCTTGTTGGAGATGAGGCAAAGATCAGAGAGATCGCGGCATCCATCAACATGGATCTTTCAGACTATGAGATCATAAATGAGCCTGATGATGTACAGGCTGCACTTAAGGCTGTTGAACTCGTACATAACAAGAAGGCTGATATGTACATGAAGGGCCTTATAGATACAAAGCACTTCCTTAAGAGTGTCCTTGACAAGGAAGTAGGTTTAAGAACTGGTAAGCCACTTTCACATGTATGTGTATTTGATCTTCCAGATGTAGATCATCTTTTATTCCTTACAGATGTTGCATTTATTCCTTATCCATCACTTGATGACAAGGTTAATATCATCAACAACACAGTAGAGATCTGTGAGGCGTGCGGCATCACAAATCCTAAGGTTGCTCCACTTGCAGCAGTAGAGGTTGTAAATCCTAAGATGCCTGCAACTGTTGAGGCGGCTGAGCTTACAAAGATGAATGAAGCAGGAGAGATAAAGAACTGTATAGTTGACGGACCACTTTCATTTGACCTTGCTACATGCCCAGAGGCAGCAAAGCATAAGGGCGCAGAGGGAAGAAAGATCGTTGGCGATGCTGATATTCTTCTTTTCCCTGATATCCATGCAGGAAATATCACATACAAGGCACTTGTTCACAATACAAAGGTTGTAAATGGTAACCTTATCACAGGTACAGCAGCTCCTGTAATCCTTACATCACGTTCAGATACATTTGAAGTAAAGATGAATTCACTTGTTCTTGGTGCTGTTGTTGCAGAGCACATGAAGAATAAGTAATATGCGGATGACTGTTAAGACGGAGCATATGAATTGACAAACAAATAAAAAATATAAAAATGGAGGATTATGGAAATGTCATACAAGATTCTTATTATCAATCCAGGTTCAACATCAACAAAGATCGGTGTGTTCGAGGATGAGACATTATTATTTGAAGAGACATTGAGACATACAACAGAGGAGCTTGCAGGCTTCAATCTCATTATTGAGCAGAAGGACTTCAGAAAGAAGGTTATCCTTGACATTCTTGCCGAGAAAAATTTTGACATACATACACTTGATGTATGCGTAGGCCGTGGTGGTATGCTTAAGCCTATCCCTGGCGGAACATATCCTGTAAGCGATGAGCTTTTAGAGGATTTAAAGATCGGTAAGCAGGGACAGCATGCTTCAAACTTAGGTGGTGTGCTTGCCCGTGAGATAGGTGATGAGATAGGTGTTCCATCATATATCGTAGACCCTGTTGTTGTTGACGAGTTAATGCCATCATCAAGACTTTCAGGTGTTCCTGAGCTTCCAAGAAGAAGTGTATTCCATGCTCTTAACCAGAAGGCTGTAGCTAAGAGATACGCTAAGGAGACAGGTAAGAAGTACGAGGATCTCAACCTTATCGTATGCCATATGGGTGGCGGTGTATCAGTTGGTGCCCATGATCACGGACGTATCGTAGATGTAAATAATGCCCTTGACGGTGAGGGTGCATTCTCACCTGAGAGAGCCGGCGGTGTTCCATCAGGCGATCTTGTTAAGCTTTGCTTCTCAGGAGAGTACACACAGCAGGAAGTTATGAAGAAGCTTGTTGGTAAGGGTGGATTTAACGCATATATCGGAAGCAATGACGCAAGAGATCTTGAGAAGATGGTAAATGAAGGCGATGAGCACGCAAAGCTTGTTCAGGACGCTTTCTATCAGCAGGTTGCCAAGGATATAGGAGCAATGTCAACTGTATTAAGAGGTAAGGTAGACAAGATCATCCTTACAGGTGGTATTGCATATTCTGAGCATACATGCAACGAGCTTAAGAAGAGAGCAGGCTTCATTGCAGACTTCACAGTATATCCTGGTGAGGATGAGCTTCTTGCTCTTGCACAGGGTGCACTCAGAGTCATGAACGGCGAAGAGGAGCCAATGAAGTATTAATCTTTTGATCTTTAGCTGGCTGATATCGGCGGCGGTAATTGTAAAAATTTGGTATCATAGTATTTGCGTATCTGCCAATAATATTATCAAGACATAAGTCTTAATAATATTTTTATGGAGGTCATTACAATGGCAAACACAAAGAATTCTGGTTCAGTACCAGAGGCAAAGAACGCTATGAACAAGTTTAAGATGGAGGTTGCTAAGGAGATCGGTGTAAACCTTAAGGAAGGTTACAACGGCGACTTAACATCAGCTGAGAGTGGATCAATCGGTGGCGAGATGGTTCGTCAGATGATCAAGAAGCAGGAGCAGCAGATGTCAGGCAGATAGTTATAAAAGACTATTAGCTTTTGTCAATATGACAGGATCGGGTGACAGTTTATGTATCTGTCATCCGATTTTTGCGTTGGATAATCTGAATATCGGAGAAATTTTATACATATTTTATATGGAGTGTGGACATAAAACACAAAAGTTAAGGTATTTAGGCTAGACATAATTGTTGGGGATATGGTATAATCGAGTGATTGATGCGGTTATATAGCCGTATATAAAAAACAAGAATATAAAAAATGAAAGCATAAAAATATATAGAGAGCTTCATTTGTGATTTTAAGGAGGAAATAATAAGATGAGTTTATCAGTAGAAAAGCTTGAGCACAGCATGGCTAAACTTACTATTGAAGTACCTGCAGAAGAGTTTGAGAAGGCATTGACAGAGGCTTACAAGAAGCAGAAGGGTAAGTTCAATGTACCTGGTTTCCGTAAGGGAAAGGTTCCACAGTCATTCATCGAGAAGATGTACGGCCCTGAAGTATTTTACGAAGAGGCAGCAAATCATGTGATCAATGAGTTCTATCCAAAGGAAACAGCTGATATTGATATAGAGATCGCATCAAGACCAACTATTGATGTAACACAGATTGAAAAGGGTAAGAATTTTATATTTACAGCAGAGGTTGCAGTTAAGCCTGAGGTTACTCTTGGCGAGTACAAGGGTGTAGAGGTTCCTGCTGTAGCTGTTGAAGTAACAGACGATGATGTTATGGCTGAAATCTTAAACGAGCAGAAGAAGAATGCCAGCAAGAAGAGCGTAACAGACAGAGCAGCACAGATGGATGATGAGATCACACTTGATTTCGAGGGATTCGTAGACGGCGAAGCTTTCGAGGGTGGCAAGGCTGAGAATTACAAGCTTGTACTTGGTTCACATTCATTTATCGATACATTTGAGGATCAGTTAGTAGGTAAGAACATTGGTGAGGAGTGCGAAGTAAATGTAACATTCCCAGAGGATTACCAGGCTAAGGATCTTGCAGGAAAGCCTGCAGTATTCAAGTGCAAGATCAACGAGATCTTCGAGAACGAGCTTCCAGAACTTGATGATGAGTTCGCTTCAGAGGTTTCAGGCTGTGATACACTTGACGCATACAAGGAAGAGGTAAAACAGTCACTTCTTTCAAGAAAGCAGAAGGACGCAAGAAACCAGAAGGAAGAGGCAGTTATAACAAAGATTATCGAGAACGCAACAATGGATGTTGCTGACGCAATGATCTACGATATGCAGGAGAGAATGAAGGACGAGTTCGCACAGAGCCTTAAGTATCAGGGAATCGAGCTTTCACAGTACCTTCAGATCTGCAATGTAACAGAGGATGCTCTTATGGAGAGAATTAAGCCGGACGCTGAGAGAAGAATTAAGTCACGTCTTGTTCTTGAGGCTGTTGCAGCTGCTGAGGATATTCAGGTATCAGAGGAAGAGACAGACGAGGAGCTTACAAAGATGGCTGCACAGTACCAGATGAAGCTTGAGGATATCAAGGGATTCATGGGTGATGCAGAGCGTGCAAGCATTAACAAGGATATCGCAGTTAAGAAGGCTATCGACCTCGTTGTTGACGCTGCAAAGGAAGTCTAATAAAGCAGACGTGCTGTGTATAGTTGAAAGGAAGATGTTAAATGAGTTTAGTTCCATATGTCATTGAACAGACCAGCAGAGGTGAGCGTTCATATGATATTTATTCAAGATTACTTAAAGACAGAATTATATTCCTGGGCGAAGAAGTAAATGATGTGACAGCAAGTTTGATTATTGCACAGCTTTTGTTTTTGGAGTCAGAGGACCCTGGAAAGGATATTTCACTGTATATTAACAGTCCGGGAGGATCTGTTACAGCAGGTCTTGGAATATATGGCACAATGCAGTATATAAAGTGTGACGTGTCAACAATCTGCTGCGGTATGGCAGCAAGCATGGGTGCATTCCTTCTTGCAGGTGGTGCAAAGGGAAAGAGATATGCCCTTCCTAATTCCGAGATCATGATCCACCAGCCACTTGGCGGTGCGCAGGGACAGGCAACAGAGATCGAGATTGCCGCAAAGCACATTCTGCGTACTAAGGAAAAGTTAAATAAGATGTTAAGCGAGAACACAGGAAAGCCATATGATGTTATTGCTGCTGATACAGAGAGAGACAACTGGATGTCTGCTGCTGAGGCATGTGAGTATGGCCTTATAGACAGTGTTATAGCTAATAGGTAATATTTAATAATCTAAAGGGGTATGGTAATGGCAGGTCGTAGTGACGAAAAGAAGCCTTTGAGATGTTCGTTTTGTAACAGACCACAGGAGCAGGTCCACAAGCTTATTGCAGGACCTAATGCATATATTTGCGATGAATGTATCCGTATATGTAACGAGATAGTTGAAGAGGAAATGGAGGATACACATCTTTCAGATGATGTGAACCTCCTTAAACCAAAAGAGATAAAGAACTTCCTGGATCAGTACGTTATTGGACAGGAGGAGGCCAAGAAGGTCTTGGCTGTAGCGGTATATAACCATTATAAGAGAGTGTTTGGCGAGAAGGACTTTGACGTTGAGCTTCAGAAGAGCAACATCCTTATGGTAGGACCTACAGGTTCAGGTAAGACATATCTTGCCCAGACACTGGCAAAGCTGCTTAATGTACCATTTGCAATAGCAGACGCAACAGCACTTACCGAAGCCGGTTATGTAGGCGAGGATGTGGAGAACATCCTTCTTAAGCTTATCCAGGCAGCGGATTATGATGTTGAGCGTGCAGAGCATGGTATCATCTATATTGATGAGATAGACAAGATCACCAAGAAGAGTGAGAACGTATCCATAACCAGAGATGTATCCGGTGAGGGAGTGCAGCAGGCATTACTCAAGATCATCGAAGGTACGGTTGCGTCAGTTCCACCTCAGGGGGGAAGAAAACATCCACATCAGGAGTTTATACAGATCGATACTTCCAACATTTTGTTTATATGTGGTGGAGCGTTTGATGGACTTGATAAGATCATCGAGAACCGTGTAGGCAAGAAATCCATGGGATTTAATGCCGATGTCATATCTCAGACAGAACAGGATATAGATACACTGCTTAAGCAGGTTACACCACAGGATTTCGTTAAGTTTGGACTTATTCCGGAGTTCGTGGGAAGAGTACCTGTAGCGGTTACTCTTGATCTGCTTGATGAGGAGGCACTTATAAGGATACTTAAGGAGCCTAAGAGTGCTATCTGCAAGCAGTATAAGAAGTTATTCAAGATGGATAATGTAGATCTGACCTTTGAGGATGACGCATTGCGGGCTATTGCCAGAGAGGCAATGGAGAGAAAGACAGGTGCCCGTGGTTTAAGATCGATCATAGAGAAAGCAACTCTTGATCTTATGTATGAGATTCCGTCAGAGGAGAATATAGTATCATGTGTCATAACCAAGGATGTTATTGAGAACGGAGCAGCACCTATAGTGACTTATTCAGACGACGCTCCGGATAAGCCGGTGCCTCTTAAGAAAAAGCATACCGAGAAGAAGGCTGACGAGACAGCATGACAGACAGATAGTTAAAAACAAGGGCTGGGGTATTTTATATTCCCAGCCTTTAATATAATATTACGATAAATATACAATATTTTTGATTACTAAGGAGATAAGAAATTTGGATAAAGTAGTATGGAATATGCCGGTGATAATTCTTCACAATATTGTCATTATGCCTGATTCAAATTCTAATATAGATGTGGTGACTCCGGAATCCTGCAAAGCCGTGGAAAAAGCCATGGCTATGGACAACATAGTATTTCTTCTGAGTGTTGATTCCATGGATGACTTGGATAAGGGAGACATAAAGAGGATCGGAGTGGTTGCCAAGATCAAGCAAATGCTCAAAATGCCGGATAAGACAATGCGTATCCTTCTTGAGACAACCTCAAGAGGTAATGTTGAATTACTGAATAAGGACGATGACGCCTACAACGGAGATGTGGAACTTCTGCCGGATGAAGAGCCTGACAGGGATGACAAGGAAGTCGAGGCTCTTAAGAGAATGCTTGAGAACAAAGTAAAGCAGGCCTATTCAAATGGTCTTGGGACAAATAAGATCATGTATGCACAGATCGTGAAGACTTTGATGTTATCTAAGATGTGTAACCGTGTGGCTGAGTTTGTACCCCTTCCACCTGATAAGAAGAGGATCCTTATAGCCATGGATGATGTTAAGGAGAGAGCTGAGGTTCTCATAGGCTATATTGATGATGAGCTGGAGATCCTTACCATCAGAAATGAGATACAGGAGAAGCTCAAGGAATGTGTCAATAAACACCAGAGAGAATATGTCCTCAGAGAACAGCTCAAGGTCATCAAGAAGGAGCTGGGAGAGGATGACACAGATGAGATAGCAGACGAGTACGATAAGAAGTTATCCGAGCTTGGTGCTCCGGAGGAAGTGACTGACAAGATCAAGAAGGAGATAGGACGTTTTAAGTCGCTGCCATCCATGGCACCTGAGAGCGGCGTCCTGTCTAATTATATAGAGACACTCCTTGATTATCCGTGGAATAAAAGCTCTGAGGAGAACGGAGATCTGAATAAAGCCATAAAGATACTTGAACGGGATCACTATGGTCTTGATGACGTTAAGGAGAGGATAATAGATTATCTTGCAGTCCGTATCCTTAACAAAAAGGGAAATATGCCGATCATCTGTCTGGTGGGTCCTCCGGGAACCGGTAAGACTTCCATAGCAAGATCCATTGCAGAAGCTACAGGCAAGGAATACATAAGGCTGTCCCTTGGCGGTGTAAGAGATGAGGCAGAGATCAGAGGTCACAGAAAGACCTATGTTGGAGCTATGCCGGGCAGGATAGTCCAGTCCATAGCCAGAACCGGAACCAATAATCCTTTGGTGTTGCTGGATGAGATAGACAAGGTAAGCAGTGACTACAAGGGCGATGTATCATCAGCTCTTCTTGAGGTCCTTGACAGTGAACAGAACAATAAGTTCATGGATCATTACTTCGAGGTGCCTGTGGATCTGAGCCAGGTATTATTTATTGCCACTGCAAATGACGCTTCAACCATACCGGGTCCACTTCTTGATCGAATGGAGATCATAGAGATTTCAGGATATACTGAGAATGAGAAGTACAATATTGCCAGGCTCTATCTTGTAAAGAAGTGCATAGAGAGAAACGGACTTACCAAAAACCAGCTAAAGATCAATTCTGACGCCATAAGATATGTCATCAGAAATTACACAAGAGAGGCCGGAGTGAGAAGCCTTGAGCGTAATATAGACAGGATATGCAGAAAGGCATGTCGTGAGATATTATGCGGTGAAGAGAGCTGTGTCAAGGTAACTAAGAAGAATGTAAGTGAATATCTGGGAACAGAGAAATACATGGAAGAAAAGCAGCGTCTTAACAATAAGATCGGAGCTGTCAGAGGTCTGGCGTGGACATCTGTGGGAGGCGTTACCCTTGATATAGAGGTAAATGTATTCCCTGGAAACGGACAGCTTGAGCTTACAGGAAAGATGGGAGACGTAATGAAGGAGTCTGCTGTGGCGGGCTTAAGCTATGTGCGTTCTCTTAAGGAGTGTGAGAAGCTTGGAAACGACTTCTTTGAGACCCATGATATCCATATCCATATTCCTGAAGGTGCTGTACCTAAGGATGGACCTTCAGCAGGTATAACAATGGCAACAGCATTGTATTCAGCTATATTTAAGAAGGCTGTAAAGGGTAATCTTGCCATGACCGGTGAGATAACCATAAGAGGTGATGTACTTCCTATCGGCGGCTTAAAGGAGAAAATGCTTGCCGCCAAGCTTATAGGAATAACAAATCTTATCATACCTGCAGGAAACAAGAGAGATCTTAACGATATAGCTTCAGACATAAAAGATGGATTAAATATAGTATTTGCAACAGACATGTCACAGGTGCTGGATAATGCCATCGTGTAAATTTGTGCCAGCATAAAATGAAGCAGCAGTGCAGAAAATACATTAGCATGAAATGAAGTAATGGTACAGAAATTACATGCATGAACTGATGATCAAGAAATGAGAGGACAATTATGGTTATAAAAAGTGCTGAACTGGAAACTGTGTGTGGTATCACCAGTAAGCTTCCGGATAATATCCTGCCGGAGATCGCATTTGCAGGAAAATCCAACGTGGGAAAGTCTTCCCTTATAAATGGATTGTTAAACAGAAAGTCTCTGGCAAGGACATCCTCCCAGCCGGGCAAGACACAGACAATCAACTTCTATAACGTAAATAAGCAGTTATATTTTGTTGATCTTCCGGGGTATGGTTATGCTGCCGTATCCCAGGAAATAAGAGCAAAATGGGGTAAGATGATAGAGAGGTATCTCAACACATCAAAGGTTATAAAGAAGGTATTTCTTCTTATAGATATAAGACATGAGCCTTCGGAAAATGACTGTATCATGTATAACTGGATCGTGGAAAATGGATACGAGCCGGTGATAATCGCCACCAAGCTTGATAAGATAAAGAGAAGTCAGGTGCAGAAACACATAAAGATGATAAAGCAGAAGATAAACCCTGTAGAGGGTACGACCATTATACCATTTTCTTCTCAGAGCAAGCAGGGAAGAGAAGAAATATGGCAGTTGATCGAAGATACGATCGCTACATCATAGGAGCTGACAGGGAAAACCGTGACTATATTGAAATACAATAATAGATCGGGAATATGGACGCTTTTTATGATATGAGCAATTCATTGACTATGTAATCGTATACATCAGTGCTCTTGCCACGCCAGTTATCGCAGATGGCAACAGCCTGGGATTTAAGAGGAACACACAGTTTAAGGTCTAACAGGGTCTCATTTCGATCCTTGATGATACATGAAACTGTGTATTCCTTATTTTCGTTTAAGGAATAATCAGAGTAGATCTCTGCCTCGTTCTTGAGGTTGATCTTCTGATTTTCAAAATACTCAAGGATGTCTTCTTTTATGTCATGAGGAATCCTGTTCTCAAATAAACTGAGAGCTTCTTCGCCCTTGTCAGTTATCTTGTAATGAGATGAACTTCTTATTGTGGATACGCTTACATAATTACTGTCAATAAGGTCACTTATGGACTCCTGAAGAGTAAAATAATTGGTGTATTTCTTGGTGAGGACAAATTCTGAAATCTGTGAATTTGTAAGGGTAAAGTCCACTCTGTCAAGCATATACAGTATTATTAATTTATATAAGACCATTGAATCGACACTCATGTTATCCCTCCAGTAAAACATATATTTCGACAGGCGATACAATCACCATGATAACACCTGGAGTATGTAAAATCAATTATTAATATGCCTTTACAAATCAAATGTTTGTGGTATACTGATTTTATCTTGATTTCTGAATTTCAAATGTTACCCATGAAAAATCGTAATAGAATATGAGAAATGTATAGAAGATATAATGATAATTAAGAAAGAGGAAGCTTATGGATTTTAACAATGCATCCCTTGCCGAGCTGCGTCAGTACGTTAAGACAAACGGCATAAAGGGCACTTCTGCAATGAAGAAAAAGGATCTGGCAGAATATCTCATTGAAAGAGAAAAGAACAATGGAGGTATCAAGTCTGCAACATCAGAGGAAAACAATAAAAACCAAAAGAGTAAGATTGAAAAAACTAAACACGAAAAAAATAAGACAGAGAAGGACACAGAAATATCCGGAATGTCAGAAGGACAGAGGGCTTCTGCCGGAGAGGAGAGCTATGCGGGGGAAGACTCCGGGGTATCAGGTGCAGATAACAGGAATGGCTATGGTACAGATAATGGCAATACTGCCGGTGCAGAGGATGACAATGCTTCCGGTACAGATGGTAGCGATGTATCAGGGGAGACATTACATATAGATGTAGAGTCCGGAGACGGAAGATACAGACAGGATAACGGACGAAGACTCAGAAACACTGTGAGAAATTATCGTGGAAGAACCGATAACCGCGGGGACGGACGGAACGATAACCGAGGAGACAACAGGTATGATAACCGCAGCGATAACAGATATGATAATCGTGTGGAATCAAGACGCGACGGATACAGAACAGATCACAAGAATGACCAGAGATCCGATTACAGACAGGACAGACGTACTGATTCAAGGTACGACTACAGGAATGACAATCGATACGACAACCGTTATGAGAACAGGACAGAGAGCCGTGTTGAGATAAAGTACGATAACCGTTATGATAATCGACAGGATAATCGTACAGAAAACCGCTACGAAAACCGACAGGATAATCGTACAGACAACCGCTACGAGAACCGACAGGATAATCGTACAGAAAACCGCTACGAGAACCGACAGGATAATCATAACGATAACCGTCCGGACAACCGTTATGAAAATATTGAGACACAGGCAGCTACTCCTGAGAATAATGAGGCATTGTACAACGAGCTTGACAGCGGCAAGACAGCCAACGGAATACTTGAGGTTATGCCTGAGGGATTCGGTTTTATAAGAAGTGCAAATTATATGCCGGGAGATCAGGATATATATGTATCCCCTGCCCAGATCAGGAGACTGGGACTTAAGACAGGAGATATCATATCGGGAAGTATCAGAGTTAAGACCCAGGGAGAGAAGTTCTCAGCCCTTTTATATGTTAATTCTGTAAATGGCCAGCCACCTGAGTCCATAGCAGGAAGAAAGAACTTTGAAGATCTTACGCCTATTTTCCCTAATGAACGTATTGTATTAGATGGGAATAATTCACCGGTGCCGATAAGGATGATAGATCTTCTTGCACCTATAGGTAAGGGACAGAGAGGTATGATAGTATCTCCTCCTAAGACAGGTAAGACAACCCTCCTTAAGCAGATCGCCAAATGTATAAGTACAAAATATACAGATATGCACCTCCTTGTACTTCTCATAGATGAGAGACCTGAGGAGGTTACAGATATCAGGGAATCCATAGAAGGACCGAATGTAGAGGTTATTTATTCCACATTTGATGAGCTTCCTGAGCACCATAAGAGAGTATCGGAGATGGTTATAGAGAGAGCAAAGCGTCTGGTTGAGCAGAAGCAGGATGTGGTCATACTCCTTGACAGTATCACAAGACTTGCCAGAGCCTACAACCTGACAGTGCAGCCAAGCGGACGTACCCTTTCAGGTGGTCTTGATCCGGCGGCTCTTCACATGCCTAAGAAGTTTTTCGGTGCAGCAAGAAATATGAGAGAGGGCGGAAGTCTTACGATCCTTGCCACAGCGTTGGTTGAGACCGGAAGCAAGATGGATGACGTTGTATTCGAGGAGTTTAAGGGTACAGGTAATATGGAGCTTGTTCTTGACAGGAAGCTGTCGGAGAAGAGGATATTCCCTGCCATTGATATAGCCAGATCAGGTACCAGAAGAGATGACCTTCTTCTTTCAAGGAAGGAGCAGGAGATCGTTACCGCCATACATAAGGCTTTACTTGGAAATAAATCCGAGGATGTGCTTGAGGATGTGCTTAAGCTTTTCGTCCGTACAAAGAATAACGAAGAATTTATGTACTATGTTGAGAAGAGTCTTCTGAGACATTGATATTGTACAATAAATTATGTGTAATAATTAAAAAAACGCTTGCTTTAATATTTTAGCTATGCTATACTGTGAAAGCTGTGTTTAATGGAGAAATGTGAGGTGAAAGAAATGAAAGAAGGAATACATCCAGATTATTATCAGGCAAAGGTTATTTGCAACTGTGGAAATGAGTTTGTTACAGGTTCAACAAAGCAGGAAATTCATGTTGAAATATGCTCAAAGTGTCATTCATTCTACACAGGTCAGCAGAAGGCTGCAAAAGCTCGTGGAAGAATTGATATGTTTAACCGTAAGTACGGCGTTACACAGGCTAACTAATAAAAAGTATGACAGGTTGAGTTTTACAAAAACTCAACCTGTTTTTTTACTTTAAAGGAAAGTCTTTGACAGCTTTAAAGGAGAAAAGGATCATTGAAGAGAGTAAGGATTGGCGGTCAGGCGGTAATCGAAGGTGTCATGATGAAAAATCGTGACAAGTATGCGGTTGCGGTCAGAAAGCCGGATAATGATATAGAGATAAAGGTCAGTGAATACAGAGCATTTGGAGACAGGTGTCCTTTATTTAAGCTTCCTATAATAAGAGGTGTTGTTAATTTCATAGAATCTCTTGTGATAGGTGTTTCGACCCTTACATATTCTGCGTCATTTTTTGATGACGAGGAGCCGGATAAAAAAGATACAGATAAAAAAGATACAGATAAAAAGAAGGATTCCGACAATTTGTGGGTATTTCTTTCTGTGGCGGTGTCAGTGGTATTTGCAGTGGCATTGTTTATGATGCTGCCGGCATTTATAGTGGAGCTTATATCCAAGGTGGTATCCAACCATGTGGTGCTTTCACTTATAGAGGGCGTGATACGTCTTGCAATATTCCTGGGATATGTGGCGATCATTTCACTGATGAAGGATATCCAGAGGGTATTCATGTATCACGGAGCGGAGCATAAGAGTATCAACTGTCTTGAGGCAGGAGATCCCCTTACCCCGGAGAATGTGAAGAAACATTCAAGATACCACAAGAGATGTGGAACCAGCTTCCTGTTTGTGGTAATGATAATAAGTATTATTGTGTTTATGTTTATAAAGGCGAAGACCATGTGGCTCCGTATGCTGCTCAGACTGCTGCTGGTGCCTGTGGTTGCGGGAGTTTCCTATGAGTTTATAATGCTTACGGGCAAGAGCGACTCTAAGCTTGCATATTATCTGAGCGTTCCGGGCATGTGGGTACAGAGACTTACCACAAGGGAGCCGGATCTCGAGATGTGCGAGGTCGCCATTAAATCGGTGGAGGCAGTGCTTGACTGGAGAGCCTATGAGGAAGCCATGCATAAGGGAGAGCTTGAATAGGTGGAAGTATGACGGTCAGAGAGATAATTGATAATGCCGAAAAGAAGATGGCAGAGGCAGGCATAGAGGAAGCGGATTATGATTCCAGAGCTTTGTGGGAACATGCCACAGGCCAGGACAGGCTTGCCATGCTTCTTAATATGAATGGACAGGTGGATGACAGTACATACGGCAGATATATGGATTTCGTGCATAGACGGTGTGACAGGATCCCTTTGCAGTATATTACAGGTGTCCAGAATTTTATGGGACTTGATTTTTTAACTGCACCGGAGGTTCTTATACCAAGGTATGACACGGAAACTGTTGTATGTTCAGCTATAGATATAATAAAGAGGAATAAATACACATCGGTGCTTGATATGTGCTGTGGCTCCGGCTGCATAGGCCTGACCATAGGACATGAATGCAGTGTCAACAAATTGGTGCTGGCAGATATTTCGGATCAGGCAGTTGCCCTGACAGAGAAGAATGCTGACAGGCTTGGTATAGCCTGTAATGTTGTTAAGACGGATATGTTTTCTGAGATAAAGGGTAGTTTTGATCTGATCATTTCCAACCCTCCCTACATCAGAAGTGATGTTATACCTACCCTTATGCCGGAGGTTAAGGATCACGAGCCAAGGCTTGCTCTTGACGGAAGTGCCGACGGACTGGTATTCTACAGGAGGATTTCTGCTGTGGCGGCAGATTATCTTAATGCCGGCGGCTATCTTGTGTACGAGATAGGCAATGACCAGGGGGATGAGGTTTCCGATATAATGAAGGAAAATGGTTTCAGTGATGTGACGGTCATAAAGGATCTTAATAACAACGACAGGGCTGTTACGGGACACCTGTAGCTGCGGTATAATATATGAAAATATGGATTTAAAATAAATTTATGTTCAATAGATGGAGGACAATATGTTTGAGAAATTAGAGGACCTGGTAGACAGGATAGATACCATAAATAACATGCTTACAGACCCGGATGTTGTGTCTGACCAGAACAAGTTCAGAAAGCTTATGAAGGAGCAGAGCGACCTTACTCCTATAGTTGAGAAGTACAAGGAGTATAAGGACGCAAAGCAGACCATAGATGACAGTCTCCAAATGCTTGAGGAGGAAAGTGACGAGGAACTGAGAGAAATGGCGAAGGAAGAGCTTAACGACGCCAAGAGCCGTCTTGAGGTTATTGAGGGGGAGCTTAAGATACTTCTTCTTCCAAAGGATCCTAACGATTCCAAGAACGTAGTAGTGGAGATCCGTGCCGGTGCCGGTGGTGACGAGGCTGCTTTATTTGCATATGAAGTGTTCCGTATGTACCAGAAATACGTTGAGAAGTTCAGATGGAAGGTTGAGCTGGTATCTGTAAATGAAAATGGTATCGGCGGCTTCAAGGAAGCTGTATTCATGATAAATGGTGAGGGTGCATACTCAAAGATGAAGTATGAAAGCGGTGTTCATCGTGTTCAGCGTATCCCAAAGACCGAGTCAGGCGGAAGGATACACACATCTACCATCACTGTTGCGGTTATGCCTGAGGCAGAGGATGTAGATGTTGAGATAAATGAGAATGATATCAGGATAGACGTAATGAGAGCCTCAGGAAATGGTGGACAGTGTGTCAATACCACAGACTCAGCAGTACGTCTTACACATATCCCTACAGGAATAGTTATCTACAGCCAGACAGAGAAGTCACAGCTTCAGAATAAGGCAAAGGCATTTGCACTTCTTCGTTCAAAGCTCTATGACATGGAGCTTCAGAAGCAGCATGACGCCGAGGCTGCAGAGAGAAAGAGCCAGGTAGGTACAGGTGACAGATCTGAGAAGATCAGAACCTACAACTTCCCTGAGGGAAGAGTTACAGACCACAGGATCAAGCTTACATTATATAAGCTTGACCAGATCATGAACGGTGATCTTGATGAGATCATAGACAGCCTTATTGCAGCGGACCAGGCTGCGAAGCTTTCTAACATGCAGGACGAAGAATAAATATAAAAACATGCATGTATATTATGCCGAAATACACTGGTGATTTTGGTTTTTTAATAAAAATAGTACATTGTGTATAAAAATATACAATTATACACAGGGAGGATGGACAGAATATGGAAGCATGGAGAGAAAATATCCGCAAGGTTGTGCCATATACACCGGGGGAGCAGCCTAAGGAATTAGATGTAATAAAGTTAAATACAAATGAAAATCCTTACGGACCATCAAAGAAGGTGGAGAGCGTGGTTTCAGACCCGGACAGCCTCAGACTTTATCCGGATCCTGCTGCCGGTGATCTTGTTAATGCCATAGCAGAGTACCACGGAGTAGACTCTGCTCAGGTATTTGTCGGTGTAGGCTCAGATGATGTGCTTGCCATGTCCTTCATGACATTTTTCAATTCAGATAAGCCGATACTTTTCCCGGATATAACATATTCATTTTATGATGTTTGGGCAGATCTGTTCAGGATACCTTATGAGACACCTGCTCTTACAGAGGATTTCAGGATAGATCCATCTGATTATAAGAAGCCAAATGGTGGAATAGTGTTCCCTAATCCTAATGCACCTACCGGCATATGTGAGAGCGTTGACTTTATTGAAGATATAATAAAGAATAATCCGGACTCCATCGTTATAATTGATGAGGCATATATTGATTTCGGCGGTGAGACAGTACTTCCGCTTATTGATAAGCACGACAATCTTGTGGTCACAAGGACATTTTCAAAGTCCAGATCCATGGCGGGGCTCAGAATAGGTTATGCCATAAGCAACAGGACACTTATCAAGGCACTTAATGATGTGAAGTATTCATTTAATTCATATACAATGAACCGCCCATCCATAATGCTTGGAATTGAATCTATAAAGGATGATGAGTATTTCAGGGAGACCATCGGTAAGATCATCAATACAAGAGAAAGATTTGTCAAAGAGATAGAGAAGCTTGGCTTCACATGTCCGAAGTCCTCAGCCAATTTTGTATTTGCAACCCACAAGTTGATCCCTGCGAAGGAGATATTCGACAAGGCAAGGGAGAATAAGATTTATTTCAGATACTTTAACAAACCAAGGATAGACAATTACTTAAGGATCACCATTGGAACCGATGAGGAAATGGACAAGTGCATTGAGTTCTTAAAGACCCTTGTGTAACTTGGTCGGGATGTGGGTAAAGATTCAAAGATAAATTTCACAAATCGTATACATGAAGAATAAAAAACCTGGAAATAACCGGCATTACATTAAATAATGTGATGAAAAACGGCTGTTTCCGGGCTTTTTTTATGCAGTTGACTATGTGGTACGCAGGTGACTTTTACATAGTCATCCTGGCTATTGACTATTTGCGGGAATACTAATATCATGCAGGTGAAATTGATTTCGAAAAGGATTCCCGGGAGTCCGGTCAAATATATGCGGTGAAAGGAGTATGCAATAATTATTGTAAATGATCGGATGGAGTTTGATATGTTTGTAGAGATGGTAAGGACGCTGGTAGAGGAAAGGGCAAAGGAAAGGAATATGGAGGTAAGGGTAAATATTGAGGCTGTAGTAAAGAATAATGGGTGCAGATTAAAGTGTCTCAGTATATTTGCTCTGGGGAGTAATGTAAGCCCAAGCGTTTATATGGAGAGATATTACGAGCAGTATAATAACGGCAGGCCTATACAGGATATAGCGGAGGAGATCGTAGACGAATACGGAGGCAGAAGCGGACAGGCAAGCCTTGATGTGAGAAAATTCACAGATTATGACAGGGCGAGGGAGTCTCTTATAATGGTGTTGGTGAACAGGGAGCTTAACAGTGAGATGTTGGAGTCGGCACCATACATTCCTTTTGAGGATCTTGCCATAGTGTTTCGCTGGCTGGCGGTGAGATCACCCGACAGCGTGGGAACATCCCTTGTGACAAATAAGGATATCAGAAGATGGGGGATCAATGTCAGGGAGCTTTATGATATTGCCTCGGAGAACACCAGAAGGCTGTTTCCTGCACATGTGGAAAATCTGGCTTCGCTGCTTATGAGGAGGTATGGTATTGATGTTGAAGAAGAGGGGATAGCCGGCAAGGATCCCGAAAAGGAGATGTATATAATCACAAACTCCCATTATACAAATGGGGCTGCAGCCATGTTATATCCGGGAGTGCTGGCAATGTGTGCCGATATGCTTGGCGGCGATCTCTATATCATTCCTTCAAGTATACACGAGGTGCTGTTTGTGAAGGTTGAAAAGGAGATTGACGTGAAGGATATCATAGAGAGCATAATCCTTGCAAATAAAAATATCGTGAAGAGGTCGGAGAAGCTGTCGGACAATCTGTACATATATCACAGAGGTGAAAACAAGGTGGAAATGTTAAAATAGACGGCTCTTTGACGTTAAATATATGTTTTGTACAAAAAAATACCTGATAATATACAAAAGATACAAAAATATCACTACTTATGTAAACTAAAACCGGGTTTGTACATTGACAAAAAAAGTCTCATGAAATAGAATTAACTAAATATGTGTTGGAGCAACACAAGTGTGTTAGGGGGATTGGTTTTGGCAGATAATTACATTTCAAGACGAGACAAAATAATAGCATCTGCAATAGATCTTATAGGAGACACGGGGCTGCATGCACTGACCACAAAGAATCTTGCCCTCAGGGAGAATGTATCGGAGACTTTGGTATACAAGTATTTCGGGGGAATAGATGAGGTTCTTGTGGAGGTTGTTAAGCAGTATGTGGCTTTCGATGAGAATATCCAGAAGACCGCTATGAAGATAGACGGAACCTATATGGATAAGATCAATTATTATGCAGATATTTACGCGACATACTATGATAATTATCTGGGAATGGGAGCAATAATACTTCATTATGAGGAGTTACTTCACAGGCCTGAGACCAGAGACCTTATTTCAGAATGTATGATAAAGAGAAATACCTTTGTCAATAAGCTTTGGTCCGGGGCACTGGCGAATAAGGAGCTGAGACCTTTGTTCACACCGGAACAGCTTACATTTATATTTAACGGAATGTTTACTGAGGGTATCCTTCAGAGAAGAACGGAATATTCAAGAAAAAGCTTTAAAGTAACCATAAAGGAAATGCTTGAGAATATACAGAAGAGTCTTAAGTATTAACATAAACCATGAAGTGATTATCAGAATCGTATATTACAGGAGGTTAGTAGAATTATGAGAATATTGATCGCAGAGGATGATTTAGCAAATGCAAAGTTTTTGTCAAAATATCTCGGAAAGTTTGGAGAGGTAGTTGTAACAAAGGATGGTATTGAGGCAGTTGACGCATTTGTAAATGCTCTGGAGTACGGAGAGCCTTTTGAATTGTGCTGCTTGGATATAATGATGCCTAAGATTGACGGATACAAGGCTCTTTCATCCATAAGAAGTGCAGAGCGTAAGCACGGAGTATCAAGAATGTTAAGGACAAAGGTCATAATGACCAGTGCCCTTGATGAGGCAAGCTTCGACAGCTCTGTAGCCAGTGACGATTATGACGACTATATCTGCAAGCCTATTGATATAATGAAATTTAACGAAATACTTAAGAATCTGGACATAATATAAGATGGAAGACATGGATTTATTCAGTTATATGAGAGAGAACAGCCGTGATGATGATTCTCCCCTTGCCAAGAGGCTGAGGCCTGAAAGCCTGGATGAGGTGGTGGGACAGGAGCACATTATAGGAAAGGACAAGCTCCTGTATCGTGCCATCAAGGCTGACAAGATAAGCTCTCTTATATTCTACGGACCGCCGGGGACAGGTAAGACGACACTTGCCATGGTAATAGCCCACAGTACAAAGGCTGAGTTTAAACAGATAAATGCCACCACAGCCGGTAAGAAGGATATGGAGGCTATAATAAATGAAGCCAAGGACGCCAGGGGCATGTATGGCAGGAAGACCATATTATTTGTTGACGAGATCCACAGATTTAATAAAAGCCAGCAGGATTATCTGCTTCCCTTCGTTGAGGACGGCACGGTTATCCTTATTGGTGCAACCACAGAGAACCCTTATTTCGAAGTGAATGGGGCTCTTTTATCAAGGTCAAATATTTTCGAGCTTAAGCCCCTGTCAAAGGATAACATAAAGCAGCTTGTACTTAAGGCGGTATATGATCCAAAGGGTATGCAGGCGTTTAATGCGTGTATAGATGATGAGGCGGCGGAGTTCTTAAGCGATATGGCAGGCGGAGACGCCAGAAGTGCCCTTAATGCAGTGGAACTTGGTATATTGTCCACAGAGAGGTCTGAAGATGGCAAGATCCATATAACTCTTCCTGTGGCAGAGGAATGTATACAGAAGAGAGCCATAAGATATGACAAGGACGGAGACAATCACTACGATATCATATCTGCATTTATAAAGAGTATGCGTGGATCGGATCCGGACGCGGCAGTATTTTATCTTGCCAAGATGTTGTATGGCGGCGAGAGTGTCACATTTATAGCAAGAAGGATAATGATATGTGCCAGCGAGGACGTGGGAAATGCAGACCCTAATGCAATAGTGGTTGCTACGGCATGTGCCCAGGCGGTTGAGAGAGTTGGTATGCCGGAGGCGCAGATAATACTTGCCCATGCAGCCATATATGTTGCCTGTGCACCAAAGAGTAATTCCGTGGTAAATGCTATATTTGCAGCGGCAGACATTGTTAAGAACCGGGAGACCGGAGAAGTCCCACCGTATCTTAAGGACGCCCATTACGGCGGTGCGGAGAAGCTTGGCCATACAGGATATAAATATGCACATGATTATCCTAATCACTATGTTAAGCAGCAGTACCTTCCTGATAAGGTGGCTGATGAAAGGTTCTATGAGCCGTCAGACAACGGATATGAGAAGGATATAAAGAGATATTTTGAATTTATAAAGAAGGAGCAGTGATCGTAATGAAGAGAGTACTGGCATGGATAGCCATAGTGGTCATGTGTGCGGTGGTGATAATTACATGCATTACCGGCGTTACAGGAAGTAAGTACTTCTTCGGTATGCTGTTCATTTGCATGATAGTGCCTGTGCTTCTGTGGGCGATGATGTTTTTCGCAGGGCTCTTTAAGAGACGTGGCGAAGAGCTGGCGGAGGAGCAGAAGAAAAAGGATACCGCTGACGGAACAGAGGATGAGATCAAAGAGACTGATATATCTGACGAAGTGAAAGATTAGATCAGAGAAAGTGATGTGGCTGACGAAACAGATGATCGGATAAGAGAAAAATGTTGAAATGTCAGACATAATTTGATATACTCTAAAAAGTTTGTAAAATTAATACTAAATTTTGAGATGAGGTAGAAAAAATGAGCTTATTAACAGAATGGCGTGATTATGCATACGGCTTAGACGACAGAACACCTGAAGGAAAAGAGTTCTGGCTTAATTATTTCCAGGCAGAGAAGGGTATATATGAGAAGATCCTTGCAACACCGGGGGCAGATCCTGTAAAGGGTATTGTTAAGGAACTTGCAGAGAAGTATGGTGTAAGCCTTCAGACTATGGTTGGTTTCCTTGACGGAATTGATGACAGTCTTTTTACTTCAAATAATCTTGATGATATTACAGAGGACTCAGAGGTTACTCTTGACATTGACTACGAGAAGCTTTACATGAACATGGTTGGTTGTAATGCTGAGTGGTTATATACACTTCCAATGTGGGACGCGATCTTCACAAAGGAGAAGAGAGACCAGCTCTACAAGCAGGAGAAGACAAGCCATACAGTAGTTAAGCCACCTAAGGTTGGAAGAAATGATCCATGTCCTTGTGGAAGCGGCAAGAAGTATAAGAAGTGCTGTGGCAGATAATATCGACTGGTATCGGTTAAATGGTATATCTGTCTAATAAACAGAAAGATAGTTGGTGAAAGTATACAAAATACATTGTGTGCTTTTGACAGAACAAAAAACGCAGACAGGTGTTGACTGTCTGCGTTTTTAGATTGTATAATCAAGGATAGGAATCATTGTTTTGTTCCAAGAGTATTTCGGGAGGTCAACAAATATGAAGAAGAGAACTATTTCAAAGCTCATAGCAGGTGCGGCTATGGCTGCTGCATTGTTTGTCGGTTCAGCAGGAACTGCTGTGGCTACTGTTTCAGCGGCAGAGGACGCAGGGCAGGCAACAACGGTTGAGGCAACAGATGACAGCACATCAGTAAAGGCAAACTACCATAACACAATCTCACTTGTATCATTAAATGGTTCAAGCAAGGTTGCCAATTCCAACGTGGAAGTTGGACAGGATATGGTATTTATGTTTGACCTGAGAGCATATGGCAGGTATTATCTTGAGAAGTATACTATCCAGATCCTTGATTCAAAGGGAACAGTTTGTGCAAGCTACTCAAACTACTTCAGCTCAAGTAACTCACTCACACAATTTAAGTACACAGTACATACTGATGATGCAGATGTAGGAAGATATTTCATAAGATACAGTGCGTCAGGAGTATCAGGACAGACTACCATCGGCTTTAACATTGTTCCCGGTAAGAACTGGGAGATGATAAAGGGTGAGAATTCAGATGGTGTTTTAGGCTGGTGGCTCGTTGATGGTAACGGATACATAAGATCAGACTACACAGGCATGTGGAAGTACAACGGCAGCTACTACTACATCAAGGCCGGTAAGATGCAGTCAGGTTACACAGGCTTATGCAAGAACGCATCAGGAGTATGGTATTACGTTAAGAACGGTAAGATGGATACATCTTATGTAGGACTTGTTAAGAACGGCGGCTCATGGTTCTATGTTAAGTCAGGTAAAATGCAGTCAACATACACAGGACTTGTTAAGCACAGCGGCTCATGGTACTATGTACAGAATGGTAAGATGCAGTCAAGCTACACAGGACTTGTTAAGTACAGCGGTTCATGGTACTACATCAAGGCTGGCAAGTGGCAGGCAGGCTACACAGGAACAGTTAAGTACAACGGAAAGAACTACAGGGTCGTAAGTGGTAAGGTTAGATTTTAATCGCCTTGACATAGCGGTCATACAAAACATATAAAATGATCATTAAGGGTACCGGTAATGTTCTGGTACCCTTTTTATTGTAATGATGTCCGAGGCATTTATGGCAACGAAGCAAGTACGGCATGCTTGAAAGTGAAAGGAAAACAAATGGCACAGTTCAGCGAAGAACAGAAGACAGCAATAGAACATAAAGACGGACCGCTTATGGTGCTTGCAGGCCCCGGCTCCGGAAAGACCACGGTCATTACCTACCGGGTAAGGACGCTTATAGAAGTCTATGGAGTGAGACCGGAGAATATCCTTGTTATAACTTATACCAAGGCCGCGGCAACAGAAATGCACCAGCGTTTTGATCAAATTACTGGAAATGCATACAGAGCCATATTCGGAACCTTTCATTCTGTGTTCTTCTGGATATTGAAGAACGCCTACGGCTATACCACGGAGAATATAATGGATGAATCTTCCAAGTATACAATGCTCAGGGAGAAGATCCATGAAAGAGAGCTGGGGTATGATCCCTCTGATGAATTTTTAAAGAATATCATATCTGAAATAAGCTACGTTAAGAGTGAAATGCTTGATATAGGCACATACAGCTCGGTGAATATGAAGCCTGAGGATTTCAGGATACTGTTTAATGACTATCAGAAGCTTCTTACGGATACCGGAAAGATCGACTTTGACGATATGCTGGTGTATACCTATGAACTGTTTTGTGCCAGAAAGGATATACTTAAGAGCTGGCAGAGGATGTTTAAGTATATTCTGGTGGACGAGTTTCAGGATATCAATAATATACAGTATAAGATATTGTGTATGCTTGCGGCACCGGACAATAACTTGTTTGTTGTGGGGGATGATGACCAGTCGGTATACAGCTTCAGAGGGGCAAGCCCTGATATAATGCTTGGCTTCCCTGATGACTTTAAGGATACGGGTATTGTCAGGCTTTCGGTAAACTACAGATGTAGCAAATGTATAACTGAGGCAGCAGGAAGACTTATTGCAAATAATGAAAACAGATATGACAAGAACATAGTATCAGCCTATGAGGGGGACGGTTTAAAAAGGATAAAGATAAAGACTGTCAAGGACGTCAGGGAGCAGAACGATATCATAATAGATGATATAAGAAGGCTTACCCAGGCAGGTATCCCCTATGGCAACATGGCTGTAATATCAAGGACAAATACAGAGGTCCACAGCCTGGCAACAAAGCTTATGCTGTATAACATCCCATTTAAAATGAAAGAAAGTATGCCGGATATATACAATCATTTTATTGCGGATAATATCATGGCATATGTGAAGATCGCCCTGGGAGATAACAGCAGGAGAAATTATCTTAAGATAATAAACAGGCCTAACAGATACATAAGCAGGGACAGGCTGGCAGATGAAACCATAGATCTGTCGGAGCTTATGAATGAATACAGTGGTAATTACAGGATAGTCCAGAATTTAGTGGTGCTTGAGAATGATCTTAAGCGTATAAGAGATATGGCTCCATGGGCAGGCATTAACTATATACGCCGGGGTGTGGGCTACAATGAGTATATAAGAGAATACTGCCGGTACAGGAACATAGAGACTCAGGAATTTGAAGACATAATGGATGAGATCCAGGACATGGCAAAGGGCTTCGGAAGCTACGGCGAGTGGTTTGATTTCATAGAAGAATATAAAAACGAGCTTACGGAGCTCAACAGAAGCAGGAATGATCAGCCGGACGCCATAACCATAACTACCATGCACGGCTCCAAGGGTCTGGAATTTGATCATGTATTTGTCATTGACGTAGTTGAGGACATAACTCCTCACAAGAAATCCAAGGATCCCGGACAGCTTGAGGAGGAACGCAGGATGTTCTACGTGGCTGTCACCAGAGCCAGATATGGACTTAATATTTATGTGCCTCAGTATATAAGAGGCAAGAAGGCGGAAGAGTCCCGATTTGTAAATGAAATGATATGCCCGGGAGCTGACCTTAAGGCGGGAGTCAGGGTTTCTCATAAGAAATACGGCGTGGGACTTATAACATTTGCAGATGACCAGAATGTGATGGTGGCATTTGACAGCGGAGAGTCAAAGAAATTAAATAAGGCATATATAGCAAAAAACAGGCTCATTACCATCCTGTAAAGGTGGCAGTGAGCCTGTTCGGTCATCGTGTTTTTAAATTAATACGGCTTTGATGATAGTGAGATCAGTCCATGTCGTTAAATTCCATCTCATCAAGAAGCTCGTCGAAGGCGTCGGCAGCCTTCTCAAATTCATCGTCATCCTCTATGGACAGCAGCTCGTAATCGTCGCCATTTTCCACATAACGGTAGATGAGTGCCTCGTCACTTTCATATCCTTCAGGAGGATTGGTTGGGAGGAGGGCGATATAATCGTTTCCTGCTGCAGGAAATACTGCAAGTATCTCACATTCAAGCTCTGAACCGTCATCTAAATACAGAGTCATTAATTCGATTTCTTCATTCTGGTCTTTATTCTGTGCCATTAAATTTCTCCTTATCTGTTCCAAATATTGATATGATACATGTCATGGGATAAATATACATTAAATCCTGTCCGGAATCAAGAATACAGCCATTAAAAACAGTCAAACATTATTTGGGGTTTTATTGAAATAATCATTAGATTATGGTATAGTGAATGTGTCTGTGAGATAACAGACATATGTTCATTTATGCAGGATAAAATTACCGCCAAGGCAATTTTTGTGTGCTGAATCGTGGGAGGGTATTATTTATGAAAAAGGTAGCTTATATTGCTTCAGAATGTGTTCCTTTTATTAAGACAGGTGGACTTGCGGACGTTGTGGGAACACTGCCTAAGATTTTTGATAAAAATGAGTATGATGTGAGAGTCATCATTCCTAACTATCTCTGTATACCAAACAAGTACAGAGAGAAAATGCAGTATCTTACAAGCTTTTACATGGACATCGGTTACAAGAATGAGTATGTGGGTGTAATGTATCTTGAGTACGAGGGTGTAAAGGTTTACTTTATCGACAACGAATATTACTTTAACGGATTTACTCCTTACGGAGACGTTAAGTGGGATATCGAGAAATTCTGTTACTTCTCAAAGGCAGCACTGTGTATACTGCCTACCATCGGCTTCCAGCCTGATATTGTACACTGCCACGACTGGCAGGCAGGTCTTGTGCCGGTATATCTTAAGACATTATTTGCAGGAAATCCATTCTACAGCGGAATGAAGTCGGTTATGACCATACATAATCTCCAGTTCCAGGGAAAATGGGATATAGAGACTATCCAGGGCTGTTCAGGACTTCCTGATTATGTATTTACCCCGGATAAGCTTGAGATAAGCAAGGACGCAGCAATGCTCAAGGGCGGTCTTGTTTATGCTGATAAGATCACAACAGTCAGCAATACCTATGCCAAGGAGATACAGACACCTTATTACGGTGAGGGACTTGACGGACTTCTGTCAGCAAGATGGCAGTCTCTGTGGGGCATTGTAAACGGTATTGATTACGACGTATGGAACCCTGAGACAGATCCTCAGGTGTATAAGAATTACAATATCCATAATTTCAGAGAGCTTAAGAAGATAAACAAGCTTGAGCTCCAGAAGGAATGTGGACTTCCTCAGGATGAGAACCAGTTCGTTATCGGAATAATCTCGCGTCTTACAGATCAGAAGGGACTTGATCTTGTGGACAGGATAATGAACGATATCTGTTGTGACGGTGTACAGTTCATAGTACTTGGAACCGGCGACAGAAGATATGAGGATATGTTCAGATACTATCAGGGAATACATCCTGCAAAGGTTTCAGCTAATATCTACTATTCAGATGAGAGATCACACAAGATGTATGCAGGCTGTGATGTAATGCTTGTTCCGTCAAGATTTGAGCCATGCGGACTTACACAGCTTATGGCACTGAGATACGGAACTGTTCCTGTAGTTCGTGAGACCGGTGGTCTTGCAGATACTGTATTCCCATATAACGAGTATGAGAATACAGGTACAGGCTTCTCATTTGCAAATTATGACGCATATGAGTTACTTGGAGCGATCAATTACGCTAAGGAAGTTTACTATAATCATAAGGATAACTGGAATGGTATCATTGAGCGTGGAATGAGCATGGATTACTCATGGTACAATTCAGCCAAGATCTACAATGATCTGTATAATTCCTTATAAAAGTTTGAATATAAATTTAGAAGGATATATTGGGCAGGGATATTATTTCTGCCCAATATTTTTGAGGACACCGGGAAGCTTTAGCACCCGGAGTCTGTGTTGTTATAGGAGGTGCAAGATGGCATTCGACGGAGTTGTAATTTCAAATATAGTCCATGACCTGAAGGAGAAGCTTACAGGCGGCAGGATATACAAAATATATCAGCCTGAGAGCGATGAGCTTAATATAATCATAAAGAATAACAGGGACAGCTACAGGCTTATGTTGTCGGCGGACGCCAGCCTGCCTCTTATCTATATACTGGGACTGTCAAAGGAAAATCCCATGTCCGCACCGAATTTCTGTATGCTCTTAAGAAAGCACATAGGTAACGGCAGGATAATAGATGTGGTGCAGCCGGGCTTTGAAAGGATTGTTGAATTTACCATAGAACATCTTGACGAGATGGGGGACGTGTGCAGGAAGAAGCTTATCATAGAGATAATGGGCAAGCACAGCAATATAATATTTACAGATCACAAGGGAATGATAATAGACAGTATAAAGCATGTGTCACACCTTGTAAGCTCAGTCAGGGAAGTCTTTCCGGGAAGGCAGTATGAGTATCCGCCTGACGGAGGAAAGATAAATCCGATGGAGCTTGACAGAGGACTCTTTGACAGCACTGTAATGACGAAGACCACAGACGTGTGCAAGGGGATATATACATCATTGACCGGCTTCAGTCCTGTTATTGCAAATGAGATATGCTACAGGGCAGACATAGACCCAAGAACCTCAGTGGCAGAGCTTGGTGAGGGAGCGGACAGATTATATAAGTGCACAATGGATATTGTGGATCAGATAAAGAGGTGCGACTATGAGCCTGTGATAGTGTTTGACGGTTATAAGCCGGTGGAGTTTTCGTCGATAATGCTTACCATGTACAGTGACAAGCAGATAGAACACCGGGACAGCATATCAGAGCTTCTTGACGAGTATTATTACAGGAAAGCCCTTGTCACCAGAATGAGACAGAAATCCACGGACTTAAGAAGGATAGTCCAGACTGCCATAGAGCGTACCGGCAGAAAGTATGACCTGCAGATGAAACAGCTTAAGGACACTGAGAACAGGGAGAAATACAAGGTGTACGGTGAGCTGATAAACACCTATGGCTATGGAGTGAAGCAGGGTGAGAAGAGCTTTAAGGCACTTAACTACTATACAAATGAGGAAATCACCATACCCCTTGACAGCCAGATACCTGTTATGGACAATGCCAAGAGATATTTTGCCAAGTACAACAAACAGAAAAGAACCTACGAGGCTCTCACAAAGCTTACGGTTGAGACAAAGGAAGAACTGGAACATCTCCAGTCGGTGCAGGCATTTCTTGATATGGCAGTTGATGAGGCTGCCCTGGCAGAGGTTAAGGAAGAGCTTACCATGTGCGGTTATATCAGGGGTCATTACGGAAGCAAAAACAACAAAAAGAAGGTTAAGAGCAAGCCTTATCACTATGTTTCTTCCAACGGCTTCCATATGTATGTGGGCAAGAACAATCTGCAGAATGATGAGCTTACTTTTAAATTTGCAAATGGCAAGGATATGTGGTTCCATGCCAAGAAAATGCCCGGTTCCCATGTTATAGTGAAGCTTATGGAAGCGGACGAGCTGCCGGATCAGACCTATGAGGAGGCGGCAAGGCTTGCGGCCTATTATTCCTCGGGAAGGACGAACCCTAAGGTGGAGATCGACTACACCGAGAGGAAGAACCTTAAGAAGCCTGCGGGAGCAAAACCGGGCTTCGTAATATACCACACAAATTATTCCATGGTCGCTGAGCCGGATATTTCAGGAATACAGGAATTGTAACCAAACACCGGATATCTCGGGAATACAGGAATTGACTTGATATTTTCAAGGATAGGGATTATAATTATATAATTGTGGAAACTATGTTAAGTTATCTATGAAAACTTAACATGCGGCGTCAGTCCCTTGCTTTAGGCAAATTATAAATGGGCTGATGTTCATGTATATTGGAGAACAAAAGATGGTAAAAAGTATGACCGGTTTTGGTCGCAGTGAAATAGTAGAAAACGACAGAAAATTTGCCGTTGAGATAAAGTCAGTAAATCACAGATTTTGTGATATGAGTATAAAGCTTCCTAAGAAGATCAGTTTTCTTGAGACCAACATAAGAACTTATCTTAAGAAATATGTGGAGCGTGGAAAGGTGGATGTCTTCATTACATATGAGGATTATTCATCGGACAATGCCAATATCAGATATAACGATGATGTTGCCAGAGTGTACATGAATTATTTCAAGAGAATGTCCGAGGAGTTTGAGATCCCTATGGATATCAAGCTTACAGATCTTGGAAATTATCCTGAGGTATTTACCGTTGAGGAAGAGAGCGTTGATCCTGATGAGCTGTGGAAGCAGCTTGTGGTTCCTCTTGATGAGGCATGCAGGAGATTTGTGGAGTCAAGAGAGAAGGAAGGCGAGAACCTTAAGAAGGATCTCATAGATAAGCTTGATTCCATGAAGAAGAGCGTAGAACGTATAGAAGAGATATCACCAAAGCTGGTATCTGATTATCGTGAGAAGCTTACAGAAAAGGTAAAAGAGCTTCTTGGCACAGCCAGCGTGGATGAGTCAAGGATAGCCACAGAGGTGGTCATATATGCTGACAAGATATGTGTGGATGAGGAGATAGTAAGACTTATAAGCCATATCGACAGTACAAAGGATATTCTTCTTGCAGGCGGCAGCGTGGGCAGAAAGTTAGACTTCATTGCTCAGGAGATGAACAGAGAGTCGAACACCATATTGTCAAAGGTTAATTCTCTGGAGATATCGGATATCGCCATTTCTCTAAAGACGAATATTGAGAAGGTAAGAGAACAGATACAGAATTTAGAGTAAGGGACTGGTACAGATATGAAGAATAAGGGATCATTAATAGTTATTTCAGGTTTCTCCGGTGTTGGAAAGGGAACAGTAGTTAAGAGACTTATATCCCAGTACGGATATGATCTTTCAATATCAGCCACAACACGTTCACCAAGAGAAGGTGAGGAGAACGGAAGAGAATATTTCTTTATGAGCAGGTCGGAATTTGAAAATCTCATAGATTACGGCGGATTCATAGAGTGGACTCAGTATGTTGAGAATTACTATGGCACACCTAAGAAATATGTTGAGGAGAGTCTTAACGAGGGTAAGAACATAATCCTTGAGATAGAGGTCATGGGTGCCATGAAGATAAAGGAGCAGTACCCTGACGCACTGCTTATATTCATAGCTGCACCAAGCATAAGCAGCCTTAAGGCAAGGCTTGCCGGCAGAGGTACAGAGAATGAGGCAACTATAGTAAAGAGACTTAAGAAAGCCACAGAGGAAGCCTCCGACATGGATAAGTATGACTATATAGTTGTAAATGATGATCTTGACAAGTGTGTTGAGGTGGTAAATTCCGTTATTGTAAGCTACGGTTGCAGACAGGCAAATAATGTTGACTTTATCAACGGAATCAGAGATGAACTGAATTGCATATAATTGCAAATTATGTTATAAAAGAAACAATGATTGAAAATCGGAAAGGGGATATATTATGATACATCCATCATATACTGATTTAATGGCAGTAGTAAATTCAGAGGTAGAGCCGGGTGAACATCCTGTAGTAAACAGCAGATATTCAATAGTACTTGCTACAGCAAAGAGAGCCCGTGAGATAATTGCCGGCGAAGAGCCGCTTGTTAAGTCAGACAGTAACAAGCCTTTGTCAATAGCAGTTGATGAGCTCTATAAAGGTAAGATTAAGATTGTCGGAGATGACGAAGACGAGGAATAATTAATTCATATAGAGGCTGTGTGGATTCGCAGCCTCTTAGTTTTTATTGTAATGATGTCGGAATTTTGTGTTGTATGGAAAGATTATATGCAGATGTGATCATAGACATTTCCCATGAAGCCATAGACAGAAGCTTCCAGTATATAATACCTGAGGAGCTTGCGGACAAGGTTGCCATAGGCAGTCAGGTGCTGATCCCCTTCGGCAGGGGAAATACCAGGAGAAAGGGATATGTCATAGGGATTGGCGATAAAACTGAATATGATACAGAGCGTCTTAAGGCTATCCTTGAGGTAAATGACAAGGCTGTGGAGATCGACAGCCAGCTTATAAGGCTTGCGGGCTTTATAAAGGAACGGTATGGCTCCACCATGATAAATTCACTAAAGACTGTCATGCCTGTAAAGAACAAGGTGAAGCCTGTGGTGAAGAAATATATCTGCATAAATGTGGACGATACCGAAGTAGAAAAGGCAGCCTACAGATATACAAAGAAAAATGCAGTTGCAAGACTAAGGCTTCTGTATACCTTAAAGGAGCTTAAGACCATCACCATGGAGTATGCCTCATCAGTTCTTAATATATCTGCTTCAACTCTTAGGGGTATGGCAGATGAGGGCGTGATAAATATTGTCAGTGAACAGCAGTACAGGGATGTGACTGCCGGAATTACAAGGTATATACCGGAGCTTATACTTAACGAAGAGCAGCAGGCTATAGTTGATGAGTTCAACCGGGACATGGATCAGGGAGTGAACAGGACATATCTTCTTCACGGAGTTACGGGAAGCGGTAAGACCCAGGTGTATGTCCAGGCAATAAGAAAGGTTATAGAACAGGGAAGACAGGCGATAGTCCTTATACCGGAGATATCCCTTACATATCAGATAGTGGGATATTTTGCCAGATATTTCGGAGACCGGGTGACGGTCATCAATTCAAGGCTGTCTGCCGGAGAGAAATACGATCAGTTTAAGAGAGCCGAGAGAGGCGAGGTTGATGTGGTGATCGGACCCAGGTCGGCGTTATTTGCCCCATTTAAAAGGCTGGGACTGATAATAATAGATGAGGAACATGAGAACAGCTACAAGAGTGACTATCCTCCAAAGTACCATGCAAGGGAGGTTGCCATAGAGCGTGCCGGAATGTGCGGCTGCCCTGTGATACTGGGCTCGGCAACACCGTCCATTGAAAGCTACAGAAAAGCTGTGGCGGGAGATTACAGGCTTTGGACCATGACAAGGAGGGCAAGGAACAACCCGATGCCGGAATGTCATATCGTTGATCTAAGGGATGAGCTGAGACGAGGCAACAGATCCATAATCAGCGGCGAGCTCTTAAATGCCATGGCGGACAGGCTTGAGAAGCACGAACAGATCATGTTATTTATGAACAAAAGGGGATATAATAGTTTTGTGTCCTGCAGAAGCTGTGGTGAGCCTGTGAAATGTCCCCACTGTGACGTATCACTTACCAGGCATTACGACAACAGACTGACCTGCCACTATTGTGGATACACCACCAATATGCCTGACAGATGTCCGGCGTGTAAGTCGAAGCTTATAGGCGGCTACGGGACCGGTACGGAGAAGATCGAGGAAGAGGTTAAGAAGTTATTCCCAGCTGCCTCGGTGCTTAGGATGGACAGAGACACAACCTCCGGGAAAAATTCCCATCAGGAGATAATAAAGAAATTTGCAGACAGGGAAGCAGATATCCTTATAGGAACCCAGATGGTAGTCAAGGGACATGACTTTGAAAATGTCACTCTGGTGGGCATAATACTTGCGGACCTGACTTTATTTGACAGTGATTACAGGGCGGCAGAGAGAACCTTTGATCTTCTTGTGCAGGCAGCAGGCAGAGCCGGAAGGGGAGACAAGCCGGGAGATGTGATCATACAGACCTACAAGCCGGATAATTATGCCATAGTAAATGCGGCGAAGCAGGATTATGAAAGCTTCTATCATAATGAAGAGGCATACAGGAGTCTGCTCAGATATCCGCCGGTGTGGAACATGCTGGTTATCATCATGGTGTCAGATAATGAGAAGCGGCTTGAAGAGGAAGCCGGAGTCGTAGCCGACATAGTGAAGGCTAACCATAAGGAGGACAGCAGGATGATCCTTATAGGACCGGCTGTTCCTGTAATATCCAAGATAAGAGATATGCACAGACGTGTTATATATATAAAGGACTGCGACTACAATGAGCTTATACATTTTAAGGACGCAGTTGAAGAATATGTGAATACAAGGGATAATGGATACGGAGTGAACATACAGTTTGACTTCAATCCTATGAATTTGTATTAAACAGACGAGAGCAAATATAAAATATATGAAATCAAATACAAGAGCTCACATATTAGAAGTTACTAAATAAGACCAAACATATGAAAGATCACATATAAAAAAGGGAGAAACGAGAAAATGGCAATAAGAAATATAAGATATGACGGAGATGAAATATTAAGAAAGGTGTGCAAGCCTGTTAAGGAGATGAATGAGAGGACCCTTACACTTATCGACGATATGTTTGATACCATGTATGAGGCAAATGGCGTAGGCCTTGCAGCACCACAGGTTGGCGTATTAAAGAGAATCGTTGTTATAGATATAGGAAATGATGAGCCATTATGCCTTATCAATCCTGTTATAATTGAAACAGAGGGAGAACAGACCGGTGATGAAGGTTGCCTCAGTCTTCCGGGCAAGATCGGTACTGTAACAAGACCTATGAAGGTTGTATGTAAGGCTCTTAATGAGAATATGGAGGAAATAACCGTAACAGGTGAGGGACTTCTTGCAAGAGCCATATGTCACGAGACAGACCACCTTGACGGAATACTTTACAAGGATAAGACCGTAGACGGAATATTTGATGTTGAATAAAAATATTTGAAAAACACATCAAGTTTTAAATGGGCTGATGTTCATAGATAGGGGGATTTGCATGAATATAATATATATGGGAACACCAGAATTTGCAGTAAATGCACTGGACGCCATAGTAGCTGACGGACATAACGTGATGGCATGCTTTACACAGCCGGACAAGCCAAAGGGCAGAGGCAAGAACCTGGCGAAATCGCCGGTTAAGATCGCCTGTGAAAAGTACGGCATACAGGTCTATCAGCCGGTTAAGCTAAGGGAAGCTGAGAACGTGGAGATAATAAAGGAGCTTGCTCCTGACTGCATAGTTGTTGCGGCCTACGGACAGATACTTCCTGAAAGCATACTGAATATACCAAAGTACGGATGTATAAACATCCATGCGTCACTGCTTCCAAAATACAGAGGAGCCGCCCCTATAGAGTGGTCCATCATAGACGGATGTGACAGGACGGGAGTCACCACCATGTATATGTCAAAGGGACTTGATAAGGGAGACATGATCCTTAAGTCAGAGGTGGAGATCAGTGACAGCGAAACAGGAGAAGAATTAAGAAGCAGACTTTCAGTTGTTGGGGCAGAGCTTATAGTAAAAACTCTTCATCAGCTTGAAGACGGAACAGCCGTAAGGATACCTCAGAATGACGAAGAGTCAAGCTATGCAAGTATGCTTGATAAAGAGATGGGCAGGCTTGATTTCACTATGTCCGCATATAAGATAAACTGCCTTATAAGGGGCTTACAGCCATGGCCTTGTGTATACACAAGGATCGCCGGTAAGGGAGTTAAGATATACGAGGCGGAGGTCTGTGATACAGATGAAAGCCTTGGAGCTGATGTGGTGCCGGGTATGATAACAGCCGTTACCAAGAAGAATTTCACTATCGCCTGTGGTGAGGGTACACTTAAGATAAAGAGACTCCAGCCTGAGGGCAAGAAGGTTATGGAGGCAGCAGCATTTCTTGCGGGTAATAAATTAAATCCCGGAGATATGGCAGGAGAATAAGACATATTTTGATGTTTGTGAGGAAATAAGATAATGGAGAAAACCCCCAGAGAGATAGCACTGGATATACTGCTTGACATAGAGAAGAATAAAATATTTTCAAATACTGCATTAAACACCGGACTCAGGTCAAATCAGTTTATGAGTAAGCAGGAAAGGGCATTTATCACAAGGCTTGTGGAGGGCGTTGTGGAGACCAGGATAAGACTGGACTATATAATAAATTCATTTTCCAATACGAAGGTGAACAAATGCAAGCCCCTTATCAGGTGCATATTGAGGATGGGAACATACCAGATATTTTATATGGAGAAGGTCCCTGACGAGGCAGCCTGCAATGAATGTGTGAAGCTGGCAGAAAAAAGAGGCTTTCGTAATCTCAAGGGCTTTGTAAATGGCGTCTTAAGGAACATAAGCAGAAACAAGGATAATATAAAATATCCCGATAAGGCAAATGAACACAGAAAATACATATCCGTAATGTATTCTGTACCGGAAGAGGTCATAGATATACTTGAAGAGGATTACAGCCCTGAGGATGTGGAGAGCATAGTCGGTGCGGCATTTGCAGACAGGAGCACCACCATAAGGGTGAACAGGGACAGGATATCAGTTGATGAGTTCGTGAAGGAGCTTGAGAGCAATGGGATATCTGTCAGAAGAGGAAATTACACAGACAACACACTTCTGATAGATAATTATGATTATATAAGAAGGGTTCCGGGATTTCATGATGGCTACTTTAATGTTACAGATGAAAGCTCGGTCATGGCAGTTGACTGTGCCGGTATAAATAAGGGAGATCTTGTGCTTGACATGTGTGCGGCACCGGGAGGAAAGACCATGTATGCGGCGGAGCTTACAGGTCCTACAGGAACGGTGATCTCAAGGGACGTGTCAGATAACAAGGTGGAGCTCATTGAAGAGAACATAGAAAGACTTGGATATGAGAATGTTAAGCCACAGGTATTTGACGCCTGTGTGTATGACGAGACCATGGAAGGTAAGGCGGACGTTGTATTGTGTGACGTGCCGTGCTCGGGTCTTGGTATAATGGGAAGAAAGAACGACATTAAGTACAATATAGATAAGGCAGGAATTGTCAGTCTTTCCGAGCTTTCAAAGCAGATACTTGCAAATGCCTGCCGGTATGTAAAGCCCGGAGGAACATTGCTTTTTTCCACATGTACCATTACAAGGCTTGAGAATGAGGAAACGGTAAAGTGGATCCGGGAGAACACGGATCTGGTGCCGGAAGCTATTACGGAATATCTGCCGGAGAGTCTTAAGGACAGAGGTGACATGGGATATATGACATTGGTGCAGGGAAAGGATCAGTGTGACGGATTTTTTATGGCGAGATTTACCAGGAAATATAAGAAGTAGACAAAATACAGATAGAAATAAGCAGACATAATTAAACAGATAGGATTGCCTCAGAGGATTGATAGAAATATCAGTTAAAAAGGCTTTTATGAAGATTAAGGTGGAAGTGTAATGAAAGATATTAAGTCAATGACTCTTTCAGAGCTGACAGATTACATAAAGGAACAGAAGGAGCCATCATTTAGAGCGGCTCAGATATATAAGTGGATACATCAGGATATGGTGGAGCACCCTTCCCAGATGACCAATGTACCTAAGAAGCTTATACAGAAGATAGAGGAAATGGGATTTACAGAGCTTACGGTGGTCACAAGACTTATCTCAAAGCAGGATGGCACCAACAAGTTCTTATTCAGATTACAGGATGGAAATGTCATAGAGAGCGTGTTCATGAAGTATAAGCATGGCAATTCCGTGTGTATATCCTCCCAGGTGGGATGTCGTATGGGCTGCAGGTTCTGTGCGTCGACATTGTCGGGACTGGTGAGAGATCTTACAGTGTCGGAAATGCTTGAGCAGATATACAGCATGGAGAGGATCACAGGGGAGAAGGTCTCCAATGTGGTTGTAATGGGAACAGGAGAGCCCCTTGTCAACTTTGACAATCTTGTGGATTTTATCACCATACTTACATCTAAGGAGGGAAGAAATCTCAGCCAGAGAAATATCACAGTATCAAGCTGCGGTCTTGTTCCTGAGATAAAGAAGCTGGCTGATCTTAAGCTTTCCATAACATTTGCCCTGTCCTTACACGGAACTACAGGGGAAGAGAGAAAGAAACTTATGCCTATAGCCAATAAGTACAGTATAGATGAGGTCATAGACGCCTGCCGGTATTACTTCGACCGGACAGGAAGAAGAATTACATTCGAGTATGCTCTTGTGAAGGATGAAAATGACAGCGTGGCACATGCAAAGAGGCTGGCAGACCTTATAAGGGGCATGAACTGTCATGTGAACCTTATTCCGGTAAATCCAATAAAAGAACGTGATTATGCCCGCTCAGAGGCTGATTCCATTGAAAAGTTCAAATACACACTTGAAAAAAATAAAATAAATGTTACTATTAG
Organism: Coprococcus sp.; assembly: GCA_050872265.1. GTDB lineage: Bacteria > Bacillota > Clostridia > Lachnospirales > Lachnospiraceae > Coprococcus. Next base: position 80,580 of record JBNMGN010000002.1, read on the forward strand.
AAGGAGTATGGGCAGCGATATAGACGCAGCCTGTGGCCAGCTCCGCAGGAAGTATGAGGCTGACGCGGCAGCAGGGAGATAGAGTTGCCATGGTTACATCTGCCCCTTGTGTATGCAGGGAGTGGTGAGACTGATGGTAAAGGAATGGAGGTTTTGTATGAAATCCGCCGGACTTACAGACGTTGGCATGAAGAGACAGCAGAATCAGGATTATCTGTTTTATTCTGATGACAAGGTGGGAGCTCTTCCTAATCTGTACATTGTTGCAGATGGCATGGGAGGACATAATGCAGGAGATATTGCTTCCAAGACGGCTGTTGAGAGCACAATAGAATACATAAAGGACAGTGGTCTGAAGAATCCGGTTACCATTCTGAGGAGAGCTATAATATATGCCAATGCACAGGTGCTCAAGCTTGCCAGAGGAAACAGGGCATACAGTGGAATGGGTACTACATTTGTTGCCGCAGTTGTGGACGAGGATACATTATATGTAGCCAATATCGGTGACAGCAGACTGTATACCATAAAGGATGACATAGAGCAGGTGACAATGGATCATTCACTGGTTGAGGAATTGATCCGGTCAGGAAGGCTTGACAGGAACAAAGGAAGAAATCATCCGGAGAAGAACATAATAACCAAGGCACTGGGGATTGACGAAGAGGTGGAGCCTGATTTCTTTGAGGTCAGACTGGAGCCCGGAGATAAGATCCTTATGTGCTCGGATGGATTGTCCAATATGATCGAGGATGACGAGATAAAGGATATAGTTGATAACAGCGAAGATATAAGTAAGGCATGCAGTGTGCTGATAGATCAGGCAAATTATTACGGTGGCAGGGACAACATATCTGTCATTATTGCCGTTAGATAAGTGTGAGGTGTGGACATGTTAAATGTAGGAATGATACTCAGCAATCGATATGAAATAATTGAACTGGTAGGCTCTGGCGGTATGTCAGAGGTATATAAGGCAAAGTGCCATGTGCTTAACAGATATGTTGCCATAAAGGTGCTTAAGCCGGAATTCAGCCAGGATGTTAATTTTGTAACAAAGTTCAGGATCGAGGCCCAGTCGGCAGCAGGGCTTTCACATCCTAATATTGTAAATGTATATGATGTAGGTGAGGATAATGGTATTTATTATATCGTTATGGAGCTGGTTGAGGGAATAACCCTTAAGGAATACATAGAGAAAAAGGGAAGACTTATGCCGGACGAGGCTATAAAGTTCGCCATAGAGATCGCCCAGGGACTCCAGGCTGCTCATGAGCACCACACAATACACAGAGATATAAAGCCACAGAATATAATAGTTGCCAAGAACGGAGCCATAAAGGTTACAGACTTCGGAATAGCAAGGGCAGCCTCAAGTAATACCATGACATCCAATGCCATGGGAAGTGTACATTATATATCACCTGAGCAGGCAAGAGGCGGTTACAGTGACGAGAGAAGTGATATCTATTCTCTTGGTATAACACTTTTTGAAATGCTTACAGGTCATGTGCCGTTTGAGGGAGATAATAATGTATCAATAGCACTGCAGCATATCCAGGGAGAGATACCTTCACCAAGAAGCTATTATGAGGATATACCTACAAGCCTTGAGAAGATAATCGCAAAGGCTACACAGAAGAAGCCTGAGAGAAGATATCTTACAGCAAGTGCATTTATTGCAGACCTTAAGAGAGTTCAGGAGAACCCTAATATAGATTGTGTCGTAGTACCACCTGTTGTACCAAGCTCACCTACTGTCCAGATGACAAAGGAAGAGCTTGAGGCTATAAAGAACGGCAGAGTAATGGGTGAAGAGGAAGCCGTTGGTGATCAGGGTACACCGGCAGATGATCAGTATGGTTATGACGATGGCTATGATGATAACGCAGTAAACAATGCCGGTGATCCATATGCGGCAAATGGAAGAGCTGCACGTTCATCAAGACCTCAGGCAACTGTACCGGAGGTGGCACCATCAAAGTTTGATGAGCTTTTTGATGATGACTATGATGATTATGATGACGGTTATGATAGTGACGGCTATGATGATGACAGCCGCGCAGGTGTTACATCAGCCAGAAACAGTGGAGTATCCTCAAGAAATACAGACAGGACCGGTATCCCTGATTATGAGGTGGATCCGGGACTTAAGAAGGTTATAATGATCGCTGCGATCGCTGCGGCACTTATAGTTATCATACTTATAGTTGTTCTTATAGGAAGGATCGCAGGCTGGAACCTGTTTACCAGCAGCAAGGATAAGGACGATAATGTACTTATAACATCTGAGGCAACAAGTGAAGATGAGCTTCTTGTTATGGATGATGTTGTAGGTCTCTACAAGAATGCAGCAGAGGAAACCCTTAAGAAGATCGGTTTCACTAACATAAAGTTTGAAGAAGTATCAGATGATGATCCTGATAAGGTAGGATACGTACTCAGACAGAGTGTAAATAAGGGTGAGAAGATACCTAAGGACGAAGAGATAATCCTTTATATCTCAAAGGGACCGGAGGATGTAGATGTTCCTGATGTGGTTGGCATGGATAAGGATGAAGCAGAGAAAACTCTTACCAAGGCAGGCTTCAAGGTAACAAAAGCATATGAGTTTGATGACAAGGTAGAGAAGGATCAGGTTATATCCACAGATCCTGAGGCAGGTACAAAGGCTGCCAGCGGATCAACCATAAAGATCGTTATAAGCAACGGTGCTGAGGAGACCCTTACAACAGTTCCTAATCTTGTAGGAAAGTCCGAGACAGAGGCAACCTCACTTCTCTCAAGTGCCAAGTTATACGGAAGCCCATCATATGAGTTCAGTGATACTGTTCCGGCAGGACAGGTTATAAGCCAGGGTACTCCGGCAGGTACAGAGATCGCAGAGGGCACAACCATCACTTACGTTGTAAGTAAGGGTAAGGAGTCAAGCACATATAAGGTTACATTCTCAGGAAGCATAACCAACAATGTATATGACTTTGATACACTTGGAACAGTAAGTGTGACAATAACATACACTGTTGACGGTAATACCCACACACTGTATTCAGGAGCTGCAACAGACAGCTCATTCCCACTGAGTATCGACAGTGCAGCACCTATTACAGGACTTACAAGCAATTCAGGTACCTTTGGCGTAACTATTGTTGATTCAAGTAATAACGACGTAACAGCAATGTTTAATACAAGCGGACTTGTTGCGTCCTTCAGTGAAGAATAGGATGGCTATGCAGGGAAAGATAATAAAAGGAATAGGCGGCTTCTACTATGTATTCTGTGAAGACGGAACAGAGTATGAATGTAAGGCTAAGGGAATATTCCGGAACAAAAAGGTTAAGCCTCTTGTAGGCGATAATGTAAATATAGAGATCCTTGACAGAACCAAAAATCTAGGCAATATTATTGAGATATTGCCTAGATTTAATTCTTTAATAAGACCGGCAGTTGCCAATGTGGATCAGACCATAATAATATTTTCAGGGGCATATCCTGAGCCTAACTTCAATCTTCTGGACAGGTTTCTGGTGAACATGGAGATGGCTGGAGTTGACACCATAATATGCTTTAACAAGACTGATCTTGATGAGTTTGAGACCTACAGGGAGAAATGCCGATCCTATGAGAAGTCGGGATATAAGACCATGTATATAAGTGCTAAGAATGGAGACGGACTTGATGAGCTTCACAGCCTTATTAAGAATAAGACTACGGTATTCGCCGGTCCTTCCGGTGTGGGCAAGTCATCAACCCTTAATATAATCAAGCCGGAGGCAGATGTGAAGACCGGAGAATTAAGCGAGAAGATACAGAGGGGAAAGCACACCACCAGACATTCGGAGCTTATACATATTGAGGACGGAACCTATATTATGGATACACCGGGCTTCAGCTCCCTGTACATTGAGGGTATAGAAGAGGGCGAGCTTAAGGAGTATTTCCCGGATATAGCAGAGTATACAGGAACCTGCAGGTTCAACATGTGCAATCACATAAGTGAGCCTGACTGCCGGGTCAAGGAGGCCGTTGAGGATGGCAGGATAAGCAGGATAAGATACGATAATTATGTTGCACTGTACAATGAATTAAAAGAAAAGAGGAAATGGTAGTATGATGATTTTATCACCTTCACTGTTGTCAGTTGATTTCGGACACATAGCAGACGGAATAGAAATGATAGATAAGGCAGGAGCACAGTATGTCCATCTTGACGTTATGGATGGAGCATTTGTTCCTAACATATCCTTTGGAGCACCTGTCATAAAGGGTATAAGAAATACAACAGACAGAGTATTTGATGTACATTTGATGATAGAAGAGCCGTCGAGATATCTTAATGATTTCAAGGACGCCGGAGCAGATATAGTTACTGTCCATGCAGAGAGCTGCCGCCATCTTCACAGCACAATAATGCAGATCAAGGCACTTGGCATGAAGGCCGGTGTGGCTCTTAATCCGGCAACACCTGTTTCAGTGCTTGATTATATACTTCAGGACATTGATATGGTGCTGGTTATGAGTGTTAATCCGGGCTTTGGCGGTCAGTCGTTTATCCCATCATCCCTTGACAAGATAAGAGAGGTCAAGAAGCTTATTGATGACAGAGGACTTAATGTGGATATAGAGGTTGACGGTGGTGTAAAGCTTGATAATTTAAAGGAAGTACTTGCTGCCGGTGCAAATGTTATCGTTGCGGGATCTGCCATATTCAAGGGAGATATCACAAAGAACGTGGAGGACTTTCTTGAAGTATTTAAGGACTGTGAGGTTGAAGGATAATTGAGCAGTGTACTTATAGTTACAGGCGGTGCGGTCGATCCTTTAATGCTTGAGAGGCTGTATAAGGAGAAATGTCCTGATGAGGTTATAGCTGCCGACAGAGGGCTGTGTGCCTGCGATATCTGTGGTATAATGCCGGATATCGTGGTGGGAGATTTCGATTCTGCGGATGACACTGTGGTAAAGAGCTACAGAGGCCGTACAGAGTTCGTGGATCTTGATACCCACAAGGATTTCACAGATACCCATAAGGCTCTTGCATATGCCCTTGAAAATGGATATGCTCCCATATATTTAGTTGGAGCCACAGGCACCAGAATGGATCACACCATGGCAAATATCGGACTTTTAAAGCAGTGTGCTGACAGAGGTACAGAAGCCTTTGTAATGGACGGGCATTGCAGGATAAGGATGATATCCGGGAATGTCATCTATAAGGTGGCAAAGGACATGGAGTATCCCTTCATATCACTTATCCCTTATGGTGGTGAGGCAGTAGTGAGAAGTCTCAAGGGCTTTGAATATTGCGGAGAAGATATTGTTTTCAAGCCTGGGGACAGCCTTGGAGTAAGTAACAGTATCGTTGAAGAAAATGGAATCATAGATCTTGAGAGTGGCTATCTTCTGATTATGGAGAGTCATGACTGATAGTATAGACATAAAATATATTAAAGATATTAAAGAAGCCGGAGCACGATTCGTGTTCCGGCTTTTTGCAACATCATTTCTTCTTGCTCTTTGACTTTTGCTTGTCTGATTTCTTTTTGTTCTTCACCTCTGAGGCAAGCTTACGCACCGGAGTATCCTTACGTTCGGATGTCTTCTTACGGTCGGAAGAATTTTTGTGCTCAGAGCCTTCCTTGCTGTCAGATGAAGACTTGTGGTCTGAGTTATCCTTTGCAACAGCCTTTCTCTCAATGGTGTCATTGCTGAACTTGTTCTCGTATCTTGATGTGATAGGAGAAGAGTACAGGGATACATAGTAGCAGTACAGGGCTTTGTATTCCTCTGAGGTCTTGTAGCCTACAGTGTATATGTGACCGTGCATTTCATCGATATTCTCCGAGCTGATCTTCTTGGCAATGTGAAGACCGATATTTGCACAGTGGCTTCCTATACGGTCAAGGCCTGTAAGGATATCCACAAGGGCGAAGCCGCCGGCTATACCACATTCTCCGGTCTGGAGACGGATTACATGGTGCTCCTTGATTATCTCCTTAACCTCACTTATGGTTTGGGCAAGAGGCTCGATCCTTGCTATTGCAGTAAGATCATCATCCTTGAAGGCATTAAATGTAGTAGTGATGATGTTCTCGGTTGCGGCAAGGATGGTGAAGAGCTCTTCTGAACCGTCCTCAGAGAAGGTTATCTTCTGTTCATCTATACTCTTGGCGGTCACCATAAGGTTCTCGCAGTAATCACCGATACGCTCAAGATCACTTACACTGTTTAATAGCTCAGACGCCTGCCGCCTGTCGTGCTTTGTCAGGTTCTTGGAGGTTACCTTCAACAGATATTCATTTAAGGCACTTTCACATTTATCTATAAATTCCTCATTCTCTAAGAGGATATCAGCCTGCTTCTGATCGTACTTCTTAATGAGATCACAGCCTATATGGAAGTTCTCTGATACAGCGTCCATCATGGAGTGCATAACATTCTTACACTGGGTGATGGCGATGTTAGGAGTGGTAAGAAGCATAGGATCAAGACTTCTGAGCTCCTTGTCGATCTTTGATTCCTCATCATCACCAATGAGCTTTCCGGTGATATCAGCCATCTTGCCGGTAAACGGAAGAAGCATTAAGCTTGTAAGGAAATTGAAGAGGAAATGCACATTCGCAATTCCACCACGATTTATGACATTATCCATAAACGGCATTTTGATAAATAACTGGAGACCGTATATCACAACAGTGAAGAACACGGCACCGAAGATGTTAAATAAAAGGTAGGACAGTGATACACGCTTTGCCTTTTTATTTGCACCGATACTTCCAAGGATGATGGTCATACATTTTCCGATGTTCTGACCTATGATGATAGGGATAGCCGTTCCGTAGGTTACAACACCGGTTGAAGATATTGCCTGGAGTATACCTACAGAGGCTGATGAGCTCTGGATTATGGCAGTGAGCACAAGGCCGATCAATATACCCAGCAATGGGTTGTTAAAGGATGTGAACAGCTCCTGGAATTTTTCTGATTCCTTAAGTGGGGCGAATACACCCTCCATGGTGGTCATACCGAAGAACAGTACACCGAGACCTACAAGGATACCTGCAATGTCTTTGTTTTTCTTCTTTTTGGAGAAGAGTATTATAAATGCTCCTATACAGATGAGCATTGGTGCAAATGATGATGGCTTAAATAACTTTATAAATACATTGTCCTCACCAAGATCACCAAGTCGTAAGATCTGTGCAGTTGCGGTACTGCCTATATTTGCTCCGAATACAACAGGTATAGCCTGACTGAGCTTCATGATACCTGCATTTACGAAGCCTATGAGCATTATGGTGGTGGCTGCGGAACTCTGTATGATGGCTGTTACGCCGGTTCCCAGACCAAAGCCCTTTATGGCTCCTGTTGCCTTATTTTTTCCTGTTGTTAATTTCTCAAGTACTTTCTGGAGACTGCCCCCTGCAAGGTTTTTAAGTGAAGCTCCCATAAGGTTCATTCCATACAGGAAGAGACCTACACCACCCAGCAGTGTTAAAATAGAAAAGATATCCAAGTGTAAAATCCTCCTAAAAACAATGTAAAAATTTGGTCAAATAACTACTAGATTATATCACATTAATAAAGGTTAATCTATTAATAAGTAATAAAAATATATTTTATGGAATGTAATACAAATTTATGATATATTATGTACGGATCTATGGTTAAAATTACAGAAAATAAATTTCAGTGTTGAGGTGTCGGAGCATGTATGATATCAAGCATAATGGAATATTGAACAGACGCAGCAGACATATAGGCGGAGCGGTAACGGCGGCAGGACTTTCTGCAAATGATATGATACTGTGGTCCTTTATAGTTCTTCCCATAAGTATAATAACCTACGGAGCGGGACAGTGCTTCGTGGCGGTGGGACTGTTTGTGGGAAATGTATTTAACTGGCTGTTTCTTGCCAGAAGGATAAAGGCATATCAGGAACTGTCCAAAAAAGAGATATATAATGCTTCGGACTTCATGAGCGTCAGGTACGGAGCCAGGGGGCTTAATTATATACTTGCGATCTCCTGGATGATAATACTTATGTTCATCCTGTATCTTGTGCTGACATATGTGGCGAAGATCATAGGGGGACACACCAACAAGGACAGTATCATATACATATTCCTTATACTGGTGGCTCTTGTTGCCATAATAAGTGTTGCAGACGGCAAGGTCTTCCTTATAGGTAAGGCGGTAACATACATCACCATGCTTGCTATAGTCATAGCACTTATAGTGCTTATATTCCTGCATTTTTCACCTACGGGTATACTGGATATATACAGGAAATGCAATCTTCCGGGAGGTACCAGGACATATCTTGACATTATGTATTACGACGGAAAGCCTGTTCAGGTGACGGATATAATCTCAATGGTATCCGCAGCACTTGGAAGCATGGGATTTCCATTCTTCTTCGGTGGCATATTAAGGTGCCGGGACAGTAAGGAAGTGGACAAGAGCAGGGTTCTTGGCATGCTCATATCAGGAATATCGGTTATAGCAGTAAGCTTCTTTGCACTGCTTTCCATAGTTACCTTCTATCCGGTAAAGGCAAAGAGCATAAAAAATTCCTATGAGGTGTTTAATAAAGCCATAAATGCCTTGTCGGCAGATTATAAATACGGTGTACTGATCAAGGATATAAGCATAGGAGTGTACCTTCTGGCACTTATATTCTTCGCAGGCTCACTGCTTTTAATGATAGCAGAGCTGTTCCGTGGTATAATCCCAAGCGTAAGGATCGGAAGGGTTCATGTACACCGGGTGTATGTTGATATACTTATCATATCCATAGTGGTGAGTGCCGTGTTTTTAATGTATCTCTATTCGGACCTTGACGCCATAAGCATAATAGTCAGGGACTGGGATGTGTGCGGAGGAGTATTTGCCGCACCGCTCATATGTGGTATATTGTATGACAAGTCCACCAAGACAGGCATATATTCGGGATTTTTTGCAGGAGCACTGACCTATGGCATAATGTCTTATATCCCGGCTGCCACAGGCTTTACGATCCGTTATGTGTCAGACATAAATGAGGGCGTGTTTGCATTTGCAGTGAACATGATAGTGATACTTGTAGTCAGCAGGTTCACCAAGAAGCCGGATTCCAAGCAGTTAAGACTGCTGGAGCAGGTGAAGATAAGCCAGAGATGACAAATAAAGGGCATTTAGTAAAGTACATAATATAAATAATACAGGCAAAACAAAATAGGGAAAATAAACAAGGAAAAGAAAATAGAAAAAAATAAATATAATAAGCAAAAGAAAATAAACAAAACAAACAACTAATAAAAAATATCACAGAAAGGTTATACATGATGGAGAAAAAAATACTTGCACTTGATATTGATGGAACCCTTACTAATAATAAGAAAGAAGTAACACCCCTTACTCTTCGTAAGATAAAGGAGATACAGGAGCTTGGACATATAGTTGCCATAGCATCGGGACGTCCCCTTCCAGGAATAAAGAAGATAGCGGATACCATTGAGCTTGAGAAGTACGGCGGATATGTTCTTGCCTTTAACGGAGGCAGGATAGTAAATTATAAGACCGGTGAGGTAGTATATCAGGCACAGGTTCCCCATGATGTGATCATAGATATCTATGATTATATAAAGGACAAGGACGCCAGCTATGTAACATATGAGAATGACACGGTGATAACCGGCACCGGGGCAAATGAATATACAGAATTTGAGGCCAGGCTGAACTTTATGCCTTTAAAGAAGGTAGATGACTTTAAGAAATATGTTGATTTTCCTGTAAATAAGTGTCTTATAGGTGCAAAAGATGAAGTGGCTGCGATTATAGAAAAGGAGCTCAATGAGAAATTTGGTGACAGGGTCACTATATTCAGATCTGAACCGTTCTTCGTAGAGATAATGCCTAAGGACGTGCACAAGGCAACCTCTCTTGAGAAGCTTTTAGGCATACTTAAGATGGATAGAAAGGATCTTATAGCCTGCGGTGATGGTTACAATGATCTTACGATGATAGAATATGCGGGCACAGGAGTTGCCATGGCCAATGCCCAGCAGGTGGTGAAGGATCATGCAGATTATATCACTCTGTCAAATGAAGAGGATGGTATCGCTGATGTTATAGACAAATTTATTCTTGGATAAAGTGTTTTTAGAATAAAGCTTAACAAAAACTTAAAGTACTTATTAGCAAAAAAAGTAACAATTTAATTGAATTTACAATCCTTATGATGTAGAATACAGTTTGTTAATCACAGACATATACTTTTTTAGGAGAAAAAATATGGCAAGCGACAACAACAGAGAAAGAAGACAGGGAGGCACAGGCTCCACTTCTAATAGAGATAGAAACAGGAATACTTCCGGAAGAGCTGGAAGCCAGAGCAGAAGCAGCAGCTCACAGAGCAGAAACAGCCAGGGCAGAAGCAGCAGTTCCCAGAACAAAAACAGCCAGAACAGAAGTAACAGCGGCTCAGGAAAGCAGAGTGCTTCAAGGAACAACAGCCAGCCTGCAAGACGTACTGCACCGTCAGGAAAGCCTAAGCAGAATGTGGACACAAGAAGCAGACGTTCATATGATGAGGATTATTCAGGAAATACCAGGATAGTCAGGGAAGAGCCTAAGCAGAAGAAGCATAAAAATCTTCCGTGGGTCATTGCCCTTGTACTTGAGCTGGTGCTGGTGCTGGTACTTGTGGGAGCATTTACATATCAGTGGGCCAATTCAAGACTGGACAGGATCAAAAAGGTAGAACTTAATGAGACAAAGACCAACGAGGATATGAAGGAAGAGACAGTTCAGAAAATGACAGGAACCCAGACCTTCGTATTGTACGGACTTGACACCAGAGATCTTGATCTTGACAAGAGTTCATCAAGATCAGACTGTATGATAATCTGTGTTATAAACAACGATACCAAGAAGGTTAAGCTTGTATCAGTATACAGAGATACAGTTCTTGATATGGGTGATGACACTCACGGCTTCCAGAAGGCGGCACATGCTTACGCCTACGGTGGTGTACAGCAGTCTATAAATATGCTTAATACAAATCTTGACCTGAACATACAGGACTTTGTGACTGTCAATTTCACAGCCCTTGAGAAGGCTATAGACGCCATGGGCGGACTTGATATAGAGGTTAAGGAAGGCGAGCTTAAGAAGCTTAATGACAGTATAAGAGAGCAGATGTACTATGATCCGTCTTTAAGCTCATCACTTATAGACCAGACCGGTCTTATACACATGGATGGTGTACAGGCTACCGCATGGGCAAGAGTAAGAGCAACTGATCAGGGTGATATCACAAGAACCTGGAGACAGAGAACAGTTATCTCAAAGATGATCGAAAAGGCAAAGCAGTCAGATCTTGACACACTCCTTGCCACAATAGACTCGGTTGTTGATTATGTCAGCACAAGCCTTTCAAAGGACGAGATACTGAGTCTTGCCAAGAACTTTATAACAGAGGGCTATGAGCTTGATGTTACAACAGGCTTCCCATTTACATGGAACACTATGAACCATGACACCCTCGGAAGTATACTTATCCCATGTGATCTTGAGACAAATGTTAAAATGCTCCACAAGTTCCTGTATGGAAATGACACCTATGAGGCTTCCGATACAGTTAAGAACACAAGCCAGGAGATCGTTAATATGACAGGCTTCACCAACACACTGGATATAGATACCTTCCAGATCGAGGATGATCCGGATTCCATTGCCAATAAATAGTGTGGCATATGTCATGTTGTCAACAGGTGACAAGGCATAGATAATGATGAATATGAACCGCTCTGCCGGAAGCAGGAATTGCTCCGGTGGGGCGGTATTTTTATTTATTTACTTATTTTCAACAGTATACAATTATGCTATAATGAGTCAGAATATGGTTATGAGAAATAAAATAATGTAAGATAAATCCTAAGGACGTGTTCCCGGGAAGAAAGAGGATGAAATAATGAAGATGGATAAAGTTTTATTAAAGCTCAGCGGAGAGGCTCTTGCAGGTGACAAGAAGCACGGCTTTGATGAGAAGACTGTTGCCGATGTGTCCAGACAGGTTAAGCAGGTACTGGATAAGGGTATAAAGGTATGTGTAGTTATCGGTGGAGGTAACTTCTGGAGAGGCAGGACCTCAGAGAATATGGACAGAGTAAAGGCTGATTCCATAGGAATGCTGGCAACGGTCATGAACTGTATATATGCAGCGGACAGCTTCAGAAACCAGGGGATCAAGACCCATATAATGACTCCGTTTGTATGCGGCAACATGACAGAGCTGTTTAACAAGGATAAGGCCATAGAGTATATGGACGCCGGAGAGGTTGTATTCTTCGCCGGAGGTATCGGTCATCCTTACTTCTCAACAGATATGGCTACAGTGCTTATGGCTGTTGAGGTAGGAGTTGATGTTATCCTGTCAGCCAAGGCAATAGATGGTGTATATGACAGCGACCCTAAGGTTAATCCTAATGCCAAGAAGTATGACTCCATGCAGATGAGTGATATTGTGGACAAGAAGCTTGGAGTTGTTGACCTGGCGTCAGCGGTACTTGCCATGGAGAACAAAATGCCTATGATGCTCTTCGGGCTTAACGGAGAGGACAGCATTGTTAAGGCTGTAACCGGCGGATTTACCGGAACCTATGTGAACGTATAATTTGAATGAGAAAATATATTTGGAGGAAGAATAAATGCTTACACAGTTTGAAGACAAAATGAAGAAGACTCTTGAAAATCTTGAAGGAGAGTACACATCAATAAGAGCGGGACGTGCTAACCCTAACATCCTTAATAAGATCAAGGTTGAATATTATGGGGTACCTACACCAATGCAGCAGCTTGCAAATATTACCGTTCCTGAGGCAAGAACACTTATGATCGCACCATGGGAGCCATCACTTGTTAAGGCTATCGAGAAGGCTATCCTTAATTCGGATCTGGGAATCACTCCAAACAACGACGGTAAGAATATCATCCTTAACTTCCCTGAGCTTACAGAGGAAAGAAGAAAGGAGCTTGTTAAGGATATCAAGAAGAAGGGCGAGCAGGCTAAGGTTGCCATCAGAAACATCAGACGTGACGCAAACGATGGCTTCAAGAAGCAGCTTAAGGCAAATGAGATCTCAGAGGATGAGCAGAAGGATAACGAGGACAAGATCCAGAAGCTTACAGACAAGTATGTAGGTCTTGTTGACAAGGCTGTAGAATCAAAGTCAAAGGAAATCATGACTGTATAGTAAAGGAAATTATGGAAAAAACTATAAATGGTGAAGTGCTCAATATACCTGGGCATGTAGCAATAATAATGGATGGAAACGGCAGATGGGCGAAGAAACGCCTTATGCCAAGGACATATGGACACTCAGCCGGAGCCAAGGCTCTTGAGGCAGCCTGTGAGAACTGTGATGAGATAGGTATAAAGTACCTTACAGTGTATGCTTTTTCCACAGAGAACTGGAAGCGTTCCGTGGAAGAGGTCTCTACCATAATGAATATCTTCAGAAAGTATCTGGTGGACAGTATAGAGCGTTCCAACAGGAACAACATGCGTGTCAGGATCATAGGAAAGAGAGAAGGACTTCCGGAGGATATCGTAAAGAAGATAGAAGATCTGGAGGAAGCCACAGCAGGCAACACCGGATTACAGTTTACGGTGGCTATCAATTACGGCGGCAGGGATGAGCTGGTAAGAGCAGCGAAGAACATTGCCAGGGATTACAAAGATGGTATCATCACTGAGGATGATATAACGGAAGACCTTATGTCAGGGTATCTTGACACTAAGGAGATAACAGATCCCGACCTGCTTATCAGGACCAGCGGAGAGCTCAGAACCTCGAATTTTCTTCCATGGCAGATCGCATATTCCGAATTTTATTTTACTGACTGTATGTGGCCGGATTTTGATATGGATGAGCTGGTTAAGGCAGTCAGATATTACACAGGACGTGACAGGAGATATGGTGGCGTCAAGTAAGAGATGAAGAAAAAGAGGTTTCTAATATGTTTATAACAAGAACTATAAGCGGATTTATACTGGTGGTCATAGTAGCCCTTGCATTTTATCTGGGACCACTGGCAACCAATATACTTATGTGCTTCGTGTCACTGGTTGGTGTCATGGAGCTGCTCCGTGTATATAACCTGAATAAGAGAGTTATAGGATGGATAAATTATATATTTACCATCGGATATTATGCTTTATTGTACTTTATGGATGACAGGTTCACACTGCCTTTGATAGTACTTTATGTACTCATCATCATGGCACTGTTCGTTCTCACATATCCGAAGTATACAGACAAGGAGATACTGGAGGGTTTTCTTCCCTTCTTCTATGTTGCCATGATGCTTTCATTTGTATACAGAATAAGAGGACTTGAACATGGCGGCATACTTGTCATACTTATATTTGTAAGCTCCTGGGGCAATGACACCTGTGCGTATCTGGTGGGAAGAGCCATAGGAAAGCATAAGATGTCCCCGAAGCTCAGCCCTAAGAAGAGCGTTGAGGGTCTTGTAGGTGGTATAGTGGGAGCTGCACTTCTCGGTGCATTGTTCGGATTTTTATTTGACAGATACGTTGACACCCTTGCCATGGCACCTGCGATATTCGCTGTTATAGGCGGTATCGGTGCATTACCTGCGGTTGTGGGTGATCTGGCAGCGTCTGCCATTAAGAGAAATAACGATATTAAGGATTACGGAAAGCTTATACCGGGACATGGCGGTGTTATGGACAGATTTGACAGTATAATATTTACTGCACCTATCGTCTATTACCTGCTGATATTTATGTTCGTGAAATAAATATCATGAGTATGGTGCGACCGGGCTCCAAAGTAAAGCAGTGTTTGTCACAACACTGCTTTCTTTAACTGAGGAAGCGGCCGGGTGTTTAATGAAAGGATAGAGTTATGAGAAACGTAGCAATAATCGGATCCACAGGTTCCATAGGAACCCAGACTCTTGAGATAGCAAGAGATAACAGAGATATAAATATTTGTGCTTTATCAGCAGGAAGCAACATAGATTTATTAGAGAAACAGACAAGAGAATTTAAGCCGGAGCTTATATGTATAGGTACATATGAGCTGGCAGAGGAGCTTAAGCTGAGGCTTAAGGATGTTGATGTCAGGATAACCTATGGAATGGATGGCCTGATAGAGGTGGCGTGTATAGAAAGCTCAGACATACTTGTTACGGCTATTGTGGGCATGATAGGTATAAGACCTACCGTTGCCGCCATAAACGCAGGTAAGGATATAGCCCTGGCAAATAAGGAGACATTGGTTACGGCAGGAC
This sequence comes from Coprococcus sp., assembly GCA_050872265.1. Taxonomy (GTDB): domain Bacteria; phylum Bacillota; class Clostridia; order Lachnospirales; family Lachnospiraceae; genus Coprococcus. The sequence goes on from JBNMGN010000002.1 coordinate 95,886, forward strand.
ATATCATCATGTCTCTGGCAAAGGAGAAGCATGTATCCATACTTCCCGTTGACAGTGAACATTCAGCCATATTCCAGGCTCTTCAGGGAAATACCCACGGAGATATTGCGAAGATACATCTTACAGCCTCCGGAGGTCCTTTCAGAGGAAAGACCAGAGAGGAGCTTAAGCACGTTACAGTAGGCGACGCATTAAAGCACCCCAACTGGTCCATGGGCAGGAAGATAACCATTGATTCTGCTTCCATGGTGAACAAAGGCCTTGAGGTTATAGAAGCAAGATGGCTGTTTGACGTGAACCCTGATGATATCAATGTGGTGGTACAGCCCCAGAGCATAATACATTCAATGGTGGAGTACAGGGACGGAGCAGTCATAGCACAGCTTGGAACTGCGGATATGCGTCTTCCTATACAGTATGCACTGTTTTATCCTGAGAGAAGATATCTTAAGGGAGACAGGCTGGACTTTAGTAAACTGTCAGAGATAAAGCTTGAGAAGCCGGACATGGATACATTCCTTGGGCTGAAATATGCCTACGAGGCCATAAAGACCGGTGGACTTATGCCTACAGTATTAAACGCTGCAAATGAAAAAGCAGTAGCCCTGTTCTTACAGGAGAAGATACAGTTTCTTGATATATATACACTCATAAGAGAATCCATGGATAACTGCATGAACATGGAAAATCCACAATTAGGTGATATATTTGATATGGAACAGTGGGTTTATAACTTTATAGAAAGCAGGTGTAAGTAGTTGAATATTATTTTGATAATACTTGTCTTCGGCGTTATCATATTCTTCCATGAAATGGGACATTTTGCAGTGGCGAAGCTCAATCACATAACCGTAAGAGAGTTCTCCATGGGATTCGGACCTAAGCTCTTTTCCTTTAAGAAGAAGGAGACACAGTATACCTTAAGGCTTATCCCATTAGGCGGATACTGTATGATGCTCAGCGAGGATGAAGAGGAAAATGAAAGGGATGAGAATTCCTTTGACAAGAAATCTGTATGGGCAAGGATGGCGACCATACTGGCAGGTCCCTTTATGAACTTTGTCATTGCGTTTTTATTTTCAATGGTGATAATCCATTTCTGCGGAAGTGATCCGGCAGAGATCGGTGGAGTATACGACAGCAGCAACATACAGGAATATACCCAGGATGGAACAGATCCCTTTAACGGCACATATCCGGCGGCAGACGCGGGTATACAGACAGGGGATACGGTGCTTAAGATCAACGGAAGCACCATAAAGAATTTCAGGGAGCTCCAGATATATCTTGAGATATATAATTCCAGTGACCCTATAGAGCTTACTCTTAAAAGAGCAGATGGAACAGTCTACGATACAACGGTTTATCCGGCAGAGGTAGGCGGATCCTATAAGATAGGAATAATGAGTATCGGCAGGGTACTTCCAGAGAGCTTTGGAGAACTCTGCAAATATTCCCTTTACGAGACAAGATACTGGGTTAAGGCAACCTTCTTAAGCCTTAAGCTTATATTTACAAGACAGGTAAGCTCAGATGAGATATCAGGACCTATAGGTGTGGCTTCCAGCATGAACCAGACCTTTAACGAGGCAGCAAAGAGCAGTACCATTGACCTTATCCTTAACTGGATGAATTATATAGTACTTCTTTCGGCGAACCTGGGTGTCATGAACCTTCTGCCTATTCCGGGACTTGACGGAGGAAGATTCCTGTTTCTGCTCATAGAAGCAGTAACAAGAAAGAAGGTTCCTAAGGACAAGGAAAATCTTGTTACAATGATAGGCTTCGTGCTGGTCATGATCCTTATGGTGGTCATATTGTTTAATGATATAAAGAATGTATTTTTCGGTTGATCCTGGTGATTAACCATAGTTGTTATTTTTCGTTTGATCGCGGCGATAAACCATAGTTGTTATGATCGATCGCAGTATGGATATAAGAGGAAGATAGTATGTACAGAGATAATACAAAGGTAATAAAGATCGGTGACAGGGTAATAGGCGGGGGAAATCCCATATTGATCCAGTCCATGACGAATACAAAGACAAGTGACGTAGAAGCCACCGTGGCTCAGATACTTGAGCTTGAGAAGGCAGGCTGTGACATAATCAGATGTACTGTAAATGACGAGGCTGCCGCCAGGGCTATCCCGGAGATAAAGAAAAGGATACACATTCCATTTGTAGCGGATATACATTTTGACTACAGACTTGCCATCATGGCTATCATGAACGGTGCGGATAAGATCAGGATAAATCCCGGAAACATAGGTGGAAGGGAGAAACTTACCAAGGTGGTGGAAGTGGCGAAGCAGTATAATGTGCCTATCCGTGTAGGCGTCAATTCCGGCTCTCTTGAGAAGGATCTTCTTGAGAAGTACGGCGGTGTTACCGCTGAGGCAATAGTTGAAAGTGCCCTTGATAAGGTTCATATGATAGAGGACTGCGGATATGACAATATCGTCATCAGCATAAAGTCATCTGATGTAATGATGTGTGTCAGGGCTCATGAGCTTATAGCAGATAAAACAGTATACCCTCTCCATGTGGGCATTACAGAGGCGGGAACAGTTACCCTTGGAAATATCAAGTCCTCAGTAGGCCTTGGTATAATCCTTAATGAGGGAATAGGAGATACTATCAGGGTTTCCCTCACAGGAGATCCTGTAAATGAAATATTTACCGCCAAGACCATACTTAAGACCCTGGGACTTAAAAAGGGCGGCGTTGAGCTGGTGTCCTGTCCTACCTGCGGACGTACGGAGATAGACCTTATAGCCCTTGCAAATAAGGTCGAGAAGCTTATACAGGATTATGATGATCTTGACATAAAGGTTGCGGTCATGGGCTGCATAGTAAACGGTCCCGGAGAAGCAAGAGAGGCAGACCTGGGTATCGCTGGAGGTAAGGGCTGTGCTGTCCTTATAAAGAAGGGCGAGATTGTTAAGAGAGTAGACGAAAAAGATATCCTTCAGGTGCTGAAGGATGAGCTTGATGAAATGCGTGGTGAATGATATTGGATAATAAACAGGCTTTCTTTGTGGTTTTTCCGGAATTTTCCATGTCGGAGGAACTGAATGAGCTGTTCAGAGATACATATATATTAAAAATTACAAATATTACTGCTGATAAGAAGCTTGTTATCGACCTTAACTCGTCACACCTTATAAGCAGGCAGAAGATCGATCTGGCTGCTGAAAATCTGAAGAAATATATATTCGGTTCCAGAAAATACGAGGTTATCATAAGGGATCACTATACCCTGTCCAGACAGTATACTCTGTCTGCCCTTATAGAGCTTTATAAGCCGAGTCTGGTATACGAGATCAGAAAGACCAGTCATATAATATCCAGAATGATAGAGAAGTCCGAGCTGTATGCGGATGAGAATGTTCTGACCCTTGCAGTGGAGGATTCCAAGCTTGCCAAGATCCAGGCAGAAAATCTAAGGAATTATCTGGTTGATACATTCCTTGACAGGTTCAATATGGAGATAAAGGTAGGCTTTGATTACACAGAGGTTGACAAGGAAGCCTTAAGGCGGGCAAATGAGCAGAAAATGCAGCTTGAGGTAGAGGCGATCCTTAACAACATAGGCGAGACACCTGAGGTGAAGATCGACGGCAAGGTTGTAAGCAAGGATAAAGCTAAGAGTAGTGAAGACACAACCACCAGGGCAAAGAAGACCGAGGAACAGCCTAAGAAGCCGGAGCCTGCCCAGACAAGGAAGAAGAACAGATCCATGGATCCGGACTGCTTCTACGGACGTGAATGTGAGGGCGAGCTGGTAGGCATAGCCTCTATTATAGAGGGCATGGGCGAGATCTGTATCCATGGCCAGCTTATAAATCTTGAGACCAAGGAGCTGAGAAACGGCAAGATCATATTTGCAGGGTATATAACTGACTTTAACGATACCATAGGCTTTAAGATATTCTCATCGGCAGATGACGCACCGATATACTCGGATGAGCTTAAGGTGGGAAGCTTCTACAGAGTTAAGGGAGTACCTTTGTATGATATGTATGCCAAGGAGGTAAGCATATCCTCTGTTAAGGGAATAAAGCATATCCCTGATTTCAGGGAAGTCAGAAAGGATACCTCCATAGAGAAACGTGTGGAGCTTCATCTGCACACGGTTATGAGCGAGATGGACAGTGTTGTGGATATACAGAAGGTTGTCAAGCTGGCAAATGACTGGGGACACAGGGCTGTAGCCATAACTGACCACGGCGTTGTACAGGCATTCCCCGTAGCCAATCACACCGGAGGCTTAAGAGATGACTTCAAGATCATATATGGTCTTGAGGGATATTTTGTTGATGACCTTAAGGATCTCATTACAGATTCAAGGAACCAGTCAATAGATTCGGAATTTGTAATATTTGATATTGAGACCACAGGCTTAAGCGTAAAACATAATAAGATCATAGAGATAGGTGCCGTCAAGGTAAAAGAGGGAGAGGTAATAGACAGATTTTCAGAGTTTATCAATCCTGAGGTACCTATACCATACAATATAGAGCAGCTTACATCCATAAATGACAGCATGGTAATGGACGCTCCTACTGTAGACGTTATACTGCCGAAATTCATTGAGTTCTGCGGAGACGATATAGTGGTAGCCCACAATGCTTCATTTGATACGGGCTTTATCAAAAAGAATGCAAAGGATATGGGATTAAGCTTCACCAACACCATAATGGATACCATGACCCTGAGCCATATACTTATACCGGAGCTTGGAAAATATACCTTGGACAGATTGTGTAAGCATTTCAATGTCAAGAACAATCACCACCACAGAGCCATAGATGACGCAGAGGCAACATCACTTATATTCTTTAAGCTGATGGATATGGTTAAGGAGCATGATGTACAGACTCTTGATCAGTTAAATGAGATCGCAGCGGTTTCGCCGGATACCATAAAGAAGGGAAGAACCTACCACGGTATCATACTTGCCAAGAATGAGATCGGAAGGATAAATCTGTACAGACTTGTATCGGAGTCCCATATCAATTACTTTGCAAGAAGACCAAGGATCCCTATGAGTATGATCAATAAATACCGTGAGGGACTTATCCTGGGTTCTGCCTGTGTAGACGGAGAGCTGTATCAGGCAATATTAAATGACGCCAGTGATGAGGAGATCGCCAGGATAGTGAAGTTCTTCGACTACCTTGAGATACAGCCCCTGGGGAATAACGAGTTCCTTACCAGAAAGAAGGAAAATCCATGTACCTGGGAGGATCTTAAGGATCACAACAGGAAGATCGTCAAGCTTGGCGAGATATACGGCAAGCCGGTGGTGGCAACCTGTGACGTACATTTCCTTAATCCTGAGGACAGCATATACAGAGCCATAATCATGGCAAGCAAGGGCTTTGATGACGCAAGACAGCAGCCACCGCTATATTTCAGGACCACTGAGGAAATGCTTGCTGAGTTCGAATATCTGGGAAGCGACAAGGCCAAGGAGGTTGTTATAACCAACACCAACATGATCGCCGATATGATAGAGAAGATAGAGCCGGTAAGACCTGATAAGGCACCGCCTATAATCGACAAGTCCGATGAGACCCTTACGGAGATATGCTATACAAAGGCTCATCAGATATACGGTCCGGATCTTCCGCCGGTGGTAGAGGAGAGACTTCAGAGAGAGCTTAACTCCATCATATCAAACGGATTTGCGGTTATGTACATAATAGCCCAGAAACTGGTGTGGGATTCCAACGACCACGGATATCTGGTAGGCTCAAGAGGTTCCGTAGGATCTTCATTTGTGGCTACAATGTCAGGTATCACAGAGGTTAATCCACTGTCAGCCCATTATATATGTCCGAAGTGCCACTACGTTGATTTTGATTCAGATCTGGTTAAGTCCTATGTGGGATTTTCAGGATGTGATATGCCGGACATGGATTGTCCTAACTGTCATACTCCGTTAGTGAAGGAGGGGCATGACATACCGTTTGAGACCTTCTTAGGTTTCAAGGGAGACAAGGAGCCGGATATTGACCTTAATTTTTCCGGTGAGTATCAGTCCTGTGCCCATCATTATACCGAGGTACTGTTCGGCAAGGGCAAGGCGTTCAGGGCAGGAACCATAGGATCTGTTGCGGAGAAGACCGCTTACGGATATGTATATAACTATTTTAAGGATGAGATAAAGGACAAGTTAAGGGCAGAAGCCATGAGCAGCGGCATGAGCCCTAAGGAGACAGAGAAGTATGTGGAAGAGCATGCGGTTGTCACCAAGAGAAACTGTGAGATAGAGAGACTTGCAAAGGGCTGTACCGGAGTTAAGAGAACAACGGGACAGCACCCGGGAGGTATGATAGTTCTTCCGAGACATGAGGAGATATATACATTTACCCCTATACAGAAGCCTGCAAATGACATGACTACGGATATAGTCACATCCCATTTCGAATATCATTCTATAGACCACAATCTGTTAAAGCTTGATATTCTGGGCCATGATGATCCTACCATGATAAGACGTCTTGAGGACCTTACGGGACTTGACGCCAAGAAGATCAAACTTGATGACGCGGCTGTAATGAGCCTGTTCCATGGAACAGAGGCACTGGGGATCACTCCTGAGGATATAAACGGTATTCCTTTGGGAAGTCTTGGTATACCGGAGTTTGGTACAGATTTCGCCATGCAGATGCTTATTGACGCCAATCCGCAGAATTTCTCGGATCTGGTGCGTATATCAGGTCTTTCACATGGTACTGATGTATGGCTTGGCAATGCCCAGGTACTGATCCAAGAGGGCAAATGTGTACTTTCATCTGCCATATGCTGTCGAGATGATATCATGATATATCTTATAAGCATGGGACTGGACAAAGGAAAGGCATTCACCATCATGGAGAGTGTTCGAAAGGGTAAAGGTCTTAAGCAGGAATGGATAGACGATATGCTTGCCCATAATGTACCTGACTGGTATATATGGTCCTGTAAGAAGATAAAGTACATGTTCCCTAAGGCGCATGCGGTTGCCTACGTTATGATGGCATGGCGTATAGCCTGGTTTAAGGTAAACAGGCCTAAGGAATATTATACTGCATTCTTCAGTATAAGAGCGTCAGCCTTCTCCTACGAGATGATGTGCTTTGGTAAGGAAAGAGTTCTCTTTCATATAAATGAGATATCAAAGATAGACAAGAATAAGCGTTCAGCCAAGGATGATGACAAGCTGAGAGACTTGAAGATAGTTCTTGAGATGTATGCAAGAGGTATAGAATTTGCCCCTATTGATATATATAAGGCGGAGGATGACAGATTTATCATAACCGATGACGGTAAGATCATGGCTTCCCTGGCGTCCATAGAAGGTCTGGGTGGCAAGGCTGCCAAGCAGATAAGAGACGCCGCAAGACAGGGTGAGTTCATATCAAAGGAAGATCTTATGAGCAAGGCGAAGATAGGAAAGAGCGCTGTGGAGAAGATGACAGAGCTGGGAATCCTTACAGATATGCCGGATACCAACCAGCTTACATTTGATTTTATCTGAGACTGTATCTGAATTTGATAAGATACAGTTTGATACAGGCTGGTTTTGCAGGGATGGTTTTATGTGGAGGCTTTGATATAAGTATGTTAAGTGTGCTTTGGTGCGGTTGGAAAAATGCTTTTTTAACCGCACCGGGTACATAAAATGAAAAAAATTCAAAAAAAATAAAAAAAGTGCTTGCATTTTGTTTTGACATGTGGTAAATTAAACAAGTAGCGAGGACATGGTTCGTTGGTCAAGCGGTTAAGACGTCGCCCTCTCACGGCGAAAACAGGGGTTCGATTCCCCTACGAACTGCTAAAAGGTCGGATATTTATTATCCGACCTTTTTCTTGGTTGTAAGAAAGTATTAAAAGGATGATCATTATGAGTAAGAAATATGAACTTGATATGTGTAACGGCCCCATCCTTTCCAAGCTGTTAAGGTTTACCCTGCCCCTTATGTTCTCCAGTATATTGCAGCTCCTGTTTAATGCTGCGGATATAGTTGTAGTGGGAAAGTGGTGCGGAGATAATGCACTGGCTGCCGTTGGTTCCAATACGGCCCTTATAAATCTGCTGGTCAATTTCTTTGTGGGACTTTCCGTAGGTGCAAATGTTGTATGTGCCCACAATATAGGCTCAAAGAACGATGAAAATGTAAGCAGGACAGTCCACACAGCCATGGCATTAAGTGTAGTCAGCGGAATCATAATAACAGCCATAGGCTGTATATTTACAAGGCAGATACTTGAGTGGATGAGCACACCGGAGAAGGTGCTGCCCCTTGCTGCCACATATCTGAGGATCTATTTCGTGGGAATGACCAGTACCATGGTATATAACTTTGGAAGCGCAATACTTCGAGCAATGGGAGACACCAAAAGACCTCTTTATTTCCTCCTTGCTGCCGGTGTCATAAATGTACTTCTGAACCTTTTATTTGTAATATGCTTTGATCTTGGAGTGGCAGGCGTTGCATATGCCACTATAATATCCCAGACCATATCTGCGGCACTTATTGTTATATGCCTTATGAGATCTGAGGGAGCCATAAGATTAAAGATAAAGTCTATAGGTATAAACTGGCATATATTCTCCAAGATACTTAAGGTGGGACTTCCTGCAAGCTTTCAGGGAGTTATATTCTCAATCTCAAATGTAATAATCCAGTCCTCAGTCAATTCATTTGGAGAGACAGTGCTGGCAGGAAGCTCTGCCGCAGCCAATATAGAGGGCTTTGTATACATGTCCATGAATGCCTTTCATCAGGCAACAGTGTCATTTACAGGGCAGAATATGGGAGCAGCCAAGTTTGACAGGATAAGAAAGATACTTATAACAGCGGAGATCTGTGTCACCATTACAGGAATCATAATGGGAAATGCAGCTTATCTGCTGGGAGATAAATTATTGTACATATATACCGACAGCAGTGCCGTGGTGGCTGCCGGAATGGACAGACTGGGAGTTATATCGAGAACTTATGCACTGTGTGGAATGATGGATGTGCTGGTGGGATCCTTAAGAGGCATGGGATACGCCATACTTCCAACCATAGTTTCCCTTGTGGGAATATGTGGTGTAAGACTTTTGTGGATATTCACCTTCTTCAGACAGCCACAATTCCACACAGTGATCTCTCTGTACCTTACATACACTGTAAGCTGGATAGTTGTAATAATAGCTCTTGTTGCATGTTATATATGTGCCATGAGGCATGTGAGAAAGAAATATGCTAGAAGGTCTCTGCAATCTTAGTGACGCCCACATATATCTGTGAGACTTTGTACCAGGTGGCGTAATCGGTTATTCCCGTTACAGGAAGGTCAAATATACGCTGGAAGGAGCTTACGGCATTTTCTGTGGCAGGGCCATATATGCCGTCGGCAGTAAGAGCAGGCAGAGCCGGATAATTCTGGCGTATCCTTATAAGCTGATGCTGCAGCTCAGTGACCTTTTCACCTCTTGAACCGTTTTTTAAAGGAGAGCCGGGATAGGAATAAGGTATTCCCGATATCTGTTCGGTGCTGTTTATATAGATCTCATTGCCGTAGTAGTATCTGAGGATTTCTATGGCGCTTAAGCCCCGGACAGCCAGATCCCTCGAGCCCCACTGGGACATCCAGTTAGGACAGCTCACCCTTTTGCCATCGCAGTACTGGGTGAAGAGAGGCTGCTTTACATTTGGCTTTGAGAGGTAGTTTGAGAATATGGAATCCACGATATTTGATATATTGGTATAGATGGTCTTGCCGTATATCCATTTCTGGTCATAGGCGGTGTTGCTGGTTATGGTGAAATCATAGCCGCGGCTTCTGTACCACTCAGTGTATACCCTGTTTAAGGTAAATGACATTATGGCAAGGATATTTGCAGTTATGGCAGCCTCCGGCCAGGTGGAGTAGATCTCATTTGAGGCAACATTCTTAATATAAGTCTTATACGGAACATAATAATTCTGGGCGGTACTGTCGGTAGGAGCACCGTCATGGACCACAATGGTCTCAGGTATGACTACACGGCTCAATACGATCTCGCCAGTCTCGCTTATATCCTTCACTTCATTTTCAGCAATCTTTGGAGGATACTGCTTCCAAAGGGTATGGGCGTCGATGACCACAGGGGCAGGAGTCTCGGTTCCGTACGATGGGATCATGGGAACCTGCTGGATAGCCTTTACATCGGAAAACATCTGTATTCCCGATATAACAATGGTCACATATCCATCTGCGGTGGCTTCAAGATTGTAGAGAGAGTAGGGCTGTTCATCTGATGGAGCCTCGCTTAAGCTCTTGTCTGGAGTTGGGATGTCAGATACCTCTGCAATACCATTTTCATCGGTGGTGGTTTCAAATAAAAGATTATCTGTGCCTGATACGTCATATATCCTGATGGTGGCACCCGGCACCGGGATGTAACGGGTCTGGTCTAAAAGTTCGATCCTTAGGGTTGAAGATTCATTCATATAATATTCACCAATATGTATTATCTATGTATTATATGTTATAATGAAGCATATGATACCGAAGAATGTGCCGGGGTTATATGAAAACCTTACATTTTAATGGTGCAGACACTTAATATAAATGAAAATTAATATAAACGAAAATTAATATAAATGAAAAATAACTGTGGGAGGAATTTGTAATGCCTTTTTTTCCGATGTTTGTAAATATTGAAGATGAGAAGATAATAGTCCTTGGCGGTGGCACTGCAGCCCTTAAGAAGGTATATTCCCTTATCAACTTCGGCTGCAGGATAGCAGTCATTGCTCCAAGGGTGTGTGATGAGCTTAAGTCCATCAGAGGGATAAGCGTCCATGAGATGAACCTTACACTGGATGTGCTTGATAATGCATATATGGTTGTGGCTGCCACCAACAGCCCGGAGGTAAATGACAAGATAGGAAGGTACTGCCTTGACAGGAACATACCTGTAAATGTGGCTGATAATCCGGCGCTGAGCAGCTTTCTCTTTCCGGGAGTCATATACAGGGACGAGCTGGTCCTGGGAATAACCACCGGAGGCTGCAGTCCAAGTGTGTCGAAGGAGGTAAAGAAGCTGGTGGAGCGTGCTATCCCTCAGGAGTTCGGAGCCCTCACAAGGAAGATGGCGTACATGAAGGAGCAGGCAGACTATTACATCAGTGACAGGACATTAAGGGAGATGGCACTGGATGATATGGTGAAAAGTGCGGCAGAGAACAGATATGTCCTTGATGACAAGCATGCGGATAAGATCCTTGACCGTTATATAAAGGAAGATAAGAGAAGAAAGAGATAAAAAGGGGATAAAAAGGGGATAAAAAGGGGATAAAAAGGGATATAAATGCTGAAAATGTCCGAAAAAAAGGGCAAATATCCGAAAAATAAGGAAATATCTGAAAAAACTGTCTTGCAATTATATTTTTAAGTGATATAATACTTCGTGACAGTTGAATAAGATACTATTAAAGAGTGAACCGTCGGTTCACTCTTTTCATTATATCATATAGTTAAGAAAGGTGGTTTTACTACGAAGAAGGCAGATATTGAAGCTAAGACCTGTGAGCTTGTTACACCGATCATCGAAGAGAATGATCTGGAGCTGGTTGATGTTGAGTACGTCAAGGAGGGCAGCGACTATTACCTGAGGATCTATGCTGACAAGGAAGGCGGGATAACAATAGGAGACTGTGAGATCGTCAACAGAGCCATGAGTGATATCCTTGATGTGGAGGATTACATTGATGACGCATATATACTTGAGGTAAGTTCTCCGGGACTTACAAGACCTTTAAAGAAGGAAAAGGATTTCGCCAGAAGCATTGGAAAGCTGGTGGAGGTTAAGACATTTGTCAAAATTAATGGTTTTAAGGAATTTGAAGGTATTCTCACAGCATATGATGAAGAGAGTATAACCATCACCATTGATGATGAAGAGATAGTTATTGCAAGAAAAGATATATCTATGATCAGATTAGCATTTGTATAATTTACATATTTAATAGGAGGAAAGAAAAGTGTCAGAAATTATTGAAGCTTTAAATCAACTGGAAAAGGAGAAGAATGTCAGCAAGGAGAGCCTGCTGGACGCTATTGAGAGATCCCTCAAGGTAGCATGCAAGAAGGATTTTGGGGCTGATGAGAATATTGATGTTGTTATGGACAGAGAAACAGGTGAATTCCATGTCTATGCCAAGAAAGAGGTTGTAGCGGATGTAGAAGACTTCGCAACCCAGATTTCCATTGAGCAGGCTAAGCTTATAGATCCTTCTTACGATCTTGGTGATATAGTTACCAAGGAGATAACAACAAAGGCATTCGGAAGAATAGCTGCACAGAGAGCAAGAAACGTGATCGTACAGGCTATCAACGAGGGCGAGAGAGACGCCATATATGACCATTTCCAGACAAAGGAGAAGGACATAGTAACAGGTATCGTACAGAGATATGTTGGAAATAACATAAATGTAAGCCTTGATGACAAGACTGAGGCAATATTAAAGGAGTCAGAGATGGTTCCGGGTGAGACCTACGAGAGAGGCGACAGGATCAAGTTATATGTAACAGAGGTAAGAAAGAGCTCAAGAGGACCTAAGATATCAGTTTCAAGAACTCATCCAGATCTTGTTAAGAGACTGTTTGAGAAGGAAGTTTCAGAGCTTGCGGACGGAACAGTTGTTATTAAGAATTCATGCCGTGAGGCAGGTTCAAGATCAAAGATCGCCGTATGGTCAAAGGATCCTAATGTTGATCCTGTAGGAGCATGTGTAGGTGTGAACGGAAGCAGAGTAAACAATGTAGTTGAGGACTTAAACGGTGAGAAGATCGACATTATCTGCTGGGATGAAAATCCTGCAATATTTATAAAGAATGCATTGAGCCCATCAGAGGTTATATCTGTTGATGTTGACCTTGAGGAGAAGAGTGCATTTGTAGTTGTTCCTGATTTCCAGCTTTCACTTGCCATAGGTAAGAAGGGACAGAACGCAAGACTTGCAGCCAAGCTTACAGGCTATAAGATAGATATAAAGAGTGAGTCACAGGCAGAGGAGATGGGATATTTCTCAGATGATGACACTGATGAGGGATACGACGAAGAGGCTGCTTATGACAATGGGGATACTTATGAAGAGACAGAGCCGGTTTATGATGACGCTGTTTCAGAGGATGTTGCTCCGGAAGAGGAGTAGGATCGATCTGAGATACTCATAAGCTGTGATTGACTGTATATGTTAAAGAAGGAAGTGATCGTATGGCAAAAAAAATACCTCTGAGGCAATGTCTTGGATGTGGAGAGATGGTTCCAAAGAACCAGCTTATAAGGGTTGTTAAGGATAATCAGGACAACTTCACCATAGACTCCACAGGAAGACTGAACGGAAGAGGCGCATATATTTGCAGAAAGGCTGACTGTCTTAAGAAGGCTATCAGGAATAACGGACTTTCAAGATCCTTTAAGATGGCAATTCCTGAAGAAGTATATGACAAACTGAATAAGGAGTTGATAGAGCTTGAAGGATAGAGTTTATTCACTGCTTTCCCTGTGTGCCAAAGCGGGAAGACTCACCAGCGGTAATTTCAGTGTAGAGAATGCAGTGAAGGACAACAAGGCATATATAGTTATCGTAGCTAAGGATGCTTCAAAGAATACAAAGAAACTATTTGATCAGAAATGTAATTATTATAATATCCCATATTACGAGTATGGAGATAAAGACAGTCTGGGCAGGTTCATAGGTAAGGAAATGAGAACCTCAGTGGCAGTCCTCGATAAAGGATTTGCAGATCAGATCATCAATTACATTAGCATAAATGAGAATATGGAGGCGTAACTTTTGGCAAAAATGAGAGTACATGAACTGGCTAAGGAATTAAATATTTCAAACAACGATATAAAAGAAACTCTTGCAAGAAGAGGAATAGACGTGAAGAGTCATATGTCAGCAGTAGATGATGATATGATCGCATATGTTAAGAAGTTCTATGGAAAGTCTGATCCTGCACCAAAGCAGGAGGCAGCACCAAAGGCAGAGGCTGAGAAGAAGCCGGAAGTGAAGGACAACAAGGCAGCAAAGGATACAAAAGAGACAAAGCCTGCCAGGGAAACAAAGGAAGCAGAGAAGCCACGTTTTAACAATAAGGCTGACGGACATACAAAGTTTGTAAGTGATGATAAGGCAAGAAGCATGGACAGACAGAAGTCAGGGGAAAGAGTAAGATTTGTAAATAACGACAGATCAAACGGCGACAGACCGAGATATAATAATGACAGGTCAAATGGCGACAGACCAAGATATAACAATGACAGGTCAAACGGCGACAGACCAAGATATAACAATGACAGGTCAAACGGTGACAGACCAAGATATAACAACGACAGATCAAACGGTGACAGACCAAGATATAACAACGACAGGTCAAACGGTGACAGACCAAGATATAACAATGGTGACAGACCGAACGGTGACAGAAGATACAACAATGGCGACAGACCGAACGGTGACAGACCAAGATATAACAACGGTGACAGGCCAAACGGCGACAGACCAAACGGCGACAGACCAAGATATAACAATGGTGACAGACCAAACGGTGACAGAAGATATAATAACGGTGACGGCAATGACAGGAACAAGTTCGGCGGTTCAAGAGACAATCGCTTCTCAGGCGGCAATTACGGAAGAAACGGTGGCATGAATCCTGCATTCGGTAAGGATGATGACGATCAGCCAACACCCCAGAGAAGAAAGTTCAAGGGCAATGACAGAAAGGATTTCGACGCCAAGGAGGTTCCGGGCAGAGATCTTAAGAGCCAGAACAGAGATAATTATAACAGAGATAAGAACAAGCCTAGAAAGGGCAACAGAAAGAGCGAGCTTGAGGTGGAGGCTGATATCAGCAGACTTGCCAAGAATGTAAAGAACAAGCCTGTAAAGCACGAGCCTGTTAAGGAGCCGGTGGAGGCTGAGGATACCATCAGATCAATCACACTTCCTGAGGTAGTTACCATCAAGGAGCTGGCGGACGCACTTAAGACTCCTGTAAATGCTCTTATAAAGAAGCTGTTCCTTGCAGGAAAGATGGTTAATGTTAATTCTGAGCTTGACTTCGACTCAGCTTCAGAGATCGCCCTTGAGTATAACTGTATAGCAGAGGAAGAAGAGAAGGTTGACGTTATTGAGGAGCTTCTTAAGGAGGACGAGGAAGACGAGAAGGATATGGTCCCAAGACCACCTGTTGTATGTGTTATGGGTCATGTAGACCATGGTAAGACATCACTTCTTGACGCCATCGGAGAGACAAATGTTACAAGAAGTGAGGCAGGCGGAATCACCCAGGCTATCGGTGCTTCTGTAGTCAATATCAACGGACAGACTATCACCTTCCTTGATACACCCGGACATGAAGCCTTCACTGCCATGAGAATGAGAGGTGCCCAGAGTACTGATATAGCGATCCTTGTGGTAGCTGCCGATGATGGTGTAATGCCACAGACAGTAGAGGCTATAAACCATGCAAAGGCTGCCGGTATCGAGATAATCGTTGCCATCAACAAGATAGATAAGGAAAGTGCAAATATTGAGAGAGTAAAGCAGGAGCTTACAGAGTATGAGCTTATCCCTGAGGACTGGGGCGGATCAACAATATTCTGTCCTGTATCAGCACATACTAAGGAGGGTATCGACAATCTCCTTGAGATGATCCTTCTTACAGCAGAGGTTCTTGAGCTTAAGGCTAACCCTGACAGAAAGGCAAGAGGTATCGTTATCGAGGCTGAGCTGGACAAGGGAAGAGGTCCTGTTGCCACAATGCTCGTACAGAAGGGTACACTTCACGTAGGTGATTATCTTGCAGTAGGTTCATCCCATGGTAAGGTGCGTGCCATGATCAACTCAGTAGGAGAGAGAGTTACAAAGGCTACTCCATCAACACCTGTACAGATACTGGGACTTGATACAGTTCCTGAGGCAGGCGAGATATTCATGGCGGTTGACAACGAGAAGGAAGCAAGACAGATATCCGAGACATATATTTCACAGGGAAGAGTTAAAATGCTTGCGGATACAAAGGCAAGAATGTCTCTTGATGACCTCTACAGCCAGATACAGGCAGGAAATATCAAGGAACTCAATATCATCATCAAGGCTGATGTACAGGGTTCTGTTGAGGCAGTTAAGCAGAGTCTTCTTAAGCTTTCAAATGAAGAAGTTGCAGTTAAGTGTATACATGCAGGTGTAGGTGCCATAAATGAGTCCGATATAATCCTTGCGTCAGCTTCAAATGCCATCGTTATTGGATTTAACGTAAGACCTGATTCCAGAGCAAGGGATATGGCTGAGTCAGAGGGCGTTGATGTAAGACTCTACAGAGTAATCTACAATGCTATAGAGGATATTGAGTCTGCAATGAAGGGTATGCTGGATCCTGTATATGAGGAGAAGGTAATAGGTCATGCAGAGGTAAGACAGACATATAAGGCTTCAAATGTAGGTATAATCGCCGGTTCATATGTCCTTGACGGAAATATCACAAGAAATGCCAGTGTAAGGATAACCAGAGAAGGAAACCTTATATTTGAAGGTAAGATCGCGTCCCTTAAGAGATTTAAGGATGATGTAAAGGAAGTAAAGTCAGGCTTCGAGTGTGGTATCGTACTGGAGAACTTTAACGATATTGCAGAAGAAGACCAGATCGAAGCATATATTATGGTTGAGGTGCCAAGAAAGTAGAATGAGAAAGAACAGCGTTAAAAATAACAGGATAAATGAACAGGTTATGAGAGAACTCAGCAGGATCATAAGCCGTGAGATCAAGGATCCGAGGATTAATCCCATGACATCTGTGGTGGATGTTGAGGTTACTCCTGACCTGAAGTACTGTAAGGCATATATCAGTGTACTTGGTAATGCCGATTCGGTGAAGAGCACATATGAAGGTCTGATATCGGCAACATCCTATATCAGACGTGAACTGGCTCATTCAGTTAATCTGAGAAACACACCGGAGATAACATTTATTATGGATCAGTCAATAGAATATGGTGTGACCATGTCTAAGAAGATTGATGACGTTAATAAGGATATAGAGAATGAAGAATGATTTTCTTAGGGAGATAGAAGCAGCAGGGACAATAGCTATACTTGGACATATAAATCCTGACGGAGACTGTATCGGTTCAACCCTTGGATTGTATAATTATATCATTGCAAATTATGATAAGAAGGTTCAGGTATATCTGGAGTCACTGCCACATAATTTCAGATTTTTAAACGGTGCTGACAGGGTAAAGTTTCAGACAGATGACAGCCATTACGATCTGTGTATCGTATGTGACTGCGGTAGTCTTGACAGGACAGGCGTATTTCAGAAATATTATGATGAATCACAAAGGACCATGTGCGTGGATCATCATATTTCAAATACCGGTTTTGCCGATGTGTGTTATGTGGATGACGAGGCATGTTCAGCTTCAGAGGCACTTTACAAGCTTATGGAGCCGGACAAGATCAATTACTATGGAGCTGAGTGCCTGTATCTGGGTATCGTTCATGATACAGGTGTGTTTAAGCACAGCAACACCACAAAGCATGCCATGACAGTGGCGGGAGATCTTATAGAGAAGGGGGCAAGACCGTATTATGTCATTGATGAAACCTTCTATAAGAAGACATTTGCCCAGAATAAGCTGTTAGGAGTTGCCCTGGGCAATGCAGTACAGTATGCAGACGGCAAGATAACACTTTCGGTCCTGTCAAAGGAAGACTTTAAGAAGACAGGAACAACAAAGGCTGATACGGACGGTATAGTAGACCAGTTAAGGATCACCGAGGGGACAGAGACGGCAGTGTTTATGTACCAGCTTGATGACGGATATAAGGTCAGCCTCCGTTCAAACAGCATAGTGGACGTAAGCCGTATAGCCGTATCCCATGGAGGCGGCGGACATATCAGAGCCGCAGGATTTTCCATGATGGGAGATATCCGGGAGATAGTTTCCCTGATAGTATCTGAGATATGTATGCAGCTTGATGTTGAATTTTAAATGGTGAAAAAATGATAGATGGATTTATTAATGTTTATAAGGAGCAGGGCTTCACTTCATTAGATGTGGTTGCCAAGCTCCGGGGAATACTTAAACAGAAAAAAATCGGTCATACAGGCACACTGGATCCAATGGCTGAAGGTGTGCTTTTAGTATGTCTGGGCAGGGCGACAAAGCTCAGTGAAATGCTCACTGACAAGGACAAGAAATACAGGTGTACAATGAAGCTTGGGGTACGCTCTGATACGGAAGACATAACCGGAAGCCTTACATATAGTGACGAGCCTGTTCCCGGTGAAGCGGAGATCAGGAGTGCCGTGAAGTCCTATGAAGGAGAGTATGATCAGATACCGCCCATGTATTCGGCTATCAAGGTCAACGGCAAGAAGCTTTATGAGCTGGCAAGAAGCGGTCAGGTCATAGAGAGACAGCCAAGGCGTGTGCATATATATTCCATTGATAACATAAAGGTGGATGGAACCGAGGTAATGTTTGATGTACACTGCTCCAAGGGAACATACATCAGGAGCCTGTGCAGGGATATAGGAGACAAGCTTGGATGTGGAGCCGTTATGGAGGCATTAGTAAGAACCTCCGTAAGGGAATTTGATATAAAAGACAGCGTTACCCTTGGAGAGATAGAGAGCCTCAGGGACAGGGGAGAGCTTGACTCCCATGTGTACGGACTGGATTATTTCTTAAATGAGTATGCTTTTCTTACAGTGAACAGTAAAGGGCAGCGTTTCCTGGCAAATGGCAATAAGCTGTCACCTGATATGTTCACGGATACAGAGGCTGCCCGGAACGGATTAGAGCTTTCCGGCAGCATTGTAAGGATATATGATGGTTCAGGAGAATTTACGGCATTATATACCGCTGATACTGAACAGGGGTGTTACAGAGCCTGCAAAATGTTTTTGGCATAGAGGATAAGAGCTTGAAGATTATAAGTGAAAAAGGTGGATTCAGACTGAAAGATACAGCCGTTGCACTGGGAAAGTTCGACGGTATACACAGGGGGCATAAGCTTCTGATCGATGAGATACGGTCACATTCCGGTGAAGGTATAAGCAGTGTTGTGTTCACATTTGACATGAGAGAAAATAAAATATTCGATATATCATCCTTAAGGACCATATATACAAAGGAAGAAAAAAGAGAGGTTTTAGACTCCATGGGAGTGGACTATCTCATAGAATATCCCTTTGATGATGAATTTGCTGATATGGAGCCTGAGGATTTCGTTAAGGATATACTGGTTGACAGGCTTGCACCGAAATATCTGGTGGTTGGTGAGGACTTTCATTTTGGAAGGAACCGTCTTGGAGATGTGGACATGCTTAATGCCATGGGCAGTGAGTATGGATTTAAGGTCATAAGCATAAGTAAGGCTGCTGACCACGGAGATGTTATAAGTGCCACAAGGATAAGGGAAGAGGTAAAGCTTGGAAATGTAGATACAGCCGCAGATTTTCTGGGACATCCTTATTTTATAAAGGGTGAGGTGGTCCACGGCAGGGAGCTTGGAAGGACCATAGGTATACCTACAGCCAATCTGCTTCCTGAAGCAGGAAAGCTTTATCCTGAAACCGGAGTTTATGCTGTGAAGGTTGAGCTGCAGGATCACAGCTCATATACAGGTATCACCAATATCGGCAGCAATCCCACAGTAAATTCTGGTGGTAATGTAACCATAGAGA
Organism: Coprococcus sp.; assembly: GCA_050872265.1. GTDB lineage: Bacteria > Bacillota > Clostridia > Lachnospirales > Lachnospiraceae > Coprococcus. The sequence continues at coordinate 115,625 of JBNMGN010000002.1, forward strand.
CCAATATATTTAAGTTTGACAGGATGATATATGGAAAAGAGATCCATGTTTATTTCCTTGAGAGAGTAAGAGATGAGGTGAAATTCTCCTCACTTGAGGCACTTAAGGAGCAGATGGACAAAGATATACAGTATGTAAAGGAAAAGTACTTGACAGATAAGTAATAAAGGTGTATCATCATTTCCGGTAAAGGAAAAATACTTTACAGGTGGTATGCTATGGAGAAGATAGTACGACAGTCAATGCTGTATGACTTCTATGGTGAATTATTGAACGAACATCAGAAGAGTGTGTATGAGGATGTGGTCAACAATGACCTGTCATATTCGGAGATAGCCAAGATCAATAATATCAGCAGACAGGGTGTGTATGACATAATAAAGAGATGTGATAAGATCCTGGAGGAATACGAAGATAAGCTTCATCTTGTTGAGAAGTTTTCTGTTGCGTCGGCAAGACTTACAGAGGTTATGGCTTGTATTGATGAGCTGAAACAGATGAACACAGATGAGAGACTGGATTCAAAGATAGAAGAGATAGTTAAATTATCAGGTAGTATCATAGATGAGTTTTAAGAGGAGTAAGCATGGCTTTTGACAGTTTAAGTGAGAAACTACAAAATGTATTTAAAAAGCTCAGAAGCAAAGGTGTACTGACCGAGAATGATGTTAAGGAAGCCATGAAGGAAGTAAAGAGAGCTTTACTTGAGGCGGACGTTAACTTCAAGGTAGTCAAGTCCTTTGTGAAGACTGTAAGTGAACGTGCAGTTGGCGAGGAGGTCCTTAAGGGACTGAATCCCGGTCACATGGTCATAAAGATCGTAAAGGAAGAGATGGATGCCCTTATGGGCTCTGAGGTTACAGAGCTTAAGCTTAAGCCGTCCAATGAGATCACCGTGATCATGATGTGCGGTCTTCAGGGTGCAGGTAAGACAACAACTGTTGCCAAGCTGGCAGGCCAGTATAAGAACAAGGGCAAGAAGCCATTGTTGGTTGCCTGTGATGTGTACAGACCGGCTGCTATCAAACAGCTCCAGGTCAATGGTGAGAAGGTTGGAGTTCCTGTGTTCTCCATGGGAGATGGCAACAAGCCCCTTGATATTGCCAAGGCAGCCATAGCTCATGCAGCCAAGAATGGTAACAATCTTGTGTTCCTTGATACAGCGGGACGTCTTCACGTGGATGAAGATATGATGGCTGAGTTACAGGGGATAAAAGAGAATATAGATATAACATATACAATACTTACAGTTGACTCCATGACAGGTCAGGACGCTGTAAATGTTGCATTGTCGTTTAATGAAAAGATTGGTATTGACGGTGTCATCCTTACTAAGTTGGACGGTGATACCAGAGGCGGTGCAGCCCTTTCCATAAAAGCTGTAACCGGTAAGCCTATCCTGTACTGTGGTATGGGTGAGAAGCTTACAGACCTTGAACCGTTTTATCCGGACAGAATGGCCAGCAGGATCCTTGGAATGGGAGATGTTGAGTCTCTTATCGAGAAGGCTCAGGCAGCTATTGATGAGGATAAAGCAAGAGAAATGGAACAGAAGTTCCGTAAAGCAACCTTTGATTTCAATGATTTTCTTGATCAGATGGCACAGCTCGAGAATATGGGCGGTATACAGGATCTGCTGGCTATGATGCCAGGGATGGCCAGCCAGATGAAGAATGTTGAAATAGATGAAAACGCCGCGAAGATGCCTAAGGCTATCATTCAGTCAATGACACCTAGAGAGAGAGCTCTTCAGGATCCTATAAACCCTTCAAGAAAGAAGAGGATCGCAGATGGTGCAGGTGTTGCCATTGCCGATGTGAACAGATTTCTGAAGCAGTTTGAGCAGTCCAAGAAGATGATGAAGCAGATGTCGGGAATGATGGGTGGCAAGAAGCGTGGAGGTTTTAAATTGCCTTTTGGCTTAAGATAACATTATTTTAATTTATTTTTTAGGAGGAACATTAAAAATGGCAGTAAAGATCAGATTAAGAAGAATGGGTTATAAGAAGCATCCTTTTTACAGAGTAGTAGTAGCAGATTCAAGATCACCAAGAGATGGTAGATTTATCGAGGAGATCGGAACATATGATCCTAACCAGGAGCCAAGTGTAGTAAAGATCGATGAGGAAGCTGCTAAGAAGTGGTTACAGACTGGTGCTCAGCCAACAGATACAGTAGCTAAGTTACTTAAGCAGGCAGGTATTGAAAAATAAATTTGCTTGGGAGGTATAAAGTGAAAGATTTAGTAGAAATCATTGCAAAATCCCTGGTAGATCATCCTGATCAGATCACAGTAACTGAAACCTGTGATGATGATGTAATAAAAGTTGAGCTTAACGTTGCACCTGAAGATATGGGCAAGGTTATAGGAAAGCAAGGAAGAATTGCAAAGTCCATCCGTACAGTTGTTAAAGCAGCAGCTTCAAAGGGTGACAAGAAGGTTATTGTAGACATAAAATAATTTATTTGGTTGTCTCTTTTAACATGGATAACGATAATACAGAGGGAGAGCTTTTGCTCTCCCTTTAATAATATTATGCAACAAAAAAGAGGTATGAATGGATAACAGATTAAGAGTTGGTGTGATAACAACAACACATGGCATAAAGGGTGAGGTTAAAGTATTCCCCACAACAGATGATGTGAACAGGTTTAAAGAGCTTAAGGGATGTTTTCTTGTGAAGGATGGCAGTGAGATCCCTGTTACCTGCGAGTCCTGTAAATTCTTTAAGAATATGGTCATATTAAAGTTTAAGGAATTTGACAATATAAACCAGGTTGAGGGTTACAGGAATTACGATATACTGGTTGACAGGGAGAACGCCGTGGAGCTCTCCGAGGATGAATTTTTCCTGTGCGATATTATGGACGCAGATGTATATGACCAAGATAACCAGCCGGTGGGAAAGCTTACGGATATACTTGAGACCCCTGCTTCACATATACTTGTTATAAAGGACAAGGATGATAAAGAACTGCTGGTGCCATTAGTCAGGGAATGGGTGACTGAGGTAGATACAGATAATAAGATAGTAAGGATCGTCAGACACGCTGATGTTGAATAAAAAGAGGTAATAGGATGAACTTTCATATTATGACTTTATTTCCTGAGATGGTAATGGATGGGCTTAATACCAGCATAACAGGAAGAGCCTGCAAGCAGGGACTTATAAATATAGAAGCTGTGAATATACGGGATTTCACAGATGAGAAGCATGGACATGTGGATGATTATCCCTATGGCGGAGGGGCCGGTATGGTCATGCAGCCAATGCCCATATACAAGTGTTACAATCATATAGTAGAGAAGATAGGAGATCCGGATAAGAAGCCCAAGGTCATATATATGACCCCTCAGGGCAGAACATTTAACCAGGAGATCGCAAAGGAATACTCCACAGAAGATGACCTCATTATATTATGCGGACATTACGAGGGTGTGGACGAGAGAATACTTGAGATGATCGTGGACGATAATATATCCATAGGAGATTTTGTTCTGACAGGCGGGGAGCTTCCTGCCATGGTAGTGGTGGACGCCATATCAAGGCTGGTTCCCGGAGTACTTAATAATGATGTGAGTGCCCAGACGGAGTCATTTGAGGATGGACTTCTTGAATACCCACAGTATACAAGACCTGTGGAATTTATGGGAAAGCGGGTTCCTGATGTGCTTTTGTCCGGACATCATAAGAATATAGAAGCATACAGAGTGGAGGAGGCTGTAAAACGTACAAAAGAACGCCGCCCGGACATGTATGAAAAATATATTGAAACCAAAGAAAATAGATCATAAGAGAATTAATTATTGGAGGCCAGGTGCAAATGAAAAAGAGATTATTAATGGGAATTATTACAGTAGTTATGGGTATCATGCTCTGTGCATGCGGTAACAGTGGTTCAGATACAGCTACGGAAGCAGCGGTGTCACCGGTGGTGAGTGATTTCGTGGAATTTATGAATACGGAGCTTCCGCCTGTGGTAGCCAAGGAGACAGAGGCAATGGCAGCCTATAACAAATATTTCAACGGTGGAACAGTGGATACGGCAGCATTGCTTGATGAGCTGAACAATACAGTTATACCGGATTATAATGAATTTCTCTCAGACCTTGAAGCTATCACAGTTGAGACTGATGAAGTAAAGAAGATATATGACGCTTACAGTGAGGCAATGAAGCTTCAGTATGACGGACTGTGCAAGATGGAGCAGGCACTCAGGAACAATGACACAGATATGCAGACAGAAGCAGTGGGACTGTTTAATGACGCCAGGGACAAATATTCAATATACCAGATACTGGTTAAAGAGCTTGCGGATAAGTATGGCATAAAGTTAAACGGTGAGTTCGCCGATGTTGCAACCAACAGTGTAAATTCTTCCGACGCTTCCACAGAGACATCATCAGATGAGGCGACATCAGAAGAAACAACATCAGAGGAGACTACAGATACATCTTTGCAGGAGTAAGTATATAATAAAAAGAACCGATACAATGTTTCAGGTCATGTGTACCGGTTCTTTTTGGATATAAAATGAACATTGATTTGTATATTTTCACATTTAATACATAATTTGCTGGTATCTTTTATATCAGTTGGAATAATTTGTATGGAGGATGTTATGGACAAGTTAAAGATATTAGTGGTTGATGACGAAAGCAGAATGAGAAAGCTTGTTAAGGATTTCCTTGTTAAGGCAGGATATGAGATCCTTGAGGCGGGAGACGGTGAACAGGCTATAGATATATTCATGGCGAACAAGGATATCGCATTAATACTTCTTGATGTCATGATGCCTAAGATGGACGGATTTGAAACCTGTAAGGAGATAAGGAAGTATTCGGATGTGCCTATAATAATGCTTACGGCAAAGTCTGATGAAAGAGATGAGCTGGCAGGCTTCGGACTGGGTGTTGACGAGTATATTACCAAGCCATTCAGCCCAAAGATCCTTGTGGCAAGAGTTGAGGCGGTGCTCCGCAGAAGCGGTGATGTAAGTCAGGAGAGTATTCTTGAGGTTGGAGATATAAAGATGGATCTGTCCGCACATATAGTTCAGATAAAGGGCAATAATATAGATCTGAGCTTCAAGGAATTTGAGCTTCTTAATTACTTTATAGTAAACAAGGGTGTGGCACTTTCCCGTGAGAAGATACTTAACAATGTATGGAACTATGATTATTACGGTGACGCCAGAACCATAGATACCCATGTCAAGAAGCTACGCAGTAAGCTTGGAGAGTGCGGAGATTATATAAAGACCATATGGGGAATGGGATATAAGTTCGAGGTGAGTGAGGATGAAGGCAGCAAAAATGAAGAAGCCAAGAAGAGCGAAGAGATCAACCAGGATTAAGTCTTCCATCAGGATCAAGATATCCCTTTGCCTTACAGCTATCCTTACTGTCATAATCCTTATGTCTGCATTGATATCGGTGGTTTTTATTAAGAGATACTTTTATTCCCAGACCAAAAACCAGATGATCAGCACATATGAATCATATGACAAGAAATTCTCCAAATCTGATAATATTGATTTCAGGACATTTAATGATAACACTGTAAATGACGCGGGGGCATATGTGTATATCCTGGATGTATCCCACATGCTCATATACACAACAGTAAATAAGGAAAATAAGGTCTATGATAAGCTGACTGAGCTGGCAGGGGTTCTTCTGTACAATGAAGATGACATGCCCGACAATATAAAGGTTGAGGACAAGACCACATATTCACACTACAGCATACAGCTCAGTACTGATACTGACAGCGGATATAAGTATTTTGATCTTATGGGTTATCTGTCAGATGGCAGCCCTATAATAGTAAGGGTTCCGGCGGCAAGGGTAAATAATACCATAAAGACCATAACGATGTTTTTCTGTTACGTGCTTATTGTGGTAGCGGCAATAGGATGTATACTTATGTATTTCTTCAGTAATATATTTGCCATACCTATAAAGCGTCTTACAGCCGTTGCCAGGAAGATGACCGACATGGACTTTGATGCCAGGATAGAAAATCCGTCTAACGATGAGATAGGCGAGCTGGCTATATGTATGAATGAGCTGGCTGACCGGCTGAGCACCACCTTAAATGAGCTGCAGGAGGCTAACAGCAAGCTCCAGACTGATATTGAGGAAAAAATCGCCATAGATGACATGAGAAAGGAATTCCTGTCTCATGTGTCCCATGAGCTCAAGACCCCTATAGCACTGGTGCTTGGCTATGCTGAGGGTCTGAAGGATAATATAAATGATGATGAGGAAAGTAGGAATTTCTACTGTGAAGTAATAATGGATGAAGCGGAGAAGATGAATAAGCTTGTGAAGCAATTACTTGAGCTTAACGAGATAGAATTTGGACAGAACCGGGTTACAAGGGAGGACTTCCTTATAAATGACCTTATTAAGAATGTAATAGCTTCGTCATCCATATTGATCGAACAGAAAAAGGCGGTAGTAGTGGATGAGGTTCCGGCGGATATAAATGTATATGCTGATGAGTTCATGATCGAGCAGGTATTTACCAATTATCTTACAAATGCCATACATTATTGCAACGAAGAAGGAAATGTAAGAATATACTCAGAGGCCAGATACTATGATGAAAATGATAAGGAATACGGCAGAGTAGTGGATGGCAAGCTCATAAGGGGTAACCTGAGGATATTCGTATATGACCAAGGACCTCAGATACCGGATGAAGATATAGATAAGGTCTTCATAAAATTCTACAAGGTAGATAAAGCAAGGACAAGGGAATATGGAGGCTCCGGAATAGGATTGTCCATAGTTGCAGCCACAATGGATGCCCATGGAAAGGCATATGGCGTATATAATACAGATGATGGCGTAGTGTTCTACTTTGATCTGGATATATTATAAAAAAATATTAAATATTTGCAATTATATTTATGGTATTGTGGATTGCGTTACAGGTTTCAGAAATCAGGTGTCTATTGGGGAAGAAAGATAGTGCAGTAAATGTTAATATGATTGTGTCAAGTTTTATATGAAAACTTGACATGCAGCGTCAGCCCTTTGCCGAAGGCAAATTTTAAATGGGCTGATGTTCAAAGAAGGATGTATAGAGTATGGAAGAACATGATGTTGAAATGATAAAAACAGTTAGGAAAGCGATTAAGAAAAGTGATATAGAGGCACTGGAGAAACTTATTGAAGAACAACCGGATGTATTACAATGGATAACGGCATTTGGTACATGGTTACATGACGCAGCAGTATATCGTAAGACAGAAGTTGTATTGTATTTAATTCAAAAAGGAGTAGATGTAAATAAGCATGGAACAGCAGCAGATTGTGGAGCAATAACGAATGTGGCACGGAAGGGATATTTAGACATTGTCAAGATATTATATGAAAATGGTGCCAAACTGGAGGTAAGCAAGATGGCACGAAATCCATTATTTGCTGCAATTTATGGAGGACATTATGAAGTGGCAAAATTTCTTATCGATAAAGGTATAGATCTTACAGCAAGCTATTCAATTGGTGAATTGGAAAATGTAGATGCATATGAGTATGCAAGACAATTTGGTCAATTAGGGATTGCCGATTACATAAAAGAAAAGTTAGAAGTGAAGGATCACTGTCATGGCATTGTGATATAGTTTGAAATTTTCTTGAATTATGAACATCAAAGTGGGTATACTTGAATATGTATATAATATAAATCAGTCAGCTTGCTTAAATAATGAGTATTTCTTGATTTTTGCTCAGGGAATAGTATGATCTTTATAAGGAAATGGTTGACGCAAAGTTCAACATTTGATATTATATTTAAAATGTTTGGTGATTCTCCACCATTTTAAAGAGGGAAACGATAGAGATTGGTGATTCTCCGCCATCATGAAGTGAGAAACGATAATGTTTGGTGATCAGCGACCATGACTGCTGACGATAAAGAAGGGAAGCATTTTTGCTTCCCTTTTTTTACAAGGAGAGAAAAAATTGAGATTTGAGGATTTTTGTTTTGTTTTTGTTGATCCGGAATATTTGAAACATTTACATAGTTTTGACTCTGAAGTGTTTTTCGCATTGGATAAAGATTATTCCAAGAAGCCGCATTTGGGGATTTTAATAACGTGTAATGGCATAAATTATGTAATTCCACTTACATCTGCAAAGCCCAAGCACGCTGCTTGGAGAGATGTAACAGCGACTAATTATCGCATTTATGAAGAAATTGATGTAAGATCTACATTGACTGATAAATATGATGTTATTGTTGATGAAACCAATTTTAATAAAATGCGTCAGAAAGGGATCCCAAAAGAGGAGTTTCAATATTATAAGAAAAGAATTATTTCTATATTAGAGATTAAGAAGATGTTTCCAGTAGTGGATGGTGTGTATCATTATGCAGAATTAAACACGCCATCAATAGAACGCGCCGAGGAACAGAGACGAAATCTTATGATCAAGGAGTATTTCTTTTGTAAAAAAAAAAAATTTCAGATAGAAGCTAAGGCTAAAAAGATATATGAAAAACAAGCTGCGACAGGAGTTGTTGCACGGTATCATTGTAACTATAAATTGCTTGAGAAAGCAGCAGATACATACAAAACAGAATAAGTGTGAACGTTGATCCATCCGTAAGGGTGGATTTTCTGTTGTTCGCTATGGGTTTAAGTAATCCGGTGGATATCTGTATATTACCTATCAACAAATGCAGTAAAAGGGAGTTTGGAACAGATTTAAGAAATGGACAATGTGCTTTGAATGTGCTACAATTCGATATGGTATGCATTCAAGGTACTCTGATTTAAGGAGGCTCAAGAATGGCAAATAAAACTACGACAGAAAAGAAAGTGTTATTAGTTCATATAGGCTTGAAATGATAGAATAATTACTAAATGCCATTAGTGCAAGAACTGTTGGAAATGTGCGCAAGCATTGGAGAAAGGCTTAATTTGAAAGGGTTTGAGACTATGATAGCAATAATTGATTATGATGCCGGTAATATTAAAAGCGTTGAAAAGGCAATAAAGTACCTTGGGGAAGAGGCTGTGATCACCAGAGACAGAGATGTTATCCTTGCCAGTGATAAGGTTATCCTTCCGGGGGTTGGCTGTTTCAAGGATGCCATGGACAAGATCAGGGAATATGGTCTTGATAAGGTTATATATGATGTGGTGGACGCTGATAAGCCGTTTTTAGGTATATGCCTTGGACTTCAGCTTCTGTTTAAATCCAGTGAAGAGAGCCCGGGAGCTACGGGACTTGGAATACTCGATGGCGAGATACTCCGTATACCTGACAAGGAAGGCTTCAAGATCCCACAGATCGGATGGAACACTCTGGATATAAACAGAGAAAAGAGGATATTTAAAGGGCTTCCGGATAATCCATATGTGTATTTTGTTCATTCCTATTATCTTAAGGCTGCAAATGAAGAGGATGTGGCTGCTTCCACAGAGTATTCGGTACATATTCATGCAGCAGTAGAGCACGGAAATGTATTTGCATGCCAGTTCCATCCTGAGAAGAGTTCAGAGGTTGGATTAAAGATACTGAAGAATTTCATAGAAATGGAGGACAACAGATAATGCATACTAAAAGGATCATTCCATGTCTTGATGTAAAAAACGGAAGAGTAGTAAAAGGTATAAATTTTGTAAATCTTGTGGATGCAGGAGATCCTGTCCAGGTCGGTATGGCTTATGATAAGGCAGGGGCTGATGAGCTTGTATTTCTTGATATCACAGCCTCATCAGACCAGAGGAATATTGTGGTAGATATGGTAAGGCGTGTTGCAGAGAACATATTTATCCCATTTACCGTTGGTGGCGGCATAAGAACAGTTGATGATTTCAAGGCAATATTAAGGGAGGGAGCAGACAAGATATCCGTGAACTCCGCAGCTATAGATAATCCATATCTTATTTCAGAGGCTGCCGACAAGTTCGGAAGCCAGTGTGTGGTTCTTGCCATAGACGCCAAGAGACGCGAAGACGGAAGCGGCTGGAATATATATAAGCATGGCGGAAGGATAGACTGCGGTATAGATGCTGTTGAGTGGGCTATGAAGGCTGCTGAGCTTGGTGCAGGAGAGATACTTCTTACCAGCATGGATTGCGACGGCACAAAGGCAGGCTATGATATTGAGCTTACAAGAACCATATCAGAAAATGTAAATGTTCCGGTTATCGCGTCCGGCGGTGCAGGAACAAAGGAGCATTTCTACGAGGCACTCACAGAGGGTAAAGCAGAAGCCGCCCTTGCAGCTTCATTGTTCCACTACAAGGAACTGGAAATATCTGAAGTGAAAGAATACCTGAAGTCAAAAAACGTACCAGTAAGGTTATAAATAAAAAGCATGTAGCTGTGAATGAAAATTCAGAACTACATGCTTTTATTATTATTGTAATGGTGTCCGTGACAGCTGCTCTACTCTTTGACTACTTTATCTTCTTATTAGCTGCTGCCAACATAAGCTTGATCCTGTTGATCTGGTTTACTTCAGAAGCTCCCGGATCGTAGTCTACGGCAACAATGTTGGCGTCAGGATATGCCTCTCTTAATTTCTTTATGACACCCTTACCTACAATATGGTTAGGCAGACATGCAAATGGCTGTGCACATACAATATTTGAAGCACCGCTGTTTATAAGCTCTATCATTTCGCCTGTAAGGAACCATCCTTCACCGGTCTGGTTTCCTATGGATACGATAGGTCTTGCGTATTCAGCAAGCTTAGTGATATGTGTAGGTGGCTCAAATCGTTTGCTGGCAGCCAGGGCGTCCTTGGCAGGCTTTCTGAAACGCTCAAGGAGAGCGACTCCTGCATTGCCCACGATGGCACTTTTCTTTGTCTTGCCTAAGAACTCGAATTTATAGTTGTTGTTGTAGAAGCAGTACATGAAGAAGTCGAGCAGGTCAGGCATTACAGCCTCAGCACCCTCAGCCTCCAGGAGATCTACAAGGTGATTGTTGGCTGATGGAAGGAACTTAACAAGGATCTCACCTACGATACCTACCCTCGGCTTCTTGATATCAAGAAGTGGGAGATTGTCGAAATCCTTAACTATTCCCTGACAGTTCTTCTTAAATCTTGCAGTGCTTCCTGTTTCTCTTAATGTATCTATGCAGATCTTCTTCCATTTCTCATGTAAAGCATTTGCAGAACCCTTTTCCTTCTCATATGGCCTTGTCTTATAGAGACATCTCATAAAGAGATCACCATATATGATAGCCTGCATGGCTCTCTTAAGTACCTTGTAGGAGAGCTGGAAGCCTGAGTTCTTCTCAAAGCCCTGGGCGGAGAGGGCGATAACAGGTATCTGTCCGTAGCCCGCCTTTGACAGTGCTCGTCTTATGAAGCCTACATAGTTTGTAGCACGACATCCACCGCCTGTCTGGCTCATGATAACCGCAAGCTTATTCACGTCATATTTGCCGGAAGTTATTGCCTGCATCATCTGACCAACTACGATAAGGGAAGGATAACATGCGTCGTTATTTACATATTTAAGTCCTGTATCAATGGTTTCTTTGGTTGCGTCAGGAAGGATCTCCACATGGATTCCCATACACTCAAAGGCAGGTGCCAGCATATCAAAGTGGATAGGAGACATCTGTGGTGCAAGGACGGTATAATCCTTCATCATATCCTTGGTGAACTCTATCCTGTTTATGGCACTTGATGACGGACATGTCTTATAATGCTGTTCCTTTCTTGAATTTACAGCACTTATAAGAGATCTTATCCTTATTCTGGCAGCGCCGAGATTGCTTACTTCATCGATCTTAAGGACAGTATATATCTTTCCTGATTTTGTCAGGATATCATTTACACAGTCTGTTGTTACGGCGTCAAGACCACAGCCAAATGAATTAAGCTGTATAAGCTCAAGGTTGTCACAGGTCTTCACGTAGCTTGCAGCCTTATAGAGTCTTGAGTGGTACATCCACTGGTCGGATACTATAAGAGGACGCTCAACTGTTCCCAGGTGGGCTATTGAATCCTCTGTGAGGACTGCGATCTTGTATGAGTTGATAAGCTCAGGCAGACCGTGATTTATCTCAGGATCAACATGATATGGTCTTCCTGCAAGGACGATACCAAGGATATCATTGTCGTTTATGTATCTGAGGGTTTCCTCACCCTTTTCCCTGATGTCTGCTTTGACTTTTTCTGCTTCCGCATAGGCAGCCTTAACAGCCTCTTTTATTTCGTGTTCGGTAACATCATAGTGCTTCTTCATTTCCCTGTAGAGTCTTGCCACGAGAGCAGTCTCGTTATCCAGAGCCACAAATGGTCTTATGAAGAGGATAGAGTCATCCTTTAACTCCTCCATGTTGTTCTTGATGTTTTCCGCATAGGATGTAACGATAGGGCAGTTATAGTGGTTATTTGCCCCGGCGGTCTCTTTCATCTCATAAGGTACACAAGGATAGAAGATCTGCCTAAGTCCGTTCTTGATAAGCCACATAACGTGACCGTGGGATATCTTGGCAGGATAACATTCTGACTCGGATGGTATTGATTCGATACCGAGACTGTATATATCCCTTGATGACTTAGGTGAAAGTACTACAGAGAAGCCAAGCTTTGTAAGGAATGTGAACCAGAATGGATAGTTCTCATACATGTTGAGTACTCGTGGTACGCCGATCTTTCCTCTTGTGGCTTCTTCCTCAGTAAGAGGAGTGTAGTCAAACATCTTCTTTAATTTATATTCAAAAAGGTTAGGTATATTGTCAGCGTTCTTCTTGTGACCTACACCCTTTTCACATCTGTTTCCTGTTATGAAACGTCTGCCGTTATTGAATTTATTTATAGTGAGAAGACAGTTGTTTGTACAGCCCTTACATCTTGTCATTGATGTTTCGTATGTAAGACTGCTGATCTCATCAATGGACAGCATGGATGTCTTGCTGCCTTCTTTGTATTTGTTCATGGCAACAAGGGCTGCACCGAATGCACCCATTATACCGGAGATATCAGGACGTACGGCACTTCTTCCTGATACTACCTCGAAGCTCTTAAGTACGGCATCATTGTAGAATGTACCACCCTGTACAACGATGTGCTCACCGAGATCCTTAGGATCAGTAAGCTTTATAACCTTAAGAAGGGCGTTCTTGATAACTGAGTATGCAAGACCTGCAGAGATATCAGCTACAGAGGCACCTTCCTTCTGTGCCTGCTTAACCTTTGAGTTCATGAAGACGGTACATCTTGAACCAAGATCTATAGGATTTTTTGCTGAGATGGCTATCTTTGCGAAATCGGCGATCTCGTAGTTCAAAGACTTTGCAAATGTCTCTATGAAGGAACCGCATCCTGATGAACATGCCTCATTTAACATTACGCTGTCTACGACTTTGTTCTTTATCTTGATACACTTCATGTCCTGTCCACCGATATCAAGGATACAGTCAACCTCAGGATCGAAGAATGCAGCGGCAGTGTAGTGGGCGATGGTCTCAACCTCACCATAATCAAGAGACAGAGCCTGCTTGATAAGGGCTTCGCCGTAACCTGTTGAACAGGAGCCTGCTATGTATGCACCCTCCGGAAGGAGAGAGTAGATTTCCTTTATGGATCTTATGGTGGTATTGAGAGGACTTCCGTTATTACTGCTGTAGAAGTCGTACAGAAGATCACCGGTATTGCTTACCAGGGCAACCTTGGTGGTTGTTGAACCGGCGTCAATACCTATGAAGCATGGTCCCTTGTACTCTGAAAGATTTCCTCTCCTGACGGAATGTCTGTTGTGCTCCTTCTTAAATTCCTCGTATTCCTCATCACTGTTAAACAGTGGAGCAAGACGGTCAACGTCTGATGAAAGCTTAAGCTCACCGCTTAATTTTTCTGACAGGTCATTCAGTGAAACATATATATCTTCCTTTGAGTTAAGTCCGGCACCTACAGCTGCGAAGAGGTGTGAGTGACCGGGATCTATGATCTCGTCATCCTTAAGCTCAAGAGTTCTTATGAAGGCTGCCTTAAGCTGGTCAAGGAAGTGGAGAGGTCCACCCAGGAATGCAACATTTCCACGGATAGGTTTACCACAGGCAAGACCTGATATGGTCTGGTTTACCACAGCCTGGAATATGGAGGCAGCAAGGTTTGGCTTTGTTGCACCTTCATTGATAAGCGGCTGTATATCTGTCTTGGCAAATACACCACATCTTGCAGCAATAGGATATATGGTGTCATAATCCTTTGCATATTCATTTAATCCTGAGGCGTCGGTCTGAAGGAGAGTAGCCATCTGATCGATAAATGAGCCTGTTCCTCCGGCACATACACCGTTCATACGCTGTTCGATACCATTTGTAAAATATATGATCTTGGCGTCCTCGCCACCCAGCTCTATAGCCACGTCTGTCTTAGGGGCGTAGTCCTGGAGCGCTTCAGATACACATACAACCTCCTGGGTAAATGGGATATTTATAAGAGTTGCTAGAGCCAGTCCGCCTGAACCTGTGATAGAAGGAGTTACCTGGATATTTCCAAGGCTCTCAGCTGCTTCGTCAACCAAATCCTTTAATGTTTCCTTAATATTGGCAAAATGTCTTTTGTAATCAGAAAATACAATATTATGCTGTTCATCCAATACTGCTATTTTTACTGTTGTTGAGCCAATATCAATACCTAACTTGTACATTCTATAAAACCTTCCATTCTTAAAAAACTTTAAAATTTGTCTGATTATGTCTTAAGTCACCTTATTATAGTAAATAGAGAAGTAAAAAACAACATTTTTATAAAAGTTTAACTATTGCCATTATCTGACATATCATAACAAAAAGGGCTTTTTTATGAAAGAACAGAAAAAATGCGATGGTTTGATTCATGTTGTTAAAAAAGGAGATACTCTTTACAAGATATCTAAAATGCACAGTGTGAAGGTGGGAGATATAATCTCTGCAAATCCATATGTGAATATCTATAATCTCACCATGGGAGATGAGCTGTGCATACCTGTTATTGATACAGTATGTGTAACAGATTATGAGGCTGTGGAGGGGGATACGGTGGGAACGCTGTGCAGCAGGTTCGGACTTACTTTAAATGAGCTTTTTGACCGCAATGATAAGCTTTATGATATGGAGATAAAACCGGGAACTGTGCTTGATATTTCAGACGGTACATGTGAAAAATAATAAAGTTAGAAAAACTTCATTATTATTTTATTGTAAAGAAGAGTAGGTTGTAATATAATTTTGAGAAAACGGATGTGGATGCCCGGAGGTTTCCGGGCGGCCACCTGGAAAAGGAAGATATAATATATGAAATTTTTATCTAAGCTAGAGAGAAAAGTTGGAAGATATTCAGTGAAGAACCTTACCGCTTATATGATAGCAGCCATGGTCATAGGTTACGTGATGAGCTATCTTGCACCTCAGGTTCTGTTTAATCTTATGCTCATTCCTTCACTGGTTATGAGAGGACAGGTCTGGAGACTTGTTACCTGGGTTCTTACACCTCAGGGTGGACAGCCTCTGGTATTTATCATTATGCTGTTCTTCTATTACAGCATAGGTAATCTTCTGGAGCGTACCATTGGCACATTTCTGTACAACGTATATATATTCGGTGGAATACTTGTTACTACCATAGGAACCATGCTGGTGCATATATTCTGCAATTATGTGCTTAATGTACCTAATGCCGGCAATGCGGACTGCATAGTTTCTACCTATTATATACTGCTTTCAATATTCCTGGCTGTGGCTGTGTGCTACCCGGATATGACAGTGCTCTATGCGTTTATAATCCCACTTAAGATGAAGTGGCTTTCAGTGCTCTACCTGATATTTGTAGCTTATTCATTTGCAGGGGAAAGCTTCTACGGAAGGGTCAACATAGTTCTGTCACTGCTTAACTTTGTTGTGTTCTATCTGAGTACCAAGAATTTCCGGAGGTTCTCGCCGAAGCAGATGAAACGTAAAAGGGATTATACCAAGCAGGTAAAGGTTAAGAATGCGGAAAATGTTGGGCATAAATGTGCAGTTTGTGGTATAACAGATAAGGATGCTCCTGATATGCAGTTCAGATACTGCAGTAAGTGTAAGGGTAACAGAGAGTATTGCCAGAACCATTTATTTACCCATACACATATACAATAAATTGTGAGGGACGAGAGATGTATAACGAAGAGAAAAAGATAATTACAGATATAGGAAGAAAGAAGAATTTAGAGGAAAATCTGCCGAAGTATGTTTCCTGCATGAAGAGTGCAGACTATGAATATGCGGTGTCCAAGTTTGCTCTTAACTTCTTTACTGTTAAGGAAATGCTTGAGGACAAGAGGGAAAAGATAGATCCGGAGATCGTAAGCTTTATAATGGGTATCAACAAGCTGGTGAATACCTATGTAGCAGGAAAGCGCGATGAGGTTGATCATAAAGATATACTTCTTGTGAGCGATATGCGTAACAAGGTCACTGCCAGAATGAAGGTGCTTACAGCTTATACGGACGCTTTTGAGCTCTATGAGTATATCCTCAACAGAAAGGAATTTGGATTTGAGGAGAATGTCACCGAAGAGGTGGAGAAGATGTTCTCTGAATATGACGTGGATGCTTTCTCTCAGGAGATATATAATTTTATATTTGCAGATAAGGATAAGGTGGCTGTCAATTCCAAGATACAGTCACTGATCGGGCAGTTACCTTTGAGAATGACCAAGAATAAGTTCTACGATATAATAGGACAGACTCTTTCTATATATAATGGATCGGAGATAGGAAGTCTTAATGAGTTTTGCGATATGGTATGCGATACGGTGCTTATAAATAAGCCGGAGGGCTTTGAGGAGTTCTACCCTGAGCTTTTTAAGGCGTACACAGAGCTTAAGGAACACGATTACACAGAGCTGTCTCTTGAGGATTACAGAAGACTTGCTGCAGTTCTTGACAGTGCTGCCACCTATATCAATGATACGGTGTCTGATTACATGATGCTCATTGAGCTTATAAATGATATGTACACAATGCTCCTTGTAAATGACGCAAGGGATTCTATAAGCGATGATTACAAAAAGGCTGTTGATGTCATTGCTTCCATAGCAGCTTCAGTTGAGAAGGATACTGCCATGGATGATGATACATATGAGCTTTTATCAGGCCTTGTTGGTCTTCAGGAGCAGGCGGGAGAGCATAAGATGTTGCCTGAGGCTTCTTTTTATGATATTGTAACAGGGAACAGTGTTCAGATAGAGCAGTGCGGACTTGGTGTTGATTTTAAGGATCTTGAAGCAGTCAATAAGCTTCTGTCAGGAAGTTTATTTGCAGATATAGATAATGTATCAGGATACAATACAATGCCTGCCGACACAGAGACTATCGTGGCATTTAAGGACAAGCTCTGTGCGGGATTTGCAGGTCTGTTTGAAGAGAATAAGATGATAGTCAACAGGGCTATCATGGCAAAGGCACTGTCCAATATACCGGTTTTCTTCAATACCACTGAGGAGATAAAGGAATATATTGAACATTCTCTTGCCCATTGCAGCAACAGGGGTGAGCAGATCGCATGTTATTCAGTGATAAGGGGAATAATGGAAGATTAATGACGGTGCGTTAGTAGGAGATGCGGAATGGTTATAGATAAACATTTGTACGTCGGTAAGATGCCGGGTATCAATGTGATCAGGACAATTAAAAATATACAGAAGTTTAAGTTATGTCCGGGAGTGGTGCTCATCACCCTGCCCTTATCGGGAGAAGGACTTCTTGAGGTGTATCACCAGCCGGAGCTTACCCAGACCCATTATAAGCAGAGGAGCAATGACATACATATTGTGGGTATCGCAAGCTCGAAGATCCAGGCATACTCACTGGTGAGAGCCATAATAGATGATGTGTATACTGCTACAGGTGGCTTTGACTGTGTGGCTTATTTTAAGAACTATGAGAAGCTGAAACTGGGCAAAACAGACAGAAAAGACGAAACAGAGGGGTAGATAATGTTACATATTACATTGCTGATATTGAAGATCCTGTTATTTACAGCGCTTATTCTTCTTGGACTGGCTATAGTTCTTCTGTTACTTCTTCTGCTGGTGCCTTTCAGATATAAGGTGTATGCAGACAAGCACGAGAAATTTGTGGCGAAGCTTAAGGTGTCTTATATGGGATTTGTCCTGTGCCTGAAGGCTGATTACAATGAAGATGGCTTGTATTACAGGCTTAAGACCTTCGGCGGAACGCTTATGGACAACAGACATAAGATGACTCCTGAGGAGGCTCGTGAGGCAGAGAAGCGAAAGCAGGAAAAGGAAGATAAGAAACAGGCTAAGAAGGAGCTTAAAGAAACAAAGAAAAAAGCAAAACAGGAAATAAAAGAAATAAGAAAGCAGGCAAAGCTTGCAAGGAAGAAAGGCGTGGCTGTTCAGATCCCTGAAACTGCCGAAACAGAGGTGAAGGCAGATAAGCCTGAGACTGTTCTTGAAGTGCAGAATCAGGATGTGGCTGAGAGCAGGGAAGCTTCCTCCGATAAGGAAAAAATTCTTGATGGAAATATTTCCGGCAAGGGAGAAAATTCAGACACAGATAATATTTCTGACAAGGAAACTGCTTCCGGTGAAGAGAATGTCACTGGCAGAGAAAAAACTTCCGATAAAGATAAGACTTCTGATGAGGATGACAGCCTTAAGGCGGACGCTATCAGATTTATAAAGAATGACGCCGATCTCTATGATATTGCATGTGGCATAAAGAAGCTCATAGGTGGTTTCATAGATAAGGCTGCAGGTAAGATATACAGGATAATAGCAAACGGTATTGAGAAGTTCAGATCCCTTAAGGACATGAAGGATTCCTATATGGGATTTATAAGGAAAGAAAATACCAGACTGGCACTTACGGTTTTGAAGTTCAATCTCATAAGCCTTCTTAAAGCCATAGGACCTAAGAAGCTTACAGGAGAGCTGGTGTACGGAACAGGAGATCCGGCAACCACCGGTGAACATCTGGGACTGATGAGTGTGGCGTATCCGTTGTATTATGACAAGATAGATGTGACACCGGATTTCTCAAAGAAGGTTCTTGAGGGAAATCTGTATGCCAAGGGACGCATAAGATTAGGAAAAATACTTGTTGTGGCAGTGAGGGTTATGTTTAATAAGAACTGCAGAGCTGCTTTAAGTGACTTTAAACGTATTTCAGGGAGGAAATAGTAATGGCAAATATTAATATTGAGAACACAATGAAAACACTTTTCAGCGGAATGGATGGATTTGTTTCATCAAAGTCTGTTGTCGGAGATCCTATTAAGGTTGGAGATACAATAATCATACCACTCCTTGACGTTAATTTCGGAATGGCAGCGGGAGCGTTTAACAAGGAGAAGGGAAGCAATGCCGCAGGCGGTATCGGAGCTAAGCTTTCACCTTCAGCGGTTCTTGTTATATCCGAGGGTAAGACCAGACTTGTAAATATCAAAAATCAGGACGCTGTTACAAAGGCTATGGATATGGCTCCTGAGATCGTAGATAAGATCTGTGCGCTTTTTAAGAAGAACAAGAGTGAGGAAGAGATCGAAGTGGAACAGGTTGTCAAGGATGTTTCCAAAAAAGAAGAATAATAACTGCACTTAAATAAAACCACTGTCATATACTTTTAATATACTGTATAGGGCGGTGGTTTTTATTTTGTCAAAAATAATCGGTTTCGCTTTGTTCTGTGTTGCAGTAGGGATGTTGATAGCCTATCTTGTTGAAGGCTTTATAGAATTTCTTGTAATAACTATCTTATTACTTTTATCATATATATTCTTCTGCAGAAGATAGAAGCGTACAGTACTTATGGGATAGCTGCAGGATATATATTGTGTTATTCATTTGCAGCGTAACGATGTCATGGATATCATTATAATAAAAAAAGACTGAGTGATCAGTCTTTTTTTCTCGTCTTTATTCAGAATTAAGCACGTTCTACCTTGCCTGCTCTTAAGCACTTTGTGCAAACGTAAATTCTCTTTGGTGTTCCGTCAACAATCGCCTTAACTGACTTTACGTTTGACTTCCACATTCTGTTTGATCTTCTATGAGAATGGCTCACCTTAATTCCAAAATGAGCAGCCTTATCACAAACTGAGCATTTTGCCATGATAGCACCTCCTTAATTAGTTATCCGTTTGTTCACAACAAAACTCATTCTAACAGATAATGTCAGCATAT
The DNA here is from genome assembly GCA_050872265.1 of Coprococcus sp. Classification (GTDB taxonomy): domain Bacteria; phylum Bacillota; class Clostridia; order Lachnospirales; family Lachnospiraceae; genus Coprococcus. Next base: position 135,791 of record JBNMGN010000002.1, read on the forward strand.
GCAAGCATAAATTTAAAAAGTTTTTATTTATTTTTTTCTATGGTGTGATATAATAAAGCATAATGCGTTTTAATGGGTCTGCTACGATCGTTTACAGATTTGAAATTGTAGTGTCGTATTGAGAACAGGAGGCTTTTATGAAAGAATACATTGATGGTGATATCGGAACCGTAAGTCTTGATGAGAATGTGGTAGCGCAGGTGGCAGGGCTTACTGCTCTTGATTGTTTCGGAATAGTCGGAATGGGAATAGTCAGTCTTAAGGATGGTCTCGTAAAACAGTTGAAGAGAGATAATATCAGTAAGGGTGTCAGCGTTAAGTTTGATGAGAACGGTGATATAGTTATAGATTTTCATATAGTTGTTGCCTATGGTGTCAGTATCAAGGCAGTTACAGATAACCTTATGCAGTCTGTTAAGTATAAGGTAGAAGATTTTACTTCTCTTAAGGTCAGCCAGATAAATGTATATGTGGAAGACGTTAAGGTATTGGATTAGTTGGAGGATAGTTAGCAGTGAATAATACAATTAACGCAGCAATGCTCAAGAAAGCATTTGTTGCCGGTGCATTAAATCTTGATAAGAATAAGGAATACATTAATGAACTGAATGTGTTTCCGGTTCCTGACGGAGATACCGGAACAAATATGACCCTTACCATACTTTCAGCCAAGAGAGAGGTTGAGGCAGTGGCAGACTCGGATATGTCAGGTATAGCAAGAGCCATGTCCACAGGATCTTTAAGAGGTGCAAGAGGTAATTCAGGTGTTATATTATCCCAGCTGCTCCGTGGCTTCAGCAAGAAGATAGCTGATGAGAAGGAGCTGGATGTCCATGTGATAGCAGATGCATTCCAGAAGGCAGTTGAGACTGCATATAAGGCTGTTATGAAGCCTAAGGAGGGAACTATCCTTACCGTTGCCAAGGGTGTTGCAACCAAGGCAAGGGAGTGTGCCGATGCTGATGTGTCCCTTGAGCAGTTCTGCGAAGATGTTATTGCCCATGGCAATGAGGTTCTTGACAGGACTCCTGAGATGCTTCCCGTACTTAAGGAGGCAGGTGTTGTGGATTCCGGCGGAAAGGGACTTATGGTTGTCCTTCAGGGAGCCGTTGATGCCCTTACAGGAAAGGTCGTTGTGGATGAGACCATGACTGCACCGGTGGTTAAGAAGACTGTGACAGGAGCGTCAAGCAACGATATATCCACAGCAGATATTAAATTCGGATATTGTACAGAGTTTATAATAAATCTTGAGAAGCCGTTTGACGAGGATGAGGAGGATAAGCTTAAGGCTTACCTTGAGTCTATCGGTGATTCAATAGTGTGTGTTGCCTTTGACGGTATCGTCAAGATACACGTTCATACAAATCATCCTGGTCAGGCATTTGAGAAGGGTCTTACCTACGGATATCTCTCTAATATGAAGGTCGATAACATGAGACTTGAGCATAATGAGAGACTTATGACCGCAGCAGACAAGGAAGAAGCGGAGAAGCAGGAAGAGGTCAGACGTAAGAAGCAGGAGCAGGAGAAGAAGCCTTCCAAGGAATGTGGTTTCATTGCCGTATCAATGGGTGATGGGCTCAAGGATCTCTTTGTGGAGCTTGGAGTTGACTATGTTATAGAAGGTGGTCAGACCATGAACCCAAGCACTGAGGATATGCTTAATGCCATTGACAAGGTTAATGCAAAGAATGTATTTATCTTCCCTAATAACAAGAATGTTGTACTTGCTGCCAACCAGGCTGCCGATCTCTGTGAGGATAAGAATATCATAGTAATGGCTACAGCCAATGCTCCGCAGGGCATAAGTGCAATGATAGCCTATGATTCAACTATCAGTCTTGATGACAATCAGACGAACATGCTTGAGGCTATTGAGAATGTCAAGAGCGGACAGGTGACATACGCAGTCAGAGATACAAGTATAGACGGCAAGACCATAAAGCAGGGAGACATAATGGGTCTTTCCGATAAGGGACTTCTTGCAGTGGGAAGTGATATTTCGGATGTGGCATTTGATGTTATTTCAGAGTGCTATGATGAGGATAAGGAGATAATCAGTATATATTACGGCAGTGATGTGACGAAAGAGGATGCAGAGAAATTGTCAGAGAGAGTATCGGAAGAGTTTCCTGACTGTGATGTATCACTTTATTTCGGGGGCCAGCCTATATACTATTATATAGTATCAGTTGAGTAATGGCGGTATTCCTGCCGGATTGCCACTGATGGTTTATAACAGGGAGAACAGAGATGGTAATTGGTGATAGTGTTACAGCAGTAAAGGGAGTTGGAGAGAAGACCGCAGAGTCTTTTTCAAGGCTTGGGATTTTTACTGTGGAAGACCTTGTTAATTACTATCCAAGATCATATGTTAATTACAGCAGCCCTAAGGATATAGCTGACGTTTCATGCGGATCAAGAGAGTCAGTATTTGCAATTATAAATTCAAGGGTTGAGGTTAAGAAGGTGTGCAATATGACGTTGTGCTCCGTTTATGCCAAAGATTTTACAGGGACAATTAAACTTACGTGGTTTAATTGTCCTTTTCTGCGTAATTTTTTCCATATTGGTGAGAGCTATGTATTTGTTGGGGATGTGACAAGGAAGAATGGCATGCTTACAATGACCCAGCCTGAATACTATGTGAAGAATAAATATATGGAGCTGCTGTCTGTGTGGCAGCCGGTGTACCCATGCGTCAAGGGTGTGACCAGCAAGACCATACAGAAGGCGGTAAAAAACAGTGAGGCAGTTATAAAGCGTATGAAGGATTTCCTGCCGGAGGATATCAGGAAGAGAGATCATCTGATGAGTATGAGTGACGCTCTTATGAACATACATTATCCGGCAAATGAGGAGTCTCTGGTTGCCGCCATAAAGCGTATAGCCTTTAACGAGTTTATCGGCTTCCTCTACAATATGGACAGGAACAGAGAGGTCAACTCTGCAAATGAAAACCATTACGTGGTAAATAAGGACGCTCAGGTGGCGGAATTTATAGAGTCACTGCCTTATAAGCTCACCGGGGGACAGAAAAATGCGGTGGATGATGTGCTTTCGGACATGGCGTCAGACAGGACCATGAACAGGCTCATAGAAGGAGACGTCGGTTCGGGAAAGACAATAGTTGCAGCCATAGCCTTATATGCCATGGCGTTGTCGGGAAGACAGGGAGTCCTCATGGCACCTACGGAGGTGTTGGCAACTCAGCATTATAACGACCTTGTTAAGTTGTTTGAACCTTATGATATAAAAGTGGCTTTGCTATGCGGTTCCATGACGGCAAAGGAAAAAAGGCTTGTGTGCAGCGATATAAGTGAACACAGGGCGGACATAATAATAGGAACCCACGCCCTGATCCAGGAAAAAGTTACATATGATGAGCTGGGGCTTGTCATAACAGATGAGCAGCACAGATTTGGAGTAAGACAGAGAGAAAATCTGGCACTTAAGGGATATAATCCCCATGTTATGGTCATGAGTGCCACACCGATACCCAGAACCCTTGCCATAATAATGTACGGTGATCTGGATATATCGGTGATAAATGAGCTTCCTGCAGGAAGGATACCTATAAAGAACTGTGTAGTTGATTATAACTACAGGGAAACAGCCCACAAGTTCATCGGAAGCGAGGTAAAGAAGGGGCATCAGGCTTATATCGTATGCCCTATGGTGAACCAGAACGAGGACATGGACGACGTAGCAAATGTAATTGATTACGCCGATGACCTGAAGAAATATTATGGAAATGCAGTGTCCGTAGCTTATCTCCATGGCAAGATGTCCGGCGACGAAAAGCGGCAGATACTTCAGGATTTCTATGATGGAACCATAGACGTACTGGTATCCACCACGGTTATAGAGGTTGGTATAAATAATCCTAATGCCACAGTCATGATGGTGGAGAATTCCGAGCGGTTCGGTCTTGCTGCTCTTCATCAGCTCAGAGGCCGTGTGGGAAGGGGCAGTAACCAGTCCTACTGCATATTCTTAAGCGGAAGTAAGAAGGAAGAGATATTGGACAGGCTTAATGTACTGGCAGAGTCCAATGACGGCTTCTACATTGCAAATGAAGATCTTAAACGCAGAGGTCCGGGCGATTTCTTCGGAATAAGGCAGAGCGGCGAGTTTATGTTTAAGGTTGGTGATATCTATAACCACGCAGATATGCTTAGACTTGCCCAGGATGTGTACCGGGAATATAAGGATGAACTGGATGTTGGCAGGATGGGAAATATCATAACTGCCCAGACTGTATTATGATATATTGGGAGAAGATATGGAGATCAAAGAAACTGCATCAAAGATAAAGTTTATAAAGGATAATATAAGCCGTGTGATAGTAGGAAAGGATAAGGCTATTGAGCTTATGCTGGTGTCTCTGTTGGCTGACGGACATGTGCTGCTTGAGGACAGACCCGGAACAGGAAAGACCACCATGGCAAGATGTCTTGCGGAAAGTATATCGGGCGTATTCAAGCGTGTTCAGTTTACCCCTGACCTGCTGCCGTCGGATATAACAGGAATTAATATATTTAACAGGAGCACCTCTGAGTTTGAGTTTGTGCCGGGACCGGTATTTGCCAATATATTACTGGCTGATGAGATAAACCGTGCCACTCCGAGAACCCAGTCGGCACTTCTTGAGGCAATGGGTGAGAGACAGGTAAGTACGGACGGAGTTACCAGAGCTTTGACAGAACCTTTTTTTGTTATCGCAACAGAAAACTCCATTGAAAATGCAGGTACATATCCACTTCCTGAGGCGGAGCTTGACAGATTTTCCATGAAGCTGAGCATGGAGGACACAGACAGTAATGAAGAGCTTGCCATAATAAACAGATTTATTTCAGGAGAGCAGGAGATAAAGATAGAAAGTGTTGTGGATATTTCTGACATTGTGGAAATGAAGAAAAGCATCAAGGGTGTATTTGTCCATGAATGTGTAAAGAAATATATGGTTGACATAATTATGGGTACCAGGAAAAATCCTCATATATCATGTGGTGCCAGCTCCAGAGGAACACTGATGTTAGCCCGGTGCAGCCAGGCATATGCTGCCGTGAAGGGACGTGACTATGTTGAACCGGATGATGTGAGAGCTGTTGCACCTTATGTGCTGGGACACAGGATAATAGCTGTCAATTCCATGGGAGATACGAGAAATTCCTACAGACTGATCGAAAATATTGTAGGGGAGATACAGGTTCCTGTTGAAAGTTGGGAAAGATAAATGATACTTGTTGTTTCGGCTGTTATATGCATATGTATATATTATGCTCAGCAAAAAATATTTAAAAAGAACTGGGACAGACGGCTGGATGTTGACGTTTCCTTTTCGGTTCCCCATATGGAGATCGGGGAGAAGGCATACATATCCGAACGGATAAATAATGCCAAGGTGCTTCCGCTTACGGTGCTCCATGTTAAATTTGCCGTATCCAGATATCTTGAGTTCTGCGACAGGGTGAATACTGATGTTACGGATATGAATTACAGGAATGACGGATTTTCCGTAATGAGCAATGAAAAGATAACCAGAAATATAGATTTCGTTGCAAGAAAACGTGGATTTTATTCCATAAGCTCTGTAAGCATTATTGCCAGGGATTATTTTATGGTGAAGCAGTATGCCAGATATCTCAAGCTTGATGCCGGAGTGTATGTATTCCCCTCGGCGTATCCATATGGCAGGATAGAGGACAGCATGAATGACATTCTTGGGGAGATAGAGGTAAGGAGACGGATTATGCCTGACCCATCTGCCTATGCAGGTATAAGGGAGTATGTGCACGGAGACAGCATGAGAAGCGTCAACTGGAAGGCATCTGCCATGAATGACAGGCTTATGGTGAACAAGCATAACAGTGTGTGCAGCGGAGTTATAAGGATACTTCTTAATCTGGAGCCTCATTCCATGATCAGACCGGAGAAGCTTCAGGAGGTAAGCATAAGTCTGGTGAGGACTGTGGCTGAAAGCCTGGTTGGCAGGAAGCAGGATATTGAATTTTATTCAAATGGCAGGGATAGCCTTGCCCCTAAGGAGAATTGTATGTTTAAGGGCAACGGAGCCGAGGCTCTTAAATCTGTAAATAAATGTCTTGCCAGGATAAATGGCAACAGTGGTCTTCAGGATTTTTACGAGGTGCTGGACAGAGAAGTGAGAAATGCTGATCCTGATATATATTATGTGATAATTTCCCCATATTATAAGGCTGACCTGTTACAGAAGCTTGATCATATGTGGGCAAATGGCGTGGGTATAAGTATGCTGGTGCCATATTATGATATAAACGGCTTTGAGAATGTCCGGGGTTATATGAAGGGAGTGGAGATCAGATATAATGAAACATAAGCTGTATGCAGGAAGAAGGATACTTGCATGTATATATGATGTTCTGTATTCTGTGCTCCTGTACTTTTTCTTCTGCGTCATATGTGTGAAACAGGAACCGAGGACGTGGGATATGGTATATATTGCAGGGATATTTGCTCTGTCCTGGGTTATCAGGGAAATGGTGCCTTACTATTTCCTTATGGAAGCACTGCATCTGATCCTTGCTGTACCCTTGTTTTTCCCAGTATTCACAGTTGGATACAGGATGTTTTTCGGAATGCTCATATTTCACAATGCAGGTGAGTCAGTCATATACAACAGACGTGGGATGAATCTGAAGAAGGTGGATGATGTGCCATGGGTCATGTTCTTAACCTGTCTCATTATATACATATACGGAGCATATGTGGGAAGCGGCCTTTTAAAGAATGTGGCATTTGTGTTCCTGCTGGTGCTGCTTCTCTGTTATCTTCTTATCATGTATGCGGAAGGAATAGATAAGTATATCGGTTGTACCACTGATACAGAGATGATACCCTTAAAGAACATAATAAGGATAAATTCCGGCTTTGTTATCACATTTCTTGTGATATTTGCCCTGGGCTTCTTTATATCCAGGGCTGATATGGTTGAGAGGATCTTTAACAGGATGCTTGATATGGTGGTTACAGTGGTGAAATACATAGGTGCTGCCATATATCTGGTATATCATTTCCTGTACAGCTTCGTGTCGTATACGGGACAGGCGTCTTCAGGGACTGATACGATGCAAAACGAAAGAAGCCGGCAGGCATCGGGGTATGTGGGAGAAAACTTTGATGTGCTGTTATACTTCATTATGACTGTGCTTGCACTGTATTTAATGTACAGACTGATCAGGTGGCTGTTAAAAAGGGTGATGGCGAGACGGGTCCGGACTGACATAGTAGAAAAGGCTGACATGAGTGTAGCCTATGATGTGGAGAAAAAGAATGTGTTCCAAAGGATCAGGGAGCAGTTAAGCCTTGAGGAGCGGTTCAGAAAGATCTACAGATATGCTGTTATGAATTATCGGTATGATATAACACTTAAGGCTCAGATGACCACCAGGGACATAGATATTGCCATAGAGCAGGCCGCAGATGAGGATTTCAGTCATGTGTCAGATGTGTACCGCAGGGTAAGGTACGGAAGAGCACGAGCCGGTGTAAAGGAAATGTCAGAGTTAAACAGAGCCGTAAGAAAAATGAAGCGTTAAGTGATATAGATCATGGCAGATTTAAAATGGGAGAAAGTTCAAGGAGGAGAAAATAATGAAGGATAAGAAAAGCAGGATAATGCTTGGGGTGATAATCGGACTTGTGCTTGTTATAGGGGTACTTACAGCGGTTATTATTTCATTATCGGGTAAAAAGGATGACAAAACAGATAAGGACGGTACGGTCCCTTCCGTATCAACAGAGGCAGTTACGGAAAGTACCGGGGATGAGGTGGAAGATACTTCATCAGAGGAGAGCACGGAAGCGGCTGCGAAGGATGTGGAGATGTTGTATTATGCCAGCATTTCGGACAATTCTTCATGGCAGGAAAACGGTAAGAACGCCGCAACCAAGAATGTGATCATTTACAATAAGGACAAGAAGGATGTTACCGACTGGAAGATCGAGCTGGTATTTGCATCAGAGCCTGAGCTTGCGGATATATGGGGCGGCAAGGCAGAGGTAAATGGCGATACCATCACAGTAGTTGGATATGATTATACTGTTGAACTTAAGGCAGGGGGAAATGTTAATTTTGGCTTCAATGTGAAGGCTGATGATATTACAGTGAAGGACTACAGACTGTATATAAATGGTGAGTTATATACAGGTACAGAGAAGACGGAGACCGGCACTGAGGAAGCGGAGGCAGAGGCTGAAAGCAAAAAGAAGCCTGAACCGGAGAACGGCACACCTGTTGAAAATCATGGAAAGCTCAGCGTAAAGGGAACTGATCTTGTGGACAAAAACGGCGATAAGTACCAGCTTAAGGGACTCAGTACCCATGGGATGACATGGTTTCCACAGTATGTAAGTGAAGAGACATTCAAAACCTTAAGGGATGACTGGGGTGCAAATCTCATCAGGCTTGCCATGTACACCGATACAGGCGACTCCTACGGCTATTGCAGCGGAGGCGACAAGACTGAGATAAAGAAGCTTCTTGATGACGGAGTTGGCTATGCATCAGATCTTGGCATGTATGTGATAATCGACTGGCATATATTAAACGACAACAATCCTAATAACCATATTGAGGACGCCAGGGATTTCTTTAATACAGTTTCAAAGGAATATGCAGAGTATGACAATGTGCTCTACGAGATATGCAACGAACCTAACGGCGGGACCACATGGGCCGATGTTAAGAGCTATGCGGAGACTATAATCCCGGTTATAAGGGCAAATGATAAGGACGCTATCATCATAGTGGGTACACCTACCTGGTCACAGGATGTGGATATTGCGTCAGAGGATCCTGTTACAGGGTATGATAATATCATGTATGCTGCCCATTTCTATGCGGCAACCCACAAACAGGAGCTGAGGGATAAGATAAGCAAGGCTATAGATAACGGCCTCCCTGTATTTATAAGTGAGTTCAGCATATGCGATGCTTCGGGAAACGGTGCCATAGATTATAATGAAGCCGACGCCTGGTTTGAATTTATCGATAAATACAATTTGAGCTATGCATCCTGGAGCCTGTCTAACAAGGCAGAGACCGCTTCACTGTTCTCATCATCTTCCACGGCGGTAGCGGATTTCAGTGAATCCGACATATCCGACACGGGAAAATACATAAGAGATAAGATACTTGGAAATTAGTTATGTAAATTAATGGTTGACAAAATCCAACATTTATATAAAATATACATTGTGTTTGGCTTGGGATATGGTCAGATATAGCATAGTATAAAGGCAGAATAAGACAGACATATGAGAGTGATATCAGGAACAGCAAGAAGCTTAAAATTAGAAACCATTGATTCGCTGGATACAAGACCCACAACAGACAGGATAAAGGAAACATTATTTAACATGATAAATGTACTTATGCCTGAATGCAGGTTCCTTGATCTGTTTGCAGGAAGCGGAGCTATAGGTATTGAGGCTCTGAGCCGTGGTGCAGCCAGTGCATGTTTTGTTGAGAACAGCAGAAGGGCAGTGGCGTGTATAGAGAGAAATCTTGAATTTACCAACCTTGGCGAGAATGCTGTTGTATACAAGAGAGATGCAGTGGGAGTGATCGACCTCCTTGAAAGCAAGGGGCTTGTGTTTGATGTTATCTTCATGGATCCGCCTTATGGTAAGTTACTTGAGAAGAGAGTCCTGTTGAGGCTGTCAGCCTCCAGTATCGTTGATGTTGATACGGTTGTGATCGTGGAGTCCGATATTGATACAGAGTTTGATTATTTGTATGAGGCAGGGTTTGAAGTGTACAAATCAAAGGTGTACAAGACAAACAAGCATACATTTATCCGCAGGAGACTGGTATGAGCAGAGCAATATATCCGGGAAGCTTTGACCCGGTTACCTTAGGACATCTGGATATTATAAAGCGTTCGGCAGATATATTTGACGAGGTGATAGTGGGTGTTTTGAACAATACTCAAAAAACGCCGTTGTTTTCCGTGTCTGAACGTGTTAATATGTTGAATGAGGCTGTGGCGGATATTCCAAATGTTACAGTTAAGAACTTTGACGGACTTTTGATAGATTTTGCAAGAGACAATGATATTAATGTTCTGGTGAGGGGACTTCGTGCCGTCACGGACTTTGAATATGAGCTTCAGATAGCCCAGAGCAACAGAAAGGTTGCCCCGGATATTGACACCGTATTTTTAACAACAAGCATTGAGTATGCGTATCTGAGTTCAAGTATTGTGAAGGAGTATGCCAGATACGGCGTGTGCGTTGATGGTTTTGTTCCGGAATGTGTTTTGCAGAAACTTAAGGAAAAATATACAATAGAGTAGTAGTGTGTACAGTTAATTATTAGGAGGATAAGAAAAATGGGTAAGAAGAGCATTGAAGATATGATTGGTGAGATTGAGATATTTATTGAAAACTGTAAATTCCAGCCATTATCTTCCAGCAAGATCGTTGTTCCAAAGGAAGACCTGCTCCAGATGTTAGATGAATTAAAGATGAAGCTCCCTGGGGAGATAGATAGATGTAAGAAGATTATGAGAAACAAGGAAGCTATCCTTGCTGACGCCAGGACCCGTGCTGATTCTGTTGTTACAGAGTCTATAGCTCAGGCTAACAAGCTGGTTGAGCAGAGCCAGATAGTTGAGCTTGCCAACATCCGTGCAAATGAGATCGTTGAGACAGCAAGAGCACAGGCTGACCAGATCATGTCAGAGGCAAATGCCCAGGCTAACGAGGTAAGGCTTGGTTCAATGTATTACTCAAAGGATCAGGTTGTGGGTATTCAGAATTTCCTTGCTGCCACACTTGAGGCGGAAAAGGCAAATTACGAGAACCTTATTGCGTCACTTCAGTCAGAGCTTGATACAGTTACAGGAAATGTTGCAGAGCTTAACACAAGTATTGCAGCCATGAACGGTGATACAAAGCTTGTACCTGAAGAGGATGAGAGTGCCGCAACAGCGGCTCCTGAGGAGAACTTCAATGTATACGGCGACGCAGGTTACTCAGATGACGTTGATTTTGATGAGGATGATGAAGACTATGACGAGGATTTCCTTGACGAGTAATCAGATCGACGGATGATCATATCATGGTGAGCAACAGGTGCAGAGCGACCGACGCTATGGCACAGGTTATTTTAGATGTTGTATAGAACAATAAAGACAGTCCGGATTTTCTTAGGAAATGTCCTGCCTGGAGGATGGCACATACCCCTCCGAAGGATGTTAAGAAGATGATCAGGGCTGTTTTTATTTTGTCTGCGATTTCAAGACCACCAAGAAGGAGACTTCCCTTTGTAATCTCGAGCATAGGAAGTACAAGGTTTACATAACTATTGCCGCGACTTATATATGCTATGATATTAGACAGTATGGAGAAAATGATTATGTATATGCCGATCATGGTTATTGCCTTTATTGATGACATAAGGGGATCCTCAGGTTCTTTTCTGTAGCTGGCTGCTTCATTTTTTTGTATGTGGGAGATGGTGGCAGCAGCTTCGTTCGATCTTTCAGCAGATTTTTGATGGATCATCAGGTATGAGAGACAGAATAACAGTTCCGGCACATACAGACATATAAGCATGTGGGGGAGGTTTACTCCCAGGGGGCTTATAATGGGATATATGTATCCAAATAAGAACATGGGACTTATGTTGTTGAACAGAGGCATAAGGGCATACACTGTTTTCTTGTCGGTCTGATGGTTTCCTAACAGGTTACAGCAGGTCAGTGCTCCTGTTGGGAAGCCGCAGAACAGTCCTGTTATGAGCATTGTTACGATGGATCTTTTTTGAGATATCTTTTTTGAAGACAGATAGGATGTGTAAAGGGATGTAAGCAGGAGAAAGGGAAGAATCACAGGAAGAGCGGAATCATACCATACCAGCAGACCTTCACGACATCCATCGATAATGACTTTATTGTTTATACAGGAAAATAAAACACATATAATAAATATAATTGAGATCATGATGACAGATACTCTTTTTTATTTATTATATGTGCTTTTTGTCTGCTATATTATTAGTGATCATATGTGTTTTTTGCCTGTTAAATTATTCGTGATCATATGTGCTTTTTGTTTGTTATATTATTCGGATTAATATATTGGTATATTTGCAGTGAAATCGTTTGGAAGTATCTCTCCGAACTTGTTGTAGACCATATTGTTGTATATATTTGTAGCCATCAGGTCATATTTCATCTGAACAGAGTCAAGGATTTCAGGGGCGGTATCCGCCATTTTGGTGATAACAGGAACCGTGGCCTTGTTTTTGATCTCCTTTAACAGTGCTCCTGAGTCTCTTCTGAAGGACAGGAGCCTTGCATATCTTATATATCCGTCTGCCTTTTCCCTTTGAAATTCTTCACCGGTAACACCGAATATATAGTGAACAAGAGCCCTGCATACTCTGGTGTAGGTGTAGTTTCTGGTCTTAAGAGCCACGGCCACATTGCTTATGGTGTCGTTTACCGGCAGCTTTCTCAGGCGGTTTTCAAGCTCCGTGGACATATCATATATTTCTGTACCTGTATATTTGCCGCTTAGATTGCCATCAGGATTTATGCTGCCATATTTTCTGCTGTTTGGATTGCCGGCAGGATCTGTTATATCTGAAAATAATCTTCTGTGCTGCAGCAACTGGGACATGTCATCGTGATATACCGGCAGCTTTCTGTTAAAATTGTCTGCAATAAAGCTGTAGACAGCTTCCGGAACATTTCCCTTGATATTATTGTAGCTTCCGGTGTCATATATTGCCCTGTTTATGGCACTGGCGGAGGAAACAGCAGGATTAAGCTCTGTGCTGTTGTAATCGGAATATTTTCTTGTGATTATCACCGGCTTGATATGGGAACCGGTTTTCTTAAGGGCTGTACAGTATTCTATGGCAAGTATATTGTTTGGCTTGTTTATTATATCTGCACAGGTATCCCCCAGTATCTCCGACAGGGCGGCTGCTCTGGATGAGGCGTAGGAATGACCGCCCTTTAACAGGCTTTTAAGGCGTAGGCTGTATTCCTCAGGTTCTTCTGCCAGCAGTTGGGATATCTCATCAAAAAGCTCCGGCACGTTGTCCTCGGCTCCGAAGGCTACATAGTCCACTGCACCAAGGCTGTTAAGCAATGATATTCCTGCCGCTGCAAATTCCCCTGCACCGGATACTGCGTATATGAAGGGAAGCTCGAACACAGCGTCAAGCCCACAGGATACGGCGAGAAAGGCACGGCTGTATTTGTCGCAGAAGGCAGGAAGCCCTCTCTGGAGGAAATTTCCGCTCATTACGGACAGAGCATGGTCTGCACCGGTAAGCTCTTTGGCTCTGTTTAAATGCAGCATATGACCATTGTGGAAGGGATTGTATTCTGCGATTATACCTACTGTGGACATTTGGCTCCTCCATTTTCTAAATAATTTATGATCAGTTTATTATATATTAATTATATCCTGTTGTAAAATGTAGTATAATCAAAAAGCGTTATGATCTGGATTTTTTATTATTTACAGTTGAAAAAGTATTGACAAAGTAACTGTAGTTGTATAATATGTAGTTAAATCGAACAGATGTTCATAGGAGGAGAATTGTATTATGGCAGTAAATAATGAAGAGAGAATAAAGGCACTTGACGCCGCGCTGGCACATATAGAGAAGCAGTATGGTAAGGGATCTGTTATGAAGCTTGGAGATTCAGCTTCCAACATGAATATAGAGGTCATACCTACAGGTTCATTAAGCCTTGATATAGCACTTGGACTTGGCGGTATTCCAAGAGGAAGGATAATCGAGATATTCGGACCTGAGTCATCAGGTAAGACAACTGTTGCCCTTCATGTGGTTGCAGAGATACAGAAGCGTGGCGGAATCGCAGGATTTATTGACGCAGAGCATGCCCTTGATCCTACATATGCCAAGAATATAGGTGTTGATATCGACAATCTGTATATTTCACAGCCTGACTGCGGAGAGCAGGCACTTGAGATAACAGAGACAATGGTTAGATCAGGAGCAGTGGATGTAGTTATCGTTGACTCTGTTGCGGCTCTGGTTCCAAAGGCAGAGATAGATGGTGAGATGGGTGATTCCCATATGGGTCTCCATGCAAGACTTATGTCACAGGCATTAAGAAAGCTTACGGCGGTTGTCAGCAAGACAAACTGTGTGGTTATCTTCATCAACCAGTTAAGAGAGAAGGTAGGTGTAGTGTTCGGTAATCCTGAGGTTACAACCGGTGGACGTGCATTAAAGTTCTACGCTTCCGTAAGAATGGATGTAAGAAGGATAGATACACTTCGTGTAAGCGGCGAGATCGTTGGTAACAGAACAAGAGTTAAGGTTGTTAAGAATAAGGTGGCTCCGCCATTTAAGGAGGCAGAGTTTGATATTATGTTCGGTAAGGGTATATCAAAGACCGGAGATATACTTGATCTGGCGGTAGAACACAATATCGTGAACAAGGCAGGTGCCTGGTATGCATATAAGGGCGATAAGATCGGACAGGGACGTGAAAATGCCAAGCTGTATCTTTCAGAGCATGAGGATGTATGTAATGAGATAGAGGCACTTGTACTGGAGAAAGTTGGTATAGGTAATACTGACGCTAAGCAGGAAGAGAATAAAGAGGACTAAGTTTGATCCATGCTGGTTACTGAATTAAAGAAGCTTTCAGAGGGCAAGTATGTTCTTTACACAGACTATGAGCCTTATTCCGTGGTGTATACCTCGGATATAAGACGGCTTAAGCTGTCTGTGGGAGAGGAAGTGGATACCGCTGCTCTGGAGACCTTCAGAAAAGAATATCTGTATAAGAGAGCCATGAACAGGGCTGTTGGATGTATAAAATGTACCGACAAGTGTGAGGCGGAACTGAGAAAGAAGCTGAAAGAGTATTATTGCGACCAGGATATAATCGATGCTACCATGAACAAATTAAAGGAATATGGTTATGTTGACGACCTTAGGTATAGCAGAGCGTATATCAGAAGCCGCATTAATAAAAAAGGTATCAATGTCATAAGCTACGAGCTTATAGCAAAGGGGGTATCAGGTGATGTCATAGACGAGGCTATAGAACAGTCGGATATCCCGGATGAGAAAACTACCATTATGAGAGTGCTTGAAAGACGGTATGATGTCCATGACTGCCTTGAAAAAAGGGACAGGATAGTTGCTTTTTTCCTGAGAAAAGGCTTTAAATACAGAGATATAAAATTATGCATAGATGAGTATACAGGTGCATAAATTCCTTGTTTATTTGGTCAAAGTATACATAAAAGATTAGATTTTACTTGACATAATTCACAAAAAATAATAAAATATCAATGTTGTATTCTTGTACAATGAAAACTAAATAAGGAGGTGCTCCTGTGGGATATATAATCGAAGGCGTTATTGCCCTTGTCCTTATTGTTGTTGCCTGGTTTGTTGCCATAGCATATCGTAAGAATATTGCAGAGGCTAAGATCGGTACAGCAGAAGAACAGGCTAAGGAGATTATAAATGAAGCTCAGAAGACCGCCGAAGCTAAGAAGCGTGAAGCAATGCTTGAAGCCAAAGAAGATGCTCTCAAGACACGTAATGAACTTGAAAAGGAAGTAAAGGACAGACGTGGTGAGTTATCCCGTATGGAAAAGAGAATCCTTGCCAGGGAAGAGAACATCGACCGTAAGGCAGAGGCTGTTGAGAAGAAAGAAAACAGTCTTGCGCAGAAGGAAAGCGCTATGGAGAAGCAGAAGGCAAAGATCGATGAGCTGCAGGCAAAGAAACTACAGGAACTTGAAAGAATTTCAGGATTAACCTCTGAACAGGCAAAAGAATACTTATTAAAGACTGTTGAAGATGAAGTAAAGCATGAAACAGCAGTCATGGTCAAGGAATTAGAAACCAGAGCAAAAGAGGAAGCTAACAAAAAGGCGAGAGATTATGTTGTCACTGCCATTCAGAAGTGTGCAGTTGATCATGTATCAGAGACAACTATCTCATTAGTACAGTTGCCTAACGATGAAATGAAGGGTAGAATTATTGGTCGTGAGGGAAGGAATATCCGTACTCTCGAGACAATGACAGGTGTAGATCTTATAATTGACGATACACCGGAAGCGGTAATTTTATCAAGCTTTGATCCGGTAAGACGTGAAGTGGCAAGAATTGCCCTTGAAAAGCTTATTGTGGATGGAAGAATTCATCCAGCCAGAATTGAAGAGATGGTTGAAAAAGCGAAGAAGGAAGTTGAAGCCATGATGCGTGAAGAAGGTGAAGCGGCTGTATTAGATGTGGGTATTCATGGTCTCCATCCAGAATTGGTGAGACTTCTTGGTAAGATGAAGTTTAGAACAAGCTATGGTCAGAATGCATTAAAACATTCTGTGGAAGTAGCACATCTTTGTGGTTTATTGGCCGGCGAAATAGGTGTTGATGTTAAGGTTGCCAAGCGTGCAGGACTTCTCCATGATATTGGTAAGTCCATCGACCATGAGATTGAGGGATCACATGTGCAGATAGGTGCAGATCTTTGTAGAAAATACAAGGAGTCAGCTATTGTTGTTAATGCGGTTGAGGCTCATCATGGTGACGTTGAACCTGAATCTCTTATTGCGTGTCTTGTTCAGGCTGCAGATACAATTTCTGCTGCCAGACCGGGTGCAAGAAGAGAGACACTTGAGACTTATACAACAAGACTTAAGAAGTTGGAAGACATTGCTAACTCTCATAAGGGCGTTGATAAGACATTTGCTATTCAGGCAGGTAGAGAAATTCGTGTAATGGTAGTTCCTGAGCACGTTAGTGATTCCGATATGGTATTACTGGCAAGAGATATTGCGAAGCAGATTGAAGCTGAGCTTGAGTATCCTGGCCAGATTAAAGTTAATATTATTAGAGAGTCTCGCGTAACTGATTACGCAAAATAAATAAGAGGGTGCAGACAGATTTGTCTGCACCTTTTTCATTTAATATGTAATGATGTCTGTGACATCGTTACGCCGCAGGCAATTTTAATGGTTGTTACTTGATTGTAAGGAGGTGTGACAATGGAATGTAAGAAGTATAAAAGGGTAAAAAAGGAGCTTGCCTACAAGGCACACATATTTGACGTGTATAACGACTATCTTGTGCTTCCGGATGGCAGAGAAGTGGTATATGATCTGATAGATCATGTTGACGGAGCTTGTATACTTCCCATAACAGAGGACGGCATGATGTATCTTGTGAAGCAGTACAGGAATACTCTGGACAGGCTTACATATGAGGTGCCTGCAGGCTGCATGGATCCCGGTGAGAGCCCTGAGGAATGTGCTGTCCGTGAAACCATGGAGGAGACAGGCATTGTTCCGGAAAAAAGGACATTTGTGACGAAGACGATCCTTGCTATGGGAACCAGTAATGAGCAGACCTATATTTATCTGGGAACAGATCTTAAGAAAACGAACCGCCACATGGATGAGAACGAGTTTATTGACGTGTGCCTCTTTGATATGGATCAGGTTGATGACATGATAAGAAGCGGTGAGATCGTTGATTCGAAGACGTTGATCGCCATATATGCCTACAAGTCAATGAGGGAAGACAGCAAAAGGTGATCCATAAAACAGCATGGTAAATAAAAAGGGTAGACACAAAAGAATAATTTCAAAAGAACTACTCCAAAAGAATAACTTTAAAAGAATTATTCCAAGAGAATTACTTCGAAAGAATAACTCATATAATCCCGGGAAGATAATAAAATAATATATAGCCTGAAATACAGATGCGTGGTTTCAGACGGCAAAATAATTTTGGAGTGGCTTATGAACAGGACTTGTTTCTACGTTATGTATTATCTGGGGCTTTTGTGTGGGGCTTTTCTTGTGCGCGGTAACACTGTGGTCACAACGGCATACAATAATGCCTTTCAAAATGTGAAAACAGCCCAGGTACTGTTGGTGATAAATCTTGTGATGGTACTTATGTTTTTCTTTTTGAGCTTTGTTCCCCTTAAGTATTCAGTGCAGATCATGACCTTTGTGTTTACATTTTCCACGGCGTGCATTGTCACGGGACGGTTTGATGACAGAATATTGTTCTATCAGATAAGGGAGCTTGCCCCATATGTGCTGTCGGCGGTTCTGTATTATGTTTCGATTCTGTTACTTCTGCTTGATCAGCCAATTAACAAAAATTATAGTAAACCACTTTTTTTACATGGCAAAAGCAGGCGGATGGCACTTTTTATTACATTTATGTTAACAAATCTTGTCACTCAATTAAAGATTTTGAAATTTTTTTGAAATTATTTTTGACAATATCTAGTATACATAAATCATATTGATACATTATTTGGTACATTTTACCAAAAAACTCGAAAAAGTTGTAATACAGGGCAAAAAATTATGTTTGATTTTATTGTAAATTGTATTTATAATGTTAACTAGTCAACATAACAAGGGGAAGAACAAGTGGAACAATTAATAGATCAATATGTGATTTTCTTGAAAGATACGAAGAAGTCCAGTGCCAATACGGTGGCTTCATATAAGAGAGATTTGATGAAGTTTCATCACTATTTTATGGAAACCGGAATAACGGATATCAAGGATATTAATGAGACGAAGGTCAACTCGTATGTGCTGTATATTGAGAAACAGGGGATGTCGGCGGCAACTGTGTCGAGGAACGTGGCGTCGATCAAGTCATTCTATAATTTCCTCATTAAGGAGGGAATCGTAGACAGCAATCCTTGTGATACGGTTAAGACACCTAAGATCGAGAAGAAGGCACCTGACGTATTGACAGTTGAAGAGGTTACAAAGCTCCTTGAGCAGCCGGGAGACAGGACACCAAAGGAGATAAGAGACAGGGCAATGCTTGAACTGCTCTATGCTACAGGCATAAGAGTTACTGAGCTGGTTACACTTAAGAAGTCGGATGTGAACTTAAGTCTCGGTTACATAGAGTGTCATGACGCCAATAAATCCAGGATAATACCTATTGAGGACGCGGCACAGAATGCGGTGGGCAAGTACCTGAATGAGGTTCATGATGAGATGTGTAAGGACAGCGATTACCTGTTTTCTAACTGCAAAGGTGCACCTATGACAAGGCAGGGCTTCTGGAAGATAATTAAATATTATGCCAACAAGGCGGGGATTGAGAAGGATATTACCCCTCACATGATCAGGCACTCATTTGCTTCACATCTTGTAAATAACGGTGCGGATCTGAAGGCTGTGCAGGAAATGCTCGGACATGCAGATATATCCACTACACAGATATACCTGAACAGTAAGCAGAGCAGGCTTAAGGAAGAATACAGAAAGGCTCATCCAAGAGCTTAATAAATGAAATACATAAAACGCAGGAGATAATATCAGAAATGGAAATGAATTTTTTTAACCCTACCCAGATTGTTGAGAACAACATTAAGACCGGAGTAACAAAGGCTAACCTTAATGTCATCAAGATGATGATAATGGGATTTTTCGCAGGCTTGTTTATAGCCATCGGTGCAGAAGGTTCTAACCTTGCCATACATACGGTAAGCAATGTGGGACTTTCAAGAACTCTGGCGGGAGCAGTGTTCCCGGTGGGACTTATGCTGGTAATAATAATCGGCGGAGAGCTCTTTACAGGTAACTGTATGATCATTATGGCAGTTGTGGATGGCAAGGCTAAGGTTACAGGAATGTTAAAAAACTGGATCCTTGTATACTTAAGCAACTTCCTCGGTGCGTTATTTGCTGCATATGCAGTATTTGCGTCAGGACAGTTTGATTATTCGGACGGCGGGCTTGGAGCATTCACCATAAAGGTTGCCATGGGCAAGACAGGACTTAGCTTTTATAAGGCATTCTTCTCAGGAATAATGTGTAATATCCTTGTATGTCTTGCGGTTCTTATGTGCTCTGCGTCAAAGGATATTATCGGCAAGATATTTGCAGCATTTTTCCCTATTATGGTTTTCGTAATATCGGGATTTGAACACTGCGTTGCAAATATGTACTATATACCGGCAGGAATAATTGCAGCTACAAATGACAAATACGTGGACAAGGCATGTGAGTTATACGGCTATACAGCAGACCAGATACATTCCCAGTTAAATGTGTATGGCTTTGGCGTCAAGAACCTTTTACCTGTTACTCTCGGTAATATCGTAGGCGGTTGTGTGATAGTTTCTCTGGGACTTTATGCTATATGGAAGATCGGCAGAAGCAAAGAGGAAAACAAATAAACCGGATATCATAATTTGGGACATGAATACTTATCCTGTATAAGTTTCATTGTATAAATATTAAGTGAAAAAGAAAAACCTCAGGACTCATGTGTCCTGAGGTTTTTCTTTTTGTTATGGCGACGAGTCAAGTGCAACATGTGCTACTTGTTATTTATCACTGTAGAAATTTATGATCTTGTCAAGCCTTGAGCTCATGTTGTCAAATAACAGATCAAGAACTGTTATGGCTGCCATGGACTCAACCACAACTACTGCACGAGGCCCGATTATAGGATCGTGTCTGCCTCTTATGGATACCTCAATATCCTCGCCGCTTTTATTTACGGTGTGCTGGGTGGAGGCTATGGATGGGGTAGGCTTGAAATGAGCCTTTATGACGATATCGCTTCCGTCACTCATTCCGCCGAGGATTCCGCCGGCGTGGTTGCTCTGCTTGGATACTTTGCCATCCTTCATACAGAAGTTATCATTGTTGCAGCTTCCCTGATTTTCCGATACCATGCAGCCGTCACCGATCTCCATGGCTTTTACGGCACCTATTGACATTATTGCCTTGGCAAGGTTGGCGTCAAGCTTGTCAAATACCGGCTCACCTATTCCGGCAGGCATGCCCTTTATAACACACTGGACGGATGAGCCTATGGAATCATTTGCAGCCATGACGTCGGACAGAAGAGCGGAGGCTCTTTCATAGCTGTCTTTATCCGGCATGTAAAGCTCGTTCTGCATTATGTAGTCCTTGTCAAAATTCTCAGGTGACGCCTGAACATCCCCTATTGATGAAACATAGGTGGTTATCTCTATACCTAACTGCTTGAGTATCTTGGCTGCAATAGCACCGGCTGCCACACGGCCTATGGTTTCTCTTCCTGATGAGCGCCCGCCGCCTCTGTAATCTCTGAAGCCGTATTTCTCATCAAAGGTATAATCAGCGTGCCCCGGTCTGTAGTAGGTTGCTATGTCACCGTAGTCCGATGAACGCTGGGATGTATTGTGGACTATCATGGAAATAGGAGTGCCGGTTGTCCTGCCCTCGAATATTCCCGATAATATCTCTACTTTGTCGGATTCTTTTCTTGGAGTTGAGAACTGGGAAAATCCCGGCTTTCTACGATCCAGATATACCTGTATATCCTCCTCATCAAGTGGGAGACCTGCGGGACATCCGTCAACTACCACCCCAAGTGCTTTGCCGTGGGATTCTCCCCAGGTTGTTATGGAAAATTTATTGCCTATTGTTGATCCTGCCATATTATATACCATTTTCACAGGCCTTTATGTATTCCGTGATCCGAGGCCCGGTGCATGATCACGGCGTATGTGCCTTATAAAATAACATTATTTCGTGAACATTGCTTCATGTGTCCTGTATGACGAATACTATATGATGAACAATGTTTGATGTAAATGTTATAATGAAGCCCACACTGTGTTTTGAGTTACCGTAACATTATAACTGACATGAATATAGCTTTCAACAAAAAATAAGCAAAAAAGTCTTTACTTTGCAGGCTTTTTATGATACCTTAATCAAGGTCAGCCAATGCTTAGTTACAGGATACTCCAACCTGTTGCTCAGTTTTGGCCGTGTATTATAATATTTAGGAGGTTTGTTACAATGATAACAAAGGAACAGAAGCAGGCAATCGTAGAAAAGTATGGTAAGGATGCACAGGACACAGGTTCAACTGAGGTACAGATCGCACTTCTTACAGCAAGAATCAATGACTTAAACGGTCACTTCAAGGCTAATCCTAAGGATCATCACTC
This sequence comes from Coprococcus sp., assembly GCA_050872265.1. GTDB lineage: Bacteria > Bacillota > Clostridia > Lachnospirales > Lachnospiraceae > Coprococcus. The sequence goes on from JBNMGN010000002.1 coordinate 157,795, forward strand.
AAATCGTGGTCTTCTTAAGATGGTTGGTCAGAGAAGAAACCTTCTTGCATACCTTAAGAGCAAGGACATCAATCGTTACAGAGCATTAATTGAGAGCCTTGGTTTAAGAAAGTAATTTCTATAGCGGCAAAAAAGATACGCTCCATCGGTAGTGATACCGGTGGAGTTTTTTCGTGCAATAAACCTTCATGCAGAAAACATCCTTGGCATAAGCGGCAAAATTATTTTATATACTGTTGTCTTTTTTGCGGCTCTATGATAAAATTTAAAAGATTGTGAAAAGACATATCGAGACTTCTATAAAGATTATCGGTTTACGGTAGTTTTTGTAGTTGTTTCGACGTCTTTCACAATACAATTATAATTTGAATAGGAGATAAAATAATATGAGCAAAGAGTTTAAGAGATACTCTATGGAACTTGCCGGAAGAACACTTACAGTTGATATCGGCAGAGTAGCAGCACAGGCAAACGGTGCAGCATTTATGCACTACGGAGACACAACAGTACTTTCAACTATCACAGCTTCAGAGAAGCCAAGAGACGGTATTGATTTCTTCCCACTCAGCGTTGAGTACGAGGAGAAGATGTATGCTGTAGGAAAGATTCCTGGCGGATTTAATAAGAGAGAAGGTAAGGCTTCAGAGAATGCAGTCCTTACATCAAGAGTTATAGACAGACCTATGAGACCTCTGTTCCCTAAGGATTACAGAAATGATGTTACACTTAACAATATGGTAATGTCAGTTGATCCTGAGTGCAGACCTGAGCTTGTAGCAATGCTTGGTTCAGCTATCGCAACATGTATTTCAGATGTTCCTTTCTGCGGACCATGTGCAATGACACAGGTAGGTCTTGTAGATGGTGAGTTTATCATCAACCCATCACAGAAGCAGTGGGCAGAGGGAGACCTTAAGCTTACAGTTGCTTCAACAAGCGAGAAGGTTATCATGATCGAGGCAGGAGCTAATATCGTTCCTGAGGCTAAGATGATCGAGGCTATTTACCTTGCTCATGACGTAAACCAGACTATCATTGAGTTCATCAACAAGATCGTTGCTGAGATCGGTAAGCCAAAGCATTCATATGAGAGCTGTGCTATCCCTGAGGAATTATTTGCAGCTATGAAAGAGATCGTTACACCTGCTGAGATGGAGGTTGCTGTATTCACAGACGAGAAGCAGGTAAGAGAAGAGAATATAAGACAGATCAGAGATAAATTCGAGGAAGCATTTGCAGATAATGAAGAATGGCTTGCACTTGTTCCTGAAGCACTCTACCAGTATCAGAAGAAGACTGTAAGAAAGATGATCTTAAAGGATCACAAGAGACCTGACGGACGTGCCATCGACCAGATCAGACCACTTGCAGCAGAGGTAGACATCGTGCCTAGAGTACACGGTTCGGCAATGTTCACAAGAGGACAGACACAGATCTGCAACGTATGTACACTTGCTCCACTTTCAGAGATCCAGAAGATCGACGGACTTGATGAGAATGTTACATCAAAGAGATATATGCACCACTACAACTTCCCTTCATATTCAGTAGGTGAGACAAAGGTTTCAAGGGGCCCTGGACGTCGTGAGATCGGACATGGTGCCCTTGCAGAGAGAGCTCTTCTTCCTGTACTTCCATCACCTGAGGAGTTTCCATATGCAATAAGAACAGTATCTGAGACATTTGAGTCAAATGGTTCAACATCAATGGCATCAACATGTTCATCATGTATGTCACTTATGGCTGCCGGTGTTCCTATCAAGAGCATGGTTGCAGGTATCTCATGTGGTCTCGTTACAGGTGATACAGATGATGATTACATCGTACTTACAGATATTCAGGGACTTGAGGACTTCTTCGGAGATATGGACTTCAAGGTGACTGGTACAACAGAGGGTATCACAGCTATCCAGATGGATATTAAGATACATGGTCTTACAAGACCTATAGTTGAAGAGGCTATCAGAAGAACAAGAGAAGCAAGACTCTTCATCATGGATACATGTATGAAGCCTGCTATTTCTGAGCCAAGACCAAATGTAAATGAGTATGCACCTAAGATCGTACAGATCAAGATCGATCCTGATAAGATCGGTGAGGTTATCGGACAGAGAGGTAAGACTATCAACACTATCATCGAGGAGACAGGCGTTAAGATCGATATCGATGATGAGGGAAGAGTTTCAATCTGTGGCGTTGATCAGGACGGCATGGACAAGGCTATCAACATGATCAAGATGATAGTTGAGCCACTTGAGGTAGGAAAGAACTACGCAGGTAAGGTAGTTAAGGTTATAGAGTGCGGTGCCATCGTATCACTTGCACCTAACAAGGATGGACTTATCCATATTTCAAAGCTTTCAGACAAGCATGTAAATAAGGTTGAGGACGTTGTAAATGTAGGTGATGACGTAACTGTTAAGGTCATCAAGATCGACGAGAGAGCCGGAAGAATAAGCCTCAGTCTTAAGGATGTAAAGGAAGGCGCAGGTTCAGCAGAATAATAATAAGGGGTTAGGCTAATGAGATTTGGATATTTTGATGAAGCAAATAAGGAGTATATCATAGACAGACCTGATACTCCTGCACCATGGGCGAACTATCTCGGTTCCCCTGAGTACGGTGCTATCATATCAAATAATGCAGGTGGTTACAGCTTCGAGAAATCAGGAGCAAACGGCAGGATCATAAGATATATATTTAATAACTTTGATCAGCCGGGAAGATATGTTTATTTAAGAGATGATGAGTCAAAGGATTACTGGTCTGCTTCATGGCAGCCTGTAGGCAAGGATCTTGAGACATACAAGAGCGAGTGCCATCATGGTACTGCCTACACAAACATCAAGGCTGAGTATTCAGGAATTAATTCAGAGGTACTTTACTACGTACCTCTGGATAAGACCTATGAGGTATGGAAGGTAAAGGTGACAAATGCTTCCGACGTTAAGAGAAAGCTTACAGTTACCGGCTTCTGCGAGTTCACAAATGACAACAATTACGAGCAGGATCAGGTAAACCTTCAGTACACATTGTTTATAACAAGAACATTCTTTGAGAACAACAAGATAATGCAGTTCATAAATGAGAACTGTGTTGACAGCCCTGTAAACGGAAATTCTGCAGTTCAGAGATTCCTTGGTCTTGCAGGTGCACCTGTTGATACATACTGTGGTGACAAGGAGGAGTTCCTTGGAAGATATCACACATATGCAAATCCTGTAGGAGTTATAAATGGAGACTGTGGCAGCAAGCTTAACTACAACGGCAACGGTTGTGGTGCATTAAGCACAAAGCTTGAGCTTGAGCCGGGTGAGACTAAGGAATTTGCATTTGTTCTTGGAATGAAGAATGCAAAGGCTGCGGACGAGATACTTTCCCGTTATGAAGACAGTGCAAAGACCTGCGCAGATGAGCTTGCAGAGCTTAAGACATACTGGCACGGCAAGTTAAACAACTTCCAGGTACACACACCTAGTGACTCATTTAACAATATGATAAATACATGGAATTCATATCAGTGCTTTATGACATTTATATGGTCAAGAGCAGCTTCATTCTCATACTGTGGTCTGAGAAACGGATATGGATACAGAGATACAGTTCAGGATATCCAGGGTGTCATCCATCTTGATCCTGAAATGGCATTGGAGAAGATCAGATTTATGCTTTCAGCCCAGGTTGACAATGGTGGAGGACTTCCACTGGTTAAGTTCAACCACAATGCAGGACATGAGGACACTCCTGATGACCCTTCATATGTACAGGCAACAGGCCATCCTGCTTACAGGGCAGATGATGCACTGTGGCTGTTCCCGACTGTATACAAGTATATTGCCGAGACAGGAAATGTTGATTTCATCGACGAGGTTATATTATTTGCAAATGGCGGTGAGGGAACCGTATACGAGCACTTAAAGAGAGCGATCGACTTCTCAATGAACAGACTTGGAGACAACAATATGCCTGCAGGTCTTCATGCAGACTGGAATGACTGCTTAAGACTTGGAAAGCGTGGAGAGTCAACATTCGTTGCCATGCAGCTTTACTATGCAATGACTGTTATCAAGAAGTTCGCAGAGCAGAAGAAGGATGAAGAGTACATTAAGTATATAGATAAGATCCAGGCAGATCTTTATAACACTATCCAGGAGAAGTGCTGGGAGGATGACAGATATATCCGTGGTTACAAGGAAGGCGGAATGGTCATCGGTTCAAAGCATGATCCTGAGGCAAGCATGTGGCTCAACCCACAGAGCTGGGCTGTTATAAGTGGTCTTGCCAGCAAGGAGCAGGCAGAGATCGCTCTTGAGACTGTACATAAGGAATTGAACACAGAATATGGTGTAAGACTTATGTATCCACCTTACAGAGCACATGCCTTTGACGGAGCTCTTATGATACTGTTCAATGCAGGTACTAAGGAGAATGCAGGTATATTCTCACAGCCGCAGGGATGGATAATCCTTGCTGAGGCTCTTATGGGACATGGAAACAGAGCATTTGAGTACTTCAATGAAACATCACCAGCGTCCATGAACGACAAGGCAGAGATAAGAAAGCTTGAGCCATATTGCCACGGACAGTTTACTGAGTCTGTGGGAAGCCCTTACGAAGGAAGATCTCACGTTCACTGGCTTACAGGAACAGCTTCCACATGTATGGTTGGCTGTGTTGAAGGTATCCTTGGTATGAGACCGGATTTCGGCGGCTTACAGATAGCACCTTCTGTACCTTCTGACTGGAAGGAGTTCACTATCGAGAAGAACTTCCGTGGAAAGAAGCTTAACATTAAGGTGTTAAATCCGGACGGACACGAAAGCGGCTGCACATCAATGGTTGTAAACGGCAAGGCATATGATGGAAATTATATTCCTGCAGCAGACCTTCAGGATGTAAATGAGATAGTATACACAATGTAACGTATTTTATTTCAATATAGAGACATATTAAAAGAGAGGCTTATGCCTCTCTTTTTTAGTTTGTACATAGCGTGTTTCATCATTGACGAAGAAGGAGAAAAAGCATGGATAATGGGATAGCCGTCATAAATATATTCGGGGAGGTGGAGGGGCACAACTCCCTGCCCGGAGGTGCGAAGACCACCAAATATGAGGAGATAATACCATGGTGTGCCGGCATAGAGATGAATGACGATATAAAAGGGGTTCTTGTGCTGATAAATACCACAGGGGGAGACGTGGAGGCAGGGCTTTCAATAGCTGAGGCTCTGGCGTCTGTAAGCAAGCCGGTAGTGACGGTGGTGCTTGGAGGAAGCCATTCCATAGGCATGCCACTGGCAGTATCCGGTGATCATTCCTTTATAGTGAAGACAGCCACCATGATAGTCCATCCCATAAGGGTTGCGGGGGTGACGCTTGGAGCCAGGCAGAACTTTTATTATATTGAGAAAATGCAGGATCGTATAATAGATTTTATAGTGTCCCATTCTGACATAACTGAAGAGCAGGTAAAGGCTCTTATGTTCAATACAAAGGAGCTTTCAAAGGATATTGGCTCAGTGTTGGTGGGAGCCCAGGCAGTCAAATGTGGGATAATAAAGTCCGTGGGTGGGATATCCGACGCAGTTAATAAATTGTATGACTTGATAAAAAGTAAAAATGATAGTAGAATATCGTAGGGTATCTATTGTATCAATTTTTACAGGGGAACCTGACATGCAGCGTCAGCTATTTAGCTAAGATGGATTTTTGATGGCTGGTATTCCAAAAAAATGGGAGATAAAAGATAAAATATGAATTTACTACAAGCTATAATAATGGGAATAATCCAGGGAGCAACAGAATTTCTCCCGGTGAGCAGTTCGGGACATCTTGCCATATTCAGAAACATATTCCATATGAATACTGACACAGGGATACTGTTTGATATACTTCTTCATCTGGGAACCCTAGTGGCTATAATCATAATATACAGAAGAGACATAGGTGAGCTTCTTATAGAAGGTTTTACCATACTTGGACTGGTATTTGTGAATATTGGAAGATTTATCAATAATCTTTACAAGACCAAGAAGAAAAAGAAGTATGTGAAGATTGCCACAACACCATACAGAAGATTTGTCATACTGGTTTTATTTTCAACATTTATCACCATGTGCATAGCACTTCCATTTGAACATTTCATTGGAAATGCGGGAAATACACTGCTGATACCGGGAATATGTCTTGTGGTCACATCAGTGGTGTTATACATAGCAGATAACATAAGAGTGGGAAATAAAAATGCTTCCACTGCCACATATAAAGATTCAGTCATGGTAGGACTGGCGCAGGGCGCAGCAACCCTGCCGGGTCTGTCACGTTCAGGAAGTACTATTGCGGCAGGACTTGCCTGTGGCTTCACAAGAGAATTTGCAGTGAAGTATTCTTTCATAATGTCTATTCCTACAATTCTTGGGGCATGTATCCTGGAGCTTCCGGATCTTGCCAGTGCCAAGCTGTCAGGCGGGGAGATATTTAACTACATAGTAGGAATGATAGTTGCCGGAGTGGTTGGCTTCGTGTGCATAAAATTCATGCTCCGGGTTGTTAAAACTAATAAATTTAAGGGATTTTCAATATATTGTCTGTGTGCCGGACTGATCTCCATAGTGTGCTACATGGTTTTATAAGATGTATTGAAGTGTGAGGATGGTTTAAGATGGCTACAAATACAAAGAAGACAGCCGGACGCAGCTCCGGTGCTTCCAAAAACAAAAAAAATACTAAAAGCACCACAAAGGGCAGGAAAAACACATCTGCCAGGGGAAAGCAGGTAAGAAATGAAAAGGAGCAGGCAGTAAGGCTTGAGGTTATACTGATCTGCGTTCTTGCATTTGCTGTATTTCTCTTTATAGCAAATTTCGGCAAATGCGGTACCTTTGGAAATGCAATCTCGGGATTTTTCTTCGGACTTATAGGCTCGGTGGAATATTTCTTCCCTGTCTATATGTTCTTTTCAGCGGCGTTCCTTGTGTCAAATCGTTTTGACAGAAGGATATTAAAGAAGATAATTTATGTGGGCGTTCTGCTCTGCATGTTCTCAATGCTCTGTCAGATGTTATCTGCCAGCGATTTTGAATCCGTAAAGAGCATATACATGGATGGATATAAGAACCATAAGGGCGGAGGTTTGATAGCCGGTCTGGTATTCTTCCTTTTAAGGACTGTTATCGGTATACCGGGAACCATTATCGTCATGGTTGTGGTAACAGCTATCATGTTCATGCTGTTGTGTGAGATATCCATTGAAGGACTGGCAAGGGATATTAGGAACAGCATATCTGTGCATTTTTCCGATGAGAAGAAGAGTGAAAGAAGCACCCAGAGAAAGAGACGCAGAAGAGAGCAGATAGACGAGTTCGGTCTTTTAGATGATGATATTGATGACCTTGAGGAGACAGGCAGAAACAAAGGGCCTAAAGTTGATATGAACAATATCAATGTGTTCGATTCAACCAGAAAAACTCCTTCAAGGAAGGGTAAGGCTGACAGTCCTCACGATGTCCATGAGGTAAAGGACAAGCCAAGGGATTTCTTTGATATAGATCCTGATGATAACGGTATTGAGCGTATCAACATGCATGACGAGACCGAACAGGACAGGGCTGAAGCTCCTAAGCCAAGAAAACGCAGACCGAAAGCAGTAGCAGTATCAAAGCCGACGGAAGCTGCACAGGGAAATACTGCAGGAATGTTGCAGCCTGATAATTCAGGCGTGGGTATTGGAATGTCTGCACCTAAGACCACAGACTTTGGCACAGCAGGCAAGTCTGCCATAGATATGGGAGAGGATGTTCTTGCAGGTGCGGTAAATGGCAATCTTCATCCTGAGACTATCAGCGATTACAGTCCGGAGCATGATTCGGCGTTTGAGTCAGTTGCCGGGGGAAATGGAGCTGCCGCAGCTAAGGTTTCAAAGCCGGCTGCCAGAAAAGCTGAGAGTACAGCTCCACAGAAGAGTTACACCGAGGGTGGCAGATATACTCTGCCTGACGCGTCACTTCTTACAAAGGCTGAGAAGCAGAACAATACCAACAGGGACGCTTATGTAAGGGAGACAGCCATTAAGCTTAAGAACACCCTTGAGAACTTTGGTGTAAATGTAACCATAACAAATTACAGCTGCGGACCTGCTGTAACAAGGTTTGAAATGCAGCCGGAGCAGGGCGTCAAGGTCAGCAAGATACTTAATCTTGCCGATGATATCAAGCTTAATCTTGCCGCTGCCGACATAAGAATAGAAGCTCCTATACCGGGAAAGGCTGCCATCGGAATAGAGGTTCCTAACAAGGAGATATCCGTTGTTACATTCAGGGAGCTGGTTGAGTCAGAGAACTTCAGGAAAGCAAAATCCAAGATATCATTTGCAGTGGGAATGGATATAAGCGGGCAGGTTATCACCACAGATATTGCAAAAATGCCTCATCTTCTCATTGCAGGTTCCACAGGCTCAGGTAAGTCTGTATGTATAAATACACTTATAATGAGTATCCTCTTTAAGGCAAGGCCTGAGGAGGTCAAGCTTATAATGGTGGATCCTAAGATGGTTGAGCTTACATGCTATAACGGAATACCACATCTTCTTATACCGGTTGTCACAGATCCTAAGAAGGCTGCCGGAGCTCTTAACTGGGCGGTTGAGGAGATGACAAGGAGATATCAGTTATTTGCAGATACAGGAGTAAGAAACCTCACAGGCTACAATGAGAAGGTTGCCGACGCACTGGCGTCAGGGGGCGTTGATCCTGAGAAGCTCACAAAGCTTCCGCAGATCGTTGTCATCGTAGACGAGCTGGCAGACCTTATGATGGTTGCCCACGGCGAGGTCGAGGACGCCATAGTAAGACTTTCACAGCTTGCCAGAGCAGCGGGAATACATCTTGTAATAGCTACCCAGAGACCGTCTGTAGATGTAATCACCGGTCTTATTAAGGCAAATGTTCCGTCAAGAATAGCATTTGCAGTGTCATCAGGTGTGGACTCAAGAACCATCCTTGACATGAACGGTGCCGAGAAGCTTCTTGGTAAGGGCGATATGCTGTTTTACCCTACAGGCTTCCCTAAGCCTGTACGAGTTCAGGGGGCTTTCATATCAGATGATGAGGTGGCAAGAGTTGTGGATTACCTTAAGAAGTCAAATGGTGTGGGCACATATGATGAGTCCATATCAAATTCCATAGCCAGTGGTTCAGGCGGAGCGTCAAACGGCTCCGGTTCCGGTGGAAATGACAGGGATGAATACTTCATCGAAGCAGGAAAGTTCATAATAGACAAGGAAAAGGCTTCCATAGGAATGTTACAGAGGGCATTTAAGATCGGCTTTAACAGGGCTGCAAGGATAATGGATCAGCTTGCGGACGCCGGAGTCGTAGGTCCTGAAGAGGGCACAAAGGCAAGGAAGATATTAATGTCCGAGGAACAGTTTGAACAGTACATAGATGAGTATTATTAATGGCAGATGTTATTTTGAAATATAAAATACATATATACAAAAATAAAAAACAAAGGAGATAAATGTATGTTAAACGATATCGAGATCGCTCAGCAGGCTCATATGGCAAATATTAAGGACGTGGCTGCGTCAATAGGAATTGACGAGGACGACATAGAAATGTACGGAAAGTACAAGGCAAAGCTTTCAAGTGAACTTATTAAGAGAGTTTCAGACAATGAGGATGGAAAGCTCATACTTGTAACAGCCATCAACCCAACCCCTGCAGGAGAGGGAAAGACAACAGTTACAGTTGGTCTTGGTGAGGCCATGGCAAAGCTTGGAAAGAAGGCTCTTATAGCATTAAGAGAGCCGTCCCTCGGACCTTGCTTTGGCATCAAGGGTGGAGCGGCCGGCGGCGGATATGCCCAGGTTGTACCTATGGAGGATCTTAATCTTCATTTCACAGGTGATTTCCATGCCATAACATCAGCAAACAATCTCCTTGCAGCAATGATGGACAACCATATCCATCAGGGAAATGAGCTTAGGATAGACGTGAACCGTATAGTGTTCAAGAGATGCATAGACATGAACGACAGAGCACTCCGTCACACAATAGTAGGTCTTGGAAAGCGTGTGGACGGTGTGCCTCGTGAGGACGGCTTTGTTATAACAGTTGCTTCAGAGATAATGGCTATCCTTTGCCTTGCAAAGGACTTTAAGGATCTCCAGGACAGACTTGGCAGGATCATAGTTGCATACAATTACGACAATGAGCCTGTAACTGCCGCTGACTTAAAGGCAGTTGGAGCAATGGCAGCACTTCTTAAGGACGCCATCAAGCCAAACCTTATCCAGACCCTTGAGAATACACCTGCAATAGTACACGGTGGACCATTTGCAAATATAGCCCATGGCTGCAACAGCGTAATGGCAACAAAGACAGCCTTAAAGCTTGCTGACTATGTTATTACAGAGGCAGGCTTCGGTGCAGATCTGGGAGCTGAGAAGTTCTTCGATATCAAGTGCCGTATGAACAGACTCAAGCCGGATGCAGTAGTTCTTGTGGCTACAGTCAAGGCTCTTAAGTATAACGGCGGAGTTCCTAAGACAGAGCTTGCGTCAGAAAACCTTGAGGCATTAAAGAAGGGTATCGTAAATCTTGAGAAGCATATTGAAAATCTCCAGAAGTACGGCGTACCGGTTGTTGTAACATTAAACAGATTTATCACAGATACAGACGCAGAGCTTGATTTCGTTAAAGAATTCTGTACTTCAAGAGGCTGTGATTTCGCCCTTGCAAATGTATGGGAGAAGGGCGGCGAAGGTGGAATAGAGCTGGCAAATGCAGTCCTTAACACCTTAGAGACAAAGGAGAGCAATTTCAATGTTCTCTATGAGGATGATCTTTCCATCAAGGATAAGATCAGTACAATAGCTACAGAGATATACGGTGCTGACAATGTAACCTACAGCCCTGAGGCTTCAAGAGCCATCAAGAAGATAGAGGAAATGGGCTTTGGCAATTTCCCTGTATGTATGGCAAAGAACCAGTATTCACTGTCAGATGATCCGAACAAGCTTGGAAGACCAACAGGCTTTGATATAAATATCCGTGAGGTTTATGTAAGTGCAGGAGCAGGCTTCGTAGTTGCCATAACAGGAACTATAATGACCATGCCCGGACTTCCTAAGAACCCTGCTGCATTTAATATCAGTGTGACAGATGACGGAGTTATAAAGGGACTGTTCTAGTACCGAAAGAAAAATAATGACAGAATAGAGGATGACATAATGGCACAGATAATAGACGGAAAACTGATATCAAAACAGATCAAGGATGAGGTTAAGGAAAAGGTAAGTGCTTATAAGGAGCAGGGTATAGAGATAAGCCTTGCGGTTGTGCTTGTAGGAAATGATCCTGCCAGCACAGTATATGTAGGCAATAAAAAGAAAGCATGTGAATATACAGGTATTAATTCCGTATCATATGAGCTGCCTGAGGATACAACTGAGGCAGAGCTTCTTAAGCTTATAGACAAGCTCAATAACGATGATAAGATAAATGGCATACTTGTCCAGCTTCCTCTTCCTAAGCATATAGATGAGGACAAGGTCATTAAGGCTATATCCCCACTTAAGGACGTGGATGGCTTCCACCCTATGAGCGTAGGTGCGTTGAGTATCGGACAGCCGGGCTTCGTTTCGTGTACACCGGCAGGTATAATCGAGCTCATCAAGAGATCTGGAGTAGATATAGAAGGCAAGGAATGTGTGGTTATAGGCAGAAGCAACATTGTAGGAAAGCCAATGGCACTTCTTCTGTTGAGAGAAAACGGCACAGTCACCATATGCCACTCAAGGACAAAGAACCTTAAGGAAGTATGTAAGAGAGCGGATATCCTTGTGGTAGCCATAGGAAGACCAAAGATGATAGACAAGTCATATGTTAAGGATGGAGCAGTTGTCATCGACGTTGGAATACACAGAGGAGCAGACAATAAGCTGTGTGGAGATGTGGATTTTGCTTCCGTTGAGCCTGTGGCAGGTGCCATCACTCCGGTTCCCGGCGGTGTAGGACCTATGACCATTGCCATGCTCATGAACAACTGTGTCAATTCAGTTGCTATACAGAAAAAATAATTATAAGGTGATATAGAATATGAAAATATTAATGGTTTCACTTGGCTGCGACAAAAATCTGTGCGACAGCGAGGCCATGCTTGGAAAGCTTCACAGTGCAGGTCATGAGATAACAAATGATGAGCAGGAAGCAGAGGTTGTGGTCATCAATACCTGTGCATTTATCAAGGACGCGAAGCAGGAAAGCATAAATACCATAATCGAGATGGCTGAGCTTAAGAAGACAGCTAATCTTAAGAAGCTCATAGTTGCAGGATGTCTTTCCCAGAGATATCAGGACGAGATCATGGAGGAGCTTCCGGAGATAGATGTTATCCTTGGCTCCACCAATTTTGACAAGATACTTGAAGCTATCGGAACCGACGATAATAAGATCATAGACAGCATAAATTATATGCCGGATACAGATAACGACAGGATCGTTACCACTCTTGCGGGCATGGCGTATCTGAAGATCGCCGAGGGCTGCGGCAAGATGTGTACCTACTGCGTTATCCCGTATATCAGAGGCAAGTACAGAAGCGTACCTTTGGAGAAGCTGCTGTCCCAGGCAGAGATGCTTGCAGGGGACGGCGTTAAGGAACTTATACTTGTTGCCCAGGAGACTACATTATACGGTACGGATATCTACGGAAAGAAAATGCTTCCGGAGCTGCTCCGTAAGCTTTGTGAGATAGACGGCATTGAGTGGATAAGACTTATGTATTGTTATCCTGAAGAAATAACAGAAGAACTTATTGATGTTATGGCAGATTGTGATAAAATATGTAAATACATTGATATACCTATCCAACATTCAGAGGACAAGATATTAAAGCGTATGGGAAGAAGGACCAACAGAAAAGAACTGGTGGATCTTATAACAGCCTTAAGAAGCAGGATACCGGATATCGCCATAAGGACAACACTGATCACCGGATTTCCGGGAGAGACTCAGGAAGAGCATGAGAGCGTGTGCGAATTTATAAATGATATGGAATTTGACAGGCTTGGAGTGTTCACATATTCCCCTGAGGAGGGAACACCTGCAGCGGCTTTTGAGGATCAGGTTCCTGAGGAGATGGCAGAAGAGTGGCGCAATGATATCATGGAGCTTCAGCAGGAGATATCCTACGACAGGAACCAGAGCTTTGTGGGAAAGAGACTTAAGGTTCTCATTGAGGGATATCTTGATGACGGAGATGTCTACATAGGACGCTCATACAGGGACGCACCTTCTGTTGACGGCATGATATTTGTCCATGCCGATCATGAACTGATCTCCGGAACCTTTGTGGATGTGGATATTACCGAGGCAAATGAATATGACCTGATAGGAGATGTTGCGGAATGAATCTACCAAATAAACTGACAATATTAAGAGTTATAATGATACCGTTCTTCCTTGTATTTCTGTACATGGAAGCTTCCTGGACAAAATGGGTGGCATTGGGAATATTTATCGCGGCTGCCATTACAGATACATTAGACGGACAGATCGCCAGACGCTGCCATCTTGTAACAAACTTCGGAAAATTCATGGATCCTCTGGCAGACAAGCTGTTAGTGTGTTCGGCACTTATTGCCTTTACGGATCTTCACAGGATACCGGGTTGGATCGTTATAGTTATAATCGCAAGAGAATTTATCATAAGCGGCTTCAGACTTATTGCTGCCGAAAAGGGAGTAGTAATAGCAGCCGGATGGTGGGGAAAGATAAAGACAACTGTTCAGATGATAATGGTATGCTTCCTTATAGCAAATCTTTCATCACAGTTTATATACTACCTTGAGCAGGTGCTCATATATGCGTCACTTGCACTTACCATCATCTCTCTTCTTGATTATCTTGTTAAGAACAGGGATGTGCTTAAGGACTGATGTCCGAAAAATGTCTGTAATTAATTTATAATTAAAAAATAAGGGGCGGGGTAAAATATAATATGTATTTATCTCGCTCTTTTTTACTGCCTTGTATATGGTGATAATATTGTGTACAAATTATAAAAAATGCTGTAAAGGTGTTTTTTTACTTGAAATATGTTGCCAAAGGCATTACAATTATACTCGGCAGAAATTGGATTTTCCATAATACGGAATATCCTAAAAATATATCAAACGGAGGGCTAAAAATGAGCAACAAACCAAGCTTGTCAGCAAGTGATAGAATTAATGCATTACTTGATGACTCAAGTTTTGTTGAAGTTGGTGCATATGTAACAGCAAGAAACACTGACTTTAACATCCAGGACAAGGAAACTCCTAAAGATGGTGTTATTACCGGATACGGAGTGATCAATGGCAATTTAGTATATGTGTACAGCCAGGACGCTAAGGTTTTAGGCGGATCAATAGGCGAGATGCATGCAAGAAAGATTGCTAAGATTTATGACATGGCTATGAAGATGGGAGCACCTGTTATCGGTCTCGTCGATTGTGCCGGCTTAAGATTACAGGAGGCAACAGATGCACTTAACGCATTTGGCGAGGTATATCTCAAGCAGTCATTAGCATCAGGAGTAATACCACAGATCACTGCTATTTTTGGAACATGTGGCGGTGGAGCTGCTCTTATTCCTACACTTACAGATTTTACATTCATGACAAAGGAAGGGGCAAAGCTTTTTGTAGACAGTCCTAACGCGTTAGAAGAGAACAATGTTGTTAAGCTTGACACTTCAGCAGCAGAGTATGTAAGTGAGAATACAGCTAATGTTGATGGCGTATTTGAGACAGAGGAAGAGGTTCTCGGAACTATCAGAAGTCTTGTTGAAATGCTTCCATCATGTAACACAGATACAGACAAGCAGGAGAACTGCACAGACAACATTAACAGAATCATTCCTAACCTTGAAGGTTTCAAGAATGACGCAAAGGCAGTTCTTATGAACATTTCAGACAACTCATTTATCCTTGAGCTTAAGAAGGATTTCGCTCAGGATATCGTTACAGCATTTATCAAGCTTAACGGATATGCTGTAGGATGTGTTGTAAACCAGAAGGATGTTATCACAACCGACGGTGCATACAAGGCTGCAGATTTCGTTAATTTCTGTGACGCTTTTGATATCCCTGTACTTACACTTGTTAATGTTACAGGCTTTGCTGCTACAATTGATGAGGAGCATACAATTTCAAGAGCACTTGCAAAGCTTACAAACGCTTACGCAGACGCAACTACACCAAAGGTTACTGTTATCCTTGACAAGGCTTACGGTACAGCTTACACAGTTATGAATTCAAAGGCTATCGGTGCTGATCTTGTATATGCATGGCCTGACGCAGTTATCGGAACAATGGATCCTGAGATGGCTGTTAAGATCATGTATGAGGATGAGATCGCAGCAGCAGCTGATAAGATGGCATTCATTAAGGAGAAGAAGGCTGAATACACAGATGCTCTTTCAGGAGCTGTTTCAGCAGCAAGCAGAGGCTACGTTGATGATGTTATCGAACCTGATGCAACAAGAAAGAGAGTTATTGCTGCATTTGAAATGCTTTATTCAAAGGATGAAATGAGACCATATAAGAAGCATAGTACAATATAAAGGAGTGACAACTTAATGAAGAAAAGATTATTCTTAATAATTTCTATGTTAGCTGTTGCCTTTACATTGGCAGGATGTTCTTCAAACGACAAGAAGGTTGCCTTTGACTATGATAACGACACCATTGCCGCATATGCAAATACACTGGCAAATGGGTACATCAAACTGTCAGAAGACGAAGCAGTTGTAGAAAACTGGGAAGCAAACGGCACTGATGCAGTTTATATATCAGGTCAGGGACAGCAGGTAAGTATTTCTCAGTCAGATGTTGACGCTGTAAAGGTGTTCAGCAGTATGGAGAAGGACTACGGTAAGTTTGAAAGCCTTGACTCAACATATGAGATCGAAGAGGTAAAGGATACCGTAATCGTAACACTTACAGCAAAATGCGAAAAAGAAACAGCTGAAGTAAAAGTTACTTTTGTAGATGATACTGCAAGATTTAACTATTTATGCGAGTTCTATCAGATGGACGCGGACAGCCTTATTGCACAGGGCGTATATCCATATAAGCCATCAGAATTCGAGACAGGCAAGGTTCAGACTCTCGGTGAGAAGATGAAGGATGCCGGTACAAACACAATAATAGGTATGGGTATAGTATTCGTTGTACTTATATTTATTTCATTTGTTATTTCTCTGTTAAAGTATGTTCCTATGTTATTTGATAAGGATACAAGGGAAAAGAGAAAGGCAGAAAAGGCTAAAGCAGCTGCTAAGGCGGCTGACACAGACGAGACAGCAGCAGAAGAGCAGAAGCCTTCAAATGCTGTCGTTGATATTGTTAACACAGAAACAGGCGCAAGCGTTATGGATGATTCACAGCTTGTAGCAGTTATCTCAGCTGCAGTTGCAGCGTATGAGAGTGGTAACAATGCCCAGGTAACATACCCAAGTAATGATAAGCTGGTTGCAAGACCGATCAGACGAGTAAGAAGATAATATAGGAGGATATCGATTATGAAGAATTATAGAATTACAGTTAATGGAACAGCATATGATGTTGCAGTTGAAGAATTAGCAGCAGGCGCAGCTCCTGCACCAGTAGCACAGGTTGCAGCTCCTGTAGCAGCAGCACCTGCTCCAGCAGCAGCTCCTGCACCGGCAGCTAAGAGTGCAGGCGCAGGTTCAATAAAGGTAGCTTCACCAATGCCAGGTAAGATCCTTGATGTTAAGGCAAAGGTTGGAGATTCAGTAAAGAAGGGTCAGGTATTACTTATACTTGAGGCCATGAAGATGGAAAACGAAGTTGTTGCTCCAGAAGATGGTACAGTTGCAAGCATTGATGTTGCAGTTGGCGCAATGGTTGAGGCAGGAGATACATTAGCATCTCTCAACTAATTTGGTACATCTAATTTTTTATAGGAGGAAACAACTAAATGGGCAGTAGTATACTTGACGTTTTGTCAAATTTAGCTAATCAGACCGGTTTTGCAAATCTTGGCTGGAAAAACTACATTATGATCCTTGTAGCTTTTGTATTCATGTATCTTGCAATCGGAAAAGGTTTCGAACCATTACTTCTGGTACCAATCTCATTTGGTATGTTTTTGGTCAATATGTTCCCAGACATAATGGCAGAAGGTGGTTTATTACATTATTTCTATTTACTTGATGAGTGGAGTATTCTTCCATCACTCATATTCATGGGTGTTGGTGCCATGACAGACTTTGGTCCGCTTATCGCAAATCCAAAGAGCTTCCTGCTGGGTGCAGCAGCTCAGTTTGGTATCTATGCAGCTTACTTCCTTGCATTCCTTATGGGATTCAACGGAAAGGAAGCAGCAGCAATTTCAATCATCGGTGGTGCTGATGGTCCTACATCTATCTACCTTGCCGGCAAGCTTGGCATGGGCGGAACTCTTCTTGGACCTATAGCAGTTGCAGCATATTCATATATGTCACTTGTTCCTGTTATCCAGCCACCTATCATGAAGGCTCTTACAACAAAGAAGGAAAGACTTATCAAGATGCCGCAGCTTCGTCCTGTAACAAAGCTTGAGAAGATCCTCTTCCCTATCATTGTTACGTTAGTAGTTGTACTTATTCTCCCAACAACAGCACCACTTGTTGGTATGCTTATGTTAGGTAACCTCTTCAGAGAGTGTGGAGTTGTTAAGCAGCTTACAGAGACAGCATCTAATGCTCTTATGTACATTGTAGTTATCCTTCTTGGTACATCAGTTGGTGCATCTACAAGTGCTGAGGCATTCCTTCAGATCAGTACTCTTAAGATCGTTCTTTTAGGTCTTGTAGCATTTGCATTCGGTACAGCGGCAGGTGTATTGTTTGGTAAGGTTATGTGCTGGGCAACTAAGGGTAAGGTCAATCCACTTATTGGTTCAGCCGGTGTTTCAGCAGTTCCAATGGCAGCCAGAGTTTCACAGAAGGTTGGAGCACAGTATGATCCAACTAACTTCCTTCTCATGAATGCCATGGGTCCAAACGTAGCTGGTGTTATCGGTACAGCAGTTGCAGCTGGTACATTCCTTGCTATATTTGGTATGTAATTTTAAATTAAAAACATGTAGAACGATATAATATATCGGAAGCTCTATATACAATGTATAGAAGACAGTAGATTTACAGGAGGTCATGAAATGGCAGATAAGAAACCGGTACAGATTACCGAAACAGTATTGCGTGATGCACATCAGTCACTTATAGCTACTCGTATGACAACTGAGCAGATGCTTCCTATCATCGACAAGATGGATAAGGTTGGATATCATTCAGTAGAGTGCTGGGGTGGTGCTACATTTGACGCTTCACTTAGATTCCTTAAGGAAGATCCATGGGACAGACTCAGAAAGTTAAGAGATGGTTTCAAGAATACAAAGCTTCAGATGTTATTCAGAGGTCAGAATATTCTTGGTTATCGTCACTACGCTGATGATGTTGTTGAGTACTTCGTTCAGAAGTCAATCGCAAATGGTATTGATATTATAAGAATATTTGATTGTCTTAACGATTTAAGAAATCTTCAGACAGCAGTTAAGGCATGTAACAAGGAGAAGGGACATGCACAGGTTGCTCTTTCATATACTTTAGGTGATGCCTACACACTTGAGTACTGGAAGGATATGGCAAAGAGAATCGAGGATATGGGTGCAGATTCTATCTGTATCAAGGATATGGCAGGTCTTCTTGTTCCATATAAGGCAACAGAGCTTGTAGAGGCTCTTAAGGATGGTTCAAGCCTTCCAATACAGCTTCACACACATTACACATCAGGTGTTGCTTCAATGACATACCTTAAGGCAGTTGAAGCAGGATGTGATATTATTGATACAGCAATTTCACCACTTGCTCTTGGTACAAGCCAGCCTGCTACAGAGGTTATGGCTAAGACATTTGAGGGCACAGAGTATGATCCGGGCTTAGATCAGAGTCTTCTTGCCGAGATCGCTGATTACTTCAGACCAATGAGAGAAGAGTGGTTAAAGAGCGGACTTCTCAATCCAAAGGTTCTTGGCGTTAATGTTAAGACACTTTTATATCAGGTACCTGGTGGTATGCTTTCAAACCTTGTATCACAGCTTAAGGAAATGAATGCAGAAGATAAGTTCAATGAGGTTCTTGAAGAGGTTCCAAGAGTTCGTAAGGACTATGGTGAGCCACCACTTGTTACTCCTTCAAGTCAGATCGTTGGTACACAGGCTGTTCTTAATGTTGTTACAGGTGAGAGATACAAGATGTGTACTAAGGAATCAAAGGCACTTGTAGGTGGAGAGTATGGTCAGTCAGTTAAGCCTGTTGATCCTGAGGTTAAGAAGAAGGTTATCGGCGACAAGGAGCCTATCACATGTCGTCCGGCTGATCTCTTAGACAACGAGCTTGATAAGATCGAGAAGGAAATGATCCAGTACAAGAAGCAGGATGAGGATGTATTAACATATGCATTATTCCCACAGGTTGCTCTTGAGTACTTTAAGCTCAGAGACGCACAGGATACAAAGGTTGACGCTACATTGGTAGATAATGACAGCAAGGCATATCCTGTATAATATTTAATAAATTAGGAAAATGATTTTCTGGTAAGAGGCGGGAGCTTTCCGCCTCTTATTTGATATAATAACAAGGCAAGTGGAACATAAAGGAATATACAATGGGAACAATAGTTGTAGCAGGCGGCGGTGCTGCGGGAATGATGGCAGCCATAACGGCTGCCGATAATAATAAAGTTATACTTGTTGAGAGAAATGACAGGCTGGGAAAGAAGCTGTTTATAACAGGCAAGGGCAGATGTAATCTTACAAATGCCTGCGATATAGACAGGCTTTTCAATGCAATTACCACTAATCCTAAGTTTATGTATAGCTCCATATATACATTTGACAATGGGGCGGTCATAGACTTCTTCAATAAGGCGGGACTTGTGACAAAGGTGGAACGGGGAGACAGGGTATTTCCTGCCAGCGATCATTCCTCTGATGTTATAGGTGTGTTAAAGACCCTTATAAACAGAAACAGGAACATAGAGGTCATGCTTAATACAAGGGTACAGGATATAGTCGTAAATGACGGATGCGTTACAGGGGTTAAGACTGGCACCGGAGAGATAAAATGTGACGCTGTGATCATGGCTACCGGAGGAAAGTCCTATCCTCTTACAGGCTCCACAGGAGATGGGTATAACATGGCAGAGAAATGCGGCCATACCATAAAGGATATTAAGCCGTCATTGGTTCCTTACAACATAAAGGAGGCTTTCTGCAAGGAACTTATGGGCTTATCCCTTAAAAATGTAAGCTTCTGCATAAGATCAGGAAAGAAGACTGTCTTTAATGAACAGGGAGAAATGTTATTTACCCATTTCGGAATAAGCGGACCGCTGGTCATCAAGTCGTCAGCTTATATACATCGTTATCTGGACAAGGAAATATCCATGTATATAGATCTGAAGCCGGCTCTTGACAGAGAGGCACTGGATCAGAGGATCATGAGGGATTTCAAGAAGAACATAAATAAAGAATTTAAAAATTCTCTGGGAGAACTGCTTCCTGTTAAGCTGATACCTGTTATAATAGGAATGACAGCCATAGACCCATATAAGCAGGTTAATTCCGTTACCAGAGAGGAGCGGGAAAGACTTGTGGATACGATAAAGCATATGGAACTCACCTTTGATGGTCTAAGAGGCTTCGATGAGGCAATAATAACAAAGGGTGGGATAAATACAAAGGAGATAAATCCTGCCACAATGGAGTCGAAGCTTGTGAGCGGACTGTATTTTGCAGGTGAGATCATAGATGTGGACGCCCTTACAGGCGGCTTTAATCTTCAGGTGGCATGGTCCACAGGAAGACTTGCGGGAATGTGTGCTGCAGAGGAATAACATTACGGAGGAAAAGGATAATATGAACATAGCTATAGACGGACCTGCCGGTGCAGGAAAAAGTACTATTGCCAAGCTTGTGGCAAAGGAACTGGGATTTATATATGTTGATACCGGAGCAATGTACAGAGCCATTGCATTGTATTTTATAAACAAGAGGGTAGATATAGCCGATATAGAGCAGGTTGAGACTGCGCTTTCAGCCATAAAGATCGAGATAAAGTACCAGGATGGCAAGCAGCAGGTAATATTAAATGACGAGAATGTTACCGGAAGATTGAGAGAGGAAGCCGTTGGAAATATGGCGTCCAAATCCTCTGCCATACCGGTTGTGAGAGAAAAGCTTTTATCCTTACAGCGTGATCTTGCCTCTGCAAATAACGTGGTAATGGACGGCAGGGATATAGGAACAAATATACTTCCAAATGCGGAGCTTAAGATATATCTGACTGCTTCATCTGCTGTCAGGGCAAAGAGACGTTATGACGAGCTTGTGGCTGCCGGTAGGTCTGCTGATCTTTCACAGATCGAGGCTGATATAATCACCAGGGATGAGCAGGATATGAGCAGAAAGACAGCGCCGCTTAAGCAGGCGGAGGACGCTGTGTATCTTGACAGCTCAGATATGGACATAGATACGGTGGCAGGAACCATCATAGGATATGCCCGTGAGAGAAGCTGATCAATCATATGAATTAATTAATTGAGCAGTAATACACTGTATTAATTGAAGTGTTGACCGGCAATACATTGATTGAATTGGATGACTGACCGGCAATACATTGATTGAATTGAATGACTGACCGGTAATACATTATTTGAACTGGATGACTGACAGGTAATAAATATCAAGTTTGATTTGGAGTGAAGTGCGAGCATGGAAATAATACTTGCCAAGTCTGCGGGCTTCTGCTTTGGCGTACAGAGAGCAGTTGATATGGCTTATGAGCAGGCGGGACACAGAGAGGTATATACATTTGGACCCATAATCCACAATGAGGAGGTTATTGACGATCTTAAGAGCAAGGGCGTCAATATAATCGAAGACCTTAGTGAATTAGAGGGGAAGACGGACTGTACAGTTGTGATCCGTTCCCACGGTGTAGAAAAAAAGGTATATGATGATCTCAATTCAAGGGGCATACATGTGGTGGACGCCACCTGCCCATTTGTTAAGAAGATCCACAATATTGTGAAAAAGGATTCCGAAGCAGGTCGTGTGATCATCATTGTGGGAGATCCAAACCATCAGGAGGTTAAGGGGATAGTAGGCTGGTGCAGCGGTGAGGTTCACGTTATAGACAGCGAGGAGGGGGCCCTTTTCCTGGCAGATGGATTGTCTGATGAGAGCCGGGAGATCAGTGTTGTAAGTCAGACTACTTTTAATTTGAATAAATTTAATAATATTGTTGATATTATTAGAAATAAATTGTATAATGTTAATGTTTATGAGACTATCTGTAACGCTACAGCTGTCAGGCAGAAAGAAGCAAGGGATATTGCTTCAAGGGTTGATGCCATGATAGTCATTGGCGGCAGGAACAGCTCTAATACTCAGAAGCTATATGACATAAGCAAAAAAGAATGTGAGAATACTTACTATATACAGACACTCGTTGATTTGGATTTGACTACTTTTGAATCCGTTAGTAGGGTAGGTATTACAGCGGGGGCATCTACCCCAAATTATATTATTAAGGAGGTTCATAGTAGCATGGCAGAGTTAAGTTTTGAACAGATGTTAGAGAATGATGAGAGCAAGGTATCTATCAGACAGGGAGAGCTTGTTGATGGAACAGTAATCGATGTTAAGCCTGATGAGATCGTGGTTGATATCAAGTATAAGTCAGACGGTATCATTACAAAGAGCGAGTACACCAATACTCCTAATGTTGATCTTACGGAACTTGTACACGTTGGTGACCCTATAACTGTAAAGGTTATTAAGACAAATGACGGAGAAGGACAGGTTGCTCTTTCATATAAGCAGGTTGCTGCAGAGAAGGTTAATGAGAAGCTTGAAGAAGCCTTCAATAATGGTGAAGTTCTTAAGGGTAAGGTTATCCAGGTTGTTAAGGGCGGCTTAAACGTAAATGTTGAGGAGTCAAGAGTATTCATACCTGCAAGCCTTGTATCAGATGTATACGAGAAGAACCTTGACAAGTATCTTGATCAGGAGATCGAGTTCGTATTAACAGAGTTCAACCCTAAGAAGAGAAGAATAATCGGTAACAGAAAGAAGCTTGTTGTTGAGCAGAAGGCTGAGGCAGCTAAGGAATTATTCGCAAGAATCGAAGTAGGAATGGTTGTTGAAGGAACAGTTAAGAATGTTACAGACTTCGGTGCATTCATTGATTTAGGTGGAGCAGACGGACTTCTTCATATCTCAGAGATGTCATGGGGAAGAGTTGAGAGCCCTAAGAAGGTATTCAAGGTTGGCGACAAGGTTAAGGCATTCATCAAGGCTATTGATGGTGAGAAGATCGCCCTCAGCTTAAAGTTTGATGAGACAAACCCATGGGTTAATGCAGAAGAGAAGTATGCGATCGGCAATGTTGTTAAGGGAAGAGTTGCAAGAATGACAGATTTCGGTGCATTCGTTGAGCTTGAGCCGGGCGTTGACGCATTACTTCATGTATCACAGATCTCATATGAGCATGTTGCTAAGCCGGAGGATGTATTCAAGATCGGTGATGAGATCGAGGCTAAGATCGTAGACTTCAAGCCAGAGGATAAGAAGATCAGCTTATCAATCAAGGCTTTACAGGAAGCACCAGTTGAGGAAGACGCACCTGTAGAGGAGTAATCCTAATCCGATAAATATATTGAATGATATATATGATATCATGGTGATCGCAGTTGCAGCATGTGACTGTGTGAGAAAATGATTTGTATGATATTAAGTGAAAAAACAGCGTAGACAAGTTCTACGCTGTTTTTGCTGTTATGGCATAAGTGCAACATGATCGCATTTAATGATTGATAATCTGCCATTCGATGTTTGATCGGTTATGCATTATATTTTTCGTTAAGTCGTTCCTTTATATACAGATTTTTATCCTTAGGGGCGGCTTTTTCAAATTCTTCAATATCCATAAAGGTCTGCTTATCATCAAAGTTGTATCTGTATTCGTAGCCAAGCTTTGTCTTTGCCTGGGTAAGGAAGAAGCCCTGCTTTACTGTATAGGCATTTTCCTTTGTGGCTTTCTCTATGTATTCCGGTTCCACATAGCGTGCCAGAGACTTGTGTATGACCTTATTCTCAAGGGGCATATAGTAGTAGTTCTTGTAATCCCTGAAATAATATTTCATTGTGTCTGATACAGGCTTAAAACGCAATGTCATGGTGTTCTCGTAGAGATTTACGAACATGTCGCCATTTGAATAGGTGACACGGGCAGGCATGTAGGCAGTGTCACATGTTACTGTCAGATTTCCGTCATTATCTACAGAGGCGGATGTGATAGTGTAATTTCCTGAGAAGGTATGGTTAAGGGCGGCCATATCTGTTATGGACATAAGCCCCAGAATGTCATCGTGATTATGCTCCAGAAGATCATCAAGATCTTCATTGCCCTTTGCCTTAAGGTATTTCTTATATACGCCTATGAGCTTACCGCCGGAATAGAAGTCGTCACGATGAATACCGCAGAGCTCTTCAATATCCGACTGGTGGCAGCTGTCAAGATGGAGCTTAGCCTTATACTTCCTTATAAGAACAAAAAGATCTATGCTTGTCATAGGCTCGAATATATCGGCAAGATCATGCTTCTTTAACCTTTCTCTCACATATGGGATATCAAAGGTATTTCCGTTATAGGTAAGTATATGGGAGAAGTGTTCCGAGATACCTGCGAAGTACATGAGCATTTCCTTTTCGGATACTGGCGAGCCATCATCATTAAACAGCAGTGTGATCTCCGCGTTTCCTGTATTGTCTGTGATTCCGTAGCCTATCATGTATATGTAGGAATTTTTTGCGGAAAGCCCGGTGGTTTCTATATCAAAGAAAATAGTTTTGGCCGTATCTATCCCATATTCATTACAGTGGAGTGTATTCAGTTTTTCTCTGTAGGTGTATATCTTCAAGTTCCGTTCCTCCCGACTACATTTGCAATATCCCATACAATCATAGCAACAGTTTATTAAAAAAGCAAACATATATTCCCATTTGATAATTTGTGTGGTATAATCCGTGTGGGTAATTGACTAAATATAGTTTTGATATGGGATATATATCCCTATATATTGAAGAGGTAAATATGTTTTCTTATATAAAGGGCGTTCTCGCCGAGAAAAATGACGGAAGCATTGTTGTGGAATGTGGCGGAATAGGCTATATGCTGTTCATATCGGGACAGTTTGCCATGAGACTTCCCGCCATCGGAGCAGCAGTCAAGGTGTATACTTATATGTATATACGGGAGGATGAGCTGAGCCTTTACGGATTTGCAGATAATGCTGAGCTTGAGACCTTCAAGCTTCTTATATCCATAAATGGGATCGGTCCTAAGGCAGCACTTTCAGTGCTTTCTGCAATGTCTGTGTCTGAGCTGCAATTTGCAGTGGTAACAGATGATGTGAAGAGTATCACAAAAGCAAATGGTGTAGGAACCAAGGGAGCCCAGAGGATCATAATGGAGCTTAAGGACAAGATGAAGATGGAGGATCTTATATCCAGTGCCTACGATAGACAGGTTACTGAAGCGGTTCCGTCAAGTAGTGTCACAAATGAGGTAATACTGGCACTGACGTCTCTTGGATACAGCGGCTCAGAGGCTGCCGCAGCCATAAAGAAGGTAAAGGGTGCTGAGGATATGTCAACAGAGCAGCTTTTAAGTGCGGCATTAAAGAAGATAATGTAACATCAGGAATTATTTGCCGGTGTTCATGGGAATGAGGAATGTTTTAAATGAACAGGATCATATCTACGGAAGCAGATATAGAAGAAATAAATAGCGAACAAAGTCTCAGACCAAGATTCCTTGAGGAATACATTGGCCAGAGCAAGGTTAAGAATAATCTCCGTATCTTTATCGACGCGGCGAAGAAGAGGAATGAGCCCCTGGATCACCTTCTTCTGTACGGACCACCGGGACTTGGTAAGACCACCCTTGCTTCAATAGTTGCAAATGAAATGGGTGTCAACATCAAGATCACCTCGGGACCTGCCATTGAGAAGCCGGGAGAGCTGGCGGCTATCCTTAACAACCTTTCTGAAAATGATGTTCTCTTCATAGACGAGATACATCGTCTAAACAGCCAGGTTGAAGAGGTTCTGTATCCTGCAATGGAGGATTATGCCATTGACGTTGTTATCGGTAAGGGGGCAGGAGCCAGATCCATAAGACTTGAACTGCCAAGGTTTACTCTTATCGGTGCCACCACCAGAGCGGGAATGTTGACAGCACCTTTAAGAGACAGGTTCGGAATGGTGGACAGGTTAGAGTTCTACACACCGGAGGAGCTTAAGGATATAGTTATCCGATCAGCACAGGTGCTTGACGTGGATATCACCGAGGATGGTGCCTACGAGATAGCAAGAAGATCAAGAGGAACTCCAAGACTTGCCAACAGACTGTTAAAGCGTTGCAGGGATTTCGCCCAGGTGTGTCATAACGGAGTTATAAACAAGGATACAGCCCAGACGGCACTAGACCGCCTTGAGGTTGATTCCATGGGACTTGATCATGTGGACAGAAATATATTATTTACAATGATAAATAAATTCTCGGGAGGCCCTGTGGGACTGGATACCCTTTCAGCAGCCATAGGAGAGGATCCAGGAACTGTAGAGGATGTGTATGAGCCGTATCTTATAAAAAACGGATTCATAAACCGTACTCCAAGGGGAAGAATAGTTACAGATGTATGTTACAGGCATTTCGGGCTTGAACCATATAAGGAATAACAGGTAATACAGTAGAGATAACAGCATAAAAGGCTGATAAAAAAGACAAGGAGAAGAAAAAATGGCACAGAAACATGATATACCGGTTGTAATAAATAATAAAGTCTTCACATTAAGTGGTATGGAAAGTGAAGAGTATCTTCAGAATGTGGCAACATATATAAACTCAAAGATCGCAGAATGTCAGACATCAGAGAGCTACAAGCGTTCAAGTGCAGAGTATCAGAATATTCTTCTTGCATTAAATATCGCTGATGATTATTTCAAGGCAAAAATGCAGGTTAATCAAATGCTTTCAGATGATGACGACAAGGACAAGCAGATATACGACCTTCGTCATGACGTTATAGAGTATCAGATCAAGTGTGAGGCTGCCCAAAAGATGGCGGATGAATACAAGGAAAAGATAAGTGAACTTCAGAGACAGATAATCAAGTTGGAAGCGGAGAATAATGTTAAATAAACCAGAGATACTTGCACCGGCAGGAAGCATGGAGGCATTGCATGCCGCTGTCAATGCCGGAGCAGACGCAGTGTACCTGGGAGGAAGTCTGTTCAGTGCCAGAGCATTTGCGTCTAATTTTGACACAACTGAATTATTAAAAGCCATAGATTACTGCCATATCCATAATATCAGATTATATATGGCAGTTAATACGTTATTAAAGGATACGGAGATCTCAGGGCTGTATGACTACGTTCTTCCCTTCTACAGAGAGGGCGTAGACGGTATAATCGTACAGGATATGGGCGTTGCCGGTGTCCTTAGCAGGTATTTTCCTGATCTTCCTTTACACGGAAGCACCCAGCTCAGTGTGTCTTCGGAGTATGGAGCAACCCTGCTTAAGGATATGGGATTTACAAGATTTGTCCCGTCAAGAGAGCTTTCCTTAAGGGAGATAAAGGACATAAGATCGGCGGTTGATATAGAGATAGAGACCTTCGTTCACGGTGCCATGTGCTTCGCCTATTCCGGCAAATGTCTGTTCAGCAGCTTTGCAGGGGGAAGAAGCGGAAACAGGGGCCGTTGTGCGGGACCTTGCCGTAAGCAGTATTCTGTTGAGGGCGGAAGGGTTGATTATGCCTTGAGCATGAAGGATATGTGTACCCTGTCCATATTGCCGGAGCTTATTGATACAGGCATAGATTCCTTTAAGATCGAGGGAAGGATGAAGAAGCCTGAGTATGTTGCAGCAACGGCGAATGCCTACAGGAACATCAGAGACCTGTACTTAAGTGGAAACCTTCATAAGAGGGATATAGAAAGGGAGAACGGCAGGCTTCTTGACATATATAACCGTGGCGGTTTCATATCCGGATATTATCACATGCATAACGGCAATGAAATGCTGAGCCTTGACAGACCTAACCATACAGGTGTTGAAGTGGGAACTGTTGCCGGGGTAAATGCTCCGGAAGTTGACATAACTCTTAAGGCTGATGTAAATAAGGGGGACGTTCTGGAGATCAGGACACCTTCCGGAAATATAGAGCTTACATTGAATGTTGCCGGTGAAGCCGGGAAGAATATAAGCATAAAGGGTAAGGAGCTTAAGCACATAAAAAGAGGTCAGAGAGTATTCAGGACAAGAAACAATGTGCTTATAGATCAGATAAACAAGGAACTTATAAATAAGGATAATACTGTCAGTGCCGGATGTTACTTCTACGGAGAGGTGGGAGCACCATTTACAGTCAGTCTTTCTATTCCTGAGTATGATATATATGTGGATGTTACAGGAGATATTGTCCAATCTGCAAATAATAAGCCGGTTACTGCCAGGCAGCTTAAGGAAAGGCTTGGCAAAACAGGAAATACCGGATTTGTATTTAATGACATGGACGGCTATGTGTCGGACAATGCATTCCTGCCGGTGAGCGTCATAAATGATGTGAGACGAAGGGGCATAGAGCTTCTTGAGAAGGAGCTTGTGAAACGCTTCATGAGAGAGCAGGTACCGGGGCAGACAGATGACCATGTAGAACAGACAGATGGCTGTGTAGAACAGGAAAATCCCGGACCTGCGGGTATTAAACATGAAGAGATCAGACAGTCTGACATGGAAAAGGAAAAGAATGGATCGAATGATATTAAGATAGAAAAAATAGAACTGTCAGGCGAAAAGAGATATGTCTATGTAAGAACCTTAGAGCAGTTAAAGGCTGTGGCTGCTACGGCTTTCAATGGGGTGGTATTTGTTGACCATGGCATAGTTCAGACGGCAGTAAAGTTTATAAATGGGCTGTCCGGGAAAGAATTGTCAGAGAAAAAATTGTCAGGGAAGGATTTGCCCGAGAAGGGATTGTCTGAGGATGAGTTATCTGGGGACAGGCTGGAGCTTGGGCTTGCACTGCCTGAGGTCTTAAGGCAGGAGAAGCTTAAGGCCATGGAGGAGCTTGACAGGTACATGGACAGCTTCGCATACGTCCTTGTAAGAAATATGGATGAAATCTTATATGTAAAGAAACATTATCTTAATAAAAAAATAATCCTTGATTCATCCATATACTGCTATAATAATGAGGCAGTAGACTATTACAGGACAATAATACCTGAATTTATGATAGTCAGTTCAGCAGAGCTTACCTTATCTGAGCTTAAGGGGATAAATGCTCCTGTCATATATAAGGAATATGGTCATGACAAGCTGATGGTCACTGCCCAGTGCGTGAACAAATGCCACCGGGGCGGGGAATGTTTTAAGGAAAAGCTTGATCATTTAAGAGATGAGCTTGGAAATGATTTTTATGCAGTAAATCACTGTGATCACTGCTATAATATAATCTACAACGGAAGACCTGCATATATTGCCGACCTGCTTTCGGAGAAGGCTCCGGATAATCAGGCGGGAGAGCTGGCAGAGTTTACGGTTGAGGATGGAAGAGAGACATTAAGGCTCTGTAATGCCCTTGGATTTGCAGGGGGGAGCCCGGATCAGGAATATTTCCGTGATCTGAAATATACTAGAGGACATTTTGTCAGGGGAATTGATTAATGGTTAGAATTATTTCGGAAGTAGCAAAATATTTAATAATATTTTTCATGGTATTGTATACGGTGAAGTGTTTTACCGTGTTAAAGCCATGCAGCCCTGCTAAGAAGAGAAGGGCATTGAATGTGCAGATATTTTACGTTTTTATAATTCATTTTCTCTGTTATCTTACACTCTATCTGAATTATAAAAAGAAGGAAATAGCCATATTCTACATGGCACAGATGATAGTTGCCATAGTATATATGGTTTCATACCACGGCATATACAAGAACTCGTCACGACTTATAACCAACAATATGACCTTCCTGCTGCTTATAGGCTTTGTTATGCTTACGAGGATTGATTTTTCTCTTGCCAAGAGACAGTTTATCTTCGCAACGATAGCCCTTATAGTGACAGCCTTCATACCTAAGGTGGTTGTAAATGTTAAACGGCTTAAGTATCTGAACGTGTTCTATGCCATATTCGGTATAGGACTTCTTGCCACTGTATTTGTACCGGGACTTGGTATATCCAAGTACGGTGCCAGAAACTGGATAGGCATAGGAGATTTCTCATTTCAGCCAATGGAGCTTGTTAAGATAATATTTGTATTTTTTGTTGCCAGCTCCCTTGAGAAATCCTGTGGCTTTAAGGACATGGTGAAGACTACAGTTGTGGCATTTATGTTTGTCCTTGTGCTTGTGGCTGAGAAGGATCTTGGTGGTGCGGTCATATTCTGTATGATTTATCTTATGATGTTATATGTGGCAACCCAGAGGCTGTCCATACTGATCTGTGGCGGAGGCTTCGGTGCCCTGGCGGCAACCGGCGGCTACCTGCTGTTTAAGGACAAACTGGGTCACGTTACCACAAGAATAAATGCATGGCTGGATCCGTTTAAATACATAAATGACAGCGGATATCAGGTGGCTACATCATTATTTGCCATTGGCTCAGGCGGCTTTGTGGGAACAGGTCTTTGCCAGGGTGCCCCTAATGCAGTTGTGGTGGTGGAGTCAGACTTTATATTTGCAGCTATATGTGAGGAGTTAGGTGTAATATTCGCATTGTGCCTTCTTCTTATGTATCTCAGTATATTTATATACTTTATAAATATTTCCATGAAGATAAGAGACCCATTCTACAAGAATGTGGCATTTGGATTTACTATATGTTTCATATTCCAGATATTCTTAAATGTAGGCGGTGTCATTAAATTCATACCATCTACCGGTGTGACACTTCCTCTGGTAAGCTACGGTGTCAGCTCTATTGTAAGTACCCTTATAATATTTGGAATTATACAGGGAATATGTGTTATGGAACATGGCGGCGAAGAAAATTCTAGTGAAGAAAGTGAGAATTATGAGCAGGAAGAATACTACCAGGACTTCTCGGGTGAGTAGAGAAGAGATAGAAAAAAAGAATAATGACAAGAGAAATGTACCTGTGCTTGTTATCACTTATATTGTGGTGATACTCTTTGTGTCCATGATGGCGTATCTGGTGAAGTATGTTGCCGTTGATTCGGAGACAGCCATTGCCAATCCTTATAATACCAGACAGAGCTTATATGCCAAGAAGGTTATAAAGGGCTCCATAATTTCAAGTGATGGTGTAGTTCTTGCGGAGACTAAGACAGACGATAACGGTAACGAATACAGGTATTACCCATATGCCAACAAGTTCGTTCATGCTGTGGGATACGACAGCAACGGACAGGCGGGACTGGAGATGGATTCAACTTATTATCTTCTTACCTCCAATGAGAATATTGTAAAGCAGGTATACCACGCCCTTAAGAATGAGAAGAACAAGGGAAATAATGTAGTGTCAACTCTTAATTATGATCTTCAGACAACAGCCTATGACGCTCTTGGCTACAATGACGGAGCTGTTGTTGTTATGGAGCCGGATACAGGCAAGATCCTTGCCATGGTATCAAAGCCGGATTATGATCCTAACGATATTGAGAATGTCCTTGCGGACAGCCAGACCACAGACAGCTCATACCTTGTAAACAGAGCTACCCAGGGTCTTTATCCTCCTGGATCTACATTTAAGGTGCTTACGGCACTGGAGTATACCAGAGAAAATCCTGATTATGAGAATTATTCATATGAGTGTACCAGCGAGGGTACATTTGCAGGAGTACCTATCCACTGTTACCACTATAAGGTTCACGGTACGGTAGATCTTAAGGATTCACTGGCATATTCATGTAATACATCATTTTCAAATATCGGAACACAGATAGACATGGGCAAGTTCAGGACCCTGTGCGAGGATTTCCTCTTTAACAAGTCTCTGCCATACAGCGGATACTACAACAAGTCGGTCTTCGAGCTTGACGGCAAGAGTGATAAGTCACTGGCACCTCAGACTGCCATAGGACAGGGAAATACTCTTATAACACCTCTTCACAATGCCCTTATCATGAGCACCATTGCAAATGGCGGAGTTATGATGAAGCCATACATGATAGACAGGATAGAGAACTGTGACGGAGCGGTGGTGAAGACCTTTAAGCCGGATTCCTACGGTAAGATAATATCCCCTACAGAGGCGTCAAGGATGATCGGGCTTTTAAGCGGAGTATCAGAGTACGGTACAGCGGCTGACTATTTCTACGGCTCAGCCTACAAGGTAATAGGAAAGACCGGTACTGCCGAGTTCAATGCAAATAATGACTCACATTCATGGTTTTTGGGATTTGCAGATAAGGATGATCCTGACATAGTGGTGTGTGTTATCGTGGAAAATGCCAGCAACACAGGAGCTTCCGCTTCATATATCGCCAGACAGATATTTGACTGCTATTACAACAATGTGGCTGACTAGGATTGCCAATCAGGTCGGTATATGGTATACTTATTCCAATTTAGGTCACACCAGAAAACGGAGGTTTTGCGATGATAGAGGCAACAAGCTGTGGAGGTGTGGTAATCTTCAGGGGAAAAGTATTATTACTTTACAAAAACTACAAAAACAAATATGAAGGATGGGTTCTCCCAAAGGGTACAGTCGAAAAAGGTGAAGAGCATAATGAGACTGCACTTAGAGAAGTAAAAGAGGAGACAGGTGTAAGCGCATCTATTATTAAGTATGTAGGTAAGAGCAATTATACGTTTAATACTGCTTTTGATGTAGTAAATAAGGATGTACACTGGTTTCTCATGATGGCTGACAGCTATTACAGTAAGCCTCAACGAGAGGAATACTTTGTGGACTCCGGATACTATAAATATCATGAAGCCTACCACCTTCTAAAATTTCCAAATGAAAAACAGATCCTTGAGCAGGCATACTCAGAGTATGTGGAGCTTAAGAAAGCTGGCTTGTGGGGAAATAAGAAGTACTATTAAGAGCATGTACGATCGGGAAAGATCAAGAGAAGGCTTCTGCATTGATTTGCAGGGGCCTTTTCTTAGGTTATGTAATGATGACTGTGACATCTTGCCGTAGGCAATTTTAATGGTTGCTGCTCAATGTAAAAAAATAGTAAGGAAGATATGGGACATGAGTAAAACAGACAGGAACAAGGGTAAAAAAATAAATAAAACCGTGACAGATCGTGAAGATAACATGACCGGTAATGAGAGTAAGGCAGTAAAAGGCAGCAAGAAGCGTCAGGTGGTGCTTAATATCCTTATTGTGGTATTTGCACTGATCACAGTTTCTTCAGGTGCATATATCATAAACTATTACTATAAGAGCAGGAAGACCGAGGCAAGGTTTGATGATCTGAGGAATATGATAGTTGAGGTTCCGGCTGATCAGACTGGGAATATAGAAGCCGGAGATAGTTCAAATGCAGAAAATGGTGGCGGAGACACCAAAAGGACAGAACTTGTGAATATCGACGGAAGAGATGTGCTCATAAAGTATCAGGAGCTTTATAAGGCGAATAAGGACTTCATGGGCTGGCTTAAGATAGACGGAACAGATATAGATTATCCTGTAATGTACACTCCTGATGAAAGAGAGTATTATCTTCACAAGAATTTTGACGGGGAATACAGCTACGCGGGGTGTCTCTTCATAGATAATCTCTGTACACCTACAGGTGATGATATATCGGACAATATCATCATATACGGACACAACATGAAGAGCGGCACCATGTTCCATCAGCTGACTCTGTACAGGGATGAGAGCTTCTACCGGGATCATAAATACATAAGCTTTGATACCATTGAGGATACCGGAACCTATGAGGTCATAGCAGCCTTTAAAACCCAGGTATATGAAAAGGGAGACACGGAGCATTATCACTATTATGATTTTTACGACGCCGCAGATGAAGAGGAGTTTAATGAATTTATACAGTATATAAAATCCTGCTGTACATATGATTTTGACTCAACTGCAAATTACGGAGATAAGCTCATAACCCTTTCCACCTGTTCATACCATGTGAACGACGGAAGATATGTGGTTGTGGCGAAGAAGATAAGTGATTGAATATGAGACGAGGGTGTTGCAATATTTTCAATATTGACACCGTATCCTGTCTTATGTTAATATAACAAAGGTTTCAAAACCAAGCCGGCGTGTCGGAATTGGCAGACGAGGCAGACTCAAAATCTGTTGGCGGCAACGTCGTGCGGGTTCAAGTCCCGCCGCCGGCATATTATTTTCTTTTCACTCTTGTATTAAATCCCACTCAATGATTAAATTTGAATTAATGAAGGTATTGTATGTTAAACAGAAAAACAAAAAAGAAGCTGGATTCCCTCATAAATGAAATGAACGTGAATCTTGAGAATAATTATAAGGATCTTGCCCACGACGCCCTTAAGGAGTTAGACAGGCAGGTGACGGAGATGGCGGCAAGCGGCGAACTCAAGGGAAAGTATTATGAAAGATACAGAAATCTTGTAGATGATACCAAGAGAAGGCTTGCCAACTATCACCACTAAAAAGTATCAGGATAATTTGATTATTTCTTTCTTAAGCTTTTTGATGATCTTCTTTTCCAGACGGGAAATGTAGGACTGGGATATTCCCAGCATATCCGCAACTTCCTTCTGGGTTTTTTCTATGCCGTTTATTGTGTGGATACCGTATCGCAGCTCGATTATGGTTCTTTCTCTTTCACATAATTTTGAAACAGCCATTTCAAGAAGATTTTTATCCATTTCCGTCTCAAGGTTTTTGTAGACCACATCATCATCAGTACCAAGAATGTCGGACAGGAGGAGTTCATTTCCGTCCCAGTCCACATTTAAAGGCTCATCTATGGATATTTCCAGTCTTGTCTTGTTGTTGCGTCTTAGATACATAAGGATCTCATTTTCAATACACCTGGAGGCATAGGTGGCAAGTTTTATGTTCTTGTCGTATTTGAAGGTGTTTATTGCCTTTATAAGTCCGATGGTCCCTATGGATATGAGATCCTCGGTGCCTACACCGGTATTGTCGAATTTTTTTGCTATGTATACTACCAGACG
Organism: Coprococcus sp.; assembly: GCA_050872265.1. Lineage (GTDB taxonomy): Bacteria > Bacillota > Clostridia > Lachnospirales > Lachnospiraceae > Coprococcus. The sequence continues at coordinate 193,083 of JBNMGN010000002.1, forward strand.
CAGGTTACGCTCAATAAGGGTCTTCCTTGCGTCTATGCTGTTATTGTTAAGAAGATCTATCACCACGGTACTTTCTTCCTTCTGGGACAGCGGAGCTGGAAGGATCTCGGAACCGCCTATGTAATGTATTTCATTTTCCTGAGTGTTTCTGCCTCCCCGTATATTTTTCATAACAGAGTATCTGAAATCCTCGGTTTTAATTGTGTTTATCATTTCTAGCACCTCTTTTTTTCTTGATTAAACTTCAGCCGGTCAGTACAGGCTGAAACTGTTATGCAGCAGCACAGAGTAGCTTTTTTGTTCGTTCCCGAAAGCTACCATACTCATGCCGATCAAAGGCTTCGCCTTTATGAGCTTTGATCCGAGAAAGAAAAAATCACAGTCAAATGCCGGCATGACATTATCCTTTCTGGAAATGGTAGAATAGCTTATCATGTGTATCCTGTTCTGGAAATTTTCAAGATCTTTCATTTCCCCGGTGGAGCCGTTGAAATAAAAACTCAATATACTGCCGTATGTTTTGCCATAAAGTTCATTAATGATATCCGGAGCAGCAACCACTATTGGTTTACCTGTGACTCTGTCATAAAGATTATTTCCTGTATCAAGAAAACCTCTGGTGACAACAGCTTTATCCCTGAATCCGATCAACAGTTCAATAATGTTCCCCATATAAATACCTGCTTTCTTTATTGCAAAGAGAATTATATTTAATAAGCCGTGAATAATTGGTCAGTTTATGTACTCTGAAAAAAATGAATTTCGATAATGTTAGACAAATGAAATTGTACATAGTGGATAACTTTCGCATATTATGACAAAAATCGCTGATTTCCTTCCGAAAATGTGTATAAATATGTGGATAATGTGGAAAAGTTGCAAAACAGAATATATTCGCTAATATATTCATACAATTTTAGACATATTTGCAAATAATTAGAATATATATAAGTACATTAAGGACACGGAGTAAGAGATGGACAACAAGCTGGATCCGGAATTGTACATAGATATCAATAACCAAGAGGGAAATAAAGAGGTTGTGCTGTTTGTAAAGTATGTGGGGGACATAGATGATCTGGTTCCGGATATCTGCAACAGGCTGGTCAAATTGTTAAACAATTATGCTGTTATGTATATAGACAGGGACAAGGTGATGGAGTGCAGCAGAGATCCCCGGATCATATATATGGAAGCAAACAGACCTGTGTATCTGGGAAGTATCCCGGAGAGAAGGACGGACATATCCCGGACCCCGGCTTATTATGGTGCAGCCTTAAGGGGAGAGGGAGTGAAGGTTGCCTTTATAGATTCGGGCATTGACTATGGACATGAACAATTCCTTACAGAGGGTGTCACAAGGGTTGAGGTGCTGTGGGATCAGAGCCGGTATTATAATGAGGACAGGGCAAATGAATATTATACCGGAGCAGTGTATGATTTTGATGAGCTGCAGGCTTCACTTAACAGCTACGAGTATCTGTCAAGAGACCAGTCGGGACATGGAACTGAGGTTGCCGGAATATGCTGCGGCAATACCACAGGCAGACTTAACCGGGCAGGTATATGGGCTGTGAAGCTTAATACCAGAAACGGTGAGTCCAATATCATAGACCTTATAATGGGGATAGACTTCTGTATGCGGAGGGCACTTGATGAGAGGGTTCCTCTGGTCATAAACTTAAGCTATGGCAATAATTACGGAGCCCACAACGGAAGGTCCATGGCTGAGGAGTATATAGACAGCGTTTCAGGACTTACAACAGTAACCATAATCGGCGGTAGTGGGAATTATGCCCTATCGGGACTCCACACCTCGGGAAATGCAGTTATGTCGGAAGAGGAGTCTATAGATATATCTGTTTATAACTACAGCAGGAGCTTTAATGTGTCTGTATGGTATAATCCCGGTGATATATTCGACGTGGGTGTAGTGTCTCCGGGAGGAAGCCGTGTGATGAATATGACAGAGTATCAGAGAAGTACAAGGGCGTACTACGGAGATACGGTCATTGACGGAATAATGTTTGAGCCTACACCGGTAAATACCTTTAAGGAAATATATATAGGCTTTAACAGCAGTACTTATATATATGAGGGAGTATGGCGGATAGTCCTGATCCCAAAACAGGTTGTGACCGGAACCTACAATGCATATCTTCCGGTAAGCAGTGATGTGAGATTTTCATATCCCGTCACATCATCTACCCTTACCATACCGGGAACCGGGGACGGCATAATAACAGTGGGAGCCTATGACAGTGTGCTTATGGACATTGCCGGATTTTCAGGCAGGGGATACACGACAGATAACAGGGTTAAGCCGGATGTTGCCGCACCGGGGATGGATATATACACGGCATATCCCGGAAACAGATATGTGTATGCTTCCGGAACCTCAATGGCGGTGCCTTATGTAAGCGGCATAGCCGGAAGCCTTATGGAGTGGGGGATAGTAAATAATAATGACAGATTTATGTACGGAGAAAAAGTAAAAGCCGCTCTTACCGAAATGGCAGAGCAGCTTGACATCCTTAGAAATTATCCAAATATATATGTAGGCTACGGAATATTATGATACTATTTTAATCCGTTTATATGATCCTTAAGGGCGTTGAAGGTCTGGTCGCTTAATACATGCTCAAGTTTGCAGGCGTCATCGGAAGCAATCTGAGGATCGACCCCCAGTGTGACAAGCCATGCAGATATGACATCGTGCCTTTCATATATCTTCTTAGCAATGGCAAGACCAGACTCGGTAAGCTCAATGTAGCCTCTGTCTGATACAGTGATGTATTCCTGGTTCTTAAGATTTTTCATGGCAACACTTATGCTGGATTTTTTATATCCTAATTCTTCTGCAATATCCACGGAACGGACAACCGGAAGCTTCTCGCTCAGTCTTAATATGGTTTCGAGATAATTCTCTACTGATTCGTTAGTTATTAACATATATGCCTCTTTCTGTGTCTGACACAAATAAATAATATTGATAAATTTATCAATACACCCAATATACAGAAAACATTATAGCATACTGTTAAAAAGTCTTCAAATCTTTATTTTCACCCGGAGAGTGCATAACACTTATTGATAATTAATTATCAACAAGCTTGAGAAAAATTGTCAAATTATTATTGACTTCTAATAAATGTTAGACTATACTAACCACGAGAAAAAAATAAGGAGCGTGACTTATGATGCCTTTATCAATGGCTAAAAGCGGTGAAGTAAATGTAATACAGAAAGTTGGCGGAAAAGAAGAAACAAGACTCTTCCTCGAGAAGCTTGGTTTTGTTGTTGGAAGCCCGGTTACAGTTATATCTGAGATAGCAGGTAACTTAATAGTAAATATTAAGGATTCTCGTGTTGCCATAGGAAAAGAAATGGCAAATAAGATCATGGTTTCATAATGATGAATGGAGGAAAGATAATGACTTTAAGGGATGTTTCTGTTGGTCAGACAGTAAAGGTTGTTAAGCTGTCTGGTGAAGGACCTGTCAGAAGAAGAATTATGGACATGGGTATCACTAAAGGCGTAGAGATCTATGTGCGTAAGGTAGCACCTCTCGGCGATCCTGTAGAGGTTACCGTAAGAGGCTATGAGTTGTCAATACGTAAGGCTGATGCTGAGATCATAGAGGTTCAGTAATCGCTTATTTTTTTGTTCGTGTGTTAGCAAACTCTAACGGGTGATAGAAGGGACTAATACAGCATATATATTACCAGATAACGGGTCTCTTCAAAGTAAGATAAACATATATAGGAAAGAAGGTAAACAATGTCAGTAAAGATTGCACTTGCAGGAAATCCTAACTGCGGTAAAACAACATTATTCAATGCTTTGACTGGCGCTAACCAGTACGTAGGTAACTGGCCAGGTGTTACAGTTGAGAAGAAGGAAGGTAAGCTTAAGGGCAATAAAGATGTAACCATCACAGACCTTCCGGGTATCTACTCACTTTCTCCATATACTCTTGAGGAAGTAGTTGCAAGAAATTATCTTATTCAGGAATATCCTGACGCCATCATCAACATAATTGATGGTACAAATATAGAGAGAAACCTTTACCTTTCAACACAGCTTATTGAGCTGGGTATCCCGGTTGTAATGGCTGTCAACATGATGGATCTTGTTAAGAAGAACGGTGACTCGATCAGCATCAAGAACCTTAAGGAGTCTCTTGGATGTGAGGTTGTTGAGATCTCAGCTCTTAAGGGAACAGGTATCAATGAGGTTAAGGAAAAGGCTGTTGCTGCTGCAAAGGCAAAGGCTGCAAACAAGATCGTTCACAAGTTTGTTGACAAGGTTGAGACTGCCATCGACAGCGTATCAGCTAAGTTAGATATGGAAGAGAACAAGAAGAGATTCTTCGCTATCAAGCTTATTGAGAAGGATAGCAAGATCATCGAGCAGATGAAGAATGCTCCTGATTGTTCAGCAGAGATCAAACAGCTTGAGGATGAGTTTGACGATGATACAGAGAGTATCATTACAAATGAAAGATACTCATACATTACATCAATAATCGACAAGTGCCTTAAGAAGGCTTCAAAGGGTCAGAAGCTTACAGTTTCAGATAAGATCGATAAGGTTGTTACAAACCGTATCCTTGCCCTTCCAATATTCGTGCTTGTAATGTGGTTAGTTTATTACATAGCAATGTCAACAGTGGGTGCGTGGTGCACAGACTGGACAAATGATAATCTCTTCGGCGATGGTTTCCATTTATTCGGAATCGGAAGCTCAGATTATGAAGACGCAAGCGGCGATTACGACGCAGCTGTTAATGCTCTTGACGCTTACGGCGTTCTTGTGACAGATGATGAAGACGCTGTTGATGTAGACGCAACAAAGGCTGCCATCGAGGCAAATACTAACACAGAAGCAAGTGTTAAGTATGAGATGGAAGATGAGGAAACTCTTGATACATACGATATCGACGTATACTATTCAGAGATCCCATCAGGAGCTGATGAAGAAACAACTAACGCAATGACATATGAAGACGCTGTTAAGTACTTCAACGATACACAGATGGCTGAGATCGATCCTGCTGATTACGGCGTGTTCGTTCCATCAATACCTGATCTTATTTCAGCAGGTCTTGACAAGCTTAACTGTGCTGACTGGCTCCATGGTCTTATCATTGATGGTATTGTAGCCGGTGTTGGTGCCGTACTTGGTTTCGTTCCTCAGATGCTTGTATTGTTCATCTTACTTGCGATCCTTGAGTACTGTGGTTACATGGCACGTATCGCATTCATCATGGACCGTGTATTCAGAAAGTTCGGACTTTCAGGTAAGTCATTCATACCTATGCTGGTAGGTACAGGTTGTGGTGTCCCAGGTATCATGGCTTCACGTACAATCGAAAACGAAAAAGATCGTCGTATGACAATCATTACAACAACATTTATCCCTTGTGGTGCTAAGGTTCCATTCATAGCCATGATCGCAGGTGCTATATTCGGTGGTTCATCATTAGTTGCTACAAGTGCATATTTCATTGGTATCGCAGCAATCATCTGCTCAGGTATCATCCTTAAGAAGACAAAGATGTTCGCAGGAGATCCATCACCATTCGTTATGGAGCTTCCTCCATACCACATTCCTACAGTAGGTTCTGTATTAAGAAGTATGTGGGAGCGTGGCTGGTCATTCATTAAGAAGGCCGGTACAATCATTACACTTTCAACAATCGCTGTATGGTTCACAACATACTTCGGAGTTGTAGACGGAACATTCCGTATGCTTGAAGAGAGCGAGATCGACTACAGTATCCTTGCTACAATCGGTAAGGGTATCGCTTGGATATTCGTTCCTCAGGGATTTGGTAACTGGCAGGCAACTGTTGCTTCTATCACAGGTCTTGTTGCTAAGGAGAATATCGTTGGTACAATGGGTATCCTCTACGGTGGCGGTGACGGTACTGTTTACCAGGCACTTGCCGGAGCGTTCACAACTGCAAGTGGATTTGCATTCCTTGTATTCAACCTTCTCTGTGCACCATGTTTCGCAGCTATGGGTGCTATCAAGAGAGAGATGAACAGTGCTAAGTGGTTCTGGTTCGCAATCGGATACCAGTGTGGTTTTGCTTACCTTGTTTCACTTGTTGTATTCAGAATTGCAGGCCTCTTCACAGGTGCTTGCTCATTCGGAATCTGGTCAGTAGTAGCAATCCTTCTGATCGTCTTATTCTTCTTCTTACTGTTCCGTCCGGATCCAAACAAGAAGGTTAAGACAAGCAAGGAATTTCTTAACGCATAATTTATAAAGCTTTATAAAGGAGTGGTGACTCATGTCAGAGTATATAGGTACAATTATCGTGGCAGCTATAGTCCTTCTTATAGTATTCTTCATAGTGAGGGGAATGGTGAAGGATAGGAAAAAGGGCAAACACATATGTGGTGGCGACTGTTCCAAGTGTCATGGTGGATGCAGTCACAGTCTCTAAATACCAAATTGTGTAGTTTAATAACAATAACAAAGGGAGTGCGTCATTGTAACAGATGACGGACTTCTTTTGTTTTGTAAATGGGAAAGAAATTATCCTTGCAATAATTTTCGATATATTATATTATGAAACCAGTTCGGTACACGACTGGCGGAGACAGCCTCAGAGCTGATAGGATATACCTATAGGGAGTGTACCATGACAAGAGCCGACCGCCTGGGCAGACAAATATTTTTATGTGCGTATTTGTGTGCTCAGACCGTTGGCTTTTTTTAATGATGTCCGCGACATCGTCTTAAAAGTCCATGATGATCACAAGTACAAAACTAACCTATCATATACCAATCCAAGGAGGCAGAAAGATTATGGAAATGTTATCACTGGCAAAGGAGCTTAGCTCAAATGCGTATCCGGGAAGAGGAATCGTCATCGGAAAGACCAAGGACGGAAAGAAAGCAGTAACAGCTTACTTCATTATGGGAAGAAGCAGCAACAGCAGAAACAGAGTATTTGTAACAGAGGGAGAGGGTATCAGAACAGAGGCATTTGATCCTTCAAAGCTTGAGGATCCAAGCCTTATAATCTACGCACCTGTAAGAGTTCTTGGCAACAAGACAATAGTTACAAACGGCGATCAGACAGATACGATTTATGAGGGAATGGACAAGCAGCTTACCTTTGAGCAGTCCTTAAGATCAAGAGAGTTTGAGCCGGACGGACCAAATTACACTCCTAGAATATCAGGCGTTATGCATATTGAGAACGGAACATACAACTATGCAATGTCTATCTTAAAGAGCAATAACGGAAATCCTGAGGCTTGTAACAGATATACATTTGCCTATGAAAATCCTGTGGCAGGTGAGGGACACTTCATCCATACCTACATGCATGACGGAAACCCACTTCCAAGCTTCGAGGGTGAGCCTAAGCTGGTGGAAATCGACGGGGACATCGACCAGTTCACAGACATGGTATGGAACAACCTTGATCAGGACAATAAGGTTTCACTTTTTGTAAGATTTATTGATATCGAAACCGGCGAGTACGAGACAAAGATCGTAAACAAGAACAAGTAAAAATAAAGTACAGATAAAAAGTACAAGTGAAACCAAAGAGTAAATAAAATGTACCAATTACAAATATAGTAACAAGTGGCATATAAAAAGCCATAAGTAAAGAGGAGAAAAGACATGAACGAAATTCAGTTAAAATACGGATGTAACCCAAATCAGAAGCCATCAAGAATATACATGGCTGACGGAAGTGATCTTCCTGTAACAGTATTAAACGGTAAGCCGGGATATATCAACTTCCTTGACGCATTTAACGGCTGGCAGCTTGTTAAGGAGCTTAAGGCAGCTACAGGGCTTCCTGCAGCAACATCCTTCAAGCATGTATCACCTGCAGGTGCTGCAGTAGGACTTCCGCTTACAGACACTCTTGCCAGGATATACTGGGTTGATGATCTTGGTGAGCTTTCACCACTGGCATGTGCCTATGCAAGAGCAAGAGGTGCCGACAGAATGTCATCATTTGGAGATTTCATTGCACTTTCAGATGTGTGTGACGCAGATACAGCAAGACTTATCAAGAGAGAGGTATCAGACGGAGTTATCGCTCCGGGCTACACAGATGAGGCTATGGAGCTTCTCATGGCTAAGAAGAAGGGAAATTACAACATCATCCAGATAGATGAGAATTATGTTCCGGCAGAGCTTGAGACAAAGCAGGTGTACGGTGTAAGCTTCGAGCAGGGAAGAAATGAGCTTGATATCAACGGAGACCTTCTTTCAAATATCGTTACAGAGAACAAGGATATTCCTGAGGAAGCCCTTATCGATCTTAAGATTTCCCTTATAACCCTTAAGTATACCCAGTCAAATTCTGTATGCTATGTAAAGGGCGGACAGGCCATCGGTATCGGTGCAGGACAGCAGAGCAGGATCCACTGTACAAGACTTGCAGGACAGAAGGCTGATAACTGGTATCTCAGACAGTCACCACAGGTTCTTTCCCTTCAGTTTGTTGATGGTCTTGGAAGAGCCAACAGAGATAATGCCATAGATGTATATATCGGTGATGAGTATGAGGACGTGCTCCGTGAGGGCGAGTGGCAGAACATCTTCAAGGTTAAGCCACCTGTATTCACAAGGGAGGAGAAGAAGGCGTGGCTTGCAGGAAATACTGATGTAACTCTCGGTTCAGACGCATTCTTCCCATTCTCAGATAACATTGAGAGAGCCCATAAGAGTGGTGTTAAGTATATTGCACAGCCGGGCGGATCTGTAAGAGATGATCTTGTGATTGAATGTGCAAATAAGTACAACATGGCAATGGTATTTACAGGAATAAGATTATTCCATCACTAATCATTACTGATCGGTTATAACAATACTTTTAAAACAAATAAATCTATGATATAATTTTATCCAAATGGTTTGCCGGAGGTTTATCCGGCAGGCTGTTTGGATATTATTTTATTTAAGGAGATCACCTCATGTCCAGAAGAAGACGATATGACAGATACAGAAGAAGACGTAAGAAGAACAGGTACGATATAAAGAAGATAGTATTATTTGCAGTGCTGGTCATAGCTGCCATAGGACTTCTTATAATACTGGGTTCACAGATACTTTCCCACAAGGATGAGTACTATAAACAGGGAACAGAATATTACAACAAGGGAGACTATGCCACAGCCTTAGAGTATTTTAATGACGCTCTGGCTGAGAAGCAGTTATTTTCCAAGAAGACTGATATGAACATACACATGTATATTGCAGATATATGTCTCCAGCAGCAGAGGTACACCGACGCCGTTGATGAATACAAGAGAGTTGAGCTGTATAAGAAGGCGGACAAGGAGCAGACGGAGATACTTAAGAACATGTCCCAGGCGTTAAGTGACTTCAATAAGGGCAATTACGCAGGAACCGTTGATCTTTTCATGAAGGCTGCCGAGGCAGGATATACCACCATGTATGTGTATGCCGGAACCTGTTATGCAGAGACGGAGCAGTACGACAAAATGCTTGAATGTTATGACAAATACATAGCTGAGTACGGATATAATTCATACCTGTATACCCAGCTTGCCGCATACTATCTTAAGACAGGAGATCTTGATCAGGCATATGGATATATACAGACAGGTCTTACCAGTGACAAGACTTACAACTTAAATCTCAGATTGCTTGAGATAGCATATTATGAGGCCATGAGCAATTATGATGAAGCCTTCGGGCTTGTGTCAGATCTGCTTACCCAGTACCCGGACAATGAGCAGGCACAGAAGGAATATGATTTCCTTTACACCAGAGCCAGCCACGACAAGGGGAATACTGATGTTACAGAAGGAGAGTAATAAGTATGGAAATACAGCTTTGGCGTGAGATACTTGCACCATATTCACAGGCAGTTGATGAGCTGCTGATCAAATTCAATCACATAATAGCTGACTATAAGAATGCCAGCATGTATTCACCTATAGAAGCAGTTACCGGAAGAGTAAAGACCATATCAAGTATCCTTGACAAGCTCCAGAAGAAGAACATCCCTATGGATCAGATAGTTGAGGAAATGGACGATATTGCAGGTATCCGTATAATGTGCCAGTTCGTTGAGGATATCTACAAGGTGGTGGAGATCATAAGATCCAGAGAGGACATGGAGGTCCGTGAGGAGAAGGATTATATATCAAACTTCAAGGCAAGCGGCTACAGAAGCTACCACATGATAATCAATTACAAGGTCAATACCATCCATGGAAATAAGACCATACAGGCGGAGATACAGATAAGGACCCTTGCCATGAATTTCTGGGCAACCATTGAACATTCATTGCAGTACAAATACAAGAAGAATATTCCTGATCATGTAAGGGGCAAGCTCTTAAATGCAGCCAATGCCACAGTAGCCCTTGACCATGAGATGAGTCAGGTAAGAGACGAGATAATTGACGCCCAGAACTCCTTTAACATTAAGGCGAATATTGTGGCGGATATTTTAAATGACATACAGAACCTTTATAAGGTGGGAAATCAGAGAGAGATAGCCAAGATACAGGATGAGTTCTACCAGATCTACGAGAAAGATGATCTGGAACTTCTCACGAACTTCTCGAAGCAGCTTGATATCATGGCAGAGGAATACAAGGCACAGAGCATTTAAGAACAGCAAGATAACATTTGCCCCAAGGAGATAATACAGAGATAATGATATTACCTGAAAGCTTTAAAGACAGAATAAAAGAACAGTTAAAGGATGAATACGAGGATTATACAGGCTGCCTGGATAAGGGCATGAACCACGGTATAAGGGTAAATACGGCTAAGATATCCGTGGAGGATTTCCTTAAGATATCCCCCTTTGAATTAGAGAGGATCCCATGGACAGACAACGGCTTCTACTATGATGATAAGAAGTATGTTCCGTCAAAGCACCCTTATTACTATGCGGGACTTTATTACATCCAGGAACCAAGTGCCATGACTCCGGCGAGCGTTCTTGATATTGAGCCGGGAGATACTGTTCTTGACATATGTGCAGCTCCGGGAGGAAAGTCCACAGAGCTGGCGGCGAAGCTTGACAATACAGGAGTCCTCATATCAAATGATATAAGTAATTCAAGAGCCAAGGCTCTTCTTAAGAACCTTGAATTGTTTGGAATAGGAAATATGTCTGTTGTAAGTGAACCGCCAAATAAGCTGTCTGAAAGGTTCTGCAATACATTTGACAAGATCCTGGTGGACGCTCCCTGTTCCGGTGAGGGAATGTTCAGAAAGTCCCAGTCCATGGTAACAGCCTGGGAGAACAACGGCGTGGAACTTTTTGCAGGACTTCAGAGAGGCATATTAAATGAGGTGGTGAAGATGTTGAAGCCGGGAGGAACCATGCTTTATTCCACATGTACATTTTCACCTATGGAAAATGAGCAGTCGGTGGAGTATCTGTTAGGACTTGATCCGAGCTTAAGACTTATAGATGTGCCAAAGGTTGACGGCTTTGATGACGGACATCCGGAATGGGGCAATACAGGAAATAAGGAGCTTACAAAATGTGCCAGACTGTGGCCTCATAATATCAGAGGCGAGGGACATTTCGTAGCCCTCATAAAAAAGGAAGCCGATCCTGACACATGCCATGGTGAAGCCTCCGGTGAGTATGCTTTTAAGCCTTACAGAATGGACACGGTAACAGAAGAGTTCTTCAGTAAGATAAATTCAGACAGATTTGATACCGGAAGGATAGAGGAGAAATCCGGAAGGTTATTCTATATATGTGAGGATATGCCGGATGTTAAGGGCTTAAGACTCTTAAGGAACGGACTATTCTTAGGAGAGATAAAGAAGAACAGGTTTGAACCGAGCCAGTCCCTTGCAATGTTCTTAAGGGCTGATGAATTTGACAATGTATACAGCATGAGTGCCGATGATAACAGGGTTATAAAATATCTTAAAGGTGAAACAATAGAAGCAGAGGATGATGATACTCTAAGAAACGGCTACACATTGGTCTGTGTGGACGGATATCCTTTGGGATGGGCTAAGAACAACAGGGGAACCTTGAAGAATAAATACTTAACAGGATGGAGGATGATGTAGATATGAAAAAGATAGCAGTGATAACAGGTGCTTCCTCAGGACTTGGAAGAGAATTTGCATTACAGATCGCCAGACATTACAAGACTGTTCAGGAAATATGGATCATAGCCAGAAGAACAGACAGACTTGACAGTCTCAAGAAGGAAATAAGAGAGATCAGTGATAAGACTGTCAGGGTACTTACTCTTGACCTCAGTAAGCAGAGTGATATTGATTTCTACAAGAAGCTTCTGGAGAGACAGAATGCAGGCATAAGAGTACTTGTTAATGCGGCAGGCTTCGGAGTTATGGGACATGTGGACAAGATAAGCTATGAGGACTCCGTTGATATGGTAGACCTTAACTGCCGTGCTTTGATTGCAATGACCCATATATCACTGCCATATATGACATATCCGTCAAATATCATAAACATGGCTTCATCAGCAGCATTTATGCCACAGCCTTCATTTGCAGTGTATGCAGCAACAAAGTCTCTGGTATTAAGCTTCTCAAGAGCCTTAAATCAGGAAATGGCAGGAAAGGGAGTAACGGTTACGGCAGTATGTCCGGGCCCTGTAGATACAGAATTCTTCGACAGGGCACAGGTGTATGCCCAGATGATACCTGTTAAGAAGTACTTCCTTGTTAAGCCTGAGGACGTGGTAAGAAAAGCTCTTACAGACGCATATCACGGCAAGGAGATGTCGGTATACGGTGCAGCCATGAATGCTTTCAGAGGTCTTACATCAGTGATACCTACATCAGTCATACTCAAATTTTTTAACTAGACAAGGAGCTTTTAATGGACAAAGGACAATACGGATATCTTAAAAGACATAAGAAGAAGGTCATCATAAGCATAATAAGCACCGGTATCATAATAGTTGCCGGTGTTGCCTTATCTCTTTTTCTTTTTGGTACAACAAAGACTGTAATGATAATTGTTCCAATACTTACAGCTCTTCCGTTTTCAAAGCAGGTGGTTGCCCTTATCCTCTGTGGTAAGTTCCACTGGCTTACGGAGGAGGAGTATAAAAGGACTGAGACCGAGATCCCTGAGGACATAAGGGGAGATCTTTTATATGACGTGAGTATCAGCAGATATGAGGGAATGATATATTTTCCTGTTGTGCTTGTAAGGGACGGCAGGATGATATTCTACTATAACGGCAGCTTTAACTCAAAGATAAAGGATAAGAACGAATTAAAGAAGGCTGTGGACAAGGTGTTTGAACAGACACCGAAGCCTTATCTTGCGGTGGTGACCACTGACCTTGAGAATTTTATCAAAAAGGCATGTGGTGTCAGGACCGTTCATGAGGATTTCGTCAATAGGGACGGACGAGTAAAGAAAAAAATACTGGAGCTTGGATTATAAATGCAGGAAATAATCGTATCGGCAAATGAAGCAGGCAAGCGTTTAAGCAAGCTGCTTTCCACATATCTTAATACAGCCCCCGACAGCTTTATCTACAAAATGCTCAGAAAAAAGAATATAAAGTTAAACGGAGGAAAGGCTGACGGCAGGGAGATCCTTAAGGACGGAGACGTTGTTAAGATCTTCTTAAGTGACGAAACCATCGGCAAATTCAGAAAAAACGCCGGATACGAGAGGCCGGCAGCATCACAAGCAGACAGTCGTAAAGACTCCGGAGACGGTGGTAATGCTCCGGTAGTCGGAGTAAATGTCGGCAGGGACAGGAAGATCAAATTTGATATTGTGTATAAGGATGACAATATCCTTATAGCCTACAAGCCTGCAGGGGTACTGTCCCAGAAGGCGGACAATGGCGATTACTCCATAAATGAGGCTATCATAGATTATCTTCTGGATAATAATATCATAACTTTAAAAAGTCTTGATACCTTTAAGCCCTCTGTGTGCAACAGGCTTGACAGGAATACCGAGGGACTTATAACCGCCGGCATATCCCTTACCGGAAGCAGGTGCCTTTCAGAGATAATAAAGGACAGGACCCTTCATAAATTTTACTACACCATAGTATCGGGAAATATGGGCAAAATAATAGACAGCAGTGCATATATAACCAAAGACAGGAAAAACAACAAGGCTGTGGTTTCCCGTGATAAGACTCCGGGAAGTGAGTACATACATTCAATATTTACCCCAGTGGCATGGGACGGAAGCTATACCCTGGTGAAGGTGGAGCTTATAACAGGTAAGTCCCATCAGATAAGAGCCCAGCTTAAACATCTTGGATACCCTCTTATAGGGGACAGAAAGTACGGAGACAACAGAGTAAACAGATATTTCGCTGACAGATACGGACTTAAAAACCAGCTTCTCATATGCGGCGAGTATGTGTTCGGAGATATTAAAAATGAACTGTCATACATGTCCGGCAAAACCATCAAGGCGGATTTCCCGGAGCATTATAACAGGATTTGTAAGGATTTATTCTAATGGCAACTTGGAATTCCAGAGGCCTACGAGGTTCTACCTTGGAGGAGCTTATTAATTATACAAATGAATACTATAAGGAAAAGGGACTTGCTCTTGTGCAGAAGATCCCGACACCTATAACTCCCATAAAGATAGATAAGGAAAGCAGCCAGATAACTCTGGCGTACTTCGAGAAGGATTCCACCGTGGATTATATCGGTGTGTGTCAGGGAGTCCCCATTTGCTTTGACGCAAAGGAGTGCAGCAAGGATGTGTTCTCACTGCAGAACATCCATGACCACCAGCTGGAATTTATGGGCAACTTCGAGAAACAGGAGGGGATCGCATTCCTCATAATATTATTTACCCACAGAAATGAGTTCTATTATATGAGATACAGTGAGATCAAGGGCTATGTGGACAGGGTAAAGGATGGACATGCCAAGAACTTCCGGTATGATGAGCTGTCAAAGGACTGGTTCATCAGGGGAAAGAACGGAGCCATAGTCCATTATCTTGAATGCTTAAGCCGAGATTTATTATCAAGATAATGGTATTGACAAAATTAGTTTTGTCTAATATAATTTACACGGTTTATTGAAGTAGCAAATTATCACTTTAATTTGTTAAAGTAAAGCTTCTAAACATGATCAGAAATCAGGAGGACTATTGAAATGCAGGACAAACTATTACAGACACCGGACGGCGTAAGAGACACATATGGTACAGAGTGTGAGAAGAAAAGAAACCTTCTTGCAAAGCTCCATCATGTACTTAAGCTGTACAGTTATCATGATATAGAAACCCCTACATTTGAATTTTTCGATATATTTAACAGAGACAAGGGCTCTGTTCCTTCAAATGAAATGTACAAGTTCTTTGACAGAGATAACAATACCCTTGTGCTTAGACCGGATATAACTCCGAGTATCGCAAGATGTGTGGCAAAGTATTATGCAGATGAGGATTTTCCTGTGAGACTGTGCTATACGGGAAATACATACATCAATACCCTTAAGCTCCAGGGAAAGCTGAAGGAGACAACACAGATAGGTGCTGAGCTTATAAATGATGATTCAACTGCTGCCGATGCTGAGATAATATCAACAGTTATTGACTGCTTTAAGGAGATAGGCATAAGGGATTTTCAGATAGAGATAGGTTCCATGGATTACTTCGTGGGTCTGGTAAAGGAGTCGGGCATAAGCGAAGATACAGCAGTAAGGATCAAGGAATATATAAATATCAAGAATTTCTTCGGACTTTCAGAATATCTTAAGGAATTAAACGTGCCGGACAACATCAAGGAAGCATTTCTTGCCTTTGATTCACTGTTTGGCGGTGAAGAGATGATAGACAGAGCCATATCCTATGTGTCAAACGGTGTGTCTGTTCAGGCGTGTGAGAGATTAAGACGTGTATACAAGGCATTAAGCTATTACGGCTATGAGGCGAATATCGGTTTTGATCTGTCCATGTTAGATGGCTACAATTATTACACAGGAATTATATTCAGAGGATATACCTATGGTACAGGTGATGCTATAGTGACAGGTGGAAGATACAACAATCTTCTTAAGCAGTTTGGCAAGGACGCACCTTCCATAGGCTTTGCCTTTAAAGTTGATGAGCTTATGAACGCCATAAACAGACAGGGCATAGAGATACCTGTTGAACGTACAGACTCTATCGTCCTTTATGAAATAGAAAACCAGGAGGCCGCTATTTCATTTGCCATGAAGAAGCGTGCAGAGGGAAGATCTGTGGAGCTTATAAGAAAATCCACAAAGAAATCCCTTGAGGAATATGTTGAGTACGGCAGACGGGAGCGTTTTGAAAGCCTTATTTTCGTAGAGGAAAACAACAGGACACAGGTTTTTGACCTGCTACAGAATAACTGATCATCTGATGTTTTATAAGAAAGAGGAATAAGAGGAATATATATGAGATATTTAACATTTGCATTGGCTAAGGGAAGACTTGCCAAGAAAACATTATCACTTTTGGAGCAGATAGGTATAACCTGTGATGAGATGAAGGATCCGGATACAAGAAAGCTTATATTTGTAAATGAGGAATTGAAGCTTAAATTCTTCCTCTCAAAGGCAACAGATGTGCCTACATATGTGGAGTATGGTGCAGCGGATATAGGAGTTGTGGGAAAGGATACCATCCTTGAAGAGGGAAGAAACCTCTACGAGGTTATGGATCTGGGCTTCGGCAAATGCAGGATGTGCGTGTGCGGTCCTGAGTCAGCAAGGGAGCTTTTAAAGAAAAATGAGATTATAAGGGTTGCCAGTAAGTACCCTGTCATAGCAAAGGATTACTTTAACAACAGGAAGAACCAGACAGTAGAGATCATCAAGCTTAACGGTTCCGTGGAACTTGCACCTATTGTGGGACTGTCAGAGGTTATCGTGGATATAGTGGAGACAGGAAGCACCTTAAGAGAGAACGGACTTACTGTTCTTGAAGAGATATGTCCGCTTTCAGCAAGAATGGTAGTAAATCAGGTAAGCCTTAAACTTGAAAATCAGAGGATAAGAAAGCTTCTTGCAGATCTTAACAATCTGATACAGAGTAACGAACAGAACTAAATTAATAGAGATAGTTCAAAGGATCGGAGGAATAAAAATGAGAATAGTAAAATTAAACAATGACACAAAGAAGGATCTGTTAAACAGCCTTTTAAAGAGAAGCCCTAACAACTACGGCGATTATGCAGCAACAGTTCAGGCAATAGTTGATGATGTGAGAGACAACGGCAACAAGGCTCTGTTCTCATACACCAAGAAATTTGACAAGGCTGATATAGACGAAAGCAATATCCTTGTTACAAAGGAAGAGATAGATTACGCATATACACAGGTTGATTCTGAGCTCCTTGACGTTATCAGAAAGGCAAAGGAGAATATCAGGGTATATCACGAGAAGCAGAAGCAGTATAGCTGGTTTGATACAGATGAAAGCGGAATACTGTTGGGTCAGAAGGTAAGTGCCCTAGAGTCTGTTGGTGTGTATGTTCCGGGAGGAAAGGCAGTATATCCTTCATCAGTTCTCATGAACATCATGCCTGCAAAGGTTGCGGGAGTTAAGAATATATACATGACTACTCCATGTGACAGTGAGGGAAAGGTATATCCTACAACTCTTGTAGCTGCAAATGAAGCAGGTGCCACCAGGATCTTCAAGGCAGGCGGTGCCCAGGCCATAGCAGCACTGGCATACGGTACAGAGTCGATCCCTAAGGTTGATAAGATCGTAGGTCCCGGAAATATATTCGTTGCCCTTGCCAAGAGAGCCGTATACGGACATGTAAGCATTGACTCCATAGCAGGTCCTTCAGAGGTAATGGTCCTTGCAGATGAGACAGCCAATCCAAGATATGTGGCTGCAGATCTTCTGTCACAGGCAGAGCATGACGAGATGGCGTCAGCTATCCTTGTTACCACATCAAAGGAACTGGCAGATGAGGTTTCAGTATGGGTTGACAAGTTTATTGATTCCCTGTCCCGTAAGGAGATCATGAGAAAGTCAATAGATACCTACGGATACATCCTTCTTGCAGATGATCTTAAGGACGCCATCGACGCAGTAAACGATATTGCTTCCGAGCACTTGGAGATAGTGACAGCCAATCCGTTTGAGGTTATGACCAAGATAAAGAATGCAGGAGCCATATTTATCGGTGAATACTCATCAGAGCCTCTGGGAGATTACTTCGCAGGTCCTAACCACGTACTCCCTACAAACGGAACAGCCAAGTTCTTCTCACCGCTTTCAGTAGATGATTTCATCAAGAAGTCTTCAATAATCTACTACTCAAAGGAAGCTCTTGAGGCAGTACATGGGGATATCGAGACATTTGCCAAGTCTGAGAAGCTTACTGCCCATGCCAACTCTATCGCAGTAAGATTTGACGGAAAATAAGGTTATTTTGCGGTAAAAAATAAAGTAAGTAAAGAATTATTTGATATATACTGATTACTTTGCTATAATTATGTGCGGTTATACAGATTGTGTAACCGCACTTTTAAATAAAAAATATTAAGGAGATAAGGATAATGGCTGACAGAGCAGTGAAATGTACCAGAAAGACCAGCGAAACAGACATCAGTCTTGAACTGAACCTGGACGGAAGCGGTAATTCAAAGATAAACACAGGTATCGGATTTTTTGATCATATGCTTACCAGTTTTGCAAAACACGGATTCTTTGATCTTAATCTGACTGTAAAGGGCGATCTCTATGTGGACTGCCATCATACAATAGAAGATACAGGTATCGTGCTTGGAAAGGCCATCAAGGGTGCCTTGGGAGACAAGAAGACCATTAAGCGTTTCGGTAATTTCTTTCTTCCGATGGATGAGACTCTGGTCATGTGTGCCATAGATCTGTCCGGCAGACCTTATCTTGTATACGATCTTAATCTCTCCACTGAGAGAGTGGGATACTTTGATACACAGATGGTTAAGGAGTTTTTCTATGCGGTATCCTATGCTGCTGAGATGAACATTAACCTTAAACAATTTTCAGGAGAGAACGACCATCATATTATAGAGGCGGCATTTAAGGCATTTGCCAAGGCTCTTGATGAGGCAACCTCAATAGACGAGAGACTTAAGGGAAAGCTGCTTTCGACAAAGGGTTCGTTATAACATTAAAGATGAAGCCCCATTGAAATATTAATAGCGGATTTTGATGGGCTGATGTTCAATGATCTGAGGAGTGATAATATGAACAACGTAAAGGTTATTCCATGTCTTGATCTTGATGATCCGGTGGGCATGGCAAAGTACTACAATGACGCAGGTGCGGACGAGGTTGCTTTCTTCGACAGCAAGGCAACAAAGGAAGGAAGAGAGGCGGATATAGCCACCATAAGAGATATCTGCAAGAATATAGATATTCCACTTCTTGCCTGCGGCGGAATTAAAACTATAGATGATGTGAAGCATGTTCTCTATGCGGGAGCCTCAAAGGTATGTATCAAATCGGCAGCCCTGAACAATCCGGCACTGGTAACAGAGGCGGCGGACAGCTTCGGTTCAGGAAGGATAATAGTTACCATAGATCTTACAGAGTGTGAGGATCCTGTGGCATATGCCAAGAAATTAAAGAGTCTGGGAGCCGGAGAGCTGTTGCTCCTCCACAATAATGAGGTTCCGGACTATGTGAATATAGTTAAGGAGATACGGGAGCTGGTTGGTCTTCCTGTTATAGTGTCCTCTTATTCCACAGAGGGCAGTGAGGTGGCTTCCCTTCTTGATGAAACAGAAGCGGAGTCGGTGTCATTGTATAATCTGTCAAAGATGGATATAATGCAGATAAAGCAGGAGTGCAGGAAAGAGAATATCCCTGTTACCGTATTTGAGTCAACGATTTCATTTGACGAGTTTAAGTTAAATTCAGACGGACTTATACCATGTATCGTCCAGGAGTACAAGACCGGTGAGGTCCTTATGCTGGCATACATGAATAAGGAGTCCTTTAACAGGACCATAGAGACCGGTAAGATGTGCTACTTCAGCAGAAGCAGACAGGAGCTGTGGACCAAGGGAGAGACATCGGGACATTTTCAGTATGTCAAGTCCCTGGATCTTGACTGTGACAAGGATACGATCCTTGCCCGAGTATCCCAGATCGGTGCCGCCTGCCATACCGGAAGCCATAACTGCTTCTTTACAAATCTTGTTAAAAAGCAGTATGATGATACAAACCCCCTTAAGGTGTTCGAGGATGAGTACGAGTATATTGAGGATAAACAGAAAAATCCTGAGAGAGGTTCATATGTGAACTATCTTCTGGACAAGGGTACGGACAAGATATTAAAGAAGCTTGGGGAGGCTGTGACTGAGGTGCTTGTGGCAGCCAAGAACTCTGATACAGAGGAGACAAAGTATGAAATATCTGATCTCCTTTATCACCTTATGGTGCTCATGGTTGAACAGGGCATTACCTGGGATGATATAACCAAGGAATTGTCAGACAGAAGATAGATATAAAAGTCAAAGATCAAATGGACGGTTGTCCATAGGAAAGTGTCAGATGACACATAAAAAAGGAGAGCACGCCAGGCCGTGCCAATAGTTGGAGGAAAATGTAATGAAATATTACGGCGTAAATGAATTAAGAAAAATGTTTTTGGAGTTTTTTGAGAGCAAGGGACATCTTAAGATGAACAGCTTCTCACTTATTCCACATAATGACAACAGCTTACTTCTCATCAATTCCGGAATGGCACCACTTAAGCCATACTTCACCGGTCAGGAGATACCACCAAGAAGACGTGTTACCACATGCCAGAAGTGTATCAGAACAGGTGATATCGAGAATGTAGGTAAGACAGCAAGACATGGTACATTCTTTGAAATGCTGGGTAATTTCTCATTTGGCGATTATTTCAAGACTGAAGCTATACACTGGACATGGGAGTTCCTTACAGATGTTGTGGGACTTGACCCTGACAGATTGTACCCATCAGTATACCAGGATGATGATGAAGCATTTGATATCTGGAACAAGCAGATCGGTATAGACCCTTCAAGGATATTCAGATTTGGTAAGGAAGACAACTTCTGGGAGCATGGTGCAGGTCCCTGCGGTCCATGTTCAGAGGTTTACTATGACAGAGGCGAGAAGTACGGATGTGGCAAGCCGGGCTGTACCGTAGGCTGTGACTGTGACAGATACATGGAAGTATGGAACAATGTATTTACACAGTTCAACAATGACGGACACAATAACTATACAGAGCTTGAGCAGAAGAATATAGATACAGGTATGGGTCTTGAGAGACTGGCAGTAGTTGTACAGGATGTAGATTCTATATTTGACGTTGATACCATTAAGGCATTGAGAGATAAGGTATGTGAGATGGCTCATGTAACATATCTTGAGGATCCTAAGAAGGATGTATCCATCCGTCTTATTACAGACCATATCAGATCCGTTACATTCATGACATCTGACGGTATCGTACCTTCAAACGAGGGAAGAGGCTATGTATTAAGAAGACTCTTAAGACGTGCTGCAAGACACGGAAGACTTCTCGGAATAGAGGGTCAGTTCCTTACAGAACTGGCAAATACAGTAATCGAGGTTTCACAGGACGCATATCCTGAGCTTGGCGAGAAGAAGGAATATATATTCAACAAGATCAGAAAGGAAGAGGAAAGCTTTAATAAGACTATAGATACAGGTCTTGCTATCCTCAAGAAATATACAGAGGAGCTTAAGGCTGCCGGTGAGACAGTCCTTAAGGGCGAGGACGCTTTCAAACTCTATGACACATACGGATTCCCTCTTGATCTTACAAAGGAGATCATTGAGGAGGACGGCTTCACAGTAGACGAGGAGAAGTTCACAGAGTGCATGAACATCCAGCGTGAGACTGCAAGAAAGGCACGTAAGGTTTCAACATATATGGGTGCTGACGCTACTATATATGAGGAGCTTCCTGTAGATATGACTTCAACATTTACAGGCTATGACAAGCTTGAGGATGATTCGAAGATCGTTGCCCTCACAACAGATATCACAGATGGTGACAAGAAGAAATCTGTTATAGTTGATACAATATCTGAGGGTATGCAGGCTTCTGTTATCCTTCCTGAGACTCCGTTTTATGCTACCATGGGTGGCCAGATCGGAGATACAGGTGTAATAAAGACAGAAAACGGTACATTTGTAGTTCAGGATACAGTTAAGGTTGTAGGCGGTAAGATCGCCCATATAGGATATGTTGAGTCAGGGGAGCTTAATGTAGGTGATCCTGCACACCTTTCGATTGACGCAGAAAGAAGAGCTCTTATATGTAACAACCACTCAGCAACACACCTTCTCCAGAAGGCACTTAAGATGGTTCTCGGAGATCACGTTGAGCAGGCAGGTTCCCTTGTTGAGCCGGGCAGACTCCGTTTCGACTTCTCCCATGATCAGGCTATGACAAAGGAAGAGATAGCCAAGGTTGAGGACATTGTAAATAAAGAGATCGAAGAAGCAATAGATGTTGAGACCAATATCATGACTCTTGATGAGGCTAAGAAGACAGGAGCAATGGCTCTTTTCGGCGAGAAGTACGGAGACTCAGTAAGAGTTGTATCCATGGGTGACTTCTCAAAGGAGCTTTGTGGTGGTACTCACGTTAAGAACACATCAGATATCGGAACCTTCAAGATCATATCAGAGGCCGGTGTAGCTGCAGGAACAAGAAGAATAGAAGCCCTTACATCAAAGGGTGCCATAGATTACTACAAGAAGGCTGAGAGCGACCTTATTGCCGCAGCAAAGGCAGCCAAGACAGATATGTCAGGTGTTGCTGCAAGGATCGAGCAGCTTCTCCAGGAGATCAAGACCTTAAATGCTGAGAACAAGAAGCTTAAGGACAAGATGGCTAAGGATTCTGTAGGTGACGTTATGAGCAACGTGGTTGAGCATAACGGAGTTAAGATCCTTCCTGTCAATATTCCTGGTACAGACATGAACTCACTGAGAAATCTTGGTGATGAGTTCAAGTCAAAGCTCGGATGCTCAGTTATCGTTCTGGCTTCAGAGCTTGATGGCAAGGTAAATCTTATTGCCATGGCAACAGATGACGCCGTTAAGGCAGGTGCCCATGCAGGCAATATCATCAAGCAGATCGCAGCTATCGTAGGTGGCGGCGGCGGTGGACGTCCAAACATGGCACAGGCAGGAGGTAAGAAGCCTGAGGGTATCGAAGAGGCTTTAGTTAAGGCTGTAGAGGTAGCAAAATCACAGCTTTAAGCCCCGGATTATCGACATTTTATATAATTTATTACATTTTAATAAATTTTTGTTGACGAATGGATAAATTATGATATAATACAACATGTGCTTAAAAAACCCAAACAGTTGTTTTTTGGTTGCACAATATACAACTGGAGGGAGGTCAGGTGAGAGATGTCAAACGTAATAGTTAAAGAAAACGAAACATTAGATAGCGCTCTTCGCAGATTCAAGAGAAACTGTGCGAAGGCAGGTATCCAACAGGAGATACGTAAGAGAGAGCATTACGAGAAACCTTCTGTAAAGCGTAAAAAGAAATCAGAGGCAGCTAGAAAGCGTAAGTATAAATAAAACGTATAAATATGTGAAATGATTTTTTTACAAAAGCAGGTGTCATATGGCACCTGTTTTTGTTATGGCAACGAGTCAAGGGCGACATGCTTGCATGATCGCATTTGACGACTGCTAATCAGCGAATAAAACTCGCAAAGCGTGTTTCATCGCTGATTTATAGCTTTCCTGTTCTTATTCTCCATGTCATGGAATATATTTAAAAGAAAAAGTCTGGAATGTTCTGTGTATCATATATGCTTAAATTAAAATGGTTAAATGAATACATCGGTATCCCGGAGGATGTGTTCAAGGCTAATTCAAGAGTTACAGTTCTTTCATATCGGTTTATATCCATAGAAAATTACAAAAAGATAATCTGTGTTTCAGATGATAACATAAGGATCAAATGCAAGAAATATACCGTCAATATAACAGGAAGAAAGCTTATGCTGCAGAATTTCACAGATTATGAAATAAGGATCACCGGCTTCATCAGCAGCATATCCTATGAAATGATATAAAGACATCGGGGAGTTAGTATGTGGGATTATCTAAATATGCTTTTGTGTGGATATGTGACCGTAAGCATTGACAGTAAAACCAGTGTGAGATTTTTCAATATCTGCAGATCAAAAAGGATAAAGATATGCGGTATTGAAAATATGACCGACGGAGATGAGGTGAGATTTCGCACAGGTATAAAAAATAAAGAAATGCTTATGGAGATAGCGGAGAAGACCGGCACGGACATAAAGACGGAGGACTGTGGCCTTAACTGCATATGCCGCAGGATAAGGAACAAGCTTGTGATCCTGGGGATATTTTTGTCTGTATGTGCCATATTATACATACAAAATCTGTTCATATGGAGGATAGAGATAACCGGTCTTGACACCACAGGAGATTATGCTTACACCAATGAGGAGATCACGGATTATCTGGACACCTGTAACATCAGGACAGGAATGTTAAAAAAGGATGTGGACAAAGAGCACATAGAGAGCCTCATAAAGGAAAAATATCCGAAGATCATATGGATAAGCGTATACACAAAAGGCACCTGTCTGTATCTTGATATGGAGGTTGCCAGGGTATACAACAATTACGGTGGCACCTCGGCAAATATCTCCGATGTGGAGCAAAATTCCATGGAGTACTGTAACATAGTGGCAGACAGGGACTGTATCATAAAATCCATAATTGCCTCAAACGGAACTCCGGTGGTTTCCGCAGGGGATGAGGTAAGTGCCGGAGATATACTTATATCAGGCTCCGTATCCATAAATGATGACAGCGGTGAGACCATCCGCACAAAGCAGGTTAAGGCGTCCGGGATCATATATGCCTACTGTGACTTTGATTATGACAGAACATATTCCTACAGCTATTACAGTAAGGAACCCTCAGGGGAGACAGGGCAATATAAAAGCATTGTTGTTGGAAGATTTCGCCTTGATATGGGCGGTGAGCCCTCCGGTAAAAGCTTTGAGAAACGCCAGGAGCAGACCCAGGTATGCTTCTTTAATGACCTGTATCTGCCCATATATATAATCGACAACAGCTACAGCGGATACACTTTAAAGGAGGCAGAATATACAGAAGAGGAGCTTCGGAGTATAGCCGACAGCGACCTTAATTATTATATTGGCACTTTGCAAGAAAAAGGGGTGCAAATAGTAGAAAAAAATGTTAAAATAATAACTGTCGGTAAAACATTAAAAGCCAGTGGAACCATAAAGGTTGTGATACAGGCGGGGGTGCCTGCGGAGCTTCATGAAGTGCCGACGACAGAATAGTAGATCATGCCGCAGGGCAGTATCAGCTTAGGAGAAGGAAAGAACATTGGGAAGTATTTCAAAATCTATTACTGTTGCAACAGATCATGTCCAGAATGTATTCGGACAGTTTGACGCAAATGCCAAGAAAATTGAAAAAGCATTTTCAGTCACCATGATATTCAGGGATGACAAGTTAAAGATATCAGGTGAGGAGACATCTGTAGATAAGGCTATCGGAGTAATGAGCGAGTTGATAGAGCTTTCTGAGAGAGGAAATATAATAGACGCCCAGAAGGTTGATTATTCCATATCAATGGCCACAGGTACTGTGAACAATACCACAGAGAAGCTGGTGGATCTTGACAGGGATATAATATGCCACACTGTTCAGGGAAAGCCTGTAAAGCCTAAGACCCATGGCCAGAAGAGCTATGTCAATGCCATAGACAAGTCCATGATAGTGTTCGGTGTGGGACCTGCCGGAACCGGTAAGACCTATATCGCCATGGCGAAGGCCATAACTGCATTTAAGAATGGTGAGGTATCAAGGATCATAATGACCAGACCTGCCATAGAGGCCGGTGAGAAGCTGGGATTTCTTCCGGGAGATCTTCAGAGCAAGGTTGATCCGTACTTAAGACCTCTCTATGACGCCCTTTATGAGATCATGGGAGCGGAAAGCTTCATGAAGAACATGGAGAAGGGACTTATAGAGGTTGCCCCACTTGCATACATGCGAGGAAGAACACTGGACAATGCCTATATTGTTTTAGATGAGGCACAGAATACAACGCCTGCCCAGATGAAGATGTTCCTTACAAGAATAGGCTTCGGTTCAAAGGCCATAATAACCGGAGATCTCTCTCAGAAGGATCTTCCCTTTGATTCCAAGTCGGGTCTTGAGGTTGCTCTGGATGTGCTTAAGAATGTGGACGAAATCAGTGTGTGCAGGCTTACAAGCCTTGATGTTGTAAGACATCCTCTGGTACAGAAGATCGTAAATGCATATGAAGCCTATGAGGCTAAGAATGCAGCCAGGGAGAAGAAGCAGGCGGAAAGAAAGAACAGCCAGTCAAGGAAGAACCACGCTGACGGAAGAAGTAAGAGGTAATATACATGTCTTATTTTATAGAAAACGAATATGGTGATATTGAGATTTCTGACTATGAAAAGGTCATAAATGATATCATCGACGGGGCACTGGATTTCATAGAATGTCCCTACGAATGTGAGGTGAATGTCCTGCTTACGGACAATGCCTCGATACACGAAATAAATAACCAGCAAAGGAATATCGACAGACCTACGGATGTGTTGTCATTTCCTTTGATTGATTATAAAACTCCTGGAGATTTCAGTATTGCAGAATCTGCCGTGTCGGATTATTTTAATCCGGAATCAGGGGAATTACTCCTTGGGGATATAGTCATATCCGTAGACAAGGTGTACGAGCAGGCAAAGGAATACAATCATTCTGTTCACCGGGAACTGGCATTTCTTGTGGCACATAGCATGCTTCATTTGTTTGGCTATGACCATATGGAGGATGAGGAACGGGTGATCATGGAGGAACTTCAGGAAAAAATTCTTACAATGAAAGGATACACAAGAGACTATGAAAAAATTTAAGCTTGGTTGTGTGATCGCAGCAGCAGCTATGGTATTCAGCATGGCAGCATGTGGAAGCAAGGAAGAGAAAACAACAGCAACTACAACGGAGCCTACTGTTGAGATTACAGAGGCAGAATTTCCGGATACATCGGAGGCGGTTACAGAGGTACAACATGAAGGCTACTACAACGATCTGACCGGTGAGTGGAACACTGAAAGGACAACTCCTTATGGCAGACCTATAAGCGTAATGATCAACAACATCATTGACGCAATGCCACAGAGCGACGTATCCAAGGCAGACATAGTATATGAATGTGTTGTTGAGGGTGGTATCACAAGACTTCTGGCAATCTTTAACGACTATGACAACATAGAGAAGTTAGGTTCTATCAGAAGCTGTCGTCACTATTATGTAACTATTGCAAATGAATTTGATTCGATATATCTTCACTATGGTCAGTCTCCACAGGGACAGGAAATGATCGACAGCACAGGCATAGATGACCTCAGTGGATTAAGTGCAGAGGGAAGTACAGTATATTACCGTTCTTCAGACCGCTCAGCACCACATAATGTTTATACAACTACCGATATGATAAAGGCAGGTATTGAATATAAGGGATATTCCACAGAACATCCTTCTGATTTCAAGAGCGTATTTAAGTTCAATGATGAGGTTGTGACACCTGAGGGTGGCGAGACAGCCAACAAGATCACAACTGCATTTAACAGCAGCAGAACACCTTGGTTCGAATATCACTCAGATGACGGTCTTTACTACAGATTCCAGTATGGTGAAGAGCATATTGATGATGTGACAGGCGAGCAGCTTAAGTATGAGAATGTTCTTATACAGTTTGCTGAGTACTCAACAATAGATGACTACGGCAGACAGGATATCGCCCTTGTAGGTAAGGGAGAAGGATACTATGCTTCAAACGGTGTCATCGTACCTGTAACATGGGAGAAGACAAGCCTTAATTCACAGACCAAGTACTACACAGCCGATGGGGAAGAGTTAAAGCTTAACCCTGGAAAGACATGGGTTACAGTATTTGAGAAGAATGACAAGGCAAATGTTACTTACGAGTAAGATCAAAATAAAACAAATATTGCAATGCGTTGAAATAGTGAGATCTATGATCTGATCAATATTATATTTTTGCATACAAAAAAGGAGCCGAGGCTCCTTTTTTGTTTTGTATATATTTTAAGAGGGAGGTTGACATCGGATATGGGG